>CAUJHS010000030.1 GCA_963204915.1 Planctomycetota bacterium | reverse complement strand
TTTGTCGCCAAGACGGGGATTCCGTGGCGTGACTTGCCCGAGCGATTCGGGAAGTGGAACAGCGTCTGGCGGCGCTTCCCTCGTTGGTGCGCGCTGGGCGTTTGGCAGAAGCTGGCCCGACAACTCGGTGAGCCGGACCTCAGCGAACTGCAGCTGGACTCCACCTCGATCAAAGTGCCTGTGGCGGGCGTGGGCGGTCGGCGTCGAGCCGGCGAAAAAAAGAGGACGCGGACCACCGCCGCGGCCTCGGGCGGTCTCGAGGAGGGCTGAATACCAAGGTCCATGCGGCCGTTGACGCCCAGGGACATCTAGTTCGCATGCGGCTGAGCCCCGGCCAGGACGGCGATGGCCCGCACGGTCGTGAGTTGCTGGCCCAATTCGAGCGGGGACAGATCGAGCATGTTCTCGCCGACACCGCCTACGACGGCGACGAAACTCGAACGCTGGTCAAGAAGTTGAGCGCCAAGGCCTGCCTTAAGCCTCACCAAAACCGAACGAGGAAGAAGCGTTACGACCGCCAGCGCTACAAGCACCGGAACCAGGTCGAGCGGTTCTTCGGCCGCATCAAACAGTTCCGCCGCGTGGCGACTCGTTATGAAAAGACGACCAAGAATTTCGCCGGCTTCGTCTGGCTCGATGCCTTGGTCATCGACATCCTATAAATGTCCACACTACCTAATCGGGCTTGTGTCGAGTTCTGCCCCCACCAACTGACGCAGCGACTCCTTGCCGCTCCGGACGTGGGCGGTCCCATACACTTTTGCCTATCTGCTACACACCATCCCTCCATCGCGCCGGATATGATTGCCACACACCACGACCCGCCCAGCACTTAAACCCTCTTTTTCGGCAGATGGGATGCGGGCCGTGATTTGTCTGAGAGCGAGGAGGCGTCAAGAACGGCAAGACGCCGCACCCACAGGGTTGCGGCGTCTTGTTCGTGCGGTTCGATTTTTCGCGTCTTAAGTCTTAGAAGCGTACTTCGGCACGAGCCGTGAGGCCGTCGAAGGTGACAGTATCGCTGAAGTCGTCAAATTGATTGGTGATCACGCCGTTCATATAGTCGCGGGCGGTGACCATGTTGAACCAGACGCTGGTCATGTAACCGAGGGCGAAGCGTACGCTTTCACCGGGGCTGACCCAGTCCACGCCCATCTCGAAGTCGAGAATCGGCGAGAGCCGGTCGTACTTCGCGTTGGTGAACACTTGTGGATTGGCCTGGTTGTTGATTTGGTATTGCAGGTAGTCGCCACGGCCGGCGCCGTACATCAAGCTCATGGCGCCGCGTCCGTAAGCTCCGAAACCACTTTGCGAACGGAACTCACCGTCCAAACCACCGCGGGCTCCAAGACCGTCGTATTGCGAACCACCTTTAACAATCGTCGCGCCATTGACGCCATACGAAGCTTCGATGACATGATCTAAGTTGGCCCAACGCGCACCACCAAAACCATTGATCGCAATCGTATCGGTATCGTACAGCAGCATGCGGGTATCAAGATCAAGGATGTCAAAATCGACATCCATACGACCTTGGGTTGCTACGTTGGTCACTTGATCGGGCAGGATGGCGCGAGGATGCAACAACAAGGGGAACATCGACATGTTTTGAGCGATCTCGTCGGCGGTTAGCGTCCGACCAGTTTCCGTTTGGGCTTCCAGCGTGGTGTACGCCAACATGACGCTAGTGCGTTCGTCCAACGCCCCGACCACCCCAACGCGGTAGCCTGGTTGATAATCCGGATCGAGCACCAACGTGGCGCCTTGCGGAACGGCGATTTGCGGTTGACCGTTCACAATGGTCGGCGCTTGGCCAGGAACCGCAAAGGCAATTTCCTGATCGCGAGGCCGAATGAGGAGGAATTCGCCAAAAATTCCGCTTCGATGGACGTAGCCGCAGTCGCAGCAGCAAGACTCACATCCACATGAGTTGCAGCAGCTGCCGCAAGCAAGCGAGTCGCAGCACCCTGTGGAGCATGAACCCGTCCCGCAAGCGCCGCCCGCGTAATTGCCAAGGGCGTCGTCTTCGGCCATCGGCTCGACGCCCACTTCTTGGAAGTGGGAAATCGGCATTAACGGTAAACGATAAGCCCCTGATGGGCTCATTTGTTGAGCGAAAAGGGTCGATGCGGCGCACGCGGCCGCAAAACTTAGCACGCCAAATGCTACACTTGTTTTCATGCGCAGGCCCCCCGTGGCCAGAAAAATTGGTAAAGAACCGCTAGGTGAAAAAATCGGCACACCCGGCACGCAAATCGAGAAGAACCGTCGTTCGCTGTAAGGTTTTTCTAGATTGCCTAGCTTTTGCAATTGCGAGTAGCGGCATAGGCGTTAACGTCAAGACGCGGTCTGGGTGGACTGCGCAAAATTTAGGGGAAGCGCGCGACAATCGAGCAAACAAAACTCAAGATGCGACGCCGCATGTCATGAAGGGAACGCGTCGCCTGAATTGAGTAGGCGGACGCTTAATTCTTGCGGCTCGTTTCCGGCGAACTGGATGGTTCGCGTGGGAAAGGCGAACTCAATGCCTGCGGCAGTAAACCGTCGCAGGATTTCAAGATTCACGCGCTGCGCATGCTCCATGTAAGGCCACCAGTCGGGAGGAGCGTACCAGTAGATCACGAAAAGGTTCAGCGCATCGGACTTCAATTCGTTGAAAAAGACTCGCGGCGGCGAGTCGTTCGCGCCGACGCGGGGGTGAATTGGTTCTCGAATTCCTTCTTCGTTCAACAACCTCCGCACGATGTGAATCGCCTCTTCAATTTTCTCGGGCGGCGTGTCGTACGCCAACGTCAGATTCATCACGCGTTGGATGGTGGGGCGACGCCCGACATTCTCCACTTTCTCGTTTACGATGGCGCTGTTGGGAATTGTGACCAAATTCCCCACGAGCGTACGAACCTTCGTTGACCGAAAACCGATTTCTTCGACGTTGCCATCGACCCCCTGAAAGATGATTCGATCTCCGACCTGGAATGGTTTGTCGAAGAAGATCGTGATCGACCCGAACAAATTTTTTAGCGAGTCCTGCGCCGCCAAGGAAACCGCCAAACCCGCGATGCCGAACCCTGCCAGGACGGCGCCAACGTTTGCCCCGAACACCACTTCGAGAATCGTCAACACCCCGACCGTGATCAATACCAATCGCAGACTGCGGCGCAACAACGGCACCACCTGATTGTCCAAAGGACTCTCAGTGCGCTGCGCGAATCGCCGAAGAAAAATCTCAACGGCATCGACCAGATTGTACGCGTACCAGAACAATGCAATGAGGAGCAATAGACCAATGGCGACGGTGTTCGCCGCGGCGCGAAACATTGGATCCAGCGCGAGTTGGCGTATGCCAAGCGACAACCCCGTGGCGATGAGGGCTAAACATGCCGGCGCGGCCGCCGCCAAAAAAACTTGTCCGCGCAGCTCCCATCCGCGCCGCACAAGTCGGTTGCCGAGAAATCGCAAGACGCCCGAAATGACCCGGCCCAGTATAACGCCTGCGATGGTGGTGATGAGAAAAAACGTTCCTTGGCGCCATGTGTTTTGGGTCCATATCGACTCGACGCGGTCGTCAAGCTTCACCTTGTCGAAAAAGTCCGCGGCGTCGGCAGCCAGGTCGCGAGGGAAGTCGTTCGTCGGTTGAACGTCGTTTGGTGCTTTCGCAGTGTTTGCTGAGGACTGCCTGGAACCGAGGGTGTCTGACGATGTTGACGTCGGGGGTTGCGCTAACACCTGCCCCGTGAGGGTCGCCGAGATGAATGTGACGAACAACCAGCGACGCACTTTACCAGTTTTCATGCGCAACCCTGCACCCAACTGTAAGCTTGGCATACGCGAATTTACCCCCGAAATTCCTCTCGGCTCCTGGGCGATTCGATGACCAATGCGAACAAGCTACCCGATTTCGCGTTGCTGACCGAGGGGCCTCACTGACTCAAATACACCGAAGGACGTTCGCTTAGTTCGCGCGTGTCCCCGCCCTGAGTTTCTCGAACCCAAAGCGTCACCGGTTGATTGTTGAAATTTCGTTCTGAAATTCCCGTCAAAAACGCCGTACTATTATCGATGATCAATGCAGGAACCTTTTCATCCCAACCTTGGTTGGAATAGACGAAGATCCCTGCGGCGTCCGTGACGCCGCCTTTGGCGGTTTCGATAATCGTTCCAATGCGCTCCGTTTTCATGCCAAGTATCCACAACCGGCCGCCGTGATTTCGACACATGACGCCCGTGTGCTCGATGTTCAATTGCCGGCACCACGCCCGCTGGCCCGGTTTGAGGAGGTCCAAACGCCCGCAAAAGTCATCGAGAAAAATATCACCGTCGCCGCGACCTTCCACATGCATTCCGGTCCATGAACTAACGATGAGCGTGCGTCGCGACTCATGCTTCAGCGTGACACTTGGCCCGCCGCTGTGGTTCGTGCATCGTTCGAATATGACGGCGGGGGAATCGGTCAAGCCGCGGGGGTGCTGATCATCGACAAGCCGCCACACGGCGGCGCCTTCGGTGAAAAACCGGCCTTCAAGACCGATAATTCGTTGCACGGGGCCGCGAATCCGCACTTCACCTTCAAAGCGAAAGTTGGCGCCCGCCGGTAGGTAGATCGTTTTGGCGCCGGAGTCGATTGCGGCTTGCAGTGCGGTGCTTGCATCGGATTCGCCAGTCGGATCAGCGCCAAAGGCGGTCAGGTTCGCCCAATCTTTCTCGAGGTCTCCCCACGCAATTTCTGGCGTTTCTTTGACGGGTAAATGTTGTATCGCGCCGGCCGTTGCAAAGGTTTGATCCTTTACATCGCGAAATAGCGACCTCACGCTCGTATGAGATGTGTCTTCTTGCACGACTCCGGCGCTCACCACATCGCCTTTGTCACGCCCTTTGTCGGCATGGTCAATGGATATTGCGTAGCCGTCGATGAGCACATTTCGCAAGTACATATGACGCTGGTTCAAAACTCCGGGCGTCTTTTCCGCGGGATTGACGCCCCGGAGCTGCGAGTCGACGAGCGTTATGTGCCCCCAGGAATCCTTTTCGTTGTAGAGCGCCGTCACGGCATTCTCGCTCGTCAGGTTACGCACGAAGATCATCTGATGGTAGTTATGCCATCCGAGTTTCCGTTGGCCGCGAAGTCGCACGTTCTCGAACGTTATAGAGTTGACAGGCCACTTGGTGCTAATGCCCACGTCGAACCCTTCGACCTCTAAACCGCGCACCAGGAGCGGGCCGATTTCGTCCGTGAATCCCATATCCAAACCAATCAACCCGGATCCCGGCGCTGCGCGGAGGGTTACATTGCGGATCCCGCCTTGATTGCTCGCATTGAACTGAAGTCCAATAGCGCGGGGATTTCCGGCTCCGATTTCAAGCGTCAGATCACGCACGGCGTTCCGAAACCGCTGGGCCGGTCGATTTCCTGTCCAGATCAGCGGTTTCGGTTGTTCGCCCGCAAACCCGGCGGTGTGATCCGGAAGTCGGAGCTTGGTCAACTTCATTCCCGCGCCTTGCAGGATTGTTCGCTTTTGCTCGTTGCCGCCGCTGCCGGTCGGCCACCGCAAGGTATCGCTCACAATCCAGACGCCGGCAGGCGCATAAATGATGCGATTGCCATTCGGGTATTGATTTAGCGCTGTTTGAATGGCGGCGGTATCGTCGATCAAGTCGTTCGGCCGCGCCCCAAAGTCGCGAATGTCAACAATTCCGCCGTCGGCAGGGAAGGTGAGTCCCGCGTCCGAAGCGGAGGAGTCCCTCCCGGGGAATATCGCGGCGACGATTGTCCCTAGCAGTAAAAGCAGCGACCTCTTGTTCAAGGGCGTCTCCTGTTGCGAGCGGACATTGCGAAAACATAAAGAAACGCCTATTTTGTGTTGGCCCGAATGCAGTACAAGCGGGCAGACGTTCGAATTAGCAAGCGGTCTCCGGCTATCGCTGGCGTGGCCATGCACATGTCATCGTCGGCCAACGAATTGGTATGGAGCAGCCGGAACTCATCGCTCGCAGCAAACACGAAAGTTACGCCGTCTTCATTCAGGCAGAACAC
Organism: Planctomycetota bacterium; assembly: GCA_963204915.1. GTDB lineage: Bacteria > Planctomycetota > Planctomycetia > Pirellulales > Pirellulaceae > JAHWKS01. The sequence continues at coordinate 91,759 of CAUJHS010000030.1, read as the reverse complement.
ATTTCCGCCGTAGGCCCACGGTGATGCAGTAAACGCACGACCGTTGGGGATGCGTTGTGGAGGATAGATGGGCGAACCGTTTGCCGGATCGAAGCAGGCGAACAATCCGCGGTCGTACAGCACGTACAAGCGATCGCGATATGCGAGCGTCGAAGGATTGTACGGCGCCGACTGATGGTTGCACCACGCGATCCACTCGTTCGACGTCTCTTCGCCACGCAGCGAAATATCGCCTTGGGCGCCGGGGCGAATGGCAAAGATCGGCCGCAACGGATCCAGCACATAACCCGAGCTAAAGTAAAGGCGCCCACCATATTCATAGGGCGTCGCAATCGTAATACTGGACATTCCTTCCAGCGACCACAGCAGATTGCCCTCCAGATCGTAAGAACGAACTTTCCCAGTACCGAGCGTCACAATCTCGGTTCGCAATTCGTGCCGCCAGATGTAAGGCGTCGACCAATTGCTTTTCTCGTCCCGCGGCGTACGCCAGATTTGTTTTCCGCTGCGAGCGTTGAGTGCAAGCAGGTAGGAGTCTTTGTCGTTATCGTTCACCACATAGAGCCGGTCAGCGTGCAGCGCTGGCGAAGCCGCCGTGCCCCAACCATATCGAGTTTCGCGAGGTTCGATGCGATGGGTCCACAAGGCGGTTCCCTCCAGATCGAAACAAAACACGCCCACGTTGCCAAAGTAGCAATACACCCGTTCGCCATCGGTAACGGGAGTTTCTGAAGCGAAACTGTTTTTCAGATGGATGGAGCTCTCAGGCGCGCCCTCGTGGACCAATCGTTCCCAGACGACCGCTCCCGTCTTCAAATCGAGGCAAAACGCTTTCCATTGGTGCGTCGCTTCGGGCGGCTTCGGCCGATCGCCGCCAAAGTACAAACCCTTCTTAGGTTCTTCCGAGGTCCCGGTGTTCACTACGGTCGTCAGGAACACACGTTCGCCCCAGACAATGGGCGAGGACCAACCGCGGCCTGGAAGGTCCGTTTTCCAGGCGACATTCTCTGTGGCCGACCAGTGCGTGGGAAGTGCCTCATTCTCAGATACGCCTCGTGCGTCATGCCCACGAAACTGCGGCCAGTGGTCTTGGGCTGGAAGCTGCGTATTCAACGCAAGCCACGTCATGGCGGCGAGCAATTGAAGAGAAAAGCGACTTGTGCGGCATTGCGTGAGCATGCGGTCTCCTCGGGACGATATCGTGGATGTCAGAACTTACACTCGCTGGCCCCGAACAGGGCGATCTCTAAGACAGGTTGAACAACTTGTCGCACTCCCTAATTCACTTAGGCCCGCCAACCCGCGATGCGTCATGGCCAAACGATTATACTCATTTGGCAAGTCTAGCCGTACTTCGCGTGTAGGAATGAAGCACCTGCTGTTCAACCTTGAGCGCCCAGCGATATAGATCGAGGTTGGTCAACGACTAAGCGCGTTCCGACATCTTATTCAACATTGCATTCATGTCTTGAGTAAGGACTCGTCCCATGCGTCGCACTGTCTTTTATGGATTGGCGGAGTTGCTGCTCGTACTTCTGCTGGACGCACCAGCGCTGAGCGATGATTCGCCTGAGGGGCGTATGCCGGACGGCGATGGGTCGGCGGAAGTCACAGGTGAACTGAAACAATGGCATAAAGTTACGCTCACTTTACAAGGCCCTTATGCCGAAGAGCGCGATCGGCAACCGAACCCATTTATCGACTATCGATTGACTGTCACGTTCGAACATGCCTCGGGAGCGCCTCGTTATCGCGTTCCCGGTTACTTTGCCGCGGATGGTCGTGCCGGCGAAACGGGCGCTTCAAGCGGTGTGTGCTGGCGAGCACATCTTTCGCCGGATAAGCCCGGAGAATGGACGTGGCGCGTCTCGTTTGTTCAAGGGGAGCGAGTCGCCATCAACGAGAATGCGCCAGGAGCGCCAATCGCAGCGCTTGATGGCAAGAGCGGCGTTTTCTCTATTGCACCAACCGACAAATCCGGCCGAGATTTTCGCGCCATGGGACGTTTGCAGTACGTTGGGAAGCATCACTTACAATTTGCGGGTTCGCGAGAGTTCTTCTTGAAAGCCGGACCCGACGCCCCCGAGACGCTGCTCGCCTATGAAGATTTCGACGGCACGGTTGCTGGTCCCCGCCGCGAACCTCGACCGGGCGAAGCCGTCCCTGCGCGTGGTTTACATCGATACCAACCGCACTTGCGCGACTGGCAAGACGGTGATCCGACGTGGCGCAACGGCAAAGGGAAAGGCCTCATCGGCGCACTTAATTATCTTGCTTCGAAAGGGTGTAACGCGTTTTCCTTCCTCACGTATAACGCGGGAGGTGATGGTGACAACGTTTGGCCGTTCATCGCACGGAATGCGAAACTACATTACGATTGTTCCAAACTCGATCAATGGGGCATGGTGTTTGATCATGCGACCCAACAGGGGTTGTACTTGCACTTCAAAATGCAAGAAAACGAGATGGACGACAACCGTCGGGGTCATGAAAAGACATCCAGCGAAATTCCCGAAGCGTTAGACGGCGGCCGGCTGGGGGTGGAACGCAAATTGTACTGCCGAGAACTGATCGCGCGGTTTGGACATGCCTTGGCCCTGAACTGGAACCTGGGAGAGGAGAACACGCAGTCAGCCGAGGAGCAGCGCGCCATGATTGACTACCTGCGCCAAACGGACCCGTATCAGCACTTAATCGTTGTCCATACTTTTCCTAATGAACAAGGTCAGGTGTATTCCGAGCTACTCGGCGAGAAATCGCACCTAACGGGTGTATCGCTTCAAAACTCCTGGCGTATTGCCCATCAGCAAACGCTGAAGTGGGTGCGTGAATCCAATCGCGCCGGCCGACGTTGGGTCGTCGCTAACGATGAACAAGGGCCTGCGAGTCTTGGAGTTCCACCGGACCCCGGTTATGAGGGCTTTGATGGGATCGCGCGCGTTCGCACCTCTTCCAAAGACCTGCCCGATTCGAAGAAGGAACTCTCTTCGCCTCCGTCCGAGGAAACGCGCGGTTATACATTACACGATATTCGCAAGTACTGTTTGTGGGGCACGCTCATGGCAGGCGGCGCAGGCGTTGAGTATTACTTTGGATATCAGCTCCCACAGAATGATTTGGTTTGCGAAGACTTTCGAAGCCGCGATCAATCGTGGGACTACTGCCGCATTGCGTTGGAGTTCTTTCGGCGTAAGAAGATCCCCTTTGAACGCATGACTTGCTCCGACGAACTCGTCGGCAACGATCGGAACGAAAACAGCCGTTACTGCCTAGCGCTCCCCGGCGAACTCTATCTGATATATCTTCCCAACGGGGGCCATGCAGAACTTGACATGGAAGGAATTCCCGAGATGAGGTATTCCGTCCGTTGGTACAATCCGCGCTCTGGCGGCGAATTACAACGGGGAACGGTTACCGACATTGCAGCGCCGGGAAAAGTACTTTTAGGATCGCCTCCCGCGGAAGTTCGAGAGGATTGGTTGATTGTGGTTCAAGCGCAGGAACGCCGTCCATGATGAATTCCGTAATGCGACGACATCCGGATGTGCAATGTAACGTGAGAATCAGGTTGGCGTATGCAACCGTGAAGTTCGGCATCCTTGTTCGATCGCCCTTTGTTTCCAAGATTCGCGCGGGGATTCGACGTGGCCTCGAAGCGTGTTGCCTGGCCTTATTATCGTTGTCGCCTGTCGTTGCGCAAGGTGAGAAAAATCGTACGAACGTCGTTTTCATTCTGACAGACAACCAGGGGGCTTGGACGCTCGGATGTTACGGCAACCCGGACATCCGCACGCCCCACATTGACCGGCTCGCCGCGGAGGGATTGCGGTTCAATCGGGCGTTGAGTTGCAATCCCGTCTGCTCGCCAACTCGCGCAACATTTCTGACCGGTTTGTTGCCCTCGCAACATGGCGTACATTCGTTTCTTGACCCCAAGTTTATGATGGGGCCCGAGGCGTATAACACCTTAGCGGAGTTCACCTCGCTCGGAGAAATTATGCGCGACGCAGGCTACGTGTGCGGCCTTAGCGGTAAGTGGCACCTTGGGGCCAACCTGACGCCTTCGGAAGGATTCGATTTCTGGGTCACAAAACCCGATGGTTCGACACGGGAGTTTTACGACCAGCCGATCATCGAACATGGAAAGGTTTACATCGAGAACGGCTATACGACCGACCTCTGGACCCGCAAAGGCATCGAATTCATTGAATCCAATAAGGACCGTCCCTTCTTTTTGTTCTTGGCGTACAACGGCCCGTATTCTCTAGGCGGTCTGATGCTCAACCCCGCGCAGAACCGACACGCCCAGTACTATCGGGGCCACGCTTTTAGCAGTTTTCCGCGTGACGCAATGCACCCGTGGCAATTTCACAATAAGGCGTTCCACAACCAGCAGGCGGCTAGGGAACGCGTCGCTGCGGAAACAAGTGGTGTGGATGACGGCGTGGGCGAAGTGATGGCGACGTTGAAGCGCCTCGGACTCGAGGACGATACGCTCGTTGTGTACGCGGCCGACCAGGGGTGGATGGGTGGTCAAAACGGCATCTGGGGAATGGGCGATCACACGCGCCCAGTTGGCGCGCACGAACTGATGATGCAGATTCCCCTTGTCTTTCGACATCCAGGAAGGATTCCTCCGGCCGTCGTCAGCGATCGGTTGGTGAGCAATTATGACTTTCTTCCGACTATGCTCAGTTACTTGGGACTCGCCGACAGGATTCCTCCGTCGCCGCGACTTCCTGGCCGCGATTTTTCACCTTTGCTGCGCGGCCAAGAGATCGCATGGGAAGACGTTGTCTTTTACGAGATGGAAACCTGCCGCGCGATTCGCACGGACCGATGGAAACTGGTCCTCCGACATCCTGACGGTCCGCATGAACTCTACGATATGCAGTCCGACCCGCACGAACGATTTAACCTTTACGGCCAAACCTCGTGCGAGCCGATACGCAACGAACTGCAGGATCGTCTTCAGGCGTTTTTCCAAACGTATGCCGATCCGCAATACGACCTTTGGCGAAGCGGCCGTTCCAAAGCGAAGCGTGTAACCCGGTAATCCTATGACTCGAACAACAAACTTTTGGCGCATTGTGCTGGGGACCTTGGCGGTCTTGAGTCAAGTCGGCGAAATTTGGGCCGATGACGATGCGAGACGTCCGAATATCATTTTTGTACTATGCGATGATCTGGCGCAGGGCGATCTCGGTTGCTACGGTCAAAAGCTGATTCAAACGCCGCACCTCGATCGCATGGCGGCCGAAGGAACTCGTTATCTCCAGGCGTATTGCGGTACAAGCGTATGCGCGCCGTCACGGGCTTCGCTGATCACGGGGCTCCATAGTGGGCATTGTCTGATTCGTGCGAATCGAGAAATCCAACCGGAAGGACAAATGCCATTGCCGCCAGGCACGCTTACCGTGGCGCACGTGCTGAAGAACGCTGGGTACGCCACAGCCTGTATCGGCAAATGGGGCATGGGGATGTTCGACACCTCGGGCAGCCCCTTGAAAGTCGGTTTTGATCACTTTTACGGCTACAATTGCCAGCGTCATGCCCATAGTTACTTTCCCACGTACCTTTACGAAGACGATCAACGCGTCGAGCTGCCCGGCAACGACGGGAAAGGGGTTGGAAAAGTTTACGCCCAGCAACTGATCGCCAACGAAGCGCTACATTGGATGCGAGCAAACCAGGACCAATCATTTTTTCTGTTTTACGCGATCACGTTGCCCCACGGACGGCACGAGATCGACGATCTCGGCGTCTACCAGGACAAACCCTGGACGCCGCAACAAAAAGCCTATGCCGCGCAGGTCACGCGGCTTGATTCCGATGTTGGCCGTTTGCTTGACTTACTGCAGGAATTAAATATCGATCAACATACCCTGGTGTTTGTCGCTGGTGATAATGGCTCCTCGTTCGATCCTCACTCTGAACTGGGGCGGTTGTTCGATCAAACGATGGGCGGCAAATTGCGAGGGTTTAAACGCTCGCTCTATGAAGGCGGGCTGCGGCAGGCGGCCATTGTGCGTTGGCCTGGCGTCGTGCCGGCGGGAGTCGTGCGCGATGAGCCCTGGGCGTTTTGGGATTTCCTGCCAACCGCCGCCGAGTTAGCTCACGCCCCGTTACCTGCACGCTTTCACGCTGACGGTCATTCGTTGGTTTCGTTTCTTCGCGGAGGTCCTGCGCCGCCGCGGGAGTATTTTTATTGGGAACTGCACGAACGTGCATCGCTGCAAGCGGTCCGTTTCGACAATTGGAAAGCGGTCAAGAATGGGCCTTCCGCCCCAGTCGAACTTTATAATCTTGCTTCGGACTCCGCAGAATCTCGCGATGTGGCGGGGGTGAACCCAGAGCTTGTCGCCCACGCGATTGCATTGATGAAGCAAGCTCGTACCGATCACCCCGATTGGCCGCTCGTCGACGCACGTTCGCCAGCTAAGAAACGATCGCGTTAGCCCATTATCGTTGTCGCTGCGCAACGTTCCGCGCGCCGCTAACTTCAATGGCCGCAACTTACAATGAGATGACACATCCCAATGAAAAGCACGTTTTTTATTCTCGCGGCGTCGATGCTCCTTTGGGGGCAACCTGCTTTTGCCGAGCCTAGCCGGCCCAACGTCATCGTGATTATGGCCGATGATTTGGGGTATGGCGACGTATCTTGCTATGGCGCCACAACGCTACAAACGCCGAACATTGACCGGTTGGCGGCGGAGGGGCAGCGTTTTACGAGCGGTTACTCGTCAGCGTCCACCTGCACGCCCACTCGGTTCTCCTTCCTCACGGGCGTCTACGCGTTTCGTCAAAAGGGGACCGGAATTGCGCCTCCGAATGCACCTGCAGTTATCAAGCCTGGTACGGTCACTTTGCCGTCGCTGTTGCAACAAGCCGGATATCAAACGGCCGTCATTGGCAAGTGGCACCTTGGCTTAGGTGGACCGGAGGGACCTGATTGGAACGGCGACCTTAAGCCCGGCCCGTTGGAAATTGGTTTCGACGAATGTTTCCTGCTGCCCACGACGAACGACCGTGTGCCGCAAGTGTTCGTGGAAAACCATCGCGTGCGTGGGCTCGATCCGACGGATCCTCTTTGGGTCGGCGACAGGGCGCCCAGCGACGACCATCCTACCGGAATTACACATCGACATACGCTAAGAATGGATTGGTCCCATGGACATAACGGCACGATTCACAACGGAATTGGACGGATCGGATTCTACACAGGCGGCCGTGCGGCGCGATTTCGAGATGAAGACCTCGCCGACGCGTGGGTCAAGCGATCCATCGAGTGGATCGAGTCGAATCAACATCGACCGTTCTTCCTGTTTTTTGCGTCGCATGACTTACACGTACCCCGCATGCCGCACGAGCGGTTTCAAGGGAAGACTTCGCTCGGATTTCGCGGCGACGCCATTGTGGAATTGGATTGGTGCGTTGGAGAAGTACTCAATACACTCGACCGACTTAACCTGGCGAGCAACACGCTGGTTGTATTTTGCTCCGACAACGGTCCCGTGCTGGACGACGGCTATAAAGATGACGCCGTAGAGAAGTCCGGCGATCATCAACCGAGCGGTCCATTTCGCGGCGGCAAATACAGCATTTTTGAAGGCGGCACGCGCACGCCCTTTATTACCCGATGGGTTGGCCGAATTCCTGCTGGCGTTTCCGACGAGGTGGTGTGTACCGTCGATCTTGCGGCGAGCCTGGCGTCATTAACCGAGACTCCTCTTCCGACAGATGCGTGCCTCGATAGTTTCGACCTGCTCGACGTGCTCTTGGGCAAAGCAGGCGCCAAGGGCCGTGACCATCTCGTGCAGCAAGACAACGGCCAGGCCGGCAATTTTGGGTTGCGGGCTGGTGCGTGGAAACTGCATCAATCCGTGCGTGGTAAATCGAAAGCAAACGGGAAAACGAACACGAACGAAAAGAATCAGTTTCAGTTGTTTCACCTGGTCGACGATCCCGCCGAGTCGACAAATGTCGCCGCGCAACATCCCGATGTCGTCCAACGCTTGAGCCTGCAACTCCAACGCATCATTACCGAAGGACGCAGCCGTCGGGCCGATTGAATGCTAAGGAATTAACCAACTTACCCCAAAAAAATACTGATGATTGCTTTTCGCAACCGACGTACACTGTTTTCACTTCATGGGCGAGGGACGTTCACCTCGACTGGCGTGAGCCTCGTTATCGCCCTTGTGCTTTTTGGTGTCGCAGCGCCTCGTGCGGCGGCGGAGAATACGAGCAAGCCGAACTTCATCGTCATCAATGTTGACGATTTGGGTTATGCGGACATCGGTGCGTTCGGCTCGAGGTTAAATCGCACACCGCATCTGGATCGCATGGCGCAGGAGGGTCGCAAGTTGACCTCGTTCTACGCGGCGCCCGTTTGTTCCCCGTCGCGCGCGTCGCTTATGACCGGCTGTTACGCGAAGCGCGCTTTGCCAATTCCTCATGTATTGTTTCCCATCGACGCCATCGGACTTTCGCCAGCCGAGATCACCGTCGCCGAGGTACTCAAGGCCCAGGGCTATGCGACGGGACTCGTTGGCAAGTGGCACCTTGGCGATCAACCGGAGTTCCTGCCGAACGCGCAAGGTTTTGACGAGTATTTTGGCCTGCCCTACTCGAACGACATGGGGCCCGCGAGCGATGGCGTTAAAAGCGACCTGGGCAAACCACTGCCAAAAACGAACGGCCAGGGACAACCGCCGCTACCACTTATGAGAAATGCGACGGTCATCAAGCGCGTTCTGCCGGATGATCAGCAGTTGCTCGTCGAGCTATACACGCAAGAAGCGACCGAGTTTATTGCGAGGCACAAGGAACATCCGTTTTTCTTATATTTGGCGCACAGTGCCGTGCACTTTCCGATCTATCCCAGCAAGGCGTGGGCCGGCCGATCACCCCATGGAATTTACTCCGACTGGGTCGAGGAGATGGACTGGAGCGTAGGGCAAGTTCTTGATGCGGTGCGCAACCATGGTCTCGCGGAAAATACGCTGGTGATCTTCACCAGCGATAATGGCGGAACGCCGCGCGCGGTGAATACTCCCTTGCGCGGCAATAAGGGGTCTACCTGGGAAGGCGGGGTTCGCGTCCCCACCATCGCATGGCGGCCTGGCCGAATACCTGCCGGAACCACGTACGACGGCATCGTAGCGATGTTCGATTTGCTTCCTACCTTCGCCAGTCTCGCCGGCGCATCGTTGCCTGAAGACCGTAAGATTGATGGCGTTAACATTTGGCCGCAACTTTCCCGCGATGAAGACCGTCAGCCGGCTCATGAAACATTTTACTATTACCGCGGATTGCGCCTTGAAGCGGTGCGCCACGGCGAATGGAAACTGCAAATTGCGCCCCGACCGAATCCCGCTTCCAAGAATAAACAACAAGTTGCTTTTACGCCGAAGCTGTATAATCTGCGGACCGATATTGGCGAAACGACGGACGTCGCTTCACGGCATCCCGAGGTGGTAACGCAACTCCAAGCGTTGGTCGCAACGATGGACCTCGACCTTGGCCTCGACGGGCAAGGTCCGGGATGCCGTCAACTCGGCAAAGTCGCCAATGCCAAGCCCTTGATCGACCACGAAGGTCCTGTGCGAACCGGTTTCGCACCGTTGGTGAAGTAAATTTTCACGTCGCACTTTTCTGTCCAATCGCGCCACCCTCGAGGCGTGGCCATCCTGTATCGGAGCGAAATCGCATGCCACGCTTGACTCGATTGGCAGCCCTCTTCGTTGCCATGGCGGTGGTGGCCAAGTCTCATCAGACCGCGGCTTCGCAAGAGAAGCCGGAGCGGCCCAACATTATCTTCATTCTTGCCGATGATCTTGGATTTGGCGATTTGCGCTGCTACGGGCATCAACAAATCAGAACGCCGAATCTCGACCGCCTTGCTAAAGAAGGAATGCTTTTTACGCAGTTCTACGTGAGCGGTTCCGTATGTTCGCCAAGCCGCTGTGCGTTCTTCACCGGGCAGTATCCTGCACGACACAAGATTCATGGCCACTACGCGACGCCGGAACAAAACGCCAATCGTGGCATGAGCCAGTTTCTCGATCCCGCTGTGCCCAATGTCGCTTCGCTCCTGAAGACCGCAGGCTATGCGACGGCGCATATCGGCAAGTGGCACTTGGGAAGCAACTCGGGCGGTCCTGAACCAGGCGCGTATGGTTTCGACTTTGTGGGAACCAGCGAAAGCGGCGGCGCCGATGGACCCGCGCAAGATCCTTACTTTCGGGCGAAGTCAACCGCAAAGTTCGTCGACGAAGGTCTCCAATTCATCGAAGTCAACCAAGACCGTCCGTTTTACCTGCAAATTTGGACACTCGTGCCTCATGCCACGTTAAACCCGACGCCGGAGCAATTACAGCAGTTTGCGCATTTGCGCGCAGGCGGCCCGAGTTTTCCCCACGCCAGCGCCGCACAAATCTATTACGCCAGCGTCACGGACCTCGATACGCAAATCGGACGTTTGTTAGACGGGCTTGATCGCCTCAAGTTGACGAAAAACACGCTCGTTTTCTTCAGTAGCGACAACGGTCCGGAAGATATCCACATTCGCAATGCGGGACATAGCGGCGTGGGAAGTGCGGGGCCATTTCGCGGACGAAAGCGCAGTCTCTACGAGGGGGGCGTTCGCGTACCAGGCATCATTCGTTGGCCAGGCCGCGTGCCAGCAGGAAAGATCGACGATCGATCCTTGGCGGCTGGCGTCGATTGGCTGCCTACGGTTTGCAAAATCGCGGAAGTGGAAATCCCCGCGTCGCACCGACTGGATGGCGAAGCTATTGATGACGTTTTGGTTGGTCGAACGCGGCCACGCCATGCCCCGTTGTTTTGGGAATGGCGGTTCCGCATTGCTGGCGAACCATTTCACCATAGTCCGCAACTTGCAGTGCGCGACGGCGACTGGAAACTCTATCTCAACCCGGATAAGTCTCGTGTCGAACTGTACAACATGCAACACGATCTAACGCAACTCAACAACGTTGCGAATGCGCATCCTGACGTAGTCTCTCGGCTGAGTGATGCCGTGTTAGGCTGGTCAAAAACGCTTCCACAAGGTCCGCGCGACCCCGGCGCAGGACAAATGACGTTGCCATACCCCAGCCGGCGCGAGGCCGCAAAGAAGAACGAGTAGGCGCCATGTGCGGGCGATGCTCGGTTGGTCGTAGGTAATGAACCATGCTCCCTGGCCAATGAGCGTCGGGGCGGGGAGAATGTAGTGAAACACCCGCGCACCGTTATGTCCGAGACGATCACTGGCCAGGTTGACCGCGTTACCTTCCATAATCCGGAAAACGGTTTTGCCGTGTTACGGGTCAAGGTGAAGGGCCGCACCGACTTGGTGGTCGTCGTGGGGCAAGTCACGGCGGTATCGGCCGGGGAACATTTGGAGGCCCGAGGACGATGGGCGGTAGACGCCAACCATGGACCTCAGTTCAAGGCCGAGGAGATTCGCACCACGCCCCCCTCGACCGCCGCGGGCATTGAACGCTACTTGGGTTCGGGAGCTATTCGCAGCATTGGTCCGCAGCTCGCCGCGAAGATTGTGAAGATTCATGGTCAGCGAACTTTGGAAGTGCTGGATCAAAGCCCCGACTTTCTCTTGCATGTCCGCGGAATTGGCCCAGGTCGTCTGAAAAAGATCCGTCAAAGCTGGGAGGAGCAAAGAGAAGTTCGCCGAATCATGTTGTTCTTGCATGAATGCGGTATGGGCTCTCAAGGGCGAGCCGTTCGGATTTATCGAACTTATGGCGCCAATGCCCTGGAAATCATTCGGGCGAATCCGTATACGTTGGCCGATGACATTCGGGGCATCGGGTTTCGCACCGCCGACCAAGCCGCGGCAAAGTTAGGTATCGCGCCTGATTCTCCTCTACGCGCCCGGGCCGCGGTGCGATACATGTTATCGGATCTCTCGTCGCAAGGGCATTGCGGCTTTCCTGAAACAGGTGTGGTTGAACAGACCATCAAACTGGTTGAAATTGGTGAAGGCGTCGTGCGTGACGCGGTAGAATTCGGCGTGCAGGAACGATCGATCGTGCGTGAGCGTGTGCGCGGCGATTCATGGTTGTATCTCACGCCCTTGCATCAAGCGGAAGTCAACGTTGCTCAGCGCGTTCGGGAAATGACGTCCGATGGCAAGCCATTCTTGCCAACGATCGACGTGGAGCGGGCGATTGCTTGGGTTGAAGAGCGCCAAAACATTCAACTGTCGGACGGTCAAAAAGATGCGATCCGCCAGGCGTGCGTTAGTAGGTTTTTAGTCATCACGGGCGGCCCGGGAGTGGGAAAGACCACACTGGTGCGAAGCATTATCGAAATCTTCGCTGCAAAGAAGTTGTGTTGTGTGTTGGCGGCGCCCACGGGTCGCGCTGCCAAGCGACTGACCGAGACGACCGGAAAGAACGCGCAAACGATCCATCGGTTGCTTGAGTTTGATCCGGCTCACGGCGACTTTAAACGCAATCAAAACAACTGCTTAGAAGGAGACGTATTCATCTTAGATGAAGTGTCGATGGTGGACATTGTCTTGGCGAATCAATTCCTGCGCGCCTTGCCGGCGCACGCCAGCTTGATTTTGGTGGGCGATGTCGATCAGCTCCCCTCGGTTGGACCCGGCGCCGTTCTATCGCAATTGATCGAGTCGGATGTGGCGCCAGTCGCGCGGCTTACCGATATCTTCCGCCAGGCGCAAGAAAGCCGGATCATTCAAGCGGCTTATGCGATCAATCAGGGACAAATGCCCGAGTTGGCGCGTCAAGAGGAAAGCGACTTTTACTTCATCGAGACGGACGACCTCGACAAGATTCAAGATGTTCTGGTACGACTCGTTCGCGACCGCATACCCTCACACTTTGGGCTCAACCCGCAACGAGATGTGCAAGTCCTTTCGCCCATGAACCGCGGGGTGTTAGGAAGTCGAAATTTGAACTTAAAGTTGCAAGAGGCCCTGAATCCTTTGTCCGATCAGGCCGCCCAGGTCGAACGCTATGGCTGGAGTTTTCGCGTGGGCGACCGCGTGATTCAGACCGTGAACAACTACGACCGCAATGTGTTTAACGGCGATCTGGGAATTGTGAACGCCCTCAACCGGATTGAGCAGGAGTTGACGATTGACTTTGAAGGCCGCGAGGTCGTTTATGACTTTGGCGATCTGGACGAATTGGCGTTGGCGTACGTTCTCTCCGTTCACAAGAGTCAGGGCTCGGAATATCGTTGCGTCGTGATTCCTCTGCACACGCAACACTTCCTGATGTTACAGAAGAACCTCGTCTACACGGCCGTCACTCGCGGTAAACAACTGGTGGTGCTGGTCGGGTCGGTCAAGGCGTTAAGTCTCGCCATAGGCCGCCAAGGCGTCGGCGAGCGTTACACCGCGCTGCGCGAGCGACTCCGAGGCGAGTTGCCATGAGGCTTTGAATTCCCGCACGCCATTCATTTTTGAGTCGATGGAAATCGCCTTGATGCAGCGAGGACGCGGGCCTCAGGCGGAACTGATACCGATTGAACCTAGGCTTGGTCATGCCAACTCACAATCAACGTTCGCCGTCGCGAGTCAAAAAATGGACCGCCTAGGCGTTTTTTTCACGCACGACCGTAGCCCGTCGCGAAGATCCTTCACGAGGACATGGCCAACATCGCGCCAGGCGATTTGTCATTCTCAATAGATGGGCGTCATCAACTCTTGCGCAGGCACGACTTGACACGTGACGCCGCTTCCTGACAGAGATCGGCGGGCAGAGGGCCCTTCGTCGCCGCGGCGACGTTTTCATTCAAGTGCGCTAAATTGCACGTGCCGACAATGGCGGTATGACAATGGGGGTGGGACAGCGTATACCGCAAAATGAACTCGGCGCGAGGCATTCCCTGGGGCAAGATTTCGTCGAGCTTGGCGTGGGTCCAAACGTCGTTCAGCGCCGGCCTTTGGATTTCTGCATCAGGACCGCCGTGAGCGATGCCCCCACGAACGATTACGCCCGCTCCTTGTTCCGCGGCGCTCGTCATTATCTCATGAAGTTCCGGCGCGAGGCATGAATACGGCATTTGAAACGTGTCGAAAACGCCCAAGTCAATCAAGCCAGGGAGATGTGGCAGGGCGCTGGAAACACCCAAGAACCGGATCAATCCTTGAGTACGCAAATCCTGGAGCAAATCAATCAAGCCCTCGCGCTGGAGCGTTTCCGCGTCACCCCCGTGGAATTGAAGAATGTCGACATAGTCGGTGTTGAGTCGTTGAAGGCTGGTGTCCAAGTTGCGTCGGACGACGTCTTTGGTCCACACGTGGTCGATTTTGAGATGATCGTCGTGCTGTGTGTAAACGCACCCGCACTTGGTCGCCAGGTAAAACTCTTTTCGCCGACCCGCAAGATAGCGGCCAATCCGCGCTTCACTCAGCCCGTAATCGGGCGAGGTATCGATGAAATTGATTCCCGCGTTCAGCACCGCGTGAAGCACTTTTTCGGCGTCTTCTTCGCCAACCACGCGAACGCCCCACGTTCGCGGTCCACGAAGCCCCATGCTTCCATAACCAAGCTGAGTGACTTCCAAACCGGTCTTTCCGAGCTTTCGCGTGATCATCGTTGTTTCAGTATTCCTAGTTCATTCTAAAATCGCCGCTAATTCCACGAACCGATGCACAACACAACGCCGCAGTGTTCGTTGGCCGTAGTGTTTAAGACGCGCCAGCCTTGGCGCGTTGAATTACAAAGTCGACCAATACCTGACAACGAAAGAATCCTTCCCAAAAGTTGTGCCCCTGACCTTTGGCGATAATCAACGTAATGGCGTCGGCCGCCCCTGCTTGTTGGTATTGCTTTTCCAGCGTCGCGGAATTCTCGGCAAGCGGAACCACGGTATCGACGTCTCCATGAATGATACATACGGGAATCTTGGATTGTGCGAGTACCTCCGTTCGCGCGATGGGATTATGCTTCGAAAGTCGCGACGAAAGCTCCTGAGCGGTGAGCCCATAGGAAGGGCCTGCCTTTTCTAAACCTGGGTAGGTGCGCAGGTCGAATACCGGATAGATACCCGCAATGCCCGATGTTCTTTCAGGATGTGCAATCGCCCAACTACTTACCCACAGCCCCCCGCGGCTGCGACCAAGGAGACAAGGCTTCGCAGCGAAACCTCGTTTATCCACAAGTTCGTGATACAGGGCCGTCATCAACTTCTGCCCTTGAGGGCTGCCATAGGCCTCGCCCGCGTCGATGCCCGCCACCGCGACGCCCGCCTCCAGAAATTGTTCGTGCATCCATTTCTCATGCACGTCTGGGTATGCGGGAAGCGTTGGAGCGTACATCACCCAGGGTTGGGGCGTACGCTTCTTGTCTTCCGACGGCCAAAAAATGAATGCGGCGCGTCCTTCGATGCGGAACGTCTCGCCTGGCAAAATCAGGTTCTTAATGGGGTCCGCGGGCTGGCCCGGCTCCTGGGCGATCAGACGCGAAACGTACAACAAAATGATTGGGAAGCACAACGCACGAAGGTGAATGTGAGGTCGATTCATGGCAGGATGGGTGAAGGATTAAGGCGTCGCGCAACATTAACACGTAAGCGCGCCAGTGTGTCATCGAACAACGACGATCCTATTCAACTAATACGCCCGAAGACAGTGCTGCTGATTCTTGCAGGTACGGAACTCACGGTCGCCGCGCAGATTAGCTCGATACAACTTACGTAATGACGCGGAACAGAGCAAAACACGCCGACGGGTTCGTTGTCTGCAAGGTCAACCGCTCAAACGGAAAAGTATGATGGTCACGAAATTGAGCCGGTTGCTTGCAAGGCTTGTCGTACATGTTCCTCGGATGCGAAAAGTGCAGAGTAGATCAGCCGTACGATACCGTCCTTGTCAATCACAAACGTGACCCGGCCGGGAATCAGGCCGAGCGTTTTCGAAACCCCGAACAGCCTTTGCAGCGAACCGTCCGAATCGCTAATCAGCGGGTAAGGCAGTTGGTGTTGCTTGGCAAAAGATTGATGTTTTGTTGTCGAATCGCTGCTTACGCCGACGACAGCAACCCCGGCGTCGGTGAACTTTCCGTAAGCGTCGCGAAAGGAGCAAACCTCCTTGGTACATACGGGCGTGCCATCCTTAGGGTAAAAAAACAACACGAGCCCTTGCGTTCCCAGGAAGTCTGACAAGGTGACCGTCGACCCATCGTGAGCGATTGCAGAGAAGAGAGGCGCATGATCGCCAATCTGAAGGTTAGGCATCAGTCGGTTTCGACAAAAGTTTCGTTAAGGTTATCGTCTCCGAGCAACGCGGGCGGCCGCGTGTTGGCTGTCGCCGCCGAGTCGGGGTTACGGAACGGCGATTGAAACAATCGTGCATTGCATTAAGAGAATTGCGCGGCTTGCGTCGTTGATTATGCACTTAGCTGAGTAAGTCTTGAACCACTTTGCCGTGTACGTCGGTTAGGCGGTAACGGCGGCCTTGGAATTTATACGTCAGTCGCTCGTGGTCGATTCCCAAGAGATGCAGCAAGGTCGCGTGCAGGTCATGGATGTGCAGTCCGTTCAAGGCGATGTTGTACCCCAGTTCGTCGGTCTCGCCGTACACATAACCGGGCTTCACGCCTCCTCCGGCCATCCAAAGGCTAAAACACCTCGGGTGATGGTCTCGACCGAAGTTTGCTTGGATCTTTCCTTGGCAATAGTTGGTCCGGCCGAACTCGCCTCCCCACACCACAAGCGTATCGTCAAGCAATCCACAGCGTTTCAAGTCTTGCACTAAGGCCGCTGCGGGTTGGTCGGTTTCCTGGCACAACTTGGGAAGCGCGGTGGGCAAGCCGCCGTGATGATCCCAGTCTTGATGATAGAGCTGAATAAATCGTACGCCGCGCTCTGCAAGTCGCCGCGCCAGCAGGCAGTTCGCAGCGAACGTGCCAGGCTGGGAGACATCCGGGCCGTAGGCATCGAGAACATGGCGAGGCTCATCCGCAAGGTTAGTCGCCTCGGGAATGCTTGCCTGCATGGCGAACGCCATCTCGTAATGCTCGATGCGATTTCGGATTTCGATATCCGGCGTGGCAGAGAACTGATGCTCATGTAATTCGCGAAGCCGGTCTAGCATCTGGCGGCGACTTTTCGAATCGACTCCGCCCGGATTCCCCAGGTAAAGGACGGGATCTTGCGCCGCTCTCAAAAGTACGCCTTGATGCCGTGTCGGTAGGAAACCGCTACCCCACAAGTGAGCGCCAAGCGGTTGCCCTCCTTTGTCTTTCGTAATGAGCACCACAAACGACGGCAAATTTGCGTTCTCCTGCCCAAGACCATAGCTGAGCCACGCTCCCATACTGGGCCGGCCGGCGATTTGCGTGCCCGTTTGAAGAAAGGTGACTCCGGGTCCATGGTTGATCGCCTCGGTGTACATCGAGCGGACAACGCACAAATCGTCAGCGATGCTCGCGGTGCGCGGCAGGAGTTCGCTAAACCACGCGCCTCCCTGACCGTGTTGGCTAAACTTGAACGGAGACCCGACGAGCGGAATCGACGATTGGTTGCCCGACATCCCCGTTAAACGTTGACCGCCCCGAACCGAATCAGGTAACTGCTGACCGTGCAGCCGATTGAGTTCGGGCTTGTAGTCCAGCAGGTCCAACTGCGACGGGGCGCCCGACATGAAAAGATAGATGATGCGCTTGGCTTTGGGTGGAAAGTGCGGTTCTCCCAGGACGCCGCGATCGATTTCAGCCGCGGCATCCTGCTGAAGCAACTGCGCCAGCGCGATACCGCCCAGACCAAGTCCCGATTGTGTGAGGAAAGCCCGTCGATTGACTGCAAGAGATGGATTTAACATGTTCGCTGGTCCGGCATATGGGGCGGGGTTGGTAACGTGCGACACACTTAGCGTTTTACCACGCAGCCATCATGGTTTAACAACGCTTGAGCCAAGACGGTGGCGGCGGCCGCTTGCGGCGCTGCGATCGTTGCGTCACGGGGGGCGTTGCCGATCTTGAGGAACTCCTCAGCCGCGCTCGCGTTCCCCGTGAAGTGCTCAAGCTGCTCGCGATAGAGTTGCGTGACGATCTCGACCTCGCGGTCATCGGGACGGCGGCTTAAACAGCGCAAAAAGCCCTGCTCGATCATCGTGGGTAGATCACCATGCGCGTCGCGATGTAAAGACTCGCCGAGCACGCGAGCAGCCTCGACGTACTGCACGCCGTTCAGCAAAATCAACGCTTGAAGCGGCGAATCGGTTCGTTCTCGCTTAGCGATACAGACCGCGCGACGCGGCGCATCGAACGCGACCAGGGCAGGCGGCGGACCCGTGCGGCGCCAATTCGTATACAAACTTCGACGATAGACGCCGTCGCCGCCGCTTGGGGCCGCCGGCTTAAACGACTCGCTCATTTCATACGGGTTGACCGGCGGTCCACCGATGTGCGGTTTGAGCAAACCTGCCGCCGCGAGGGCGTTGTCGCGAATCATCTCGGCGGGCAGCCGAAACCGCGGGCCGCGCGCGAGCCATTCGTTGTCAGGGTCGTCCGCCATCGTTTGTGCATCCGCCATACTTTGCTGGCGATACGTGCGGCTCATGACGATGGTTTTCACGAGTTGTTTTGTGTTCCAACCGCTGTCCATAAAGTTAATGGCCAGTGCGTCCAGCACCTCCGGATACATCGGGCGCGCGCCTTGACTGCCGAAATCCTCCGCGGTTTTGACCAACCCGCGACCAAACAAACTTTGCCAGATGCGGTTGACCGTGACGCGCGCCGTCAAGGGATGCCGGCGATCGGTGAGCCACTGTGCCAGTCCAAGCCGATTTTGCGGAGCATCGGCGGGGAACGGCGAAAGCGCCGCGGGCGTGCCCGGCGGGACTTCTTCGCGCCGTTGTGCGTATTCGCCACGAAACAGCACATACGCTTTTTTGGGTTGAGGCAATTCACGCATGACCATGATTTCTTTCACGCCATCGGCCAGCGCGTAATACTCAGCTCGCGCGGCCTCCAGCGCGCCAAGATGCCGTTTCCATTCGGCGTCGAAGGTCGCCAGATAGTAATCAAAAACTCGCAATTGGGCGTCTTGCGAAAGCTCTGTGGCGGTTTGTTTCGCGGCAATGGCGCCGTGGGGTGCATCTTGCCATACCGCCTCGGCCTCAAGGTCGGTAAGCTCTCGGCCAAACACACGAAATTCATCAATCAACCCGCCTTTGAATCCGCGGTCGCGAAATCTTTCGCCCAGCGCGATGTTGTCGCCGCCCCCGCCTGTGATCTCCTTCGTTAGATTGTCTTTGACAACCTCCGTTGCCGCCCGGCGACCATTCACGAACATCGTCAACCCGCCGGCGCGGCTGCTTCCATCGTAGGAAACAACAACGTGCGTCCATTCATTCACGGGCAGAAGTTCCGTCGTTGCGATCGAGATGGCGTTACCGGGCCAAAAATGGATGAGCGACCACTTCAAGCGGCCGTTTTCCATGAGCAGTTCATAACCGCGGCTGGCGGCGTCCGTCCACGCGCGCGAGCGGTGAAACACCACGGCGCGGTCCTTCACGTCTGGCGTTCTTAACCACAACGCGATCGAAAAAGGTTGGTGACGGCCAAAGTTCCCCAACGGTAAATCGACGGCGTCGTCTCCTGTAAACGCCACCGCGGTCCCGAGACGGCCCTCGACCAGCTTATTCTCTCCGTGAAGTTTCGCGGGCTGGTCGGCCTTGATGGCGTTCGCCAGATTGCCTTGGTCCAGCGCGTCGAACGAGAATCGCGCCAACTCGCCGACAATTGCTTCCGACGCAGTTGCGGCGTCGCCCGCGGTCGTGTCGCCCGCATTTGTTCCCACTTCAAGCCAGTCGATGAACGCCTTGCGCCGTGATTCGCGAAGAGCGGCTTCCTGTTGCTCGAGCGCTTCAACCTTGGCTTGCTGCGTCGCAAGGCGCTCCTTGGTCGAGGCGTCCGGCAGCGACAACGTTGGCGTAGGAGGCGACATCGTGAAGTACGAGTAGAGGCCGGCTTCGTCGATGTTCTGGAACATCGCGAACAGTTGGTAATACTCGCGCTGCGTGATGGGGTCGAACTTGTGGTCGTGGCAACGCGCACACTCGAAGGTGAGCCCCAGAAACGCCGTTGCAAAGGTTTGGACGCGGTCGCAAACATATTCCACACGGTATTCCTCTTCGACGCTTCCTCCTTCCGACTCTTGCTGGTGGAGTCGGTTGAACGCTGTCGCCAAGATTTGTTCATCGGTCGGGTTCGGCAGCAGGTCGCCCGCAATTTGCCACGTGATGAATTGATCGAACGGAAGATTCTGGTTGAACGACCGCACGACCCAGTCTCGCCAGGGCCACATCTCGCGTTCGCGGTCGACCTGGAAACCGAAACTATCGGCGTAACGCGCTACGTCCAACCAATCGACCGCCATGCGTTCGCCGTAATGTTCCGACTCAAGCAACCGATCCACCAGGCGTTCGTAGGCGTCGGGTTGCTGGTCGTTGACGAACGCCTCAACTTCTACGGGCGTAGGAGGGAGTCCCGTCACATCAAAAGAGAGGCGTCGGATCAGCGTTGTTCGGTCAGCTTCGGGTTGCAGCGTTAGATTTCTTCGGCTAAGTCCCGCCGACACGAACTCGTCGATCGAAGCGGTTGCATCCTGATTGGGCGGAGCTGGCGGAAGCGGAATAAACGCCCAATGGCCTTCATATTCGGCGCCTTGCTCAATCCATTGCCGCAATAGATCAATCTCCTTAGAAGAAAGGCGGCCGAGTTTCGAGCTCTCCGGCGGCATGCGTTCGTCGGGGTCGTCGCTCATCACGCGGCGTAGCAATTCGCTTTCGTCCGGCGCCCCCGCCACGATCGCGCCGGCATCGACCGCCGCTTCGCGTACGTCGAGTCGTAAATCCGCCTCGCGTTTGTTGGCGTCAGGTCCGTGGCAGAAAAAACACTTGTCCGACAAAATGGGCCGGATGTCGCGGTTGAACTGCACGCGGTCATCAGCCGCGCTAACGAACGTGGCGGCGGTAAGGACGGCGATGGCGATCGCGGCGCCGCAGGATTTGATCGACATGAGAAATCCCTCGATTCAATGATCGCGAAAATGCGAGTCATGGGAATTGGTAAACGGCCGGCAGCGAAAGCGTCAGGTGTGAAACAGATCGGCAACGGGTTGTCCGCGGCCGTCTTCGGTCGCGTAGAAGGGACGTTTCTCGATTTCAAACGCCGTCTTTGGACTGACCCCCATGGCCGTGAAGAGCGTCGCGTGAAGATCCATGACCGTGACCGGGTTTTCCACCGCGACGAAAGGCCGTTCGACCGATGAGGCGCCGTACAGCACGCCTGACTTGACTCCGCCGCCCCACATAACCACGCACGAGGCGCCCGTGAAATGGCGATGTTGGCCGTAGTGCTTCAACTCTTGCAGTGCATCAACTTTCTCGGTCGCCTGATCGTTGGCGTTTGAGCCCGGTTTACCTTCCATGATCATGTCGCGGCTGAATTCACTCGCCAGGATGACCAGCGTACGATTGAGCAGGCCGCGACTCTCCAAGTCGAGAATGAGCTGCGCGATGGGACGGTCGATTTCTTCTTTCATCCGTTTGAGCGTGGTATGGCCGTTGGCGTGCGTGTCCCAATTCAGGAAAGGAACATACTCGGTAGTGACCTCGACGAACCGCGCGCCATTCTCGACCAGTCGGCGGGCCAACAAACACCCTCGGCCGAATCGCCCCGTATCGTACTTTTGATAGTTCTCTCTCGGTTCGAGCGAGATGTCGAAGGCGTCACGTTCTTTCGCGCTGAGTAAGCGATACGCATTCTCCATCGCACGCAATTGGGACTCTCGCTGAAAGTCGCCCACGTAATCGCGATGGGGCGACTGGTCGACCAATTTACGGAATAGCCGATGGCGATTTTCAAACCGACCGGCCTGCATGCCCTTGGGAGGACGTACCGATTGCGCCGCCTCCTCCGGAAACGGCAAGTTCATAGGTCCGAACTCGCTGCCGAAGAATCCGCCTGTTGTGAACGCTTTTAATTCCTCTTGCTCGCCGACGCCTTCCAACCGTTGACCGATATTGATAAACGCCGGCATTACGGGGTTGAGCGGACCGAGCACCCGAGCCAGCCATGCCCCGAGATGCGGACATGCCACGGTTTGCGGCGGCACATACCCTGTGTGCCAGTGATATTGGTGCCGCGAGTGCAAAATGCTGCCAAGATCGGGCAGCACGTGAGAGCGTATGAGCGTGGCCCGGTCCATTACCTGGGCGATGTTTTCCAAGCCAGCCGTGATCTTGATGTTGTCGACCGCCGTATCGATCGCGGGAAAAGTGCTTTCGACTTGCGCCACAGGCACGCCCACTTCAAAAGGGACGTACTTTTTGGGATCAAACGTGTCGGGCGCCGCCATGCCGCCGGCCATCCACAGCAAGATGCACGCGTCGGCTGTCGGCTGCGGATGCTCGATGGGCGCCCCGGTGTCGCCCAGTAATAAACGCGGTTCGCCGGCCAATAGGGTCGCGGCGCTCGCCGCGGCCAGTTGTCGCAAAAATTCTCGGCGTTGCTCGATGCGGTTCATGACAATGTTTGTTAGCGTTGGTCAGGATACGTGAGTCCGCGCAAATCGTTTAACGCACCAGCTGAAATTCCGGGAGCATAATCACAGTCCACAAAACATCTTCAATTCCGTGCGAGGTTAGCTCGACGCCGAGCGCTTCGGACAGCGTGCGAAGCTCTTCGGGAGTGGGCTCGCGGCTGAGCGCAAAACGGTAAAGCCAGCCGACGAACTCGTCCGGCGAACTCCCTTTCCGGTTAAGCAGATTCTCCGCGCCTTGCCGCATTAGGTTGGCTAACGCCTCACCGTTGGAAAGGTCAATCGCTTCCAGTGTGGTTAGCTCCATGGGGCGAACACTAACGATTTGATCGCGATTTGGACGACCCAACGAACGCATGAGAAAGTCGCTCTTGAGCAGCGAAGCGCGCACCATGAACTGAGATGCGGCGTCGCCTTGCGACAGGAGTGACAAAAGTTCGCCTTCGAGCCGGTTCATCCAAACTTGCGGGTCTCGCGTTTTCGCGGCAGGACGCCAGTCCTCGGGCAGTCGTTTGTACTTTCCGGAGGGCGCCGGCAATTGCTTGCTCCACAGCCATGTTTCATCCGAACCAAGTGACTGTGCATTCCCCTTACTGTCCATCCAGCGCGCTTCGAAGAATAAGCCAGCAGGATTAGGACCACTGCCCGAGTTTTTGGCGACGATCAAAACCTCGTTGACGCCGGCCTTCAGGTTGGACATCGAAACCAGATCGGGCTGTTCCCAATTCTCGCCGGCCTGGACGCGAACGCCGTTCACGTAGAGCGTGTAGGCATTATCACAAGAAAGCACCGCATAGCCGTGCGACGGAGCCTCCGATAGGTCCCATCGTTTCCGAAAGGCGATGGTCTCGCCTGCGGCGACATGGGCCGCGTCGGCTTGAGACCAAATCCAGTCGCCGGCAAGCGGCGTCGTTGGAGGCGTGGGAAGGCGCGGGCCGCGCGCAACCGGCGCATCGAACTTTTTTGGCGCCGCGCCCGTGATTTGCCAAATGCAATCGACCAGTTGCTCGGCTGTCATTCGCTTGGAGCGCGGTCCCGCGTATCGGTAACCTTGCGAATCGGTGTCCTCGGTCACTCGCTCGGCTTTGGATTGGTACGCTTCGGAAGTAGCGATCAACTCCAGCGTCTTTTTGATGTCGTAGCCATTCTCGACCAGGTATTCCGCCAGGTAGTCCAGCAAATCGGCGTTCCAAGGCTCGCTTTGCATCGCGTCGGGAGGATGGACAATTCCCCGGCCCATCAGTTGGCGCCACAACCGATTCACCAGCGTGCGGGTAAAACGCCCATTCTCACGATGCGTCATCAGAGACGCCAATTGGCGAAGGCGCTCCGGCTGGGAAGCGTTTGCGTCGACTTGCCCTAGTTCGTCGAACAGCCATGCAGGCTGCGCCGACTGGCCGGTCGGTTTATCGCAACGGTGGATTTCCAACTCACGCTGAGCGTAAATCGCCGCCAAACCGTAGGCGTCTTTCAAGGTCCAACGGTCGATAAAACTGTCGTGACATGAAGCGCACTTCAAGTTGATTCCCAAAAAGGTTTGCCCCACACTTTGCGCGAACTGAATTTCCACGGTCTGGCCGGCGCTCACTTCACCGCGCCAGCGGATTCCGTCGGCAAATCCTGAACTCTCTTCGGTCGGAGGTGCGATGAGTTCGCGTGCAAACTCATCATAAGGTTTGTTCGTCACGAGCGACTCATAAAGCCACTTTGAAATCTGTTTGCGCCCGCCGGTGATAAAACCTGTTCCTGCGTAATCGTTACGCAACAAGTCGTTCCAAAACGTGAGCCAATGTTCGGCATAGTCAACATCGCGCGCAAGCAGTGAACGAACGAGCCTCAGACGCTTGTCGGGCGCCGGATCGTGAAGGTAGGCGGCTCGCTCCTCGGGCGTGGGCAACAGACCGATCAGATCAAGCGATGCGCGACGTAAGAACGTTTCATCATCAAGCCGCGGCAAGAGGGTCGCACCTTGCTTCGTCAGGTGCGCATCGAGGATTCGATCAACCGGATGCTCACGTCCGGCCGTTGGCTCCGGCAGGTCAGGCATGCGCGGCTTGAGCGGCGGCTCGTAAACGATGGGTCCGAACGTGAAGCCCGGCTCCCAGCGGACGCCTTCCTGAATCCAACGAGCGATCAGCGCCGTCTGATCCGGAGTGAGCGGTTCACCCTCGGGCGGCATCCGCAGCGATTCGTCGTCGGTGCTAATCCGTTGGTACAGTTGGCTCGCTTGCGGATCGCCGGCAATCACGCCGCGCCCCGTTTCGCCGCCCGCGAGCAGCGACTCGCGCGTGTTGAACGAGAATCCGCCCTTTTTTTGCGAGCCGCTATGACACGCGCCGCAACGTTGCTTTAACAACGGTGCAATATCATGCGCAAAGTCAATCTCGGCGCCGTACGCAGTGAAAGCGTGAGCAAGGACAACCAGCAGAACGCAAGTACGCATGAATGGTGAACCACGTTTGACACGAAGGGCTGCGTACTTCCGCCGTATTACGGTAGCGCGAGCCACAGGCATGTCGGTGAATTCGCAGTGGGAGGTCACGTTAAAATGTCTTTCAGTACGTACGCTCCCTCCACGCCGGTGAGTCTTGCGTCGAGGCCTTGAAACTTGACACTAAAGGAGTCGTGTCGGATGCCAAGTAAGTGGAGCATGGTGGCGTGCAGGTCATGAACGGTGGCTAGGCGATCGACGGCGGCGTATCCCAGGTCATCCGACGCGCCGTACACCATTCCTCCGCGCACCCCGGCGCCGCATAACCATACAGACATCGCTTTGTTATGATGATCGCGTCCGCTACCGCCTTGCGACATAGGCGTACGTCCGAACTCTCCGGCCCATACAATCAGCGTTTCGTCGAGCATGCTCCTGCGCTTCAGATCCGTGATTAACGCCATGCAGGCGCGGTCGATTTCGCGAGCTTTTTGCGCTACGCCGTCTTTTACGCCGCCGTGATGATCCCAGTCCTTGTGGTAGAGCTGAATAAACCGCACGCCGCGTTCCGCCAACCTACGCGAAAGCAAGCAATTGGCGGCGAACGAACCGTCTCCGGGTTGGCAACCGTACAGGTCGAGCGTTTCCTGACTTTCGTCGGCCACATTCATAAGCTCGGGAATGCTCGCCTGCATTTGAAACGCCATTTCGTATTGGGCGATGCGCGTGGCGATTTCCGGATCGTGAACGAGGGCGTCGTGCTGCTTGTTGAGCGTGTTGATGGCTGCGACATCCGCGGCTTGTTGGTCCGCGGCGACTCCTGTCGGCGTGGACAGATACAGCACTGGATCGCCCTTGCTGCGCAATTGTACGCCTTGAAACTTACTGGGCAAAAAGCCGCTGCTCCACTGTCGGGCGGCAATCGGTTGGTTTTGCCCGCCTTGACCGAGTGAGGTGAGCACCACGAAGCCAGGTAGGTCCTCTGCTTCGCTTCCAAGCCCGTACGTGACCCACGATCCCATGCTGGGCCGACCAGCAATCTGCGAGCCCGTGTTCATAAACATGTGGGCCGGATCGTGATTGATCGCATCGGTCGTCATCGAGCGGATCAGACAGATTTCATCAATCACGGAGCCGATGTGCGGGAACAAGGCGCAAATCTCGATGCCGTTCTGGCCGAATTTTTCGAACGGATGTTGCGGACCAAAGCAATTCAGCGGTTGACCTTGCAACTGCGCGAGCTGCTGCCCTTTGGTTAGACTTTCTGGCATCGGCTTACCGTGCATTTCGGCAAGCTTGGGTTTCGGATCAAAAGTCTCTAAGTGCGAAGGCCCGCCCGCCATCGTTAGCCAGATCACACGCTTGGCTCTTTGCGGAAACGGCAGTTGTCCTAGTACGCCGCGAGTCGGGGCCGCCTCGGTGCGTGAGGAGCCTAACAGCGAACTGAGCGCGACGGCGCCCAGTCCTTGCGATGTTCGGCCAAGAAAGGAACGACGCGTCAGCGGCGAATAAGGTTGGAGCTTCATGACAACCGAGCTTTGGATCAAGAGAGGATATCGTGCAGGACGTTGGCGCCTTCAACTCCGGTGAGTTTGGCGTCGAGTCCTTGAAACTTTACGCTAAACGCGTCATGCCGGATTCCCAATTGGTGCAACATCGTTGCGTGCAGATCGTGAACGGTGCAAATCTGGTCCACCGCCGCGTAGCCAAGATCGTCCGTGGCGCCGTAAACCATACCGCCGCGCACGCCGGCTCCGGCCAGCCACATCGCCATCGACTTGTTGTGATGATCGCGGCCAATCGGGCCTTTATTTCCTTGCGACATGGGGGTACGGCCAAACTCGCCCGTCCACACAATCAGCGTCTCGTCGAACATGCCTAGATGTTTCAGATCGGCAATCAGCGCGGCGGACGCTTGATCTACCTCGCGGGCTCGCAGGGGAAGCTCCTCGCGTAACAGGCTGTGATGGTCCCAGTCGCGATGATACAACTGAATGAATCGCACGCCGCGTTCGGCTAGCCGCCGCGCCAGCAGACAATTCGAAGCGAACGAGCCATCGCCAGGTTCACATCCGTACCGGGCAATGGTCTGCGAATCTTCGTCGGCCAGGTCCATCAGTTCCGGAACGCTCGATTGCATTTGAAACGCCATTTCATACTGGGCGATTCGCGTGGCGATTTCGGGATCATGCGCGACGACGTCGCGATTTCGATTCAATGCGTTAATGGCCGATACATCGGCCGACTGTTGATCAAGCGAGATGCCCGGCGGCGCGTTGAGGTACAGCACCGGCTCGCCTTGCGACCGTAACTGCACTCCCTGATGCCGGCTGGGCAAAAACCCGCTGCTCCATTGTCGCGCGGAGATCGGTTGCGGCGAACGGCCTTTGCCCGTGGAAACCAACACCACGAAACCAGGAAGGTTTTCCGCCTCGCTGCCCAACCCGTAGGTGACCCATGCTCCCATACTCGGCCGGCCCGCGATTTGCGAACCGGTGTTCATGAACATGTGGGCCGGATCGTGATTGATGGCGTCGGTGGTCATCGAACGGATCAAGCAAATGTCGTCGGCGGCCGAACCGATGTGCGGCAGCAACTCGCACAACTCCATACCGCTCCTACCGTATTGCTTGAAGGGGAACATGGGGCCCAAGCAAAACAGTTTTTGCCCTTGCAGCTGCGCCAGTTGCTGGCCGCGCGTCAAACTTTCCGGCATCGGTTGACCGTTCATCTCGGCCAACTTGGGTTTCCGGTCGAACAACTCCAAGTGCGACGGTCCTCCGGCCATCGTCAGCCAGATGACGCGCTTCACCTTTTGCGGCAAAGGCGGCGCGCCCAGCACTCCGCGCGACGGCTCCGCGCGCAGGAGCGTTGGTTCGAGCAGCGATGCGAGCGCCACGCCGAACAGCCCCTGAGTGCTTTGGCCCAGAAAGCAGCGGCGGTTGACCGTAACGGGCGAAGTCGCCATCGCGAACCTCATGGTCGATTGGAAAATGCAAAAGGCAGGAACTCAAGAGCGAGTAATGGATTCGTGCAGATTGAGTAACACGCGCGCCACATGCGTCCATGCAGCCAATTCCGCCTGGTTCAGCGCGCTCGGCGCGGGCGTCATACCTACTTTGAGCAGGGCCGCGGCGGACTCGGGATTTTCGCGATAGATCGCCTGATGTTTCGCCAGTAATTGTTCCAAGACTTGTCGTTCCTCGGGGCGAGGGTCGCGCTGTAACGCTTGCCGCCAGGCCCACGTGATTCGCTCCTCGGGGGATCCCGAACATTCGCTCAGTATTCTTGCTGCGAATGCGCGCGCCGCCTCAACGTAAGTCGGATCGTTGAGCAGCACTAACGCCTGTTGCGGTATATTCGACCGGGTTCGCTCGGCGGCGCACTCCTCGCGGCTTGGAGCATCGAATGCGACCATACTCGGATGCAGAAACGAGCGTTGCCACCAGGTGTACAAACCTCGGCGGTATTGCGAGTCGCCGGTGTCCGCGATGTATTGCCGCTGCGGGAAATTCAGGTTTTCCCAGTAGCCCTCCGGCTGGTAGGGCTTTACACTCGGCCCGCCAATCTTGCGAGACAGTAATCCGGATACGGAAAGCGCGTAATCGCGGACCAACTCGGCATCGACACGAAACGCGCTTTGACGCGCATGCTCACGATTGTACGGGTCGGCCGCAAGTAACTCGGGCGTCGCGGTCGAAACCTGTCGATACGTTTGACTGGTGACGATGGTGCGCACCATGTGCTTAAGATCCCAGCCCGAATCCATGAACTCGCAAGCGAGCCAGTCCAGTAGTTCAGGGTTTGGCGGAGGCTCGCCTTGGGCCCCCAAGTCGTCCAGTACTTTGCTAAGACCCGTACCAAAGAATTGTTTCCACAACCGGTTCATGACGGTCCGCGCCGTCAGCGGGTTATCGCGAGTAACCAACCACTGCGCCAGGTCGAGCCGATTCAGGTCGCGCCCTTCGACGGTCGGCTGAGGCAAGTAGTGCGGCAAGGCCGGTTTCATAATTTCGCCGGTTTCGTCCATCCAATTGCCGCGGGGAAGTATGCGCACCGTGCGTTTGTTGGATGTGCTAATGCTCACCAGGCATTTGGGGAGTGCGTTGTAAAACGCATTCCGCTCGTTCTCGGCTTTTGCCAAGGCCTCAAAGTCCGCCTGGCGCGACTTGTTAACATAAGTACGATAGTACGTCTGGATTGCTTCCTTCTCTTTGGCCGACCGGTTCTTGACCTCTTTGGCCAGCGCCGCCGCAGCCGCCTGCGCCGCTTTCTTTGCGTCCTCAGGCGCCTTGGACTCAGGCAACGTTTCGGGCAGTTGAGCACCATCGGTGATGGCTTTCGTTTCCCATTCTGCCTGGGCGGCGTCTAACTCGCTGGTCGCGGCGTTGAATCGCTGTCGCGCGTCGCTAAGCTGAGCATCCAGCTCCGCCAGGCGTTTTTCTTCTTCCTCCGACGCGACCACAATTCCATCTTCACGCCGACCGATGATCGGCTCTTGGATGTCGGCGAAGAACGCGCCCAAGCCGTAAAAGTCCCGCATGGTAAACGGGTCGAACTTATGATCGTGGCACTGTGCGCAACCGGTGGTTTGCCCCAACCACGCCGCACCGATCGCCCGCACGCGGTCGGTCAACATGCGCGCTTCATAGTCTTTGGGTTGAGCGCCGCCTTCTTCGGTGCTCAAGAGCAAGCGATTGAACGCCGATCCCACGCGCGTTTGCACGGTCGCATTGGGTAGCAAATCTCCCGCGACTTGCTCAATCGTAAACTGATCGAAGGGCTTGTTGTCGTTGAAGCTTTGGATGACCCAGTCGCGGTAGGGCCATACATTCCGCGGGTTGTCGCTGTGATAGCCAATCGTGTCGGCAAAGCGGACCACGTCCAGCCACCCAATCGCCATGCGCTCGCCGTAATGCGGACTTGCCAGCGCTTGTTCTACCATGCGCTCGTAGGCGCCAGGCTGGTCGTCGGCCTCAAATGCGGCGACTTGTTCCGGCGTGGGCGGTAGCCCAAGCAAATCGCTGTGCACGCGACGGATGAGCGTACGTCGGTCGGCTTCGGGCGATGGTTTCAGCCCGATCGCCGCCAACCGCTTGCGCACCAGAAAATCAACGCCGTTCTCACCCGAAGGAATTGGCGCTTTAATCGGTGGTTCATACGCCCAATGACGTTGATACTCGGCGCCTTGTGCAATCCACCGCTGCAATAATTTTTTTTGCGCCTCAGTCAGAGTTTTGTTCGCCTCCTCAGGCGGCATGCGTTCGCTGTCATCTTCACTGAGTATGCGACGCACTAACTCGCTCGCATCCGGATCGCCGGGCACAATCGCCGGTTCACCTGAGTCGGCCGGCGCCAAGGCCGCTTCACGCACGTCGAGCCGAAGCCCAGCCTGTAACCGGTTCATGTCCGGTCCGTGGCAGGCAAAGCAGTTATCGGAAAGAATGGGCCGGATGTCGCGATTGAACGACACCGGCTCGTCCGCGCCTCGCAACGATGCCGAGCCGCTCAGAAGCACCACAACGACAGGAAGCCAAGGGAGCAACGCGGGTGATGAGCGAAGCGTACAGCGCATGGGTTCGGCACGTGGGAACGAGGAAGCGGGAAGGTGTGCGGAGGAGTTCGTGGCGGGAGCCAAACGAAGGAGTGCTTTTAGTTTACCGTGAATTCCTCCTCCAGGGCAACCAATCTGACGTCGACGTCGACAGATTCCCCTGCCAACGCGGACGCCAAGGACGCGAACCAAAGGCGCGCATTGTCGACATGGATTACGTCGAGCGAAGCTGGCCAGTTCAACGCAGAACCTCGCATTGCAGGGAAGCATCGGATACGGCCCGACGATGCATCCATCCTTAAGCAATCAATCTGCCGTGATGCAAATGAGAATTTCGGACGATCCGCGGTGGTGAACGGCGCGCCGCGGGAGTATTCTGACAACGTAAACCATTGCCGGGATGTCGGCGCGGCGTCCGGGCCATCCATCGATCATCACGATCAGGAGAGTAGTTATGTCGAACAAGCGTACGCAGATTCCTCGACGCAAGTTTTTGAAGACGGCTGTTTCCGCGGCCGGTGCCGCCGTCACGGCGCCTATGTTTATTCCTGGCTCGGCGCTAGGTTTGAATGGGGCCGTACCGCCCAGCGAGCGGATCATCGTGGGCGGCATCGGCATTGGCAACCGCGGCACGTACGATCTTGGCTGTTTTCTGGAGCAAAAAGACGTGCAATTTGCCGCGGTGTGCGACATCAAACAAGCTCGCCGCACCGCAGTGAAGAAGATGGTCGACGGCAAATACGGAACGGACGGTTGCGCCATATATCGCGACTTCCGCGAACTCTTGGACCGTAACGACATTGACGCCGTGTTGATCGCCACCGGCCCGAACTGGCACGCTACGGCCGCTATGACCGCCGCCAAGGCCGGAAAGGATATGTACTGTGAAAAACCCGTCACCAAAAACATCGCGCAAAGTTTGATTCTGGCGGAAACGATGCGCCGTACCGGTCGGGTGTTTCAAGCCGGAACCCAGCGGCGCAATCTGCCGCACTTCGCATTTGCATGCGCTTTGGCGCGCACGGGGAAACTTGGCAAAATCAAGCGCGTGTACGCACACCCCATGGGTATGCAAGCCATGATGAGCGGCTGGCTTCCCGCGGAACCGGAGCCGGACCCCGAAATTGTCGATTGGAACATGTATCTTGGCCCGGCCTCGTGGCGCCCCTTCAACGCCAAATTGCTCGACGGTTTCAACTTTGAGAAAGGCGGCGGACTGGTCGGCGGCGGCGTCTTGGAGTGGGGCTCGCACTGCGTCGACTTATGCCAATGGGCCGTCGATGATTGCGCACCCCCGGTCGAGTACGATCCGCCCAAAGACGGGCAATTGGTCGCTCGGTATGAGAACGGAACGGAGTTGATCTTCCGAGAAACCGGTTGGATTCCGCTTGGCTCTTGCCCCGTTCGGTTCGAGGGAGAGGACGGCTGGGTTGAAGCCGGCGACAGCGGCAAGCTGGTGCTTAGCTCGCCCGCTTTACTCGCGGGACGAACCGTCGAGGAGATCGGCGGTTACCCGGCCACCTTCCACGTGCGCGACTTCCTGGACTGCGTAAAGACCCGCAGCCAGCCCAAAGGCAATGCCGACGCTGCTTGCAACGCGCATATCGTTTGCCATGCTGCGAACATCGCGCTGCACCTGGGACGTCAGGTCAAGTTTGACAATCAAACCCATGAATTCGTCGGCGATGATGAAGCCAATCGTTTGCGTTCCGAAGCGCTGCGTGAGCCCTGGAGACTGTAATCGCCACGCGCCTCAGCTTCGCCGCGTCCCGGTAAATAGGGCCGCTTGGCAAGTTCACTCGGCGATGCCGCCGTTCCCCATGCTTTAACCCCCCGTTTCTCAATATGACACGACAACTTCAACGACCATTTCTGTTTCTCACAACCTGGCTTATCCTGGCCGCTGGATTATGTGCGGCCGACGACCAAGTCAAGTCCTCGGCTCATCAGGAGAAAGATCTCCTTGCAGTGCTCCGCTCCGATGCGCCTGCGGGCGAAAAAGCCATCACCTGCAAGCTTCTGGCGATTCATGGCACGAGCGAAGCCGTGGCCGACCTGGCGCCGTTGCTGTCGAATCCACAACTCGCCTCGTGGGCGCGCATCGCGCTCGAGGCGATTCCTGGCCCTGAAGCGGATGAAGCGCTTCGCAAGGCGACGGATTCGCTCGACGGGTTGCTCCTGGTCGGCGTGATTAACTCGATCGGCGTGCGGCGCGACGCCGCCTCGGTCGAAGCGCTGACCAAGCACCTGAAGAACAACGACGTAGAATCCGCTTCTGCGGCAGCCGTGGCGCTTGGCCGCATTGGAACCGACGAAGCGGCGCAATCGCTCCGCCAGGCGCTACAGGCCGGCCCCGTTCCAGTTCGCTCGGCGGTGGCCGAAGGGTGTGTGCTATGCGCGGAACGGCGGCTTGCGGAAGGCAAGTCGGCGGAAGCCGCCGAACTGTACGACGAAGTGCGCAAGGCCGAAGTTCCCAAACAACGCCTGCTCGAAGCGACGCGCGGAGCCATTTTGGCTCGGGGCGACGAAGGTTTACCGTTGCTGCTCGAGCAACTTCGTTCGGAGGATGCGAAGTTCTTTCAAATCGCGCTCAGCACCGCCCGCGAAGTCCAAGGTGGTAAGGTCGATCAAACCTTGGCCGAGGAACTGGCCCGCGCTCAACCGGAACGCGCCGCGTTGATCGTTCAGGCGATGGCCGACCGACCGGAGACGGTCGTTCTTGCCGCGGTGTTGAATGCGGCGGAACAGGGCCCCAAGCCAGTGCGTCTCTCAGCCATTGATGCCCTGCGGCGCGTTGGCGATGATTCCTGCCTTGGATCGCTGTTAACCATCGCCACCGACGCCGACGCCGAATTGGCGCAAGCCGCCAAGGCGACGCTGGCCGAAATGCCGGGCGACCAGGTCGATTCACAAATCGTCGATCTTCTGCCGCAGGCCGATGGAAAAATCTACCCCGTGCTCATTGGACTCATCGGTCAACGCCGCATCGAAGCCACGGATACGCTACTGAAGTCGCTCACGCATTCGAACCCGGCGGTGCGCCGCGCGGCGTTGGCCGCCCTGGGCGAAACGGTCGATCTCAAGGGACTCCCAGTGTTAATCGCGCAAGTTGTGACGCCGAAGAATTCCGAGGACGCGGCGGCCGCCCAGCAGGCGCTCAAGACAGCGGCGGTTCGCATGCCGGATCGCGAAGCCTGCGCAACTGCCTTGGCCAACGCCGTGCAACGGACTCCGTCGGCCACAACCAAAGCGTCGCTGCTGGAGATTCTTGGCGCCGTGGGAGGAACCAAAGCGCTGGCGACGGTTGGCGCTGCGGCCAAGACCAGCAATCCCGAACTGCAAGACGTCAGCACGCGCTTGCTTGGCGAATGGATGACCGCCGACGCGGCGCCGGTGTTGCTTGATCTGGCCAAGACGGCGCCAGGCGAAAAGTACCAGGTTCGCGCAATGCGCGGCTACATTCGTATTGCTCGGCAATTCGTGCTGCCCGAACAACAGCGCATTGAAATGTGTCAGCAAGTGCTGGACGCCGCCCGGCCAGCCGAACAAAAGCTCGTGTTCGATGTGCTCAAGCGTTACCCAAGCGTCGCAATGCTCAAGCTCGCCATTCGCGCACTCCAAGAGCCAGAGCTTAAAGACGATGCAAACGCCGCGGTTCTGACCATCGCCCAAAGCGTGGCAAGCAAAGGCGTCGACGTGCGCGAGCATTTGGCCCAAGCAGGGCTCGAACCGGTCAAGGTCGAAATCGTTAAAGCGGAGTACGGCGCCGGCTCGACCCAAAAGGACGTGACCGCGGTGCTGCAAAAGTATGCCGGAAACCTGCCGTTGATCGTGCTGCCTTCGGCAGGCTACAACGCCAACTTTGGCGACCCGCTGCCCGACAGCGTGAAGCAACTGAAAGTGCAGTACCGTTTGAACGGCAAGCCGGGCGAGGCGACGTTTGCCGAAGATGCGGCCATTTTGCTCCCCGCGCCGAAGTAATTGCCGATTGGCGACGATCCTATCGCCAGATCATGACTTCCCCTGCGCGGATCGACCAACGATCTGCGCAGGGGAATTTTCTCGATGCTTATTCGCAAACGCGCCATCGCGCGAGTTCCCGTCCGGCGCGGCTTGGCTCAATGCGCCGTCTTCTCGAGGAGAAAAAGGCATGCCTCGCAAGTTCGTCCTTCAAATCAACGGGTCCGAGCGAACCACAACGACCGACGATGACCGCCCCCTGTTGGACGTCCTACGCGAAGATTTTCAACTGACCGGCGCCAAATACGGTTGTGGCGAGGGAGCCTGCGGAGCTTGCACCGTGCTGGTAGGCGGTCAACCCACGCGTTCCTGTATCACGCGAGTCGCCGATGCGGAGGGCCAGTCGATTCAAACCATCGAGGGCCTTGCTACAGAAGGTCGTTTGCATGCGGTTCAACAAGCCTTCCTCGACCACCAGGCGATGCAATGCGGCTACTGCGTGCCAGGCCACATTATGACCGCCGTGGCGTTCACCCAGCAGAACCCTGGCGCGTCGCGCGAGCAGATCGTCGCCGCGATGAGCGAACATCTGTGCCGGTGTTGCAATTATCCGAACCTACTCGCCGCGGTGACCAGCGCTGTCGCCCGCCCTTAGCTCAAGTTCTCGCTCCGATTGATCGCGGAGGACCGTTATGACTGATCAACCCTTCGATGCGCGCCATGCCGAGTTTGAACGTTACGAGCTGCGCGAATCGCCGCCGTATGTTTTCGCCGCCGACCGGCGCGAATTCGTGCAACTCCTTGGCGCCGGCCTCGTGATCCTTGTCGCAGCAAAACCAGCCGCGGGCCAGCGACGGGGAAACGCGCCGGCTCGCCGCGAGGAATCGTTGTCGCAGCGATTTCACTTGGGCGAGGACGGCGTGATCACTGTGCTGACCAGCAAAGTCGAAGTCGGTCAAGGCGCGCGAACGCAAATCACCCAGGCGGCGTCCGAAGAGTTGAACCTTCCCACGGAACGCATCCGTGTCATCATGGCCGATACGGAGCAATGCCCTGATGACGGCGGCACGGCCGGCAGTCGCACGACCCCGTCCACCGTGCCGCGCGTGCGATCCGCCGCCGCCACGGCGCGCGACGTTCTGATCCGTCTCGCTGCCGAACATCTGGGTGTGGAACGCACAGAAATAAAATTCGAAGACGGCGTATTTCGCGCCGCCTCCGGCAAAGACGCTAGCCTGGCCCAACTAGCGGCCGATCCGAACCTGCAAAGCCGGTTTGCATCGCAAACATGGCGCGACGGCGTCGAGGTTACCCCCGTCAACGAGTGGCGCGTGCTCGGCGCTTCGGTTCCGCATGTGCGCGGGCGTGATACGGTCACGGGACGGGTCCTCTATCCTTCGGACATCGTTCGCCCTGGCATGCTTTATGGCAAGGTGTTGCGTCCGCCATCGTACGGCGCAACGCTTACGTCGATTGACCTGGCCCCGGCGCAAGCAATGCCAAACGTGATCGTCGTGCGCGACGGCGAGTTTATTGGCTGCGCTGCCCCAACCACCTGGGAAGCGAACCAGGCGCGCACCGCACTCGCGCAACATGCGCAATGGGATCGCCCGCGTCACCCGTCCAGTGCGAATCTGTTTGAACATCTGAAGGAAACCAGCGAACCTTCGCGCGATGGCGGCCGCGACGGTCGCACATGGGGCGATAGCGCGTCGACGCTCGCTCGACTCGAAAAGAAACTCTCCACCGCTTACACGGTCGCCTATATTCAACATGCTCCCATGGAGCCGCGTGCGGCGGTGGCCGAGTGGACGGAAGGGAAACTTACCGTATGGACGGGAACGCAGCAGCCCTCGCGCGTACACTCCGAGCTGTGTCAATCGTTCCGCCTTCCGCAAGACCGCGTGCGCGTGATCGTTCCTGATACCGGCGGCGGCTTTGGCGGCAAGCATACGGGCGAAGTCGCGGTCGAGGCGGCGCGGTTGGCGAGGTCGGCCCATCGGCCGGTCCGTCTGCAGTGGACGCGTGAAGAAGAGTTCACTTGGGCGTACTTCCGGCCAGCGGGCCTGATCGAAGTTCAAGCCGGAGTTGATGCGAACGGAGCCATCGCCGCTTGGGACTTCACCAACTATAACTCTGGCGGATCGGCCATCGACACGCCGTACCAGACCGCCGCCGGCCGCACCCGGTTCATCGCGGCGAATTCTCCTCTGCGGCAAGGATCGTACCGCGCGTTAGCATCCACGGCGAACACGTTTGCCCGCGAGTCGGCCATGGATGAACTCGCCGCGCTCGCACAAGTCGATCCGCTGGAATTTCGTCTTCAGCATCTCGAAGAAGGACGGTTAAAGAATGTCCTTCGCGCCGCCGCGCAAAAATTCGATTGGGCCCGCCGTCGTTCGAACCGGCGCGCTACTCGCGGCGTTGGGTTAGCGTGCGGTACGGAAAAGGGCTCCTACGTCGCCGCGTGTGTGGAAGTCGAAGTGAACGATGACGCCATTCGCGTGTTGCAGGTTTGCCAGGCGTACGAATGCGGCGCTATACAAAACCCGGCAAACCTGCGTGCGCAAGTGGAGGGATGCATCATCATGGGCCTGGGAGGAGCGCTGTATGAAGCGATCGAATTCGAGGATGGTCAAATCTCGAATGCTTCTTTCTCCGAATACCGCACGCCGCGCATGAGTGATGTTCCCGAATTGGACATTGTGCTGCTCGATCGCAAAGATTTGCCATCCGTGGGCGCTGGCGAAACCCCAATCATCGCCGTGGCGCCGGCCATTGCGAACGCGATTGACCATGCCGTTGGCGTGCGCAGCCGTTCGATGCCGCTGCGCCTCTCGTAATGGAAAGCACGCGTACACCTGACTTGACGCGTTGAACGTCTTTTGACAGGCCGTTGGCTCAAGGATGTGACGCGGAACCGTCGCCCGACGCTTCTTCGAAACACTCCGCCGAGATGACGCCTTCGGCGATTTTGACCACCGGGCCGATCATGCGAATGTTCGAAAAGTCAGGCGCGACCGCAATCTTGAGCCTTCCACCTGGCATTTCCACCTCCACGTTGTCGTCGCACAGGTGGAGTCGGAACAACACCGCGACCGCCGCGCAACTGCTACTGCCGCTGGCTAGCGTATAACCGACGCCCCGCTCCCAGATGTGCATACGCACGCGATTACGCGCTAGCGGCTGGACGAACTGCACGTTCGTCCTTTGTGGAAACCGCGGATGCGTTTCAATTAACGGTCCTAAGCGTCGGGCCAGCGCTTCGGTGGGGCCGTTGCAAACGATCACGCAGTGCGGGTTGCCCACGGTTGCGGCCGAGAATGTCCACTGTTCTCCGGGCAACTCCAACGATTCGTTCAGTACCTCCCGGTCTTCGCCCTGGATGGGAATATCGCGACTGCGAAAACTCACGCGGCCCATGTCCACCACCACCGCGCCGCCGCCGTCCAAGACCTGGCAAGTGACCTCGCCTCCCAACGTTTGCACACAAAACGGCTCCGCAGCCACGAGGCGTCGATCCCACAAGTAACGCGAAAAAATCCTCAAACCGTTGCCGCTTTTCTCCGCTTCCGAACCATCCGGATTCATAATTTGCACCGCAGCCATCGAGGGGAACTGGGCAGGCCGATGGATCAAGACGCCGTCGGACCCAAGTCCGCAGTGACGATCGCAAATGCGGCGGATTTGTGGCGGTGGAACGACGCTTCCGTCGCAACCATCAAACACCAGATAGTCGTTGCCAAGGGCATGGTATTTCCAAAACTGCATAGTTCCGACGATGTACGGGCGATGTATGGGTATCGGCAAGTCGGGGAGGAAATTTCGACGTAGCGCGATTTCAAAAGGTCGCATTGCGTGGCGTTTGTTGTACCACAATCACGTTACGCCAAAACGTACCGAAACGATGGCGAATGCACGGCTGTTTCCAAAGTTCTGAATCTGCAACCCGCGTTTGCAACGCCGGTACGAAGCAACGCCGAACGGCAAATGCGATCCCGTCGCTCGGGACATTCGCCAACTCGCGCAACAAAAAGCCGCCGGAGATCGATCCGGCGGCGAGTCGCACGAGGTTGGCGACATTAGTCAAGCACGGGTTGAGTGGAAAGCACTGGGGAATTCGATGGCGGAAGGTCCCCCAGTCGCGGTTGAATCGGTTGGGGTTGAATCGGTTGGGGTTGCGGTTGCGGCGGCACGACGTTAGGACGAACCGGTGGCAGGACATTTGCAGCTCGATTCTGTGATTCCGCGGCTTCCAGCCCTGGCGACCGCACCAGCACTTGCACCGCGCTGGGGTTTTCAGCGTCAATCAACAACAACTGGTTTTCAAGCATGGCGACAGCGAACTCTCGGCCGTCATTCAGAGTCAACGTGCGTCCGTCGTATTGGTACTCAAGTCCGTTCTGAACGGTAGGACGGGCGCCCGGGGCAATGATCTGCCGGTGGATGGCGAACGTCGCATCGGCTTTAAACTCGATCCATTGGCGAGCGCCGACCGCACGCGTCGAAACTTCCCACATTCCCAAAGCGGCTTGCGGCAAAGGCTTTGCAGCACGCGGTGCGGGTCGCGTGACATCGAAATGTGATCCCGACCGCCGCGAGCTAGGACAATCGGCCAGGCCATAATCTTCGTCTATTCCAAAATGCTGCGCGTCCTCGTAACGCGGTCGTGGTCCGTAGGAGTGGTAATCATCGTGGTGCGAGTATTCCGTGGAATAGCCCGAATCATACGCGTGACCCCGGCCGTGGTCGTATCGGCCGTGCTGAGCCAACACGATTTGCGAAGTGAACAAGCTGATGGTATACACCGCAGCACGGGCGAATCGAAAAAGGCGAGACATGGCAAAGGCTCCTCAAGTGAAAACGGGTTACATTCGTGGTTTGCACGGTTCAGGTCGTGCTTGACTCCCTTCGCCCGTAAACGCGTGCTGCGCCCCGCCACAATCGAAGAAATTTTTTGGAAACCGTATTTCTCGGGGCCCCGTTTCGCGAAGCGCGATCGCCGATCGCACCAAGCGCAATCGCCGCGCTACACGGCGATTTCATGACGGACGGCAAGCAACCCTAAGATCCGGTTATTTGCGATCAATTCACTGGCCATTTGCATGCCGGACGTTGCAACGGCCGATTGAATTTCCAAGGTGCGGCATCTAAGATCGAGCGCGGGCTGATCCGCCGACCCGGAGGCGCACGTCATCCTCGGCGCGAGCGATTCCGTCGGTCGTAACCGTCCTGGATCTGTTGGAAGCGGGCGTTCTATGAGCGATGAGTTTCAGCAGTCGGTCACCCTCTGGATTCGCGATCTCAAAGAAGGAAAACGCGACGCGGCGCGATTCATTTGGGAGCGGTATTTTCAGCAACTCGTTCGTGTGGCGGCCGGCAAAATGCGCATGGCGCCGCGGCGCGTCGTCGATGAAGAAGATGTCGCGTTAAGCGTGCTCGATAGCTTATGCCGCGGCGCCGAACAAGGACGATTCACCCAACTTTCCGATCGGGACGATCTCTGGCGCCTGCTCGTGGCGATCAGCGGCCAGAAGGCCATTGACCAGATTCGCCGGCAAACGAGCAAGAAACGCGGCGGGCGTAACGTGCGAGGCGATTCGATCTTCAACAGCGCCGGAGAGGACGGACCCGCAGGCTTTGAACAATTTCTTGGCGATGAACCAACGCCGGAGTTCATCTCGCTCATGGATGAAGAGCAACAACGTCTCTTCGCCATGTTGCCCGACGAGACGCAACGACAAATTGCGCGGCTGCGGTTTGAAGGTTTCACGAATGAAGAAATTGCGCAACAGTTGGGCGTTTCGCTTCGCACGGTGGAACGTAAACTCGGTTTGATTCGAGAACTTTGGTCGGCGGAGGTTGGCGCGTGACCTTTGCGGAATCGAACCGGAAAGGGCTTGCCGGTCTGCCTTTGGCCCAACGTATTGATGGCGTTTGCGACGCCTTCGAAGCGGAGTGGCTGGCCAACCGTACTCCGCGGGCAGAGGACTTCTTGGCGGGGTTCGCCGGCATCGAACGTGTTGCGTTGCTGCGCGAATTGTTGGCCTTAGAGATCGATTACCGCCGACGTCGCGGACCGCCCCCCGGTGTGGACGAATACGCCGCGCGCTTTCCAGATGACCGTGAGGTTGTGGCTCAAGTCCTCGGCCCGTCAACCCAAGAGCAAACGCCGCCCAAGGCGCCCTCTGCGGCGACGCTTTCGCCGCCGCTTGAAAGTTTTTCCGCCAGCGAAGCGTCATTTGGGCAATACCGGCTTCTGGAGAAGCTGGGGGAAGGGGGCATGGGCGTGGTGTACAAGGCGATTCACCTGCGCTTAGAAAAGCAGGTAGCCATCAAAATCGTGGCGCCGGAACGCACCGCGAACCCTGAGGCCGTGGCCCGATTTGAACGGGAAATGAAAGCCGTAGGGCGCCTGCATCATCCGAACATTGTGAACGCGTTTGACGCCGGGGAATTCAAGGGTTCGCACTACCTGGTTATGGAATTGATCGACGGCGTTGACCTGGCGGGTTTGCTCCAAGCCCATGCCCCGCTTGCCGTTCCCGATGCATGTGAGTTAGTGCGGCAAGCCGCCTTGGGACTGCAACACGCCCATGAACATGGCATGGTGCATCGCGATATCAAGCCCTCGAACCTGATGTTAACGGGCGTTCGCCGACGCGGCGCCGTAACAGGTGTGGTGAAGGTGCTCGACCTGGGACTGGCGCTGCTCGACGAGTGGCGCGTCGGTCGGACGCCGTCGGCCTTGACAAGCACAGGGCGAATGATGGGCTCGATCGAATACATGGCGCCCGAGCAAGCGGTCGATACGCATCGAGTCGACATTCGCGCCGATGTTTACTCGCTGGGCGCTACGCTGTATGCGTTGCTCACGGGAACAACACCGTTTGACAAGACGCAACACGATAGCGCGATCCAACGTTTGTCGTCGCTTGTCCATGAGCCGCGGCCGTCGCTCCGAAGCCATGCGGCCAACGTTCCTGAAGAACTTGCGTCGCTTGTCGATCGGATGCTCGCGCAAGACCCCGCAGATCGGCCCGCCACGCCGGAGCTTGTGGCGAATGCACTGGAGCCATTCGCCGCAGGACACGCCATTCCCGAGTTGTTGGCGGCATCGGGAAAGGGGCCGCGACAAGGCAGCACAATTCACGGTGCTGTTGCGCCCAAGACTTTAATCGCCAACCGTTCGGCGTCACGGGAAAACACCGCTCAAGCCAGCAGCCTCGCACGTCGTGCCCCAAACTCCCAATCGCGCCGCGGAACACGGTATTGGGGTGTTGGTTGCGTCGCGGTCTTGGGGCTGGCGGCGCTGTACGCGATCTTTGGACCGGAAAATTTCTTCCACACCGGGAAACCGGCATCGGATTCCCCCAAGCGGCTCAACGAGCCCGAGCAAAAGTCGGAAACTCGGATGATGGCCGCGGCCGAGCCGCAACAACCATCGGTCGAACCCGAAGTAGCCGTCTTGGACTTGCTTCAAGATGCGCCCAAAAACGAACACGGTGAACTAACACTCGAAGCCCCCTTCAGCGTCGGGCGATCTTGGCGGACTACGCCTGCGACTGCGCGCGAGTACACCTTGGAAGTCCAGGTGGCGCGCACGGTCGGCAGTTTCACGACCGACATCGTTCTTAGTCGGGATGATCGCATCATTGTCGTTCGTTTAGACCAGGACGACGTCAACAACGAAACCAAACGGTACAGCGGCATCGCGGGTTTAGATCATCGTGGCTCGAACTCGCCTCAAAATCCTACATCGCGCGAAGGCAAGCTCTTGAATGATCCCGATTGGAATCGCATTGTGTGCCATTTGGCGGAAGAACGAATTGCGGTCGACGTGAACGGGCGGCGCGTTATCGACTGGAGCGAATTAGACCGTTGTCATACGGCAGCCGAGTTCCAGAGGTCGCAAGGCCCCTGGATGGGATTGGTGCAGTGGGCAGGCTTCCTGCGATGCAACAAGTTCGAATTGCGACCGCTCGATCGCGCCGCACTTACACAAACCGAGCCCTGAACCGGCGGAACCGCAAGAACAAGTGGGTCATGGCTGCTCGGACCGCCGCGCCACGCACGAAGAGATCAAGGTTGCTGACCGCCACGGTGACTCACGGCGGCTTGCACCGCAGAGACGGGCAGTAAAACGCGAAAACCCACGTATCGATTGGCCATGGTTTGCGGATCGGCGAAATGATACGCCGAACGACAGCGAACCGCAGTGCCGCTCCAACCTCCCCCTCGGTTGTACCGCAGCGTACGAGCTTGTTCGCGATGATACTGCAAGATCGTCCTTTGATCGCGGGGCTCCGCCGTCCTTGGATCCCAAGCGTCTTGGCACCACTCCCAAACATTGCCGTGGATGTCGAATAATCCCCAAGCGTTGGGCTCCCGCTCGCCCACGGCATGGGTGCGGCCGCCGGAATTCGTAATGACCCATGCGACGCGCTCCAGATCGGCCAGGCTGTCGCCGGAATAGAAATCTGAAGCGGCGCCGGCTCGGCAGGCGAATTCCCATTCGGCTTCGGTCGGCAAGCGATAGCCGCTGCCCGGAGCAATCATCATGTGATTGTTTTGCCAGCGGTAGGTTTCCGGAAGCCGTTCGCGGTCGCTAAGTTGCGTGCAAAACTCGGCCGCTTGTCGCCATCGGACCGACTCGACCGGATGGGCGCTGGTGTCACGTCCGGCAACGTTGTTGCTACCGCCTCCTTCGCGGGAAAAGTACGCGGGGTTCGAACCGGTGACGGCTCGGTACTGCTCCTGCGTGACTTCATAAGCGCCGAGATAAAACGGCTCGCTCAGGGTGACGCTGCGTTGAGGTCCCTCAGCGCGAAGGAAAACGCGAAGTACGTTGTCACCAGCGTCTGCATTCGTTTCACGGATCGCTTCTTCGATTTGCGCTTCGGTCGACCCCATGAGGAACGTCCCCGCAGGAATCAAGCGGAAAATCATTCCGAGCGAATTCTTGTACTCGA
Source organism: Planctomycetota bacterium (assembly GCA_963204915.1). Taxonomy (GTDB): domain Bacteria; phylum Planctomycetota; class Planctomycetia; order Pirellulales; family Pirellulaceae; genus JAHWKS01. The sequence goes on along the minus strand of CAUJHS010000030.1, from coordinate 48,291 downwards.
GGGGCAATTCCAGAAAGCTAGCCCAAGCCGCTTGATGAGCCGCGGCTTGCTCGGCGGAAAAGGGAAACTCCGGAGCTTCCGGTTTCTCGACGGCAGGAAGATCTTGGTCGCGCGAGGCGAGACGTGGAATCTTCTTGGTAAGCCAAATGTCGCGCTTGCCGAATCCGCCGGGCCGGTCCGAATCGAACAGCAACGTCTGGCCGTCGGACGACAACGAGGGGTTCGCTTCGTTATCGAGCGTGTTCACCTGCGGTCCCAGGTTCACTGCGGCAGGAAATGGCGCATGACGACTTTCGCGGCGGCTGGTCCAAAGATCCGCTTGTCCGAAACCACCCGGCCGATTCGAATGGAAAACCAGCAGTAGTCCATCGGAGGAAAGCGAGGGCGACAAGTCGGCCGCCGCGCTGTTGACCTCGGGCCCCAAGGACTCCGGTGGACCGAAATCTTCGTCCCGCGAGTTTCGTTGACACATCCAAAGATCGGAATCGCCCAAAGTTGGCGAACGGTTCGAGGCGAACAGGAGTGTTAATCCATCCGTTGAAATACACGGTCGCCCGTCAGCATGGGCCGTATTGATCGGCTCCGGCAAGCACCGCGGGGCGTCAAATTCGTCTTCGGCGCCGCCGCGCGTAAACAGCCAAAGGTCGTTCCCTCCGAGCCCTCCGGCGCGCGTCGACTCAATGACGAGTATCCGACCGTCACCGCTGATGGATGGCGCTGCGTCCCAGGCGGAATCATCGCTCACCGGGGTGGGTAAAAACCGCCGCGCGCCGAAAGGTTGCCCCACGCCGCTTCGCGTGGCGACAAAAATCGAGCCGCCTGAGGCAAGCCACAACGACCGCCCGTCGGATGACAAGGCCGGGTGTTCGTCCCACCAGGATGAGTTGATGTTGGGACCGGCATTCACCGGACGCGACCAGTCGCCAGGTTGCGGCGGCGCTTCCTCGTTCGCGGCGTGGCGCCCAACTTCCCCACGAGATAATGTTTCTTGTATCTGCGGATTCGAGTTCGCATGGACGAGAGATTCGGCGTTCGGACTCCGCACGCGACTCCACGCCATATAGGCGCCGATCAGGGCCGTCGCGATCGCCGTCGCGAAAATTCCGACCCGCCGGTAGCGCTGATGAGTAAGCGAGGTTTTTGTGGGCTCCGCAAGGGTTGCGAGAGACGACGTCATGGGGGATCTGGGCGCATCGTTCGGCACGACAGGCTCGGGAGGCATCGTCTGTAGCGATGCGCTTCCCGGCATGGTCCATTCCGCGGGCGATGCGACGCGCGAAGTGCTTCCGCGCCGCGGCGGTGGAATGTCGGTCGCAGAAACACGAATTAGCGGCAGGATATCATGGCCGGTGCAGAACTCCTCAAGTAAGAGCGCGGCTTCATCGGGCGTGGCAGGCCGGAGCGCCGGGTCTTTGGCCATCAAACACTCGATCACATGGGCCAGCTTTTCCGGCACGTCCGGTCGTTTTGCCCTGAGGGGTGGTGCGGGAGTATTCACGACCGCCAATAGGCGCTTCATGATGCTATCGTAACGGGGATCTTCAAACGGCGCCTTTCCGCACAGCAACTTGTAAAGTGTGGTCCCCAAGGAATAAATATCAGCGCGGATATCTACATCGTGCGTATTGGTCGCTTGTTCGGGCGCGATATAGTCGACCGTGCCCATCAAGTGGCCGCTTGTGGTGATTTCGGTCGACGGCGCGCCGCCTTGCCATTGATCGCCCAAAAGGGCAAGTCCCAAATCGAGAATCTTGACCACGCCTTCCGCGGTCTTCCCCTGCCGGACTGCCGTGAGCATCAGGTTCGACGGCTTAATATCGCGATGCACCATTCCATGCTCGTGCGCTTCTTGCAGGCCAATTGCGGCTTGGCGAATCAGTTCGCAGGCGTCCGCCACGTTCAGAGGTCCGTGCTCGTTCAAGATGCGCGTCAGATCAACGCCGCGCACATACTCCATGACCAGGAAGTGGGCGCCATCTGCCTCACCTGCATCGTAGGCCGCCACAATGTTCGGATGATGCAGTCGGCCCACGGCTCGCATTTCGCGTTTGAAACGAGCCACCGCCTCCGCGTTCGTGGTGCGTTCGGCAGGCAGCACCTTGAGCGCAACTTCTTTTTCCAAACGCATATGCACGGCGCGATAGACCGTGCCCATACCGCCTTGGCCCAACTTTTCCAAAAGTCGGTATTGTCCCATCGTGAAAGGCTTCGAGGCGTCGTTCGAAGAATCGGAAGCGCGTCCGACGGGGGTGGGGTCGCCCAAGGCGCCATGCCGGTGTTCTAACGGCGGTCCAGGTTGCGGCGCCGGTTGGGAGGAGAAAATCTGGGCGATGATTTCCCTGTATGTTGGAAATCGTTGGTAAAACTCATCGGCGCTAATCGTTTCGCCGCGCTGCTTCCGGTAATCGATTTCCAACGCAGCTAATTCGCGCAATAAGGCGGGGCGTTCATCGCGCGTCACGCGGCTTAAGAATGGCTCCAGCGACGGTGTGCGTCCGGCAAGCCATTCCGCCTCGAACGCATCGCACAACATGTCGATTCGCCGCCCCAAGGGCAGTTGCCGAAACTCTGACGAATCGGCCGCATCCGGCGCCATATGCCGAACTCCCAAGTGACGAGAACGGTTGGCGCTTCCCTGACGCCGCTCGCGAACATCCAGTATTCATCCCGCATGATCGCGGTCAGAACGCCCCCGGGCCATATCGTAATCGATCCAACAGAAACATGACAACAAGTCTGCACCATGCGATTTCCGAGTTTACGGCGGTTTCGCCTTGTGTTGTATGCGTAAGCGATGTCGGCAGAGCAAGAGGTTCTCCGGGTTGAAAAAAGTCGTCATCCTCGGCGACGAAGAAAAAAGCGTGAAAAAACTTGACTCGTAAAGTCAAGTTGATTCTTTGTTTATGAAAACGAGAACCGATGCGCCACGTCGGATTCGCAGAAAAATCATCGCGTTCGGTTGAAAATGAACATTTGTTCAGTATAATGAAAGCTGCCGGAGGAGAGCCGCCATTACATCTCGCGGCGCCTTCCACATTTTTGGGCAAACCCGTTCGGAGGGCTACTTCACAAACGAATCCCCTCCCCACACCTCGCTCATTTCCGGAGGCCTCGCTATTGCGTGAACGCTTTTACAGCGCGTTTCACGCAGGTGTGACGCCCCTAATGTGGCGCACTCGCTCCGCGAGTGCCGGAAACCACTCGCGGAGCGAATGGACCACACTGAAGAAGTCATCACACCTCGATCAAATACGCTCTCGAGAAGAGAAATACAAAAAAGAGGAGGAGATTCCCCCCACAGCGGACGATAGCGCATTCGTGCGCTCACATCACAGTTTGCCAGCTTGATTCCTGATATACCTCTGGCGTTTGCGGGTATTCAAGCCAGAAAGATCGCATTGCCGGCAGCCGGTTGTGCTGGAATGACGGTGAACTCTCGCCCGCGATTTACAGGCCGCCGGTTAGGCCGCCAGCCACCGGAATGTTCGCGCCGGTAATATAACTGGCGGCGTCACTTGCGAGAAACACCGCTACTTCGGCAACTTCCGCGGCATCGCCAATGCGGCCTAAGGGGGCTAACCGCTCCATCACCGCGCGCGGGGTTTTTCGAGCGCGGGAGTGAGCCTCGTTCAAGTCCGTATCGATGAAACCGGGGCAGATCGCATTCACACGAATACCTTTGGGCGCGAACTCCAGCGCCAGCGTTTTCGTCAAGCCGGTCACGGCGTGTTTGGTTGTAGCGTAGGCGCCGTAACCGCCCGAAGCTTGCAGTCCAGCGAGGGACGAAACATTGACGATCGCCCCGCGGCCGCGCCGCACCATGTCGGGCAACACGGCCTGGCAGCCGTGAACAATGCCCATGACGTTCACGCTCCAAGCATGTTGCCAATCGCTTAGGCGAGTTTGCAAGAATGCTCCGCCGCCGCTATCAACGCCCGCGTTATTGATCAAAATATCCACGGGTCCCAGGCACCCTGCGACTTCAGCCATAATCAGATTTACCGCCGAGGAGTCGGTCACATCCATGCGCAGCGCCACGACGTTAGGGCCGATCGCCGCGGCCGCTTCGTCGATTGCCGCTTGTTCGATCACGTCGGTCAATGCGACACGCGCCCCACGTTCATGTAGAAGCCGTGCAATGGCCCAGCCAATGCCGCGCGGCGAGCCGGCGCCGGTTACCACAGCGACTCGATCATGAAACATGCGATCGTCCTGCAAGGGAAAGGAATTCGCACCCTCAACGAACGCGTAGGGCGATCGCCCTCGCCCCGAATTCACGACGCTAGGGCCAAACGCCGCAGTACGACGGGGCGTTTCGCCGCGTCATTCTACCACGGACGCGCTCGAGCGATTAGCTCGCAGCGCCCCGTGCGTTTGAAAGGGCTCTGCCGGGGCCACTGTCGCGCGAGGAAACGCCAAGACGGCGCAAGGCGGCTATCGCGCGACTTCGGCCGAAAGATCGCGACCGCAGACATTGCAAACATGCCACCCGGCCTTGAGCAGGTTCGCCTGACCGCAGTCGGGACAGCGCGAGTATTTGTACTTCGGGTTCTGCACGCCCGCCATTTCGCACAGGTACTTCAGCACCATGCCGACGAACGCTGCTGGGTTTTGGAACAGCGCCATATGCTCGGCGCCGGGAACGATATCTTTGGTGCAGTTCGGCAGTTCGCGCTCGAGGAAGTCGCACGTTGCGAGGAACGGCGAATGCTCGTCGTACAGGGCGACGAGCGGTTGCTGAATCGATTTGAGCTTGTCTTCGCTTAGGCCGGCAGGTTCGAAAATGTCGCGAGCGGCAGTGGTTTCGCCCAAGTGCGTGAGTTGCGTCAACCACCGGGCGCCGTTGGGCCCCAGAAGCCGGCGAACCTGCTCGAACTGTTCTTCGTTCATTCCGCGCACCTCGTGGAACAAACGTTGAAAATCGACCTCTTCGCCAATTTCGGCGCCAACGCGTTGGAGCGTTAACCGCAGTTCGCGCCACATGGGGGCATGGCCCATATCCGGGTCGATATGCCGTAGCCCCGGAAAATACGGATCGGAAATAATCACGCCTGCGACGTCTTCGGGGTGCAACACGGCGGCATGCGTGGCCACCACGCCGCCCAAGCTGTGACCTACGCAGTACGCAGGCCCCAGGCCAAGCGCGCGGTGCAATTCGTGAAAATCGGCGGCGAGCACGTCCGACGTGAAGCCGTCCGGCGTTTTCTCGGTATTGCCGTGTCCGCGAAGATCGTAAGCGGTGACGCGAAAATCGGCGGCGAGCGTGTCGATCAAGTTGATAAACACCCACACCGCAAGATTACTGGTGAAGGCGTGGATCAACACCACGTCGGGACCTTGCCCCGTTTGCTGGTAGTGCGTGCGGATGCCGTTAATGTTGACGTATGGCATAAGTTCACAAAGTGTTTTCAGGTTGATTCAGTTGACGTTCAAGGAAGTCCACGAGTTCGCCAATTCGCAAGTCCGGGTTCGACCGCATACGCAGGCGCTCCAGAAGCTCTTGATAGGGGAACCGGCGTTCGTAAAGATTTTCCAAAGTTTCCCACAGAACGATGACGTCGATCGACACGAATCCGAGATTGCCGAAAAACAGGCTATCCGGGCCGATCTCGCCCGAATACTGGCGGCCGCGCAGATTACGCAGCGACCCGATGACGTCCGCCAAGATTTGCTCCCGGCCGATTTTTGCCGGAGCGGCCCCTTCCATCACGGCGGGCAGTTCGACCGACGCAACAAGTTCACAGAAAGTCACGGCCGCAACGACGTCTTCGTAGCGTTGGGTATACACGGCCAATGGCTTGCGACCTAAGTCAGGAAACCGCGCCGCCGCCGCTTCGTCGAGTCGAACGGTCAACACCTCCGTTTCAGGATCGAACGTGAGAACCTCCATTCCTAAGTCGCTATCGGGTCCAAGCGCAGCGCGGGCTACCGCGGCTCGCGCTGCGGGGAAACGGTCTTGCGCTTCGTTCGGCTCGGGCGCCTCGCGCGGCTCGGTTGGCGCATCGGGCGACTCCACGAGCGACGCCTCGGACTGACCTACCGGACGCAGCGCCACGCCGAGGCGCGGCAGCCACGTGGCGACGCCCAAGGCCCGCCCGTTGCGATAATCGCAATCGACGCGCGGAAATTCGCCATGATCGACCGAACCGCGCAAACGCGCGTGCAGGCGGTGTTGCGCGTCGAATTCAAGTTCGATATCGGCCGCGAACAAATTGTCGCCGCGGGTTTCTCGCCAGAGCGAACGGACGGCGTCTTTTGCCGCGACGCGACTGAACAGCCACGGCGACTGTTCCGCGTCCGACCGGGAACGGAAGTGACGAAACTCATCGCGCGTAAGCGTCACCTGCGCCGTGGCCAGACACATGGCGGGCTGCATCATGTCTTGCGATGGGTCCAGACTCATCGCCCAAGCTTGCGACGTTGGCCCGGACGTAAGCCGCGCGGGCAAGGGCTTGAGCCAATCACGGCTGAGGAAGTAAGTATCTTTGGGACCGTGGAAGTTGTATTCGCCAAAGGGCAAGTAAAAACGCCAGTACTTCGCGCGCAGGCGGCACCAAAGGCGCCCGTCGTCGTCAAAGGCTTCGATGGCGTGAAAAAACCGACGGGCCGATTCGTAATCGATCACGCCGCGAGACGTCAGAACTTCGCCCGGCTGCGGACTAGGGCAATAGAACCGGATTTTCTCCAGTTCATACGGCAGCATAATGCGGCCTGCCTGGTTCGCTTGTTCAAGATGCCACCCCGCAAGAGGATGCATGACGACATCGAGAAAGACCGGGTCAATCACAAACTTAGGAGTTGGATTCGACCGAAATAGTTTGTCGTTCGGAAGCACCACGCATCTGGCGGCGATATTGTTTTCGCCCGATTCGAGAATTTCAGTCACCCCCTGGAATTGTTCGCCATGAAACAGGTTTTTGTACATTTGGTCGAGCGTGATGGGCGACGCATGCACCGCCTCGACATCCCACGGGCGCAGCGGCGGCGACGGCGGATACGCCTCGCCCAGCAATACCGTGGCCGACACCACCGGCGTTTTGGGGCGGGCCCCCGTTTCCGGATCCAGCTTGAAAACTTCAGCGAACACGCGCGCCGTAACGCCTTCGTCGTTGGCTGGTGGAGGATCGAGAACGCGAGCTTCCATTTCGATGACGGGCGGCTGGTCTTGATCAAACACCAGCCCTTGCATCAGAGCCATGTGATCCAAACCGAGCACCAGCAACGAAGGATACAGAACCGTCGCGCCTTCGGACATCATCTCCAAACTGAACGTCATCGGCATGATGGGCAGGCCGTTCTGACTCGGGTCGACCCTGCTAACTTTACGCCCGCCTACGGTATGCTCGGCGCCGAACCAGTCTTCTTGAAGATCGAGCGTGCGCCGCGTGCCGAGTGACTGCCCGGGCTCGTAATGCGTCACTTCGCCGAGCAACGGCAAGGTTCGCAGGAGTTCTTCGGCGGCGTCATTCGGTTGCTGGTGCTCCCGCGTCGCGACCGACTCCGCCGTCGCGCCGTCGTCGGTGGTGAAGTCAATCGCTTCAACCGCGTGCATGAACGGGGTTTCAACGTGCGTCTCGGCGGTTTGGCCATTCCCGGGTGCGTGCGACTCGGCAACGTTGGTTTCCACGGTTTCGTAGTACGAAACCCCAGGCGCATCAAGAACGGGGGAAATCTCCGGCAGCGCCTGGAGTTGATCGCTCGAACCGGCCTGATGCGAGAGAACCTCGAGAAACTGTGTCATCACCCCGCGCTGGATCTCCAGGAAGGAGTCCATGGCGTCCTGATAACGCGCGACGACCTGCTCAAGCGTTGCTCCCGCGCCGGTAGGGGAACCCGCAGGCGGCGGAGTCAACACGTGAGGCGGCTCGATTACAGGAAGCTTGTGGCCGTTGGGCGGGGGCGCAGAGGCGGACATAAATCGGGTTCCATCCGAAGGCGACGGTGAGGCATGACCGTTGCTCGGCGAGGACGGGCGCTCGCCCGCGGCAATGGCTTCCAGCGCCGAGTCGATCGAGAGTTCGCGGCCCTTGGATTGGCGGCGGTGGTAGAGGTGTTCGAAATTGACCGGTACGTCATGCGCGGCCAGGCGGGCAACCAGATGATTCAATTGCGACGTTCCCGAGCGACGCACGACGTTCACCGGCGCCGTTAAAAAACGTTCGCCGCGCAAAATGTCTTCCACGAAGGAAGTCAAATTGCCGCGCGGGCCCACTTCAATCAAGATGCGTACGCCATCGTCGTGCAAACGCCGAACGAGTTGAGAGAACTCGACCGGAGTGACCCATTGCCGTACGGCGATCTCACAGATGGCTTCGGGATTCTGCGGGAATGGTTGGGCTGTGGAACAGGAGTAAATGGTGGTGTGGGGAGGATCCACCGTCACGCTGGCGAAGGCGGCCGACAAGGGGCGCACCATGCCCTCAAACAGCGGCGTATGATACGGCCGGTCAAAGGGAAGTCGGTCAAACAGCACGCGGCGTTTTCGCAGCTCGTCCTCGAACGCTTGGATGGCCCGCAGCGTTCCGGCGACGATCACCTGATGAGGGCAATTGTCCATGGCCAGGAATGCTTCCTCGCGCCAGCCCCGCCCTTGCAGCGCCACGTTTAGTGCGTTCAGGATTTCGAGTCGGGGCGCCACCGCGGCAAGCAAGGCGCACGGGGTTTCGTTGTCGCCGCTAATGTCGCGCAGGGCGTCCGCCATCGGCAGCATGTGACGCATGGGGTCAAGGCAGCCGGCCGCGCACAAGGCGGACAATTCCCCCGCGCTATGCCCTGCCACGGCATGCGCGCGAATTCCCAAGTTGGTTAACAATTCGTGGAGCGCCCAACTGCAAATCATGCAGGAGAGCATGGTATTGCCCAGCTCTTCCAACTCAAGGCGAAGTTCATTGCGTTCGTTGTCGGAGATACCCGCAGGGAGGCAAAAAAACCGGCTGAACGGTTTCCAGTCTCGCGCGATCGCGCCTTCATCGGCCCGATCCAGGCACGTGCGCACTTCGGGGAACTCTTGCGCCAGATCGCCGAGCATGTCCAGGTAGGGCGCGCCTTCTCCTGGAAAAAGAAAGCCGATTTTGCTAGTCGGACCGAGCGGTTCGGCGTTGAAATAGATCCCCGAGGCGTCATTGATTTCTTGAACCGCGGGGTCGGCAAGTTGTTGTTCGGCTCGCGCCCAGCGCATGGCCAGGTCTTCGCACGACGACGCCACCACCGCCAAACGCAGGCCGCCGGCCTGCAGGTCGATGTTTAAAGCGCTGGCCAGTTCCTGAAGGCTTGCGTCCCGGTTTTGCTGCAAGGAATGGCGCAACGTGTGGACGCGCTGGCGCAGGTCGTCGCGATCTTCGCCGCGGACGACGACGACTTCGTCACTCCAGCACCCCTCGCGGTTGCCATCGGTTTCAACCGGGTCAAAACTCACGTCTGGTTCGCCATCTTCCGGAAAACACGGCGCTTCGAATGGCGGCTCGCTCGCAAAATGCGGCATTGTTCGTTGTTCCTCGCAATACGACCACCGCGTGCGAACTGCGTCATGAAGTTAGAAAAAACCGCCTTAGACCCGCGCCACCGCGGCGCGGGTGGGAGCTTGGGAGACTTTGTCTTCGCCTCCGCCAATGATCACTTCCACGTCGCCCTTCCCGCCGCGGACTAATTCATCGATCAACATCGCCACGCCTTGCGCCGGCGGGATTAACGCCACGCCGCGGCCGGTTAAATGTTTCTCAAGATGGGAAACCATGCCGACGTTCGCCCAAGGCCCCCAGGCGATCGCAGCAACGCGTCCCGGCCAGCGACGATCCAAGTCGGCGGCGAGCTTACTTAATACCTCGTTGGCGGCGGCATAGTCGGCCTGGCCAACGTTGCCAAAACGGCTTGCGATGGACGAGAAGAACACGCAAAACTTAAGACGCTCGGGCGACGCAAGCCGCATGAGATTTGCAGCTCCGCGAACTTTCGTGTCGAACACACGTTCGAGCGACTGGGGCGTTTTGTCACGCACGAGCTTGTCGTCGATGACCCCAGCACCGTGAATGACGCCCGTCACTGGTCCGAAGGTGCGTTCGACATCGGCGATCACGTCGCGCACGGCGTTCTCGTCGCGCACATCGGCGGCGTAATATCGCACCCGGCCTCCCACGGCCTCGATGCGTTTGAGCGTGTTGCGAATTTCTCGGTCGCGCAACAAATTGCGATAAATCGTTTCGATTTCGCCCGGAGTGGCCGACTGCCCGTCCCGCTGGCGCTGTTGAATCAAAATTGATTTTAGTTGACCGGCGTCCGTTACTTGCGCGGTTTCGGGCGACTCCTCGCCCTGCGGCAGCGGCGACCGACCAACCAGCGCCAGCTTTGGTCGATAACGCTGCGCTAAACCGACGGCGATCTCCGCGGTGATTCCGCGCGCTCCGCCAGTGATCAACACGGTCGAATCTTCGTTCAAGACCGTCGCATCGCCCTGGGTGTCGGCGTCGAGCGGGGCCGAAACAGGTCGCCATGTGACGCGCCGCGCGCCGTGGCATCCCACCTCCAAAGGTCCATCGGGGTCGTCCAGTTCGGCGGCCAGACAATCGACCAACTCAGCAGCGGGGCGAGTCCGGTCGAGGTCGACCGCGCGGATCAACACGTCGGGCCATTCCAACGCAAGACACTTGGCAAAGCCCACGATTCCGCCATATCCGGCAAAGCATTCCTCCGGAAGCGAATCTCGCCGGAAGCCCAACTCGCCGCCCATGCCGGTGGGCGCCAACAGGAACGCACCTCCTTCGCTGCCCGACTCGCGAAGGTCGTGCTCCAACGACTGCGCGAGCGCGTGCAATGACTTCACATCATCCCGGGCGCGACTCGACCAATCCTCGTTCGGAGCAGGAGCACGCAACGGCCAGGCGTGAATCAGGCCGCCAATTCGTCCTACGCGTTGACGCACGCGGTCCAGTAAATCTTGCACTTGTCCAAGGTCGGTCAGATCGGCCTGAAAGCCAGACTCTCCCGAGCCGTTTTCGGATGAGCCCATGCGCAGGATGACGGTTTCCTGGCCGAAGTCGGCAAGGCGAGCGGCGAACTCGGCCGCCACGCCTCCGCCGTCGTCCGTCAGCACGACCGCGCCACGCGGAAGGACCGTGCGGGGACGGCCCGGTCGCGGCGCCTCGATCAACTCGACTAAACCGCGCTTGACGGCGAGCCCTTCAATGCCCTTCTTGGCGCCATTTTGGTGCGGCTCCGGCGAAGCAGCGCGAACGGGCGACTGGGGCTTGGGGGGAGCGGGTCGTTCGAGGGCCGGAGACTTGGCCTTGACCGGAGCCGATGCGCCGTCGTCGAGTGAAAGATGGTCGCGAATGTAGTCAAGAATCCCTTGCAAGGTCTTGATGCTGGTCAGTTCTTCCAATTGATTGGCCGAACCTTCGCCCGCGAATTCTTCGCCCAACGATTCGGCCAGCACGGCGAGAATCTCGACGCGCTTGATCGAGTCAATGCCCAGATCGCCTTCGAGTTCAAGATTGGGATCGAGCATCTCGATCGGGTAGCCGGTTCGTTCGCTCAACAACTTGAGCAACATGGTCCGAACGCCGTCCAACGTCAGCGGAGCTTTGGTTGAGGGCGGCGCTTGATTGCTCTTTGCGACCGACGGCGCCGGCGGTTCAACGCGCGGCTCGACCGCCGCACTCGCATATTCGGCAACGCGGTTCGCGGGACTTGCCACAGAACCACGTTGCACGCTGGCAGGAATCGCCGGGGCCGGTTGCGTTGGCGCAGGAGGCGACATCACGGGCGGCGCCGTCAGCTGCGATACGACCGGCGGCGCCACACTATGCCCTAGCGCACTATGACCGTTGGAGCCCCGCGGCGCGCCGTTCGGATAGGTCGCCGTCGGCGCCGTTGGAACGGCTCCACCGGCTACGACGCTGAGATACGGTTGCATCACTTCGCGCTGCGTGTCCAAAAACCGCACCATGGCGTCTTGGAAGCGCAGCATGATGTCGTTCAATTGAACTTCTTGCGGCGCCGAAGCGCGTTTCGGCTGCGGAACGGGAGGCGATTTCACCTCCTGCGGCGCGGGAAGGCGCGTGGGTGCGGCCGGGGAATGCGTTCCATTCGACGGTTTTTCATCGCGGATCATGGTGGCCTTGGCGACCGGAGGAATGTTGACGGGTTGTGCAGTTGAGTGACTCTTAAGCGTTTTTCCTTCCTGGATCTTCTGGCGAACCTCCTTGGGATCGCGGCGCTGGCCTAAGCGAACCGGTTCCGGGCCGGCGACGGGCCGGGCCCGAGCGCCGTTGATCAGCCAGGTTGCCGAAGTGCTTTCCGGCGCTCCTGTTAAGGCATTGGTCCGCTCGCCTTCACGAGCGCTTCCTTGGCGCGGCGCATAGAGCGGCGTGAGATCGACCGGTACGCCGTGAACGATCAACTGCGCCAAACTATGCTGGAGCTGCACCATGCCGTCACGTCCCTTGCGATCAATGGACGTTGCACAGTGGGGGCGTTCGCGGAGAATCTGCTGCACCAGTCCGGTGAGTACGCTTTGCGGGCCTGCCTCGATAAAGGTTCGCACGCCATCGGCGTACATGGCCTCGATCATTTCCTCGAATCGCACCGGCGACTCGAGATGGATGGCAAGGCGCTTACGGAGCGATGCGACTTCCGGCTCGTGAATGCGGCCCGTGGTGTTGGAGTAAACCGGCAGGCGCGGCGGGCTCAGGCGACACGACTCTAAGACCTCAGCGAACGGACGGCACGCCGCCGCCACCAACGGCGAATGGAATGCGCAGGATACGGGCAGCCGGTGACCGCGAATGTTGCGGTCTAACAGCGCTTGCAGGACCGTTTGAATTCCGCTCTCCGAGCCGGAAATGACCGTTTGCTGCGGGGAATTTCGATTGGCGATCACCACGTCCACGCCGCACGCGGCGAGAACCTGCTCGACGACGTTCGTAGCGGCGGGAATGGCCGCCATGGCGCCCCGCTGCTGATCGGCCGCGGCGCGAATGGTTTGCCCACGCCGGTACGATACGCGGAACAATTCGTCGTCGTCCAAGGCGCCCGCGGCGCATAAGGCCGTGTACTCGCCGTAGCTATGTCCGCCCACGACATCGGGCTTCACGCCGACGAGTTGTAACAAGCGATAAGCCGCCAAGCTCGCAGCGCCAATGGCAGGCTGGGCGATGTCGGTTTCGGCCAACGCATGTTCTTGAGCCTGCCGCTGCGTTTTGGAAAACGGAGAAGCTGGGTAGATGTATCTTCCAAGGGGCCGATCCAAGTCGCCCAGAAGCGCCGCTTCCGCGCGATCAAGCACATCGCGCACGCAGGGGAAATTCACGGCCAACGATGCGAGCATGTCAGGGTATTGTGAACCTTGCCCTGGGAAAAGCACCGCGATCTTGCCCGTATGGTCTGCGGGTCGTTCGGCAAAGTATGCTCCGGTCGGATGCTGCCATACCGGCGCCGGTTGATCCACTTGTTGAACAAGCCGCGTGAGATGTTCCAGCAAATCTTCCTGAGTTCCCGCCACAATCGCCGCGGTGGGCCAAGTCGCATTGACGCCGGCCGCCTTCCACAGCGAGATAGCCAATTCTCGCAAGTTAAGCGGCGCGCCGTCGGTTAGACTGCGGCGGGATTTCTCGAGAGCCGCTTTGAGTGCGGCGCGATCTCGACCACGCCAAATAAACAATTCCGCGGGCCAAGTTCGATGGGTCACCGTGCGACGGCCGGTGAATTCAGCCGTGTATTCCTGGACCACCACGTGGACATTCGTTCCGCCAAAGCCGAAAGCGCTTACGCCTGCCGTGCGCGGCCCAGGTCGACCGTGAACCCAAGGTCGCGGCTCCGTGTTCAAGTAGAGGGCGCAGTCGCCGCCTTCCAGGTTCGGATTGGGTTGATCCACGAGCGTCGGCGGCAATACCTGGTGATACAACGCAAGGGCGGTTTTGATCAGCCCCGCGGTTCCGGCGGCGCACTTGCTATGTCCGATCATCGACTTGACCGAACCTAAGGCGCAATTGTGTTGAACCGCGCCGGCTTCGTGCATCAGACGATTGAGCGACTCGGATTCGGTGCGGTCGCCCACGACCGTGCCCGTACCATGGGCTTCGATCAGTTCGACGTCGGCCAGGGAAAGGTCCGCCTTTTCGTAGGCGCGGCGCAAGGCGCGAACTTGGCCTTCGACGTTGGGCGCGGTCAGGCCTTTATCGCGGCCGTCGCTGGAAGCGCCCGAACCTTTGATAACGGCATAGATGCGGTCGCCGTCGCGTTCAGCATCGGCCAGACGTTTCAGCACCAGGACGCCGATGCCCTCACTGAGCGCAATCCCGTCGGCGGCGGCGTCAAAAGGTCGGCAGCGTCCTTGCGGCGAGAGCGCGTGTGTTTTACTGAACGCGGTGTACACAAACGGCGTTTGAACGGTGTCGGCGCCCATGGCGAAGGCGACATCGCTGGAGCCCGTTTCAAGTTCGCGAACGGCGGCGTGAACCGCGGCTAATGACGAAGCACAGGCCGCGTCGATCGCCATATTCGGTCCGCCCAGGTTAAACCGGTTCGCCACGCGCCCCACGGCCACGTTCATCAAGAAGCCGGGGAAGGAATCTTCGGTCCAATGCGGCAGCAGCGGATCGAGCACATCCATCAGTTCGTTCGAGGTGACGCCCAACTCGGGTACACTGTCGATCAACGGCATACAGGCGCGAAACCCGTAGGCCAGCGCCAGGGGGCTGCCGCCGCCGCCGATGCCAAGAATGGCCGCGGTGCGCTCTCGATCAAACGGGCGTTTGGAGTAACCTGCGTCTTCGACGGCGTGCTTCACCGCTTCAAGCAACAACAATTGCAGCGGCTCGATGCATTCCATGCTCTTGGGCGTAATGCCGTACGCGAGCGGGTCAAAGGGAATGTCGGGCACGAACCCGCCCCATTTCGAAATCATGCGGTCGGGTGTTTTGGGATCGGGGTCATAGAACAGCCGCCAATCCCAGTGCGTGGGGGGAACTTCCGTCACGGCGTTGCGCCGCGCGAGGATATTCTCCCAATACTCGCGCAAGTTATGCGCGCCCGGATAAAAGCACGACATCCCGACGATCGCGATATCGCTGGGTGTGGAACGTACGCCAACCGGGGTGATCGCAGGCGTTGCAAGGCGCTCGAGCCGCTCCTCGGCGCCACGGCAGACATGCTCGTGCAGTTCGGCCATGGTGGTGACGCGGTGTCGCATCGACGCCACCTGCCCGATCATATACATGCCGCGCCGGTACTGGTCGTCTTCGGGAACCGCGGCCAGTCGCGAGCCGTGGTCTTTGTCGGCCACACGATCAAGCCCCTTGGAGGCGATTCGCAGCCGGCCTACATTGCGACGCTCCAACGTGCGCGTGATTTCTTCGGCCGAGCGTCCCTCGGCTTGGAGTTGTTGTTTTTCTCGTTGAAACTCATCGTAGTAGGGCGTGCGCAAACAACGGATGGCGTGACCGGGTCCGGTTTCCAAGAGCACCGTTTCCCCGCATTGCAGCGCTTCGTTTTGGAATCGCTCCGTAATGCCGCCCGAGGCGACGGCTTCTTGCGTGAAGAGATACGCCGTGCCCATCAGGCCGCCAATCGCCACACCGCGCTCGACGAGCGGAGCGGCGAGGACCGAGACCATCGCTGCGGAAACATCGTCGTGAATTCCGCCTGCGAACACGACTTCAAGATCCTTTCCGCTGCCCTTCGGACCAAGGTGTTCCAGCAGGACGTCGATCATCGACTCCCAAAGGACGAAACTTGAACGCGGACCGACGTGACCGCCGCATTCACGCCCTTCAAATACAAATCGACGCGCGCCGTCGCGCAAAAAGATGCGCAATAGGGCGGGCGAAGGCACATGCAAGAACGTGGGTATGCCAAGTTTTTCCAGTTCGCGCGCTTGATCGGGTCGGCCACCGGCAATCAGGGCGTAAGGCGGTTGATGGGCTCGTACCGCGGCCAATTGCTCTTGGCGAATTTCCGGGGGCAAGAATCCGAGTAATCCGGCGCCCCAAGGCCGCTCACCTAACCGTTGTTTTGTTTCTTTCAGCAGTTGTTCACATTCGGGACCGCGCATCAAAGCCAGAGCCAAAAACGGCAGCGCGCCGGCTTCGGCGACCGACTCGGCGAACTGGACCGTATCGCTGACGCGCGTCATCGGCCCTTGCAACAACGGATACCGCGTGCCCAGTTTCTGCGCCATGGGAGCGTTGGCCGCCATGGGGCGCATACGGCGCGCCGTTTCAGGGTTTTGTTTGATTTGCGACTTGACCGCCGCAACAATCCCGCCCACCGTGGCGAAACGTTCGGCAAGCGAGGCCGCCAGAGCCAAGTCTTGCCCGACCAACCAAACCGATTCACGAGGATGGCAGCCCGTCATCCGTCGGACCGTCGATCGCCATGCTTCCGCTCGCTCTTGGACCGGTGCGGCGTTGGTTTCGATGCGGCGAGCTTCTTCCGCCAGTTCGTTCACCGGCGAAAGGTCGGGGCGGCTGAAACAACGGTACGATTGGCCCAACGATTCGCCCAAACAACGCGTTTCGCTGCCGTCACAAGCGGAGACCATCTGCCGCGCGGCGTCATCCAAAGGAGATTCCCGGGTGAGCATCACTTGCGCATCGAGCACGACCCCGGCGGCGCCGAGCGCCACACATGCCGCCGCAGTATTCAGCCCAATGCCGCCTTGAACCCACAGCGGGAGGTCGCCAATTCCGTCCTCATTCAAACAGCGCTGAAATAAGATAAATGCGGTATCTTCGCCAATTCGGCCGCCAGATTCATGTCCCTTGAGCACGATTCCCGAGGCGCCAAGCTCGGCGGCGCGTTTCGCCTCGGCAACGGTTGTCGCCTCAACGAGAACGGCGATCCCTTGCGCCCGAAAGTCTCGTATCCAGGTGGAGAATTCATCGGACTCGCCGCCGGCTAAGAGAATATACCTAAGACCTGGCGGCAAGTTGGAGTGAAGATGCTGGACGAAGAAAGTACTTTCCGGTCCCAGCTTCACGCCGTAGTCGTGAATTGCAAAGCGCGTCAGTCGGGCCAATTGGCTTAGAGCCAAATCCGAGCAAGACGCGTACTCCAAGTCCAGAAGCCCCACGGCTCCAGCGCGGCTTGCCGCAATGGCGACCGAGCTATCCGACCAGCCGGGCAACGTCAGAACGAGGACTGAAGGGTCTTGATCGGCCGACATAGAATTCCTAAGTGGTTGACTCATTATGATCACGGTCGCCCCCACTATCTTGCCGCCGGCGCACTAATCAGCGCAAACCCATCGAAAATGTTACGCGATATCTTGGACCAAGACCTTCGGGCAATCAATGCCCGCAGGCAACGAGCCGTCGCGGTCACGTCCGATGTTCGCCCCCATTGCTTGTTTGCCCGCCCTCAATCCAACAACGCGATGACCGCTCCTTGTATATTCGGAAGTCGTCGTTTTACCGGCCAACGACGACGAGAACTGCGTCCCAAACGGGATGTCTTTTTCGTCGTAAACCGCGTGTTGACTTACGATTACGTGGAATCGGACACAATGAGGCAGGGAAGCCGCGTCTGCGCCAGGTTGAGATTCGTGGAGCGACTTCCCTCGAGTCTGATTCATTTTAATTATGTTCTGTTAAGCCGTCGATCATGAGGCCGATTTTGTTGTCAGAAACTTGTCGATAAACCTGGCGCGTCTCAAAACGAAACAAAGTCTCGTGTCATCGTGCGGCATGTTTCGTGTCGGAATTTGTCTGGTTTATGCAATAACGCGTCGATCGCGAAGGCGAGCAAAAATCCAAGAATCCATCCTACTTCAAATTTTCTGCTGGTCGTCGCGTTCAATGATCTACAATACAAAGAGACGTTATGCAGTTTTTTTGGTAGGGTTTGATACCAAGGCGGCAATAAGGCAGTACGACGATAAATAATCTGCGCGAACACACCTCCGCCCCCTTAGTTTTCACGCGGCTTCGCACCGCGTTTGCTGGCGGTAAGATAATCTAGGTCATGGTTTGCGCATCGCTAGGGCTGCGGTTGGTTTCGTCCCGGTTGCGCCATCACATGCCCAGCGGCTGGTCCCTGATTCAAGCTGTCCAGCGCGCTAAACACCTAGATTCTGGTGGCGCGAGATGCGCTCATGCCGCACGTAGCGTGCATTCGCCGACCAGCATACGCTAGTGGAATCAACCGAACCGTCCCGATATCGCATTTCGACCGGCGCCGAGAGCGCGCGGCATTAAGGGAGCCTCAACACCGATGAAACCGATGAGACATGTGCGTGTCTGGATCGCCCTGGCAAGTTTGACAATGACCACGGCGACATTGGCGCAAACGACCGCGGGGCGTGCGGCGCGCCCAACACCGCCTGCCCGCGATCCACTCACCCCAGGATATGTGACGGCCATCGAGTTGCCCGACGGGGAAGCACCGCCGCCCCACATCGACGGCAATTTCATTCTTGGCCCCACACACCACCCGGCGCCGGAGATGAAGGTCAACGAGGGGACGCCGCAAGGCGTGGTGCACCAGCTCACGATGCAATCGACGGACAGCAAAATATATCCAGGAATTGCGCGGGAACCTAATACCTTTGGAACCGTCGATCCAAACGATCCTGCGAAACTCGTGGTGACAACCAGCCATCCCGCTCCGTACACGCGGCGGGTCGCGGTTTACGTTCCTCAACAATATGTTCCTGGCTCGGAAGCGCCTTTCATCGTTGGCGCCGACGGTCCTGACCCGGCTTTGTTCACGGCCTTGGACAATTTGATCGCTCAGGGCCGCGTGCCGGTGATGATCGCGATTTCGATTGGCAACGGCGGCGGCGACGCCCAAGGCAGCCAACGCGGGTTGGAGTATGACACCATGTCGGGCGTGTACGCGGAGTTCGTCGAGACGGAAGTGTTGCCCTTGGTCGAAAAACAATGCCACGTGAAATTGACCAAGGACCCGGAGGGGCGCGCCACGATGGGTTGCAGTTCTGGCGGCGCCTGCGCCATGATCATGGCGTGGTACCGGCCCGACCTTTACCGCCGCGTTCTGTGCTATTCAGGCACATTCGTCAACCAGCAGTGGCCGCATAACCCCGAAACTCCGCACGGGGCTTGGGAGTTCCACGAGCGATTGATTCCGAACAGCCCGGTTAAGCCGCTGCGAATTTGGTTCGAGGTGAGCGACCGAGATTTACTCAACCCCAACGTCATGCGCGACAATATGCACGACTGGGTTTTGGCGAACCAGAACATGGCCAAGGTGCTGGCCGCCAAGGGATATCCCTATCAATTCGTGTTTGCTCGAAACGCCGGCCATTGCGATCGTGCGGTGAAACAGCAAACGCTGCCCGCCGCGCTGGAGTACATTTGGCGCGGATACCCGGGTGCGGGAAAGAACAAGACGCAACCGGCAGACGCGCCCGGCGCAGCGAAATAGCGTCACGGAGTCAAACTCGGGTACAACGGTCCTTGCCGCTCGCGCTCTCCCGCCAGCCTGCGCGTGATGTTTCTCTCCAAGTGGAGGCCCGCGCCGACGCTCTCCTACGCGAACAATCGCGCCCAGCTTCGGTTCGTCTTACGGGCGGGCGTTCTCCGTTGATGAACGCGGGCGAGTTGAGGCCAGCGGGCCGATGCGGCTTGTTCCGACGGCAAGTTCGTCGATCCAGAGTTTCTGCGGATGGGGCAATAATCCCGGTCCGAAATACGGCGCGAGGAGAAACTGATTGAACCGCATGTCGGGAAAGTCTGGAGAGCGCAGGACAACGTTGGTACGATCCACCACGAGCCGACCGTCGAACCAGCCGCGAACAATCCCATCGGCGTTGGCGCGATCCTTGTCCAGGTCCAAGGTATTGAGTTTGAATTGCGCTTCGACACAGTGCCATTGATCATCGGCGAATAAAACGCCGGGGCTGTCGTAAAACATCCCGTTGTAACCGCCTTTGAGCGGGCCTTGGGTCAAGCCATGCCGAGCATCTTGGTTCTGAATGTCTTGAGCCGCTAAGCGGAGTTTCCCGTTGACGGGTTCGATGTATAACGTCAAGCGGCTGGCGGCCGGCCCATGCCACGCCGAGTTCTCCGTGGTCATGAAATGCGTCAAGTGGGGGTGATAACTGCGACCCGACCAACCCCAGCCCTCGGAAAGCTTCAAATAGAAACGGAGAAATACTTCCTTGGTAGGCTCGAACTGATGTCGCATAGGCGACGAGCCTTGCACGGGCTGGTTCGCGTCGGTCCATTCATACTCAATGCATCCCTCGCCCGCAGCCGCTTGTCCCACGATACGCACGCGTCCCAAGTCATACCACTGACGGCTTTTCAACGCCGCGTCATCAAAAGTTTCGTGGAACAATAAGCCCTCGCCCGAGGTTTGGGCCATCGCCGTCCTAGGGAGGATCGCGAAAACCAGCACCGCAAAAACGAGCGGAGATCGAACCATCACACCAAACCTCCGAATGTATGCGTCAGGTATTTGCGCGGCAGGCAGTTGAGCGTCAAGCCGCGCCAACGCACGCTGCGCCGTTTTGCCGCGGCTCCGATGCGGCTCCACTTGGTGAATTACTCATCATAAAGATTCCCACGGCGCGTGGTAGCCAATTCCCGGCTGGCCTTGTTAGCATAGTGACGACCGCCGGGGCTTCCTGCCTGCACAGTCAGCGAAACAACTCCACGCGGGCGAGGTTCCTGGTTCCGCGTAATTCCCTTTTTGATCCATCTGCCATGACCAACTCGTTGTTATCGGCCGAGAACCGTATTTTACCAGCGCTGGTGACCCCGCTGCTTCCTGACGGCCGCCTGGACGAGAAAAGCGCCGAACGCCTTGTTGACCATCTTTACAACAAAGGCGTGGGAGGCTTGTATGTGACCGGAAGCACTGGCGAAGGAATCTATCTGGATTTCGAGACCCGCAAACGTATCGTGGAAATTGCCGTGCATGGCTCGCGCGGGCGTGGGCAGGTCATTGTGCACGTGGGCGCCATTCAAGCGTCGATGGCCATCGAACTGGCTCTTCATGCCGGCCGGCTTCAGGCCGACGCGGTGAGCAGTATTCCGCCGTTTGCCGGCGGCTACTCCTGGGATGAGGTGCATTCGTTTTACGGCGAGTTGGCGCGTCGCAGTCCTCTGCCCGTGGTGGCGTATTACATTCCCACGTTGACGGTGCAACATCATTCGATCATCAACCTGGCGTCGTTGCTTTCGCTGCCGAACATTGCTGGCTTCAAGTACACGGCGCCCGACTTTTACATGATGCAGCGGTTGCTCAGCCGCTTTGCGCCCGATCAGATATTGTATAACGGTCAAGACGAGGCCCTAGCGCTGGGGTTGCAAGTGGGTGCGCACGGAGGCATTGGCACGACATACAATTTTATGCCGGAACTGATTATGGGCATTTATCACCATTGCCAGGCAGGACGTTACGCCGAGGCGATGGCGCTTCAGCGGCGCGCGAACGATATTATCGAGCCGCTTCTGATGTTCCAAACGCTCGCCGCTTCGAAGCAAGTCCTCGTATGGCAAGGGTTGATCGACTATCCGACCTGCGCCTTCCCGCGCGCCGCGTTGACAGAAACCCAACAACGCAAACTGCGCGACTTACTCTCCGGGACCGACATTGCTTCCACCCTGATCCGCTGAACGACCACGACGACCGCGAATTTTAACGTCAACCTTCTTCATGCCAGGTTCAAACGCCATGTCGATACGCCCCGCGCTGCAGCGCCACGTTCAAGCGATGCTGATGCTCCTGGGGCTTGTTGTACTCGCATCAACGACAGGGCTGGCGCGCCAACTTGCGGCGGCCGAAGCGACACGCAAGACCCACAACGTGATTTATGTCACGCTCGATGGCCTGCGATGGCAGGAAGTGTTCGGAGGCGCGCAAGAGGCGTTTGTATCGAAACACTGTGGAGTGCGCGACGTGGACGATATCCGGCGCCGCTACCTTCAGTCCACGCCCGAGGAACGGCGCAGCGCTTTGATGCCCTTCTTTTGGAGCGTAATCGCCAAAGAAGGCCAGGTGTTTGGAGACCCCACACGCAACGCTCGAGCGCGCATCACGAACACCATGAAGTTTTCGTACCCAGGCTACAGCGAAATGTTCGTGGGTTTCGCCGATGACGACGCCATTCGATCGAACGACAAGTTTCCCAATCCGCACGTGAATGTGCTGGAGTTTCTCCATCGTCGGCCGGGCTATGCGAATCGCGTCGCCGCGTTCGCCACGTGGGATGTGATTCCCTACATTCTGAACCGTGAACGCAGCGGGCTCTACATTCACGCGGGTACAGGCCCCATTCAGGATGACCCGTTGACGCCGCAGCAAACGTACTTGAACGAATTGATCCAGGATACCGTGGTGGTTTGGAACGGCAATGGGATCGACTCGCTCACACTTCACGCGGCGCGCGAACATATGCGCAAGCATCGACCGCGCGTTTTCTACGTAGGCTTGGGCGAGACCGACGAATGGGGGCATGGCCGGCGTTATGATCTTTATCTTGACGCCGCCCACAAGGCGGATGCCTTTCTGCACCGACTTTGGAATGAGCTTCAGACCCTGCCGGAGTATCGTGATCAAACCTCGCTCGTCATCTCGACGGACCACGGTCGAGGAGAGTCGGTCGACAATTGGACCGATCACGGGGCCAGTGTGCCCGGCGCCGAATTCATTTGGATGGCGGTGCTGGGCCCCGACACGCCCGCGCTTGGCGTGCGACAGGACGTCGAAGCGACGCAAAGCCAAATCGCCTCAACGTTGGCGCATCTTGTGGGTGAAGATTTTCGTTCCCTTCAGCCCCGCGCCGCGGCTCCCCTACCGGGAGTCACGAAGTAGTCGGCCAGCGCGAACTTCCCCCGGCGGTGACCTGTTGATCGATGGTTAGGGGTTCTGGGCATCACGCCCGCGAAAGAGGCGGAAGCATCCTGCCGCCAAATGCGCGACGAGATTATCCTCCTGCGTTCAAAACTTGCCGATTTTGCACGTGTTTTGGCGTAATGCTCTCTAGCATTTCGTGATCGTGCGCGCGATGCTAAAGCATAGCGCGACCGCGCCGTGGCGCCGCAACGCGTCGGTTTCTCATCTGCGATTTTTCACGCATTCGTGTTGCATTGCGGCGCGGCCTACGCTTCACAAGAGTGGACGCCCTTCGCTAAGCCCGTTCGATCGACCAAAAGGGAGGTAGATCATGGGTCCAGTTTTGCAGCGGAAACCACGCCTGTCGGTCTCTCGACCCAAAGGTCAGGAGGGCAAGCGGAGCGATCCCTTGTCTCTGCCGCAGCCGGCGCCACGTGTCGCAGCGATCCCCCTGGTGAAACTGTGCTACACCGGCGTGCATGCGGCGGAAGCCGTCGGCATTCGCGACCTGGCGGACGGCGAGTTTTCGCCGACCGATACAACCTTGGAAGAAGGCATTGAACGGCAACTCAACTATTTGCTCGATGAGGTCGGCTGCACGCGGCCAGGTTTTCGTTTATTGGAAATCGGCTGTGGGTATGGGAGCCTGCTTCGATTGGCCGCGGCGCGCGGCGCACGGGCCGTAGGCGTGAATCTCTCTCCCGAGCAAGTGCGATACTGCCGTCATCAAGGGTTGCAGGTGTACTGTTGCAACTACCGCGACCTATACGACGCCGCGGAATGGTGCGGGCAATTTGACGGCGTGATCGCCAACGGCTCGCTCGAACATTGGGTGCAACCCGAAGATGTGCGAGACGGTCGTATGGACGCGATTTATCGCGAATCGTTTGAAATTGTCCACCGCATGCTCGACCCGCGTACGCCGAATGCCCGCTACGTGACGACCGCCATTCACGTCCAGCGCGAGGTCAAGCCGGAGTATTTGTTAACACCCTGGTATCGGCACCCGCGAGGCTCGGATCGGCGTCATTTCAGCCTGTTGCACAATTGGATGGGGGGCTACTATCCGGTCGCAGGTCAACTGGAAGCGTGTGCTCGCCCCCACTTCGCTTTGACCAAAGAAGCGGACGGGACAACCGGCTATAAGATCGCGAACGACTTTCGCATGGCCCGGATGATGCGAGGGCTCTACACCTCGCCCAAGTTGGTTTGGCGCCTGGCCCGCATGGTGGCGATGCACCCTGCGATTGGAATGACCATGCTGGAATGCTACTACATTGAGAAGTCCTGGGACTGGCAGTTTCAAGGCGACGATCCGCCCATGCGTTTGCTCCGTCACACTTGGACCGTCAACCGAGAGGCAGGGTCAGACTGAACCGGCTCGACCATGCGAGGTCGATCGGCGAGCGGACGATTGATGAATCGGCGCTCCACCAGCTCGTAAAACAAAATGGCGCCAGGAAGCATGACAAGCACACACACAGGAACCACGATGGTTGCGACTTGCCATTCGCTACGTAACCCGCCGTAGGCCAGTAAGCTCGAAACGACAACCACAGGCAGATAGTGCGTGAGATAAATGCTGTAAGAACGTTGCCCGATCCATTGCAACGGAGCCAAGGCCCAGTGACGAGCGATGGGCAAGTCCCACCGACGTAAATACAGGAGGGCGGCGGCAAATACGAACGCCACCACGAAGTATTCGCCCATGTGCCGTTGTGCGGGATCGGAACCGACCACGCGCTCGACGGCGCCATACCCGAAACCAAGCAGCAAGACACTTAGGGTAATCCAGCGTTGCCGCGCTGCGCTGCTGTTGAGATCGTGATAAACCAGCATACCCGTGGCGAACATGATCCAATGACCGTCCCAAAAAAAGCCCGCGCTGCTCACGCCGCACCAGGCAAGAATGGGACGTGCAACGACCACCGCCAAAGTCAGCCAGGCGGCCGCATGAAAAAATCGGCGCGAGGCGACGGCCAACAGCACGCCCGTCACAACGTAAAACTGCTCCTCATAACACAACGTCCAGGTATTGGGCATCAAATACATTGGCGCCCCGCCGCCGAGATGATGCCGCCACGATTCGGCGGCCAGTGTGTTGCCAAGCCATTGCCCGAGGGACAAGGTCGACAGGTCGAAAAGTTGTTCGCAGTTCGCGCTCACGATGGGGAAACGCGACATCGCCAAGATGAACACAACCGCAATACCGCACATCGCCCAAAGCGGCGGATAAATGCGGCGCACGCGCCGGATGAAGTAGTCGCGCAACGAGTGCGGCCGTCGTCGCAACGAGTCCACGCTTGCGGCAATGCAGTAGCCGCTGATCACGAAAAAAATGGGCACGCCAACCCAACAATGGCGGAACAAGTACAACGGCAGCCCCGCCAGACTCCAAGTTGCGGGATCTCCCATGCGAAAGTGATAGTCGCCGTAAAAGGTCGCGTGATACAAAACGAGCATCAGGCAAGCCGCACCTCGCCACAGGTCGAGCGAGTAATAGCGTGTATCTTTCCGACCTGGCGTACTGCCAGGAGCCTTCGCTTGCGGTTGATCCGCCATGCCCCGCCCAATCGCGGGATCGCATTTCGCGACGTCTGGCTGCACGTCGAGCGCAAGGCTCGGAGACGGCAAAGCGCCGGCGAGGTTCGTGCGGAGCGAATCCGGTACGCGGGGATATAGGGTCGACATACAACGAATTCGATTCTTCCAAACGACCGCAGGACAAAAAGCCTTGGCGATCGGCCGCATCGAAGGCAGCCAAGGTTTTATCGGAGACCGGTCTTGTGAAGCCCGGTTTTGATCCAGCTCTTAATGGCGCCGCCGGTGACCCAGGCAGTGTGCATCACCATGGGACCCAGGCGCGGCGGAACCACGCGCACCGTGCATAACGGATGAGGTTTGGCGCCCAGGCGGTGTTTATACTCCTCGTCGCCGCGCAATAAATCAAAAGCTGTACGCCCTTGGGCGATGGCGCGTTTAATCGACTCGGTATGCACCAACCAGCCGGGGCTGAGATCGCGTTTGGCCGATTCGATCCCGACTTGATATGCGTACGTGGCGCCTGGTCCTAGAAAGGCAAGTTGCGCCGCCAAGGGCGCGCCATCGTGCTCGATCCAGAGCAACTCAAGCGCGTCGTGCTGCAGGAAGTTCTCGGCCGCTTGCCGCGCAAAGCGAGCGAAGCGGGGGCTGGCGAAACAGCCGGGCTGCCCCAGTTCGTGACGCCGTCGCTGATGCAAGTCGACCAGGACAGACCAGGCTTTGTCGAGATCATCTGCGGTTTGAGCCACATGGACCTGAATCAATCCTGGCTCGACATAACGCTCTTGCAGCACGCGCACATGGCGCCGATTCGGCTTCGAAAGCTGATTACGATAATCGTCCCATGTCGCCGGTAACGGAATCCGCCAGGTGTTTTGTTCGCTTCGCGTATGGACTTCACATCCGTAGTGCTCCAAGCATCCCAACAGTTGCTTCATTGTGGGATCATTGGCGGCCACGCCGTCCAGCTGAAGCATGTCCCAGCCGATATCGTCGCCTTGGCCACTTGCGTCAATTAACCACTCCGCCAGCGCAGTGGTCATTTGTGTGCGATCTTCTTCAGCGCCCAACACAGTCAGATAATCGCTGCACGTTTCTCCCGAACCGAGAAAGCTGACGACGCGCCCGAAACCGGACGTGCTATGTCGATACCAAGGCGCGACGCCGGCGAGTCGGCCGTCTGCATGTCGGATCGCGAGGAGGTATTCTTCCCCCTCGACGCCGTAATTGCGCCACCAGGCGCCTAACCACTCTCGACGGCAGAACGGCGTGTCGCCCGCCAGTTGATTCCAGGCGTCGTGTAGCGAATCTGCAAAGTCCAAACCGCCAATTCGTTCGACATACATAGCGTAGATGCCCCGGGAAATCGGCCCATTTCTTCCCAACTCGCACTGGCGTTGCCAAATGAGGACCGTCGCTCGCCCGCCGAGCGGATATTTCCGATCAAGCGGCGCTCAGGACCAGCGAAGGCACGGGCCGACCAATGACATAACCGCCCGCGAGTTATGAAAACCGTTGGATTCGTTTGACCAACCAGCAGATGGTGAAGTCTACGTTACGCTTTGTTTGGCGGTTGTGGCGGCGTTACCCCGAAAAACTGAATTTTCCGTAAGAAAGAGGGCTGTTTGGATGCGCTTCGCCCTCCCAAGGCAGGCAGGAGCAACGGCCATAAAAATCGATTCGCCATCCCCTCTGGGGATGGGATCAATTCACAAGCCAAGGAGCGAATCGAACGAAGTTTTCGCGTCGGCGACGATCGCTGCTTTGCATGATTGCGCGAGTCGTCCTTGAAGCTCATCCGATGAGAATTGAGACGGCAGGCCGGCGCTTTGCAATGACGTGCGCAGCGATTCCGGGTGACTGCGAAACCTAGGACGAACACGGCGCCAATCGACGTCGTTTTGAATACCGCGTTGGGCGTTTCAAATGCGACTTTTCTGCCGGCAGGTCGAACTTGCCCACCGACCCGCGACCACGCTGGGAGTTCGTTACTGCGGTAAACCGGGGATCTCCAAAACGGGGCGAACTTCAACCGTGCCTTTGCGCGCGCCGGGGATTTTCGCCGCAACTTCGATGGCTTCATCAAGGTTTTGCGCTTCGATAAGAAAGTAACCGCCAAGTTGCTCGCGCGTTTCTGCAAACGGGCCGTCGGTCACCATGCGTCGTCCTTCTCGAATTCGAACACTGGTGGCCGTGGCCACGGGATGCAATGGATTCGCGCTAACGTACTGTCCCTGCGCATTGAGTTCATGCGTCAGTTTTGTTGAGTCCTCATAACATTGATTTCGTTCCGCATCGGTCCAAGCATGCTCGTCGGTGTAGATCAACAACATGTATTTCATGGAAGTTTCCCTTGACGCCGTTGTTTATTCGGAACTGAACTTGTTGCGGAAATCAGGCCGCAACGACAATCATCCAACACACGCCGAACTGGTCGAGTGTCATGCCAAACGTTGAGGCGAAGAAAGTTTTGGCCAACGGCATGATCACCTGGCCGCCCTGGGCGAGGGCTTCAAACAACCGCTTGCCTTCCGCGTCGGTCGAAGGAAACAGCGATAGCGAAAACCCTTGAAAGACGGGCTTGCCTTCGCAACGTCCATCCGAGGCGAGAATCGTCGTTTCTCCTACGCGAAAACTCGCATGCATGATTTTGTCCTCGCTGCCGGGAGGAGACGTCGAACCTTCCGGACTATCTTTGAACTGCATTTGCACGATATCTTCCGCACCAAGGGCGGTTCGGTAAAACTCGATCGCTTCCTGACAGCGGCCATCAAAGAACAAATAGGGTTGAACCTGCATGGAGTATTCCTTAAGCGTTGACGTGAGGTGGGTTAAGTCGGCATGGGAAAAACATCACGCATGTGACGTTCAGCCGTTCGGCTGAATGGCGGCTGGGTCCATGTAAAACAGTTCCCAAATGTGACCATCGAGGTCTTGAAATCCATCGTGCAGCATGAAGCCGTGGTCTTTGGGTTCGCTATAACGACGGCCGCCCGCCGATAGCGCCTTGTCCATCAACTGCCCTACCTCGTCGCGACTCTCGCACGAAAGAGCAATGAGCACTTCGGTTTGCTTTGTCGCATCGCACAACGGGTAGGGGGTAAAGGTGGCGAAGGTTTTCTCCGTCAACAGCATGGCGTAAATGTCCTCGCTGATGACCATGCACGCGGCCGATTCGTCCGTAAACTGGGGGTTAAACGTAAAGCCAAGCGCCGAGAAGAACGTCTTGGATTTATCGAGATCGGACACCGGGAGATTCACAAAGATTTTGCGGGACATACTTCAACCTCTCAACGGGTTTGATAAATGGTAAGAAAGTTCATGGAACGGCGACAACGCGAAGGCGAACAAGCTTCATAACTTCGCGGCCTTGTATTGGCGCGCGGCGTCTCATCGCGCACGGGCATCTCGGCGAGCTAGTTCTTGAGCGGGATCCAAATTTCGATGCCACCTAAGCCGTTGCGCGGGTCGAATTCTTCCGTATATCTCTCGAAACAAGGCGCCTCGGCGGCCTCGCGGCCCGAGTTGGGAAGCCACTTCGACCAGATCGCGTCGAGTGTTGTACCAATCGAGGATACATGGCTCCGGTGGGTGAACACCGCGTAACGTGCAGCGGGAAGGCGCACTTGAACAAAGTCAGCGGGCAGTTGACCGGCGTCGCGAACGGCGACCCCACTGAGATAGTCAAAGCCGCAGCCAGGTTGATAGTTCCAGCAAACTCCGTACGTCTTCGCGCCAATCTGCCCTGGAACGCGTCCGATGTGAGGCGCAAAACGCGCCCATTGCAAGGGGATCTTGCCGCGTGTTTCGAAGGTGTAGGTGGTGTTAAAACCCGCGATGAGCAGTTCGGCGCCGTCTTCGAAACGAGGCGGATCCAAGCTATAGCGCGCCGCCTCCGCACGAAGGGCTTCCTCTTGGTCGCGTAACTCGGGCGTAAACGCTTCGCCGAAGTCTTCCGCTTCAAAAATCTGGCGAATTTCAATTTCCGACTCCACGCCGGTGGGGTTCGGGCACCGTTTGACCCATTCGATGGCCTCTTGTTTGGATTTCACTTGCCAAATCCAGAAACCGGCGATCAACTCCTTGGTTTCGCCAAAGGGGCCGTCGGTAACCAAACGCTCCGAACCCGAAAACTTGACCCGCGCCCCCTTCGAACTGGGGTGAAGCCCCTCGCCGGCAAGCATGATGCCTGCTTTGACCAGCTCTTCATTAAATTTTCCCATTTCGGTCAGCAGGGACTCATCGGGCAGAACTCCTGCTTCGGTGTTATTATCGGCCTTGATCATAATCATGAATCGCATCGTCTTATCTCCTTTCAACTTCGAGGCGGTGCCACGACGGCCTAAACGGCGGGGGCGCGCGGCGAGAACGTTTCCGGACGGTCGATTCGCGGGGAAACGCTTCCCGTGACACTTGTTAGTCGAACGGCGCCAACCGAAATCGACAGCTTTCCAGGAGAGAAAGCCAATTTTCTTCCGACCTTTCAAGTCGGCAGATCGCGTAACCGGCGCTCAAGAAAGCGACGTTCCGGCTCTTGTCGCGTCAGTCGCAGGGCCCGTTCGTAAGAGGCGCGTGCTTCGGCGGACTTGCCTAGCCTGCGGCACAAGTCGGCCCGCGCCGCATGGGCCAGGTAATACTCGGATAATTCGCCCTGTTGCAAGAGCGAATCGACCAACGCGAGCCCGGCTGCCGGACCATCGCGCATGGCGATTGCCACGGCGCGGTTCAATTCCACCACGGGGGACGAAACGACTTGCGCCAGCACGCCGTAAAGCCCGGCAATTTGCCCCCAGTCGGTCTGTTCTGGCGTTGCCGCTTCTGCGTGGGTCGCGGCGATGGCGGCTTGCAACGTGAAGGGACCAAAGCGCCGCGAGGCGAGCGCCTGGGACACCAGCGCGACGCCCTCAGCAATTTGCTCCCGATTCCATAACGAACGGTCTTGATCTTCGAGTAGTACGATTTCGCCCGTTGACGACACGCGCGCCGTCCGCCTCGATTCTTGCAGCAGCATGAGCGCCAGGAGACCTTCCGCTTCGGGTTCAGGTTCGGGCAAGAGTTCGATCAAAAGTCGCCCCAGGCGAATGGCTTCTCCAGAAAGATCGGGCCTGGTTAACCATTCACCCGAAGATGCGGAGTAACCCTCATTGAACACGAGATAAATGACGTGGAGCACGGTATCGAGCCGTTCGGGCAAATCCGATCGGGAGGGCGCTTCATAAGGAATGCCCGCGTTTTTGATCTTCGTTTTGGCGCGGACAATGCGCTGCGCCACGGTCGAAGGCGCGGTGAGAAATGTTCGGGCAATCTCCTCGGTTGTGAGTCCGCACACCTCACGTAAAGTCAGCGCAACCTGGGCTTCCGGAGAAAGCGCGGGATGACAGCATGTGAAAATCAGTCGCAGGCGGTCGTCTTGAATGGCGTCGTCGTCAAGTTCATTGGCGGCCGTGCGAGCCGACGCTTCGAGGCGTTCCGCCAGCGCCGTTAACGAAGCGTCGAACCGGGCGCGACGACGCATGGCGTCGATGGCGCGGAAGCGCCCGGCCGAAACAAGCCACGCGCGCGGATTGGCAGGTATGCCGTCGCGCGGCCACTGTTCTACAGCCAAGGCGAACGCCTCATGCAACGCTTCCTCGGCACGGTCGAAATCGCCAAGCAAACGAACCAGCGTTGCAAACACGCGGCGCGATTCGGAACGGTAGATCGCGTCGACTTGGGTTTGAACAGGAGTCGTCACATCCTCGGTCATCAGCGTCCTTCCTTGACATTGCAGGCCAGTCTGCTGTGCGGGCCAGTCTGCTGTTCCTCGCGGCGTAAGGCCTGCAATTGAAGCTGAAAAGGTCTTACGGTTTTTGCGAAATCGGTTCAAAATCTGTAGGATCGACCCAGCCAGCCGTTACTTTCTCGCCGCGCAGGAAACGTTCGTAGAAGTTGCGGTGTTCGGGATTGGCGTAAGGGTACTCGTCGAACACGTGGCCTTGACCCTGCATGCGCGGGTCCGACTGACGAAGCAGCTCGGCGAACAACTTCTCGCGCAGCTGAGTCTTTTTGGTTTTCCACGCGTCGTCTTCGGCCAGATTGGTAACGCAGTCAGGGTCGCGGCGTAGATCGTACAGTTCCTCGGCAGGGCGCTTGCCAAAACATAGCGCCCAATGCGCATTTTCCGGTTCGCGACGATGGGTTTGGAGAATGAGCGTTTTGGTTGCTCCCGCGTCACAATTGAGATACCCGGTTTCCGGGTTGCACGCCGGCCAGCGCGTTGGCTCGAAATTCTGCAAATACAGCGTTTCGTCTGAGACGATGCCGCGAATTGGGTATCCGGCATCGTGGGGACGCCCCACGTCGTGGCGCTCCATGCCGATAAGAACATGGTCTCGGGCTGGATCTGACGCGTCGCCGTGTGCGGCGCGAAAGAGGTTCGTCAGACTGCGGCCCGGCGAGGGCGCCATTCCCGTTTGCTCCCAGTTCAAGCCTGCGAGTTCGACGATTGTCGGCGCCAGGTCAATAAAACTCACATAATCGTGAATCTTGCGTCCGGCGGCCTTAATGCCGTTTGGCCACATGATGGCTAAGGGAACATGGTTTGCCGCTTCATACGCGTTGCCTTTCCCGCGGGGAAAGGGCATGCCATGATCGGAAGTAACGATCACGATGGTATTCGCAAGGAGATTGCGCGACTCCAGCGACGCCAACATCCGGCCTAAGTGCCGATCGAAGTGCTCGACCTCATACGCGTAATCAAGCATGTCGTGCCGAACGATTTCGTGATCTGGCCAATAAGCCGGTACACGATCAACATCGGCAAGTTCCTTGCCGCCAAGTTTCACACCGGAGCCGAACTCGTAATCACGATGCGGTTCGATGGCGCCATACCAAAAGCACCAGGGTCGCCCCGTGGGCGCCGCATCGAGGAAGTCGTCAAAGTTGGCGGCGTAATCGGCTCGGCCAATCCCCTTGGTTGGCGGCGGCGCCACACGGCGATTAAACGCCTTGCCTGTCATTTGACGAGGCCGCCCTTGATCGTCGACCGCTACGCCTGGCCCCCAACCCTTCGTTGTGTAACCAACGTGCCATTGATGCGCCGTTAATGCTTCGGCCCAAGTTTTGAACTCGGGAGGGAAAAAGCACACGTGATTCGCCGCCTCTTTGAGTTGCCACGAATTGCGCCCCGTTAAAATACACGCACGCGAGGGAGCGCATTTGGCGTTGGGGGTATAGGCATGAGTGAACAACAACCCCTCACGGGCGACGCGGTCAAAGGCAGGAGTTTCGACCCACGGCGAGCCATAGGCGCTGGCATGACCATACCCCCAGTCGTCGGCAATGGCGAACAAGATATTGGGCGGAGGCGTCTCCGCGGCTGCGTAAGGAATGTGCAACGCCATGGTCCAAACCGCAGACAGGAAAACCACGCGTCCGGCCATGCACCAGTCGAAAGTCATAATCATCGGTTAAGTGTGCGACAGAGCGAGAGAATTGTCAGAGGAAGAATTCCAACAACGTCGTTTGGGACAGTCATTCACGATCGGCCGGCGCTACAGGTTCGACCTTGGGCGCTGGGCTGAGAAACTCCTCGCGACTGATGAAACCGTCCTGATTCACGTCGCGTAGGTTGAACCATTTCACGGCGTCGTCCGGCCGCCGGTTAACGCGAAACTCCGCGTTGGTCAATCGATCATCGCCGTCCTGATCGAGGCGGGCGAACTGGGCGCGACGATCGGAGGCGCGCTCGCCGAGTTTGGCTCCGCCGATCTCATCTAGATTCTTGCGCAAGTCGGGCAATGGCAAATAGTCAAAGTCCAAAATCATCTTTTCGGCCATCGCCAAACGCAACTCGGTTTCTATCTCCGCCAGTCCTTTCTGGCCACTCAAGTTGTTCAGTTCCGACGGGTCGGTTTCTAAGTCGTACAACTCATAAACAGGACGCGGTTGTGTGAAATAGGTTGCAATCATCCCCGGTGCGAGGCGACCTTCGGTATTCGCCAGTTGCATTTCTTTCCAAGCGGCGCCGCCCGCCGAGTCCACCGGCCCGTAGGGGATCCAAGGCGTACAGTTATAGATGAATTTGTAGCGATCGCTACGCACGGCTCGACTGAGATCGTAACCACTATTCGACATGCCAACGGTCACCGGCGCAGAGCCGTGCGGACCTCGCTCCACAAAAACGTGCCGCCGAGGCGTATGCGGTTCGCCCTTCAACAACGATAAGAAACTGACGCCGGTCATGCGCGCAGGCGGCTTGACACCGGCGGCCTCAAGCAGCGTGGGCGCCAGGTCTTCGCCACTTAATAATGCATGTGACTCAGCGCCTGGCGCAATGGCGCCCGGCCAACGCACGAAAAACGGCACGTTCGAGCCGGGGTCGTATAGTGAGCCTTTTCCATGGGGCAACGCGGCCCCGTTGTCGCCTGCGAAGACAAGGAGCGTGTTCTCCAGCACGCCGCGCTGTTGCAGCACCTGAACAACCTGGGAGATCGTTTCATCCAGTCGGTTGACTTCCGCGCAGTAGTCGGCGAGTTGATCGCGCACGCCGGGCAGATCGGGCCAATGCGCCGGCAACTTCAACGAGGCGGGATCGGGCCGAAATCGCTCGGGCGCGTTCCACGGATGATGCGGGTCGCTGAAATTGGCCCAGAGAAAGAACGGTTGGTTTTCTGGTTTTTGATCCAGAAACAGTTCGACTTGTCTCGGCACGTCGCGATCGGCGCAGGAATTCAAAAAGTCGACGCGGTCCGCAAACGTCCGAAGCTGATGCTTCTCCATGAGCTGACTGATCTCCGGCCCCCAGCGTGAGGCGGATCCATCCAAATGATAACTTCGTCCGCAGATTCCGGTGAAGTAACCCGCGTGCTCACGCAGCAGCTCAGGGAAAGTCGTTTCATCCCGCGGCAAGGGAGACGAGAATCGAGTCATCCGCGCAGCGACGGGCGAACGACCCGTCAGGTAGGCGGCGCGTGATGGAACACATTGCGGCGCCGAAGTAAAAAATCGATGGAGCCTGATTCCCTCGGTTGCCAAGCGATCGAGAGTCGGAGTCTTCACGTTCCCATCGCCATAGCAGCTGAGAAAAGGATAGCTGTGATCGTCGCTTAGTAAAAAGACGATATTGGGTTGGCTTGATTCCGCCGCTTGGCCGGGTTCCGGTCTTACCATCCATAGACTCAAAAGACCGACCAGGCCAACCACAAGCTGTCGTGTTCGTATCATGGTGAAAACCGGTCTCCCGAGGTTGAAGCGCCGAAAAATCAACGAGGCTCGCGTTTCTGGGTGATTTCTTCCGTCATGGGTTTTGAAGCACGCCATCGCTGTTTTCGTGTTGATTGTACCTCCAAGTTGGCCAACATACGATTGTGCGGGCCAGAGCTGAGAAATAAGAACGTCGTGGGGGTTTTTCTTTAACGATGAATCTCGCATCGCACTGCCTTTGAACTGATTTGCGGCGAGTGGATGGGGTTGGACTGACCATGAAATGTTGACGGCGTCGCATTTCGAGTCAATATTGGGCGTCGACGATGTGCGTAGGGCGCCGTTGAGGAGGCACGGCGGCAAGACCTTGCACCCTGCCGACGGAATTGCGCCCAGCGACACGGCCCGACCTACCTTTTGCGGAGTCGACCAGCATGCATGCGCTAACGCGTTTAACCGGAATCCGCCCAGTGAACGGGTCTCAACCCATGTTTAAGCCGTATGTTGTTCTCGTCGCCTCCGTCCTACTCGTGGGGTTTTCTGCGAACGGGGGACATTGCCAAGATCAATCGGGCGAGGCGCGCGGTCCAAACATTGTGTACATCATGGCCGATGATTTGGGTTGGACTGACCTCGCATGCTACGGAAGCCGTTACTATGAAACTCCGCATCTCGATGCGCTTGCCGCCGGCGGAATGAAGTTCACCGACGCCTATACGTGTGGTCCAAATTGCCAGCCCACACGCGCGGCTCTGCTGAGCGGTCAGTATGGTCCACGCACGGGCGTGTACACGGTCGGCGATATTGATCGGTTTAATTGGCGCAGCAGGCCGTTACGCCCCGTCGATAACGTCACCTCGCTGCCTTTGGACAAAATCACGATAGCCCAGACCTTGAAGTCGGCTGGATACGCGACGGGTATGTTCGGCAAGTGGCATTTGGGCGAGCAAGGCCAATATCACCCGTCGCATCGCGGTTTCGATGAGGCAGTCGTCTCTGCAGGGCGCCACTTTGCCTTCAACACAAATCCCAAGGTTGCTGTGAACGAAGGCGAGTATCTTGCGGACTTTCTTACCGAGAAGTCGCTTGATTTTATTCGCCGTCACCGGAACGAACCGTTTTTCCTCTACGTGCCGCATTTTGGCGTGCATTCGCCACACGAAGCAAAGCCTGAGCTCATCGAACGATTCAAATCCAAGGCCGGCGCCGGGGGGCACAGCAATCCAACCTACGCAGCGATGATCGCAAGCGTCGATGAGTCCGTCGGGCGGATTGTCGCGTTGCTTGACGACCTCAAATTGAGCGAACGAACGCTCGTCGTTTTCACATCCGACAATGGCGGCGTGGGTGGTTATGCTCGTGAAGGACTGCCGCGCAGCGGAGGTGTTACGGACAATGCCCCGCTCCGCGGCGGTAAAGGGATGTTGTATGAAGGCGGCGTTCGTGTGCCTTTGATCGCGCGCTGGCCAGGCCGGATTGCGCCCGGCGCGGTATCGCATGAACCGGTTTGTAGCGTCGATGTTTATCCAACCCTCGTTGAGTTAGCCGGCGCGGCGCGTCCGCAAGATTATCCGCTTGACGGCGAAAGCTTGGTTACGTTGTTCGAGGGAAATAAACACACAACGCTCGAACGTGACGCAATCTACTGGCATTTTCCGGGTTACTTAGGGGCCGGCGCCGACGGATGGCGCACCACTCCCGCCGGTGCGATTCGCAGCGGAAATTACAAACTGATCGAGTTTTTTGAGGACGATCGGTTGGAACTCTACAATCTATCGACCGACCCCGGCGAGAAACAGAACCTCGCCTCCTCCGATCCGATGCGGGTGAGAGAACTCCATGAGAAATTGGTCACGTGGCGAAAGGCCGTAGGCGCCAAGATGCCCGCCGTGAATTCAGAGCGCGAAGAGCCTGCGAAATCCGGCAAGTTGAAAAAACGTCGCAGACAAAACACGTCGCCGCTTAACGACTAACTTTCCCTTGAACAAAGGCCGTCAGATCAAGTTGCGACGGCCATAAGAAGACGACAAGACTTCGTACCGGCGCCGGATCGAGCAAGGCGTTTCTGGAAAGACGATGCCTTACGGGCCATCCAAACGGCGAGTTGTCGGAACCGCAATCATGTCTAAGCACAATCCCCGTCCGACGCGGCCAACGTCGTCCACGAGGGCTTTCGAGGCCGCAGGCGGGCGTTGCGGATCGTAGTAGGTTGGCCTGAGTTCATTTAGTTTTGCACTGGCTTCGCTATTCGATACGTAATAGGTCGCTTTGACGAGATGTCGGAAATCGCTGTTCGTCTGACGCAACAAGCGGTTTAGCGTTGCGAATACTTCTTTCGTCTCCTGTTCTGCCGCTGGCGCATGCTCCGCTTCAACACGGCTTGCGCCGCCAATCGCATAAAGCCCGGAAATATAAATCGAGGGGCTCGCATTAATGCGTGCGACACGGCTATACACCGGCGAGACGGTCATTTCTGACGGAGTGAGGTACTCCACGTGCGCCTCGCGCTTCGTGCGGCCGCCCCATGCGATTAACTCGATTTCAATCGGCGTGCTGGCGCTCGATTTCCACTCTACCAAGACAATCGGAGGCGTAGGACGTCCGGCGAAAAATTGACCCACTTCCTGGTAAACGCTCGCCGCTTCCGCCATGGGCGTCACGAAGGCCTTAAGTTGGACCACATCGGCGTCGGTCCGTTCGAGGAATTCTAGCGTGGCGCGCAAACTCTCCAGAGTCTTTCGCGTGGCTTCAGGAAGCGTGGCTCCGCTTTCGGCCTGGCCTGAAACATAGATCCTTGAACCACGCGGAATGATCGCAGCCACCGAGTGCTGTGATTTCGTATCGCTTGGAGCAGCGATTGGAGCGCCTTTCGGCGCCGCTTGTATCTCGACGGCGTCATTTGAGAGATTTCGAGTCGTGGTCGCGATCGCATCGGCGGCCACCAGCGCTTGCGGATGGGGTAACCGAGTCACCACCATCGACACGGCCGGTTTCGAGACGCCGCGAAACCGCGACGCAAGCGCCGTGTGCACATGGGGGACAAGATCGGCGCTAACGACATACCAATTCAACTTCACCGAATGCTCAAGCCCGGAATCGAACTTTCGCAACACGGCGTCGATGTTTTCGAGCACACGCGTAACTTGTTCGAGCGGAGCCTGCGGCGGCGGCTGATCATCGCGAAGCGGCAGAATCTGCGCCGTGTGGACGAGCGGTACGTCGCCCACCTCAACGGCCGCGCTACTTCCGGTTTTCTCGTTGGGTTCGATGGAACGCGGTAACTCGGTGGCGCCAACAGCGAACGCATTTGCGAAGAGGACGAAAAGCGTGCAGAGGGTCGTAGAGAGCGAATACATGATTTATATTGTGGACCGTTAAGGACTTGGTAAGCGTCACTCCCAAGGAAACGACTTCAAATTGCGATGGCTTGCAGAACATCCCGCGGTGTTCGCCAGGGAGTCGCAAGGGGACGAAGTGTACCGGCGGAATGTCCACGACAATACTAGCGCACGTCACGGTATGCAGGGCGCCAAATCCAGGGCAATACCTGAGTACGATGCGCCCAGGCTTCCCATTGTTCGACCATCGTTTGCACGACAGCCGGTTGTTGTGTGGCGAGATTATGCATCTCCGTGCGATCGACCTTTACGTCATACAGTTCCCAGGCGCCCGCGGGGCCCTTCGCGACTAGCTTCCAGTCGCCTTGACGCACGGCCCGATTGCCTTCGTGCTCAAAAAAAATGGGTTGCGGCCGATTCAGTGGTTTCCCCTCAAACGCGGGATGAAGGCTGACGCCTTCCATGGCTTGAATTGCTTCGCCGTTGCGTTTTTCAGGATAGGCGGCGCTGGCCAGGTCAACGCACGTCGCCATGATGTCGATCAAATGTCCTGGCTGCGGCTCCAACCCTCCGCGAAGCGTCGCGCTGACGCCTTTCGGCCAGTGAACGATTAATGGCGTGCTGACGCCGCCTTCGTGCACCCAATGTTTGTACTCGCGAAATGGCGTATTGCTCACGTTCGCCCACGCCTCACCATATCCAAGATAGGTGTCGGCGCCGCCGGGCAAAACGCAGTAACCTTGCCGCATCGGGTAGCCGTCGCGCGTTTGTTTAGGAATCATGTCGGGCTGCAGAAATTCTTTCGCGAGCGGCGGCAAAGTAGGCTCTGCGGCTCGGTTAACCAAGGGACCTTTGCGCCCCATGGGTTCAGCGCAGCCCCCGTTGTCTTGCAAGTACAGGATTACCGTGTTTTCGTGCAGACCATGCTCGTGCAGCGCTGCCCGTAACCGCCCAACGCCTTGGTCCATGCAATCGACCATTGCGGCGTAAACTTCCATGCAGCGGGCTTCAAATTCTGGGGCTTCCACATCGCTCCAGGCGCCTCCTTGCTGCGGCGCCACAACCCATTGCGAGTCGAGCAGGCCGAGTTTCTTCATCTTCTCAACTCGCGCGGCGCGAATGGCGTCGTATCCTTCGTCGTACTTGCCCCGGTATTTCGCGATGTCTGACTCTTTCGCGTGAAGCGGCCAATGCGCCGCCGTATACGCAACGTATAAAAAGAACGGCGTCGTGGCGTACTCTCGTTGATGATCTGCGATGAACCTCACAGCGTGATCGCTAATGGCGTCCGTATAGTAGTACTCCGACGGCGCGTACTCGGGATCGGCATAGGGTGAGATCGGCGTATTGTCACGCGTGAGCGTGTTCGGATCAAAGTAGCTTCCGGCGCCGTGAATGGTCCCGTAGAAACGATCGAAGCCGCGTTGCAAGGGCCAGTTTTGTTTGTCTGCGTCGGTTTGCGGCCGAACGGCTTTGGTCACGTGCCATTTGCCGGTCATGTACGTTCGGTAACCCGCCGGTTTGAGCGCTTCCGCAATGGTCACACACCGGCGGTTCAGTTCGCCCCGGTAGGCGTCGCGCCCGCGATCCTCCATCATGTGGCCAATGCCGGCCTGATGGGGATACAAACCGGTCAGCAGAGAGGCACGGGTCGGACAACAACGCGCCGTGTTGTAAAACTGCGTGAAGCGCAATCCCTCGGCCGCCAGAGCATCAAGGTGCGGTGTGTGAATCTCGCCGCCATAGCAGCCAAGATCCGAGTATCCCATGTCGTCCGCCATCATCAGAATTATGTTCGGCCGAGCGCGTTCGCCCGCCTCCTGCGCCGTCGAACACGGCGCGATCAGCCCGCCGAACACAAATCCTAAGACGCCAAGGACCGTGCGCGTCATGATCGTTGTCCCTTCTTTTTGCCCGGGGTTGGCTCGTTGACCGGGCCAGACATCGGTGGAGATTCAAAGAACCGGCCGTCGTCGACCAGACGCGGATCCCCCGTGCGTTGAAGTTCGTCGAGCAACTGCTTCTCTAGCGACGAGCGTATCGATGCATACGCTGGATCGTTGACGACGTTCTTGGTTTGGTGCGGGTCCGCTTTCAAATCGAATAACTCTTCGCGTGGGCGTTTGCCATACACCCATTCGAAGTGCGCCTTCCACATTGGGTCATTCCGCGCGCTTACGAGCCACGCTTTGGTAGGGCCAGCATCTTCATCAGGCAGCGTACAACGTGTCTCATTCTTCAATTCTTCGGCGGTGGGAGGATTGTCGCCGTCCAACCGGTAAGGATCGCCCAATGGCCAGCGGTCGGGCTTGAAATTGATAATATAAAGGTGCTCCTGCGTACGAATGGCGCGTTGTGGATACGGCATGAAGTCGGCGCGAGCATTCTCAACATGGCGTTCGCGGCCAATGTACACCGCCGTGCGCGAAGGGTCGATTTGGCCTGACTTATCGGATTGAAGCAGCGGGACCAGGCTACTTCCTGTCATTGCCTCGGGCGTCGCGACGCCGGCAAGTTCGAGAAACGTGGGCGCCAAATCGGTCAGGCTGACGAGATCATCAACGACGCGTCCCCCTGGGGCGCCTCCCCACCGAACGGCAAGAGAAACGCTGGAGCCGAAGTCGTACAGGTTGCATTTGCCGTGCGGAAAGCCAGGAGCGCCGTGGTCACCGCTCACGACGATCAGCGTGTTATCGAGTTCTCCGATTTCTTCCAGCCGTTGACGTAAAACTCCCAGGGCAGCGTCAAACGCTTGGATTTCACCCAAGTAATCCGCCAGATCTTCGCGAACTTCGGGAACATCAGGAAGGAATGGCGGCAGCTTTCCCTTGAGGCTGTCGGGGTCAATGCCCCACAACGCCTTGCCCGAACCTTGCACCCATTGGCGATGCACATTCGTCGGTCCAAACCAATAGCAGAACGGTTGGTCCGGCTTGCGATCTGCGAGGAAGGCGTCGAAATTGTTTCGAACTTCGTCGTACATCGTTTGTTTCGCGGTCTCGATCGGTTGACCCTGTTTCGCCATTTGCGTGACGTACTGCGAAAACTGGTTGAAGCGCCGGCCCGCGTTTTCATACGCATACTTTCCAGCGCCGAACGGCGCATCGCCGGGGACGCCAGGGCTCCATACCTTGTGCGTTTCGCCAATGTGATAACCCGCCTCGCCCAACAAAAGCGCGAATGAAGGTTGTGAACCGTCCCACACCGCGCCGCGCAAAATCGCGCCGCGGCCCGTGCGCCAAAAGTGTTGACCTGAAAGCAATGCGCTGCGGCAAGGCGTGCAACTTGGCGCCGAGACAAAGGCGCTACGAAACAATACCCCCTCGGCGGCAATTCGATCGAAGTGGGGCGTATTGACGACATCGTGGATGCCGCCGGGGCCGTCGAGTTTGGCATAGGCGCTAGCGTATCGGCCCCAGTCATCGGCAAACGCCATCAAAATGTTGGGACGGTTGGCCTCCCCTGCGCTCACCGCCGCCGCACCGCCAAGCGTGGCCAAACACAAAAGCAGCAAACGAGTCATTAGTTCGCGTTCCTCGAAGTTACGGAGATTTCCTACTTAACCCGTCACGGCGCCCCAGCGCCTGTTTCCACGAAGCGGTTGTTGCTGAACCACACGGCGCCAAAGGCAAAGCGTTTGCCCGATTGTACTCGACCGAATGGCTCGCGTCTTCGCAAAGCTTCTCTTGGCCGCTGCTCCGTGATCTCGCTCGTTCGAACTCCGGGATAACGAGTTGCCGCTACGCCGAACTTCCAATTTACGCGGTAGGAAGTTCCCGTGAACTTGTAATCAATCCTGCAAGCCCTATTCGAAGAGTCTACCTTGCCGCGGTCCGGCGACCCTGGTGTGGCGCGCTGATCGCGAGTGCTTGAAGATGGACTGCACGTGTTCGACGAAACCGGCACGAACATCGCCGTGGTTTCTCTTTTCGCGATCTGGCGCAACGCACCGTGGATCGTATTCGAGTTGGACCGCCTCCGGTGATGTTTTGATGGATTGCTTCTTCCGATGTTCCCTTGGCATGCTGATCACGCGGCGGAAACGTTGCGGCAATCGGCAAACTGCCCCGACTTAGTCCGTGTACCGCAAGCCCAGTTGATCGTCAGGAATGACCTTGCGAACCTGGCCCGTGCAACCTTGTTCCTTCGAGCATCGCCCGCTGGCCGCGAGTAGTCCACCGTTAGGTAATCCTGCGATCCCGAGCGAGCAGTCAAACTCGTAGCGGCCCAGCATTTGGAAGTTTGCGTCGGTTACCAAGAGAATCTTCGGCTCGCCATAACAGCCGAACCACCAACGATCGTCGGCAAAGGTCGCCGTTTGGATTCCCATTTTCGTGTTTCCGCTCTTGATTTGGCGCCGCGTCAGAAAGTTGAACTTGTCGTCGTATTCGTAAACGTAGTTTTCTTCAACTCCATCAGGCAATCCGCCAACAACGTAAAAGCGGCCGTTCCTAAAACCAATGCCGCCGGCGCCATGAAGGACTTCTTGCGTCGCGTGCTGGCTCAACTTGTTCAGCGTGTCTGCGTCGTACACGTAAACCCAGGAGTCCGCATTTCCCTGCGGATCGTTGAATTTGCCGAGATTCACCGCCACGTAAATGCGACCGTCGTGATGACACAGATCGCCATGGTGGTTGGCCACGGGAATCTTTTTGAGCACCCGGCCATGCAGATCGGTCTTCACGAGTGTCGTCGTGAAGCTCCAGAAGATTGCGGCATCATCGACGCATACCCCCTGCAAATGATGGGGATAGGCGCCTTCGCAAGTGACCTGGTCAGACTGCCTTTCGCGCTTCAGCGCCAACAGTATTTGCGGGTAGTCGGTATAGATTCGTTCAACGCCAGCATCGAGCAACGTTTTCATTTCCTCGCGGTCATTCACGGTCCATGCCC
Source organism: Planctomycetota bacterium (assembly GCA_963204915.1). GTDB lineage: Bacteria > Planctomycetota > Planctomycetia > Pirellulales > Pirellulaceae > JAHWKS01. The sequence goes on along the minus strand of CAUJHS010000030.1, from coordinate 5,542 downwards.
CCACCTCGAACCCGGCCGCTTTAATCTTTTGCACCTTGTCGCGCGTGACGCCGCGATGGTGAAGGACCAGCGCTGTGAAACGGTGTTGCGCGGCGATGCGTAGATCGTCATCCATTGCCGTGTTAGCGCCGCGATCCCAGAAAACAGGAAATTCAGGAGCCAGTTGTTTTACCTTCGCCATGAGGCTCAAGTCGCCGTCATTAAAGCCAACCCAAGGTTCCGCGTGCATCGTTCTGACCAACGTTACCGCTTCCGAGACACAGTCCATTTTCGGCTGTATCGAAACTCGCGTGCGATGCTGCTGCATCACGAGCGACAATACATCGTCGAGCAACGGAATGTTTTGCGGCGGGCATTCTTGGATGGACTTGCCCGTTCGTCGCCGAAATGCCGCCGCGACGTCGAGTTTGCACAACTCGTCATACGTCGAGTCAGTGACCCGAAGATTTATTTCGCCGGTTCGTTCTGTGGTCGCATCGTGAATTACCACCAGCTTGCCATCTTTTGAACGAAAGAGGTCGAGCTCGATCCAGTCGGCGCCTTGCGCCAGGGCGCTTTCGAAGGCAGGCATGGTGTTCTCTGGATATTCACCGGAGTTTCCCCGATGCGCGGTGACTCCATTCTGAAGAAACGTTTGCGATCCTGCCCCTTCAAGTCGAAACTCGTCGGCAACGCCAAGGCTACACCTCACCGCCAACTCAAGGGTTAAAATCAGGACGCTAAACTGTCGGTTGGAAATCATGTCGAGTTCCATTGCAAATTAGGAACAACGGCTTTCTCTTACCCAAAGAAGGTCCTATCATCGCTCAAGCCATGAGGCGCCACAAGCGATGCTTTTCGTTACATCCTCTTGTCTCACAAACGCAGTACGCCCTTGGCCGGCGACCTAATCATCCCCATGCAAGCGCCAGGAGTAGCCGCCTATGAACCATACCGTACTAACGACGAAACTTGCCTTCGCCGTTGTCGTGGCCCTGCGTTTGTTATCGAATTTGGACGGACGTGAGCACGCATGCGCTCAGGACCCCAGCGCGAACTCCGGCTCCACCCAGAAACCACCCTTAACGCGCGTTTCCCTTGCCAACGGAAGCTGGCGTATTAACGACCGTGTGACCTACCCCGGCACGCCGGCCGAAGGGCTGTTGATGAACGTGCGAATGGTCAATTCGGTGTTCGAAGACGTTACGCGTCCGGATTTCGACGCCGATGCGAACACTCAGGAGTTCATCGACCAGATTCCCCAATATGTTGCGCACGGCGTGCGCGCGTTCACGCTAAATTTGCAGGGCGGCGACCCTGGCTACGAAGGGGCGGTGAACTCGGCGTTCCGTGCCGACGGAACCCTGCGTGCGTCGTACTTGGCGCGTGTTCGTCGTGTCATCGAAGCGTGCGATATGCATGGAACGGTCGTGATTTTGGGTTGTTTTTACCAGCGTCAAGATCAGATCCTTAAAGATGAGCAGGCCGTACGCGATGCGGTGGTGAACACGGCGAATTGGATCGAAAACAGCGGGTTTACCAACGTCGTTTTGGAAATCGCTAACGAATACGGTCATGGCGGCTTCAACCATCGCATTCTAAAGACGGCCAGCGGGCAGGTAGACCTGATTCAGCTTGTGAAAAAGACGTCGCCTCGACTGCTCGTTTCGACAAGCTCACTCGGCGACGGACGCATCGACCCAGAATTAACCACCGCCGTTGACTTTCTCATGCCGCATTGGAACAGCACGAATGTGGACGAGATTCCCCAGCGAATGGCGGTGCTAAAGCAGTACGGTAAGCCGGTTTTGTGTAACGAAGATGACAAAGTTGGCCGTCTTGGCGCTCAAGCTGCGGAGGCATGTGTAAAACAAGGCTGTTCCTGGGGTTTCATGCATGTGAAAGTGAATCAACACTATCCCTTTACCTTTCGCGGTGCGGCGGACGACCACGACGTCTACACCACGCTGCGCCGGCTGACGACAACTCGTGACAGTGCGATCTACTTTCCACCGTCCGAGTCCAAGGGCGGATGGCGTAAACTCGATGATGCTGACGCAATTCGCACGCTCACAGGAATGGACCCTGCACGCCTTGACGATCTGAAAGACTGGCTGCTGCGCAGCGACAATCGCGATTTTGCTGCGGTGGTGATCCGCAATGGCTACATCGTGCTGGAAGTCGAACGTGGCAATAGCGCGAAGACTGACGCGCGGCGAGTCGCTTCCGTCTCCAAAGCGATTTGCGCCACGGTGTTGGCCATCGCCTCGGAACAAAGCCGCGCGGGCAAAACACCCAAACGGATGTCGTTCGATGATCTCGCGTTCGCTTTCATTCCCCAGGCCCATCCGCTGAGCGATCCGCGCAAGGCGCAAATTACGGTCAAGCAACTTCTCAACCACACTTCAGGAATCTGCCCCGAAGCGACGGGTGCGCCAAACGATGGCTCCTGGGAATACATCTTGGGCCACAGTGGTGATCCGCGAACGGCGAAACTGGCCTTTGCTCCCGGTACCGCTTGCGGTTATTCGACGCATGCCTTGTGTCACGCCGCGCTGGTTTGTGAAAACGTGACGGGCAAGCCCTACGACGAATTCGCTATCGAATCCTTGTTCGCGCCGCTGGGTTGCGAACCCTGGTGGTTTCAGTATTACGAAAATGTCGATGGGACAAGCCGACGCCCTTCGCACGGTATGGGCATGCCGGCTCGCGATCTGGCGCGAATCGCCTATTGCATGCTGCACGGCGGCCGTTGGGAACAACATCAAGTCATACCGGCATGGTTCGTTCGGGAAACTGCGGCGCCCACGCACAAGGTTCTGACGTCGGAACTTCGTTTTAAAATTCCCGCAGCAACGTTCTCACACGCTTGGGAGTTGCCCGCACAGTTGACCGGTGAGAACAATACGCCTAGCGGCGCGGGTATTCCCGAAGACGCGCGTTACAAACCGGGTTCCGGCGGCCAGTTGATTGCGTTTGTTCCAAGTCTTGACCTTATTGTGACACGTCAAACTGGCGGTTCGGGCGCATGGGAATACGCCGAATACCTGCGGCGCGCCTGTTTAGCTGTCGAGACAAAGCCGCCTCAGCATTGAATGGGCCGAGGGGTGCATTCACCTTTGAGTATGCCTGAAACCCTTGTCGGGCGAACGTTGGAACGAAGGGCGTTTCGATACCGCATCCATTGCACAGGCGCGCCGACCGTGCTTACGATCGCACGGTTGCGAATTACGGCATTGTTACCGGTCTTACCAATACTCGTGGTGATATCGGCCACACACAACGTTTACCAAGAAGGCGCAATCGATCATGAAATACATCCTGCTTATGTACGCGGAAGAGGGAGCTTGGCCGCCCGAGGAACATCAAGTTGCTTTGCAAGAATCTGTCAAGATTTGCCACCAGTTGCATGCGAGGGGGCAATACCTCGGGGCGTCGCCGCTCCAACCGCCTTCGACTGCGACCTGCGTGCGCGTTCGCGATGGACAACCTCTGATAACCGACGGCCCGTTTGCCGAGACCAAAGAGCAATTGGGCGGCTATTTTCTAATTGATGTGGCCGATCTCAACGAAGCGATCGCCATCGCCGCTCAAATTCCCGGTGCAAGGCGAGGCGTGGCGGAGATTCGTCCCCTGATGGAGGCGCCTGGCTTACCAGAACTTTAGAATCCTGACCAAAACTTGGCTGCGTCGTCGAATCGCCCGCAGCGAGTACGGGCTGGTTAACCCTGAGAGATTACGACAACGAGCGTCGGCAGGCTGAGCGCCGTGGGTCGCTACAACAGGATGAAGTTGTAGGTGGAAGGTAAACTCATTGCCACGGAGGAAGTCGTAAACGCGGCGGTTTAGAGGAGCAGTGGCCCCAGTTTTCGGTCAAACTCCAGCTTAGCGAAAATCAGCACAATGACGAGTGGAGTTGCCGTAACTGCGAATCGGAGCGTCTCGAAGACCCAAGGCTTTTGTCGTCGAAACCAGGGGCTTTCCGTCACCCAACTCAAGAGCGGGGCAAGGAGGATGGCTAAAGCACTGATGGTCGAAAGATTGCCAAAATACCGCCCGATGAACAACAAGGAAAAGAGACCGACCACTCCCACACTCAAGAACGATGGCGCCCGGGAGAGTTCTCCACAGCGCCATAGTACCAAGCCGATCGCGACGAGGGCGGCCGTCAAGGGAAATGCCGCCGCCCCACCCTGGAGATAGCCTCCCAACATGATGACTGCTCCGGCGGTTTGAATCGACATTGCCAGAGTGAGCGGCAGGGAAACGCCCGGCGACCGCCGGGACAACCTAATGACCAGCATCCAGAGGACAGCTAGCATTACTCCGCAAACGGTCAGAGTGAGCACAGCTTCAGCACGGGACCATTCGCGGCGCGTCCCGCTGACATAGACCGAATTGTGTAAGAGTATCGAGCCGATTGCCGCGCACAAACTGATGCGCAACAGGCGCGCTAACCAAGGCGGAGCCAATGGAGCGCCTCCAAGCGACTCGATTCCCAACACGAAGGGCAAGACAACGACCAGAAACCGGTCGAGACCGGTGGCGGGAGGCCAAGCCGGTCGAACGTTCAAGAAGTAATAACCCAGCGTCAGTCCAAAGCCCATGCCCAACGCGCCCGCCAGGTTGCATCTGGCGGCGCTTTGAGGTCGGCGTCTTCCGAGCAGTATCAGCGTGCAAGCCGCGCTGGCGAGAGCGGCGGCAATCATCGCCTTTCCGTACAGCAGCGGTTCAGGCATTCGCTATTTTCGCATGCCTTCGCAGTCGATCAGGATTCGTGCTTCGTCACCAATCAACCCAATGTTGTTTTTGTCAAATCCGAAATCGCTCCGGAGGAGTGAGAGTTCGGTGGAAAAACCGACTCGCTTCGTTCCCTTAAACTCAATTTCTTTCCCGCCCATAAGTGGAAAGGTGATCTTTTTCGTCTTACCGTGCATCGCGAAGTTTCCCGTCACCTCATAGCCTCCTTCAATGGGTTTAACGCTTGTGCTCTTGAACTCGATGGTGGGGAACTGCTTGGTGTCAAAATAATCGGGTTGGCGGAGATGCTCATCGCGTGCGGCGTTAGCCGTATCAATGCTGTCGGCCTGGATCGTCAGTTCAAACTTGGACTGCGTCGGATCCTCTCGGTCGAGCGAAAATTTGCCTTCGACCACGTTAAACCGGCCATGAATCCAACTGATGTCGAGATGCCGCGCCTTAAAACTCACCGAAGAATGGACGGCGTCGTACGTGTATTCGTCCGCCGCGCGGCTTGACGCCACGTTGGCGCCAATGAACCACGCCAACGCAATGCCCAGAACATAGTTTCGCATGCGATTGTTCCTTCCCAAAAACTCGGTTTAGCGATTAGCCGTTCGTCGTCTAATTCGCACGCCATGGTATTGTCGCTTCCCGTGCGAGTAAAGCAGGCCCCGAAAATGTGTGTGGCAGGATTCTATGGCGGGCTTAATTCCTTTCGGGATCGAGGGTTGACCAGTAGGTGGACCACAGGCCGCTGTCTTGCAGGGCGGCCAAGGCCATCATGCCTTCCGCCTGCTCCCGATCCCAGCGACGACCGCGG
>CAUJHS010000029.1 GCA_963204915.1 Planctomycetota bacterium | reverse complement strand
GGCGCGTCAGCCACAAGCGTCGTTGATTCATCACACGGATCGTGGCGGGCAGTATGCGGGGAAGAGCTATCGGGCTTTGCTGCGACGTGCGGGGTTTCGTCAGAGCATGAGCCGCGCGAACAACTGCTACGACAATGCGTTTATGGAATCGTGCTTTGGGACGCTCAAGACAGAGCTGGAGATGACCGAGTACGAGAGCGTGGAACGGGCGCGTGGGGAGATTGGCGAGTACGTGCACTACTACCAGAGCGAGCGGCGGCACTCGGCGTTGGGCTACCTGACGCCTGAGCAGTTTGAGCGGCTGGGGCCTTGAGGCGGCCTTGGCGCCACGGAGGCGCAGGCGAGCGAGATGCGGAGCTGGCAGCCGCTTCACCAAGACCGTCTTGGCGCCGGGCGATGTCGCTTCCTCGATCGATGAAGACGTTTTTTCGCAAAACAAAATGGGCAAGTCCAACGGAACCCAGCGCGAGGCTGCGCTACTGCGTCCGCGCGAGACCTGGGAGGGGTCTCGCGGGCCGCTTATTCCCTCCCACCACTGAATCCTTGTGAGTTCGACTGTCCGTCAAAACGGCTACACCTCAGATCACTTCGGACAAAGTAAAGTACGATGTCGTCGACAGCTATAGCAAGCTCATGGCGCTCGTGAAGTAGACGTTACGCCAGTTTCTGCGTCGTAGTTTAGGCGCAGCCGAGTTTCTACCGGCCCAAGCGGAAACCTTGGCGCGAATGCAGTTAATTTCACTTCACATCGAACATCGAGCTGCGCGAGATTCCTTCGCATATTTTTACGCGCCGGAGCATCAACTAAGGCGCGCTTGAGCCTCCATCGCGTCGAGCATCTCTTGCGCGGACTGGAATCGGTCATTTGGCTTTCGCTTGAGCGCTCGCCTGATCACCTGCTTCAATGCCTCAGGCAGCATGGGATGCCGCTCCCCTATGTCGATCGGGTCGTTCTGGAGAATCATGACCATGCGATCTCCCATACGTTGGGGCAAGTCGTACACGTATTTGCCCGTCAACAAGTTGTAAAGCGTGGCGCCTACTGAATAAATATCGGCCGTAGGAGCCACGTTGCGGTAATCCGTCAGCTGCTCCGGCGGCATGAACGGTAGTGAACCACCAATATCCCCCTCCATTGTTAGGCCGCTAATGGTCGAAGTATGATAGACCCTCGCCAGTCCAAAATCAGCGAGCTTAAGATGCTCGTCTTCGCCTCGTTTTTCGATGAGCAAATTGGCCGGCTTAATATCGCGATGAACGAAACCTTGGCTGTGGGCATAGCGAAGCGCCGTCAACAATTGAATGATCCACATCGAGGCTCGCGAAGGAGAAAGGCGACTATCGAGCTTCAGCAACTGCGAAGCATCTCTTCCCTCAACATACTCCATTGCGAAATAAACACGATCATTCTCGTGCCCGCAGGCGCGATATGAGACAATGTGCTCGTGCCGCAGGCGCTGGAGAATTGACGCTTCACGGAGAAACCTCTGGATTTCTGCTTCTTCCGCAGCCACTGCTGGCTGAATCGTCTTAACTGCGCACAGCGTGCTATCAGCAATGTGGCGGGCTAAGTAGACGGTTCCCATTCCTCCTTTGCCGAGTTCTCGGACAAATTCGTAGGGACCAATGTTGGCGGACCTGCCTGGCTGCTCCTGCTTTGGCGGTTCATTTGCCGCCGCGCGTTGAGCAGCGGCAGGGGGGGGCGTCACGAGAAGCGTAGGGGCCAGGCCGTTTAGGGAGGGCGAAGCTAGATTATCTGGTAACGTCTCGTGCGGACCACCATTGCCTTCGGAAGGAGGACACGGCGGCAATTCGTATTTCTCGCTCCGGCCAAGGCCCTCTTCACGAACTTTCTTTGCAAGCGAGGTCCTTGGTTCTTCGATGACCACACGGATTGCGGTATCACCGCCGACAATGACGTCGCCGTGATTCAGGTCAACCGTCGTTACCTTCTTGCCGTTGACGAATGTTCCATTGCTCGTCGAAAGATTCGTCAGTCGGCACAGCGGAGGGTTTACCTCCAAAAGGAAGTGATTCCTGGAGAAGTACTTGTCCTTTGGGGGCAGCCGCAAGTGCGCCGTCGATCCGCGACCCACAATGAATGTATCGTGTCGGTCGAAGTTGATCGTCTTCCCTTGGTTAGGGCCAGAGACCACAAGCAAGGAAATTCTCATTGCGACAAGGTCGTAGGAAGAAGGCGGCGATTACTTCACAAATTTATCCGCGACTTCCGGGCAAAGTCGGACGGTCCTTCGGAGTCCCTAGCGGTCCTCGATAAACTCGTTGACGCTTTTGGACTGGGTTCCCAATGGTCAGTCACGAGACCCCAGTAAACGTCTCGTGGCATGCAAAACGCTTGGCAATCGGCCGCCTCATCGCCCTTCGCGGTCGTGACCGACGCGCCGAAATATCGGAGAAGCAAGGTGCGGTAGCAGTAGAAAATCTAGCGACGGGCAGCATTTTCGGCAAGCCGCAGGTCATGCGGTCCACCCGAAAAATGCCGGCAAAACGCCCACTACCTTATTCACCCGAAGACCACTCGATGAAGCGAGATGAATTAAGCCACCCCCGTATTGCGTGCCCGCCCCCCCCCTGGAAGCAAGAAAACAGCAGCCGAGTAGCTGGCACTTTACCTGGCAAATCGCTACAATCTCGTCTACTTCAGTCGGCCGCATTTCGCCCCTCACTTGAACCATGACTATGGTAGCTGGCGTCCGTACTCGTTGCCCTCACTGTCAAGTCTCGCTGAAGGTACAACCCGAACACCTGCAGCAGCATATTCGCTGCCCAGTTTGCAAGCAGCGCGTCGATGGCTCCTCGCTCGAGGCGGCACTCTCGCAAGCGACCAAATCGCCAGAGGTCGTCAGCGATACCAAGGCCGTCGTGGCGGAACCATCGCACTTGCTCGAACCCGTATCGAGGTCTGGCGGTGCACAGCCCGAAAACGCATCGCTGCCATCCAAAATAGATCAACAGTCTGCCGCCTCCTCTGCAGGCACGAAGGCCGACCGCTCCCCCTCGACAATTTCTTCGTTGGGCCAGCTGGGGCGGTTTGAACTACGGCGGGTTCTTGGGCAAGGGGCGTTTGGCCGCGTTTACCAAGCTTATGACCCGCAACTGGAACGCGAGGTAGCGCTGAAGGTGCCCACATTCGGCATGACTGACGCTGAACGCGTGCGGCGCTTCCTCACTGAAGCTAAGGCCGCCGCAAAGCTGCGGCACCCCAATATCGTGCCGGTCTACGAAAGCGGCAAGGTAGGGAGTCGCCTGTTCATCGCCTCGCAGTTCGTCGATGGGCAGCCGCTCTCCAAGCACAGGAAGGTCAGCTTCCGCCAGGCGGCCGTGTGGGTCCAGGCGCTGGCCGAAGCGTTGGCGTACGCCCACGCGGAAGGAATCGTGCACCGGGACATCAAGCCCGACAACATCATGGTGGATGCAAAGAATCGCCCCCATATTATGGATTTCGGGTTAGCCAAACGCACCAGCGACGATTCGTCCACGACGTTGGACGGCTCGCTCCTGGGAACGCCCGCCTATATGGCGCCGGAACAAGCGCGGGGCAATCACGCCAATGTGGGGCCGGCCGCCGATCAGTACAGTTTAGGCGCGGTGTTGTACGAACTGCTCACCGGCCAGCGTCCCTTCACCGGACCGCCTCATGCCGTCATTGCGCAGGTGCTTACTCAAGAGCCTGAGCCGCCACGGTCGATCCGGCCCGAAGCGCCCCGCGACTTGGAAGCGATCTGCCTTCGCGCGATGAGCAAGGAACCTGATTCCCGCTACCCGTCGCTCAGCGACTTGGCCGACGACCTGGCCCGCTGGTTGCGAGGCGAAGCGGTGACTGCCCGCCCTATCTCGAAACCGGAACGCCTCAGACGTTGGTGTCGACGGAATCCGACCATTGCAACTCTCGTCGGTACAATCATCACGGGCTCGCTGGCGGCGACTTTAATCATCGCGATCGCATTCAGCTATACCCTTGCTGCGCAAAGGACGACGGCATCAGCCCTGAAGAAGGCAAAGGAGCAAGAAGAACTCGCACTCCAGCGCGAGCGTGAAGCGAACAAGCAGCGTGTTGAGGCGGAAAACGAGCGCACTGCATCTGCTCAAGCAGCCGCGCGACTTAGCATCGAGCGCGGCATTGGTCTTTGCAGTTTAGGAAACTTCGATTATGGGTTGCATTGGTTTGCAAGCGCAATCTCTCATCGTCCTGACTTGAATGATCCAATAGGCCGGATAGGTCGAACCAATTTCCGCCGCTGGGCCGACCGCTTGCATGTGCTCGCGTGCGTAGTTCCATTCGACCAGTCAGTTCTCGCCTTACAAAGGGGAGACCAGGATACTGCAATTGCCGGTCTACAGGACGGGACGCTTGTTACAGTCTCGCTTAAATCAAGTTCTGTTTTGTCAACTCGCACGTTGTCTTGCGGAGCCTTGAGTGCGATCGCTCTCAGCCGTGACGGGCGTTACGTCGCGACCGTCTCTGAAAAAGAGAAGGCTGTGATGCTATGGGATCAAAAAACCAGTGCGCTACGCCACGCGTTCGCAGAATTCCAAGGCAAAGGTGAAGTCATCTCATTTTCTGAGGATAGCAGTTTGCTGGCCATTGGAGGTGCCGACGGAACGGCTCGCGTTTGGAATATCGACCGCAGCACGTGGCACTCACCTAACCTTGTGCATGGTGCCAAAGTGCACTCCATGGCGATTTCCGTGGATAATAGCGGCGTTGCCATGTGCGGAACCTACAAAGTTACTGCGTGGAGTCTTCCCATTGGCCATAAACTCGGCGAACACCATAGCCCGTTTGGAACGTCGAGCGTCTGCTTCGATCCGCACGAGAAAATTGTCAGAATGGCCGGTTGGACCTATTCCTCTGATCTCGAGTGGCCATCCATTAAGCCAGTTCGGAGTCAGCGCGAACTTCATTACAAGCAAAGCTGCGAAGTAATCGTTTACGAGCCGGGGAAGAACTACTTCTGTTCAACAGGTGTCGATGGCTCAGTGAAGGTGTGGGACGACCCAGCTCTGCAGAGCGATCCGATTGAATCAAAGGAGCCGCTACAACTAAGGGGCAGCCTATTGCGCCATCCCTTTCCAGTACATTGTGTCCTTCCAATAGACAAAGCTACTCTCGTCACAGGTTGCGGATTACAAGGTAAATGCGGTCAATTGCGCGTGTGGAGAATTACAGCCCCTCGGACGCCACGATTAGTTTGTCAAGATATTTATCCGATCGCTGGAATCTGCCTATCGCCGAGTAGCGACTACCTGGCGGTCGCGGCGTCCACGCGTGATGTCGTCGTTCTAGACAGCCATACTGGCAAGGCGGTTTCTAAACCACTACGTCATGGCTCGCATGCCACTGTTCACTACGAGGAGGTTTTTCCACTGCAGTTCAGCCCAGATGAGACCATGTTGGCGGCGGGATTATCTGTTGGTGGTGTAGCTCTATGGAATTGGCGATCGGGAGACTTGGTCGCGCACTTGGCGTTTCCAAAAATGATTTGGAAAATAAAGTTTTCGCCTGACAGTCGATACCTCGCCGCTTGCGGTGGTGACAAGGATGGGCCGGGGCAAGTCGATATCTGGGACCTGCACCAACTTGACGCCGGTTCTCTTGTAATCACCACGCCTCAACGAACTCGCGCCGTCGAATTCGGCAGTGACGGCACTCTAGTAGCCGGAAGTGAAGATTCTCTCGTTCGTTTTTTCGACATGACCGGCAAGTTGCGCGAAACTATCGCAGGCCCTAATCCTGTGGCATCGTTCAGCTGGCTGCTTAACGGCAAGCGCTTCGCTGTCGGATACGGCAATAACTTGGTGGTAGTACACGACTCAACTAGCCGAGATATCGTTGGTGCACCTCTGAATCATGGGAACGGCGTTCTTTACCTCGAATCATGCAATCAAGGTCGTGACATGCTTTCCAGTGACACTCGTTCAATTCTCGCGTGGGACGTTGAAACCGGGCTATCGCTTGGACCGTCAATAGGTCCATCGAGTAGCCATGGAAGGCATGCAATAACTTCAAGCGGAGATGAGATATTCGTAGCCTACGAAGATGGCAAAGTGCTGGCGTGGAGTATACCGACTCCTACAAATGCTCCCGCATCTTATCTCGTCGAATGGACCGAAGCCGCTTCAGGGCTGCGAGTCCACAGCGATGGCAGCGTACGCGTTCTTCCGGCAGAAAAGTGGAGAGAAATGAAACAGCGCGGCGCGTCTGAGATGTCGCCGAACGAGCAGGCGTCGAACAGCGCGGTGAACGTGGCAAGTGACCTGAACAACGTGCTGACACATTACGACGCGGACCGAAAAGCGGCTGCCTGGGCGATGTCCCTAGGTGCTTCACCGGTTCTAAGCAACGGAAAGCATGATCTGTCGGTACCAGCAGGTGAACTTCCGAGCAATCGCTTTTTGTTGAGGTGCATTAACTTCCACTTCCGTCCGATTGATTTCATACGCTTGGAAACCACTGCCCCACCGGACTTTTCCAATTGTTTAGCTCTCCAAGAGGTAAATCTGGGTTATTGTCAGATTGATGATAGGCTCGTTGCGGCGCTCGCTCGTACGCCGAGTCTTCGTTCATTACTTACCGCCCATTCAAGTCTTTCAGATCGGCAACTCGAACACTTGGTGAGATGCCGCACGATCGAAACACTTCATGTGCATGAAGCGGCCTTGACGGAGAGTGCGTGGAACCACATCGCCAACCTGCCGAATCTTAAAATGCTCCTGGTTGGCAACAAGGGCATGACAGATTCACGTATTGAGAAGGTCTGTGCTTGTCGCGAATTGCAGGATCTACGGATCTGGTGGCTTGCTTTATCTCCCGATGCCCTCAGAAGCCTCCAACAACTGCCAAATCTCTCGACGCTTGAAATAGGAAAGACGACTGTTTCAGATCATCATTTGAGGGAGATCGCACGCTTGCGACAACTTACAGAGCTTCGTTTTTACGAATTGACGGATTGGAGTTGTAGCACCCTGGCGCCCCTTGCCGAGGCTCTACGCCTCGAACGACTCTGTTTTGGACGAATGAAAACATGTGACAACCAGTTCGCGGGTTTAGACGCACTTCGATCCGTTACACACCTCGACTTTTTCTGGAGCAACGCCACAGTTACAGATCGCGCAATTGAGGATTTGATGAAGGCGCGACAATTGAAAGTTTTGAAGCTGAATGAGTTGCAAATAACAAAAGGTCAACTTGAGCACCTGCGGCAAGCCCTGCCAAACTGCGAAATCACGTCGAGCGTGGTGAAGCCGTAGTCGCGCGAGGCTCCCGTCCTGCCGGGAATCCGAGACCAAAAGTCCTTTACGCCATCGTCAATCGCACGCAGTGCAGCAATGCTATACCAATAGTGGTGAATAAATCCGACCAATTCAAGTTAGCAGCATGAACCAGTCGTCAATTCTTGATCTTGATACCACCACCGCAAGAGCAAAGACGTTGTTGCAGCCTTCTAAAGGGATTGAGACGCCATTTCTCATGGTGTCGCGGGAGGTTGTTGAGGCGAACGTTCAGAGATGGCGTCGGTCCTTGCCGACAACCGAGCTCTTCTTCGCAGTGAAGGCGAATAACGATCCGCTGATTCTGCACTACCTGAATTCGCTCGGCTGTTGCTTTGACACGGCGTCGGCGTATGAGATGCAATTGGTTGCGGCGCTGGGCGTCACGGGTGACCGGATGATTTTATCTCACCCGGCCAAGGACGCAGCCACACTTGCCGCAATGCAGAAGTATCGACCGTGGGCGTTTGTTGCGGACAAGGAGAAGGAGATTGGACGCGTGCGGCAGGCCGGCGTCCCCAGCGGCGATTACGCACCGGCCGTTTTCGTGCGTATTCGGGCCGATTCTCAGAACGTGAACGCGAACCTGAGTGAAAAGTTTGGATGCCGCCCAGAGCGAGCCGTCGAGGTGCTGAAGTTTTCCCGTGACGCTGGTTTCCAGCAGTTCGGCCTCTCTTTCCACGTGGGAACGCAATGCTACGAGGCGAGCAATTATCGCCGTGCGCTGACTGCATGCAGGAAGATCGCTGCAGACGCTCGCGATTCCGGAATTTTGGTTGAAACAATCGACATCGGGGGCGGGTACTGCGACGGGCGCGTCGCTCAGGAAAAGAATACCACGCACGACGAACTATTCGAGCAAATTGGTCGCGACGTGGCCGAGCTCGGACAGGGCTTTCGGCTGCTTGGCGAGCCGGGCCGTTATATTGTCGCCGACGCCGGCACGATCATCGTGCAGGTGCTTTCGGAGTATTCCAGCGATCAGACTCGGAGACGAATCGTCATTGACGAGCACGTATACGGCGGCCTTTCTGGTCACTGGCACGATGGGCGGATCTTTGATTTTATCCCCCTGAGGCCCGCGGGCGCTAAACCGTTCTCTCCCTTCAGGAGCGTATGCACAATCTTCGGAGCCACGTGTGACTCGATCGATCGCTTCGATGGGGAAGGGCGGCTCACCAAATTGCCGGCGGACCTCGACGTCGGCGACTTCTTGCTCATTCCTTGCGCCGGCGCCTACTCCAATAGCGCCGGCTCCAGCTTCAACGGCCTCGAACCGGCAGGCGTCATCATGACTTGGACGGAAGGCCACGAGCTGCGCTGGCAGTTATCGCCATTTGCACGCAAAAATGACTTCCTGCTCCAGATGTTGAACGCGTCCGGCCTAGGACAACATGCGCTTGGACAGCCGTAGCCGAAATATGCGACCTTCGTCAAAGTATGCCCGGTTATGTCACTGCGGTTCGATGAGCGCGTACGAGTACAATGCTGTCGAAACCCTCCTCTTCCCAGCCGTGGACCCGAACCGATTCGATTTCGGCGGTTTTCAACTCAAACCCAAATCGCGGCAACACGGTCGCTATATCGTCTTCGTTCACGCTGGCTACGGGAAATCGGCGCCCCAATACGTCGTACCAGGAACAATTCCGCATAACGGTCATGAATAACGAACCGCCTGGCTTGACTAGGCCAAGAAGTCGCTGAATGGCCGTACGCCAAAGGTCACGCGAACCGGTGGCGCATTCCACGGTATAGAAGGAAGTCACGAGATCGAATGTCTCGTTACTCTCCAAGCAGGGATCATGAAGCACATCGCACGGCACGACCGAGCGAATTAAACGTCGAACCGCTTGCGCGCATTGCTTGACCTGCTCGGCGTCGCACTGCCGCCCGGTAAGTTCCAGATAACCGCGGATGTAGGCGTCCCAGTTGTGCGCAGTTTCATCACCATTGATCCAGCGCTGCACCTCGGCGCGGTTCATCACGGAATAGTCGGCGAGCGTTAGCGCTTGCACGCAGTTCGCATCCCCCAATGGAAGGGCGTGATGAATGGTTGGCCCGCAGCCGAACTCCAGCGCAGTCTCGTAAACGCGGTTGGTTCTCCCCAACCAATCGGTCAGCGCGCCAAGATTGACTGCTTCGTCTTCCGGCAAAACGTCGCCGCTATAGAACTGCTGCAGGTACGCCTTTGGATCGAAGGTGTCATAGAGGTTTTTTGTCGATTCTGTCATGCTAAGCTCCCGTGGAACGACTGAGGTACAAGCCCGCGATCAGAAGGGCGATTCCAACATACTGGCGCGGAGTCAAAGATTCCCGAAACAACAGGAGGCCAGCAGCGATGGAAAGGACTGTCAACAGAGAATCAACAATGCCGCTGGTGACGGCTAACCCGTAGGATTTGCAAACGACTTGGAAGACCAGGAAAGCGATTACGGAGCAAACCGCCACGGGAAACATCACCCAGTTGCGCCCTGGCTCCAGCGAATACCGCGTGCCGACGTTGCACAGCACAAACAGCATCGCGCAACTCACCGCGGCCAACGTGCCTTGGTCCATCCTCCACCTACGTTGCGACGGTGTTTGCGAAGTATTCTCCAAGATTTCAATTCCTGCCTTGGCCAATGGTTGCGATCACGTCTACGCCAAAAGTGGTTTCGCAGTCCAGCGACGGCGCGCAGGACACATTGAGACTGGACGGCGAGCGCCTGAGTGGATTACATGCCGCTGGATCACAGGAGCAACGATCCTTGATCGGCGATGATGATCGAAGCGAGGTAAATATAGCCAGCGGAGACCTCCATTTCCAGGGGAGAAGCCACGCGTTCTTTCGGTGGCGTGCGAACTCCCCCGATACGCTTCAAGTGAGGAGTTTGGGCGCGAGCTCTTCATGGTCGCGGTCCCCAAACGACTTCACCCGACACCCTGTATCACGAACACGCCGATCGCATTGCCCTCGACGCCAACAGCCGCACGAAGTTCGACAGCACCGACGCCGCCTTACTGCACCAGAACAACAATCCGGTCAATCTGCTCACCTCGGGACCGGAAGAGCGAAGCGAGACGCCCATCGAGGCGGGTGGAAAAGTGCGCCACGAACGCCGCGTCCTGTGGTGGAATCATTACCATGACGTTTTCTGCGTGTTTGGCCATTATGCTCTGCGTGAAGGCGAACCTCGCAGCAGCGACTCGGCCTTTTGCATTGATTACGGCATCGGCAAGCGGTGGACCGAACGGCGAGCGGGAAAGACAAGCGATTATTCTTGGAAACTCGCTGCTTTGCGCTTCCCGGAACGCATCGTGATGTTTGACGATGGAGTGACGCATGTTGTATAAGCCAGGCTCCGATCCTCCTCAGTACAATCGACTCCCGAAACATTCGCTTCCAAATGAAATGGATCATCGAAGGCAAACTTGCCAGCAGTAGCCGGCCCGGCTACGACGGCTCGCGGCGTGCGCCCGTGGAGCAGGAGGTCGTCGAAGATTGGCTCGCGGTCGCGCAAAGCATGAAAATACAGTCCATCATTTGCCTTCTCGCGGAAGAACAACTGTCACTGTATGCTTCGCTAAGAACGTCGCTCCCGGAGTTCTACCGCTCCTGCGGCTTTCAAGTCGCCCATGTGCCGGCGCTGGATCACCAATCGCCGCCGCTTACGCCGGAGGCGTTGCTTCAAATTTGGGAAGAGTACCAGCGGTTGCCTAAGCCGGTGCTGATCCACTGTAGCGCGGGTTATGATCGCACGGGCGCGGCGGTGAGTTTCATCCTAAAACGCCTAGAAGAAGGATCCGGGAGCGTAACGTAATCACCCTTCGATCCCAGTTTCATCCGTTCCTTTTGGCCTGGCTATTTCCCCAAGCACGGCACACCCACTGGTTCCCGCGTGAAAACCCGCTCCGCTGCTGATCCGACGCCCTTTCGCATCAACCCGTCTGGGATCGCCCGCTATTTCTTCCATGATTGCGAACGGTTTCTCCGGTACTCCTCGACCGGCGCCGAACTGCGGAACAAGGAGCATCTCCCCCAGCGCGAATTCGATTCCAGCCCGCTCATGCAGGCCATCCTCGGCAGCGGCTACGCCTGGGAAGAGAAAGTTCTTACGACGCGCCTCGTCGGCCGGGTGGCGATCGCCGCGGGCGCCGGCGAACTGCACCAGCGCCGATTCGATTGGGACGACACGATCGAACTGCTACGCACCGCTAAGCCCGGCGCCTATCTCTACCAGCCGACGCTGCGTGCGCCTCAAGCCTTTTACACACGGTATGGCCTTGATCCTAGCTTGGTCGCGGTAAGCGACAATCATCCGGACCTGATCGAGGTCCTGGCCGACGGTCCCAAGCGCCGGTTGCTGCGGGTCTTGGATGTCAAACGCGGCGAGACGCTACGGCTCGTCCACCGGGTGCAAATCCTCTTCTACGCCCTGGAGCTGGAAGACATGCTGCGCGAGCAGGGCGTCACCGACGCCGCGGCGGACCTCCGCCAAGGCGCGGTGTGGCTGGGCGATCAGCCGGAGCCGACGCCCTTCGATCTGGATGATTTCCGGCCGCACCTGGAGACTTTCCTGCGGCATGACCTGGAGCGAATTCTCCGCTTGCCCGTGGAGGACGTGCCGTGGCACCTCTACTTCCGCTGCGAGTGGTGCGAGTTCTTCGAGCACTGTCACGCCCAGATGTGCTCCCAGGATGACGTGTCGCGTCTGATTGGCATCACCACCTACGGAAAACGCCACCTTCGCGAAGCAGCCGCCGTCCATACCGTGCCGGAATTCACGCGCTTCCTTAAAAGCAAGACGGCCGACGAGGTGCTGGCCCAGTGCGCCTCGCTGGCCGGACAACGGCCGCACTTCGAGACGCAGATCGCCGCCCATCGCGACGGCGCGCCCAGGCTCCACGGGGCCGCCGCCCCGGCCATGCCCATCGGGGAAAACATCCGGCTCCTCCTCACCGTGCAGCAGGAGCCTCTAGGACAGTCGATCTATCTGGCCGGCGTCTACCTCCAGGCCAAAGACGAGATCTTCACCAAGGCTCTATCCCAAGAAACTCAAAAACGCCTGCTGGGTCCCAGGGGTCGGCCACAGCCGGTGGTCTTCGTCGCCGCCCAGCCGGGCGACGCGGCAACCGTCCGCCGGGAATGGATTGGTCTGCTACATAACATCTTGACTGAAGTGGATCAGTTTAATTACGGCAAGAGCGAGTGGAGCGAGCAGCTCAGCCTGCAAGCCTTTGTCCATAGCGAGCAAGAAAAAACCCTGCTGGTGCGTTTCCTGATCGAAGCCCTGCGGGAGCCGGACCTGGCGGAAGCGGCCATGACGCTGCTGTTCCACTTCCAAGCGCCTGATTTGATGTTGGCCGACCAGCACCCGGAGAGCGAAGTGCCGTATCCGATCGTGGTGCTGCTCTATGCCTTGGGCCGACTGATGGCCCTGCCGGTGGATGTGAGCTACACCCTGCCCGAATCGCTGGCGGCCCTCGGCAGCAAGTTTGATTACCGCCGCAACGACTATTACCACTTCCCTTTGGGCCACGGGCTGCGGGCCGAGGCGATTCACGCCGCCTGGCATCGCGGCAAATCCGACCTCATTCCTGAGATCCGCAAGCACGCCCAAATGTATCTTTACGCGGTCTCCTCGCTGCTCCAGGCGATCCGCGACCAAGGCAGGGACATGCTCTTCGCCTGGCCGCCCAAGTTCCGTCTGGCCGCCGCCGAAGCGATTGCTGATCCGCTGCTCTCCCGCTTGGCCTTCTTCACCAAGTACGAGAACCTGCTCGGTTGCCTGGCGGTCCGCGACGCTCGCTCCGACAGCCGCGCCGTGCAAACGCTCTTGGGGCAAGCCCTGGAGCTGGAAGCTATCGACGATGTGACGATGAAGGTGGTCGGCGAGCCGCTGATGGAGGTCGAAGAGAGCACGTTTCCCGCTTGGCTGCTCGTGGAAGACAGCGAGGCGGGACGGCGGGCGCAGCTCGAATACCGGGACTACCAAAACCGCGGGAAACCGTGGGGAGGAGCACCTCACGCTCATTGCGCCGTGGTCGGCATCCAGCACCTGGAAGAGGATGACCTCGGCTTCCCCACGCAACTGACGTTCAGTTATGGCAGAGCATTTGCGGACAGGCTGCCTCAAAACCGCGAGCGTTATCTGCTCTATCCGCGCTTCACCGATTACAACTCGGATCGGATCGTCAAGTTCCTGCAAGCGCTCGATGGGCAGGAAGGGCTGTTCTGCTCGCTGCTGCGCGATCCGGCTGGCGCCGCGGCTGCGTGTTTACTTCCCGCCGCCGTCGAAAAACAAGCGGCCACTGAGGAGAAAAAACTCTCCCTGACTCGCAGTCAGCGCGACGCGTATCGGAAAATTCGGCAAACGCGCGTCGCGCCTGTCTGGGGACCGCCTGGAACCGGCAAGACGCACTTCCTGGCGAGCATCATTTTGGGCCTGTCGTCCGCCTACGCCCGCGCCGGCCAACCCTTCCGCGTGCTGGTCACAGCGTTTACCCATGCCGCCATCGAGAACGTGCTGCGCAAGATCGACGAGCTGCGCCGCACGGCCGGCTTGGGAGCCCAGGGGCTGGTCCTGGGCAAAGCCAAGCATTGGCAAAGCAATACCCTCGCGGCCGCCGACGTCGTGGACGACAAGCGGTTACCCCCCTGGTTGGCGCGCCACGAACAGGCAGTGTTGGGCGCAACGGTTTATTCCTGCCTCAAGGCGTATGACAAGATCGAGCCTTTTGATCTGGTGGTCATCGACGAGGCGTCGCAGGTGCGCGCGCCCGAAGCGAGCATTCCCATCAGCCTGGTGGCCGAACAGGGCCGGCTGGTGCTGGCGGGCGACCACAAGCAGCTTCCGCCGATCGTCACCGGCGAGTACCCAGAGCCCGAGCCGGACGAGCCGCTTCTGCACCGCTCCGTCTTTGAGGCGGTTTGTCCGCGGGAAGGCGAAGATCCCTCACGTATTGCGCAGTTGGTTGAGAACTTTCGCATGAATGACGTGCTGACGAGTCTTGCCGCGGATCTGCTTTATGGCCCCGCTTATCGCTGCTTCAACGATGAGATCGCCGCGCGGCGCCTCGGTCTGCAGCTTCCACGCAACGGTGACGCCTTTGTGCGGGCTTGCCTCGATCCCGCATACCCGATTGCTGTTGTTGTCTTGGATGGAGTCCGGGCCGCCCAAGAAAACCTCATCGAGGCGCAACTCGTCAGCCGGCTGGTGCTCACTCTGCGCGAACGGCTGCACGATGCGGATGGCGATCTTTACGCCGACGATGCAGACTTCTTCCGCGAGGGGGTGTTCATCGTCAGTCCGCACCGGGCGCAGATCCGCACCATCCAGCGTGAATTAGCGGCCCAACGCGCGTGGGAGCACACGCCGTTCGTTGACACCGTGGATAAGATGCAGGGCCAGGAAGCGGACGCGGTAATTGTCAGCTACGGCGTCGCAGATCCCGAGTTCGCCATGCAGGAGGCGGAGTTCATTTATAGCCTCAACCGGCTGAATGTCTCGATGACGCGGGCCAAAACGAAGTGCGTCATATTCCTTCCCCGGCCCCTCTTAGACGCCACACCGCACATACTCGACGAGCCGAATGCGGCGCGAGGGTTGGCGTTCATGCGAAACCTGGTGTTGAAAGTGGAGGATTCAGGCGAGACCTTGGGATTTGAACTGAACGACGGCGTACGCGCCACGGTCTACCGAACGCAAACAGGTATGTCCTAATACTACAACGCTAACTGATATTGGTGCTGGTTTCTTTTTGAGCGAAAGTGGGGAGCCATTTTCCCGGAGGACCAGGTATGGACGCCAATCAAATTCGTTCGCTGAGACCCGAGTTGCGGAAGTTTCTCCAGCGGTTTGACGAGTGTTTTGGGCGGAGCGACACGCGAGGGCATTTGTCGGTGTATGTGGAGGGACAGTTGTCGGATTTGCCGCGCAAGAGCTGCGAGCCGATCGCCGACGCGCAGGGCGTCCCTCCGCGGACGCTGCAACAGTTCTTGAGCCTGCTTGCTTGGGATCATGGCTTGATGAAAACCAAGCTGCAACGACTCGTAGCCGAAGAACACGCCAGCGTGCACAGCATTGGCCTGATTGATGAAACGGCCTGTCCGAAGAAAGGCGAGAAAACTCCCGGCGTTCAGCGCCAGTGGTGCGGCGCGACGGGCAAGCAAGACAACTGCCTGGTGACGGTGCATTTGGGTTACGCGGTCGACGATTTTCACTGCTTGATCGACAGCGAATTGTTCCTGCCCGAAAGTTGGTCGAACGATCGCCCGCGCTGCCAGCGCGCCGCGATCCCCGACGACATGCTGCACCGTCCCAAAACCGACATCGCCTTGGAGCTGTATGATCGTGCGCGGAGCAACGGGATTTCTTTCGCGTGGCTGACGTTCGACGAAGGGTATGGGAAAAGCCCGGCTTTTCTCGATGCTTTGCGCACCCGCGGGCAAAACTTCGTGGCGGAAGTTCCGGTCACCTGCACGGGCTGGATCGAGAAACCACGCCTGACGACACGGCGGCGCAAGCGCAGCGGCCGACCGGCGAAACAGCCGCGTTTGGTCCAAGGCAGCCCGCGATTTCGCGCAGTGCGCGAGATGCTGGAACAGGAGCCCCCGCTCCGCGACCAGCCCTGGCGGGCCTGGCGCGTGAAAGACGGCGCGAAGGGACCGATGGTCTGGGAAGTAAAGCACGTCTGGTTTTATCCGCGCGGCGCCGATGGATTGCCGCAGGAAGGAGCACACCTGATCGTGGCGCGGAGTGTTCTGGAGCCTACGACGATCAAGTTCTTCGTGGCACACGCACCCCGCGAAGCCACGCCGGGCGTGCTGCTCAAGGTGGCGTTCTCGCGCTGGCAAGTCGAACGCTGCTTTGAGGACGAAAAGACGGAGTTGGGCTTCGATCATTTCGAAGGCCGCTCTTACGTGGGCCTCATGCGCCATCAAACCATCACCGCATTAGTACTACAACGCTATCTATCCATCGTCCCACTGGCATTTGGGTAGGCGTTGGAGAGTGACATTTGCTTTATGCAGGCGGCAGATTGAGCGTTTTCGGTGACTTTTTCGCGCGGCGGCGTTGCGCTGCTGAGTCTGGTTGATGTTCGTCGCTGTCTGTTCGAGAAGGCGGGTGACGGCGCGGCCGGTCAGCCACCACGATTGTACGAGCGCAGCGGCGGCGGTCCGCACCTGGCACACCGTCAGCTCCCGATTTTTCCCCCCGCCACGCCTCGTGCGTGCGAGCGAGAAATAGATGCGTCAAGCCGCGTAAAAGCGAACTTGGCATGAGCATTCCAACGCGGATCGCAGATAGGGAATGGGTAATGCCCGATCTGATGACAACTGGTTTTCAATCAGGGTGCTCAACGGTTTCCAGCAACTCGTTTATCCGCGCACCAATTGTCGCGCAAGGGTTGGCGTTCTCTAAAGCCACCGATGAAATCGATCCAACAAAACTGAGTTTGAATTGCGTAAACTCCATGTGGTTGAATAAACGCGGATCACGGCTAAATTCAGCAGGGAAATGCGTCATAATCCTTGGTTGCGCCCACGTTAGCCGTTGGTAGGCCATTGTCAACGGTGTTGAATACCTCTGAGTCTGGCAGGACTGAGGTGTTCGTCGTTGCGGGCCGACGTGTTGGACTTTCGATTGGCGCGTGGCGGTCTTTTGTCAAAGCGCGGGCGTTGCTGCGATGGTGCGGCGTCACCGTGAGGATGCAGAGCCTGTGCCTATGGTGCGGAGCGTCTCAACACGTTCGTTCGTTTGACGTCGCGAATTGGCGCCGTTGAACGGACAGACGCTGCGGCGTTTCTCCTCGGCTTCTGCTTAAACCGCGCGAAGAGTCCGTTCCGCGCGCGGCGTGGCTAACGCCTTGGTCGCCGGTCCGAGGTTGGCGAATCAGCTTGGCGCGTGGCTTTGAGGCCGCTTCGCGGGCTTCGCGATTTTCCAGACGTCTGGAAAATTGTCGCGACGCGAGGTCATCGCAGCGGGTTTCTCGTCCGCCGGTTCATGCGCTCGCGGCGCGGCGTCATCGTCGTTTGGGCGTTGCTTGTCGCCCAATGCGCCGCAGCGTCTCTTCCTGCGACGATCGTCCTACCGAGTTTTCTGCCGAGGTCCGGCGTTTCAAGGTCGAAGTTTGAGTTCCCTATTCCTCTCAGAAGGAGAATTCTCTTGAGTCATGTCGTCACCATTACGACCGAGGTTCGCGATGCGGAGGCGGTCCGCGCCGCGTGTCGGCGGCTGCAGTTGCCGGAGCCGCAACAGGGCGTGTTTCGCTTGTTCAGCGGCGAAGCGGCCGGCCTGGCCGTGCAGCTTCCCGGCTGGCGCTACCCGGCTGTGTTTCAGCTCGACTCCGGCCAGGCGCTCTACGACAACTTCCAAGAGCGCTGGGGCGAGCAGGTCCAGCTCGACCGCTTTCTGCAGATGTACGCGGTTGAGAGAGCGAAACTGGAAGCGCGGCGTCATGGCCACACCGTCGCCGAACAGGCGCTGGCCGATGGTTCGATCAAGCTCACCGTCACCGTAGGAGGTTAGGTCATGCCGATCATCGAGATCATCGTGCAGCCCAACGGGCAGACGCGTCTGGAGACCCGCGGCTTCACCGGCAGCCAGTGCCGACAAGCCAGCCAGTTCCTGGAGCAGGCGCTGGGAGCGCGCGCCGGCGAACGCCTCACCAGCGAGTTCCATCAAGAGCAAGCGGCACAGCGCCACGCGCACGAGCCGCAATAAACCATCGCAGGCCCGCTGCATGCGCAGCGTTTGTTTCCCTGCGTTTCTTTCCCCCTCAACTTGGAGTTGATCATGATGCTTACCGAGCGACTGACGGAGCTGGTGCGCGCTTGTTTCACCGGCGTTTGGATTGAATCGCATGAGCATGAGGACGCCCTGGCCGAGATCGCCCAGCTCTGCCGCGAGGAGAACTGGCGGCTGGCCGTGTGGGACATCGCCTCCGGGCTGAATGTCCCCGGCGCGGCCGCGGAGTCCTCGCCCGGCGGCGCCGACCCTTTGGCGGCGATCCGCGCACTCAGCGCGCTGGCTTCTGCCGACGACGCGGCGATTCTCGTCCTGCAGAACTTCCATCGCTTCCTGCAGTCGGCCGAGATTGTGCAAGCTCTGGCCCGACAAGTCCTGGCGGGCCGGCAGAACCGCACCTTCGTGGTGATTCTCGCACCCGTGGTGCAGCTTCCTGTCGAACTCGAGAAGCTCTTCCTCGTGGTGGAGCATGAGCGGCCCGGCCGCGCGCAGCTGACGGAGATCGCCCGGGGCGTCGCCACCGAAGAGGGCGAACTGCCGGAAGGGGCGGAGCTGGAGACCGTGCTGGACGCCGCCGCAGGGCTGACCCGCTATGAAGCCGAAAACGCTTTCAGTCTGTCGCTGGTGCGCCAAGGCCGCGTGACGCCCGAGGCGGTTTGGGAGCAGAAAGCCCAGATGCTGAAAAAGAGCGGCCTCTTTCAGCTGGACCGGGGCGGCGACGACTTCCGCCGACTGGGAGGATTGGCGGCCCTCAAAGCGTTTACCCGGCGCGCCTTATTGCAGCCTCGCCGCGACAATCCGCTCAAGCGTCCGCGCGGCGTGCTGTTGCTTTCGCCCCCTGGCTGCGGCAAGAGCCAATTCTGCAAGTGCCTGGGGCGCGAGGTGGGCCGGCCGGTGCTGATCCTGGATGTGGGCGCGCTGCTGGGCTCGCTGGTCGGCCAGTCGGAGGAGCGAACGCGGCAGGCGCTGCGGATCATGGACGCCATGGCGCCGTGCGTGGCGATGATCGATGAGGTCGAGAAGGCCTTCGCCGGCGCTGCCGGACAGGGCGACAGCGGCGTGTCGGCCCGGATGTTCGGCGCA
>CAUJHS010000028.1 GCA_963204915.1 Planctomycetota bacterium | reverse complement strand
CTGCATCTGCTGGCGGTACGCCTCCCGATCCAACGCCGGCAACTCGCTCATCACGAACTCCTGAAGAAAGGAACCTCCAACGTGAATTGCCTACGTTATATAACCTACCTAGCCCCAGCGCCAGAGAAAATTGCCACACACTGTTTCCAACCCCGGGGCAAAATTCGCATCCTGAACTTATATCGACAGTTTAGTTTGCCCCAGGGTTCATGGTAGCGGACTAATCGCGGGATAAATTCGTTATCTTATCGGTCCACTCCTCTGCCAGGATTGAGCAGGCCAATAAATACATTGCACCTTACCGACGACGTTCGGGCCAGGCACAAATGAGAATTGACGGCTATCGCGCGATCGATCTCGGTTGTCGCCCAATACGAAGTAAGAGCCGTGAGGGACGACTGAAGGTGGAAATTCTTCACCCGATTTGCCATTTTCGTGATCGCCAATGATGACCCGGTGAGATCGACCACCTTGCATTTCCCAGCGGATTTCACCGTTGAATTGTTCTCGAGGTTCGCTACAAACTAGTTCTTGGGCAACATCTTGCCCATTGATTCGAATTCGTCCGTTTTTCACTTCGACCGTATCTCCCGGCAATCCAATAAGTCGTTTGATGTAGCGACGTTCGGGTGTTCCCGGAGGGCGAAAAACAATAATGTCAAATCGTTGCGGCGACCGCAGCCGATACTCCAATTTGCTCGCCAAAATGTGATCGCCAGGAAGTACGGTTGGAGCCATGCTGGCTGACGGAACTACAAATGCTTCAATGAAAAACTCACGAACCACGTAGGCGGCGAACCAGGGGTAAGTCATTCCGATGAGCACAAAAACACCATACACCAGGCGGTGATTGTAGTCTCTCAGAACATACTCTCGGCCCGCACTTCGAGAGATCCGCCATGCATCAATGCTGGCAATGACCAAAACAACCAGGTACGACGAAATCGCGATAAAAAGTGTTGTCTGGACAGCGATTGCCGAGCCCCAGACTACGCCGAGACCGACCAAGGGCACGAAGAGCAACGAGGCCAGAAAAAGTCCCATACCTCGCACAATTTTTCCGGAATAGAGATGCCCTAGTCCGGTGCAAAACAGTGACAAAGCTACAGCAATCCAAGGATTGCGGTCGGCCAATTGTGGTTGCCTTGTCATGGCGCGATCATCCTTAGTCAATTAATATGGGAAGAACACTGAAAGCGCGCCAATGACTCGCAAAACCAATGCGGCCCCCGCAGCGCTAAGTAGAAAGACGCGTCGATGCCGCGCAATCCATGCAAGCACAAGAAATCGTTTCACTGCAGAGGTTTGCTTGAGTGCTTGCTCTTGATGTAGCGCCGCCAGAATTCTATCGGGAAAGTCCGGGCGCGGAGTTTCGCACCGCCGCATTCTGAGCCAATTGTCGTAGGGCTCATTGACACTCATTGTTCGCACTCAGTTATTGCAAGGATTTGGCGTAGCTTGTCTTTGGCTCGCCGAATGCGCGACTTAACGGTTCCCAACGGTACGTCTTCAATCTTTGCGATTGTTTCGTATGCGAGTTCTTCGATTTCTGCGAGCGTAAAGGCGGTGCGCTGTTCGATAGGCAACGAACTTAAGGCCAAGTCAAATCGGTGTTGCCATTCTCGCTCAGACAGCGCATCGCTAGGACGGTGCATCCGAAATGGCTCTGGCGTGTCGTCGAGACTTCTTGGACGCCGCCGCTTAAGCGCATTGCGGCATCGATTCCGAACGATAACGAACAGCCATACCGAAAACGTTCCTACTGCAGGATCAAAAGATGCGAGATTTCGAAATGCTGCAAGAAAACAGTCTTGCGCAATATCCTCGGCGTCAACGGGATCGTTGATGATCGAGCGCGCTAAGCGATACACGGGTCCTTGATATTTTTCGACGAGTCCTCGGAACGCCTGAACGTCGCCCTCAAGCACAAGTCGGATTGTGGCGTCCTCGTCGCTCATAGAAAGTAGTACAGCGGAACAATCCGAAAGTTCCCCACGTTGCCAAAAGAATTCGGAAATGCATTGCAGTACGATCCCCTGTTGGGTTTCGCCTAAATGGGGAATAATGCGAGAAACATCCTGCGCCTCTCCTTGATTTCGAACTCGCCTGATGAATATTGGATTGTTTATTCCGTGTTACATCGACCAATTGTACCCCCAGGTGGGGTTGGCGACGGTTGAAGTGCTCGAACGTCACGGGGTTGGCGTTGAGTTTCCCGTAGAGCAAACGTGCTGTGGCCAACCGATGGCGAATACTGGGTGTACCGATCTCGTTCCGCCATTTGCACACAAGTTTCTCGATATTTTTCGCAATTACGATTATGTGGTTGCTCCATCAGGAAGTTGTGTGGCCATGGTTCGCCATCATTATGACGAGTATCTGTCTGGTGTACCTGGCTTCGAGCGTTTGAAGGCAAAAACCTTCGAACTTTGCGAGTTCATACATGATGTGTTGCAAGTCACTCACATTGAAGGAAGTTTCCCCTACCGCGTCGGCGTTCATCAAAGTTGTCATGGATTGCGGGAGCTTCGGTTGGGAGCGTCAAGCGAGCGTGTCGGCCCGCGGTTCAACAAGGTGCGACGACTTTTGGAGTCCCTGGAGGGGATTGAACTGGTAGAACTTAAACGACCCGACGAATGCTGTGGCTTTGGCGGCACCTTTGCCGTGGCCGAAGAAGCGATCTCTTGTATGATGGGACGAGATCGTATTCATGACCATCAACAATGCGGTGCTGAAGTGTTGACGGCGGCAGACGCTTCCTGCTTAATGCACTTAGAAGGGCTAATTCGTCGCGATAGGACGCCGATCCGGGTCATGCATGTGGCGGAAATTCTCGCTGGACGGGATATCCATAACCAAATTAGTAAAGACTCATCCGCGAAAATCGTTTAACGCCGACTCCGTTATTGGAGAAAGCACGGCGGAAGTGGTTGCTGGCGACGTACACATGTTAAGGGGCGGTCACGTTGGAAATCCAGTTAAGCGTCAGCCGTTGCCATCGTATCTCTTGATTGCAAGTAACAATGTCTGCTCCAATCGACCACCCTTCGCTCGCCGCGGAGTTCGTCTCTGATCAAGAACGCGCTCATTGGCATGATCAGGCCCTTTGGTTTATTCGCGCTAAACGCGATCGTATGGCAGGGATGCTTCCTGAATGGGAATTGCTACGAGACACGGCATCGCGGATTAAACTTGACACTGCTTCCTATTTGGCGAACTACCTTGAGGAGTTCGAGCGGAATGCGTTGCTATTGGGAGCTCAAGTGCATTGGGCCAAAAACTCCGTAGAGCACAATGAGATTGTGCTCGCCATTTTGCAACGAACCGGCGCGCGCAATGTCGTCAAGAGCAAATCGATGCTTACGGAAGAATGCCATCTCAACCCGTTTTTGGAACGGCACGGAATTGAGGTGATCGATACCGACTTGGGCGAACGCATCGTGCAACTGCGCCAGGAACCCCCAAGCCATATCGTTCTTCCGGCGATCCACATCAGGAAAGAGGAAGTGGGCGAGCTATTTCATGCGCAACTTGGGACGGCCGAAGGAGCAACCGATCCGGCGTACTTGACCGAGGCGGCGCGTGGACATTTGCGGGCCAAGTTTCTCGGCGCGGATGCGGCAATAACCGGTGTTAATTTCGCAGTAGCGGCAACGGGCGGGATTGTGGTTTGCACGAACGAAGGAAACGCCGATTTGGGTGTTTCCCTTCCCCGGATTCATATCGCGTGCATGGGCATCGAAAAAATCATTCCCAAGGCCTCTGATCTTAGTGTCTTCGTGCGTTTGTTGGCGCGCTCGGCTACGGGTCAACCGATTACGACTTATACATCCCACTTTCACGGTCCGGCGCCCGATGGCGAACTGCATATCGTGATTGTTGATAACGGCCGAAGTAGCATTTTGGCGAACGAACACTTTCGACGATCCCTGAATTGCATTCGCTGTGGCGCATGTATGAACACCTGCCCGATTTATCGACGTAGCGGAGGACATAGCTACCGCAACACGGTTCCCGGTCCGATTGGGTCGATCCTCGCGCCAGCGCGCGACGCATCCCGCAACTACTCGCTGCCGTTCGCAAGCAGTTTGTGCGGATCGTGCACGGATGTTTGCCCGGTAAAGATTGATCTGCACCATCAACTGCTTGCTTGGCGGCGAGAGATTAACGCGCGTGGAATCCTTCCATGGAAAAAACGATTACCGATGCTCGCTGCGGCCGTGGTGCTACGTCGACCTTGGCTGATGAACGCGGCCCGGCGCGCCGCACGGTTGGCAATCGGGATCCTACCGCGATCGATCACGCATAATCGCTGGAACGCATGGGGTAGGCAAAGAGAATTGCCGACAATCCCTGCCAAGAGCTTCCGAGATTTGTATATTCAGAAACAAGGCGACCGAAACGACGGTGCGTCGCCAAACGCTAACGCGACAACATAGGAACTAGGTGAGAGATTCCGCAGCATGTCGGCGACGTCGACAAACACGATGGCAAAGACAAAGCCACCGCAACGAAGTCGGGATTATCGTCTCAAATTATGTACTCAAAGCGCCTAAGCACGCA
Organism: Planctomycetota bacterium; assembly: GCA_963204915.1. Taxonomy (GTDB): domain Bacteria; phylum Planctomycetota; class Planctomycetia; order Pirellulales; family Pirellulaceae; genus JAHWKS01. The sequence continues at coordinate 34,026 of CAUJHS010000028.1, read as the reverse complement.
ATCACGAGAATGCGCCCGCTGACGCGAGTGTTTTCGACCTTAGCGATTGATGTCGTCGATCAACGTTTCGCGCGTTCCCTCTTAATGGAACTTCTCATGAATAGGGATAATCTCGGTTTATGGTCGTATGCGGAATCGCTTCTCAAAACCAGGTTGTCGTTATTTTTCGAACATGGCGTGCTGAACATCTGGAAGTCTTTGCACGGTGGAACTTGGTGAAGGCGCAGCGTATGGAGCCGTTCCCGACAGCGTTTGAGGATACGACAACATTGGCGTCTCGTTCTGGTTTGGGATAACGGTTGGCGGCATCTGGGCGGGAAAGTTGATGCTGTTCGGGGACGTTTGTGGATAGACGGGCACCCCGTGATTCCCCGCCAATTGAGCAGGATCACCGGTTGTCTGCGTCGTCGAGGCGACGCTCGTATCCAATGTCGTATCTTCTTTCGGTTGGCGCGCCTGAAGGAATTTTTGGCGCGCGTTCGCCACCTCATATCCAAAGCGAAGTTTTTGCCGTCGCGCGGTGGAAGTTGCACCCGTATTCGCGCCAATCATGGGTGGCGTTGGTGGAGTGTTTTCTCTGTCGACTCCTGGCAGCATCGAACAGCCGGAAACGAGAATAACACTCCCGAGGAAAGCAAGTTTTATGTTGGCTCTCAATAGACTGGCCATAAATCTCGGCTCCTTCCTCAATACCCGTAATGGAATAATCCTCGCAATCAAGCGAGGCGGGATTTCGCGTTTGTCCTAACAATTGGTATCGGCCAGCACTCTAAGCGTAGTCATCCGAACTGAAACGTGAGTAAAAGTTTTTCCGATCGCTAAAGTTTGAAATGGACGTCCACACGTCGATTTTATCGATATCATAGTCACGGCGAAGAAACGTCTCGTCCGAATGCATCGCGCAAAAGATTGAGGCTTTTGGGAATCGCGGTGCGAAAATCTTCCTTCCCCTCGAATTCCAGCGAGATGTAGCCCCGGTAATCATGTTTTTGTAGTAAGCGTGCGATTCGCACGTAATCTAAGTCCAGGGTGTACCAGGTGCCTCCACCAAAGTACGTCTTGGCCTGAACATATACGGTTTCCGGCGCAATTTTCTCAAGTTCGGCGTAGGGCTCCTCTAAGAAGTTGCCCGTGTCTAAAAGGACCCGCAGCCAGGGCGAATTGATTTCGCGTACAATCCGCAAGATTGCATCGGCGGTACGACTCAATCCCCAATGATTCTCGAGGGCGAGCGTTACTCCGCACTCGGCGGCCTTCGGTAGGCATTGCGACAAACTCTCGCTGACCCAAGCAAACGCCTCCTCATCGGAACGGCCCTCTGGCGTTGGCTCGACCCCTCGATTCTTCATTAGCTCATCAAAGCTTTTGATCGTGCCCCAGCGACCCGTATTTACACGCATAGTTGGAATACCGAGACGGTATGCGGTTTCAATACACCCCAACGTATGCTGAACATTTCGTTGCCGTGTATCTTTGTCAGGCGACACAAACCCTTGATGGGTTGATAGGCCGCAAAGCGCAATGCCCAAACGAAACGCATGTTGCTTTAGCTTTTGAAGGTACGAATTCTCGTCACTTTCCATTTGCACGTGAAGGATTTCAACCGCATCGAAACCCCAGTCGGCCGCATGATTGATGCAGGTTTCGATGGGAAGTTTCAAATCATCCTGAAACCGCCAGAAAGAATACGTCGACACCGCAATCGAACGCGTCGATGTTGCTGGTGCAGGAACCTGGGTTTCTGCGCCTAGCTTTCGCGATAGTGCAAAGCCAGCCAGCGCCGCGGCGCTGGTCAACATTTTTCGGCGATTGAGCAACATGATCCCGTCCAGTTAGGGGTAACGCAAAATCGCATTGATTCGAGCTCGAATTTCTTCCAAACGCGGGTTAATTCGCAAGGCGGCGTGTAACGACTCGACTGTTCTCGCGGCATTCTCTAAATGAGCGTAGCACTGTGCCATACCTAACGCCGCCGGAAAATGAAACTGATTCAGCGTCAAGGTTTGCCAGTAGTCCTCCAACGATCCGTGAATCCGCCGCTGTTCGAATCTGGCGATGGCTCTTTGATGCCAGTATTCAGCAATCCATGGAGCAAGGCGAATTAACTTGCCAGCTGTCGCGGCGCCTAGGTCGTACTCGCCAGCGTGATTCAAACGAATGAGGCGCTGAAGTTGCTCGCGCTGGTGCTGTGTGCCCTGCCGTTGCCATATCGCTTCAAGTCCTTCCTGCGCTAGTGTCCGCACAACGCGGTCCTGATCGTAGAGCGCCCGCCCAAGTATTGGGTTCGCTGAATAGTCCTCAAGCAGTCCTATGGCGAGAACGGCCGCACGTCGTACCTCGCGCACTCGAGATACTGCAACCCTCGTTAGTGTAGAACGGGTGTAACGGGCCATCACTTTACCAGCGAACAAGGCCGTGTTTCCCGTTGCGGCATACTCACGATAGAATCGGAGAAGTAGTGGCGGGGTGGACGCGTTTTCGGTCACGCAGCGGTTGTAAAGCTAGTGGAAGCGGCCGAATCAGGAACTGAGCTACAAAAACTATTGTAGTGGCGACCAAGTTCATTCTCAACATTTCAAAAAGGCGTTATGACTGCGATCGCCTCCGTCGACGATGCCGCTTCCCGTGACGAAGCTCTTGCCGCCTTGCTTGAAGACTTGACTTCGAGAGCACGGCGGGGTGAGCCTGTCGATATCCAATTGGAGGCGCTGCGTAGGCCGGAGTTTGAGCAAGAGTTGCGGCAGCTTTGGGGCGCCGTCATGTTAGCCGATGCCGTGGGCAGTCAACTAACCGAAGCGAATCTCGTTCCCGATCCTCAGGCAGGCGCGGACGGCGCTGAGTTCGCGTCTTGGAACTCATTACAACTTCCATGTCAATTTGGCGACTATGAACTCGTCGAACAAATCGGCCAGGGAGGTATGGGAGTCGTTTATCGCGCACGGCAAATAAGTTTGAATCGGGAAGTCGCCATTAAAATGGTGCTTCGTGGCCATATGGCCACCGACGCAGATTTGGCTCGATTTCGCGCCGAAGCTGAGGCCGCGGCTCGTCTCGATCATCCCGGCATCGTTCCGGTTTATGAAGTTGGCGAATTTGACGGCCGCGCCTTCTTTAGTATGAAGTTCGTCTCGGGCCGGACGTTGGCGCATTTGCTTGCCGAAGGTCCATTGTCGCCGCGCACAACGGCGGAGCTGTTGATTGAAGTTTGTCGGGCCGTACACTACGCGCACCAACAAGGTGTACTACATCGCGATTTGAAGCCCTCGAACATCCTTTTGGACGAACTGGGGCGACCTCATGTTACGGACTTTGGCTTAGCGAAGCAGGTTAGCGATACCATAAGTTTAACGAAAACCGGGGCCGTTCTAGGGACTCCCGCGTATATGGCGCCCGAACAAGCCGCGGGCAATCGAGGGCAGGTCGGTCCCGCAAGCGACGTCTATAGCTTGGGGACGATTCTTTACCACATGCTTACAGGCCGTCCGCCGTTTCAAGCCGCCTCGCCCGTCGATACGGTACTCCTGGTCTTGGAACAAGACCCACCTCTTCCGAGGCTGCTCAATCCGAAGGCCGACCGTGATTTAGAAATGATTGCTTTGCATTGTTTGCAGAAACCACCCGATTTGCGTTATCCAACGGCTGCAGCATTAGCGGAAGATTTACAAGCCTACTTAAACGATGAATCGATCGCCGCGCGGAGTGGTCGGTTTTCTCAGGTTATCTCACGCTGGTTTCGTGAAACGCACCATGCCATTTTGCTGGAAAACTGGGGATTGCTGTGGATGTGGCATAGCTTGGTGTTGTTTACCGTATGCCTGGCGACGAATGTGCTATATCTTGCTGGATTTACCAACCAGAATGATAGGTGGTACTACGCGGTGCTATGGATGGCGGCGTTGTGGACTTGGGCAGCGGTTTTTTGGGCATTGCGCCGACGAATGGGGCCAGTTACGTTTGTTGAACGTCAAATCGCCCACGTATGGGCCGGCGCCATGATCTGTATTACGCTGTTATTCCCATTGGAATATTGGCTTGGTATGCCGGTCTTACGGTTGTCACCCATTTTGGGGTTGGTAAGTGGCATGGTGTTTATGGTTAAAGCTGGAATCCTCTCTGGCCAGTTTTATCTTCAAGCCGTCGCCCTGTTTCTTACAGCTGGATTAATGGCGTGGCAGCCCAAACTGGCACACCTTATTTTTGGCGCTGTATCGGCCGGGTGTTTCTTTTTTCCTGGTCTGAAATACTATTTACAGAGAAGACGAGCGGCGGAGTCGCTCTAAGGCGCGCGAATTCCGTCTCGCGCGACACGTACGCAATAATCTTATTCGACTCCAAGTGGTAAACGAGCAAGTACGGTGTACGTGGGACCCTCTCGGCCTAGCTCGCTGGCATAGACGGTGACTTCCGAGACAAGCGTGGCGCCTGCATTTACGTCCTGCCGACCTTCGATCATGTCGGCGATATCTTCCGGATGACTGCGTTTAACCCGACCGACCGTGAGGTGAGGTTGAAAACTGCGTGCTTCGGGTCGAAAACCTAATTCGGCCATGCATCTCTCAATTCGTGCCTGCAAATCTTGCATCTCGCGGCCGCCGCGGTCGACGCCGATCCACAGCGTTCGGGGACGCTCCAAATCGGGAAACGCCCCGAGTCCACGACAATTAAACTCAAACGGGTCAACTTCGCGAACAGCACGCTTGATCGCTTCACAAACCTCCGGAATGCGCTGCGGAGGAACGTCGCCCAGGAATTGCAAAGTAATATGCAAGTTTCTCTCGCCCACCCACTTGACGCGTGCCCGACTATTCCGCAACGCATTTATAAGCTTCCCGATACGCGCTTCGACGGGCGGCGCGACATTAACTGCGATGAAAGTGCGCAACGGAAGCATGGCGCCAGTCCAAGCAAAAAGCGGTTGGAAGTCGGTGGGACCGTTTGAACGCGTTTCAAAAACTCAGCATACGTTCATACTGGTCCAGCCGTAGGTCCAAATCCTTGCGTTCGATCGTTCTCAAGCGATCCAAACTAAAATCTTCGACGGTATAACTTGCCGTAACGATGCCGTACGCCATGGCTTTTTTCAGCGTCACGGGATCAAAGCTCTTCTTTTCCGCAAGGTAACCCATCATTCCGCCGGCGAATGAATCCCCTGCGCCCGTCGGGTCAACGACCCTTTCGGTAGGAAATGCTGGCAACACGTACGTTTCATAGTCGGAAAAGAACATCGCACCGTGCTCACCCTTCTTTATGACTACAAACTTAGGTCCCATTTTGCAAATCTTGTGACCGGCTCGAACCAAGTTCTCGTCATCAGTCAAAAGTTTGGCTTCTGCATCGTTGAGCACTAAACCGTCGATGCGTTGAAATAGTTGCATTAACTCATCGTGCTCTTCACGGATCCAAAGATCCATCGTGTCGGCGACTGCGAGGCTGGCGCCAATAGCCTGATCAAGCACTTTCAATTGCACCCGCGGTGACCCGTTGGCAAGAAACAAAAACTTTGAGCGTCGATGTTCTTCGGAAAGCACTGGATCGAAGTCGCCAAATACATTGAGGTGTACCTCCAATGTCTCGCGATCGTTCATGTTCGGCAAATACTTACCGCGCCATCGGAATGTCTTCTTCCCTTTCGTTACTTGCAATCCCGATGTATCGATACTCCGCTGGTTTAGTAGCTCGGTGTGCTCTTGTGGCCAGTCGTCCCCTACCACGCCTACCAACCTCACCGGCGTAAAGTAACCCGCGGCGTAGGAAAAATAGACTGCCGACCCGCCCAGCACGCTATCGCGCCTATGTTCTGGCGTTTCAACGCTGTCGAACGCCACGGAACCGACGACCAGCAATGGCATAGCTAGACCTTGTTATGAGGATCAGAGATTGCAAAACGAATCACCCTCTTGCGCGAGCGTGCATTATCTAGCATTTGATAAACCCCGCAAGCCGTTTAGTCCACGTCGTTTTGTTATAATCCGCGGAAGTGTTGTTGGATTGGGAGCCAAGATTATGAACCGACTTTGTTATTTCATGTCGATATTCTTCTTGGCATTGCTCTGTGCTCGCTGGGGCGCTGCGCAGTCGATGGCGCGTTACGTAGGACGGCTGAGCAACGGCCAAATGATCTCAGGCGCAGCGCTTACCGATTGGCATTCTCGCGACGCGTCACCGAGATTGGATAATCAGCCATTACTTGATCCGCAAAACCCATACCGGTGGCTGCGCGATCGATCCTTACGGTTGCCAAGCAAGCCTGAGGCCTTTGTCGAAATGTTTACGGGAGATTGTCTGCCGGGAAAAGTTATTGAATCCGTCACAGCCGATCCGGGGACACTAGACGGGAACCCTGCACATCTTGTCGTAGAACCAACCTGCGAACTGAAGGCGCCTCGCCCGCAGTTCCCCGCAAAGATGCGCATTGTTACAGATTCAGTGCGACGAATCGTTTGGCGACGCGCATCGCAAACGTATGAACCAGGTACTGTGTTCTTCCGCGATGGAAGATCGGTATCCTTTCGCGCGGTGCGAGTTTCCGGAACGTCAGTATCGTTGCTCAGGGATGATGGTCGCCAAGAAGCGTCCTTTGATCAAATAGCGGAGTTGCATTTTCCCGACCGTGACATTTGGGAAGCTTACTACGACGAACTCGCTTTGCTGTGCGCGGATGGTGACACTCGCCTCTTGCAGATTGAGACAATCGACGGTCTAGCGGCGACGACATCACATTGGCGGACTTTTCCACTGGCTGAAGGCAATCCGTCGGATTCGACTCGTTGGCTACATGGCGTACAACCGGCGTGGAGCCTCGATGTGCTGTGGGTCCCGCATCGCAATATCGCCATTCGGCGATCGTTCGCTGCGCATGAAGTCCCGTTGAGTCGACTGTCGCCTTCGCCCGCGCCATCCGCTTCACCGCTACGAGGACCGATTCCCAACTATGCGACGAATCGAAATGTCGAGGGCGGGTCGCTAGTTAGCAGCGATCAAGAACATGGATGGGGGTTTGGCGTGCTAGGGGCTAGCGAACTCCATTTCCCTGTTCCTGGCTTCGCAACAGGATTCCAAGGACGAGTCGGATTAGATCGCATCGCGCGCTCCGGTGGTGCGATCCAGGCGAAAATATTCCTTGACGGCGCGACTTCGACGCCTGTTTGGCAAAGCCCCCCGATCGTGGGAACGGGACAATTATCGGATTGGGGAAATCTGGTCATCCCCACCCACTCCGGCAAGACACGATCGCTAATACTTCAGATCGATCCTTTGCTTCGCGGCGCTCCACAGGGCGCCGATCCCCTCGACATACGTGATGCCGCCGATTGGGTCGATCCGTTGCTGTTGCTCGACGAAGGAAAGCTGCGTGCGGAATTGGCGCGTCGCACGTGGCGACGCGTATTCGCATGGAATGGTTGGGAATTAGACGACGAGTCGAAGGGCGTCTTGGCATGGCGCCATTCCTTTGATTTGAATGCTGGCCAAAGTGGCGCAAGCCTTGGCGTTTCGCGTGAAGATCAGACCTTACGATTGATGCGCCGCGTGCAGATTGCGTCAGGTCGGGAATGGCTGGTAATCGTCGCGGACCAAATGTCAAATACGACAAAACGGGCAACTCTTGAAGTTCGTGTTGACGGCGAACCTATCTCGGAATGGGAAGTGCCGTCGTATTCTACGGACCCTGCGGCGCGACAAGTCTTGGTGGTCCCGTTGGCGCCGTTTCAAAAGAACGACGGGCAACAAGTGTCAATCGAAATTCTCCAGTCGATGACACCCAGAGATGCGCCAGTTTACTGGCGCGCCATAACATTCACGAACGAGCCTCCCACGTTGTTTCGACTATTTGACGATGACGGCGTGTTCGCTGCGGCGGAATCCGATCCGAATGTCAAGTTTGCAATGGAAGTCGCCGAGCGGCATTCGGGGAAGCAGTCGGTCAAGATTAGCGCTCCCGGCCAGATCACCGCACGATTAGCAAGTCACGTCGCGGTACGGGATCGTCCCGGGTTAGGCGAGTATCGCTATTTGCGGTTTGCGTTTCGAAAGTTGGGGCAGGGACGCGCGGCGGTCGAACTAAATCGCGTGGATCAGCCAGGACCTCCGATACGCTATGACGCTGGACAAGGTGAACCGAGCTACGGTTCGGCGGCGCGTGTTTGGAATCTGGAGTTGCCCGATCAGTGGATTGTCATAACGCGTGACTTGTACAGCGACTTCGGAAAATCGGACATCGACGCATTAACGCTCGGCGCACCGGACGGCGAGCAGGTGCTTTTCGACCATTTGTATCTGGCTCGGTCGGAGCGGGACTTTGATCTACTCTCCCATGTAGAAACGCCGGAAGTAACAAATCAAGAGGCTCGACGTGCACTTGCGAAACCAGTTTTGGATCGTGTGACGCCTGCGACAGTGGCTATCGACTTTGGCGGGAGATACGCCACGGGTGCACTCGTCAGTCGTGAAGGCGATGTCCTCACCGCGGGACATGCAATCACGTCCCCAGGTAATGAAGTCATGGTGCATCTTCGCGATGGACGGAAACTCAAAGCACGAACTGGAGGGATATGTCGAGATCTGGATTTAGGATTAGTACGAATTCAGGAGCAGGGCGAGTGGCCCACAATCGACATTGGCGATGCGCGCAACACACCCAAAGATCAATTGTATGTTGGAGTTGCACACAGACAGAAAGTCCTGACCGAGGACGGACCGGCGGCTCATATTGTCGGTCTGCGACGAGTCCTGCAAGGCCTTATCTGGACGGATTTTGATCTTGTCGATTGGTCCGCCGGGGGCCCGCTTGTCGATCGAGAGGGCCGATTGATCGGAATTCAGCGCGGACAAAGCCAGTTTGGCGGGTTCGTGTATACTCAATTACTCGACGTCCATTCTGTGCTGCCTCGTTTGCGGAATGGCGAGGTCTGGGGAGTTTGGCCTGCTGGCAGTGGGCCAATGTTCGGCGCACACCTAGAAACCACGCCGACCGGATGTCGAGTTACCGAAGTCTATCCAGAAACGCCCGCAATGAACGCTGGATTGCGCGCAGGAGATTGGGTTGTGAAGATCGATGGTCGATCCGTACGGCGACTCGATGACGTGTATCAACGGCTGGGTGAAACCGATGCCGGACAACAAGTTGCCCTGGAAATACGGCGTGGTAGCGACACGATTGCAATGACGTTGCCTCTGATCCCTCGCACGCCGTAACAGTTCGACCAAAAGACTACGCCGCTCGGGAATTCAGCTTCTTCTGTTTTCGCAACTTCCGCCGTTCGGATTTGGAAAGCGGCTGTGAGTCGTCATTATCGTCGTCGTCATCATCGTCGTTGACATTAGCGACAGTTCTCACGGCGCTCTTTGGCGGCGAAGTCGGAATAGTCGATTTCACATTGCCCGCCACTTTGCTGGGCTCAGTTGCGTTGTTGCTTGATCGTTCAACAGCCACTATTTTTGCCGGTTTGGCGGCCTCCGTGGAGTCCCCAAGATCCGACTTTGCCACACGTTTCTTTCGGTCGGCGCCCGAGTCGATTGCATTTGGTGCGGACTCCTTTGCCTTGTCCGTGTTTTTCCGTCGGGCCGGTGCGCCAGTCACTGTCTCTTTTGTCTTCCGACGTCGTTCCACCAATTCGCCCTTAGCTTCGAGGAGAATATAGCGTCCAAAACAGCCAATCGAAATCAACACAAAGGAATGAGCGCTCAACGCGGCCGCCCAAGCAAGCGTAATGTTTCGAGGCGCCTCGATCAAAGTGCTAAAGCTCAAAACCATGGATGTGCAATAACAGCCAATGGCGAACACAAGTGCTGCTAACGACCCACGCGACGCCTTGATCTCCCAAAGCATACGAAGAGCAACGAACCCACCTCCAACGCCCGCGACTACGAATCCAAGATGTCGCGAGTGCCCTGGTGATTGAACGAAAAGCGCCAGAAGTTCGCCAACTAGGTGGTGTAGCGACGTGTTGACGTCAACGCTTGCTAACAGCAGTATGCATGCCGTCCAAAGCCAAAGCCGGTATCCACCGCGGTAATCGTCGTTGCGATGGCGACGAATGACGTAAACCTGTATTGATGCGAACGCCGCCCATACAAAGATAATGGACGACAACCAGCGTGCAAGACTGCCAGCGCTCCCCAGTTCGAAAGCGGAGAAACTGATTGTGGGAAAACGTGCTTGCGCGAAATCACGGTTCAAATCTAACGCCGTAAGCGCGCTTATAAGGCACCCTGCTGCGATGATCCACAACCATAACGTCAGACGCCTCTTGGGAAGTAAATCGGCAATTCGAGGCTGACCATTCGCTAGAGACGCGGGCGGATATCGCTTCGCGGTGGGCGCACCCTCGGCGTTCTTTGAACGCTGACGTTTGACCGGCGGTGATTCAGTCTCATCAGTGGCTACCGATTCGACTTGCGCATCCTCCATCAGCACGCGACGCCGCCGTTCGTCACGAGATCCGTTCCTTCGAAAGTCCATTGCAATCCTTTGCAAATGACTAGAAGTCCGGTAGTGCCCGGTGTACCGCAAACATCGGTCATGGAGCGTGAACCCTATAACTCGCTTTGAATTGCGTTGCGCAGGACTCCCAGTCGTTCTATTTCCACTTCGATAACATCCCCTGATTGGAGAAAGACAGGAGGCTTACGCGCCATCCCCACACCAGGAGGCGTGCCAGTGAAGATGACGTCTCCCGGCTCCAATGTGCACACGTTCGAAATGTACGCGACAAGTTTAGGTATGGAGAAGATCAGTTGCCGCGTTGAAGAATCCTGCATAATCTGACCATTCAAACGTAGTTGAATGCGCAGGTTTCCTGGATCGCTAACCTCATCAGTTGTAACAAGGTAGGGACCAAAGGGGGCAAAGGTATCGAACGTCTTACCCAAGAGCCATTGTTTCCCCGGTTTGCCTAATTGCCAGTCACGCGCTGACACATCATGTCCGCAACTGTAGCCTGCAACGTGCTGTAAAGCATGGTCTTCAGCAATGTGCCGGCCTCCAACGCCGATTACAACCACAAGCTCAGCTTCATAGTCCACTTGGTTGCTGTTTCGCGGTAGTACGATTGGGTGATTAGGCCCAACGACTGACGTTGGGAACTTATTGAAGATGACGGGCTCTGTGGGGATTTCCACACCACTCTCGGCAGCGTGATCCGCATAATTCAAACCAACGCAAATCACCTTTCCCGGCCGCGGTATTGGCGCGAGTAACGTAATATCTTTACGTAGTGGGACGCCATGTTGGACAACGTCATTAACTCGACCGAATGCGTCCTTCCCAAGGCGAAGCAAGTCAATCATCGAAGTCGGCAAGACAGGGTCATTAGCGTGGAGATCGACAAAACGATCACCGATCACCCCGGCGGTTCGTGCCCCTTGTTCACTTTGGTACGTTACGAGTTTCATCTTCCCCTCAAGTCAATAGTTTTGGGATGGACATGCTTACGATGACGCGTTTTGCGGTTCTTGAATTCAACTTAAGGCTTGGTCAACCCTTCAATCCAATTTGCGATAACCTCGAGTGCGTTGCGATCAACTACGTTCGTTGCCAGGGGCGGCATTGCAAATGTTTCATGCCGGCGAGCCATGCGGAGGTAGAGCATTGATTTCTCAATCGACCCGGGAACTACGACCCGCGCGTCCCGTATGCCAAGATCGGCAGTCATGAGTTTTCCTTCAACTAAACCTTGGCGATTGAGCGGAACGTGATAACGGGCGTCGAATACTCCTCGGGCTCCGCCCGGCTGATGGCAATGCGCGCAGTTTGCATCCAAATATGATCGAACTCGGGTGTCAAGAGGCATCGAGTTGTTCTTGATATCCGCCATTTTGGGAAGTTCGTCGAGCTCGTGCTCAGCGGGCGGGTTGTCGAACAATCCCACATGGCTCCAGGCTCGTAGTTGTTCGTCTAACGTTTGAGTTTCGGTATAAAAGAATTTGCAGTTGAGTTGACGGGTATTCGTCCCTAATACGAAGCCTGCATTGCGAGTGTGACATTGGAGACAATCTTTGCGAGAGGGGTAGGACCACAAAACTCTTAACTTGGTTGACTTAGTTTGGACTTCGATAATCTCTGAGGAACCTTCACTTAGGAGTTCAGCATCGTTCTGTTCGGTGTTCCAACGGTACGTAGCGCCGTATCCTTCACCATCGCTATCAACATAGAGCAAGCGGGTTTCTACGCGTCGCGCTGGCCGATCAATCTGCGGAAAGTCAAAATGCTTAACAAATACAGTTCCCGCTGGGAACGACCATGCCCCTGTCGCGTCAAAACGAATTCTTGATAAGCCCGGCATCGCGATCCAGCGACGCGTTTGGGCGCCATCCGACCACATTGGTGCATTGACGGCGTAGGGAATCATGCCTTCTCGAGTTTCGAGAGTTTCCGTGGATTGAAACAATCCCAAGTGTGACAATCGCTGCGGTAAATCCTCAGGTTGGCCAGGTAAGTTTAGCCCTATTGCTAAAGTTCGGCGAGGTATTCCGAAGCGGCGGCCTCCTTCAATGGTGTACGCCGCCTGCGAAACGGCTGATGTGTGGGCGACACCATCGCCTCCTAATCGAAACGCCCGAGACTTGATGGTCGCCGATTGCGAAAGGAGGAAGGGCGCGATATACCGCGGCGAGGCGCCGTCCGGATCGGCGCCATCCGTTGTGTAATGGATTTCTGCGCCAGCGGTCGTCGACGCAAGTTCAACGAATATGGGCCCAGAATATCTTGTCTCACTCGGAGAAATGTGAGGAGGCAGTAAAACGCGCGGACTGATTCGCTCAATCCAAGAGGCAGGCAATCGGCTTCGTGGAACTCCCGGCCCCATCATCTCCACACTTAACTGCGGCTCCTTTCCCTGGTGTGCGAAATAGAGCCGAAGCGGGTGTCTACCCGCCTCCAAGCCGACAAAACCCGAGGACTCCCGGGACGCCGCCGATGAGTTGACGAAGGCAGTTTCGCAGCCCCCGACCCAGAGTCGGCAAGCTCCGCTGGCCTTGAGAAAAAACGTGTATGTTCCGGCGCGCGGAACGTTAAGTAGTCCCTCGAATACCAACCCCAAAACTTCCTTATCGTTATGTATCGGGATTTCGATGTTGCGCGAACTGCCCGAGCGGTAGGGTTGCATGTTTTCGAATGCAGGCAGCGAATCCCAATCGCCGTGATAAAGCGCATAATTCACGCCGGAAGTTATCGGCATTGATGGTTCGACGGGTGTTCGCCGAGGCAAAACCCACAGGCGGGCCGGCCGACTTGCCACATCGAAATGGTCGACGGTCACGACACATGAATACTCTGCTCCATCGTCCTCCTCGGCAGCAGATACAGAAAGATGTGGTTGGGTCGCGCCTTCGATGAGGTTGCCATTTCGACGCCAACAATAGCTGAGTGAGCCTTCGCCTTCCGCCTCCACGTGAAACTGAGCAGTTTCACCAAGAGTCACCGTGCTACCCTTCGGTTGAAGCGTGATTCGAGGCACCATGTTTTGCGCTTGCGGCGTATAACACACCTTGTGCAACGAGCTAGTTTTCGTGCGGAAGTTCTCATCGCACACGCCCGCATTTCGATTGAGATAGTAAAGACTTCCATCGTCGGCGAATTCAATCGCCACAGGGCCTGCCAATCCTGAAGCGAACACCGAAACATCGGTTGGCTCCTTGGAATCAAGAACACGTATCTCGTTATGAAGGTAGTCAGCGAAGAAATACGCGCCGACATAGTCATCGGGAAACTGGCTTGTTAACGGCTCATAAAATGCTCCGCCTCTTATCGACTGTGGGGTTTCTTGGTAGACGTACCATGGGCTACGGTATTCAGGGTTAGTCGTTGGGCCTTCGGTCGCTGGCCAGCCAAAGTTGGCGCCAGGGCTGGCCTCATTGATCTCCTCCCACCGTGAACCTCCCACATCGTTGATGAGCATTTTACCACTACTTGGCTGCATAGCGAGACCAAACGGATTTCGCAGTCCCAGGCACCAAATTGCACGGTATTTCCCTTTCAATTCGTCAAAGAATGGATTGTCAGAAGGGATCGATCCGTCCGCGTTCACGCGCAATAGCTTACCCTGCAAAGTGTCCAGACTCTGTGCGGGTTGCCCGGCGGTTTGTTCGCCAATCGCAACATAAAGTTTTCCATCACGACCAAAACGGAGTCCCCCACCCTGATGCCCGGCTGTTACTGGACCGCCAAGCATCGTTTGGTTATCGCCAGCGAGGAGAATTTCTTCACTCCCGCGCATCGCGACGTTGCCGCTCGCCGTCAAGCGACTTACCACATGGCGTGGATAAGGCTCGGGCGATACATAGCAAACGTAGACATGGCCATTGGTCGCGAATTTGGGATCGAGCGCGACGCCGAGTAGCCCTCGCTCCCAAGTGCTGTCAACCGCAAATGTTGCAAATGGCTCCTTGCGAAGCACGTCGTTTTCGACAACACGCAATACGCCGGTTTGCTCACAGATAAAAATGCGTCCGTCCGGCGCAATCGCCATCGCCGTGACGCCCGTGAGTTCCGAAGCAATTAGTCGATGAGAAAAACCATTGGGTAGTTGAGCAACTTCCAACATCCGCGACGCGACGTGCTGCGCTGGGCAAGACGTTGCGGAGTTCAAAAAAACGCCGGCCAGGAGCAGTGCAGTTTTTGACAATGCGTCTATATCCCTAGGCATTATCTTTTGGCTTGAAAGAACGCACGTTATAATAATTCGTTGATGTATCATGGCGACCGGGGCAGGTGCGATTTTTAATTGTTGCGTCACACCTTCTTAATGGAATGCGTTCACTGTACCAGTTTGTCACACGCCGCACGCCGCTCCAATCTTGCCTGGGCGTTGCGTCAATTTCTCCCAATTAACTTGCCTAGGAGTCAGGCCTGCATGTATCTTCGCATGGCTAAGCGGTTATTCGCCGAAACTGATAAACGTCTCGTAGCGAAGTTAGCATGGAACATGGGAGTCAAAGGGTTTGTATCGGTTCAACGACACAAATGGCGCCTCAAACGCGGCGAGTTCTTTCCCCCCTTTCTTTACTTATCTGTAATCAATAGCTGCAATTTGCGGTGCCAAGGTTGTTGGGTTGATGTGAGCGCCAAGCAAGCAAAGATCGAGCTTGACGCTGCGAATCGCGTGATTCGGGAAGCCAAGGAAATGGGCAATTCGTTTTTTGGCATTCTCGGCGGCGAACCTTTCATGCATCCCCAATTGTTGGATATATTCGCCGCACACCAGGACGTTTATTTTCAGGTATTTACGAACGGTCACTTCATTACCAACGAAGTGGCCAAAGAACTACGACGTTTGGGTAACGTTACGCCGCTTGTGAGCGTTGAGGGAACGGAGTTCGTCTCGGACCAACGTCGCGGCCGTCTCAACGTATATAGCAAGACAATGGAAGGACTGACGCGCTGCCTAGAGAATAAATTATTGACGGGCGTTTGTACGAGTGTGTGCCAGTCAAACATCGATGACTTACTGACCGATGTTTGGGTTGAGCGGCTCATTCAGATGGGGGTCATGTACTGCTGGTTTCACGTATATCGACCGGTAGGGCCCGAGCCATGTCAGGAGTTAGCGCTAACGCCAGGACAATTGCGCCGGGTGCGGCAGTTCGTGGTCGACACGCGTGCGAATAAGCCAATCGTCGTGATCGACGCTTATCATGACGGAGAAGGTCAAGCGCTTTGTCCGGCAGCCACAGGTTTTACACATCATATCAGTCCCTGGGGCGATATCGAACCATGTCCTGTGATTCAGTTTGCGAAAGAATCCATCTTTGACGATCGGCCGCTCAAGGACACGATTGGACAAAGTGCGTTTCTACGAGAATTCCGCGAACTTGCCGCGACGCATACGCGCGGTTGCATCATCATGGAACGTCCTGATTTGCTACACGCGTTGGTCGAACGTCACGACGCATATGATAGTACGGCTCGAAAGACGGCGCTTGATGAACTCGCCGCGATCCAGCCGCACCCGTCGCAGTATTGCCCTGGCGACGAAATCCCCGAGCGAAACCTCGTGTATCGCCTCGCGAAGCGCTGGTGTTTTAACGACTTTGGCGCCTATCAGAAGTACTTTCATGCCGAGCGATGGCGAGATCCCCGAGAAAATTACCCGAAGTCAGCGGCGCTGGAAAATTCGTCAACTTAGTAATCCACCGTCACCGAGACCTGTAGTGGCGCCGGTCGCGGAAGTTTCAAGTTTACGATGTTGGTTTGCACTAACAAAAATGGACGTAGCTGGCGAGATTTCGAACGCGCGAAAGTGTGACTTGTGCGAGCGTGTAACCAAACACGGTACGACGGAACATCACTTGATTCCGCGTATGTGTCACCGGAATAAATGGTTCAAGAAGAACTTCACCCGAGAAGAAATGCAAACGACGATCAGTGTGTGCCGAGACTGCCACCGCGCCATTCATGATCTCGCGCCGAATGAGAAAGAGTTGGGCCGGCGTTTTAACTCCCTTGAGAAACTTCGAGAACATCCGTTGTTGGCCGCCTATCTTGAGTGGGTCCGTAAACAGAAGTAACTCGGTCGGTACGTTCAACGTCGGGTATCAGACAATCGCCAGCGGGTTGCGTCGCTCCTCCAACGTCCCTCGGGTAATACCCACACGGTTTGATGCTTTTAGCGTGGACCAAACGTGCTTGCCAGTAACTTGACCTTGCAGCAACTTTTCGTACAGCTGCAATAGATTCTCAACCTCGCAGGGCGGATTGTCTAACAACTCAATTCGAAAATTCCGCACGCCCTGGCCTAACAACTGCGGCATTATTTCGGCAGCGCTTTGCGCGGTCGAATTGAAGAGCGTGTTGCGGCAGCCAACGTCAGCCTTCAGCCGATGCTCCAATCCCAAGCGGTCTCGTAGTGCGACCGTATGATGATCGCACGGTCGCCCGCAGTTCGTTTTATTCGTACCCGGCGACAACACCGCACAAAACACGCAATGCTCCATATGAAACATGGGCATATGTTGGTGTATAACTAGTTCAAGCCACGAGACGGGAACGGCGCCGACAAGTTCAAGCAACTGATCGCGATTGAGGTCATAACTCGGAGTCAGGCGTTGCAGTCCGTGCTCGTGGAGGACTTTCGCAGTAATTTCGTTGGCTATATTAAGTGAGAAATCGGCAACCGTTTCTACGCCGTGTTCGCGGAAAAACGTGAGACCGCCCAAATTTCGAACTAAAACGCCGTCAGGGTTCTGTCGAAGCAACGCGTGAAAGACGCCCACTTCGCCCGGTTTCTCAATTCGAGGCGTCGCAAGGTAAATCTTGGCTCCTGCCTCGTGGGCCGCTTCAACCGCTTGTCGAAACTCGCGGATATCCTGAAAGTCGGCGTATACGCTTTTCTGACCGCAAGACAATACGACGTGCAATTGCTCCAAGGTCCTACAAAGTACATGTAATGTCGGAGACTGCTGTCGACTGGCTCCTTGCGCTTCCTCAATGTCCGCAGAAGTTGGTTGAAGATGGGGAAGAACCGATTGCGCGGCAACTTGCCGAGGTGGCCGCGTCAATGTCGCAAGTTCCAGTTGTCGAACTAAATCATGCCGCAACTTACCCAGTACGCTCAAGGGAGCCATGGGTGAACCCATGATTCTTGTCTGAATACTTCCCAAGCGAAATGGCGTATTGCCCAATCGACCAAACTGCCTGTCTAAAACCGCGGATGTAAGCGGATGGCGAATTGCCGCGTCGAGAGGCGCGTTTGTCGTCACGCAGCAGCAATGGCCAGCGTCCGTCGTGGCCGTTATGGAAAGGCAGCGCCCAACCTCGGCGTCAACCGTCAAGTTGACCGTGATTCGCTTCGGAACGTCGTTCCCCGAGTAGGTTCTTCGCCACTTGGCGGTCATCTCGGGATCGTCCGTTTTCCATATCTCTTGTCCCAGGTAAATCTTCTTTAGGTCGATATCACCCCGGCCAAACGTGAGTTCTACTTCGCCTGTACCGATCGGCGATCGTTGGCGGCGGCCTCCAGAGAACACTTCATAAACCCGCCCTCCTTGCTCTTTTCCTGCAGCGCGATCTCCTGCAAAGACGACGCCGTCGCCGGGCTTGACGGTGGAGCACAAGTGAACGGCAACCCGATTGCCGCGAATCTGTCTGACGACACCCAACAGCACGCCTCGCTTCGACGAACTCAGTGCGGGCACTAATGACTTGTGATCACATCCTTCAAGCCAACCATGCGAAAAACCACGCGAAAACGACAATTCCATTTCCTCGATGTCGCGAGGCGTGAACTTGACGGGCTTGCCAGCGAGCGCTGTATCTATCGCAGTTCGGTAATGGCGAGTTATGTTCGCAACGTACTCGGCCGTCTTCAAACGGCCTTCGATCTTGAAACACGACACGCCCGCGTCGATCAACTCCCGCGTCAAGTCATATGCCGCCAGATCCTGTGGACTAAGGAGGTACTTCTGTTCGCCAAGGTCACGCTGTTCGCCGTCGCAAACTAGTTCGTACGGCAATCGACACGCCTGTGCGCACTGCCCGCGATTAGCGCTTCGGCCACCAAGCGACTCACTGGTGAGGCATTGTCCTGAGTAAGCGACACACAGCGCTCCATGCACAAACACTTCAAGCTCGACGTTCGTCTCGCGGCGTATTCTTGCAATCTCATGGATCGAAAGTTCGCGAGCCAAGACGACTCGCTCAACACCAAGCCGACGCGCGAATTCGACGCCTTCCGAAGTCGTGAGCGACATTTGCGTCGACGCGTGAATCGGAAGATCAGGGCAAATCGCCCGTATTAGTTGAACCAGGCCCAGGTCCTGGACGAGCACAGCGTCCACCTGTGTTTTCGCAATGCGTTGAATTAATTTTTCAATGTCGCGCAGCTCACTGGAGAAGACAAGCGTATTAAGTGTTACGTATCCCTTGCCGCCGCAACGGTGTAGCAACTCGACGGCTTGGGCAACTTCCTCAAGCGTAAAGTTTGCCGCTCGAGCACGCGCGTTAAAACCTGATTGCAGACCAAAATAGACGGCATCAGCGCCGTTTGCCATTGCAGCCCGAACACACGACATATCCCCGGCCGGAGCTAACAGTTCCGGTTTGTGAAATTGCGAATGCGGAGCATTTCCTAAAACTGAATCCATGAAACGAACTGATTGAAGATGAGCAAGAGGTTGGCGCGTCTCTGCGACGACTTACAAAATCAGATTATAGGATACAAGGCTGGAGTTTGACGACGGCCCGGAGTTAAATGGTACGTGAGCGAAAGACAAAACATCGACATGTTTCATCCGCAGGGACCAACGTTGCTAGAATTGGCGCACCAAGCGCTGTCATCCACGGAACGTGGATACGACCTGTTGGCGCCAAAATTTGACTATACCCCGTTTCGCACCCCGAACTGGATCCTGGACCGAGTTGCGGCCCATCTTGCTGCTTCGGGGCCAATCGACTGCGGACTTGATATTTGCTGTGGTACAGGAGCCGGCATGCAAATGTTACGTCCTTTGTGTCACAAGAAGGTGGTAGGCATCGATCTGAGCGAGCGGATGTTGGACGTTTGCCGCGAAAAAACAATGCGAACGCCTGGTAGTGCAGAAGTTGTATTCATGCGTGGCAACGTCCTAGCTATGCCGTTTAACGCCGAATTTGACGTGGCCGTCTGTTTCGGGGCCTTGGGACATATCTTGCCTCGTGACGAGTCTAGGTTTTTGCAACAAGTATATAACGCCTTAATCCCAGGTGGTCGATTTGTATTTGTTACCTCATACCTTCCGTCGCGTTGGTCGTTCAGTTATTGGCTGGCCCGCGGGTTTAATGGCGCAATGCGTTTGAGAAACGCGCTAATTCGACCACCGTTTATTATGTACTACTTAACATTTCTTCTGCCCGAGATTCAGCATTCATTGGAATTGAAGGGGTTTACCGTGGAAGTCCGAGATAACTGTTTCGCGCCTCAGGCTAAATATTTGAAACTGGTTATCGCAACCCGCAACCATTGATTACTGCAAAACCCATCGTCGAGTGGTCTGGCCAAATGCCATTCATCGATCATCTGGTCCATTGTCGCCAAGTTTATTTGTCACGTAATCATCCCGTTAATTCGACTTAACATGCATCGCCTCACTTACACGAAAACCAACTCTATGACCAAGCATTTCGCTTTGTTATGGCTTGCTTTGTGCATGCCTTACGGTATGACGCCGACATTTGGCCAGGAAGCGTCTCGCTACGATGTCGTAGTGTACGGCGGAACCTCCGCTGGAGTAGCGGCGGCAATTCAGGTAGCACGAATGGGTAAGACCGTCGTATTGATCGAGCCGAGTGAACATATTGGTGGTTTAACCTCGGGGGGACTGGGTTTCACCGATTCTGGAAATAAGGCGGTCATTGGCGGCATCAGTCGCGAATTTTATCGCCGATTGAAAAAGCACTACGAGCAACCTGCGGCATGGACGTTTGAGAAACCTGAACAATACGCTCGGTTTCGCGCCGACGACGATGCGATGTGGACGTTTGAACCGAAAGTTGCCGAGTCGGTGTTGCGCGCTATGCTCGCAGAACATAAGGTAACGGTTTTACTTAGTGAGCGTCTCGACCGCGGTGGCGCGGGCGTCGCGATGACGCGTAGTATTCCACCTAGGTTAATCGCGCTACGCACCGAGTCAGGACGGACGTTTCAAGGACAAGTGTTTTTAGACTGCACCTACGAAGGCGACCTGATGGCCGCCGCAGGCGTCACGTTTCACGTTGGTCGAGAATCGAATGAAAAGTACGGCGAAACTCTCAATGGCGTGCAAAAGGCGAAAAACACGCACAATCACCGGTTTGTGGTCAATGTCGATCCATATGTCACACCGGGCCTTCCCGCCAGCGGATTATTGCACGGGATCGATGCAGCGCCGTACCCCGATGATGACGCGAGCGACCACCGCTTGCAGGCATATTGCTTCCGCATGTGTATGAGCAATATCTCGGCGAACCGCGTTCCTTTTCCTAAGCCTGCAGATTACGACGAAAACAAGTACGAATTGCTTTTACGAAATTTCGAAGCGGGCGACTTACGGCTTCCGCTCAAAATCGACATGATGCCAAATGGCAAGACGGATACAAATAATAATTGCGCCGTAAGTACCGATTACATCGGACAGAATCATAAGTATGCGGAAGCCAGTTATGAAGAGCGGGAACGAATCATTCGCGAACACGCGAGCTACCAGCAAGGTTTGATGTGGACCATGGCGAATCACCCGCGCGTTCCAGAAGCGATTCGCAAACAAATGAGCGTCTGGGGACTGGCTGCCGATGAATTCACGGATCATGGAAATTGGCCGCATCAAATCTATGTGCGCGAAGCCCGACGATTGGTTGGCGAGTATGTAATGACGGAACATGACTGCCGTGCTACAAGGGCGACACCCGCATCCGTCGGCATGGGTTCATATAACATGGATTCACACAATTGTATGCGGTACGTAACGCCCTCAGGTTACGTCCAGAATGAAGGAGACATTCAAGTTAGTCCAGGCGGACCCTACAAGATCAGCTATTTTTCACTCGTCCCTCGACGCAAAGAGGCGTCGAATCTTCTCGTGCCCGTATGTGTTTCCAGCTCTCACATTTCTTATGGCTCAATCCGAATGGAGCCTGTGTTTATGGTGCTGGGACAAAGTGCGGCAACTGCCGCAGTGATGGCTATGGAAAACAACTTGGCGGTTCAAGATGTGCCGTACCCTGCGTTGCGCGAACGTTTATTAAAAGATGGGCAGGTATTGGAGTTCGATCGGCCTGCTCGTATCGCTGCGATTAACCCAGCCACGCTGCCCGGGATCGTAATGGATGATGACAAAGCCCGTCGCGAGGGAGCGTGGGTCGAGAGCGCGAGTGTCAGTGGATTCGTCGGCACCGCATACTCGCACGATAGCAATACGGAGAAAGGAGCGTTATCGGTCCACTACGAAATGATGGTTCCTGAAACCGGCCGATATGAGGTACGAATTTCCTATACTGCGAACGCGAACCGCGCAACGAACGTGCCGGTCACGATCGCCACCGTAAGCGGTGAGATCACCAAAACAGTCAATCAACGACTTACACCGGCCATTGCAGGCACATGGGTGTCGCTTGGAGAGGTTGATTTCGTGAAAGGTGTTAATGTCATTTCGATTTCAAATCGAAATACCGATGGCCACGTAATCGCTGACGCTGTCCAACTGTTGCCGGCGAAATAGTTATGACCAGCTTTGAACCATCGCACAAACTGGGCGACTTACCGCTGGAGGGTCACGTGGCCCTGGTCACGGGGTCATCAAGTGGAATCGGTCAAGCGATCGCGTTGGAGTTGGCCCTCGCGGGGGCCGATGTGGCAGTTCATGCAAGAGCGAATAGCCAAGGCGCTGAAGCGACGGCGGCCAAGGTACGCCAACTAGGTCGTCGTAGTGACGTTTTTCTTTGCGATTTGGCCGAGATTGCGAGACACGAACCTTTCGTCGATGAAGTTTGGAGGTGGAGCGGCGGCGTCGATATTTGGATTAATAACGCCGGGGCTGATGTGTTGACGGGAGCGGCCGCAAAATTGCCGTTTGAAAAAAAACTTCAGTTGTTGTGGCAAGTCGACGTCACGGCGACCGTAATTTTGTCGCGACTTGTGGGGCGACGGATGAAGGCGAATCAACCCATCGCGGGACGAGCAACGATAATTAATACCGGATGGGACCAGGCGGAACATGGAATGGAAGGCGACAGTGGCGAAATGTTTGCTGCTGCGAAAGGCGCGGTCATGGCGTTTACGCGCAGCCTCGCGAAATCACTGGCGCCCCAAGTGCGCGTCAACTGTGTGGCGCCAGGCTGGATTCAAACGGCATGGGGCAACGAGGCGCCAGAATACTGGCGTGCCCGTGCTATTCGCGAATCGCTCACCGAGAGATGGGGGCGTCCGGAAGATGTCGCCCACGTCGTGCGGTTTCTCGTCTCGCCCGATGCGGCATTTATCACGGGACAGATTGTCGCCGTCAATGGTGGTTTCCGCGGTTCCGTCGGACATTTAGGCAAGCATTAAGCGATTCTTGAATTCAACTCCGTTACCCGTACTTCCCGCGGCGTTGCGACCGATTAAGCGACCCACTATCGATTGCGAACGTGCGAAGTTGCGTTTTTATAGAGCGAGCGGGCAGAACGTGTCTCGGGCCACATGCGCAACTATCCTACATCACCTAATTCCAGAGCCTGACCATAACGATTCATCGCCAATTTGAGCAGGCGCTCGTTCTTGGGATCTTTCAAATAGGTATCGCTAGCGACCAAGTCTTGCGCTGCTAGCCGGGCTTCCACCAAGAGATCTGAATCACGCGATAAGTCTGCAAGGTAAAATCTGGGCAGGCCGTGCTGCTGCGCTCCAAAAACATCGCCAGGCCCGCGTAGCCGGAAATCGATCTCGGCTAATTCGAACCCACTCGATGTGTTCACAAAAGCATCTAGGCGCTGCCTCGCTTCGTCGGTTGTTAGTGAAGCAAATACGCACAAATACCCCGGATGCGTTCCACGGCTAATGCGCCCGCGCAGTTGGTGAAGTTGTGCGAGACCAAAACGTTCGCCGCCTTCAATGGTCATAAGCGTCGCATTAGGTACGTCGACTCCCACTTCGACTACCGAGGTTGACACTAAGACGTTTGTCTTTCCTGTGCGGAAATCTTGCATTGCGATGCTTTTTTCTTCGGGCGTCAGCCGACCATGCAACAATCCCAGGCGAAATCCGTGGAGTTCCTTTATAGAAAGATCGTCAAACACCTGTTTTACATTGGCGGCATCGACGGAGTCGGACGCTTCCACCAGCGGGGTGATAACATACCCTTGTCGGCCAGAACTCAGTTTTCGACGAAAAAAATCCCACCATTTCGCACGCTGATTTTCTTCGGCTAGATAAGACCGAACGGGCTGTCGCCCTGGAGGCGGCTCACGAAGTGTTGAGACATCAAGATCGCCGTAGAGTGAGAGCGTTACGGTTCGGGGAATCGGGGTCGCGGTCATGACCAGATAATGGGGAGCCAGCCCCGCTTGTTTTAAGGCGGATCGTTGTCGCACACCAAATTTGTGCTGTTCGTCGATCACCACCAGGCCCAACTTTGAGAACTTAATTCCGCCTTGCACAATGGCTTGAGTACCGATGACGAGGTCAATCTCCCCGGCCTCGATTTGGTGCGATACACCCTTGCGTTGCGCTGGCGTAAGTCCGCCGGTCAAAAACGTCGAACGTACACGTGCATTTTGCAGGAGGCGTGCAAAAGTTTCAAAGTGCTGCGCAGCCAGAATTTCGGTCGGCGCCATGATCGCAGTTTGATGGCCACAGGCGATCGCGACCAGCATTGCATACACAGCGACGATGGTTTTTCCACTGCCAACGTCGCCTTGCAGCAGTCGATTCATGGGATAGTCGCATGCCATATCGGCAGTGATTTCCGCAATCGCTCGTTCCTGATCGCTGGTGAGGGCAAATGAAAACAAGCGTCGAATTCGTGCGTCAATTTTCGCGTCAACGACCAGTGGTGGAGCGGCGTCGGTCGACTGTTTATGCTTTCGCAACGCTAGCGCAAGTTGAAGAATGAACAGCTCTTGAAAAATAAAGCGACGTCTCGCTTGCTCGAGTGTTTCGCGGCTCGTGGGTTTGTGTATTTGTGATAGAGCTGCTTGTATTGGCCACAAGTTGTGAGCGTCCAAAAAGTCGTCAGAGAACGCCTCGGGCACAGCACATGCCGAAGATTCCACAACACCTTCGACAATCCGGCGAACTTGCTGTTGATTTAGCCCCTCGGTGAGCGAGTAAATAGGCAGGATGCGCCCGGCCGGTGGTACAGCGTTTCCGTCAAGAAATTCGACTTTGGGATGAACCATTTCCCACCGACCACCATTCATTTTGACCACGCCCGACACCAGAATCCGGCGCCCCACCTCAAAACGTTGGCGCAAGTAAGGTTGGTTAAACCAAATGGCGCGCATGAAATGGTTGGCATCTCGAATTAACACTCCCAACACGCTGCGGCCCGAGCCAGTCTCTCTCAAGTCCGTCTCTTCCACAGCGCCGCAAACGCTCACGCTTACCCCTTCATGCAGGTCAGCGATCGAGCGCAACTCGCTCATGTCTTGATAATCGCGAGGAAAGAAAAACAAGATGTCCTGCACGGTTCGCAGGCCGAGTCGTTCGAGGTGTTCGGCGCGTGCCGGACCGACGCCTTTGAGATATTGAACCGGCATCGCGAGAATATCTGCAGACGTTTTTTCAGGCCGTTCTTTCATGACTTTATTCTAAGGACCCAATTTGCAGTTGACGCAATTCCTGCAATGATCATCGCACCAGGACTAAACGACAATTGCCATTCCGTCGTCAATTTGTCAGCTATCACACTCACTATAGGGACCTTGGACCAAATCGTCGAAATCCCCCCGTTTTGCGCCACGGAAGGCAAGGCTGAAAATAGTAAGGACCTCGCCTGGACGAGGAAGGGCACAATCGCTTATCTTGTAAGGTGGATGATTTGTTGGGTAATTCCTACTCTTGCGAGATTTGCATGGCGAAAAAGGAAGAAGCACTTGAGGTCGAGGGCGTCGTTACGAAAGCTTTGGCCAACACACGATTTATGGTACAGCTCGATACCGGCAATGAAGTCATGGCGCATGTGGCCGGCCGGATGCGAAAGTTTTTCATCCGTATTGTTCCTGGCGATCGAGTTCGGGTGGAGCTATCGCCGTACGATTTGACGAAGGGGCGAATCGTGTTCCGGGAGCGATAACTCAAGCTTCGTGGCGGGGATCCATCCACGTCGCGTATCTTCTCTCTGCGCCGGCATTGTTTGTGATTTTTCCGGCGTGCGAGTCGCGGTCGTTGCGCTGCGAATATCTGGGTGTTGTGATTGCCGTAAGTTGATGTCGGTGCGTACGCTCGGTTTTGGTAAAACGAGAGTACTGAAACTTACGATTCTCGGCCCGAGTATTAACAGTAGGATGCCAGCGAAATACTGCGCGCTCGCATCGTTGGCGTTTCCGTTCCATGGACTCTTTGTAGTTTGCCGTACGCGCGAAGGAGCGAGTCGCGGCAATTTCGACTCTTTCAATTCTTAACCTTAAGAAAACGGTGTCGTAATGATGGTTTATCTCGGTAGGGCGACGTTATTCGCCACAATAGCGATCCTCGCGGCGACATCAGGCCGTTATGTGTTTGCCGATGATCAACCCCAAACTGGAGCAACTGCGGGAAAACCTATCGCGGTACTCGCTGTCGCATCCGTCGAAGAGGTCTTGAATGACATCGCCTATGTGACCGAAACTGCGGGCCAAGGCGATATGGGAAAAATGATCACCCTGCTTTCTGGGGGGTACACGCGAGGTGTTGATAAGAAGCGTCCCATGGGATTGGTGGTTACTATTCCCGAGGATGAACCCAAGGCATTCGCGTTTCTTCCGGTGAAGAACCTCAACACAATTTTGGAAGGGCTTGAGGAGCAAATTGGAAAGCCGGAGGACGCAGGAAACGGTGTTCTCGAGTTGGGAGGAAACGCGGGAAACCCTGTCTACGTACGCGAGGCCAATGGCTGGGCGTTTATCGCTCAGAAAGCGAACGACCTAGAGACTCTGCCCGATTTTGATCCTGCGGCCGTGGTCGCCGATCTCACGAAAAACTATACGATCGGATTAAGGATCAATGTCAGCAATATTCCAGCGGAAATGAAGAAAGTTGCTGTAGCTCAACTCAAATCGCAATTTGAACGCCAATTGGCCGAGCAACTTGACGACCAACCTGAAGATCAGCGAGCTCTTTCGGAGCGTTACATGCGAACGATGCTCACTCAGTTGACATCGTTTATTGAAGACACAGAGCACGTCGCGGCCGGCCTGCAAATTGATAGCCAAGCCAAAGAAACGCACGTTGACTTCGCACTCGTGGCGCGCCCTGACACCAAGCTCGCGGCGCAAATGGACCTTCTAAACGGCGTGACTTCACTCCACGGAGGGTTCTTGACGCCCGAGGGTGCGGTTAATGGACACACCGCAAGCCGCATGAGCGACGAGGATGTAACACTCTACCAGGACATTTTGAAAACGGCTCGCGAAAATGCTTTGAAGGAGATTGAGTCAGACGAAGACATCGAAACCGAAGAAGCTCGACAAATTGCCCGAGATGTTGTAAATGCTTTATTTGATGTCGCCCAAGCGACGGTCGCTGCAGGGAAGGTTGACGCAGGCGCTACGTTGTTTCTTTCGCCTGAAGGGCGCGCGAATCTGGTCGCGGGCGGAACAGTCAAAGATGCGAAGCGTTTGGAGGAGACGTTCAAGAAGCTTGTTGAAGCTGCAAAAAATGAACCCAAGGCCCCCAAGGTTACTTTCGACGCAGATCAGCATTCGGGAATGCGGTTCCACACCATGAGCCTGCCGATTGAAGCTAAGGAAGAAGAGGCTCGTAAACTTTTTGGTGAGAATTTAGACGTCGCGATCGGTTTTGGGGACGAAAGTGTCTATGTAGCGTTTGGTCCGGACGGATTAGCGACGACACGCAAACTTCTCGATGACTCTGAGGAGTTGCGGTCGAACGTAGTGCCGCCAGGCCAGTTCATTGTGGCGCTCGGGCCCATCCTCAAATTCGCTTCGGCCGTTAAGGACGATCCGGTCATTGCGGCTTTAGCTGCGACGTTAGACAACAACGCTAACCCAGATCACAACCGGATTGCGATTAAAGCACAATCTGTGGAGAACGGTGTACGTTACCGGCTGGAAGTCGAACAAGGAGTCTTGGAGTTGATCGGCGCGGCGATGAAAATGAGCAATCGCGGCGGTAATGATCCTCTTCCGGACTTTTTTTAATGCCAAACGATATGCCATGAATTAGAACTCTAGGCTCGGAATCGATGGATCAAACAAGGGAAACGTGTGTTCACACGTTTTCCTTGTTTTGTTGGATGATTTCGCACTAACATTTTGAAATTCGATAACCTGGATGGTCTCTATCGAATAGCTCGCTCTGCAGTCTAACGCCTAGCCCAGCGCGTTCGGGCAGTGGAAGATGCCCGTCTTCGACGCTGACTTTTTCATCAATCAGATAAGGGTACAGAGTTCGCAAGTGGGCTCTGACGGTCTCTTGATATGTCACGGCAGGAATCGCTGCCGCGATGTGGAGTCCGGCGTACAGCGTCAAAGGTCCTGTGCAATCGTGCATTAGAACAGGAACATTATAAAGTTGCGCTAGTTCGGCGATTCGGCGAGTTTCGCTGATGCCACCCACCCAAGTCGGGTCGATCATCACGTAGTCCGCCGCATGGCGTGTGAGAATTGAGCGATATTGTTCGCGGGTCACTAACATTTCACTCACGGCGATTGGAACGCCGGCTCGGCGACGAAACTCGACGATCGCGTCTGAACTGTCGGGGCGAATTATATCTTCCAGCCAAAGCGGTTTGAATTCTTGCGTCGCCTCAGCGATTCTCAGCGCTGCGGATAGTGTAAAGAAGCCGTGACCATCCAGCATGACTTCCATCTTCATGCCCAATCGATCGCGGATTTCCCGAAACGGTTTCAAGCCTTGCTCTAGATCAGCCCATGAAACACGATGACCGCCTGATCTTTGATAGATCTGATCGAGTGACCAGAGTTTCATGGCCCGGTAACCTTCGCTGTACAGTTCCTCTGCGAGATCCGCAGACGCATGAATACTATTCCAGTTGTCCTCGAGTGGACCGGGTTGGCCTAAATCCCCGTGTCCTGGCCAGCCTTGGGCGTCAGGAGCCCCCTTCGGGCGTCGGCCGTACGTTGGCCCGCCGCAGCTATTGTACACGGGCACGCGGTCCCGAACTGGGCCGCCTAAGAGCCTCCAAACCGGTTGTTGGCAAACCTGGCCAAGAATGTCCCATAAGGCTAAATCAATCGCCGAGATGGCGCGGAGTTCACAACCCAAGCCTCCGAAAGAGGTGCATCGCTCGTAGAGAAAACGCCAGTGGCTTTCGATGGCGAGTGCGTCGGCCCCCAAGAGACGTCGCGCCATCCAATCGTGGATTGTCGCCGCTACTCCATGAGGAATGTAATAAGTTTCACCATGACCAACCAGCGGCGTACCATTGATGGCGCCTTCGTCCGTGTGAATCCGCAGCAGCAATAACCCCGGCATGACGTCGTCGGGTATTAGTGTTTCGATAGCCGTAATGCGCGGACCGCGACGATAGGCATGTTGTTGAATGACGCTGGACGCTCGAGACGGTGCAGCGGTGTCAATGGGACTAGCCATAAAGCAAGAGGAATTTGTGGCCAAGTGGAGTGCCTGTCAAGTATTCGTGGTCTACCACAGCTTACAACTATTGGCAAATGATCGGACCGGTTGAAATCCGAGGACTTGCGATGAATTAGTGGCCCTCACTTGCGTAACGTAAATCATGAGTCGGGCATCGCGAAAAGCCAGTGTTCAATTGGCGATCAAGCTCTTGGTTACTCGCAGTTTTTTAGCCCGGACTTTCACACGCAGGCACTGTTTGAAACGAAATTTTCCACCAGTCTGAGGTCGGTACGCCTGACTTTAGCGGTCTCGCTGACGATATACCCGTCGAAATCACAGCAAGTAGTACGCTCAGGGCGGCGTTTATAGGTGAATCAAGCGTGAATAGCCCGTGTAATTCCTGTGATGAATCCCCGATAGTCTACCGGGCTCGTTCGCTGATTTCGGGAATTCCGCTGGTTGCCCGGCGGCGTAAAAAAATCTAGGATACCCATGCCGCGACGCCTTCTTGTGCTTCCTGCCTTTGCCCGCACTCGCTGTGTGCTTGGATGACTCCCCAGCGTTTCTTTGGTCAATTTGCCGCAATTTTTGACTTGGCTGTGCAACTAGCCGCGTCGATTAAAGCGGATGCCATTTTAGTCCTGCTTGAAGAACCTACAGATTGGCAAAAATTAAAGGCTCAGGCTGGGCAGACGAAGGTGCTGATCGTGGCGGATCGGCCGGAGGAAATCGAGGGCGCGGCAAGTAACGGCTTAGCAACCTTTGTACTCCACATGGAGGAAGAACCCGTTTTTGAGAAACTGACTCAAGCGGTGCTGGAAGCGGTCGCGCATGAAGTCGTGAAAGGCGGATCGGATGTTATCGCGATCTACAGCGGCTTCGAACAGGGAAAAATTGATTCCTTGAGCATTGTTCGCCTTGATGAACATTTGGGTCGACTCACTGTTCGTGATCTGCGTCAACTCAAGACACGCGTTCCGCTGGAGACGCTCAAAGCCGTGGTCGACGTCGCGGTGGAAATCGGCCGAGAGGGTCGCGAAGGCAAGCCTGTTGGAACCATGTTTGTGGTAGGCGATTCGCGCAAGGTGATGGAGTTCAGCCATCCGGCCGTGCATGACCCATTCCGAGGCTACAGCCGTAAGGAACGTAATATCAAAGACGGACGTGTCCGAGAGTCGGTAAAGGAACTCGCGCAATTGGACGGCGCATTCGTCATCGAGCCGGATGGCGTCATCGCGGCTGGTTGCCGAATCTTAGATTCTGCGCCTGTGTCGTTAACTCTGTCGAAGGGCTTAGGCTCTCGGCATTGGGCGGCGGCGGCCATCAGCAAGAATACTAAGTCGATTGCGGTTGTCGTCAGCCAATCGAGCGGCACCGTGAGGCTTTTTCAGAATGGCGAAGTCGTTCTCCGAATCGAACCATTCCGCCGAGCCATGACATGGAAAGAGTTTGACTATGAACCGCCTTCCAGCGAGTCAGGACCAAGTCGAAATTAGGCGGTGCAAGATTGTTAACCAAGTCGCGCCGTCTTGAGAATCGTTCAATCAACCGATTATTGCTAACGGAGAATTCATCATGAGAACACTGGGTTTCTTATCTTTCGTCACGGTGTTCTGCGGGTATGCGCTGGTTAGTGCGCAGGAAAATAATCCCTCCGCTGCAATCGGTGGAGAATCGCAAGCGGAACGATTCGCCAAGTTCGAAAAGATGCTAACGGGAACCACATTGGTTGGCCAGTTCTCCGTCTTGGGTGACGAGAAGAATGAACTTCGTCGCGAAGAATATGGCATCGCTAGTGTTGAAAAACTGGACGAAGAGGATTTCTGGTTGTTCAAGGCGAGCATTAAGTACGGCGATACAAACCGTACAGTGCCCATGCCCCTACGCGTCAAATGGGCGGGAAGCACCCCGGTAATAACACTGGATAACGTAACGATTCCGGGACTGGGAACATTTGATGCGCGCGTGCTAATCCACGACAACCAGTATGTTGGGACGTGGCGCCACGGGGAAAAAGCGGGACAACTGTTTGGAGTCATTGAACGTCTTCCGCAACCGGAGAGTAACAATCGACCCGCGAACAACGAACAATAGAAGGAACTGTTGGATTACCGCCGGCGCTCACTAGAGCCTGTTATAGGCTTAAATCGAGTGTAGCGGCTACTTTGTCGCGATGAACACGACACGGAAGCCGTATCCTAGCGACGTTACGGATGGGGAATGGGAGTTCCTGCTGCCCTACCTCACGCTCATGCGCGAGGACGCCCCGCAGCGGGAGTACCCGCTCCGCGAGTTGTTCAACGCCATGCGGTACGTGGTGAAGACCGGCTGTCAGGGGCGTTTTCTGCCGCATGATTTTCCGCCGTGGTCGGCGGTCTATCAGCAAGTGCGGCGAGGGAAGGATGCCGGCGTGTTCGAAATCGTCACTCACGATCTTCGTGAAATGGTGCGCATGCTTCAGGAGCGTGGCCCGCATCCGACGGCCGTCGTGATGGACGCGCGGACGTTGCAGTCGACGCCGCAAAGCGGGAGCCGCGCCGGCTTCGACGGTCACAAGAAGAACGGCTTCAAAGTGCATCTTGTCGTGGATACCCTGGGGCCTCTGTTGGCATGGGTGACCACACCGGCCAATGCGCAAGAGCGGGCGCAGGTTGCTGCGTTGGCGCAGGAGGTTCAGGCGACCTGCGGACAAAGCGTTCAGGTCGCGTTCGTTGATCAAGGCTACACCGGCGACCACGCTGGTCAAGAAGCGAAAGAACACGGGATTCAGTTCGAGGTGGTCAAACAAACCAAGGCCAAACGAGGCTTCGTGTTGCTGCCGCGACGCTGGGTTGTGGAACGAACCTTCGGTTGGCTGGGCCGCTTTCGCCGCTTGGCCCGCGACTACGAACGGCTGACGACTACTCTCGAAGCCTGGCACTGGGTGGCCGCAATGTTGCTGCTCTTACGCAGCTACTTTTCAACTGCATAACAGGCTCTAGGGATTTGGCGGCGTCTTACACGCGTTCCTACGTGCGAAATCGACTATGGGATTTAGCTCGACCCGAACTCTTTCCGCCTGCGGTCCGTCGCAATTCAAGTGTTCCTATGCAAACCTTACGGTACCGCAGGCGCAGCTCGAAACGCGACATTTGCGGTGCAACGGTCTAATCCATCACATTCGCATGCGCCGACTTTGTCGTGGACGGCGCGGCCCCGCCGACGGCCGCGCCTCGCTGCGCGGGTCCTCGTTCATGGAACGCCTCCCACGCCGCTTTGAACTCTTGCCGCAACTGGCTGACCCGCGCCAAGCTGAGTCCAAATCGCTTGGCGACATGGGAGGTTTTCTCGCCGGTCGCCAGGAGCTCGGCAATCTGGCAGTTACGCGGACTGAGGGTCGCCAGAAACGCAGGATAATCGATCCGGCTAGCCGCCAATTCCGCGGGGGTGCAGGTCGGATCTTCGATCAGGTTTTCACGCCACGCGTCCTGCTGCTGGTCCCAGCGGTCCAGCCGCGACACCTTGACGCGGTGGCGGCGCCGGCATCGCTCGGACGTCACATCCCGCGCATTCAGTTTGCCGCCTACGCGCCGCCCTTCGCGCACTTGGGAGATGGCGTACTGCGCCAGCGGCGTGGCGTACGCCAAGCTTCCTTTGCCTTGCTCCACCAGGCGCGCCAGCGCCACAAAGGCGTTGGCGATGACTTCTTGAACCGCCTCCTCGCGCGCCTCCTCCGCCAAACGTCGAAAGGCGAAGCGAGCCTGCCGGCGGATCGACGGCAGCAAGTCGAGAAACAGGTCGAAATCGCCGGATAATCCCGTCGGCGCGGCGGCGACGGCAGGTGAGGCGCAACTGGGTTCTTGGGCAATCGCAATCATGGGGAAACTCCCGAAAGAGACCACCCCTGCGGCGGGGCGGTCGTGTTCAAAGACACCACCGCTCCCGCCACGCGCGAGAGCCTAACCAGGGAGACGCGCTGGCCGTTACCAACGAAATCCCCAGATTTCTCAGAATCCGGGGCTTTCCCTGCGCTCAGCGGGTTTCGCCAAGAGCAGACGCCAGCGCGTGCAAGAGTTATGACGCGTTTCAGCCCCGAATTTAGGTTCGGTGCCGTTGTCGTGTCGCCGCACCGCGCGGTGAAGACGTGGGATCGAAGGGTGGCCCTCATGCGGCCGCCCGTTCGGCAGCGCATGCGGGCCCGCGTCGTTTATCCGCCGGAAACGCGTGCGAGTGCGCTCGGGTGGGGCCGTGGAAGGCAGGGCAGATCGCAAGGTTTCAAACCCAGTTTTGATGGAACGTGCTAACGCGGCCGATTACGTGGCTTCCCAGAGGACGCGCCGAACCTCGTGGCGCCGACAGGCAGCGCAAAGACCTACATGGAAATCGCACTGGCGTTCGGCGTGGCGGAATCGACCGTAAGTTACTGGCGACGCAAGGGAGCGCCGATCACTCCGCGTGGAAAAAACGACCTTTCGGCAATTGCACGGTGGCGGGCCAACCATGAATCGCCCGAGAGCATTTCCAACGCCACGAGCAACAAGTATGCGAAAGCGCTCGGACAATTCGGCCGGTGGTTGGAGCGCGAAGGCCGCATCCGCGAAAACCCCTTCCGCTACATGCCCATGGTGAACGAGGAAGTCGACAAACGGCGCGAACGGCGTCCACTTAATCCCCATGAGTTTAACCGGTTGATCGAAGCAACCGCCCGAAGTCAGCCCACGTTCCGTGGACTGACAGGTCAAGATCGCGCCATGCTTTACCTGATCGCCGTTAACACCGGCTTGCGCGCCAACGAACTGGCCACGCTACGGCGTGACGCCTTGGACTTGGAAGCAGAACAACCGACGATTACGGTCCGTGCGGCGTA
>CAUJHS010000027.1 GCA_963204915.1 Planctomycetota bacterium | reverse complement strand
CGCGCGTCCATGACGACGGCCGTCGGATGTGGGCCACGCTCTTGAAGCATGCGCACCATTTCACGAAGATCGTGTGTGACGATTTCGAACACGCCGGCATCCTTCCATCGCCGCACTTGTTGATAGACCGCCGACCACGGCGGAGAATCATGCGGCAGAAAACGCCACTGACAGCCGGTCTTCACCACGTACCGCATGGCGTTGAACAACTCGCGGAGCGGGTACTCCCGCTGCGGGGCGTCCTCGCGCATGAGCGTGAGGTAAGGCAGCAGGAACTCCCATTCCCCATCCGTAACGTCGCTAGGATACGGCTTCCGCGTCGTGTGCATCGCGGCAAAGTAGCGGCTACATTCGATTTAAGCCTATAACAGGCTCTAGCCGAAAATCGAGTCTGCGCTTCCGCCGGCCAGGTGCGTTGAACCCGCGTCTGTTGGCCGAATGGCGAACTTTGCCTCAACAAGTGGGTGGGGGCTGATGCCTAGCGCGGTTTGCGCCTTGAAGAGTTGCAATCCGCACTCAATGCGTCGCTGTCGGTAACCAAAATATCCTCCAATGACGCGCGACGTGGACTGCTCATTTGCCCTTGCTCCTTGGCGACAGATTTCGTGAGAGAGCACCGAACCATCGATGATCTTTCTTGTTCCGGCGGCGGAAGGCGGCCATGCTTGCCAGGCCCAGCGTCGCCAACGTCAGCGAGGACGGTTCGGGCACGGTGTGCAGCTGCGGCGCGCCCAAAACGGTGATCGTGGCCGAACCCTCGATAATCTCGTCGTCTAGCAATGTAAACGAACCCGTTACCGTTTCGTCAAGGACCAGATCGAAGTCGGCGGCGGTGAGATGTGTTACTTCGCCGGCCACATTTCCCGCCGTGAAGGTGAACCTGCCCAGCAAGATGCGATAGGGTTCGTTCACTTCGCCGGGGTAGAGAAGTGGATCATCGGGAAAGAACACAATTCCATTGAGCGCGGCGTAGGTAGGAGTAAGCTCCGTGAAGCTCAGAGAGGCGTCAGTGAAACCGGGGTTGAGGACAATGTCGGCGCTGACGAGAACCTCGGCGGGATCGCTGGGCGCGGGGGCATGGCAATCGCACGTTGGCTGCCTATGGCCTAATGATTGCATTCCAGCCGTGTCGGTCAACTCGTGAGGGTGACAGCGGTTCTTCCGGCACGGAGGTAGGCGATGACGAAAGGTCCCGCGACGCTCGTTTACAAGCATTTTGAAAATCTTACCGATCCGCGGGTGAACCGCGGCAAGAACTACGAACTGCTCGAAATGATTGTCATCGCCTTGACGGCCACGATCTGCGGCGCGCAAGGGTGGGCCGACGTGGAGCGCTTCGCCCAGAGCAAGCTGCCGTGGTTTCGCCAATTCCTGCGGCTGGAACACGGGATTCCCAGCCACGACACCTTCGGCCGCGTCTTTGCCCGGCTGGACACGGGCGAGTTCTTGACCGCGATGCATGCGTGGGTGGACGCCTTCGCAGGTTCGTTGCGAGGCCAAGCTGTGGCCATCGACGGGAAGACGCTGCGCGGCTCGTTCGATCGAGCGGCCGGGCAGTCGGCGCTGCACACGATCACGGCCGTCGCCTGCGACCTGCGGATTTGCCTGCGGCAAATGACGGTGGACGAAAAGAGCAACGAGATTCCCGCCGTGCCCGCGTTGTTGAAGCTGCTGGAACTCTCCGGCGCCACGGTCACGCTGGATGCGATGCATTGCCAGGTGGAAACCGCGCAAGCGATCGTGGATGCCGAAGCGGACTACATTCTGATCGCGAAGGGCAACCAGGACGGCTTGCACAACTATCTGATGGAGAAGTTCATCCAGTACGGAGAAGACAACTATGAAGTGGACGGAATGAAGAAACACGTGACGGTGGAAAAATCTCACGGCCGCAAGGAGCGGCGCGAATACTACTTCATTCCGGCGGACGCCAAGGCGCCGATTCTGAAGCGTTGGCCCGGCGTGCGTTCGATCGGCATGATTTATCGTTCTCGCGAAGATTCCCAGGGGAAGCTCCACGACGAAACGATGTTCGCCATCAGCAGCCACGAGCCGAAAATCCGCATGCTGGCCAAACACATCCGCGGCCACTGGGGCATCGAGAACCGGCAACACTGGATTCTGGATGTAACTTTTGCCGAGGACGACAGCCGCATTCGCAAAGGTTCCTCGCCGGAAATCTCCGCCGCCTTCCGCCGCATGGCCCTGAATATTCTTCAACAGGACACTTCCCTGAAAGAGAGCATTCGCGGCAAACGACTCCGCGCCGGCTGGGATGAGACCGTCCTCGACGCGATTTACTCTGGTTTTTCAAGCCCTTAACGTGCGATTGCCCTGGATGGCGACCGATGTTGAAGTACCACGGTGACTCGGCGGTTGGCTTCTTGCCGGCGATGCGGCGCCGCGGGTCGGAGGCGGCTTCGGTTTCGCCGACGACGGGTAGTTTCACTCGCACGCGCCACAGGTCTTTGTTGCGTTCGGTTCTCACTTCGGCGAGCGAATGCCAGTTGCCGGCGGGATTGCCTTCAGCGAACCGCGACTGCACATAGAGCGTGATGTGTTCCAGCGCGGAGGCGCGCCATCTGCCGCCCAACTGACTTTGCTCGCCCGTGTCGCCGAGCGAGATCCCTTGGAGCATCTTCAAATCCCGCGCGACGCCGCGTGGATGCAGCACGGGATGGGTGATCGGGTCCTCGCTCCAGATGTGGTAGCGGTTGTTTTCGAGTCGCAGAATGTTTCCGGGCGCGAGTCGAGAATGCCATGACTCGATGAGATTCGTGTAGTCCGCCCAGCGCCCGCCGTCGGTCATCAACGGGCGTCCGCCGTTGGAAATCCACACGGCGAGATTCGGGCTGAGCTTGGCCGACGATTGCAGCGGCGCGACATAACACGTGTAGGCGCCGCAGGTGACCTGGCGGAAGCGATCCAAGGCTTCGCGAGCCTTCTCCTCGCTCTCTCGAATCACCCGTCCGAGCGGCGCGTCATCCACCGCATCGGCCACGTCCCCCAGCATCCGCGGAAACTCCCCCAGCATCCGCTGGCGGTACGCCTGCCGATCTAACGCCGGCAACTCGCTCATCACGGACTCGTGAAGATAGGAACCTCCAACGTGAATTGCCTACGTTATATAACCTACCTAGCCCCAGCGCCAGAGAAAATTGCCACACACGCGCACGTTCCATGGACTGACAGGTCAAGATCGCGCCATGCTTTACCTGATCGCCGTTAACACCGGCTTGCGCGCCAACGAACTGGCCACGCTACGGCGTGACGCCTTGGACTTGGAAGCAGAACAACCGACGATTACGGTCCGTGCGGCGTA
>CAUJHS010000026.1 GCA_963204915.1 Planctomycetota bacterium | reverse complement strand
GAGCAGTTCCTGCAAGCCGATGCCGCCGCGGAACCGCCGCGAGGCCAGTTCAAGCGTTCGCAGTTCGTAGGTCTGTTCGAGGTTTTCCAGGCCCGCGGTGAGCAGGCAGGCCGCTTCCAGCACCGTGCCGGTAACCGAGTTATCTGCGACATGAACCGCCGGCGCGGCCGGGCGAGTCGTGCGCAGGGCTTCAAGCTCCGTGCGCTGCTCGGTCCAACCCTCGCGGATCGCCTGGGCTTCCAGACGCGGCAGGCGTCCGCCGCAGATCCGGCGGATCGCCGCGATGCGTTCCGTCTCGGCCGCAGCTTGGGCGCGAATGTCGCTCACGGCGCTGGCGGCGGGCGAAGCGGCGGCGACTGGCGCCGCGGCGGCGGCAACGGGCGCAGGGTTCGGAGGCGCCGCCGGTTCAGCAGCGACGGCAGGAACAATCGGCTCATCCATCGTGGGTTCTCCTTCGGGAAGTGCAATCGCGGCAACGCTGGCGCTGGTGGCGCCGTCCGCGCCGAGATCGACGAAGCTGATTTCGCCGAGCGTCGCCTTGCGGACGACGTTCAGCGGGCCGCTGTATTGCCGGCCATTGACCATCGCTTGTTGGCCTTCCTTGATGAACTCAAACTCCTCGACGCTGGCGCCAACGGAGGCCTGCCAGGGAAAGCCGTTCTTGGAACTGACGACGACCTCGCGTGCGGTGGGCGTGTCGCGAGACACGAGGCCGGTCGCGATGAGTTGTCCTTGCTCCACGCGAATAGCGTCGGTGTGTCCGACGCCGGAAAGAGGATCGTGGCCGAAACGAATCGGCCGCGCCTGGGATGGGATCGCCAGGCCCGCGAGGTCGATGATCACGGGAAAACGCCAGCCGCCGATCCGCATCGGCCCGCCGGTATAGGCGACCATGCGGAACTTGGGCAGCGACTGCGTCGCGCCGTCGGCCGCCGCGTCCACGTCGATCACCGCCGTGGCGGAGAAGTTCAAATTGGTAGGAAGCGCGTGCGCGTCAGGCGGCGCGGGCAGTTGCATCGTCTTCGGCATCTTCTCGTTCCTCGGGTGGGGGCGAAGGCTGCGCCGCAGCGGGCGTCAGCCCCAGTTCGTTCATCAAGGCGACTTCCTTCGCCCGCTGGCGAAGTTGTTCTTCCCAATCAAGACCGCGACGGGCGTACTCCTCGGCAAGCGTGGCCGTGTGGTTAGCGAGGCGCATGGCCTGGGCGCTCGCCTCCTTGGCGGGATCAACATGTTCGCGACCATCCCAGAACCACTGGTGCTCCCACGCGGTGAAGGGAGGCAGGCCGGACGGGATCAACCCGGGGATCAGCGCCGCCTCGTCAAGCCAAGCAGCCAGGATGCGGTCGAGCACCACGCACTCCAGGTGCGACTGCTCAACGCGACTGCTCTTGAAGTAGGTTTGATGGTCGAGGCGACCGGAGGCGTAGTTGTAGCCCGAGGAGTCCGCCCGCGCGACGTTCGCCGGCATGTTCAGGCAGCGGGCGATTTCATTGAGAATCTCGCGTTTGAACTCGCCGTAGGTCGTCGCCGGCTGCTCCGATTCCATCTGGCTCATCTTCCAGCCGCCCGGCATCGTCACCAGCGCTCGCTTCTCCAGTTCGATCGGCTCGAACGGCTCCGCGGCGTCCGCCTCGCCGCCGGCTGGCGCGTCGGTATAGAGAATGCCGGCGAAGTCGGCGGCGGTTTCGGCAGCGGCCAATACCGCCAGCGTGAATCGCCGCAACTGAGCAAAGAGCGGAAGCGCCGGCATGATGTCGGGAATGCCGCGCGCTTGGCCTGGCCGATCGGTGCGGAACCAGTGGATCATGGATTCGGCCGGAACCCGGTCGAAATCACGATTCGTCCCGAAGGCCGCCTCACCGGGATGACGCTTGAGCACGTGGTATTCGACCGGATTCCCCGCGTCGTCGAGGACAATGCCATCCACGCTGCTCGGCTCCATTGCCGCCAGGTCAGGCGTGCAGACTTGATCCGCTTCGATGAGCCGCAGATCCAGCTGAATCTCCGTGGGAAGCAGTGGGTTGGTGGTCAGAAGGGCGAACGCTTCGCCGTCCGTCGCTCGCGCTAGCCGCATCGTGCGAAGTTTTTCGGGTAGGCCGATGGCCTTGGCCCAGCGCATGAACTGCTGCTCGATTCGGTTGTCCGCACGTTCATCCGTGGTCAGCAGCTGCAAACGCGGTCCCGTGCCGACAACATCGTTCGCCAAGGTGAGCACGATTCCGCGGGCATAGCTGTTGTTGGCCACCTCATAGCGCGCCCGGTTTCGCAGGATGCGGCGCACCTCGGCGCCGTTGGCGGCATTGGCTGAGAGGCCGTCGGCGTTCGCCCAGTGGCGGCGGTTGTCGTCGCTCGTCGAGGCCGCGTCATAGCGAGCTCGCACGACGCGCACTGCGCGTGCGCGAGGAGGCTGCGCCGTCTGCGACCGGAAGAACAAATTGGAAAGCCACTCAAACACGAATCAGTCCGCTCCCGGTGGAACGAGCTTGTTGAAACGCAGCCCGCGCGACTTCGATTTGGCGGCTTCCTTCGACGCCAGGTATTTATCCGCCGCGATCTGATCGGGGAGCTTGTGCTGCTCCATCGAGCCCGAATCGCCCGCGGCCTTCGCCGGGCCTTGGGCGTTTTCGCGGATGGCGTCTTCCAGGCTCTCGGACATCAATGCAGCCCCCTACTTGAAACATCCGCACTCGGAGGCTGCCTTGAACCACAAAATGGCCTCGGCAAGAGAAATGACGCTACATCTAGCAATGGGACGCGGACGCCAACCCGACCGGCTGCTCGAAGGTGACCATCTTGCGGCCGCAATGGCGGCAAACCTTCCGACGGCGAATGCGACCGTCGCGCAATGGCTCAGTGTGCGTCGTGTAGAAGTGCCGGCATCCGCAACGGGAACAAACGATGCCCCGTTGAGGTCGAGTGGTTCTCGTTGGCTTCATCGGCGGCGGCTCCGTTGAAGCTCGGCGAAACTGACCCGCCGCGGTTTAGCGGGGCCGGTGGCTCCGCCGCTTCCGGCGAGCGCCACGCCCTGCATGGAAGCCGCAACGGCGCATCCCACGAGAGCGTCGAACCAATGGTTGTCGCCTCGTTCCGGCCGCTGTTTCCATTCGTCCACGGTTCGCCCGCGGCCCTCGGTCTTCACCCGGTATTCGGACGTGAGGTGTTCGGCGAAGAGGCGGTGCTGTTCGGCGCTATCGCCGAACAGCGAAAGGCAGCCGCGGTCGCCCATCGGCACGGCAAGCCGTGCATGAATAAAGGTTTTCCAGAAGTTAGTGTCGTAAACAACGTGCCGCACCGCGCGCTTGCCGGCCACGTTGGGCACCCGCCAGTTGTGGCCGACGCGATCACCGGGCCGCCGTTTGTATTCCGAGAACGGCTGGCTCGATGCGCCGACGAACCGTCCGTGGCTGGGCATGACCATGCCGGCGTGCGCCGACTGCCGGCAGAACTGGTACACCACATCCGTGCTTGAACCCCAGTTGGCGTCGATCAGGCAGCGCTCAATCCGCAGCATCGCCCCGTCGTCGCGCCGCCATTCGCGGCCGAGGTAGGATGTCGTTAGTTGCTCGAGGCTCGCGTAGATCGCCCCTTCGAGGCCGCTGGCTTTCGTCGCCAGGGGCAGCGTCAAGCGTGCGTCGCGGAGGGTGAAGTAGGGACGCTGCTGGTCAGGGAACGTGCCATAGTCGATGACATAGCCAGTGAAATCGTCCTCCCACGCCGCGACCACGAAGAATAGGAGATTGGCCTGCACGTCCACGAACATGGTCACGTGGTTGCAGCTTACCGGCGCCAGGCGCCGCTGCATGCGGTTAAGCTTGCCGGCGATCTGGTCCGCCGTAAGTTCGTCGTCGCCGGCGACTTCCTCGGGTAAGGGTTCGTTTTGGTATTCCGCGAAGAACGCCGCTTCATCCTGCAGCTTCAGGTTCATCGCATGCTGGATCGCCGACAGCTCGTCGTGGTTAAAGCGCTCGGGCCAGGCGATCACGGCGCCGGCGTCCATCGCCTCCCGGTTTTCGGCGTAGAAGTCAGTCGCCAGGCGGATGTCGCCGTGGACGCGGAGGCTTTCCGCCCGCAGTTCCCCATAACGCTGCCATCTTTTCTCGTCGGCCGGAAAGGCGTAAACCATCTTGGTTCGTTCGCCATTCCATTCGGGATGTTTATCGCGCGAGAGGATGTTATCCGCCATGTCGCCGGGCCGAATCACCGTACAGGGCATGATGCCGCTGATCTTCTTGCCGGGACCGGCCAGGCCCAGAATGGCGCCAGCGAGGATTCCTTCGCGCGTCGCGCACTGCGATAGCGACCGAGCGCTCTCATCCGTTTGCGGGTCGTCGATCACGACCAATGCCGGCCGGACTGTATGGCCGTCGGCCCGTTTGTACTTCATGCCGCGAATGCGGCCCGTGATGCCTGCGACCTTGACGATTGCCCCGCTGGCGGCGCTACCCGGCATCGTCGGCAGCACGATCTCCCGAGCCGTCCACCCGATGTGCGTTCGCTCTCCTTTGTAGAGCTGGCCATTGCAGCGGTTGGCGATCCCATCGAGAGCTTGAATGGGATAAACCACCTCGGGAAAATCCTCGAGCAGCAAGTCGTTGCCATCCAGCTCCATCTTGATCGAGTCGAGCATGTCCATCGCATGCCCTTCGTCGCTGCCGATCAGGCAGACGAAGTCGCGATGCCCATAGAGCACCGCCCAGATGCATGCGCATTCGCAGACCGTCGTCTTTCCGCTGCCGCGCGGCATCGCCATCGCGAACAGCCCGCCGCGCAGCACCGCCTGTTCGATCTTGCCGATGACCTTCAAGTGGTCGGGCGACCACGGCAGGTGAAACGTAAGCGGGAAATACGAGTCACAGAAGAAGCGGAAGTCCAGCGCCGCACGCTCCTTGCGTTCAGGACTGACAACATCGGGCAAGTCACCGATGTCGCGGCCCGCAATGGCCAGCGCTACATTTCGTGCGCGGGCTCGCTCTTTGAGCTTCTCATAGGGATCGCCATCAGGCTGCGGCTTCGGTGCATGCCGCAGTTCGACGAGCCAGGCGACATAGCGCAGCAAATCGACGTGCCGCGCGTCGCCAATGCGCATGCCGGCCCGCGTGCGATGACGGTGCAACTGCCGCTCGTTGATCACCTCACCCAGCGGCGTGGAGTTCAGGAGGCGGCAGAGTTCGCTTGGTCGTAGTTTGCGCGGGTCAGTCGCCACGCCCCATCTCCTTCACCAGCCACGCGGCGTACTGGACCAGGTTGATCGTGCCATCGGCGTTGGTCGGGGCGCCGGCCTCCACATCGGCCCGCACCATTCTTTCCGTAATTGAATGCCCGCCGACCTTGGCCAGCAGACGCGCCGCATCGGCCAACGGCAGCGCTGCGGGGTTGATCGGTTTGCGGGAATCGTCGCCTGACATGGTTTCGGTCGCCCTAAATCGCCACGGAAAAAACCTGCGAAATTCCGGCGGAATTCTCGCCACCAGCGCTTGATGTTTTTTCGCCCGCACTGCTCATGTGTGACTGTCCCAGCGGGGACGTTAACCACCAACGCCAAGGAGACCAACGATGAACGCCAATCACGACGAACGCATGAGCGGGGCCGTTGACCAGGAAGCTTTCGAGAAGGTGATTCACGACAACCTCTCGCCCGCGGGGGTCGCCACGATCATCGCCTTCCTGCAAGCCGCTACCTCGTACCAGGCCCCCACGCCTGAAGCGGAGCAGGGCCTGCGCGAACTCGAATGGTTCGCCAACACGCTCATCGACCTTCTCGGGGTCGAGCAGTACAACCGCCTGCTCGACGAAATCGGCCTGTAAGCAGCGCCCAACGAACCACCATTCACCGGAGAACGAACGATGCAGAACGACGCTTTCGACCTGGGCGACGACCTGGAAATCACCAAGACCACCCGCCGCGATGCTGGCCGCGGTACGTGGGTCTGCGGACGCATGGCGGGCCACCGCTTCCACGCGCTGGTGTTTCCCAAGCACGCCGAGAACGCGGAATGGGAGCTGGGCGAGAGCCGCATCTCGAAGCTTTGGATTCAGCGGCTCGCCGACCGGCAGACGGTTTTCAACTGGGACCGCGGAATGGACCAGCCCGCCGCGACCGAGCTGGCCCAGGCGATTGTCGATTTCCTGGCGGCGGGCCTCGCCGACCACGTCTACACGGAATAAGCCGAAACGCCCTGCGGGGCGTCGTCCGCGGGTGGTTCCGCGGG
The DNA here is from genome assembly GCA_963204915.1 of Planctomycetota bacterium. GTDB lineage: Bacteria > Planctomycetota > Planctomycetia > Pirellulales > Pirellulaceae > JAHWKS01. The sequence goes on along the minus strand of CAUJHS010000026.1, from coordinate 2,511 downwards.
CCTGAAGATGGCAGCCCTTCCATCGCGACACGCACGAGGAGAAAGAACCATGTCCGCCAAGAAGACCACGAAGACCAAAGCCACGAAAGCGACCAAAGCCGCCAAGGCGCCCGCGACGAAGACGAAGGCCAAGGCTGAGGAACGCACGGGCGACGCGCCGCAGAGCCAGCTCGACCTCGAAGAGACGAAGAAGCTCGAGGCGGCTCGCGCAAAGAAGGCCAAGGCCAAGCCCGCCGACGGCGAACCCAAGAAGCTGAGCGCACTGGATGCCGCCGCCAGGCTGCTGGCGGAAACCAAGCAGCCGATGAACTGCAAGGAGATGATCAACGCCATCTCGGCCAAGGGGTACTGGACCAGCCCCGGTGGCAAGACGCCGCACGCCACGTTGTACAGCGCCATCCTGCGGGAGCTGGCGACCAAGGGGAAAGAAGCCCGCTTCGTGAAAACCGAACGCGGCAAGTTCGCCTACAACGGCTAAGCGGAGGACGACACGATGGACCAGAACCATCCCCTCCCCATCGGCGCGTTGATCGAATTCGACATCGCCCAAGGCCACGCCGTAGGCAAGGGCATCATCGCCGCGGCGGAATGGGACGACGGCTGGCTGTACCGCCTCGAGACGCTCGACGGTAACGCGGCCGCCGCCCACCGCAACGAGCGCGGCGAACTGTGGGCCTGCGACTTCGAGGTGCGCGGCGTATAACCGCCGCCGACAAGCAACCGGCCGCTGGCGACAGCGGCCATTTTCATTTCCAACCCCTGAACCCAACCAATGAGGATCACGATGACGACGCAGAAACTGGTGGACGCAATCCGCGAGGTTACGGCCAGCGTCCAGAAGGCCATCGACGAAGGCTACCGCTCGCGGCAAATTGACGCCGATGACCTGGTTGAGGTCCTGTTGGCCATCGCCGACCGGCTCGAGGCGGATGCCGGTTCCGCCTAGCGGCGCCATTGGCCGCCACGTCGCCCACGAGGCCCGCACGCGGGCCTCTTTTTCGTTGGTTGGCGTCGGGGCCAACGGCGGCGTGCCGCCGCGACACGGCGCAAACGTGGCGCCGTCGCGGCCAACCGGAAGTTCGACGGCCCGTCGCTGGCGCCGAGCGCGCGGCGAATGGCTCGTGCGCCAGTCACCATTGGGCCCCGAAAAACGAGCAGCGAATTCGCCCGACCGGCTATTGATGTTTTCGGCGCGGGCTGGCTCCATGTGACTCGCGCGACGCCCGTCGGCGTTCGACGGGCCGCGACACCACGAACTACGGGAGAACAAATTATGCGCTACACCATCGAGATCATCGACGACCTGATGTGCGTGATGGACGACGACGGCAACGGCTACGACGCCGCCGTGCTGGCGAGCTACCGCGACGCCAAGCAGCAGATTCAGAAATGGGCGGCCGAATACACGATCAACGTCGCGGACGCCTACCGACAACTGGCGGATTACTTTTCGCAACGCTAATCCATTTCCCGGAGAACAATCATGACCACGTACTACGTCGCCACGCTCGCCAACTACGTCCTGGTGGACGCCGCCAATGAAATCGACGCCCGCGGACTCGGCCACGCGGCGCTCATTGAGCTCACCGGCAACGCAACGCCTAACATTCGGACGGTCCGCCGCGCGACAGGCGACGAGATCGACTTCTGGCATTGGCATCAAGAGGCGCTGGCCCGCGAGACGGAAATGAACCGTCGATAGTCCCGTCCTAATCACGCAGCCGCTCCTCCCGCCCCGGCCTCGGCTGGGGTTTTCTCGTTGGCCGCGATTCGTTCCGCCTTCCGCCCGGTGAATTGTTCGAATCGCTGCACGATCACGTCGCAATACAACGGGTCGAGTTCCATGAGAAACGCGCGGCGCCCGGACTGCTCGGCCGCGATGAGCGTGCTGCCGCTGCCGCCGAACAAGTCGATCACGTTCTCGCCGGCACGGGACGAAAACTGCATTGCTCGCGCCGCCAGTTCAACGGGCTTCTCCGTCAGGTGAACCATGTTCTGCGGATTCACCTTTTTGACGTGCCACAGATCGAGCGCGTTGTTCGGCCCGAAGAATTCGTGGCCGGCCCCTTCCTTCCAGCCATAGAATGCGAGCTCGAAGCACCCCATAAAATCTTTGCGCGTCAGAACCGGGTGTTGCTTGTCCCACACGATGCCTTGCGAAAAGTACAGCCCGTGCTTCTTGAGGAACGGCGGATAGTTGCCCAGATTCGCATAGCCGCCCCAGACATAGAACGAGCGGCCCGGCAGCAGTACGCGGGCCAGGTTCCCAAACCATGCGTCGAGCAGCCGGTCGAACTCGCCGTCGGTCACGAAGTCGTTGGCCAGCGGCCGGTCCTTGGCCCGCAGCTTCTTGCCCGTCGGCTTTGACTTCTCCGGGTGCCGCGCTAAGTCGAGCCCCTGGTGGTGCATGGCGCCGGGGACTTTGGTCTTGCCGCGGGCGATGTCGAATGCGGCGTTGCCTTGCCCCGCCTTGAGCTTCTTCGCGGCGGCGTCGTTCGAGAACGAACTGAG
>CAUJHS010000025.1 GCA_963204915.1 Planctomycetota bacterium | reverse complement strand
TGGCCAATTACACCGTCAGCAACACCAGCGGCGCGCTGACAGTCCAGCAAGCCGCGCTCACCGTTTCGGCCGATAGCCGCAGTAAGGTCTACGGCCAAACCCTCACCAGTGCCGACTACACCGGCACGTTAGGCGGTGTTGTCGCTGGCGACAACATCACGGCCAGCTACGATAGCCCGACAGGCAATACGGCCAACGCCACGGTAGCGGGCGGTCCCTATGCGATCGTGGCCACACTGAACGATCCCGATGGACGGCTGGCGAACTACACCGTCAGCAACACCAGCGGCCACTTGACCGTCCAGCAAGCCGCGCTCACGATTTCGGCCGATAGCCGCAGCAAGATCTACGGCCAAACTCTCACCAGTACCGACTACACGGGAACACTCACCGGCGTAGTGGCTGGCGACGCCATCACGGCCAGCTACGACAGCCCGACAGGGAATCCGGCCAACGCCACGGTAGCGGGCGGTCCCTATGCGATCGTGGCCACACTGAACGATCCCAATGGACGGCTGGCGAACTACACCGTCAACAATACCAGCGGCCAGTTGACGGTTGAGGCCAAGTCCGCGACGGTCACAGCGATCAGCTCGAGCAAATCCTTCGGAGAGACTTTGACCTTCACCGGCATGGAGTTTAGTACCGAAGGGCTGATCCTGGGCGACGCGATCCTCAGCGCAACGCTCTCCAGTCCCGGTGCGGCAGCCAACGCGCAGGTCGCAGGGTCGCCTTATCCCATTAATATCAGCGGCGCGATTGGCATTGGCCTGAGCAACTACGAGATCACCTATATTCCGGGCGTCTTGAACGTAGTTCCTGCATCCACACAGCTTGCTTTGACGACCAGCCCCACCCCTACCGTCCCAGGACAGTTCGTGACCTTCACAGCGACGGTCTCCTCGACGGCTCCAGCCGAAGGCATTGTCGTGTTCACAGACGCCACAACCAATGAAGTCCTGGGCTCTGCGTCGCTGGTCGGTGGCGTGGCCAGCATTGATGCACCGCTAACTTTGCTGGGCAGCCACGACATCGTCGCCAGCTATCAGCCGTCCAACAATTTTGAGGCTTCCGGCCCGGCGTCGCTGCTTCACACCGTCGTGCCCTACGCCTTCCAGCCCGGGCCGCTGCCGGGTCAATACGTCTTGGCAGTCGGTGGAACCTCGTACGACGACAACATCGATGTCCAGGTGAAGGACAAAAAGAATGGTCCCGACGACTTCCTCGTGCATCTCCATTCCAAGTCCCCGGGAAAGCCTGTTCACCTCAACACCGGCAATCAGGCTGCGCCCGGGGAGATCGTGCAGGTCGTGGTCTACGGTTTGACCGGCGACGATGACATTTCCGTGCATACGCACAAAACGAATGCCCACGTTTACATCTTCGGAGGCCAGGGAGACGACAAGCTGAAGGTTCAGGATGGGCCAGCTATTCTGATCGGCGGCGAAGGCGCAGATAAGCTTGAAGGAGGGGATGGTCCCAGCCTGTTGGTTGGCGGCAGCGGAACCGACAAGCTTAAATCCGGCGGCGGCTACACGGCCCTTGTCGGCGGCGCCACGGATTACGACGTGCCGACTTCCGACAATCTTGCGGTTCTGCGCTCCCTGTTCGCTGCAATCGGGGCCGGCAATGCAAGCTCCGCCCTGATTGGCTCCATCAGCGACGATGACTCTCGAGACGAGTTGTCTGGCGCCAGCGGTGTAGATGTGTTCTTTGCGAACCTGGCTGAGGACGTGATCAAAAGCAAGAAAGGACAGGACCTGCTGCTGAACATCGCCTGACAAGTCGTCGATGGATCCGCCTGTGAACCGGGCTGACGGGGTCACCCGGCTGATGGAGAATCGATGGAGTCATGCATCGAAACGATGGTCTACGGGTACCTCCTATGCCAAAATACAACCGTGCCGTAATCGCGAGGCGATTCGTGCGAAGTTCGAACGGAATCGAGGATTGGGTGGTACAGGTTCTGGCAAAGTATCTGCGTAGCGTTTGCGGAACCGCGTTCTTGCGCTGATCGCCGACGTTACGCCGTCCGTGCGCGGCCGGTAACTCGTTGGTTTCGGTCGAACGACGCCGAAACCGCTTCGAGCTCCGGAAGTTCAGGCCAATACAGGAGTTAACGAACTCGAAAAAGTGAGTATCGTTTCGAAGAGATTCTGGCACAGGGAGCGGAATTTTTGTTGCGAAACGGGCCGCCAAGCCGGTTCACGCCCATCGCCGAGAGCCAGAACTCTCTCGGCGTTTTGCGTTTCTTGCCTTTCTGGCAAGGGTTTACGTCAATTCGCGAGGGGTGCTCGGCGCTCTCCGTTTCGAGAGAAGCCAACCGGGGTGCGGGCCACGAGGCAGCACCTTCAGTAGACTGGAGCAATCGAATCGACTTTTCGAACGGGCGACTGACGGAGATGGAAAGTGGCACCCTGGTCCCGATTGTTCACGAGCGATCCACTCGCCCTGCAACGTGGGGAGGAAATGTCGCTGACTGCGTACTGGGGCAGTGAGCCAGAGCAACTCATGACTGGGTTGCGTTCGTCGCCCGTTGGCCTCCGCCAGGACGATGCCGAGCGACGCCTTCAGCGGTATGGATCGAACACCATCAAAGCAGGTAGCCAAACCACCGCGTGGCATTTGTTGCTGAGTCAGTTCAAGAGTCCGCTGGTTCTGATTCTTGTGTTCGCCGCCACCATTTCTGCGGTCGTTGGAGAATGGCCTGACGCAATAATCGTGCTGGCCGTTGTGCTGGGCAGCGCCACTTTAGGCTTCGTGCAGGAATACCGGGCCAGTGACGCGATCGAGAAGCTGCGTTCCAAGGTGATGATCAAATCCAGCGTCATGCGCGATGGCAAAGCATGTGAGGTGCTCTCCGAGCATCTTGTGCCCGGGGACGTAGTCCTGCTTTCTGCTGGCAGTCTGATTCCCGCCGATGGCGTCGTCTTAGAGGCAAACGATCTATTTGTGAACCAGGCAGTGCTGACGGGCGAAGTCTTTCCCGTGGAGAAGAAGCGTGAGAAGGTGGAGGCTCATGCCAGTCTGATGGAGCGCACCAATTGCGTGTTCATGGGGACCAGTGTGCGCAGTGGAACGGCTCGCGTATTGATCGTGCAGACGGCCAAGTCAACGTTGTTCGGGCAGATCGCCGAACGGCTCAAGCTGCGTCCACCCGAGACCGAGTTTGAACGGGGCGTCCAACGTTTCGGCTACCTACTCACGCGTGTCATGTTGGTCATGGTCGTCGTCGTTTTGACAGTCAATATCCTCCGCGCCAAGCCAGCACTGGATTCATTGCTTTTCGCGCTCGCCCTCGCCGTGGGACTGACACCCGAACTTCTGCCGGCGATCATCAGCATCACGCTGGCCCACGGCGCGCAGCGGATGGCGAAGAGGGGGGTTATCGTTCGTAGGCTGAACGCCATCGAGAACTTCGGCAGCATGGATGTGCTTTGCACCGACAAGACCGGCACGCTGACGGAGGGAACGGTCATTCTCAAAGAGGCGGTTGGCGCCGAGGGACAGCCTTCCGCAGCGGTGCTCCGCTACGCTTATCTCAACGCTCACTATCAAACGGGTTTGAGCAATCCCTTGGACGCGGCCATCAACGCCTACGGCCAAAATGCCCACGTCGACATCAGCGGCGAAGAGAAAGTCGATGAGATCCCTTACGACTTCATACGCAAACGTCTAAGCGTGATTGTCACCGATAGGCAGGGAAATCGGACGTTGGTCACAAAAGGGGCGCTCGTCAATGTTCTGGAAACTTGCAGCTACGTGTTGTGTGCTGACGCAATCGTTGCACTGGACGACGTTAGGAAGTCAGCGATCAACGAGCAGTATCGCCAATGGAGTGAGCAAGGCTTCCGGGTGTTGGGTGTGGCCGCAAAACGGATCGAGACGCTGACCGAATCGTATTCCCGCGACGATGAGACCGAACTTCAATTCGCCGGTTTCCTGCTGTTTTTCGATCCGCCCAAGGCGGATGTCGCCCAAACGATCCGCGAGCTTCGCGAGCGAGGGGTACAGCTCAAGATCATCACCGGCGACAACCAGTTGGTGGCGAGGCACGTCGCCGATTCTGTCAATCTGCCGGATGTCGGATTGCTGACCGGAAATGAGCTAATTGGGATGGGAGACGAAGCGCTTTGGCACGCCGCCGAACGGACCGCCATATTTGCCGAGGTGGACCCTAATCAGAAGGAACGGATTATCCTTGCCTTACGGAAGACCGGTCATGTCGTGGGCTACGTGGGTGACGGCATCAACGACGCGCCGGCTTTGCACGCGGCGGACGTCGGGATATCTGTCGATATGGCCGTGGACGTCGCGAAGGATGCTGCCGACTTGGTGCTGCTGGAGCACAACCTAGACGTCCTGCGAGATGGCATCGACGAAGGACGCCGAACATTTGCCAATACACTGAAATACATCCTAACAACAATCAGCGCCAACTTCGGCAACATGTTCAGCATGGCTGCGGCGACCTTGTTCCTGCCCTTTTTGCCACTCCTCGCATCCCAGATCCTGCTCAACAACTTTCTGTCTGACATTCCCGGCGCCACAATCGCTGGGGACAACGTCGATCCGGAATGGGTATCCAGCCCACGAAGGTGGGACAACAAATTCATTAGCCGTTACATGGTGCTCTTCGGGCTAGTCAGCTCGCTTTTCGACTTTCTCACGTTTGCGGTGCTTTTGTACGTGTTTCGAGCGACCGAGGAGGAGTTCCGAACCGGGTGGTTCATCGAGTCGCTATTGACGGAATTGGTGATCGCACTCGTCGTCCGAACGCGTCGAGTATTTTTTCGCAGCCGTCCGGGAATTCTCTTACTCGCCAGCACCATCGTTGTGATTGGCATCACCTTGGTGTTGCCCTATTTCCCAGCAAGTTCCCTGTTCGGCTTCGTCCCACTCCCAGCACCATTACTGCTCATGTTAATCGGGCTGACGGTGCTGTATGTCTTCGTCGCAGAATGGACGAAGAAGTTCTTTTACGCTCGCGCGGAGGGCTCGGTCGCCTTCTCGATCTCCGAAGCAACAAGGTAAGCCGCGCTAAGTCTCTTCAATCGGTTTCCGACAACTCGGCATCGCATCCGCGCGATTCACTTCAACTTCGCCAGTGCCCGCGGCCCGCTGGCGACCCTCTTCTCGCGAGCATTCCCACGCCCCACCGCGCCGATGTTGCGCGCTTGCGACCTGACGAGCGGTTTCGAGACCTCACACCAAACGCACAAAAGGTATGGACCCGAATTGGGAAATGGAATGGTCAATGGCCGTGTCGTCTTGACCTCCCTCCGCCGTTTGTTACTAAACGTATGGACGAGAACACAAGTCCGTGCGAACCGGAACATTGGCCAAGACGCATACAGAACGAGTTCTGAGTCTCGCGCGATGCGTCGGAATCCTTCGGCCCTACGACCTCGATGGCGAGGGGACTCCGCGCGTTTATTTCCTGCGGATGCATGCCGCTAGACTGCTCCATAAGCCGGGGCGTGGTCTTTATCTGGAGGCGATGGCGTGAGTAAAGAACGTCCGAAAAACATGGCCGCGTCCGTGCGAGCGAGACTCCAGACGCACTCCCAAATGCACGGCCAGGCTTGCCGCGTCTTCTTGCCGCCACATACGCCGCGGCGCTGCCCGCCTCGGCGGCATCGCGGCAATTCCCCGGCCCGCCGTAGAAAAATTGCGCGCGGAAGACGCGAATAAGAAAATTTTCCAAAAAACTTACGTCAAATGCCGGCGCCGCTCTCATGGTAAAAAACCAAGCAATTACCAATGAATTCATCGCCTGATCTGCGCACTCGTTTGACGTAAGTCAGAACGACTGACGTCGGTAGTGTACACGATCTTGTTGATTATGACATTTGTTCAGTATAATGAAGACGTGCGGCGAGAGCAGGCGCCGCGGCGAACCAGCCGACCGATACGGCCTTCGTTGCTCCGTTCCTCAACAGGAGGGTTCGCCCCCCAGCTTCCTCCCTCCGCCGCAAGCTCCTCTCTTCGAGCCGGGTCCGCGCTGCCGCCGTTCGCGCGCAGGTCCACGCCACGATAGAATGGATGCTGCTGTTTGTAGAATCTCATCATGGTTCTCCTTGTGCGGGACGAAGACGGTTGAGCCTCACAACGTATGAGCCTCGAACTCTTCCACCCTACCACGGGTCCTAGGACAAACGCCTCCTCGCCAAGGACGCCATGATGAGTATCCAGTCGCTCAACCGGACACGGCCCATCAGCGCGAATATCCTGAAGCCAGGCCCATTCCGGGCCGCACAATTTAGCGTGAGCGTTCGGCAGCGAAGGTGGATCTGAATGGGTTACGAATACATGATCGACTTCGAGATCCACGATCGAGAAGAGATCGACGGCCTTCTGCGACGGATTTCCGGGTTCGAGGGCTACGATCCTCGCTACAGCCTCTACAACTTTCGCCGAACTTCGACGAGTAAGATGCCGGATGCGCATGCGAAAGTCGAAGAGACTGGGCTCTACGTTTGTGCCAATGGCGCCAGTGGTTTCGCGGTACTCGAGGACATTCGTGCTGCGGTTTCAGCCCTGGCTTCGTCTCACACACTTCGCGACCTCTGCGATTAACCGCACTGCCCATCCCAGCGTTATCCAGTAGAAAGCAGGTTAACACGATGACCGTACCAATCGAACTCTCGTGGGGGCGCCTTGCCGCGTGGCTCCAGTTAAATGCCCCCACAGATTTTCCGTTGCTGCAAGGCCCGGTGTCTGCCGCCGAATTGGATGCCGCGGCGGCGCATTTCGGGATCGATCTTCCTCACGATTTCCGGCAGTTGTATCAATTGATGAACGGCACGGACCCCCATGGGGAGTCGGCGGGAATCTTTCCGTCTGCCGATGAAGGGGACGACATAGCGTTCGGACCGCTGGCGTTGGAGCAGGGCATCCGAGTATGGGACTCGCAACGGCAATTAGTCGATAGCGGAGACTTCGCGGATCTAACACCTCGATCCGCGAAGGGCGTGGCCGACGATTGGTGGAATCTTGGCTGGATTCCCTTAGCATCGAATGGCGGCGGCGACTTCTATTGCATCGACATGGCGGCGACTGCCGAGGGAACGGTAGGCCAGATTATCACCCATTCGCACGAATCGGGCGAGCACAAGATCCTTGCTCCGTCGCTTGCCGCTTACCTCAACGAATTGGCGGATGGCGTCGCAGCGGGACGTTTTCAGTACACGGACTTCGGTATGCAGAGGATCGAGGCGGAATAATGACGGTAAAATCAAGATGACAAATCGCTCAACCCGACACGGCGCATCACGCAGGTTTGGTACGGTCGATATCCTGCCGCGCCGAGCGGGTTAGCTCACACATTTCGTGGCAATCTATGGCTCTTCTTGATCGCATCCGAAAGTGTGCCGTCGATCCGAATCTCGCGACCGACATGGCAGCTTATGGGCCGTTCCCATTTTTCAAGCCGACGACAGAAACCCGTCTCGCCAAAGCGGAGGCTCGCCTTTCGATCTCATTTCCGACCTTGCTGCGCGAACTTTTGACCCAGGTTGGCAACGGTGGTTTTGGCCCCGGCTACGGCATCATCGGAATTGGAAAACTAGGATCGCATGACGATATGGACCAGGACTTGGTAGCCGTAAACAAGATGCACCGCAGGGGACCGAAAAACTGTTCAAACTGGCATTGGCCCGATTCCCGGCTTACTTTCTGCTATGGGGGCTGTGCATGCTACTACTGCGTTGAATGCCACGAAAGCTTGAACCCCGTCTATCTGTTTGATCCATCCCGAATTCGCGATGAATGTGATGATCCTGCGTCGGCCGCCTTGAAACGTGAAGCGAAGTCCCTTGAACTCTTTCTTGAGAATTGGCTACGGCGTACACGGAAGCGTACGCCACCTACCACATAACAATCGGTTCAACCGGAGCCGGGGGCCGCGCGGTCTCTGGAGTCAACGCTGGTTGGCCGTGGCCTGGTTAACCCAGCATTCAACCCGATACGGCGCATCGTGCGAGTTTGGCTCGGTTAATGTCCTGTCGCGCCGTACGAGTTAATTTTCGTGTTAGCCGCTATGAAGCGCTCGTCAGCAAGTGGCGGTCGAGCGGTCCAATCAACTTGGGAGTAGACTCGCTGCTATGGGCCTCTTGACCTTCAGCATCAATGTCACCTTGGACGGCTGCGTCGATCACCAAGAGGGAATCGCCGACGACGAGACTCACGCCTACTTCACCCGCCTCATGGACGAGGTCGGGGCAATGCTGTGGGGTCGCGTCACCTACGAGATGATGGAGAGCTATTGGCCGGCGGTCGCCCGCGGCGACGTGGAGGCGCCGCCGGCAATCCGCGAGTGGGCGGTCAAGTTGGAGGCCAAGCCGAAGTACGTGGCGTCATCGACGCGGAAGGACTTCCCGTGGACCAACAGCCACCACATCGCTGGCGACCTGCGCGCGGGCGTGCAGAAGCTCAAAGACGCGACCCCGGCCGGAGTGCTCCTCGGTAGCGGCAAGCTCGCGACCGAGCTGGACCGGCTGAATCTAATCGACGAGTACAAGTTCCTCGTCCACCCTATGATCGCCGGCCACGGCCCAACCCTGTATCAGAGCGGGCTAACCACTACGCGACGGCTTGAGTTACTCTCTGCGGAGCCGCTCCGCAACGGCGCGGTCGCCATGCACTACCGGCGTGCGGCTAACAATGCGGTGAACGGGAGCCGCCGATAAAGCGGACATTGAAATCCTAGTGCTTTGTGACAGCTAGGAATTAGGGTTGGTGTAAGCGGGGTTTTCGTGGAAACTTTCTTTCAACAAGGACGTTTCCATGAACAAGACGTATATCGTCGAATTGACGGATGACGAACGGTCCAGGCTCCAGGAAGTCGTCAAGAAGCTCAAAGGCGCCAGTCAGAAACTTAAGCGGGCCAACATTCTGCTCAAAACGGATGCGGGCTGGACGGATACGCGAATTGCCGAAGCTTTGGACTGTCGCACGAAAACGGTCGAAAACGTGCGGCAACGATGTGTCGAACTGGGGTTCGAGATCGCGCTCCACGGCAAGAAGCGAGAGACGCCCACCACGAAAAAGCTGCTCGACGGCGAGCAAGAGGCGAAGATCATTGCCCTGCGACTGTGTGCGCCTCCGGCGGGCTACGGAAAATGGACACTGCGGTTGCAGGCTCGCAAGGTGGTGGAACTGGAGATTGCCGAGATGCGGTGAGTTACCAAACGGTGCGCCGCACGTTGAAAAAAACGGGATGGGAACCCAGCGCGCGATCCGATACTGGGTGATTCCTCCCGAAGGGGATGGCGAGTTTGTGGCCCCCATGGAAGAGGTGTTGGACGTTTATTCCCGACCTTACGACTCCCAAGTTCCCGTGCTGTGCGTGGACGAGCAACCGGTGCCGTGGGTCGAAGAGGTCAAGACTCCGATCGCGGCGACCAAGCGGCATCCTCGGCGTGTGGACGACGAGTACCGGCGCGCGGGCGTGGCGAACCTCTTCATGTTTGCAGAACCGCTCGCGCTCTTGGCGGCGCGTTTCCGTTCGCGACCGGAAGACCAAAGTCGATTGGGCCCTCGAGATGGCCGACCTGTTGGAAGGTCGTTACGCCCCTTGTGAAAAGGTGATCGTGGTCTGCGACAATCTCAACACGCACACCCCGGGCGCCTTCTACGAAGCCTTTGAGCCTGAGCGAGCACGCGCCTTGGTGAGCCGCATCGAGTTCCACGACACGCCCAAACACGGCAGTTGGTTGAACATGGCCGAGAACGAACTGAGCAGCATGACCCGCCAATGCATCGCCCGTCGGCGAATCGCCAGTTCCCAGAAACTCCGGCAGGAAACAACCGCCTGGCGCGAAGACGTCAACCAACTACAACGCGGCGTCGATTGGCACATGCAAATCGACGATGCCCGCACCAAGCTAAAGTCGATCTACCCCAAAAATCAAGACGTAACAAAACACTAGCGGCGTGACGACGGGGACGACAGAACTTGGCGGCGGCTCGCGACCCGCGTCACACCTCATCGACGGTGATGTATTCGCGGCTGCTAATGATCCACATCGACGCTGCCAAGGCGAGCGCGGCAGCGGCGGTGACCATCAGGATGTTTCGCCAGTCAGGCTCCTGGGCGCCAAGGATCTGATGCAGGATGAACTCCGGCACTTCTTCGTCACCCAGAAATCGAAAGTCGAGCCACTTGACGGCCAACGCCGTGAGATGGTGTCGGACCGTAAACTGGTTGATGACGGCCGGGATCTGAGCGACGATCCCCTCCAAGACGATCACGTACGCCATCGCGAAGACCATCGCGCGCCGGTGAAACAGCACGCCGATCAAAGTAAAGATCGCGGCGTAGGAGAACGCTGCGAGAATAATCAAGACCACAAAGACGCGCCACATGCGGAGGACGTCCGGAACCCGCGCCGCAGCCGCCAGGAGGATGCATATCGTCATGGCGATGGTGCAGACGGCCATCGTCCAAAGCACCGCCATCAGGTATTTTCCGAGCAGCGCGGCCAGCACGCCGCGCGGGCGCACGGCGAGAAACACCCACGTCTTCCCCTCCAGTTCCGCGTAGACGATCGGCGTCGCCCACAGAAGTTCGGCGAGGACGCCCACCATCATCACCGTCACGCCGATAATTACCGGAGCGGCCTCCAGGCCGGGACCAAACAACAGAATCGCCACGATCGCCGGTGGGAACAGCGACAGGATGACGAAGACCGACAACTTGCTGACCGTCAGCGAGCGACGAAAGTCGAACAGAGCGGTCGCCATGATCTCGCCCCAAACACTCATATCTCGCCTCGGTGCATGCGCATCAGCGTGGTGAAGAGTTGTTGGAGCGATTCCTGGCCGGAGCGCACCTCGCGAACTGCAAAGCGGCCTTCGTTCACGATCGCTGGCAGACACTGGCTCAACACCAGCGGCCGGCGAGTGGAGACCACCACCTCGCTGAGCTGCATGTCGATGCGAACCGCCTCCACCGCTTCGATTTGACATAAACGCGCAGCGAACTCCTGCGGGCGATCGACGCGGATGTAGACTTCCCCCGGCAGGTCGGCGAGCAACGAATGGACCTCCTGCGGCGATCCGGAGGCCAAGAGTCGTCCCCCCGAAATCAGCAGAAATGAGGGGCGCACGGCTTCCACTTCGTGCAGCAGATGGCTGGCGAGCAAAAAGCTCTTGCCTTCGCCAATCCAGCGCAAGAAAAGCTCCGTCAACTCGTGCCGCCCGACGGGGTCGAGGCCATTGAACGGCTCGTCCAGAATCAGTAACTCCGGTTCATGAGCGATGGCTTGCGCGATTTTGCAGCGCTGTCGCATGCCCAGCGAATACGAGCCGATGGGCCTTAGCATGGCGTGTTTGATGCCGACGATATCCAGTGCCGCCTCGGCTCGCCGCGTCGCCTCAGTGGCGCAAAAGCCATGCATTCTGACCAGATACTGCACCCAATCCAGCGCCGTAACATTCGGCAAGAGGATATCGACCGCCGGGCAGACGCCAATACGCCGCAGAAGGTCGCTTCGCCGCCAGGGATCTTCACCGAACACGCGCACCGACCCGAGCGTGGGCCGCAGTTGGCCGAGGATCAAGTTGATAAAAGTCGTCTTTCCCGATCCATTCGGCCCTAGCAGCCCGTAGGCGCCCGGCGCCAGATCGAGCGAAATGTCGTTGACGCCGATCACGGTCTTGTAGAGCTTCGTTACGCCTTCAAAGCGAATCATTACGGTCTATATGCGAAGGGGAGCTGCGACTTTTCGCAGCAAGACGAACCAGGCGAAAAGCGTGATCAACACCGTGACGGTCATCGACGGCAATAGTTCCGACCACTGTTTCTCCAAGCCGAACACCCACCGCTGCAAACGAACGAGGGTGTCGTACATCGACACGAGCGACATGGGGTGATGGGCGATCTTCCTTTGGGCATGCGCAAGTTGGGCTTCCCTTTGGCGGCGATCGTGATCGTCGAAACCGAGCAATTCGACGCGCCGCAGCAGTTCTTCGTAGTCGCGCATTCGCGTTTCGAGTGTGTTGCGCTGCTCCGCGGTCAGGGGAACGCCCGGCGGCGGTTGAAGGGGAGCCTCCATGACCTCGGACGGATCGATCAAACCGCGTTCGACCGCTTCCTGCACCTTGCGCTGGAGTTCTTGCGGCGAATGTTGACTGACCGGAGGGGCGTACACAGCTCGGCGAGCTTCCTGGCTCAGGACGCCATAGGTGACATTCCAGGCGATGAAGCCTAATCCCCAGAAGGCGAACCAGGCAAAGGCGGCGAATCGGCTTTCCGACGTCAGCGAAGAAAACATCAGCGCCACGCTGGCCGAGGGGATAATGAAAACCAACGACGCCAGCACAATGCGAATGGGCAAGTCCCAGGTGTCCGCAAGCACGCTCAAATCGCTGGACAACGCGACGCCGAACAGGTAACACCCCAGCGCGGGAACCGTGGTGATGAACACCAGGTAGGCGCCGACGATAAGCAACTTTCCGACAACGTATTCGACACGGCCAATCGGCTTGGAAAAGTAAATCAGGAAGGCGCGCGTGCGAACGTCGCGCGCGATCAAGGGCGGGGCGATCATCCCGATCACGAGCGTCGCCATGACCGCCTGAGGCGCGCGCAGGAACGTACACAGCAGCCAGGACCACATTTGATGACGCCCTGCTTGCAAGTCCTCGTTCATCAAGGCTTCCCGCACGACGTCGCCATCCTGCAGTTCATCGCTCAAGGCGCCGAACACTGAACTGCGTACTTCCGATGGCGTCAAGGCGACCGAGCGATTCTCCAGCAGCCGCTCGTATCCAAAGATGACCGCCGCCAGGCCGAAGGTCGGCAACCACGCCGCAAGAAGCACCCGGCGCACCCAGGTGTTGCGACTCACCACGCGGACGCCACTCGAAGCGATCACCCAGAAACGACCCACATCGGACGCATGCCGGCCGCGCCACGCCCGATACCCCAGATCATAGATCGGCATGGGAATTCTCCCGCACGGCGTTCATAAAGATCTGCTCCAGCGAGTTGAGTACGGGCGTCATCGAGAGTACGCCCACCTCTGCCTCAGCCGCCAATTCCCAAATGTTGGACGCATCGTGAGCGTCGATGGCCTCGACGAAAAAGGTGGTTGCATCGCTTTGTTGGATCGAGCGCCCGCGCCCGCGAAGCCGTTCGACTAGCCGTGACGCATCGTGGTCCGTCCGAATGGTAACGCCGGGAGCGCCGGGCCGCATCAGCACGTTCATCGACTCGGACAGGCGGACTTCGCCGCCCGCCAAGATAATGACGTGTTCGCATACCTGCCGCACGTCGGGGAGAATATGCGTCGAAAGAATCACCGTTTTCCCGTGCTTGGCGGACAGCGTGCGGATCCGCGCGAGCATCGACTCGCGTTCTTCCGGATCGAGCGCCGAGGTTGGTTCGTCCAGAATCAACAGCGGCGGGTCATGAACGATCGCTTGCGCGAATTTGATCTTCTGCCGCATGCCGGTCGAGTACGTATCGATGTCGCGGTAGCGTTCTTGCCCAACTCCGGCGAAATCGAGAATCTCGTGCGCTCGCCGCAAACCTTCCAAATGCGGCATGCCTGACAGGCATGCGGAGAATCGAACGGCTTCCACCCCGCTCATCCCGGCGACGTAACAGTCGTCCTCCGGCATATAGCCGACATGCGCACGAATCTGCCGGCCATGCTTCGCCAGATCCAGGCCGAGCACCGTTCCACCGCCGGCCGAGACCCGCACTAAACCTAACAAGACTTTGATGAGGGTCGATTTTCCTGCCCCATTTGGCCCGAGCAGACCCGTGATCCCGCGGCGGATTTCCAGCGATACGCCGTTTAAGGCCCGATGCGGGCCGTAGTCCTTCACCAGATGACTCAAACAAATCAGCGGCTCGGCGGCGCCATGAATACGATCTTCCAATCTTTCCTCCGGTGATACCCCGCAGTCCCTCCGACGGCCCCAGCGCATAAGCCGTCGACCGCAACACCGGCCGAACGAGGCCGGAACCGATCCTGTCGGCGCGCCAGGTGGACTTTCCCAGCCGCCGCCAAGCAGGTGACGATAGCACCGGCCCAAAGCAATCGACCGTCCTCGGAGGGACCGCTTGGGAAACGATCGACAGGCGACCTTCACTCGCGCCAAGCCGCGAGCGACGGAAGCCACGGCCGACCGTTTCCCCTAAACGCGCCCACTCGACGCCATCTGATCTTGTTTTTCGTCAATCTGCGACAACGCTTCGCAAACTTCCCCATCGGCGCTTCCTCAACGCGCGACGCACAAAAATGCTTTGCGATACAAAGTAAAATCCCGGCGTCGCGAAGTCAAGCTCTGTTCCCGCCCCGCGGACACGAGAGGTGATAACGCCTTCCAGAGAGATCATTCAAGAGCCGGACGAGCAAGCCCGCGGGATGGCGCCGTTGATCTTCGACAAGTTTCAAGACTTGGGTTCCTTCTTCGCCGTCGATCATTATTCCCCTGGATATGACGTGCCGCTGGGATTCCGTGTGCAGCGAGGTTCTCAGCGGCGCGAACTCCGCTGGCGAAGTCCTAATTTGAAACGGATTCTTTCAATCCCGATTG
This sequence comes from Planctomycetota bacterium, assembly GCA_963204915.1. Taxonomy (GTDB): domain Bacteria; phylum Planctomycetota; class Planctomycetia; order Pirellulales; family Pirellulaceae; genus JAHWKS01. The sequence continues at coordinate 12,808 of CAUJHS010000025.1, read as the reverse complement.
TACGATCAATGGCGCCAGAAATTGGACTGAGCCGGTCAGAACGCCGCGCGAGCAGAGCGACAGCATCAAGTCGTCGAACCGGAGAACCTGCTTTCCCGTGGTTTGACGCATGTTTTGGGAGAAGCCACATGCGCGAGCAATTGTCGGTGTTTGTGGAGGGATTATTGGGATATTTGCCGCGAACGAACTGCGAGCCGAACGCCGACACGCTGGGCATTCCTCCGCGGACACTGCAACAGTTTTCAAGTCTGCTCGCTTGGGATCGTGGCTCGATGAAAACCAAGCTGCAACGACTCGTAGCCAAAGAACGCGTCCGCGTGCAAAGCATTGGCGTTAGTGACGAAACAGCCTGCCCGCAGAAAGGCGAGAAACTTTCGGGCGTGCAGCGACCTTAGTGCAGCGCGACCGACAAGCAAGACAATGGCTTGGCGCCGGCGCACTTGCGTTACGCGGGCGATAATGCTCACTGGTTGATCGACAGCGAATTGTTCCTGTCCAAAAGTTGGTCGAACGATCGCCCTCGCTGCCCGCGCACCGCGATCCCCGACGACATGCGGCGCCGTTGCAAAACCGACATTACCTTTGAGCAGTACGATCGCGCGGGGCAACGGGATTACTTTCCCGTGACCGACGTTGGACGAAGGGTATGGGAAAAGCCCGGCTTTTCTTAATGCTGCGCGCATCCGTGCGCAAGACTTTGTGGCGGAAGAGTTGATCAGCCAAGTCGAACGGTGCGTCGAAGACGCGAAAGCGAAGTTGGGTTTCGATCATTTCGAGGGCCGCTCCTACGTGGGCCTCATACAGAATCAAACCAATACGACGCAAACCCATCTGTTTATTCGATCGCACGGACGAGGCATGTCGGGAAAAAATGGGGTGCTGACGGTGCGCCAGGCGCGGACCGCCGCCGCAGCGCTCGTGCAATCGCGGCGGCTGACCGCCCGAGCCGCCATGCGCCAAAATACCGCTTGCATTGCTGACCGAATTGCAACGCACGATGTCAACACGCAAGGCCAAGTTCGGAACGCCGCCGATGGCCGCGTGCTGTTCGCTTTGGTGAATACGGCCGGCGCGCAGGACATTAGCTGGTCTCCGGACGACGCGAGAATCTTGGTTTTCGGCCCGAAAGAATTAACGATTTTCAACGGCGCCGACGGCAAGTACGAGCAAGCCTTCGCGCTGCACGGCCATAGTCTGACCACGCACTTCCTTGACGCCGACACGCTGCTGTGTGGCACGCGCGAGGGCAAAATCTATCGATTGGACCTTCAGGCGAAAACCCAAGACCTTGTTGCCGAAGGTTTAGGCGACCTTGTGCAAATCTCGCCGGACGGCCAGTACGTCGCCACCGACATCGGCGGCGTACGCCGAATTCACCGGCTCCAGAGCGGCGTTGTGGCTTCGTTCTTTTCTCCTGTGTACGGTCCGCTTTACGTGATCGGCGCCGAGGGCCATTTCTGGTCACCGGACTTTCCGCGCGGTCCTTTCTGGGCGACCAAAGGAAACGTCGCGCAGTCCTTGGTCTACGTGATCGAGACCGCCCGCGGCCAGGAAACCCTCACGCCGGGGGAATTCGCAGCCCGGTTCCAATGGCGAAACGATCCGGGCGAAGTGCGTTTCAAATGAAGACTCTTTATTTCGCTGGTGATGCGAGTGCGGTTGGAATGCCCAAGTGGTTCAGTTTTCCCGAGATCCCACTTTAACAACGTTGCGGACACGCGATCCGCCGAGCCTTCAGAGCAGGAAAAGCGGGCGGCGTCTTGGTAATTCCTACTGGGGCTCTCCATACCCGACGTGTGATTCGCCTACCGTCTATGCGGCCAGCATGACGACCTGCCCTTCTCCAACAATGCTTACGCCAGAAATATTCAATGCGATGGCCTTGTTGTCGGGGACTCCCACCGACGCGGGCGCATTAGCACCGCAGGGCGTGCCAGGCGCGAAATCCTCTTTCGTAGCCACGCGATCGAACGAAAATGGCGTCCTGCGGCAAAGATTCGGATAGAAATCTCATTCGCCGCTGTCGATCTGGCCCCGGGAATGGATCGTGTCGACCACAAACTCGCCAACAACCATGCGATGATCGGAATGGCGGGTCGCGTGCGCGTACGCTGTGATGGCGCGGAGCCGGCTGCCGGCCCATATCTGATCGATTCGATGGACCGGCCAGGCGTTCAAGATGGTGTTTCCCCAACCGACGCCCGCCGTGCGGAACGCATCGCTCAGTTCGGGCGGCAACGCATCGAACACCGCATCGCCCGCCGGCGCATTGAAGTCGCCGCCGAGAATCAGCAACGACGCGTCGGAATGGGAACTTGCGTCATTCACAATCGCTTGCAACTGCCGCCGTTGGATGCGCCGGTTCTCGGTATATGCCCTCCAACAATCGGGCGACCACAAATCGAGCCGCAATGGCACAGGATGGAGGCGAAGACTCGCCACGACGAGGTCGACACCCGATGCGAGCCGCACGCGAGCAAGCACACATTCGCCGCGCTGTGCGGCCGGTGATACGATGGACGCGACCTCGCCCCGCGCAAGAATCGAGCAATCGGGGCCCCAAAGCATCTGGCCTTCCTCGCCGTAGAGTTCCTTGCACAGTGTTTCCAGTTGCGATGCGCTGGGCGACTCTTGCAGCAGGAGAAGATCCGGCTCCAGCGCGGCCGCCTCAACAGCCGCCTGCACGGTCGCGGCGCAGTTCAACGTCACGACGCGGATGGAGCGAGCTTCGTTGGCCGTTTCGCCCGGCCGCAGCGTCCGCCACGCTCCACGTAGCAGACTCTCCGGCGCATCGGCACAGAGCAAAGGCAACAGCAGCCAGAGCGTCACCGTGGCGAGAACGAGCCGATCTTGGTGAAGCCAGCACTGTACGACGGCGACCAACAAGCCCAGAATCATCCACGCCCACGCCGGAAAAACCGTGATTGCCGCGCACCCATCGAAACGACGCCAGTAGCAGACAGCGATGAAAACGAAGAGAACCAACGATCCCGCAAACGCAGCGCGACCGAGCGAAAGTCGTGAGCGCTTCAGTGTTGGACGTTCGTTACTCATGTGAAGATCGAGCTGATGAGAAATGTCATGCGTAGCATAAATTCGCGGCTTCACCGACACGCCCTCGCAGGCACAACGCAACGCGCCGAAAAGCTGGCTGAGTAATCACGGCAAAACAGGCGATGAATCGCAGTCCAAGGCCATGGGCCGCCAGTTATCTTAAGTCGCCGGGAAATTGGGAGAAATCGGTTGCTCCAAAAAGAGGTCGGGCACGCGTATTTCGCTTGCGGCCGGCGCATCGGATAGCGTTTCACTTCGGTGCGCGGAGACGATCAGACTCATCCGTTCGGCACGATAGCTTTCGTCTCCTAACCCGAAAACACGAACGGCCCGGCGAGATCCGACGCCAGCGTCTCGATCGGAAGTCGATGGATTCAAGAGTTAATCGATCCCAGGGAGGGAGTATGGCAGTCCGCTGGCCGCGCGTTGCGATCCGGTGTTTACGCCCAATGAGCGCCGACTCATCGAGCTTGGGATTGCTGATGATGGAACCTGGGGAGTCCGCGTGGTATTTTGGCCGGAATGAACGACGTCACGCAGATTCTGTGTCAGATCGAACAGGGTGATCCGAGTGCAGCGGAGCAATTGCTTCCCCTGGTTTACGACGAATTACACCAACTGGCGGCGGCCCGATTGGCGCAGGAAAACCCCGGTCAGACGTTGCAAGCGACGGCGCTGGTGCATGAAGCGTACCTGCGGCTGGTGGATGGGAACCGCGTCGCGCATTGGAACAGCCGTGGACATTTCTTCGGCGCGGCGGCCGAGGCGATGCGGCGGATCCTGGTCGACAGCGCGCGTCGCAAGAAAGCCTTGAAGCGCGGCGGCGGTCAAGTGGCGCTGGATATTGACCTTGCGGAGCCGGCGGCGCCGCGGCTCTCGGAGGATGTGCTGGCGCTGCACGAAGCGCTGGAGAAACTCGAACAGAAAGACCGGCTCAAGGCGGAGCTGGTCAAGCTGCGCTGCTTCGCCGGGCTGACCATGGAGCAAACCGCCGCGGCGCTGGGCGTCTCAACGGCTACGGCCCATCGTTACTGGAACTACGCCCGCGCCTGGCTGCACCAAGAAATGTTGGGAGCAGAAACAAAATCGTGAAAAATTTTGAGAGACTTGCAAGCCGGAATACGCACTGAGGAAGGAGTCCCTTCCCGCCAGGAACCGAAACGATGCCGGCTGCCGCACGATCCGAAGAGTCGCTCTTTGCCGAGGCCTTGGAACAGGCGTCCCCTGCCGCGCGGGGGGCGTTTCTGGACGCGGCCTGCGGCGGCGACCTCGTGCTGCGCCAACGCATGGAGAACCTGCTCAAATCCCACACCAGCGCCGGCAGCTTCTTGCACAAGGACCTGGCGGTCACGGAGGTGGGCCGGCCCTTGACGGAAGGGCCCGGCTCCGTCATCGGCCCCTATAAACTGTTGCAGGTAATTGGCGAAGGCGGCATGGGCGTGGTCTACATGGCCGAGCAGGAAACGCCGGTCCGCCGCCGCGTAGCGCTGAAGATCATCAAACCGGGCATGGACACCCGCGCGGTAATCGCCCGCTTTGAGGCCGAACGGCAGGCGCTGGCGATGATGGATCATTTGAATATCGCCAAGGTGCTCGATGCGGGCACGACCGACTCGGGCCGGCCGTACTTTGTGATGGAGCTGGTGCACGGCGTTTCGCTCCTTCAGTACTGCAACGAAAACCGGCTCACGTTCCGCGAGCGGCTGGAGTTGTTCGTGCCGGTCTGCCACGCCATCCAGCATGCACACCAAAAAGGCGTCATCCACCGCGATGTCAAGCCGAGCAATATCCTGGTGACTATGTACGATGACAAGCCCGTGCCCAAGGTAATTGACTTCGGAGTGGCCAAGGCCATCGAGCAGCGATTGACCGAAAAGACCTTGTTCACGCACTACGGCACGTTGATTGGCACGTTTGAGTACATGTCGCCCGAGCAGGCGCAGATGAACGCCTTCGGCGTCGATACACGCAGCGACATTTACTCGCTGGGCGTGCTGCTGTACGAGTTGCTGACCGGCACGACGCCCTTGGAGCGGCAGCGCCTGCGCGAGACGGCCCTGCAAGAGCTGCTCCGCCTGATCAAAGAGGAAGAGCCGCCGCGGCCCAGCGCTCGCCTGAGCAGTTCGGGCGCGCTGCCGAGTTTCGCCGCCTGCTGCCGCGCGGAACCGGCGCGGTTGCCGCAGCTCGTGCGCGGCGAACTGGATTGGATCGTGATGAAGTGCCTGGAAAAGGACCGCACGCGGCGCTATGAAACCGCTAACGGACTGGCTCGCGACGTGCAGCGCTACCTGGCTGACGAACCGGTGGAGGCCTGCCCGCCGTCGATGCTCTACCGCCTTCGCAAGACCGCCAGAAAGCATCGCGGCGTGTTGACGGCGGCGGCGGCGATTGCGGCGCTGCTGGTCTTGGGCGTGATCGTGAGCGCAGGGCTGGCGGCCTGGGCGATGAGCGCCCATCGCGCAGCGCAGGCGGCGCAGCTCGAGGCGGAAGCGGCTTACGCCGCCGAACGCCGCGCGCGGCAAGAAGCCGACGCCGCCCGACAAGGGGCCGAAGCCGTCTCGCAGCGGCTCCTGACCGCGACGCAAGTGTTGAATGAGGGCATTGACTTTTGTAACCAGCGCCAATGGGCGTTGGCCCATGCGCGCTTCACCCAAGCCGCGGAAATCGAACCGGACCTGAGAACGACCTACCTGCATCGCGCGGGCCTGTACACGTCGCTGGGGCTGTGGGAACGGGCAACCAAGGATTACGACCAATGCTTTCGGCTCGCCGACCGCGCCAGCGCGCCGATGCGGTTTCAACAGGCGCTGCTCAAGTACGCGACGGGGGACGACGAAGGTTATCGCGCCGCCTGCGCGGGGATCCTCGAGCAGTACGGCCGATCGGGCGGCAACGTGCAGCGGTACAACGTGCTCCGCGCCTGCTTGTTGTCGCCTCAGCCGGTCGGCGATGCGGCGCAGCTTGTGCGCCGCGCGGAGTTCGTCGCCGCCAACTGGCGCGCTCCATGGACCATGGGCCTGGCCGCGACGGCCCACCTGCGGGCCGGAAACTACGAGCAGGCGGTTGGCCGCTGTCGCGATGCGATGAACTTGGGCGGCAAGTCGCCCAAGCGCGCCTTCGGCCATGCGCCGCTCGCGATGGCGCTCTATCACTTGGGCAAACGAGACGAAGCGAAAGTGGAGTTGGTCCAAGCGGAACAAGCATTCGACGCATGGATCCAAGAGATGGTCGAAGGGCCCGCCGGCACGATGCCGGTCGAGTGGTGGGACTTGCTCGAAGGGCTGCTGGGCTATCGCGAAGCATACGCCCTCATCCACGGCTCGGCGCCGGCGGAAGATTCTCGTCTCACGGCGGTCTACGCACGCGCTGAGGAAGTCATTCAGGGCGATGTCTACACCCTGATGCAAACCGCCCGCGAGCAAGTCCGGCGGCAGGCCTGGGACGAGGCGGCAGCCGGCTACGCCAAGGCGTTCGACGCCTTGGCGAATTCAATTCGGCCTTCGCAACCGTGGTTCCCGCTGCAAGTGGAAATGGTGGAGCACCCGGAAGTGTTCCGCCGCCTGGTGAAGTTGCGGCCGGGCGACTTCGGGCCCTGGTGGGCGCACGGCCAACTCCTTGCCGACCGGCGCGAGTGGCGCGCAGCGGCGAACGACCTGGCTCAAGCCTTAACGCTTCTCCGCGCCGATCCGCGCCGGTCGTCCGGGGCCTTACGCGTGCCGGAGATGATGATCGTCCATTATCTCGCCGCCGTGCGCCTGCTGGCGGGCGACGAATCCGGCTACCGCCAGCTTTGTAGGGAGTTAGTCGCACAGGCGGACGAATTCGACCAACCCCATCTGGCGAACGTCGCCTCCCGCACGTGCACGCTCCTCCCCGACGCCGTCGAGGATCCCGCGTTTCCCGTCCGGTTGGCCGAGCGCGCGGTGGCCGGCGATCCGAAGGTCGCCTGGTTCCTGTTCGGCCTGGGCCTGGCGCACTACCGCGCTGGCGACGAGGAGCAAGCCATCCAGCGGGCGGAGGAATCGCTGCGCGCTCATCCGGCCTGGGCGGGGCGCGGGCAGAACTACGTCCTGCTGGCCCTGGCGTGCCAGCGGCTCGGCCGAAGCGACGAGGCGCGCGACTGGCTCGCAAAGGCGCAGACCTCCTTCGACGAGTTGAGCCAATCCGTGGGCGGCGCCAAGCATGGCTTCGCCGCTTCCAGCTATCTGGGCGACTGGCTTGCCCTGCTGATGCTGCTGCCGGAAGCTGAAGCGATGGTTAGCAATTCGCCGACGAAGTAAGATGATCGGCAGCGCCTTGCCGCCTGCTTTGGTCACCACCGCTCATCCATCCGCTATATTCGCAGGCTGGAATTGTCTCCATGCTCCACTGACCATGCCCGACGTCACGCACATTCTGTCTCAAATGGAGGCTGGCGACCTCAGCGCGGCCGAGCAACTCTTGCCTCTCGTCTACGATGAGCTGCGGATGTTGGCGGCCGCAAGATTGTCGCAAGAGAAACCCGGGCAGACGATCCAGGCTACCGCCCTGGTCCACGAAGCCTACCTGCGCTTGGTCGGCGCGGCGTCAGGGCGGTCCCCGTGGAATGGCCGGGGGCACTTTTTCGCCGCCGCGGCCGAAGCGATGCGCCGCATTTTGGTGGAGAGAGCGCGCGCCAGGAGTCGCCTCAAGCATGGGGGCGGACGTCAGCGGTGTGAATTTGAGGAGCATCTGGCGGTTGCCGAGGATCGCGTGGAGGAACTGCTCGCAGTGCACGACGCGCTGGATGAATTAGCGCGTCATGACCCGCAGGCGGCGGACCTGGTGAAGTTGCGTTTTTTCGCCGGCTTTGAGCATCAGGAGGCCGCCGAAGCGCTCGGTCTGTCGCGCCGCGCGGCCGATCGCCTGTGGCGACTGGCGCGCACGTGGCTTTACCAGGTGCTCAAGGACGAAAAGTGAAGATTCCAGTTTTTTTGCGTGCAGGGGCGCCCATTTCGTCGCACTGAGGAGGAAGCCTTCTCCTTTCCCTAAAGGTGCATGCCGTGGTCGATTGGAACCCCCAAGCCAACGAAATCTTTCTGCAGGCGGCGGAAATCGCGTCCGCAAACGACCGCCAGGCCTTCGTGATTCGGGCGTGCGGAGGCTGCGCCGCTTTGCTGGAGCAGGTCGAGTCGCTGCTGGCGGCGTGCGGCGACCTGGGGAGCTTTCTCGATCGCCCCGCGGTCGATCGGCGCGCGACGCCAGGCACGGCCGATTATCGGCCCATCGCCGAGGGGCCAGGCTCCATTGTGGGGCCTTATAGACTCATGGAGCAAATTGGCGAGGGAGGTTTTGGCCTGGTCTTTGTCGCCGAGCAACTGCAACCGGTGCGCCGCAAGGTCGCTCTCAAAATCATCAAGCCGGGAATGGACACGCGCGAGGTGATCGCGCGGTTCGAGGCGGAACGGCAAGCCCTGGCGCTGATGGATCATCCGAATATCGCGCGGGTTTTCGACGCCGGCGCCACCGAGAGCGGACGGCCCTATTTTGTGATGGAGTTGGTTCGCGGAATTCCCATCCACGAGTACTGCGACACGCAGCAACTTGCGACCCGATCACGGCTGGAGTTGTTCTTAACGGTCTGCCAGGCCGTGCAGCACGCGCATACGAAGGGGATCATCCACCGCGATCTGAAGCCGTCCAATATTCTGGTCGCGCCGCACGACGGCGCGCCCGTGGTCAAGGTGATCGATTTTGGAGTAGCCAAGGCGATCGGACAACAACTGACCGAAAAAACGATCTACACGCGTTTCACGCAAATGATCGGCACGCCGCTCTATATGAGCCCGGAGCAAGCCGAAATCAATGCGCTGGACGTAGACATCCGCAGCGACGTGTATAGCCTGGGCGTATTGCTCTACGAACTCTTGACGGGCGTGACGCCTTTCGACCGCCAACGGTTTCAAAAGGCCGCGTACGAGGAGATCCGCCGGATCATCAGAGAGGAGGAGCCGCCCAAGCCCAGCACCCGCCTAAGCACGCTGGGCGAAACGCTGGCGCGCGTCTCATTGCAGCGCAACACACAGCCCGAAAAGCTCTCGGCGCTGGTGAGAGGCGATCTCGACTGGATTGTCATGAAGGCCTTGGAGAAAGATCGAGCACGACGGTACGAAACCTCCAGCGCGTTCGCCGCCGATGTTCGACGCTACCTGGCCGAAGAGCCGATTGAAGCCCGCCCGCCCTCGGTAGGCTACCGCATGCGGAAGTTGATGCGGCGGCATCGTACGCCCGTGATTGCAAGTTCCGCCTTCCTTCTGGTCCTGCTGCTCGGATTGCTGGGAACCGGTCTGGGACTGGTTCAGGCGCGCCGCGAAGCCCAACGAGCGCGGTTGGCGCAGTTCGAGGCGGAACAGCAAAAACAGAAGGCCGCCGACGAAGGTAAGAACGCCGTGCGGGAAAAGAACCATGCCTTGGCCGCCCGCGAGGGCCTGCGGCGTGCGCTTTACGCGGCTCAGATCAACCTCGCCCAGAACGCCTGGAAAGCCGAGAACGGTCCGCACACGACCGCGATCCTTCAAAGCGTGACTCCTAAGCCAGGCGAAACCGACCTGCGCGGATTCGAATGGCGTTTTCTTCAAGGGCAGTTCCAGCGCGAGGAGCAAATCGTTCGCATTGCCGATCGCTTCGTCGAACCCGCGCTCAGCGACGACGGCGCCTACGTGGCCGACGTCGGGCTCGCGCGCGATCAGAATTCCCCCCGGGCTTTGAAGGTTTGGAAAACCGCCAACGGTAGCGAGGTGCTCAACGTCTCGCTGTCCCAGTCCCGCGAGGACGAGCGGATGGCGACACTTCATCGGCTCCCGTCGATGATCGGAATTGACGCCTTGCAGTTCAGCCCCGATGGAACGCGACTCACCCATACCAACGCCAATCGAATCGCCGTTTTTGAAATTGCCACGGGTGGGGAGGCGTTTCACTACGATTTGCCGGCGGCGAATCCTTCGGCCTCGCCGTTTGGAGTCAGAACCGGTCCCGACATGGTGGTTAGCCCCGACGGACGGCGAATCCTGCGGCTCGTCCGGGAAGGCAGGTTTTCAAGACTTAGCTCCAAGGCATTGCTGATCGACACGGAAAGCGGAAACGAACTCCGCACCATCGCAACGACCACGCTGGGACGCTTTCGGAGAGACGGGGGCCAAATCGCGTATGGCGATCCGAAGCGAGGCTTGGTGATTGAAGAGACGGATTCCGGCGAGGTCGTTTTTTCAGTCAAAGATTGGAGCGAGGGCGACTTTCGCAATTCAGAGCTCAAGCCGCAATTCAGCCCGCAAGGTAATCGAGTTCTGGCGTTTGTGCTGGAAGGAGCTTCACCCCGTGAGGCCGGGGCGCTGCGGCTTGCGATCTGGGATGTCGCAACACGCGCGCGCCTTTCGACGGTGTCGCCGATCGAACTGAGTGCGAAAGCGGCGTGGAGCCCTGACGGACAGCGAATCGCCCTTTGGACGGCGGGATTGCAGCCTGGCGCGAACCTTTCCCTCGTGAATGTCCAGACCGGCGCCGAGGAACAGCGGATCCTGGGCAGCGCGACCGTGGCCGCGGCGACCTTCAGCCCCGACGGCAAGCAAATCGTCGTCGCCTGTCACGATGGAACCATTCGCGTTTGGAGTTGCACGCCCGAATCGCCGCATGTCGCCGAGCCGCGCGGCCGGTTCGAAATGCTTGCGGGCGTGAGCGACGATGGCCGCCGCGCCGCACTCACGGCCATGTTGACCGACGCTCCCCTCGGAGGCGCCCTTCCTCAAATCGGCGCCGGGCCCCGCCCACGGAGGTCCGGCTTGTTTCTGATCGACGCCTCAGGGCGTGTGCTTGCACGCACCGAGGAGGGCGGACTTGGTTCCGTCTTGGACCACGCGGGCCAGCGCGTCGCGTTTGTTCGCGCCGTGCCAGGCGGCAATCAATTGATGTTGTGGGACACCGCGACCGGCAATTCGCGCCCCTGCGGTGAATTATGGCGCCACGCAGCACGCGTCGCACCCGCCTTGGCCTTCAGTCACGACGATACGCAGATTGCGATCGCCATGCCCCTGGAGAATGGCGAGGTTCGTAAAACGGTCATCCAGGTGTGCGACGCCGTTTCCGGGCGAATAATGTGCACCAGCGAGCCAATCGACACCCCCTTGTCGTTCCTCGCATTCAATCCCGACGGCAAGACCGTCTATGCGAGTTCGTTTCCGACTCGCGACCCGTCCGCCCCTTCCAGTTCCGTGCTGTTGGGCTTGGACGTCGCCACGGGAGAGATTCGCACGCGATTCGGCCCAATTGCTTTGCAGGCCGGCGTCTCTTTGAGCGACAACGGCGTTTTTCTAGCCGCCGCCCATAACATGGTCCAGCCAAGCGGGCGCGGAAGGGCTGTTGTGTGGAATACTCGGCATGGTCAAGTCGTGAATGCTTTCGAGTTTGAACATCGATTCGTTTCCAAAGTCTGTCTCGGACCCCAGGGGCGCGATCTGCTGCTGATGACGCATCGCCGCATTTCGGGAATCGCCGAAAGCCAGGTGCTGGTCTTCGACGTGGCGACGGGCCGCGAGCGTGTTTCGCTATCCAACCAAGGTCAGGTTGTTGATGCGACGTTTAGTCCCGACGGCGCCCGCATCGCCACCTTAGTTGCCGAAGGCGCGCAAGGCGGTCCTGGCGAGGTGGTGCTTTGGGACGCCCAGACCGGCCGCGAGCTACTGCGACTGCCCGCAGAAACGATCGGGGAGGATCTGCGCTTTTCCCCCGATGGCCGCCGACTTTTCTTTTCCATCCGCGGCGCCCGCGGCCGGCCCGCGCGCATTCAATCTTGGACCGCCCCCTCGCGCCCCGGTACGGTCGAGGATTAACCGACTGCGGCCGCGCCGCTGCTCGGGATCGCACCGCCGCCGCGAAAGATCGCGCCGCCCATGTTGGAAGCCATATCGCCCGCCAGCGTGCGTGTCACGAAGCGTAGCATGCCGTGGAGGTAACGAATCGCCTTGCCACGATAACGTCCAAACTCGATATGGCCTCTGAAGTCAAGTAACGTGTACGGGTGGCGGGCGAAAAACTTTCGCGTTTTTTTACGGTGTTCTTTGGGGGCTGCTTGCGCTCTTCTTTCTTTGGCGCAAGAGGGTTGGTAGCCCCTTTCGTCTTCGAGGGCGCACACGCGCAGCGTGGGTCTGCATCGGCCTCGCTGGCGTCTTCGGTCGATGTGAAGGCGAAGACGGAAGGGGCGGACCCTTTTGTCGAGCCTGAGCCGACCCACGCTGCGCGTGTGCCCGCGGTCTGCCGTCCTGTCGGCGCCGTGGCGCCGAGCGTGCTGGGTCGGAATGGTTTTTCTTCGGGCGCTGGCGTGCTGCCGCCGGGTGATCGGCTTTTGCCGCGGTGAGTCGTTTCCGCAATTCGCGTCGGTCCGCGCCGAGACCTCCCTGCTCGCCGCGCGGCTGCGCGCAACATCTATCAAGGTTCGACCGGCTCGCCTCTCGGCGCGCCGGCTGCGCCGTGCGGAGTCGCGAAGGCTCCTTCGCTGCACGGCGCCTCCTAGAAATTCCTCCCTTCCCGGGAAGCCCGGCCACTCAAAACGAAGGCTCGCGCCCGAAGGCGTGTCCCGTTAGGGGGCTTGTCTTGATTTTTGTGCCAGTCGGTTTTTCGGCTGAGTTAGTTGAGGTTTTTGGGCATGCGGTCGGCGAACAGGATGGCGAAGTGATTGAGGGCTTCTTTCCACTTCGGTATAGGCATCGTCCACTTCTTGGACGCTTCATGAATCGCCATGTAGATC
>CAUJHS010000024.1 GCA_963204915.1 Planctomycetota bacterium | reverse complement strand
GTAGGTGCCGGTGTAGGTGCCGGTGTAGGTGCCGGTGTAGGTGCCGGTGTAGGTGCCGGTGTAGGTGCCGGTGTAGGTGCCGGTGTAGGTGCCGGTGTAGGTGCCGGTGTAGGTGCCGGTGTAGGTGCAGCGGATTCCTGTGCCTTCTGCGACTTCGTTAGGCCCAAGTCAGGAGGAATGGACGAACCAAGATTAGTGAGATAGCTATCTTTTATTCGGATCGCCATTTCAAGCACGGCCCGTGCGTGATCCGAGTGGCTTTCACAAGCTTTAAGTAGCGCAAACGCCGCAGCAATTTGCTCGACTCGGTTCTTGGGCGGAACTTGAGCGGCATAAGCCTCAATCGCTGTCTTCATTTCGGTTTCGTTCATTAGAAGAGTGCCTTTACAATGAAATGGGCGGCTTCTATGTCACCCCGTCTGAATCTCGGCTTCGATGTCGCGTTGGCTCAGCGATTCGCGGATTCCAAGTTCGACTGTGTTTTCCCGTATGGCGGCGTCACCTTTCGCGATGATGACGACTTGGCAGTGAACGTCGGCTCCCTCGTTGGCGAGCGGTTGTATTACTTCGTTGTAGATGTCGTGCCAGTTTTCCCAGGGGAGCTTGCGGAGGTCGATACGAACTTTGTTCAGACGGCGTTCGCCTTTCTTAATGACGACGCCTCCACCACCGCCGCTCCAATCATCCTCTCCTCCTTTCCCATCGTCGTTTTTGCCGTCGCCATCGTCCGGCTTTGTAACACCGCTCGCTTCGCCTCCTGTCCCAATTTTGACTATCTCCTTCTCAGGCATCAGCTCCTTCGCAAGCGCCGGGCGAAGCAGCCACGCGGTCTCGGTGATCTCGCAGTCGTCGGCCGTTGCTGATTTTTCGGCAACGAACGTATCGAACTGCTTGGCCTCGCCATCGCCGGTTGCGTAGACGAATAGGCCCCGGTGAACGCCTTTCGCGAGGCAGTCGGGAAGAACTTGTGCGTTGTTTAACCGGGGTAGGTGTGTGAGTTGGGTGAAATAGTCGGCCAGCATTTTGACATTGATAACGTCCTGATCGGCAGGCCAGAGTCCGAAGCGATCGCCGATGAGGATGCCGGGGTCGAGTTTGTCGAGAATTTGACCTTCGTCAATCAGTTTTTCAGCCACGCGGCTGCTCAACGTGGTCTTGCCGCTGTAACCGGCGATCCCCAGATCGAAGCAACGCAGCGTTTTGTTTTTCGCTGGCACTAGGACGAAGCGATAGACCGTGGCGAGAGCGGCGGGCAGCCGAGCGTCGGCCTCTTTGAGTCGCCCAGCTAGGTCTTTGAGTTGCTCGTCAGTGAGTTGCCGCTTGGTCGATTTGTCGTCGTCGATGTTGCGTAGGGCAAGTAACCGTCGCGCGGCGTCCGTTACGTCCGCAGATCGGGCCTGGTCGGGAGCCAGAAAGATCAGCATGTTGGCGTGCTTGCGGAAGCCTTTGCCATGCTGCTTGAGGATTTGAGAAACAAACTGCTCAGTATCCGGCAAAGGGCCGTCCTCGGTCGCACCCTGGTGGAGGTCCAGCACCACTAGGCTGAGCCGAGGCTCGTCCGCCACATCCCGGTCTTCTTCGGGGTAGCGGTAAACGCGGAACGTCGCGTCGCCGATGAGATCATTGAGCGTCTGTTTCGCGAAATCGCGCACCTTCTCCGGTTCGGAGCGGACCATCTCTTCGCGATCGACCAGAATCCGATTCAGATTCGGCCGAGACTCGAAGCGGTAGAGGCCGCTGTCTTGATACAAATACCAGAGTCGCTTCGTCATCCGGTCGAGAGCATCCGAGACAAACGGCGGGGCCATTTCGGGGTTCAGCACGGCGACTCGTAACTGCGGCAGGGTCGCCCCACGTTGCTGGGCTCCGCTGAACGAGTACATGAAAGTCGCTTTGGCGACCTTCTCCGAGACGCTCTCCTTGGCATACTCGCTGCCAAGCTGCCGGTCGATCTCCGGGGCCTTGGCGTTCTTGCCGGCAATGTCGCTGTCGATGACCGAATGTCCTACCCCGCCCCAGCCGGTGTGCTTAATGAGTTCGCCACGCACCGCGGCGGCTCCGAGGTTCACCGAGCCACTTTGGATCAACGGGTCGTTGTCCTTGCGCTGGTAAAGATCGCTAATGACATCCGCCAGGAGCCGCAGCACGCCGCGGGTGCGCTGAAACTCGGGAATCGTCCCCCAACGCTCGTAAAGCACCGAGATCAGTTCCGGGTGGAAGGGATACGCCTTCACCACGTCGTCGCGGTAAGCAGGCTCTCGGCAGGCGGAAGGCACGTCTTCGCCGAGCCGCCGGTACATCTCCCAATACGTTTCGGCCGCGGCCCGATGGTCGGCCTCGTCTCCCAAGTCCTCGAACAGCCGGCGGCGGATGACTTCGTAGATTTCCGCCCCCTCAACGGTCTGTCGCACCTTCTCGATACGGCCCAGCACCTTTTCCAACGATTCGTAAGCCCGCTCCGCTCCCTCGTCCATGAACTCGGCAAGCTGGCTGGTGAGTGTGGCGACCATGCAGGCATTGGGGCAGTTGGAAACCGCTTCGGTGAGTTCCTGCAAGAACACAAGCGTGTTGCCGCGAAGCGAGCTTTCGCCTACCTGCACGCCGCCGGCTTTGACCAGATAGACCAGGATTTCATCCATCAGAATCAGCGTTGGCCCGGACGCCTCCAACAGCTTGCCGAGCGTATTCGTACCGGGCGATGTTTTGCGCCGATCGTTCTCGGCGACCATGCCATAAAGTTTGCCCTCTTTGCCGCCATCAAGCTGAAAGGCCATTTCGCCCCAAAAGGTGCGCTCGCTGGCGGCGTCGAGCGCCGTGCCGACCAGACAGGCGACGTTGGCCGTGGGAATGCCTTTGAGTCCCGCATTCGAGACGATCTGCTGAATCTCGGGGACTTTGCCGACTTCGTTCGGCTTCTTGAGCAGGTGGTAGAGCGTGAGCAGCGTGTGGGTCTTGCCGCCGCCGAAGGCCGTTTGCAACTGGATCACCGGCTCGCTCTTTCCCGACCCGCTCAGCCGCAGCATCACGTCGATCAACAACTGCGTCAGGCCATTGGTCAGGTAGGTCTTGGAAAAGAACGTCTTGGCGTCGCGGTAATCGACCGCCCCACGACCGGCCAGCACTTCGCCAAGGTTCGCGGCGAAGACCGAGGCATCAAACTTGCCTTGTCGAATGTCGGCGTGCGGAGTGACGACTTGCCGCCAGGCTTTCAGTGCGCTCATGGATTTTGCCCTTCTTTTTCTGAGGGTTCATCGGTCGTGGATTCAAGTTTCGTGGGCTGGCGCTGGCCGGTAAGCCATTGCTGGGCCATCTGCGGTCCCGCCGCCGCTCGCAGCAGCCGCACCTTCTCATCCCGCAACTTCCGTGGGCCTTGCAGGAACTTCCCGATGCTTGCCGCCTTGTCTCGGCCCTCGGGCCGAACGATATGATCGACCGGCACGGGATCGCTGAAATAAATCGCCTCGGTTTGGTCGCCAATCACGCGAAACCGATAATCCTCCACTGGGTACGCCGGATCATCGCCGGGATTTTCAACGACTTCTTTAACCTGCCACACGGCGACCAGAAACCCCGCCTGCTCCGCCTCGTGCCGCAGAGACTTTCCCGAGGCGACCATCCACAAACGGTCGCCCGGCAATAACTCGCCGAACAGCTTCGCGTTGGAATGCCAGTAGTACGCACGCTCGCCAGCGAACTGGCGAACCCAGTTCTGTCGGTAGTCACGCCAGTAAATCAACACGTCGGTCATTTAGGGAGTCAGCCAATCGTCGATCGTCAGGCCCGGAATGTTTGCGTAGTCTTGTACGTTGTGCGCTACCAGGACCAAACCATGCACCAATGCGGTGGAAGCGATTAGCAAATCGACACCGGGTGCGGGATGTCCTACGTCGATGAGCGCCGCTTGAACCTCGCCGAACTTTCTTGCGACCGTAGGCGTTACATCAAGCACCACCACGTCGTTTAACAAATCGTTGAGAGACTGCAATCGCTTGGGGGAGGCCCCCGCACGCAACGCCCAGGTGTATAACTCCGCGAGCGTCACGGACGAAATGTGCAGTCGGCCCATATACTGCAAGAACCGATGCGTCAGTGAATTAGTTTTCAGGTGAGCCGAGCAAACGTCGGTGTCAATCAAGAAGCTCATGGATCAATCGGACGCCGCCCTTGCTTGCGTAGCTGCCGGTTCCATTCCAGATAGTCGTCAAGACCCTCGGGATCATCCGCCCAGCCGCCCGCGGATCGCCTAATGCCTTCGCCGGGCGGCAATCGCTGCACTTGCACACCGAGCGGCTGTACGGTTATGGCCACGACTTGCCCATCGGGCAAGCCCGTGTCGGCGTCGAGTTCAATCGTTTTTCCGTGGACTACGCCACGCAGTACGGTAGAGTCACTCATTGGAAAAAGCCTCGCATTTCTTTGTATTTTCAAAGCATCGGGGAGCGTCTTCGTTAGTGCCCATCGCTCGTCTCATCGCCACGTTGGGCATTTGCACTCCGCTTTGCAACGGTCAACCATTTCCTTCATCCGAGCCATGTTGCGACTCAGAACAAATACTCCAATCAACGCATCGAATGGGTCATTGGGAATCCACCGCGCGTATTCGACTTCGTATCCCGATGCCACTCGCTTGTCATGCTCAGGAAGACGTGAAAGCCAAAGCATCGAGCCATCAACCGAAGGAACAATGGTGGGATACGATTTTCTCGCTTCGGCGAGCGACTCCGCATCGGTATCCGACGGCAATTTGCAGTAGGTCGCCAGCGTGCAGCGGATGTCAAAAACCATCATCAGCTTGGCATCGCCACCGTACTCCAGCGCTTTACTTGGGAACTTGTCGATCCAGATCACGGAATCTGTGGGCCGCACGTCGCACGCTGCATCGCAAACCAACGAAAGACGCTCGGCCTCAACACAACGTACCACCGGACACGTTTCGCTGCCTTTACTAGTCTCTGCCAGTGCATACACCAAAAACATTACCGATGACGAAAATTCGTCATCTAACCAGTCACCGTGCCACTCGATCATCAGTAACGGCTTCGGTGACGACGCGGCCAATTCACACTTCGCGCCGATCGCATGAAGGTGTGCAATCGGTTTGCGAACGCCGTCGAGCAAAAATTCTCCGGTCATTTCGCCCTTCGGTTGCATCGGAGTAATTCCTTCTGGCAAGTCGTCACCTCGCGGCGCTCGCTGTTTGAAGCAACGCCTTTGCTCAACGCCTACCGCAACATTGGAGCCGGCGTGAGCGCGAAGCTCACTTAGTACGTCATGCAGCGGATATTTGGCTGCCCGTAGAGGGCGTACTCCATCCGTAAATCGGGTTGAGCGCAAATGATTAACCCTTCGACCATTTCACCATCTGACGCCAAGCGCCGGCGCA
This sequence comes from Planctomycetota bacterium, assembly GCA_963204915.1. Taxonomy (GTDB): domain Bacteria; phylum Planctomycetota; class Planctomycetia; order Pirellulales; family Pirellulaceae; genus JAHWKS01. Next base: position 11,513 of record CAUJHS010000024.1, on the reverse strand, counting down.
CCCAACCCATGTAACGAAGGATTTGCCCGACCGTCGCGTCGCTGCTTTGGTCGCGTTTAAGCTCGATCACTAACCACTTGTTTTGTGTCTTGTGTTTCGCCAGGATGTCGATTTCACCGACCTCGCCCGTGCGGTAGTGTGAACCGACCACCTCGCCGTCTTCCTCCCAAAGATTCCACTCGCGGCCCAGGTCCAGACGCTCCCAGTTATCGACCAGGAACTCGTGGAGGTAGCGTTCCAGTCCAAAGGCGCTCGGCGTCGCAGGCGGTGTTACTGTTTCGTCCAATTCCTCAACGTCGCCTACGCGCCACCACAAGGCATCGAGCGTCCACAGATCAATGCCCAGCGCTGCTGCCGTCTCGATCAGGCAACCGTTAATCCGTTCGTACCGCTCGCCAAGCGTTGCGCCGCGCGGGAATTCCGGCCATAGGCCAACGGTTTGCATCCCGGCTTCCGACGTGTTGTTCAGGACGCCATATCTCTCGGGATAGACAACCTGCCAAATCGCCGTCAGCACCGCGCGTCCCAGCCACTTCACCATTCCTTCCTGATTGTGCGGACGGAGCTGATCCAGGCGTTCGCGGATCGGAATGCTCTCGTCCACAAGCAGCTTGATCGCTTCGCGGAGCAGCGGCATATCGGCAGTCATCTCAGCCGCATGGCGATGAAGCCCGTCCCAATGGCGATTGTTGCGAAAGAGCAAAAAACTCCGAAAATCCTCCGCACTTAGCGCGTCGGTATTCTCGGGTGCGAACATTCGCCCGTAGGTAGCAATCACCTGCTCCTTCGCCGCGAGCGTGTCGGCGGCCATCCGAAATGCCTCATCAGGCGAATCGGGACTGACGCGCAGGAGGGTGCGCCGCGAGTGTTGCAATGCGCTCTCTGCAACCATAGCCAGACCTCGCGAGAATACGAAAACAGGTCGAATCTACCCCCGCCACGGGTGACGAATATTACTTGGCACAGATTGTTGAAGTCGGTTGAGCCTTTGATCTACTCGGTCGTACACCTCCTTCTTGTTTTTCCGACGTCGAGACGCCCTATAAGCTTCATAGTCCGGGACCCAGGGTCCCTTCTTGTTTTCGACCAGTTCGACGGTGGTTGCAACCCACGGTGATTGCGTCTTTGCACCTTTGGAGCCTGTCTTCCTAACTTGGCAGAGTACAAACCGCCGGCGTAATGACTTCCACGGGCGATTCGTTCGTAGTTCGGCCTTCACCGCGTCAAGATCGAATTCGGCAAACCAGAAGGGGTAACTCGGGTTGGAGTTTACGTACTGCTCGATGACGAAATCGAGATTTTTCGCGCTCTTGTGCTGCAAAAGCACGACGTTTGAAGAAACAATAATGCCAGGAATCATTATAGAAGCTCCTTTCGGGGCGAATTCTTCGCTCAGAATAGCTCCTTCTGTCGTGTCGCTTCCTCCAATCCTTCCCGTTGGTTGAGGAGGCCCTGCATGAGTTGTTTTTCTTTGTCGCCGTCGGGGAGGATTTCGCTCACCGCTTGGGCGACCAGCCAGAGGGATTGGTTGTTGGCCTGGCCGCTGCGACCGAGGAATTGGGCCATGCCGTCCGGGTCATTCTTTTCGCGGAAGGCGCAGAGGCGGTGCAGCACATCGATCAGACTGGCCGGTGCGCCGTCGGGGGCCGGTTCGCCCAGGTTCTTGATCTTGATGCGTTTGCTGACCGGCGTGGCCTGCACGTTCTCGCCCGACTTCTCCAACACGCCGGTCTTGTCCCACAGCCGGTCGGTGTTCAGCCCCAGGGCCTGCGAAAGCTTGAACGATTCGTCGGCGGGCACTTTGGCGTCGGCGTAGGACCACTTCCAGACCACGTAGAACCGGCTCTCCGGGTCGATAACGCCAGTGTGCGAGGTCTTGAGGATTCTCGTCAGAGCGTAGTTGGAAACGAGGCTCCGCACTTCATCGAGGAACTGCCCGACGGTGACCTCCTCACCCGAGAGCTTAGTTACCTGCTCGAACTTGCCAAACACCGAAAGTGCCGGTCCAATGGCCGAGATAAAAAAGTCGGCTCCCCGGATGCCTTGCTTCCAGAAGAAGTTGAGTCGTTCTTGGGCAACTGCCTTGAGTTCTTGGCGAACGTCGTCCCAAATGCCGGTACCTGCCTTTGCTGTGCGTTTGCGACAAACGAGTGTTACGCTACTTGCGAGAGCGGCGGAACTTTGCGCCCGCAGTCTTCCGGGGCGCTCCGTTCTAAAGGGCCATGATGCAGTAATTGACAGTTGCTCACGAAGAAGCCCGGTAATTAGCGTTTCCCATGCCGAGGTCGTCTTATGTGCGAACATTACAAAACACACGCCGCCGGCGATGAGAACTCGGTGCATTTCTCGAAAAGCGGCTCGCATTCCCTCCTCATAGCCATCGGATGTCATGCGTCCGCCGTCTGCTCTCAAATGGCTAACCATCTCCTGACGTTTTGGCGTCAGCGGCGTTCGGAAAAGTTCGGCATGAAGTGAGCCTGCGGCTCGCTTCAACCAAACATAAAAAAAATCGCTTAGGTCGGCATAGGGCACCGCATCGTAATACGGTGGATCGGTTACTACAGCCGCTACTGACGAATCGCTGAGGGGAAGTCGATCCGCGGAACCCCGGAGGACATTCCCAACCTGACTCATTTCCAGTCGAGAGATCGTGCCTACTGCTGCGTCGATACAGGCATCCCAATTCGCTCCCTGCTGGTTGAAGGGCGCAGACTCGGCATAGTCCCATACCATCGGAAGCGCTTGCCTTCCAAATGTGTTCTTTACTCCACGGCCGCCAGTATGGTTGAAAACGCAGAGGCTCGAATTGAAGTCGGCGAAACGGCTCACGGCCAGTGAAAGGTAACTTCCTACCGCAATGGCATAATCGTCAGCCCCAGCACTTTGAAGCAGAACGATGGCCTCTCGAACGGTTTTGACCAAGCTGGCGATGGTGAGGAGTTGGCGTGGGTTGAAGAGATTTCCCCACTCAATGAGTCCATAATTGTTCACGCGGAAGCCAAGCGTACCAACCGGTGGCAATGGCTCGTGCGGTACAGCATCGCGACCGGTTTCATCACAAAGGTGCTGTAACTGCTCTTGCGCCGCAGAGAATACCGCGCCATCGGCAGGAGTTGCTGCGCGATACCGTTTGCCGACCGAGCCTCGCCTCGTCGATACTACGGAAAGCAACTGTTGCCCCATTCGCCCCGCCCGGCATTCCTGTCGCATGTACCGGACAGGAGCAGTTTGCTGACAAAACGGGCATATGGCATTTCCTCGCTGAATCGTGCCCGCAGCCATATCGAAATCGATCTGGCGACCTTCAACCACATCAAAGTCGCAGCGATTCTTTGAAGTATTGGGCGTAAGGCGTAGTGCTACTGTACGACGAGATGCATTGCAGAGACAAAGTTGTCGCAAGAGAGGAAGCGTCGCGCCGCAAGTCGGATTTGGGCACTTGACGGTTCTAGCCCATATGTAAGCAACAGGGACAAAACCATCTGGTTCGTTTGGATAAAAACGCCCAATGTCTGCTTCGACGACCGAACGAATCCAATACCCCCAATACTTCACGTCGGTCGCCAGGGGATTCCGCCGATACTCGGCCTCGGTGATCTCAACGTCGGGAACGAGTTCGCCAGTAGTCGCCGAGGCAGTATTGTCGTGGTCAAAGAGGTCCGTCTCGCCTCTGGCCTTCTTCTTGGCGCGGTTGTGGGCGATAAGCCGCTTAATATAGTCGGGCACGGGGCGGCCATCGGGCTGGCCGTACTTCTGCGGATAGACGAGCGTGCAAAGCTCAATCAGGTGGGCGACCGGGTTAAGATCAACGGCATGAGCCTCGCAGCCGAGCCGCAGGGCTTCCAGCGGAATCGCGCCGCCGCCCGCGAAAGGGTCGAGAACTTTGGGCGCATCTCCGTCGGCCTCTGGGTGCAGGAACTTGTGGGCGGCGGCGATCAGCTTGCGGGCCGGTTCGATGTACTCGGGGTTGTTCGAGTTCTCCCAGCGGACCAGATGCTTGATGAACTCCAAGCAGCGGTTGCGCGGCGTGTCCTCCACCGCCGACCCATCGCCGTTCTTCGGCTTGAACTCACTGCGGCCAAGCGTCTCCCTCACCAGCTTGCGGAAATGCTCAGGACACTCGGGATCATCGGGGTCAGGAATCAACGAAGCAAACACCGCCGCCCGGCAAGCCGCCAACGGCCGCCGCGCCCACCAGATATGCAGCGTAGAAATATGCCCATGCCGAATCGACTTCTCCCGAGCCGCCTGCTCCGACACTTCCTTGAGCGGCAACGCAACTTCAATCAGACGTTTCACGTTGGGTGTACCATATCATCGGTGAGCGAAGAGGAAAAAACTTCCTTCGGAACGCCACACGCATTGCAAGAGAAATACAGAGCATCGCGGGCGAATTTGATTGTCTTCTCGTGGAAATGATCCGCGATTTTATTCAAATCCTTGGACTTTTTGTCCAAGACTATATGACGTCCCATTTCGTCAAGACAAGCGATGATTCGATGGGAATATGTCATCGCGCTGAGATACCTACTCGTTAGCTCGGAAAGCTGCTCGAAAAACTCGGGTACAAACGACAAACTGGCGTCAGGCACAGCCTGCGCAATTGTGTCATACATCACTTCCCGGTCTCGCCTTTCCCTTGATCCGCCAAGCAGTGCAGTCAAAAGCGATTCTTGGAAGTCGTCGATGTTATGGCGAACAATACCGCCTGCCATCCGAATGATGGACAACGCCAGCGCCGTAGCCAGTTGATAACACAGAACAACGTGATCTTTCTTTGCGGGATTCACTCCCTTTGCCATCAAACCCATGAGACGGATTAGGTTAATGATGTTTCTGTGGTCAGGCAGCGTCCAAAAGTCATATTTGAGGTACTCGGTTTGGCGAGCGAAGTCTTTCTTCTGAGCCGGGAGCATACCAATCCTTGCCGTGTAGACCTCCCCTTCCAGCGCGACATCTTGTTCCGAAAGACTGAGGCTCTTGAGCAAAGTGTCGATGTTTGACGCATCAAGGCAGGTAATGCCCAACTGCGCACCAACTTCCCGTGCGTTTACGTCGATGCCTTGCTGCACGAAGTACGCTTTGTGCGCGTTGAAGAACTCCTGAACCCCATGTAGTTTTAGAAGATTCTCCATCGCTCGTACTTCAACGCTCTTGCACTCGGCAACTGCGATGAATGCTTCGAGGTCAGGATCTACCCGTATTCCCAGCACATCGAAATCGGTGACTTGCTTTCGCTTGTATGACTCGCGGTAGGTGTAGGTACAAAGGTCTACTTCGGTGAATGCGATGTATCCCATGCGGCGAAACGATGCCGCAACCTTGAGCTTCAAGGGGAGGTCATGGTCAGACGATGCCACTTGAGCCTCCGATAATCAGGTGATTGAGTTTGCTGATGCTTGAACTGCTGAGCTTCGTTTCCCTTAACGACTTCAGTTCCATCCGGGTTTTTGTCGGCGAAGCGTAACTGCCAGGCAGCATCAGTTGTTTCGCTCCGGCCTCGTTCGGATCGCCCTTGACGATCTCCTTGACGGTAAGGTACTCGATTGCCATATCGAGCGATCGCAGATTCTCGTCGGTATCAAGCAGGTGGAACATGTACCTGCCGGTATAGCCAATTGCTTTCTGAATCACGCCTACGCCCAGCTTTTGGAGGAGAACGTATTGTTCGCTAATCTCCGAATGCGGGCCGATTTGTTTGCGGTCCTTGAGTCGTTGAAGGATTACGAGCGGGAAACGAATCTTGGTTATACCGGCGAAGTGCTCACCATACCGGACACACGCAACAATCGCCCGTGCTTTTTCCAGCAGGCCCTTTTCCAGTTTTCCCACGCCCTGCAACGGCGTGAACATGAACCGCTTCGCGCCGTTCGTGGAGGTCACGGTTGGCGTTGGGATACAACCGGTCTTTATTGCAGTGAGCAGGACGGGATCAGTCACGGCGTCAATTGGTTTGCCCTGGTACTCTCGGATTCCTCGCAAGGTGGCGACCACGTCATCCGAGGGGAAAGAGTCCATTAACTGGATAATCTTGTCCGGGTTCTCATCGTGGTAAAGCGGAGAGAATGCTATTTCGCTTCCGTCCTTTGGGCTTGTATATGACTTAATGTATTCGCCGGTGTTCCCGACATCTCGGATGATGTCGAATGAGGAAGAATCAAGGGAGTGGCGTTTACAGAGAGCGCGAGTGCGATTTGGAGCCACCAGCAAATCGTCTAGCATTTCCAGTGTGACTACCTCGATGTCGCTCGGCTTGCTGTCCTGCCATCGCTCGCCGATCGCCTCGAATCTGTCGCTGAGGAGGGGGATGCGCTCCTCGATCTTCCTAATGTCGCCTCCGCTCTTGTGAAGCGACACATAACCGATTTCTTCAAGTATACCCAGGGCTGCATCGAGTGTGTCCGCGCCAATTCCCAACTCACCCGTAGCAGCCACGAGCGATGTGTAGTCGGAGACGACATCCTGACCTCGAATGAGATTGCAGATGCGTGCAGCCGCTCCAAACCGTTTCGTCTTACGGTAGTGCGATTCGACAAGTCCGCCGGACTGACGAACTAATCCCTCGTTGATATCTTGAAGCCGGGCAGCAACCGTTGTCTTGTCCATTAATCTTTCCTTGCCCAAATCCCCACGGGAGGCTCAGGTGGCGTTTTCAGCGGCGTTTCGCCAGTCGATTTGGGCCACCATGTACCTTACGACACTTACCTCTTCCTTCGGGTTCAACTTCGACGCCGGGTTTTGAATCAGGTAAAGCTGCGGGTTGGTCTTGCAGTTTACGACCACGTACAGCCAGTAATCCTTTCCGAATCGTTGGGCCTTGATCCATTCGTTTGGCGTCAGGGCCACGCCGCCTTCTCCGGCCCGGCCTTTGACCTCGATGTACCGGGCGACCTGGCCGCCGTGCAGCGACGTGACATCCCACCCGCAGTTTTCCTCTTCAACTGAAATGGGTTTGCGGCCCTGCTCGGTTTCGTAGGCCATTGCCATTTCTACGGCGATGCGTTCGACTTCCGGGTCGTTCTCCATCCCTCCCACGGAGCGGACGACCTCCTGCGGGACCGGCAGGATCACCGCTACGCCCAGAACCTCCGGCGGCTTTTCGGAAAGGTGTTGCTCCTGCTCGATTTGGGCGAGTCGATCCTTGAGACGCTGCGATAGCTCGCTTTTGCGGGCGTCCTCTTTGGCTCGATTACCAACGAGGTTCAGACGCTTGGGGTCGGACTCGTCCCGAATTTCGCGAAGCTGCTGGTCGTACTTGGCGAGCTTTTTGATCGACTCTCCAATGAGGTATTGCAGCGACTTGCGGACGTACTTCTCCTTGATGCCCAGCTCGTTCTGGCGGCGCTCCTCGATCTCGTGGAAGTATTCCGGCGTAACGCCTTCCACCGACCAGTCAATGATTTCATCCTCGTTCGTCGCCGCCTGCCGGGCTGGCTGGGGAACGGCGACGGCAGTCTCGGGCGGCTTGAGATCGAGCAGGGCGTAGGGCTGGCTTTTGCGGTATTGCTCGCCGGTCTTGTGAATGGCGAACAGCCGCTCGCCCACCATTTGCCCTCGTCCGTCCTCGACACCGCATTTGAGAAGCCAAAGTACCGTCGGCTCGACGGCGTCGGCGTTGTAGAACACCGCGCCCTGGCGCAGGGAGGGTCCGTATTCCCGCAGCACGCGATCGACGACGCCTTCAAACAGCGGATGGCCGGGACCGACGAATTCCAGGTCGGTGTAGCCGACGACTTGCTCTTTATCGAAGGTGATTTGCGGATACGCTGTGCCGATCTTCCCGTACTTCCGCTCAATCGCGTCGGGCAGCTTCCGCAGATCGGGTGGCACCCGGCCGATTGACCAGACGCCGTTGCGACTCTTTACCGGCGTGATCGTGCCGCCGAAGGACCGATAGGCTTCCAGGAAGAACTTCTCGATGTACTCGGGCATGAGCCGGTTCTCCCGGCTCTTTTGCTGCTCGGCGGCGAGTTTGCTCATGTCGATGTAGCGGGAGCCGAGCGACTTGTCCCTCATTTCGGCCCGCATCCGGGCGATTTGCTCTTCGTCGGTTTGCAGGTCGATCTCGGCCAGAATCTCCGTCATGGTGCGACGACGGGAAAGCCAGTCTTTCATCAGCCCATCGAACCGCGGCGTCGGAACGATTTCGCCGATGACATCGTATACACGATCGCTCCCGAGCGCCCGCCGCATATCTTCCAGTTTGCGGAGCAGGCGATCCATGACCTCGCCTTCCCGCGTGTTCTTGGCGACGAGGTTGTAGATCATCGCCTCGTGCTGTTGGCCATACCGGTGGATGCGACCCATCCGCTGTTCCAGCCGGTTGGGGTTCCACGGAATGTCGTAGTTGACCATCAGCGAGCAGAATTGGAGGTTGATGCCTTCGCCCGCGGCTTCCGTGGCGACCAGTACCGACGGCTTTTTCTCGAAGAATTCGCGCTCGGCGTCGATGCGTTTGTCGAGCGGCATTCCGCCGTGGATCGTGCAGCAATGGAACCCCAGGTTGGTCAGTTTGCCGACGAGGAAGTCGAGCGTGTCCTTGTGCTCGGTAAAAATGAGCAAACGCTCGTCGCGACCCGCGATGTGATTGGACAGCACCGAGCGAAGCTCCTCGAACTTCGTTTCCGTGACGTTTCGCTCGGTGTGGCGGGCGAGTTGGACGAGGCGGTCAAGTTCCTCGATTTCGGCTTCGAGTTCGGCCATGTTCTCGGCCATCGTGAGCCGCTCGACGAGGTCATCCTCGAACTTCCAACGCTCGGCCTCGGTCAGGTCTTCGAGGTCTTCGGGAAGGTCGCCATACTCCTGTTTGAGTTTGCCAAGCTTTTGCAGGTCCTTGAGCCGCTTGCGGCGGCGCTCCAGCGACAGCCGGATGGCATTGAACGAAGACGCGAGGCGGCGTTGAAGCACGGTGAGGGCCAAGCCGACGTTTCGGTTCTCGGCGGCCTCGGCCCGCTGGAAATTGTTTTGCACGTACTCGGTGACGGCGTCGTACAGTTTGAGTTCATCGCGCGAGAGCGAGTACGGAAGCGTTTGGACGTGGCGGGGCGGAAAGCAGGGAGACCCGTCAAACTTTTTCATGTCCTCCTTGAGCCGGCGCACCATGATCCGGTTCTCGTCGCGAGCGCTGGCCTCAGCGAGAATGTCGCCCGTGACGTAGAGGTCGGGATCAAGCAATTGCAGGAGCAGGGCGAAGTTGTCAGGATCGCCCTTATGTGGCGTGGCGGTGAGGAACAGGTAATGGTCCGTGTGATCGTGCAGGAACTCACCCAACTGATACCGCTGCGTCCGCTCAATTTTCGTGCCGTAGCGGTAGGCGGCCATCTTGTGGGCTTCATCGACAATGACCAAGTCCCAATGCACATCACGCAGCATGTTGAGGATGTCGTCCTGCCGGGCGACGAAATCGACCGAGGCGATGCACTGGGGCGAGTCCTCCCAGATGTTTCGACCATAGGCGGCGTTGACTGTCCCGCGGTTAATGACGGTGAATGCCTCGCCGAATTTGTCGTGCAGTTCCCGTCGCCACTGATCGGTGAGGTTGGCGGGAGTGACGATAAGCGTGCGTTCGATCAGGCCCCGGAATTTGAGTTCCTTGATCGTCAGGCCGGCCATGATCGTCTTGCCAGCGCCCGGATCGTCGGCGATCAGGAATCGAATGCGGGGCTGCGTGAGCAGGTGCGAGTAGACCGCATCCATCTGGTGCGGAAGCGGATCGACCTGCGACACCGAGACGGCGAAGTGCGGATCGTATTGGAACGCCAGGCGGATACGGTGGGCCTCGGCGGCGAGACGAAAGTGCGTGGGGTTGCCATCCAAGGCGGCGAGTTGGCCGGCCTGCGTGAGCGTGATGGCACCATCGAATTCTTCGGGCTTGAGCAGCTTGGTCCAGAGTCGCTTCGTGTGCGTACCGACGGCCTGGACTTCGATCCGGTTGCCGCGAGCTTTGGCCGTCAGCACCTTAACCGGTTCGGTCCAATGAGGACCTTCAAGAACGGTTCCTTCGGACAATCTGCTCAAAACCTCGGCCGTCATGGGCCTGCCCTTTGGAATGAAGGTGATCGTCGGGAGCGAGACGTCTCCCCCATTCACCATAGCGGCCTACCTGACACGTCCGGTCACGGACTATTTTCGTCCCCACGGGCGCGCATACACCTGAGTGGGGGAATTGGCGGCACGGTCAGTAATTTAGCCGACCTGAGGTCAAATCACAACCTGTTATGGGCAGAGAGTTGGCGTGTTCGATCCTTGGTTGCCCGCCACACTGGAATTAACGAAAGTGGTGTTTTGGAAAAGACTGCTTTAGCTGCCGGTACGCCTGCAATCTTCGATTAGTTGCCCGATGTGAGAGCCGAATTCCCTGAGCGACTTGGCGCTGAACCCCTTCGGATTGCCCAGGTTGGTGCTAAGGAGAACAACGGGAGCACCTAGCTGGGTCGAGTGCGCGACATGGTACTTCCCTAGTCCAAAGGGCCGCCAATCTGGCTTTTCCGCCGCCGGATCAATGAACTGGCGGAAATACCGGGCGTTGGTCCGTCCGAAAACGACTAACGCCTGGGGGCACAGGTTCGCCACCAATTGGTTCACCAGCCGTTGTACCCATCCATCGGCGAACAGGGATGCGCTGGCCATGCTAACGATTTGCCCGAAATCGCTGACAGTGGCGAACGGAAAGAGGTCGATGTGGATTGCCTGTAATCGGGCGAAGCCGTAATACGACGCTCCAAGCCCGCGGAGAAAGCCCTCCACCTTGTAACTGTCTTCGCGATCGTGTCCGAACCAGCTTTGGTAAGGCTCCCGCTCGAAGTAATTGTTGTAGCTCGCGATGATTTCTTCTCGAAGCGAAGACGAAGTTTGTATATCTTCCAGCGATTCTCGCGCGACGAGCACGCGGAATCGGTTGTGAGGCGGCTCCAAGTAGGACAGCAACGAATGGTCGCTGGCTTGGCGAACCTTCGCTGCTGCCTTGGGCGCGTTGTCGCGAAGAAACTCTTGTCGCGATGGATTCGCCCCGACCGTCACCACCTTCGGCTTCGGAGACGCTGCGTTTCCGAACCAGAGCACAGGTGGGCAGCGATCTGGAAGCTGGAGCGCCCACTTGCAGTCCCGGCGCAATTCGATCAATTTTTGAGTGGCGGCGATTAGTAGAGGATGGGCCGCTTGCATCAATCACTCCTTCGAGGCTTTCATTGCAACGATGGCCGCCGGTATCTGCGTCCAAGTGAAAATCCTGTCTCACCGACCGACGTGAAGCGCCGCTACGCGCCGTGCTCGGTTTTGCAAACTGCCGGGACCGAAATGCGTCCATCAAAACAATCCGATCAACCGCAATACGATTACGACGATTCCCAACCTCGGTTACGAGAGTTGGTCCGCGTGCATGTAATTGTAAAGGGCGAACCGCGGTTTGACGCTCTAATGACGCGGATACCATGCATCGGTGAAGAGATCAACCGTGAAGACCGCAGCTACAAGATCACACGAGTGCAGCACGAGCCAATTGGCAACGACGGGCG
>CAUJHS010000023.1 GCA_963204915.1 Planctomycetota bacterium | reverse complement strand
TGGGCGCGCGCCATTGCGTTTCGCAACAACGGCGTGACGATTGCGATGGTCACGCTCGACAGCATCGGCAACTTCCAGGAGAAGTTCATTAAGGTCCGCAAGTCCATCGACCCCAGCCTGGGAGTGGATCACGTTATCTTCTCGTGCCTGCACAACCACGAAGCGCCGGACACGATGGGCATCTGGAGTTATTCGCCGTTCCGGCCCAAATTTGACCACGCGTATTTGGCCTTTGTTCTTCAGTCCTGCAAGGAAGCCGTTGAGGAGGCCGTCCGAAATCTGGAGCCTGCGGACATGATCCTTGCCGAGGAAGAGATCCAACCGGAAGGCTTCGTGGACGACAGCCGCAAGCCCATCGTATACGACCTCAAGATATGCAGTGCGCGTTTCGTGAAGCAGGGCACCGACGAAACGATCGGCACCATGGTCTCGTGGGGCAACCACGTGGAAACGCTCGGGGGCGGAAATTCCCTCCTGACATCCGACTTCGCGCACTTCCTGAGGCAAAGCGTGGAGATGGGCGTGAGCAACCCCGGCGGTGTTGAAGGGCTCGGCGGAAAATGCCTGTATTTCCAGGGCATGGTCGGCGGGTTGATGACCCAACTGCACACGACGGTCCCGCATCGCAATGGCAAGGATAAATTCGAGGAAGCGTCGTTCGAGAAGGCCGAGGCGTTGGGAGACAACGTGGCGCTGGTGGTGGTGAATTCGCTCAAGGGCGAGAAGGCCATCAAGGTGGAGAATCCGAAGGTGGCGGTAGTCGCCAAGACCATGTTCGCGCCCCTGGAAGGGACTTTCTCGTACGCCATCATGCTGGGCCTGATCCATCCGGGCTGGTTCTGGGGCAAAGCCAGGACCGAAGTGAATGCGGTGCGTATCGGCGATCTTGAGATCCTGACCATCCCCGGCGAGTTGTATCCCGAAATCGCCGAAGGCGGCATCGAATCGCCCGAGGGAGCCGACTATCCCGGCGAGCCGGTGGAGGTTCCGCCCCTGCGCAAGGAGATGCGCGGCAAGGTAAACATGATATTCAATCTGGCCAACGACGAAATTGGCTACATCATTCCCAAGCGTCAATGGGATCAACTTTCTCCCTTTGCGTATGGTCGCAGCGAAAGCCAGTATGGCGAGATCAATAGTTGCGGACCGGAAATCGCTCCCATCCTAATGCAGTCGCTTGAAAATTGCGTGCGCGGGGCCGCGAAATGACGATTGACGACTCTCAAAAACGGGTGCGTTTCGCGCCAAGAGGTTCTTGTTGAGCCGAGGGCCATTTCTTCCATCGTAATAGGTAGAGCATCGCCAGGAAGTCGTAAAGCGCGTGCGCGACCATTGGCGCCAAAAGATGATCGGTCCATAGAAATAACGCGCCAAGATAAACGCCAACTAAGGTCGCCAAGACGAAATACGTCGTGGTGACGTAATGGCAAAGTCCGAATGCAAGGGAAGCCGCGGCAAGGGCGATCCATCGGCCGTGAGGCACGCCGATCCAATGCTCCAATCCGGCCTGAAGCAAGCCGCGGAAAAACATCTCTTCTCCCACACCCGCGGCGAAGGAAAGCATCGCCATCTGCTCGATCGTTAGTGACCGAAACAGCGGCATGACACGCTTTTCGATGACGCGGCTAAACTCTCGAAGAGGTCCTAAGGGATATCGATCCATCAACCAAACGGTCGCCGCCATGGGGATCGTCGCCAAGACGCCCCAGCCTGCCGCACGCCAAAGATCGGGCCACCCCTGGCTTGTTAACTGAATGCTCGCCGTCGGATTAAATCCGATCGCCCAACCGATGACGGCGGCCGCGAGCGCCAACGCGAGTTCGACAAGCAGACCGGGGCGGAACAGATCAACCGGCTCCGATTGATTGGCGGGAGCATGATTCGTGCTGGGATCTTCGGACATGGTCTCTTCGAACGGCGGCGGAACATTCCTCACCGGGCAATCTTACCATGTCGCGGAAAGACCATAACCTTGCATGACCTTATCCCCGCGACTTTCCAGCTGCGATCGGGATAACGTGTACGCCGGTCCCTTCATTGACGGTCTTTGCGCTGCCTGATACACTCCAAAACCATTCATTTCTCTTGCAAAATCACTCCTGGGAGGATTCCCAAATGGCTAAATCTCGCCCTACTAGCAGCAAGACCAAAAGCTCAGTCAAGGGGGCAAACTCGCGCGGCGGCGCCGCCCTGAAAGCAGCGCCAACTAAGAAATCGGGCGCCAAAAAGTACGTCTATTTCTTTGGCGGCGGCAAGGCGGAGGGCAAAGGCGACCAGAAAGAACTCCTCGGCGGTAAAGGAGCTGGCTTGGCCGAGATGACAAACATCGGTCTGCCGGTGCCAGGTGGATTTACCATTACCACGGAAGCATGCGCCGAATACTACGAACAAGGCCGCAAGTTTCCTGAAGGTTTGGACGCGGAAGTTGAAAAGGCGCTCGCCAAGTTGGAAAAGGTTACCGGCAAAAAGCTGGGCGACGCGGATGACCCCCTCCTCGTGTCGGTTCGGTCGGGCGCAGCGCGCTCGATGCCCGGCATGATGGAGACGGTGCTGAACCTGGGGCTTAACGATGAGTCGGTCGAGGGGCTTGCCGCCCGGACCAACAACCCGCGGTTCGCGTATGACGCCTATCGTCGCTTCATTCAAATGTATTCGACGGTCGTGATCGGCCTATCGAAGGATGAAATGGAGACGATGCTTCACGACCTGAAGCACAAGCTTGGTGTGAAGAATGATACGGACATTCCTGCCGAGTCGTTGAAGGAACTGTGCGACGACTTCAAGGCGTTTTTTCAAAAGAAAACCGGAAAGTCGTTTCCCCAGGATCCGATGGAGCAACTCTGGGGCGCCATTGGCGCCGTCTTTGGCTCTTGGATGGCCGAAAAAGCCGAAACGTACCGCCGCGTCGAAAAGATCACGGGCTTGCGCGGAACGGGCGTCAACATTTGCCAAATGGTCTTTGGCAACAAAGGCGATCGGTCGGGTACGGGCGTATGTTTTACGCGCGATCCGAACAGCGGCGAGAACGTATTCTATGGCGACTTGCTGATTAACGCGCAAGGCGAAGACGTCGTGGCCGGCATTCGCACGCCCATCAAGTTGGCCGAACTCGAAAGGCTCATGCCCAAGGCCAATAAGCAACTTTACGAAGTGCGCAAGATTTTGGAGCGGCACTATAAAGATATGCAAGACCTCGAGTTCACCATCGAGGACGAAAAACTGTACATGCTCCAGTGCCGCACCGGCAAGCGTTCGCCTGCGGCCGCGTTTCGCATTGCGGCCGATATGGTGAAGGAAAAGCTGATTACCAAAGAAGAAGCCATTCAACGGATCGCGCCCGAAGACATCGAGCGTTTGTTTTACCCCGTGATCGACCCCGCCACTGCGAAAGATAAGTTGAAGAAGGCGACGATCGCCACGGGCATCGACGCCGTTCCCGGCGCCGCCACGGGCCAGGTTGTCTTCACGGCGGAAGAGGCCGAGCAACTGGCGCACTCGGGCAAGAAAATCATTCTGGTTCGCAAGGAAACCAGCCCTGAAGACGTTGGCGGCATGCATGCGGCACAAGGCATTTTGACGGCCACCGGAGGGAAGACAAGCCATGCGGCCGTTGTGGCGCGCGGTTGGGGCAAGTGCTGCATTGTGGGATGCGAAGGAATTCGCATCGACTACAACAAGAAGCAATTCACGGCGGGCGATACGGTCGTGAAGCAAGGCGACTTCGTCACGTTGGACGGTAGCGCCGGCGTGGTGTACCTGGGCGAATTGCCGTTAGTCAAACCGGAACTGCCTGAAGCGTACAACACCATCATGAAGTACGTCGATCAAGCACGTAATATCAATGTTCGGACCAATGCTGATACGCCCTACGACGCGGAAAACGCCATCCGCATGGGCGCGGAAGGCATCGGTTTGTGCCGAACCGAGCATATGTTCTTCGATACCGAAGAACGCCGGCTCGCCATCCAAGAGATGATCGTGGCCGACACCGTCGAGGCGCGGCAGGCGGCTCTGGCCAAATTGTTGCCGTTCCAGCGCGACGATTTCTACGGCATTTTCAAGGCGATGAATGGTTACCCGGTGACCATCCGTTTGATTGATCCGCCTTTGCATGAATTCGTGCCTCACGATGAGCCCAAACAACGCGACTTGGCCAAGCGCATCGGTGTGCCGTTTGATAAGGTCAAACATCGCGTTGAACAATTGCACGAGGCTAACCCAATGTTGGGCCATCGCGGTTGCCGGTTGTGCATAACCTACCCCGAAATTCTCGACATGCAGGTTCGGGCGATTATTGAAGCCGCGGTGAAATGCAAGAAGGAAGGCGTGAAGGTTTTGCCTGAAATCATGCATCCCTTGGTGCTCGACAAAAAGGAGTTCCAAATTCTCGAGCAACGCACGCGGAAGGTGGCCGACGCAATTATCAAGGAAAGCGGCGCCAAAGTACCATACCTCGTCGGCACCATGATCGAGGTGCCCCGCGCAGCGCTCATGGCTGGCGAGATTGCCGAGGCGGCCGAATTTTTCAGTTTCGGTACGAACGACTTGACGCAAATGACCATGGGGTTGTCGCGCGATGACGCGGGCCGCTTTTTGCCTGACTATGTTGACGAGAAAAAGGCCGGCGTGTTCAAAGACGACCCCTTCCAATCGCTGGACCAAGCGGGGGTTGGGCAACTGATTCGGTGGGGCATCGAACAAGGCCGTAAGTCTCGCGAAGGGATCAAAATTGGAATCTGCGGCGAACACGGCGGCGAAGCCAAAAGCGTAAAGTTCTGCGTTCGTGTCGGGATGAACTACGTCAGTTGTTCTCCTTTCCGAGTGCCCATTGCCCGGTTAGCTGCGGCACAAGCGGCGATCGAAGCGAAGAAGTAAAGACTTTGATTTGCGTTGCGTACCACATCGTTTGGATGTGGTACGCAACGCTTCTGCTTACGCGATAACGCTCCTCCAAAGGTGGCCCCTCGCATAGCGCGCTCGCTTACCCTCACGTAAGTCGCTTCTCGGGCGTTTCTCGACCGCTTCCGGCAATTCCCGGGTTCTTCTGTCAGCGGTGCATGATTGCACGATCCTCGGTTGGCGAAAGCACTTAGGATTTACGAAAGAAGTGACGTCACTCACGTCGTGGCCGTCATTTTGTCGCTGTTATCCTTTCAATTGATGAAACCCATTCAATCTGCGCCGTCAGAAAGACGATGAAATTGAAACGGGACTGCGCCGGTCGCGCAGAACGTGGGGCTGCGCGGCATACGCGCTCCAATGCGTTGGGAGGAAGAGCGCCATGCGTTCACGGAGGAGCAGAGTGACGCGACGCGCGCAAATAGCAGGCGCGCTGTTGGTTTCCTTGGCGACAACGACGAACGGCTGCGCCGGACAGTCCACTTGGAGTCGTGGCGGTGATGCGCTGGATCTGCCCGCACCGGCCATATCCGACGTTGCCGCGAACGAGGGGCCACTCGCGAAATTGGCTCAATATGATGGCGGCGCCGACACAAAGTTCGCCGAGCCAAGTTATCAACCGCCGCGTCCCGCGGGAGCGAAGAAGACTTCGCTGTTCGGCAATTTCAAGAATCAAATGTCGTCCGCCGCATCGAAGACAAAAGACGCCCTCACGATTGAACCCAAGGTCGTGGCTGCGCCCGACCCCGTTAGTCTTTCAAGTCCGGCGGGCAATGTCGGGGCCGAACTTTACTTTGCTTCGGCGCGCGTGCACGAACGACAAGGAAACACCGCGAAAGCTGACGAGCTTTATCGCAAAGCATTGCAAGAGAAACCCAACGACTTGCAAGTGCTGTTACATTACGCGCGCATGCATGACCGGGCAGGAAACCTTGAAACTGCCGTCGGCATCTATCGCCGCGCCATCGCTGCACATCCGCAAGAGGCGGCCACCTTCAACGACCTGGGGTTATGTCACGCCCGGCAGAATCAGCTGCGCGAATCGACGGAAGCGTTGCAGCAGGCCGTACGACTTAATCCTCAAAGCGCTTTGTACCGCAACAACTTTGCGTCCGTACTGGTCCAAATGGGCCATACCGAGGAGGCCTTGTCCCAGCTCAAGGCCGTTCATGGTCCCGCGGCCGGGCACTACAATCTTGCTTACTTGTTGCACAAAAGCGGCCGATCACCGGAAGCCGGACCCTATGCGCGTCGAGCCTTGGAGCTTGACCCCAATATGGCCCCCGCGCAACGGTTGCTCGCAATGATCGAGGTTCCGGCCGTTCCGCAAGTGGCTGCGAATGTTGCTCCGGCGACTCCCAGCGCTGCTTCGGTCTCACGCAATCTTGGATTCACGAATACCTCGGCAAACAACGAAATAGGGCTCCGAGCCCCGGTCGCCGATGTTGGTCCCCGATCTTTGCCTCCCGTTGATGCGGAACGAAATGAAGATTGGGGCGAGCCGCCGACTCCCGCCAGCTTGCCGAAACTTCTGCCGCCGGTAAGTGCGAATTAGCCCTTAATCCTCAAATGCACTGAAACATTTAGGAGATGCCTGCTCTTCCACGCGACGAAAAGTCGTAAAGGTCAATTCGACAGCGTTTGCAAGTATTGATCGATCGACGCAGCGGCTTTTCGACCGGCTGCCATCGCGAGAATGACCGTCGCCGAACCTGTAACGATATCGCCCGCGGCGAACACGCCTCGCTTCGAGGTCGCAAGGGTCTCCGCATCGGCTGCGATGTAACCTTTGCGATTCGTTTGCAAATCCGGAGTCGTCGACTGTACAAGCGGATTGGCGCCCGTGCCGAGAGCGATCACCGCCATCTGGATGGGCAGGTCAAACTCGGACCCCGGGATGGGAATTGGCGATCGACGTCCCGACGCATCGGGTTCGCCAAGCTCCATACGAATGCACCGGACCGCCTGTAGCCAGCCTTTGTCGTTCCCACAGAATTCCACGGGATTCGTCAGGCACAGGAATTGAATTCCTTCCTCTTTGGCGTGCTTCACCTCCTCAAGACGCGCTGGCATCTCCGTTTCTGATCGACGGTAAATGAGGTAGCTGGTGCGCGCACCCAAACGGCACGCGGTGCGTACGGCGTCCATGGCCGTGTTTCCACCGCCGACGACCGCGATATCGTGACCGCGACAGTCGAACACAGGTTCGTCATACGAGGGATCATACGCCTTCATCAGATTAACCCGCGTAAGAAACTCGTTGGCCGAATACACGCCATTGTAGTGTTCTCCGGGAACCTCCAAGAACTTGGGCAACCCGGCGCCGGTTGCGATCAAAACGGCGTGATACCCTTCCTCCGTCATTAACTCGTCGATCGTTACCGTTTTGCCGATCACGACGTTTGTTTGAAAGTCGACGCCCATTTGACGCAGCACATTGACTTCGTGCTCCACAATTTCCTTCGGCAAGCGAAACTGCGGAATGCCGTACAAAAGCACTCCTCCAATCTCGTGCAACGCCTCAAACACGGTAACCTCATGTCCTTTGCGAACCAGATCGCCAGCGGCGCTCAGGCCAGCAGGACCGCTACCCACAATAGCGATCTTTCTTCCGGTCAGCGGCGCTCGTTCTGGAATACCAAAAACTCCATGTTCTCGCTCGTAGTCGGCTACAAACCGCTCCAAATAACCAATGCCTAACGGTTCGTGCTTTTTGCCGAGGACGCAGCATGCTTCGCACTGCGTCTCTTGAGGACAAACGCGTCCTGTAATTGCCGGCAACACGTTGTCTTCACGAATTTTGGCGGCTGCGGCCAAGTAGTCTCCCTCGGTGACAAGTCGGACAAACTCACGAATGTTTACGTTCACCGGGCAGCCGTCAATGCAATGCGGCTTGGCGCATTCCAAACAGCGGATCGCTTCGGTCGTTGCGCCGAGAATCGTCAGACCTTGATTGACTTCTTCGAAGTTCGCCCGCCGGAACTCCGCAGGCTGTTCGGGCATGTGCACTCGCGGAATCTTCGTGCGTTCTTTTGGAGGTATTTTATTGAGGCTCATGGCGAAATAGGGGGAAATTGAACGATGCCCTGGAAAGAAGCGGGAGCCATTCGGTATAGCCCGTGTTCGAGGGCTCGTTATTCGTAGCGATGTGGCCGATGGCGTCCATGCAGTTATCCGCGTGGGCCTACCTCGGGACATGCCGACTCCAGCCGGCACCAATGGTGAACCTCATTGGCCATTTCTTCTGTATGTTCTTGAAATTCTCGCAACTCTTCGGCCTCCCGGTCGGCATAGGCGCGATTGCGTTGAACAAGGATCTCGAAGTTGACCGTATGCGCGTCGAACTCGGGACCGTCGACACAGGCGAATCGCGCGCCATCGTTCGTGATGATGCGGCAACCGCCGCACATGCCGGTGCCATCGACCATTAACGAATTTAAGCTGACAACGGTCCGTATATGGTGGGGGCGCGTCGTTTCCGCGACGGCTTGCATCATGCGCACGGGGCCAATCGCCAGAACGTAATCGATTGGTCTCCCCAATGCGATCATCTCTTTTAGTGGATCAATCACCAGACCTTTGCGGCCGTAGCTACCGTCGTCGGTGGTGACCAACACCTCGTCGCTGATCGCCCGAATCTCGGGTTCCAGAATGACGAGTTCCCTCGAGCGTCCGCCGAGAATGGAAATTACGTGGTTTCCTGCTTCCCGCAGCGCCTTTGCCGTGGGGTAGGCGATTGCGGCTCCCACGCCGCCGCCAATCACTACGGCTGTACCAAAGTTCTCTACTTCCGAGGCTCTGCCGAGCGGACCTACCAAATCCAAGATGGATTCGCCCGCTTCTAGCAAGTTCATGAGTTTGGTTGTTTTGCCGATGCCTTGAACAATCAGCGTAATCACGCCACGCCGCGGATCGCCGTCGGCAATGGTAAGCGGAATGCGCTCGCCATGGGGATGGACTCGCACAATGACGAACTGCCCCGCTCGCCGCTTGCGGGCGATCCGCGGCGCTTCAATGACGAAACGCTTCACATCAGGAGCAATGAACTCGGCCTCGACAATGGGAAACATGGCTTGAGGAAAAGTAGCGAGGGAAATTCGCAAGGGAGTCGGCGAATTCAGGTTGGCCGAAAAATGGGAAGTGATCGCTTGAGCGTTTGATCCCAAGCAATCGCCGTGCCCGAATGCTCGTTCCCGCGATACGAAGGGCAAAGTTTGGTCCTCGTTGAAAAACACAGTGTTTTCAACCATCGATCCATGCGGTCGTGAGCCTGTTGCTGGTCACCTTCGTGAGAAGCGTCCCATTGCAGCGCGCTACCAGTGTGCGTAGAAGGGCAACGACTGTGCGAATCGGCGCGGCGTTAGGATATACGCCTAAAGTGAATTCTCATAACACGACAATCGCGACCGACTGCACGCCGTCGCATGCTGACTTGCCAAAGGCTCAGAAGCGTTCGAAATCGCTACAGGGCCGATTGTGCTTGAACTGATCCGGCGGTGTTTTCCGAAGCGTGGTCGCGCAGTTGCCGCGGGTTGTTCTTGAAAACGCCTCGCACATTGAGCCCGGCCAGGCACAGTTGCAGTGTCACAAGACCATAGGCATGCGCATAGATCCCCCATGTGATCCACAACGCGTTGCTTACCAAAAACAAGCTGAAACCAATATTGCGCCGGAACCGAGTTTGCGATGCAACTAACCATGCCGAAACCAAAGTAATGGCCATGGCTGGCCATTGAACATAGTCGAGGTATTGCATAAGCCAAGTAACGTCTGTTGCTCGAAAGAACGTCCGCATGAAGACCTGTGATGGAAACGAGTTTTCGAACCAGTCATAAAGCAAATTGAATGCCAGCTTTTGCATGCGTCGCTTGTGGCAAGCGCGCGATTGTGCGGATGCGAACGTCGAATCGTGCGAATTCGCTCAATACACAGGAAATGGCACACGGCGCGCGAGTGGTGTGCGGGACAACGAACGGCCGTGCTGCGCCGTTTGCAAAGAAACAATGACGCAAAATAGCTAGGAAATGTTCAAGTTCCAGGCTGGGTTGCGTACTGGGCTCCAATTGAATGGCCAATAGGCACGCGAAGTGCGTTTCTGCCGACCGCTGGTTGATTGATAGCACTCTGTGCTTTCCTACCACCCACGGCGTTCTCGGACCCGCAACGCCGTTAACCTGCAGGGTCCATTACCGCCCCACCTTTGAGGTAATTTCAATGAGTCCCCAGCACTACTCTCGCACTGCGCGCGGATTTACCCTGGTCGAGCTACTAGTTGTGATTGCCATTATTGGCGTCCTGGTAGCGTTGCTTTTGCCGGCGGTTCAGGCCGCACGGGAAGCAGCTCGGAGGATGTCGTGTAACAACAACCTCAAACAGATTGGCTTAGGAATACAGTTGTATCACGACACTTACGGGAAATTGCCGGTTGGCAACTACACCACCGGATTGTGCTGCAGCCTGCCAACCTATACGACGTGGACAATCGCCATCTTGCCTTACATGGAACAGCAGTCGTTGTACGACAAGTACAACCATCATTATCCCAATCACGACCCGCTCAATCAGCCGGTCGTAACGACGATTCTCGATGTGTATCAGTGTCCTTCGGACATTAATCTTCTGCAGCTTGCGAGTCCTGAAAGTGGACTCGGGAGCAATCGGTTATATGCCCGAGGATCTTACCGTGCTGTATCGGGGGCGACCTTAGCTCAACACGGCGATCAATATTTCGATCATGCGAACGTTCCGGGGACGGCGTCGAACGCCCAGCCGCAATGGGCGGGCGCCATGCACGTTGTGCGGCCTTTTATTTCCGGCGACCGCTTTAGTTTGAATCAAGAGTCGCTTACCAGCATTCTCGATGGGACCAGCAATACCGTAATCGTTGGCGAGTATCACTCGGAGACGCATGAACGTCGGCGGACGTTCTGGGCTTATTCGTATACGTCGTACAACCAATCGTCGGTGCAACGCGAAAAACGCACGATGATTCCGGACTACGACAAATGCGCATCGATGGGCGGAGCTGATCCTTGTAAACGCGGTTTTGCGAGTTTCCATCCGGGAGGTATGAACGCATTATTCGCCGATGGTTCTTCACACTTTGTGGCGACAGATTCGATCGACGTCGACATTTGGTGGGGCCTTGGCACGATCGCGGGCGGCGAAGTCATTCCGGGGGGAAATTAAAGGTCTAAACCTAGCTAACCTATATCAGCCACTGGGAGATTCGCTATGAAAAGTTTGGCGTTTACCGCCGTAATCATTGCCGTCGCAACGCTTGGTTGTGGCGAAAGTAAACCGTATGACGTGGCGGAGGTGAGCGGCCAAGTGTTCCTTGACGGTCAACCGCTTCCGAACGCTCACGTATTATTTCGGCCAGTCGCGCTTGAAGGGCAAACCGAGGTCGGACCCGAAGCGTTTGGAAGGACCGATGAACAGGGGCGATTTTCCCTGACAACCGTGTTCGACGACGAAGGCGCGACCGTGGGCCGTAATGTTGTGTCGATATCGACCCTCCAGGTGCGCGAGAACCCCGCCGATCCAGAGAATAGCCGGCAGGCGACCGTTGCGTCGACGGAAAAAGTACCGCCTCGTTACAATCAAGACACCGAATTGGTCTATGAAGTGTCTTCTAGCGGTGTAACCGACGCGACGTTCCAACTCTTATCGCGATAAACAACCGCTGGTTCTCGCACGCGCCTGGGCCAACCGCTGGCTCAGGCGCGTGTTTTTTCTTGCGACCCCGTGCACGCCCTATCAACGGCGCTGCGGATTCGAAAAGCACGGGAGGAGGTCCGTGTCTTGTGCCGTGCATCGTGGTGGCAGAATCCTGCTAATCGCTTCAAGTGCAATCGTCGCACAAGCATGCTTGTGGGATTGGTTCGACAAAGAAAGTTCCGCCAATTTGCCGATATTCACTTTTGCCCACCCAACCCCCAAACTCCGCCCCTTTCCCCCGAGGTGCGGAATGCGATTTTTCCCTGTTGGAGCATACCCCACATGCAAAGCCAAACCTTGGAGTTAAAAGGACTGGCGGATCTAAGGCAGTATGTATACGCGACGCTGTGTGAACATCATGATCTTGTTGTTGGCGCTTTCCCCTTAACTGAACGCATTCTTGTTCGCGCGGGCCGTCCGTGCGGCATGTACTTTTGTTTACATGGACCGCGCAGCGTTAGGTTAACCGCTATTTGGGAGACCGACCGCAACTCGATTTTGTTCTACGGCGCTTCCGGCGAGAAATTGTCGAAGACAAGCCTTGCTTCCGCCGCCGTGCTTGACCCCGTGGCTGCCTGACCGGCAAAGAGCTCGGTACCCCCCAAATCGAGAACACGGAGGTTGACGATGCTGGTACTTTCCCGACGCGAAGGCGAACGTATCAAATTTGGCGATGGAGTGATCATTACGGTAGTGCGTGTCTCGGGCGATAAAGTTCGCCTAGGCATTGAAGCTCCTCCTGATTTGTTGGTCCTACGCGAGGAGTTAGAGCCGTTTCCCGAACCCGAGCCAACCTGAAATCCACTTTGCATTGCGCGTCTCGCGACCGCCAGAATACGGCGATTTCCCCTCTGACGCGTGGGAGATCGCCGTGACGCGAGAAAACACGGACACTGACCGTTTGCCGTACGTCTGCGAGCAACGTACGGCTCGAGCATTTCATGGATTACGGCGTCGTCGGAGCACAAAACAGTCGCGAAAGCCAATTTGACTCATTCGCTGGCGCTACCCTCGTCCGCTCGTGCTCTGTAGCGGCTCCTCTTGACGCCCACGCGCACAAGACACTATCATCGCCGCCTATTTTGGGCGTGTCTCATCGTTTGGGGCGTTGATCAGGTTGGCTCTATTTTCTTCCTCCGTGTGATACTCCATGGATGGTATGGATCGACGCGGGTTGCACGGCCAGGGGTTGCGTGCGATTCGCCAATCGTTTTTCTTTTTCGGCATACTCGCGTTAACGGCGGGTTGTTCTGTCGATCGCTTGGTCAAGCTGGCCGACCTCACAAGCTCCGAAACCATAACCGTTCGAAAGACGCCGCAAAATCCTTTAGAAGGGACGCTCAATCTCGTATCTCGCAAGGGTCCGCGGCCCACGCCTCGCGTGGAGCAGTTTCTTCGCCGTTATAACCTTGATGAAAATAAAGACCGCGATCCTCGCCAAGTGCTCGACGAACTGCAAAAAATTATCGCGGAAGAGCCAGGAAGCGAGAATGTCTACGCGTATGCCGAACTTGCCTATATCTATGGAAAAACGGCCGACGCCAAGGGAGACAAGCCGCTTGCCCTGGACATGTACGGCGCCTCGGTCGCACACTCCTATTTTTACCTATTCGACCCCGAGTTTGATCGATTTCGCAACCCCTACGATCCGAATTTTCGCCGTGCTTGCGACCTATACAACAACTCGTTGGAAAGCGCCCTACGAATTGTCAAAAGCAATGGTAGTCTGATGCCCGGTCGACGCGTTACCGTCGAAACCGCAAGTAAAACGTTCGAGGTTCAAGTCACCGCGAAAGGCGCCTGGCGCGACGATGACTTTGAGCGGTTTGAGTTCGCTTCAGACTACGAAGTGACGGGCCTGACAAACCGCCATCACACCTATGGTCTAGGCGTGCCGCTCATTGCGATACGTAGGAAACACAGCAAGGAAGACCCCGCCGAGCGATTCTATCCGCCTGGGCTCACGTTTCCGGTCACCGCATTCCTGCGCGTGCATCCTCAGCGGGATCAGCAAGACTCCCATTTTTGTGAGCTCGAGCTGCGCGACCCGCTGCTGGCGACCGATGTACGCGTGGGTGATCGTTTAGCGCCCCTGGAGACGGACATTAGTACGCCGCTTGCGTACTACCTGAACGATCCCCTATTGCGCAGCAATTTTCTCGGCTCCTATGGTTTGATTGACGCCAACGCCGGCCAGGAATTCAAGGGATTGTACATGCTTGAGCCGTACAATCCTCACAAGATTCCCGTCGTCATGGTGCATGGACTATGGTCTAGTCCCGTGACCTGGATGGAGATGTTCAACGATTTGCGCAGTGTGCCCGAAATCCGCGAAAACTACCAGTTCTGGTTTTTTCTTTACCCGACGGGACAACCGTTTTGGATCAGTGCGACGCAGATGCGCGTCGAATTGGAACGCACGCGACAAACGATCGACCCTGGTCGACAAGCGGCGCCTCTCAATCAGATGGTGCTGGTCGGGCACAGCATGGGCGGACTCGTTTCGACCATGCAGACCCTGGAAAGCGGCGAAGAATTCTGGCGTTTGATTAGCGACCGTCCGTTCTCGGAGTTGAAAACGGACTTGGAAACGAGGCGGCAGCTCGAGGCGACGCTATTCTTCCAGCCTAATCGGTCGGTCGCCCGTGTGGTCACGATCGCAACACCGCACCGAGGTAGTGAGTTTGCCAACAGCACGACTCGCTACCTGGGTCGAAAAATTATCACGTTGCCGAAAATGTTGGTGCAGGCCTCACACCAGGTTGTGCAAGATAACCCCGACTTTTTCCGCGACACACGTCTCTTGACCATGACCACGAGCATTGACTCCTTGGCGCCGGACTCGCCAATTTTTCCCGCAATGCATCGCGCACAACGTGCGCCTTGGGTTCGATATCACAACGTGATCGGCGAAGTCTCACAGGATAGCTTTTTTGGCCGGTTCTCGGGCGAAAGTGACGGTGTCGTGGCGGTCGCTAGTGCTCGTGTTCCCTACGCAATATCTGAAGTCTCGGTACCTGCCGATCACAGCCACGTCCATAACCATCCGTTGGCGGTGCTTGAAGTCCAAAGGATCCTGCGCGAGCATTTGCGGGAACTGCGGGCGACGGCGGTTCCTGCGCAGAATGCCGCGGTTGGGCAGACGACCGAGAGCGAATGGACCGAATTTCCAATTCGCGCCGCGCAGGCTCCAAGCGGATCTATTTATTCGCAAGGCATTCCCAGTTTGGCTCCCCAGAGATTCTAAGAAGTGATTCGGATGTGCGCGCCTTGCATGCGTGGCGCACGCCGACATTAAACTACTTTGCGCGGAAACGCCAATCTCCATGATTCGTCGTTCGCCCTATCCGCGGGCGACCATTCAACCAGGAGTCATCGCTCGCTTGTTGAATCGCGCCGACCCCACGATGCACCGTACGGGTTCTCGCGCCCGACCAACGATTTGAGGGGCCCCAGTGGATCGCTTGGATTAAGCCGCCCAGATCGTTTTGAATTCCGACCGCCTCGGCCACGCCAAGTTGAAATCTGGCCTGAGGATAAACCGGCGCTCGTAAGGTAGAGAGCGACCAACGGTCAATCTCAAGTACGTGCCAATCATCACTAGACTTCGGCTCGCGCACAAAGGCTCGAAGTTCGACAGGCAGTCGAAATACCGCGAGTGGGTGGATTTGCACCTCAACCCGTTCGGCGCGTGTGGAATACAACCCCCAGGACATCCAATGGTCCCAGTAACCCCACGGTTCGAGGGCTGGCAACATAATTGCCATGGCGATGAGGGTTTCGGCCGTTCCCCAACCCCGAATTCGCGCGACTGCGCGTGACACCGTCTGCTGATTGCTCGAAGTCAAGGGTGTTTGAATCGTCGGTCCAAACAGGAACCACGCTTGGACTAAAAAGAAGACGTTCCAGACAAGCACGCCCAACTGATGATTCAGGCCCCACGGCCCGAGTACGGCGATCAACATGACATGGAGAAACACGGCTCCGACGAAACCGAATCGGCGGGTGGGTTGAAACCCCAGGGTGACGGCGACAATCAGTTCGCCGGTGGGAAACACGCATGCGAGAAAAAGTCGCGCCGGTGGCGGGACGACATCGATCGTCAGACCGAACCAATTGGTGATAACGGCCAGGAACTGTTGCCCCACGCCGTGCAAAAATGTGTGATCGAACTTTCCAAGAGCGGACCAGAAGTAAATTGCTATGGCGAGCCAGCGAAGCAGGCAAAAGCTACGCAGCCCATCTCGCGAGGATAGTACGACCGCGATGAGAACGAATTGATAGGCCCAGGGCTGCAAACGATGCTGATCGAATACGAACATTGCTGCGGCAGAACCTGCAAAAACCCACAGGCCGGCACGTCCTAAGAAACGACGTGCACCAAACGCCAGGGACAGCAGTAAGCCGACGACAATTCCCACCGCTCCAAGCCAATCGAACCACGCAGGGACGTTTCGGATCGGCGCGAGGAGAGGGACCTGGGGAAAAAGTTCTTGCGGCGTCCACAGTCGCCACGTCGCGGCAAAGAGCACCAGCGCAACAGCGGCCCAGGCGCGCTGAAGCCGCGCTTGACGCTGGGAAGTGGCTAATTCGTCATGATTCCAGAGTAGCACGCCCGCGAATATATCGCGTTGTTCTCGTGCTGGGAAAGCCTGGTTGTGGCGAAAGCGGCGTCAACACGTGCTATTGCTTCCAAAGCAGTACGAGCGAGTAATCAAGATCATTTGGTTTAAGGCCGTGGGGCGTGCTGTCATAGCGGTCGACGGCGCCCAGTTTGAGACTCAAGTTGGCGTCTTCGTCCAGAAGGAATTCCCAACCCGCATTTGTCACAAGGCGAAAGTCGCTGTAATTCGACCAATCGGGAAAGTATTCGATCGTAGAATACAACTTTTGTCGCTTGGAGATTTGACGGTCGAATTCAAGGCCGTATATCGCTTCCGGCACATAATCATCATCCGGCCCTCCATATTCTCGCGACACACCGGAACCAAACCTAACGATCACCTTGGCGTCGTCCGTTTTCACCAAGTGGTAGCCCAAACCAGCGTTCATTGCAGTGCGGACATTGAAAGCCTTGAATTCATCGTATTCAAGGCTTGTCTTAAAGAACGTTGTCCAGGCGGACTCGCCCAGTTCGGATTCGACATTTGAATTCAACAGAGCGTTGTGTTGCGTTTCCTGAGACGATCCAAATCCACCCGTGAGCGAACCCGCGTGAGTTTTTGCGTACTTCATATCGAGCGTGTACTTTGCGGCGTCCAAGCTCCTTTGGATGCGTGCGCCGGTACGCAGACTAAACGTCTCGGCGTTTCCGGCGCTGCCATTGATGCCGACTTCAAAACTGTTGCTCCAACCATCGGTTGGAAACCAGTAACCATAGTCAAAAAACGTGTAGGTTGGCGATTCTTCCATTTCGAGCGGCGGTGGTAGTTCCGGCGGCGCCGATTGCGGCGATAGCATGAACGTCGGATCGGAGTTCGCCGGAATCGGTTCGAACGCCGGCTCCGGAGGACCGGGATAAAACGGCCCGCCATGCACCACCGGCGGCCCAGGCGGACCGTGCCAAACTGGCGCTGAATAATTCTGCGGACCGGTCATTGCTGGTGCGTTGGGCGCCGGATTCATCATCGGGTCGCCAACGTATTGCGACCAGGCAGACGATGTCCAAGATATGAGCCATACCACGCCCGCCAACGCGGCCATTCGGGTCCGAATGCGCATACCATGCCCTTGCGAAATGAATGAGTCCTTCGGGGCTTATAAGTCAGCATGTGTGATTATGGCAAGATCAGTGTTGCCAAAGCACGATGGCACGGTGCGCGATGTCCTCAAAAACGAAAGCCTGTGGGAACTACCACAGGCTTGACGAACGGAGTTGCGAGTGTCTTGATGGGCTGTTTGGGAAACTACTTTTTCCCAACTTTTGCATCTTCCTTCTTTATTGGAGCCTTTGCATCTTCTTTCTTCGCGACGGGCTTAACGTCCTCGTCGGCCGTTACGGTAGGAACCACCCAGACCTTGAGTTCGGCGTCGACCTGGGGGTGCAGGTGAATCTTGACCGTGTATAGACCCAACTCTTTTAGTTGACCTTCCAGACGCACTTGATCGGCGACGATGTTGAAGTTGTTTTGCTTCAAGGCGCTCACAATTTCCGGAGCTCCCACGCTGCCATATAAGTGGCCTTCGTCATTCGCGTTGGCTTCAATCGTAAGGCTTTGACGCTCCAGTTCTTTCGCAAGGGTGCGCAGATCGGCCAATCGCGACTTTTCTATCTCCGCCAAACGGGCCTTGTGTTTCTCGATCATCCGCAAATGGTGATTCGAAGCAATTGTGGCAAGGCCTTGCGGCAACAGATAGTTATATGCGTATCCAGGCCGGACCTCGACAACGTCCCCCTGTTTTCCCAGGTGGCTAACTGTTTGAATCAACAACAATTGGATGCCGCCGTTATCGCCTCGTGGAAGGCGCTTGAAACGCGGCTTGCGGTTCTTTTTTGCTGTGGTGTTTGGCATACGTTAAAGTCCGTCGTAGAAAGATCCATGTTTTGGCGAAGGCCGCTGATTGCCGCCTCGTCGACAATCAATCAATGCTCGCCGGTAACCATGACAAAGTGAATAATTGGATTGCGTTTGCGTTGGCTTCAAAAGGGAATGTCATCGGCGGGTGGTCCGCTTGGACCTGAGGAGGCCATGTCGTCCTGTCCGCCGTGGCTATATTCCGATTCATCATATTGCGGCTGCGAACGATTGGGTCCGCGGGATGAACGAGCTGCTCCTTTGCCGCTTCCGCTGGGGCCCGAACCGCCGCCTTCGCCCCGTCCTCCGATTAACTGCATTCGATCACAGACCACGCGTAATTTTGATCGCTTCTGGCCGTCGGTCTCCCATCGGTCAAGTTTAAGGCGTCCCTCGATGAACAAGGGCGAGCCCTTGCTTAGGTATTCACTCGCGACTTCCGCCGTGCGTCCCCAAAGCGTGACGTCGACGAATACGGTTTCTTCAATCCACTCGCCGGTGTTCGATTTGCGTTTTTCGTTCACCGCGATTGTAACGTCGGTAACGGCCATGTTGCTGGGAGTATACCGCAAGTCAACATCAGCCGTGAGGTTCCCCATGAGGATGACGCGATTGTAGCTGGCCATGAAAGTCTCCTGGGCGCTAAGCGCGGTACAACGGTGGATGTGTCGATGATGTACAGGTGTACCCTGTTCTCAGTCAGCCTAGCACATTCACTATACGCGGGCAAGCATTTCTCCTACGGCCGCGGACCGCCACTTTTTGTGAACGCGCTACGAGAACTAACCTTCGGCGCCTTCAGCTACTCCGACAGGTTCGCCTGCTTCCTCACCCGCCTCTTCCTCTTCAATCGCTTGGCCCGTCGCGTGGGCGACCAAGGTGGTCACGAGACGAGGATCAACCTTTAATGCGAGATGGCGTAGAATGTTCTCATTCAATTGGCATGCTCGGTTCAACTCTTTCAAACGCAGGCTATCCGCGCGGAAATAGGTCAGCCAGTACACTCCCTTGCGATGTCCCTTAATGGGATACGCCAGCTTTTGCTCGGCCCACAGGCGAGACACTAGGATCTCGCCGTCAATATTTTCAATAATCTGATTGATTTGCGTCGGCAGCCCGTGGGGATCGCGGGCATAGCGGTTCGAGTCGAGCAAAAACAGACATTCGTAAACCGTGGCGGCCAATTTAATTCTCCTTCTCGATCAATAATGGTATGAGTCAGTTAATGTTTTTCCGTTTCCAGTCCATCGCTTAACTTGCATTAAAGCGATTCATACAGGCTTCCACGCCTTCGGTCGCCCAAACGACGACAGCGTCGGTCGCGCGTTTTAGGGTTTCCTTGACCGTATTGGCTTCTTCTGGAGTGAACTTGCTGAGTACAAAGTCGGCCGCCGCGCGATGTTCATCGGGTTGCCCTATGCCAATGCGCAAGCGAGCTACTTCGTCGGAACCCAAGCGGCGAAGGATATCATCCAACCCCTTCTGGCCGCCTGCAGATCCTTTTCGTCTTATTCGCAACCTGCCCAAAGGCAAGTTGAAGTCGTCGCACACGACAAGAATTTCGCCATTCGTCAGTTTATAAAAGTCACGCGCGGGCTGAACGCTTGAACCGCTCAAATTCATGTACGTGAGCGGAGTCAGCAATAGGGCGCGCTCGCCGCCGAGCAGCGCCTCAACCAGCTCGCCTTGAAATTTGGCTCGCGGCGTCGATTGACCGTACTTACGAGCCAACTCGGCCATGACGTCAAAGCCAATATTGTGACGTGTGCCGGTGTACTTTCGGCCTGGATTTCCCAGACCCACGATCAATTTCATGCCACTCGATCCGACCGATTAGTCGCCTTCTTCTTCCGTCTCCTCCTTCTTGCGTCCAATCACTTCAGGTTCGGCCACCTCGCCTTCGGCCAAGGCCGGTTCCTCTGCCGCGGCGGCCATGCGAGCAGCATCCACGCAATGTACCACCACTTCATCAGCCGATGTGATCAAGCTGGCGCCTTCGGGCAGCTTGAGCTGTCCGGCGGTGAATTCCTGGTGAAGCTGAAGTTCGTTGACACTCACCTCAAAAACGTCAGGGATCAATTCTACAGGGCACATAATTTCAACTTCGTGCAGGAGTTGTTGCACGACGCCGCCTTGCTTGCTGCCCGGCGCTTCTCCGCGAAGCATAATTGCAACGACCGCTTCGTGCTTCTCGCCTTTGGTCACACGATAGAAATCGGCGTGCAGGATTTCTACGCCAAACGTATCCCACTGGATCGATTGGATGAGCGCGCTTTCAGTCACGCCGCCCTCCAGGCTTACCAAGTGGGCACGGTGACGCACCGCCGCTTCAATCTCTTCGTGCCGAAGCGACAAAGGAACGACTTCTTGACCGTGACCGTATAAAACCGCAGGAATTTGACCCGCTTGACGCAGCTTCCTCGCTGCGCGCGAGCCGCGTTCGCGGCGAACTTCTACGTGGAGCACGTCGGACATTGCACAATCCTTCAACCATTGTCTGTTGGGGAAACCCAGTATTTTGCCATAAACGACTCGAATTACAAGCCCAAACCGAGCGCCCGCTGGTTGTCCAAACTCAAGACAATGATTAGGCTTGAGAGGAACATTAGCTACCTACCAACACGCCCGGTTATGGCGAAGACTCGTTCGAAAACTTTGGAATACGTCGAGCCCATTGGAGCCCGCGTTCTCGTGCGTAAAGATGAGCCTAAGCGCGAGACCAAGGGGGGGATTGCACTTCCCGATCAGTCGGAAATTCCTACTATCACGGGAAGAATTGTTGCGATTTCCGCCCAAATTGGGAACGACCCCGATATTCCGTTGCGTCAATACGACAAGATCTTATTTCATCCGAAGAATGCGATACCGGTCGACTTTGAGTCCGACAATCAGCTTTTTGTTGTTCCTGCCGAAGACGTCGTCGCGGTGTTTCGACGCGAAAAACCTCCGGAAAATGAGGACTAACCCCTATGGCTAGCAACAACGTTGACGATCAAGACAAGATTCGCCAAGCTGCGTACTATCTCTGGGAGTTAGCCGGCAGGCCAGAAGGTGGTGATTTGGGGTTCTGGCTGGCGGCCGAGCAAGAGTGTCTGGCCCGGCAGCAATCTCGTCCACCGGGAGCCGAAGAGTCCGTTGATGAAGCCGCATTGGAGTCTTTCCCGGCCAGTGACCCGCCCGCGTGGAATCCCTGACGCCCTTGATGTACCGACGACTCTCGGAAAGTGAACCCAGAAACTCCGTTTCGTTTGGCTTTATTGGGGGTGTTTGCGCTGACATTGGCTATTGCGGGCTATCACCGCTATTGTGCCTCTCGGTCGCACGAGAGAATTTCACGCCGTGATGAAGGGCGATGGTTGTTCCTGGCGATTCGACTTGCGGGACTGTCGTTATTTGTCAGCACGCTGACGTATCTTGTTTATCCTCCCGCGATGGCGTGGTCCCAAATTCCGCTCATGCAAGGGGCACGGTGGCTTGGCCTTGCCGTTGCAATCTTTTCCGTAGGTCTGTTGTTTTGCACCCTATCGGCGTTGGGAAAAAATTTGACCGATACTGTGGCCGTTCGCGCGAACCATTCCCTGGTCTTGACGGGTCCTTACCGCTGGGTACGCCATCCGTATTATGTTTCATTCGGGTTGTTAATCGTGTCCGCAATGTTGCTGTCGGCCAACTGGTTCGTGGGCGCAACGGGATTCCTGGCTCTGGCTTTGCTCGTTATCCGTACTCCCATTGAAGAACAAATGCTGGTTAAACGATTTGGCAAAGATTACTTAGTTTACATGGAAAAAACGCCCCGATTTATTCCGACGATATGGCGAAGCCATTCCCAGGAACCGCTTGTCGATCATTTGCGAAAAGAGTAAAACACACACATCGAGATTGGAACGCGTTGATTGACCATACTCATGGCGTCAAATCAACCCTTCCGAAACCAAGCACCCCTAGCTCAATTGGATAGAGCATCGGTCTACGGAACCGAAGGTTAGAGGTTCGAGCCCTCTGGGGTGTACTTTACCTAAAACTCTACGTACCAAGTGCTTGCAGCCGTCCGGTTGGCGGACAAGCGTCGTCTCAAACCCTTTGGAAGTTTGGTAGTACTACCACTTCATCGAGGGCTAGCGATGTAGCGCAATGTCTCGTCCATTTCGGATTCCAAAATACAGTCTGCATAAGGCCACGGGCCAAGCGCGGACGGTTATTCGTGGCAAACATTTCTACCTCGGCGCTTTTGGCTCTCCAGAAAGCCGAGAGGCTTACGCCCGACTCATCTCTGAGCACTCGCTCGCGGAAAAACGCTCTTCCGGCGCGCCCCCGCCAAACAGTCGTTTTCCTGATTTGACGATCGCGGAACTCCTGCTTCGATATTTAGAGTTCGCGCAGCAGTACTATCGCAAGAACGGCAATCCGACAAAAGAACTTGTCTGCATGCGGGAAGCAATGGGGCACATCCGCGCGCTCTACGATCGTCTTCCCGCACAAGAGTTTGGTCCGCTTAAACTCAAGGCGGTACGACGGCACATGATCGAACAGTGTGGCCTCAGCCGCGGGGTCGTCAACAACCGCATTAATCGAATCAAACGAATCTTTAAATGGGCCGTTAGCGAAGAACTCGTTCCGCCGAGCAGTTACGAAGGTCTCCGAGCCGTCGCGGGACTCAAGTTTGGCCGTTCGAACGCACGTGAAACCAAACCAATCCAGCCGGCGCAGGACGACTGGGTCGATGCGGTCCTTCCATACACCTCACCCCAAGTGGGCGCATTAATCCAGTTGCAGCGGCTCACCGGCATGAGGCCTTGTGAGGTCGTCATGATGCGGCCTTGCGATCTAGATATGAGCCGCGACGTATGGCTGTATACGCCAGCGGACCACAAGAACCGCTGGCGCGGCCACCAGCTGTTGACGGCATTCGAAAGCGGTGGCGCCGGGCAGCCGAATTTGGAAGCGCTAGGTTGGTAGGATCTCCAGGTTGAACAGTTGGGTGGTCGCGGAAGAAGGGATTGTAACGGATCGGCTAGGTGGACTTGCGGCGGCGCTTGGCGTCCTGCAGGCGGTAGCTCTCGCCGCGGGTTTCGATGATGTGGCAGCGATGGGTCAGTCGATCCAGCGCGGCGCCGGTCAGTCGGGCCTGTAGAAGATTTTGTGTCAGTCGGGAAGAATGGACGTTTTCCCAGATTCTCTCATTTACGGAGACTGACGCATGGATGCGATGTGGACGAAGAAGGCCGAGGAGCTGGCGCAAGAGTTGGCGACCCAGGCGACGAG
>CAUJHS010000022.1 GCA_963204915.1 Planctomycetota bacterium | reverse complement strand
CTCGTCGCCTGGGTCGCCAACTCTTGCGCCAGCTCCTCGGCCTTCTTCGTCCACATCGCATCCATGCGTCAGTCTCCGTAAATGAGAGAATCTGGGAAAACGTCCATTCTTCCCGACTGACACAAAATCTTCTACAGGCCCCGTCGGGACACGTCCGGGAGAGGGCCGAAGCCCCACCAGCGCTGCAAAAACTTGCCGGGTTACGCAACGAACCTCCCATATCGCTTCCGTTCTGCGAGCGGGACCATACCGCAGGCCAGAGCTACGGCCGCGCCGCCACTACTGCCGCCGCACGTCTTGGAGAGGTCGTACGGGTTGAGCGTTCGCCCGAATACGGCGTTGAACGTCTGCGAGCCGGCGCCAAACTCGGGAGTGTTGGTCTTCCCGATGGTGATGGCGCCCGCGCCTCGTAGACGCTCCACGAGGAGCGCGTCAACGGTCGGAACTTCGTCCTTGTAGATAAGCGACCCGTAGGTGGTGCGGATCCCCTTGGTTTCTTGAAGATCCTTGTGGGCGACAGGCAACCCGTGCAACGGACCAATCGCCTCGCCCTTGGCAAGCCGTTCATCGGCCTGCCGGGCGTTCTCACGGGCCTGTTCCTCGACGAGCGTAACAATGGCGTTCACCTTCGGGTTCACCCGTTCAATTTGCCGAAGGTGGGCGTCGAGGACCTCACGGGCGGAAACTTCCTTGGCGCGAAGGCGGCGGGCCATCTCAACCGCTGACATGAAGCAGATGTCGGAATCGGCCATTGAAATCGTCTCCCGATCGCGTTGGGTTGCTGCGTTACCGGACATGTTGAGAGCGCCGCCAACTCCTGCGGCGCCGGGACAATGAATTTTGCTGGCACGGGGCGACGGTTGGGCAACCTAGGACTGACCAATGCGGTCGTGCATCGAACCACAGAGCATCAGAATCTCCGATTCCGCCAACAGATAGAACTCCCGTCGTCCGCCGTTCCAGCCGTTGTGAACCGCGCCAACAAACGGCGCCTCAAAATTCGCGCTGCGCACCGAACCTCACGATCCGGTTCGTCAAGATTTACTCTATGCCGCGTGACGTAAGTCCTGATACAGTGACCGGAATCGCTAATCGTTCCTGACGCCATTTCCACTCGTGAGCCGCCATAAGACTCATGTCAAAAATTTTTCGCTTTTCCGTCCGCGGCTTACTCCTTCTCACGGCATGGTGCGCGATTGCCGTTTCGATTGGCGCCGAATGGCGTCGATACGGAGCTTTCATAGGACCGTTCAGTCTCCTTCTATCGCTTATAACCACCTTCCTGCTTATTTCACTTCAGCGATACGCCTTGTGTAAGACTGCTCTTCGATACACAGGCGCTACTTTCCTTGCGTTTGCTTTACTATATGTTTCTTTCGGCCCAGCTTCTTGGGCGATGGCTCGCTTTAACACCCCCGGTTCAAAGAATCCCGTGGCTTACGAGGTCTATTCCTACGTCTATCAACCCATCGCCACCAACGCCGTCTTCTCTCCCGAGCCCATGAGATCTGTGGCGATGCGATATATTGCTTGGTGGATGCCGAACGGCGCTGAATTTCATGACTGGGGGCTTGGAATCGGATGGTCCGTTCCGGGATGGACTTACACCATTGTGCACTACTGACCGCGGGCGCACACGGAGTCGGAAAAGATGTCAGGAGGGCTGTGTAGAATGCCTCAACGGGCAAAAGACCCAAGAGGTTGTGGGTGAGGACGATCACGCGGAGTTTTCGGCGTAAGGTTATCGCGGCTCCACACGACCTGCGGACGGGAACCGCGATCCGACGCTAATCACCGTTCGCGAGTTTCCGCCACGTGGGATAGGCCATGGCTCCTGCGACAAGCCCTACGTCTGCGCGCCTCTCGCCCTCTTAGGCGTGTATCCGGAAGCGGTTCAACGAAGATGAAATCCAGCGGACTTGGGTTCGTTGGGCCAGGATCAACTAGGGCCACAACTTTAGAACGCCTTTCACGCAGCAGTGACGCCCCCAATGTGGCGCCATCGCTCCGCGAGTGCCGGAAACCACTCGCGGAGCGAGTGGATCACACGGAAGAAGTCATCACACCTCGATGCAATACGCTTTAGCGGCGGATTTGGACGACGAACACCGAGGTGAGCGAACCAACCGGCGAGACGCCCAGCACTACGCTGTGTTCTTCGGGGGCGGTAATCGTTGTTTCCAGGTTCGCCAGATCATCGCCTTGTTCGGTTCGGGCCTGAATAGAGATTTGCAGCAGCAGGGGTTGTTTCTGAGGGGGTGCGCTGCGCGGCGGCTTTAACGCTGGATGAACCGACTTGGCAGTTGGGCGACGGCAGGTTCCGCTCACTTGCAAGTTGCAAGGCCCATCAATCGCGGCCATCCCGCGGACCGAGAACTGCTCGCCCTCGATGGTTTTCACGAACACTTGCGCGCCGGTCTCGAGACCCGTCACGCCCATTTTTTCCAACTCCTTGACCACATTCTCTAGATCGGGCGGAGGCGCAGCGGCCTCCGGTTGATTCAACCCCGCGACGAGCCACACCACGCGCACTTGAAAATCCTGGGGCGCCGCGGCGGGAGGGGCTTCCGCCT
Source organism: Planctomycetota bacterium (assembly GCA_963204915.1). Lineage (GTDB taxonomy): Bacteria > Planctomycetota > Planctomycetia > Pirellulales > Pirellulaceae > JAHWKS01. The sequence goes on along the minus strand of CAUJHS010000022.1, from coordinate 749,216 downwards.
GTTCTGCGGGCGATTCATCCAGTTTCATCAGCAGCGCCTCGACCACGTCCAACTGTTCGGCGTTGCCATGAGCAATGACGCGGTTGCCCACCTCATCAACGGCGATGCGGACGCGATCGCCCAGCATGCGCGCCAGCGTTTCTTGCGTGCCGGCGGTGGCGATATGCTGCAACGTAAACACGCGAACCTGTGTTGGTTGGGGTTGGTCGAGCGTCTCGATCAGCGAGGCGACCTGCTCCAGCACTGCGGGCACGGCGCGAACGATCAACGAGTTGGTGCGCGAATCGGCGATAATCGTCTCCTCGGCTCCTGGCATAAACCCGCCGCCAAACCCTCGCCCGCCCCCCGGACCGCTGCGCAGAAGTTGGCCTAATACGATTGCCGCCTCGCTGGCCGAAGTATGCTTGAGCGGAAAGACGCGGAACTCGGTCGATGCGACCTCGCCCGAAGGTCGGTCAGGTCGCGAACGCTGCGTGGTGGCGCGCGACGGCTCGCCTTCTTTGGGCGCTTCGGCCGGCGCCTGGGCGCTCGCTTGCCAACTCACGCATAGGAGCGCCGCAAAAACCGTCATGGCGGAAGTTTGTGAGAGAATACGAGGCCGCGCGATCATAAACGGCTCCTTTCGGAAGGGCTTGCAGGGGCGGAGGGATTCGAAGGAAGCATCGGGGCCGACTCGCGGTGCGACACGCCCACGGTCGGATACACCCAATAAATGTGAACCGTCGGATCGCCGGTCGGTTCGGGAAGCAGAATCACGCCAGGACCGCCATCCACCGAGACCACGTCTTCCCGCGGCGCGGTCTCGTGAAGGACGATGGGATTCTCGCCCGGCGCGCCTGACTTCGCATCATCGGCCAAAGCGGCGGAATCGGCGGAGTTACGATCGAGGGACGACGGCGCGACGTGTTGCGGCGCCGTTTCGACGAGCACCGGCGCAGCAGGAATGGGCGACGGGCCCTTGGGCGAACGATGTTCAAGCCGCCACAGTCCGCCCGCCATGATGCATCCCAATGCAGCCGCAACGGCGACGGCGTTCCGCGCGAATCGCTTTCGCCGTGTTCGAAGCGCCGCCTCAACTTGTTCGACCAATCCTGGCGGCGCCGTAGGATGCGCCAAAGCGAGCAACTGATCCATGGCCAGTTGCAAGCGTACTTCCTCGGCGCAGGCCTTGCACGGGGCCAAGTGCGCTTCAAACGCGCGTCGCTCGCCGTCGGCAAGCCACCCGCCGAGGTAATCGTCTAACTGGTTGCAAAGCGGATCGTTCATGGAGCGTTGTGTCAAAAATCTCAAAGGCGGCCTCGCAGCCGTTGTCGCATTTGCTTACGTGCGGCGGCAAGGTTCGACTTGACCGCATCGGGCGAAATAGCCAACACCTGGGCGATCTCGGCCAGCGGCATCGCCTCGCAGGCGGCCAGGTACAACACCTCACGCTGGCGCGGCGGCAGCTCGTCCAGGGCCGCCAGCACCAGACGCAGGTCGTCCTGCATCGCGACGGCGTCGGCCGGGTCATGTTCGGGGCATGGCGTCTCGACCGGAAGTTCGAGCCGTCGCCCTTCGCGGAGCACCGCGCGTCGCAAATGGTCGCGCCACAGGTTGCCGACAATCCGAAACAGCCAGGTGCGCGTACACTGCCATTGGCGCAATTGCCTGCGGCGGCTCCACGCGCGGAGAAGCGTCTCTTGCGTCAAATCCTCCGCCACATGCGCATCGCCGGTTAAGCGCAGCGCGAAGTGATACACGCGCGGGACAAACTCCTCTAGGAAATCGCTCACCAGGCATGTTCCCAGGCGGCGGAAGGTGGAAACACTCGCGGCCTGTATGATAGACGCACGCCCCGACGAAAGGTCAAAAAGTTTCCCCGAATTTTGAAACGCCTTATCAGATTTCACGCACGACTGCAGGTTTGGCTCGCAGTTTTCGACTTGTGTGTAACCGCGCTGGGCAAGATGGCTGTGGCCGGCATCGGTAGCAGCAGCCGCCGACGAGAGCCGTCGTAGCCAAAACAACGGAACCGATTCCGTTGGACAAGAAGTGGTTAACTCTTCACGAACTTCCAGGCAATTCCGCCGTGGCGTTGGGCAGCCGAGCGTTCAACGTAAGGGTTCGACGAGGAAGTCGTCGATTTCTACGGACACGCCTTGTTGGAGGAGGGTAGCGGCTACGACGAGGATGGTTTTGCCTTTGCGGCGCAGGATTTCTCCCTCGGCGCCGGCAAAGGGGCCACTTTTCACGCGCACACGTTCGCCCGGCTCCAGGCGGCTTTCAATGGTTAGGGGGAGATCGGCCACCACCATCCGCTGGATATTGGTCAGCTCTTTGGTCAGGCGCGCTTGATCCTCCACCAAGCTGGCCGCGCAAATGCGGTTGGTTTTCTTACTGCGGCTTTGCTCGTCTTCCACCCCGTAAAGAAAGACATAACTGGTGAAGATGGGTAAATAAGATCGAACCCGGCGGTTGCGCACCAGCCGATCTTGCGGCACGAGCGGCAGGTAGAACGGGATTTTGGCTTGCAACAGGTCGCGCGCAAGCGATTTCTCTTGACGCGCCTTGGTGTACAGCAGCCGCCACCGCCGTTCGGGGTCTTGATGGACCAATTCGTCCAGGAGGTTGTCCGGGTAGATGATTGGTTCGCGCTCGAGAATGGGCATGGGCGATTCCTGATTAACCACGCGAGTTCAAACAGCCACGCAGCATGAACTTTCTAAGTTTAGCTGCCACTTAACGGCGAGTGCGTGCATGGCAGATTACACTCGTGCCCTGGTTGTGTGCTTCCCGGTGGAAAGCTGTTGAAAAGAGTTGTTTGGGTCGATTGGGAGGTCTTGTTGGTCTCGGCGGTGTTTGCGTTTTGGGGACCGGCTGCCACGCGATTTCCACCCGATTATACGATTGAATCGCTTTGGGGCTACTAAATTTGAAGTTAATCTTTTTGCCGATCCGATGGAGGTATAAGAAGTCTGCCCCGCCGACGAAGGAGCATTCATGCAATCCCCACGCTTCACCAGGACGATGCTGGTCCTTGTTTTAGGCGCCCAAATGGCGCTGGGGCCAGCCTGGGGGCAATCTCCCTTACAAAATCCCGCCGGACAAGCTCTCACCCCACAGGATCAAGTTTCGCCCGTGGTGATCGAAGACGTGCGGCTAGACGCCCAAGGGCGGCTGCACGCCTCGATTCGCGACCGAAATGGAGCGCCGCGAGCTGGTCGAACGCTTGACGTCCGTCAGCCTGACGGGTTTGCGGTCTCGGCCGTGACCGACGAACAAGGCGATGCAGCCCTTCCACTGGGACGCGGCGGCGTGTTTCTCGCGGTCGCGGGCGAAGAAGCTCGCCTGTGCCGCGTTTGGACCCCAGGTGCGGCTCCTCCTTCGGCCAAGGAGGGCGTGTTCCTGGTGGAAGATAGCCAAGTTATGCGAAGCCAAACCAGCACGCGCAGGACGTTTTACGACTTTTACGAACGTTATCCCGTGATTGCCTATACGCTGACCGCCGTGGCGATTGCCGTGCCGATTGCGGTCATTGCGCACAACGACGATGACGACGACGCTTCGTAAAACGCGGTATTGAGGCGCCAAGGTGGACTCTCGCCAGAGTCGCCCCTAGAATAAAGACAGTGGACTACGGCCTCTGGCCGGACCAAACACGACGGTCGGTGAAGGAAGAAGGAGCAAGGCGATGAAAACCCTTTATCAAGGTTTGTTTGTGGCGGTCGCACTTGCTGCGTTGAGCGCGCCGGCTTGGGGGCAACGGCCTTTTCAACCGCGAACCTATGTGCCGTCTCGACCGACGTTGAGCCCCTACCTCGATTATTTTCGTTTTAATACCGGCGTGGTGAACAACTTTCACGCGTACATTCGCCCCGGGCGCGAACTGGACCAATACCTAAGGTCGCAAGGTTCGGCGATTCAGCAAAACCGCACACAGCTGGGTACGTTGCGGCAAGATGTGACGCAACTTGGAGAAATGCGAGACCCTGGCATTGGCCCCACGGGGCACGGCGCCACGTTTATGAACCACTCGCACTTTTACCCCTCGATGGGCGGGCGTTAGAACAAACCTCGAAGACACGCCAGAAGGCCGCGGGCAATCGCGGCCTTTTTTCGTTGAACAACGGATACCCGTTTCGTCGCCTCGTTGCAGCGGGCAGTAAGTTTCGCTTTGCCGTGAAGGGTACAAGCCGTGGCGAATACCGATTACACTCGTTCTGCCTGTTTCCTATTGTTTGTGAACGAGTGAACATGAATCTGACCCAGTCTCGTCGAACAAGTAATCCGCTTTGGACTTGGTTCGCTATGCTGGCTGGGGGATACACGCTTGTTGCAATTTACGGCTCCTTCACGCCGTTTGAAAAGGTGACGCCCGACCCGGATGTGTTGCGGGAGTACCTTCGTCGGTTACCCTGGTTGACTTCAGAACGACCCAGCCCCAGCGATGTGGCGGCGAACGTAGCGCTGTTTGCGCCACTGGGGTTCTTCTGGGCCGCCGCGACATTAATCCAGGGTTCAACTCGGACGCGATTGCTTCGCTCGGGCGTTCTGATTGGCGCCGCTGCGTCGTTGAGCATTTTGATTGAACTGGCGCAGTTGTGGTTTCCCGCCCGGACGGTCTCTCAATACGACATTGTCGCCGAGACCGTGGGCGCCGCTTTGGGCGTGTTGTTATGGTGGGGCGTTGGCAAACCGTTGAGCATTTGGCTGGCGATGCGGCAACCGGCGTCGTCAAGCGAACGATGGCGCGATTGGGCGCTGCAGGGCTATTTCGTCATCGCAACGCTGTTGTGGCTGTTGCCGCTGGACTTGACAATTCGGCCGCGCGAACTGGTGCAGAAGTTTCGTGAAGACCGCGTGGTCATCAATCCATTTTCCGAGTCAACGCCCGAACGGCTTCTGGACGTCGGACTCTTTGTGTTGCTTTTTCTGCCAGTTGGGTTCTGGTTAGCAACTACGCATACCACCGACTCGCAGCGAGTTCGAAGCGAGCGAGCGTGCCGTTGGTTGGTGCTGGGCTTGGGAGTGATGTTGGCGATTGGTCAATTGATCGTCTTCAGCCGGCGCACTGATGTGGTCGAGATCGCCGCGATGGTCATTGGCATGTCGTGTGGCGTTTCGCTCGCACATTACTTAGGGAACAGCGCCGCGCTTGGTGGAGTGTGGCCTGCCATGCGACGAAGTCTGGCTCGCGGATGGCGGCTCATTGCAGGGCTCGATGAAGAACCTTTGCCCGGCGGCGTTCGCGCACTGCGAGTCGGCTTTTACCTTGCCGTGCTTGGCGCCACCGCTTGGGTGTTATGGCAGGCCAATAACGCGACGCCCGGCGAACGAGGGTTCAGCGGCTGGCAGTTCCCCAAGTGGGAGCCAACGTGGATCTTTCAGGCCTATTGGGCAATCGGGTTACTGTGCCTGTTGCTCGTGCCGAGGTTTCCGGTGTGGGTGTTAGTGGTGTTCGGGACGTTTGGCTATGGCGTGGTCCCGCGCGTGAACGTTGTTGCGCAATTCTCTCGCGGTTTGGGTTTGTTAGAATTGGTGGCGATTCTTGGTATCGTTGGTGTTGCGATTGCACAGTGGGGTCGGCCGATAGGTGACACAAGATGGCGGTGGCTTCCTTGGCTGGCGATAGCGTATGCCGCATGGGGCTTGCTTTCTGCAGGACTGGCGCACGTGGAAGGCCGCGCCTGGAATGTCGAAGTCGCCAAGCAATGTGTGCGGCTTGTCGATTCAGCCGCCATTATGTGGGTCGCCGCTCACGTATATGCAACCCGCCGCGCGGAGGGAATGCTGACGTTCTTCCTGGTTGTCAGCGTGGCGCTTTGCGGCGCTCTATATTCTGGCGTGATGTACCGCGATCACATTACGGCCACGGTCGCTGCGATTGTTCTTCCCTTGGCTGCGCAGGGAGTTTTTCAGTCATCACACTTGGCGGTGAAGGCGGTCTTTGGACTTGCGTCGCTGCGATTGCTTTCGATTCTGTATGCTGGTGAATCACGGTCGGCGGTGGCAGGCGCTGTTTTAGGGCTTAGTGTTTGGGTCTTACTGTCTCGTTACCGGTGGATGTTGTTAGCTACGGCCATTCCAGGCTTCGTTGTATCGCGAGTGTTCCTCTATAACACACCGGTCTGGAAGCGATTTGAAGCCATCGTATCTCAAGAGAAAGGTTGGGATACCGGGCGACTGAGGTTGTGGGAGTACGGTTGGGAGGCTTTTCACAAGTATCCTGTGTTCGGCGAAGGACCGGAAACAGGACCCGACTATTTGAGCGACATCCATTCGAGCTATCTCGAAGCGCTTAGCGAGACCGGCGCGGTAGGTTTCTCGCTTTATGTGTTGGTGTGGATTGGGACGTTGCTCATGTTAGGTTGGATTATTTGGAAGAAGGGCGATGAGTGGCCGGGCGCTTCCGCTAAAGCGCTGATGGGCGCAACCGCCGCCCAATTGGCGGTCGGCGTGGGGTATTCTTTGCACGCTTATCAACTTGCCTTTTTGTTGGCCGGTTGGGGCGTTGCGCTCGCGGCTGTCGTCGCATCGGAAAGCGACGACGATGTTGGCCACCGCTGAGTTTTTGCGTGGCGAAGTGTGATACGCGTGACGTTCACGCTTTCTTTTTGGCCTTTTTGGCGGGCTTGGGAAGTGGGGGTTCGCCGGCGAAGGGTTGGTTGCCGTAGGCCCGACGGGGCGGTTCGGTGGTCTCTTGGACCTCTTGGCGCAGGCGGTCAAGTTCGGCGTGTAGCTCTTTGACCGTCTCCGCGTACGCGGGGTCATGGTAGAAGTTTATCGTTTCTAGCGGGTCTTTTTGCCGGTCGAGCAACTCCCAATCATCGACATCCGGCTTGTAGTAGTGCACCAACTTGTACCGGTCGGTAATCACACCGTAGTGCGGGCGCACGCGGTGGGGAACGGGGAATTCGTAGTAGTGGTAGTACAGGCTTTGGCGCCAGTCGTCGGGCGTTTCGCCGCGGCAAAGCGGCACGAGACTGCGGCCTTGCATGTCGTTGGGAATTGGCGCGCCCGCGATGTCGAGAAACGTCTCGGCGAAGTCGAGGAGCGAAACGAGGTTGCTATTGACGCCCCCCGGCTTGATGACTCCCGGCCAGCGCACCAGCAACGGCGCGCGCAACGATTCTTCGAAGATCCACCGTTTGTCGAACCAGCCATGTTCTCCCAAATAAAAGCCTTGGTCCGAAGAGAACACGACCACGGTGTTTTCGGCTAATCCTTCTTGCTCTAAGAAATCGAGCAGGCGTCCCACGCTTTCGTCCACGGCTTTCACGCATGCGAGATAGTCGTGCATGTAGCGGTTATAGCGCCAGCGAACCAGGTCTTTGCCGGCGAGCTTCGCCTGCCGGAATTTTTCGTTGCGAGGTTCGTAATAGGCGTTCCACGCTTTGAGTTGCTCCTCGTTCATGTTCGGCGCCGGGCGCAGCTTGGCGTCCAGGTCGGTGAAGGTGCGGTCGAGGCCCATGTCATGATCGCGGATCGCTTTGCTGCGGCCGGCGTAATCGTCGAACAAAGTTTCTGGTTCGGGATACTCGCGGTCGTTGTCCCAGCCCAGGTGTCGCAAGGCGGGCGCCCACTCACGATGCGGAGCCTTGTGCTGGCTCATGAGCAGAAAGGGCTTGGAGCGGTCGCGCTGTTGGAGCCATTCGATCGAAAGGTCGGTGATGATGTCGGTCGTGTAACCCGTGTGCTTTACCGGCTCGCCATGGCGAATCATCGGCGGATTGTAGTACAACCCTTGGCCCGGCAAGATGTGCCAATGATCAAAACCTGTGGGTTCGCTGACCAAATGCCATTTGCCAATCAGCGCGGTTGCATACCCCGCCTTTTGTAGCAATTTGGGAAAGGTTTGCTGGGAGCCGTCGAACGTGCTGTTGCTGTTGTTGTAAAAGCCGTTCAAGTGGGAATACTTGCCGGTGAGAATCGTAGCGCGGCTGGGACCGCAAATCGAATTCGTCACCAGACAACGGTCGAACCGCATGCCTTCCGCCGCAAGGCGATCGATATTCGGGGTGTTCAGCAACCGCCGCCGCTCGCCATACGTGCTGATCGCCTGGCAGGTTAAATCATCGGTGAAGATGAACAAGATGTTCGGCGGCTTCTCTTCGGCGGCCATCGCGGAGCGCGGCGAAACGCCGAGGGCTGTAGCCACAGCAACAAGCATGACAAGCCAGCGTAGCAACACGGCGGCGTACTCCTGGAGTTGGGGGTTTTGGCAAGCAAAAATCTCATGGCGCGCCGGACCTAGTTTAACCGACCGCGGCGAATACGTTGCGAACTGGACCGATGCGAGCGCTGGGCGAAGCGTCGCCGCGGCGATTTCAAGCCGGCTATCCGAGCGGATCCGACGTGAGTTCCGGACGCGGGGCGTGCGGGTAATCGACGGGTTGATAGGCGATCTTCAGTTCCGGCGTCGGAAGCCGCTTTTGTCCTTCGCCAAGTGATGTGAGCGCCCGGTCGAGAATCCCGCTGGTCAACAACGTGCGCTCGACGGGATAGCTTGGCCGGCCGGTATGCACCATGCGCTCAATCGCTTTGAGCAAGTACGCGAAGTGCGGGTAGCGCGGCTCGGAACGTTCGTCAAAGCGGAGTGCGACAGGATCGGCCTGACCTTTCAATTGGACTCCTACCGCTGTTCCCAGGGCGTAACCGGGCAACATCAGAATGCCGCCTTGCAGCCCGTCGGCATATTGGAACAAGAAGAGCGTAGCGCCTTGACTGTTGCGCATTTCGACGTCGTTGCGGTGCGGGGTTACGGCGAGCGCCGCCGACAGCGCCTTCGCTGACACCTGCCCGCGATCAACGGCGCTCCACAGGGCGTCTCCCTGAAGGCACTGCACCCACGTGACGCCGCGTTCGGCGTGGCGGCGTCGCTCGACCAGACTTTGGAACAACTCCAAGGCGTGGCTTCCGTAAATGTCGAGCCCGGAGTAACCAACGCCTACGGCCGCCTCAATTTCGCAGCCCCAGGGAATGGTCACATCCGGCACGCGATACCCCACGGTCATCGACGAGCCCGCCATGAAGGGAATCTTCATGTCACGCGCGCGTTCGTACATCCACAGCGCATCGGACCATTCCGGGCCCAAGTGCTTATCGTTAAAAACGGGAACCACGCGCTGATGTTTGGCGAACGCGTTGGTGATTTCTTCGAAGAACCGACGGCGCGGGTAGAGATGTTGCTGCTTTTCGTTCCAGGGATAATCGCCATGTTCGCCAATGCTAATCACGCCATCGACCGCAATGCCGTTGCCGCCCAGCGTTAACGCGTTTTCGATGGTGTCGAAGATGGGAACCTGGTGCTTTTCCGCCATGGGGCGCGCCAGATCGTTCGCGGGAAACTGATCGACATACATCGACGCCAATCGCAGCGCGGGACCGGGACCTCCGTCTTGTTTCCAGCCTTCGAGAATCTTGCCCAGAATGACGTCGGCGTGCAGACCCTGTGCGTACGCGGTAATGACCGCCGCCACCGACTTCACGGGCCGTTCGCCCGAAGCGACTGCACGGCGCGATGGCGCCAGTCCGTTGCACAGCACCGTCGCGGTTGTTCCGGCTAATAGGGCTCGTCGAGTCAAACGCGGTGAGCCGTTCATAGTTCCTCTCCAAGGCGGGTCAGCGTTCCACACGGTCGGCTACTTCTGCGAGCTGAGAAACTCGAGCAGATCGGCGACTTGTTGGGCCGTCATATCGCGCAAAAGCAGCTCGGGCATTAACGACTGAGCTTGGGGAACCAGCCGCTCCACTTGATCGGCCGGCAAAGTCACAAGCTTATTTTGTGCGTCTCGTAGTAGGATTTCACGCTCATTCTTCGCTACGAGCAAACCCGTAAGCACTTGACCGTCATGCGTTTCCGCCAGGTAAGTTACGAATTTGGGATCAACGGCCTTCGAGGGATACAAAATGCTTTCCAGCAATTGAGCGCGATTGTACTTCTTACCGATGGCCGTTAGCTCTGGTCCGACTTCCACTCCTTCGGCGCCAATCCGATGACAGGTTTTGCATTGCACGCCGCTTGTCGCAAAGAACACGTCGCGGCCTCGTGCGGCGTCTCCGGGTAACGCCAGAAGTTGATCGGGTTGTACAACATTTCCCAGACGCTGAACGCGCTGCTCAGGCGGGAGAAACCGTTCGAACAAATCACGCACGGCGGCGTCTTGGTGTTTGACAGCGTGTTCAATCGACGCCTTCGCGACGGGTGAGGGCAAGGAACGATCGTCGATGGCGCGCAACAACATTAACGCGCCGCTGGTCGACCCTAGCATTTGCTGAAGCAGTTCGCCCTGCTGGCTCGCCTTGGCCGCTTGTTGCAGTTGCTCTAGCCGCGCCGCATCCTCCTGGCGGCGCAGCGATGTGACGTTCGCTGAAGTCGCATCGGTCGACTCTTGAAGCGGCATATGACGGATCCATTCATAAATCAGATCCAATCCGGAGCGGTCAATTTCATTCGAACCAAGATGAGGCATGCGTCCGTTGCCCAGCTTGGCCATGCGATACCACAAAATCGAGCGAAAGGGATCACCCGGTGCGATCACTTGCGCCCCATGCACGCCGAACGCGCCTTGCGTCGGACGCGCGCCCACCATGTCGGTCTGGTCGAGCGGCAAGTCATAGGACATTTTCGACAGCACGGCGCTTCCGGCATGTAAGCGGTGGCAGTGAGCGCAATTCACATGCAGATACGCCCGCGCTCTCGCATCGCGATCGGCCGAGGCATCCTGAGGATCGGCCAGTTGCGGGCGTTTGTCGGGAGAAATCGGCTGTTCTAGAACTCGCAATTGCGCCAGAACATCGAGTTGCGACACATACTCGCCGCCGTGGTCTTGCTTCCGGTTCAGTTGATGCGTTTGAAAGCCTAACGGAGGGCCGGACCACTTATTGTGACAGCGTTGACATTCGGCGCGGCTGGAGAAACGCCAGGTTTGTCGGCGAGTACCCCCGGGAGCGTTGGAGTCGGGAATGTCGAACACGCGCTCGGCGCCGCTGGCGCCGACGAGGACGGCGTCGGTTTGCTCCTCGTTCCATTGATAGGTGTAGGGCTGCCAGTCGAGACCATCAAAATGCAGGATCTGGGTTTCGACCCGCCGCCGCGTGGACGGAGCGCCGGGCTTCCCGTCGAGAGACAGGGTTTTGACCAGTACCGAGTCTTTGGGAAAAGCCCATGCCGCCTCCTGCGTTTGGATCGTCAAGGTTTGCGGTATCGCGACCCAGCGCTCCGCGGCGGCATGATCCATCCAAGGTTCGGCGTTAATCGAATACGCAACAACGCCCGGCGCCGGCCGTTGCTCTGCAACCGCAGCGAACAGACCGCTTTCGCTTAACGTGCGAGGAAAGGCGCTAGCTTGGTCGCGTAGTGGGTTCGGAATCAGCCGATGAATGGTTCCGGCGGTATGATCCAAAAGGAAACATTCGCCCGCGTGGTCTTCGCCAAAGCTGACGATCCGATGCGTGGTGTCGGCCAGTTCGTGGTGATCGACGACTTGCCCTTCGTGAAAGCGAAAGCCCCAAATCTTGCCGGTGTCGTAATCGCCATACACGTGCATGCCGTACAGGTCTTTGAGCCGTTGGCCGTAGTAAGTCAGGCCGTCGGTGATCGAGGACGACTCGGAGTGCGGGTGGTCAATCGTCGGCGGCAGAATGGGGGTCGGTCCGCGCGGCCACTCGGGGTTCGTGGGTTGCCGCCCTTCCATCACCGCCCAACCGTAGTTGCCGCCCCGTTCGACGCGATACAACAGCTCCCAAAGTTCCCAGCCGACGTCGCCCACCCAGAAATCTCCCGTGGCTCGGTCAAAGCTCATCCGCCAAGGATTGCGTAAACCGTAGGCCCAAATTTCTCCCCGAGCGCCTGGCAGCGCGACAAAGGGATTGTCGGACGGAATGCGATAGGGAAGCTTCGTGTCGCTTCCAGCATTGGCGGTCTCCTCGACATCCACGTCAATGCGCAGAATGGCGGAAAGCAGGTTGCTCAGGTCTTGCCCGGCTTTGAGCGGGTCGGGCGGGTTGGCCGGTCCGCCGTCGCCGGTGGAAATGTACAAGTACCCGTCCGGACCAAACTTCAGGCAACACCCGTTGTGTCCGCCAGAAAGCCAAGTCAGCAGCGTTTTTTCACTGCCAAGGTCAATCGTGGGCGGGTTGGTGTCGTTCATGCGGAACCGCGCCACGTGTGTTCCATCTTCCAAGTTCGCCGCCTTGATGTAGCAGATATAGCAATAACGGTTCTGCTCAAAGCGAGGATGAAACGCCAAGGCGTAAACTTGCTCCACGCCGGGTATCGCCTTGGCGAAATCGATCACAAGGTCGGCCTGTGCGGCGTCGGGCCGATTAGGAAAGGAGAAGATCTTTCCCGACTGTTCAACGACGAATAACCGGTTGCCTCCCGGCTCGGCAACCAGATCGAGGCATTGGTTGAAGGTGAGCGAAGGAAAAACACGCTCCGTCGTATAAGGAAGCGGCGGCTCCGGCGAACCCGTAAGGCGCGAGGATGTCCATGCTGGTCGGGCGGTTGCGGCGCCGGGCGACTCGCCACACGCCCGGCGAGGCGCTAACCCCGCCGCCAGGCAAATCCCCAACGACAAAATAACAACCAACGGCCCGCAGCGACGTTGCCTTCCGGCGCAGCTTCCAACAGGGAGAGGAACGAACGGTGCAAAGGTGTGACGGTGACTGCTCATCCGGAAGGATCTCAAGGAGTGGCGCGCCGGCGAGGATTGCGGCTGCATCATTTGCCACGGGGAATGCCGGTCCCACGCGGCTCGGCGACTATCTTACCACCGCGCACGGACCGATGCAGCGATAAACCCGCGCCAGGACACGAAACCGATGCGTCGCCGGCCGCCCCCGTGAGCGAAAATTCTTGGGACATATGTTCACTAGCACGCGTGCAGACCTTAAAATCAGTCTCGCGAAGAAAACGGGCGCATGAACTTGCGAGGTTTCACGCCATGAGTGTTATGGTCACAACGTCGAAAGCGCAGGAGTCCCGGCGGTTCACGTTTTCCCTCGGCGAACGCGTGGCGGGCAAGTTCTCGCTCTCCCGCGGTCTGAAATGCGACGAGCGTGAGGAAACCTATGTGGGCGAGGATGACGCCGGAAACCCCGTTCACTTGCGCTGGTTGAAGTGCGGCTTCGCGATGCCGCAGTTCGAGCAACTTGCCGAACGGCCCCCGAACCGCCTTGCCGCCTTGGGTGGCGTGTTCACCGACCAGCAAGACGCAACTTGGATCGTGCGCGAGTATCTTTCCGGCCAAAGTCTCGCCGAGGTGATCGCCGCGCGCGAACGCGGCATGCCGTTGAAAGAGGCGTTGCGGTGGGGGGCGGGGGTTGCAGCCGGCTTGCGACAGTTGGAGGAGCACCGCCTGTTCCACGGCCGTGTCAAGCCCGCCAACATTTGGCTTGAGCGCGGGGTCGTGAAACTGACGGACTTTGCATTGCCGCCCGATGTGGCGAATGATGAACAATACGCGGGCGGCGGTGGGTCGCGCTATGCGGCTCCGGAAACGGCCAATGCTCGCTTCGACAAGGCGGACGTCTACGCACTGGCGGCGGTGTTTGTCGAAATGCTCAGCGGCCGCAAGTTCGACGCCGCCGCCTCGTGGCAAGAGTGGCTGGCTGAGCCCTATCGAAACATTTTCGCTCGAGCGCTGGACCCGCGGCCATCGCTGCGTTTTCTGAACGCACCAGCGTTGCTTGCGGCATTAGAGCAAGCGCCGCGAAATGTTCCCGCTCCAGCGCCGACGCCTGTGCTCCGTTCCGAAGCTCCTCGAAGCCAGGACCGTCGTTTCTCGTATCGGCCCGGCCAGAGGCCTTTGGAAGGTTACACCGTGATGCGCGGCGTGGGGTGGGGAGCCAGCGGCGAAGTGTATCAGGCAATGAGCGACGGGGGGAAGATCGTTGCGCTTAAGCTGTTGCAGCGCAACGTAGAGGCCGAGTTACGCGGCCTCCAAGATGGTTTACGGCTGCCACGTCATCAGAATTTACTGGATTTGCACGATGTGCGCGAGTCGGCCCAGGGCGAGTGGTGGCTGGTGATGGATTTTGCCGAAGGACCCACCTTGGCGGCGACCTTGGACGAGGCGCAAAGACCGCTTTCTCTGCGAACGACAGCCTGGTGGATGGAAGGCGTGCTCTCGGGTTTGGCTCATCTTCATGAAGCTGGCGTAGTTCACCGCGATCTCAAACCGCGCAACATTCTGATGCAAGGCGGCGTGGTGAAGATTGCCGATTATGGACTGGCCAAGGTCATGTCGCAAAGTCGTCGGAGCGGGCACACGGAAACCATCGGCACGCTCGGGTACACTGCGCCCGAGGTGGCGCGCGGCCGGTATGGCCGTGAGGTCGATCTTTATGCGTGCGGTGTGATGTTGTATGAATTGCTGACGGGCCGCGTCCCGTTCGAAGGCGAGAGCGCCGCAGAGGTGCTTTGCCGGCACTTGTTCGACGCGCCCGACCTGTCGCCGGTTCCCCTCTCGTTCCGTCCGGTGGTCGGCCGCGCACTGGCAAAGGACCCCCAAGCTCGCTTCGCTTCAGCCCGTGACATGCGTGCATCGCTCATTCAAGCGATGCAGCGTGCGAATTCTTCGCCGCAGGATGCGGAGCTGAGTGACAACAGCCCGAGGTACGCCTCCACATTTGATGGCGCGTGGTTCGCCCTGGCGGATTGGGCGGTTGTCTTGACTCTGGCCGTGGCGCTTATGCAGTCCTTGCTGCTGGCCTAAGGCAGGCTCTTGTTGCTTATTCCTGCATTGCAAGGCGGCCGCGCAATAAAAAAGCAGCGGTAGGCCAAGGCCCGCCGCTGCTTGCGTGGTTCCGTTTGTTGCACTTCTTACTTGATGAACAACATTTCCTGATAGGTGGGAAGCGGCCACACGTCGTCGGCGACCATCCCTTCCAGTTGGTCCGCAAACTTACGAACCATGGTCATCGCAGGAATCACGTCCATGCAGTAGTGTTGCGCCTTTTCGGCCAGCGTTTCACCGCCGTCCTTTCGCAACACGTTCTCCAGTTCGTTCATGGCGCCTTGGAGCAGCTTGATCACTTCAGTCAACTTGTCCAGCGTCTCGGTGTCACATTCGTAACCCAGCGCCTTCAAGTTGACGCACGCCGAAGCCAACTCGTTTTGGTAGCGCGTGGCCGCGGGGAAGATCAGGGTGCGAGCCATTTTCAAGGTGAGGTTCCCCTCGACCGAGACCGTCTTGCAATACTGCTCCATGTAGATGTCGTAGCGGCTGTGTAGTTCGCGCTTCGACAACACCTGATACTTCTCGAACAGTTCTTCGACACGCGGCTCAAGCAGTTGCGGCAACGCGTCGGCCGTCGTCTTCAGGTTGAGCAGACCGCGCTTGGCCGCTTCCTGGTGCCAGGCTTCCGAGTAGCCGTCGCCATTGAAGATGATGTCGCCGCACTCGTTGATAATTTCCGAAAGCAACGTTTGAATGGCGGAGTTCAATTTGCTCGAATCGCCCTTCGTGGCGGCTTCCAGCTTCGTAGCGCAGTAATCGAGCGACTCGGCCACAATCGTGTTCATCGCCACGAGCGGACCGGAGATCGACTGGTTGGCGCCCACGGCGCGGAATTCAAAGCGATTGCCCGTGAAGGCGAAGGGGCTCGTGCGGTTGCGATCGCCCGCGTCTTTGGGCAACGGGGGCAGCACGTCAACGCCGACATTCAGCGTGCCCTTCGACCGCGACGACTTGGCGCCTCCCGCCTTGATTTGCTCGAATACGTCGGTCAATTGGTCGCCCAGGAAGACCGACACAATAGCCGGCGGAGCTTCGTTGGCGCCAAGGCGATGGTCATTACCAGCCGAAGCGACCACGGCCCGCAACAAACCTTGGTGCTTGTGCACGGCGCGAATCACCGCAGCGCAGAACACGAGGAACTGGGCGTTATCGTGCGGCGTATCTCCGGGGTTGAGCAAGTTGCCTTGCGAGGCGCTCCCCATCGACCAGTTCACGTGCTTGCCCGAACCGTTGACTCCGGCGAACGGTTTTTCGTGCGTCAGGCAGGTCATGCCGTACTTCTCCGCCACGCGGCGGAGCGTAATCATGGTCAACTGCTGGTGGTCATTCGCCAGGTTTGCCGTCTCGAAAATCGGAGCGATTTCGTACTGGCCAGGCGCCACTTCGTTATGCCGTGTTTTGACCGGCACGCCGAGTTTGTACAGCTCGCGCTCGACTTCCAACATGAACGCCAGCACGCGCTCGGGAATAGCGCCAAAGTAGTGGTCTTCGAACTCTTGTCCCTTCGGCGGTTTGGCGCCAAAGAGCGTACGTCCCGCGTTCAGCAGGTCGGGCCGGGCGAAGTAAAAGTGCCGATCGACCAGGAAGTACTCTTGCTCGGGACCGGCCGTGGCCGAAACGAACGAGGCGTCGGTGTGGCCGAACAATTTGAGAATGCGCTGAGCTTGCTTGTTCAACGCCTGCATCGAGCGCAGCACCGGGGTCTTCTTGTCCAGGGCTTCGCCCGTCCACGACACGAACGCCGTTGGAATGCACAGCGTTGTGCCGTTCGGGTTCTCGAGGATATACGCCGGGCTAGTCACGTCCCAGATCGTGTAGCCGCGGGCTTCAAACGTGGCGCGAATGCCGCCCGTGGGGAAGCTCGAGCCGTCGGGCTCGCCTTGAATCAATTGGCTGCCGCTGAACTCGGCAATGGCGCTGCCGTCGCCATTATTGGGCGTGAGGAAACTGTCGTGCTTCTCGGCCGTGGCGCCCGTGAGCGGGAAAAAGACGTGAGCATAGTGCGTGGCGCCTTTTTCAATGGCCCAGTCCTTCATGGCGGCCGCGACGATGTCGGCCACGGTTGGATCAAGCTTTTCGCCTAACTCGATCGTTTTGAGCAACGACTTGAAGATGGGCTTGGGCAGGCGGCGTTTCATTTCCGCCTTGTTAAACACGTTCGAACAAAACAAGTCTTGCGCCGGAGTGTCGGCAAAGTTCAACGGCTGAGAGATCGGCTTGTAGTTGGTCACCGCGGAAATCGCGGCCATACGCACCGAGGCGCCAATCGAAGCGCCGACGGCCCCGCCGGCCACAGGGTGAGCGCCGCCCGCGGCGCCATTGGAGGAAGCATCCTTAGCAAAAGTCGTACTCACAGCAGTGGTTCCAGAAGGAAGGAAAAAACCGCACTAAGTCTCGCACGAAGAACCAAGTCTTGCACAAAGACTTTACCGATAAAGCGCGTCCACGACGATTGGAGCTAGCCAACGGCGCGTGCCTGACTCGCTTGGCCGTCCTTTTAGCAACCTTGGCGCCAAACGTGCAAACCTTAACGATGATGCCAAGAAACCCTTGTAATTTACGCGATTCTTCGAGGAGTTTTCATGAATCGAACTTTTGAGCCGCCTAAATACTATGCAAACCCCGCGCGATTGGTAGGCAGATTGAGTGCGACTTGATGCGGCGATCCGCAAGAAAGCGCCACAGAAATATTTCTTGGGGTTAGGTCGGGCGGCCTTCCAAACTGCCCAACGTTTCTAGCATCTCAGCTCCAAGCTGCGGATTGGTCATATAGAGGAATGCGGCAAATCCCGCGAGTCTTTGCGGAGTATCTCCTTCTAACAGGGGCTTGCCTGCCTTCAAGTTATGAAGGGCGGCTCGCAGTTCCCGCCGCAACCGACGAGGAACCCGAGGCGCCTCGGGACCGTTGACCACGAGACCCGTCACGGTTTGCCGAGCGCCGCTGCGCGCTACGCGAGTCTTGTCTTGATGAATGGCGAATCCTTCCGCTTCGACAATGCGCGTGGTTAACCCCAAGAGCGCGCCCTGGCGTGGAGCCGCGGAATGTTCGCTGGGGAGGCTGAATGTCAAATCGTCGGCATAGCGGGTATACCGCCAACCCAGTTTGCTGGCGAGTCCGCTCAAGCGGTAGTCCAGTCGCAGGCATAGCGTGTTCGTGATGGCTGGACTGGTTGGCGCTCCCTGAGGCAAGCATCGTTGCGACAGTGCGACGTACAACGTTTTGCCCTGGCGCTCGACGATTTCGCGGGGGGCTTCCGTGCAGATTAAGGCAAGCAGCGTGGCGATTTGCTTGCGATAACCGGCCCGGCGGAAGACGCCGCGCACGCGCGAAAACGTTACCGTGGGAAAGAAGTCCTTCAGATCCATCTTCAGCACGATTTGTGAATCTCGATGGACTTGCGCGTTCGTGAGAATTGAACGGCCTGGCAGAAAACCGTGCGCAGCACCATGCACGGGCAGCTTTTCGACGATCTCTCGCAAGATCCAGCGTTGGGCGGCCTTGAGCTTGGGCAGAGGCGCCCAAATCTGCCGTGGAGAACCGTCACGCTTGGCGATGGTGAACGGACGATAATGAATCATCTCCGTCACGTCGCGGTGGTACGCCATCCAGCGCAATTCTTTCACCGTAAGGCCGAGCGCTTCGGCCAATTGCTTGGGTTTATCGAGCGGCGGTAGTTCGTTCGCCGCGGCGCGTTCCTCTGCATGATCGAGATCCCACTTGTCCCAGTCGTCGGCGTCATTCCAGTAAACGCCTTCGCCCAAATGGACAATATGATTCGCCTTATAGGCGCTCCAGGCTTCCGACCGCATGCGGCGGCGCTCCGCAGCTTCTTCACGGAGCGACTTCTTATACGCCTCGAGTTCGCGGGGCGACATAGAATCGGTCTCGCGGCGCGCGATGATGAAGCCGCGCTCGCGGAGTTGCGCCTCGACGTAATTGTCGATCGATCCAGCTTGCTCCACGGCGCGCCAGAGCGACATCAAATCGGTACGTTGTCGGGCCATGGATGTTGTCGATTCCTTGCAAAATTCAGAGTTTGCGGTCGCCTCGGCCACATAGGCCAAGAGCGATGGCGAGCCTTGATATTGAGCGAGTTGCGAACGTTTTCACGCCGTCGCGTCGAGATAACCGCGAGCAATCAGGTCGTCGATCCGGCCGAAGTAGGCTGTGCGCGCATCTTCTTCGGTATTGAACTGAAGGGTTTGCGTGCGAGGCTTATGCCCCATGGCCCCCCAGCGAATTTTCACCCGACGATGGTCGAGCGCCACCTGGCACATCTCGGCGGTGTCCGCACGACGTTTGCTGAACGTGCGCGTTTCGGCCTTAATGACTTCGCGCACATGGCCCTCGGCGGCGCGTCGCTTTTCTTCCGCCGACCAGGCCATGCGCAGCGCGACCAGATGCGTGCAAGGACCGGCTTTGAGACCTTGCTGCCGGAATAGATTGCACGTGCATTCCGCACGGCTGACATGTCCCTCATCGGCCAACAGCAGTTGGGGGCGATACTCCCGGGCGTCTTCCTCGACGTGCACTTTTCCGGTCAGCTCTAGTCCCGCATCGAAAATCCGGTTCTCCGAGACGATTTTCACCGCGCCTTTGCGGGCCAGTAGGTCGTGCGCCAAACGCTCGCGCGGGCTGCGGAATTGAAGACGCTCCAGGTTGAGCGGCTCTTGCGTCAGGGGACGCAACCGATAAACCTGGTGCGCCAAGTCGTACATTACCAAGCCTTGTTGGCAACCGGTTTGGAGCGCGTCCAGCAGTTCCGGCCCGCGCAACTTGGTCGCTTTGGAAACGCCTGCCGCGTCGTCGCGCCAGGTGTTCGACAGGTGCTGAATCACCTTCTCGACCCCCTTACTTGTTTGTGCGTGTCGCGGCAAAAGCAAATCGAAGTTCACTGCTTGCGACCAGTTCGAAGCGGTGAACCCCGTCAGTCCTAGGGTGAAGGCGACTCCCTCGCTGCGTAAAACCCAGAAACTTGGCAAGCCGGCGCCGAGCACATGCACCTGGATCGACTGCGCAAAAGGAAGCATGCGTCCGAGCAGCATAAGCCGCCGCCGGCCCCACACCCGCAGGACTTTCGCTGCGGTTCCGCGGTACACGTCGGCCGAAGTCGGCACGACCGTTTCCCACGGCTCTAGCACCAGCAGCGGTCGTTCGCCCGGAGTCAGTTCGATGCGCAAACCGCGCCGCTTGCCCTTCTGGTCGGCATGCAGGCGCAGGTATCGCAGCAGATTGTACACGTCGATGGGGGCCAGCGAAAATTGATCGACCGGAAGTGCGCTGGACGACTGGACTTGCAAAAAGCCGCGCAGCCAGGAATCGGGAAGCTTGATTTGTTTTTCCAGAACCTTTCCGGAGTCTTGATGAAGCAGGCTCACCGCGTCTTGCCCAATGGCCAACCGAGTTTCACGATAGCTGCGCATCCGTGCGACGCCTTCCGCGAAGCGGTCGCTAAAGTCGATATTGGTCACGCCGAATTGCGGTTCGGCTTCCAGCTCAAGCGAGGTCAGATCGACCGACAGCACGGCGTACGCGCCTTCGTCTTTGCTGAACACTTCGAACTGAAGCCGGTCCGGATGCACGGTGATTACCGGATCCAGAGCCAACCAGGCCAGCGGGTCGTTGCGCACCAGCCAGTCGAAATAGGCTTGTTGTGCTTGGAAGGCGTTCATGCCTGCTTGTTCGCGCTTCAGGCGCAAATACGCCATGTACGCGGTGCGGTCTTTGGGCTTGTAGCGGTAGTCCGAAGCGACGACCGCGTGCAGCGCGAGCAATCCTTCGCGCAGGCGTAATGGATCTTTGATGCGCGCATCGAGCCGAACGGGATCGCGGTGCACGTTGCCGGGCAACGCGACGAGGGCTTCGCGCTCGGTCGCCACGACCTGGCTAGGGCTTTCATAACCGAGGGGAACTTCGGTCCGATCGACGGGAAGCGTCTCAACGGGCGGTTCGGGCAGGTCAGTGCTCATAGCGATTGATTTCGTGCGTCAAGCTTGGAGAAGCCAAGGAAACAAGTTTTGTGGCTCCATCAGTCAAACGGTGGCAACAACTTTTGCGGACCAGCCGCTTCAGGCGGTCGGCGACTGGCCCTCCGCAGCGCGTGCTCGTTGCGAGCGACGGCGGCCGCGCCATGCCGCTTTGCGCAAGTCCTCGTCGTTGTCTTGGTCTTTGCCTATCGCGACGAGAAATTCCTCTGCATCGGACTGTCCGAGTTTGGACAAAGCCTCGACGGCGCCGAGCCGCGTGGCCAGGGGCGCCTGTTTATCAGAAGCGACTGTGGCCAACGCCTTCACATCGCCCGCGTCAATAAGATGCGGCAACACGGCGCCCTGATAGTGCAGGCTTGCCGCGGCGGCTTGAAGAGCGGGCGTCGCTTCCTGGGGCGCCGTTTTGGTCAAACGTTGGAGTGAAATACGGTCCGCCAGCGCCGCTTCGGCCAGCTTGGCGGCGCGGGGGGCGTCCCAGCGCTCGACGGCCGATGCAGCCAGCGCGCGAACCGCCGCATCGTCGCCCACGGCGGCCGCCGCTAGGGCTTCCAAGCCTTGGGCCGAGGGCTGAGACTCGGCCAGCGCCGTAACTGCGGCAAGGCGCAAAGGACGGAAGAAAGGATCGCCCGGTCGATCGGTGAGCGACGCGATCAATATTTCCTCGCCTACGTTTAGTCGCCCTGCCGCCCAGTAGAGCCTGGTCAGGCAGGGCGTGAGAGTTCCTGTCAGGTAATAATCCCGGTCATCGTCTTGGGTTACCCGACGACGGCGAGCCTCCCACGTGCCGCGCCATTTGGTTAGCGCCGCGGCAAGCGATTTGCCTGACTTCGGGTCGGCCGCCCGGCCCAGAATTTGTGCGGCGACTTCCACGGCCGGCTCAGATTGACTTTCCAGGGCTGCTTGCGCCTCCTTGATCGGCGGCTTCTCGCGGCGGAGCAGACTTTCCGCCAGCGGAATAAGCGTCGAAGAATGGCAACGCGGCAAGATTTCGAGAATGCGGGCTGGATCACCCAAGCGGCATACCCGATCTAGCGCGGCTTTGTCTTGGTCTTGGTAGTCGACTTCGAGTTCGGGATTTTGAAGTAGGGCGTAGTCTGGCTCTAGCGAATCGGGGCCGAGTAACCGCCGTAAGCTGTTGTACGCCGCCTCGACCAGATCGCCGCCGGCCGGGTCGCGCGCGAGCGTCTCCAGCAGTAAGTCACGCGTGGCGGGAACATCGTTGTAGCCGAGCGCTTCCGCGGCAACCTCACGAAAGTAGAACTGGGAGTCACGCAATCGTTCACGAATGAGACCCCACCCGGCCTCGGTGTTCAGGTGGCGCAGTCCGCGAATAGCGCTCGCGCCCAAACCGCCTTGCATTTTGGCGAGCCGCTCGAGGATCTTGTAAATTTCCTCCGCTTTATCTGCTTGTCCCAGGCGACCGAGCGCTTCGGCCGCGGCTTCTTGCAGGGCGTGATCATCCTCACCGGCCAACTTCAGTAGAAGCTCTAAGGAACGCCGATCGGCCAGTTCGCCCAACGCCTGCACGGCGCGTTGCCGCATGTTCACATCGGACATCAATTCCACCGCCGCCAGCAGCGTGCTTAAGCCTTCGCTGCGGCCCGAACGGGCGAGCGCCTCGGCGGCGTGGAACTTGGTATCCGGCTCGCGGTGATCGAGCGCTTTAAGCAGCGGCGCCGGATCGGCCTTGCGTTTGCGCACGCGCCAGCCAATCGCTTCAATCGCGGCATGGCGAACATTCGGCTCGGAATGAGCCGCGAGTGTGGCGAGCATGGGATCCGCCTGTTTGCTTGGCGCCCAACGCAACGGACGCACCAGTTCCAGCACCAAACCCCCTTCGCCCAACTCCAGGCAGCGCTGGGCCAGCATGGCGAGCACCTCGTCATGGCGCGGATGTTGTTTGGCGAGCCATTCGCGATCCGTTCGCTCCTCATCGGGATCTTCCAGAGGTTGGTCGTAGCCGCTGATCATACGAAGCGCCAAAAACGCCGGGCGCCGCCATTCCTTCCGCTCCATCATTTGAAGCAAACGCGGCGCGATTTTCGGTTCGCGAAACTGCCGTGCCGAGCTGAAAAGATTCAAGACCTGCCCTGTGCCTTTCGGATCTCGTTCAATGCGGTCCAGGAAGGCGTCGGCGGCGCGCGAGTCGCCCAAGAGTTGCAGCGCGTTAACGGCCGCGTTGTGCAGGGCCGATCCCGCAGGTTCGGCGAGCGCTGCCACCGCCGCATCAAATGCTTTGGGATCCTTCTTGCGAGCCAGCTCAACGGCCGCTTCCAGCCGAACTTCGCGAAAGCGCGAATCGAGCGCCTGGTGCAACATTTTCTTGGCTTTGGCGTCTTGGTCGTACTCGGCGGCAAGCCACGTCACGGCGCGCGAGGGAAGCGTCGCCCAGGCGGCGGTCAGGGCTTTCTCGGCGGTTGTGACGGCGCCTTGTCGCTCGACGAGAAGCCGCGCGGCCTCCAGCGCAAGATCGTCCGTGCGCGATAGCATCACCTGCTCCAAAATGGCGACGCTGTCTTTTTTCGAGGCGCCTTCGGTAAGCAGCTTCATCCCGCGCACCGCCAGATCGGTATGACCTGACGCAATCGCCTCGGCGCCCAGGGTGCTGCTTTCCAGGCCGAGCGCCTGCAATTGCTCAAAGGCTTGCATGCGCACGTCCTGGTTGGGATCGCTCAGCGATTGAATGATCACGGGCCGGGCGGACTCGCGGAAAGTCTCGGAGCGTGCCGCCATTTCTCCCAAACGGCGCAAGGCCGATTGACGCACACGCAACACCAGCGGGCCCGTGGCGCTGCTTCGCCCCTTGGCGGCGCCTTGTTCGCGCACCAGGCCAACATAGGCGCCAAACGCCAGTTCGTGCAATTGCTGGGCATCGTACTGCAAGGCGGGCGTTTGACGCTTCGCGTCTTGCTTGCGCAATTGCTCAATTTCTTGGGAGTAACGTTCGCGATGGATGCGCCAAGCCTGGTCCCAGGCGTCTTGCTTGGCCTCGCCCCAGAGCAACAACAAGCTCGCGGTGCGCGCGCGAAGCAGCGGAGGCGCCTCGGCGACCAACACCGCCAACGTCTCGATATCATCCTGGGAAAGCGTCCAGGCGGGCTGATCGCCTCGATCGTTAATCTGTTGCACGACGAATTCCCGCAGCCGGTCGGGCTCAGCGAAGCACTCCAGCGCCCGTGCTGCGGCGAGGCGAATGCGCGGATGTTCGGAAGAAAGGGCCGCAAGGCAGCGATGCGGCGCGCCCGAGTCATCTTTCAATTCAAGCAAGAGCAGCAGCGCCAGCGCGACCTGACGAAGCGTTTCGTTCGATCCGTCTAGCAGCGAGGCGAGTTGATCCTCGGCCACGCGCTCCAGCGCCAGCGCGGCGGAAAGCCGCTCAGCGACCTCGAGCACATTTTGCCCGGCCTCCGAGAAAACAAGGGTCGCCGCCGAAACGTCGCCCCAGTACGCCAGCGCCAAGGCGGCGCGATGTTTCACTTGCGGGTCGGCATTGCGCAGCGCCGCTTGGGCCGCATCTTGGGAGTCTTGGCGAACGGTCCACACCAGCGCCTTGGCGGCCGCGGCGCGAATGAGCGGGCTTTTATGGTCCGAAAGTTTGGTTACTGGGGCCAGCGCCGCCGGATCGCCCAGTTCGGCCAGTCCCGCTAATGCGGCGACCACGACCGCCTGATGCGCTTCGCGCTGAGGCGCGTCCTGCGGCTCCTCGGCGGTGGCCAGGTCGAGCAGCGGTTGCAGCGCAGCCGGGTCGCCGCGTCGCGCTAGCGCTTGTGCGGCGCGAACGCGAACATCAAAATGCTTACTCCCCAGCGCCTGAGATAACGTCGCGGCGGCGTCTTCCTCAACGAGCCCGTCGAGCGCTTGTTGACGCACCTTGAGGTCTTCGTCGTCCAGCGCTCGGATGAGCAGCTTTTGCGCTGCTTGCGTGTGCTTCTTAATGAGCCCCGCCACGGCCTCGCGGCGGACATCGTCCCAGCGCGAACCGAGCGCAGTTTCGAAGTGCCCCAGTTCGCTTGCTTTGGCTCGTTTGGCGGCAAAGGCGAACGCTTCGGTTCGCAGCGCTGGCGCGGGATCGTTGAAACAGTCGTACAACAATTCCTGCGACCACGGTTGGTCGGCCTGCGCGATGATTTCGGTTAGCGCTTCGCGTCGCACGTCCTCGTGCACACTGTCAAGCACAAAGCGAAGCGACGATACGCCTCCTCCGCCGACGCCTAAGTTGAGCGAAGCCTTAAACGCTTCGCTACGCACGCCGGGAAAGCTGTCATTCAACGCCCGACGAAGGAGACGCCACGCGTCGTCGTCTTGGGCGTGCGCTTTCTTGCGGGCTTCTCGTAGCAGAATTTCCAGGCCGCGCCGTCGAATGTCTTCATGCGCGGCGCTCAGGCCTGCATCGGCGGCGGTAAGCGGCTCATTGTGGTAGATGCGGGCCAAGGCCGTGAAGGCGGCGTCGCGCACTTCGGGAGCTTTGTCGCCCAAGAGCGAGCGAAGCCGCTTAACGCTGCGCGAGTCCTCCAGCGCGCCTAGCGCGCGGCAAACTTCCGTTCGCGCTGCGGCGTCCGACTCGCGACTCAACTGCATGAGCAGTCCTAACGCCCGCGGGTCTTCCATCACGGCCAGCCCCCGCGCGCCGCGCAGGCACGTATCCAACATGCGGCTGGCGGCGGCTTGCAGCAGCGGTTCGATGTCGGCCGCGACGAGTTCGACCGAGGAAGTTTTCGCCGCCGCTTTGGCTTTCTTTTTCGTCGGCTTGGGTTCTTTCTTCGCGGGCGATTCGTCGGCGGGCTTTTTCGCTTCGGCGTCCTGATCGAAGTGCTCCAGTTCCGTAAACTGCCGATCAAGCTCTGGGTCGCGCTCGCGGAGCGTTTGCGCCAGGGCGGGACGCGTTAAAGCGGAAACGAGAAACGCCGTATGACGTACTTGCGGGTCACCGTCCTCGCCGGCGCGCCGCAGCGCCGCAGGGACTTGCGAATGACTCAGGAGGTTGCGTTGAAAAAGCCGCACAAGCGCAAGGCGGCGAATGTCCGCTTGCTTGGAAGCCAACGCGAGTAGGTTGGCTGTGGGAGCATCCGCCTCATGCAGTCGCTCTAGCGCCGTGAGAGCGGCCGCTCGGACTTCCAGCGGTTGGCCGTCGAGCGCACGCACAAGTCGCGCCAGTGCTTGGTCGTCTTTCGACGCGAGCGATTCGAGCGCGGTTACGGCTTCAGCACCAATATCGGCTTTGCCGGTAGCGAGGGCCAGATCCATTGGACGCAAGTCGCTTGCGCCGCGTTGTTGCCGCAAACCTTCAAACACCGCGCGACGCACGACTTCATCGCGATGTTTCAGGTGCTTTTCCAGTTCGTCGACAACTCGGGGGTGCGTCAGTTGCGCCAGGACCCTGGCCGCCGCTAAGCGCAGTTCGTGGTCCGAGTCTTGACTGACGCGCGCCGTGAGTCGTTCCAGCGCAGGAGCGTCGTTCAACTCGGCCAGGCGATGGATGGCCGCCTCGCGCAGTTTAGCGTCGTTCTGCTGAAACTCCTGATCGGCCCAGGCGTAAACATCGTGAACGACCGCGGTGGATTGACCGAACTTCCCGGCCGCGTCGATCACGAAGAACCGCAACGTGTTGTCCTGACAGGCGATCGCCAATTGTTGGCGATTATGCACTGTGACAACCGCCAGCGCGACCACCCGGCCCACGCCGTCTTTCAAAGTCGCCGGACGCGCCGCACCGGCGCGGGGCCACGTTTTGACGGTTGCGTCCCATCCGCCAGACAGGAAACGGTCGCCCGGCGCCAGGCAGAGGGCGGTCAGGCGCTCGGCGTGGGTGTTTCCCCGACCGCGATCTTCCGGTTCAAGTTTTCCACGCGCGTGGGTGAGCAAAAGTTTTTGGTCCAAGCCTGCCGAATAGAACCGCAATTCCGCGGGTTCGAACAGGAGCGCCGTCACGCCGCCTTCGTGCAACTTGTCGGATTCGCTTAGCACGAATTCGGTTTTGTCTTCGCACGTGAAAACGGAGACCGTGCCCTTCGAACCGCCCGCCGCCAGCCACACACCGGAAGGGTCTGCTGCGAGGCAAACTCCGGGCTCCGATAACGCGAGTGTTTGAAGCGACTTTCCCGTGCTGCGATCAAGGATGTGGATTTGTTCGGCCGAGAGCGCCGCAAGGCGGTTCTCCGCCAGAAGCGCCATCGCGACCGCGGGGGCGGCCAGCTCAGGCCCTACGGCGACCGGCGATTTGTCTTTTTCCGCCAGACGGTACAGGCGCCCGTCGGAACCGGCGATCCAGAGGGTTTTGTCGTCGGCCAATACGGCGCGGCCGCCGCAGGGGAGCGGGGCTTCCTTGAGCGTGAGTTTTTCAGCATCCAGGCGGTAGACCGCCGTGGCTTGCCCCTCGGGATGGACGGTGACAAACGCGAGCTCGCTTGTTCCCGCCATCGCTGCGATGGCCTGCAAGTCGCCGCGATACGGCAAGTATTTGTCAGTTGACACGTTACGTTGGTTCTTAAGAAGGTCTTGGGCCGGCGATGCTCGGGGCGATGGCGCTGAGGCCATGAGGGGCGAGCCGCGCCGTGCAGTGCAAGGGCTCAGCGACCGCCAGGAAGTTCCGCCGGCGCCGCGACAAGCTCAGGGTGCGCCCGCCGGATGCGCGTGGTTGCGACCAGGCAGGCGGCCTGCTCGGCTTGTCCAACCGAACTCATGAACTCATGAAGCACTGGGTACACCACCCCGGCGAATTGGCCGTCGTCGACCGCCAGGTCGCGCATCATCTCGACGAGCGACAGTTTGGCCTTACGCGCAGGCAGCGGCTTAAGACGCGCCACCGCTTCCTCTCCGTCGGCAACGCTTTTGGGCAAACGAGCCGGCGGAATTTCGAACAGAATGCGCCGCAAAAAAGCTTGTAGCTCGGACTCCTCGGCGGGGCGATGCTCCGGTTGCGGCGGAACACCCGGACCGCGGTCTTTGGGCTCTTTCTTTCGTTTGACGCCGACCGTGGTTTCCGGCGGAACGTTCGGTTTCCAAGCGTCGGTGACGCCGCGGTTGCGGTACATCGACCAAAGCGTGCGAACGACAAAGGACCGCACTTTGCGGTCGGGGCTTTCCGTTAAACGGAACAGTTCTTCCGGCAATTGCAAACGAGGATAACGCTGAACCAATTCCATGCCGAGCGCGCGGGTGGCCTCGTTGCGCGATTCGCAAAAGCTGTACACGGCGTCGGCCGTTAACACGTTGGGATCGATGCGATAACGTCGATGCTCCGGCGCATCTTCGGCGAGAATCGCTTGCGCCACGAAATTGCGCACCTTGGGGTACGGCGCCTCGCATAACTCGATTAAACCGTCAATGGGCGGGCTCCAGCGCGCGAATTCCCATTTGGCCAACTCCAGACCGAATTCGCGCAGCGGAGCGCGGTTATCAAAAAACAGCGGCTTGACGCGCTCAAACGTGAGGAAGTCGGCGGGAATCTCGGCCCCAGGATCGACCGGCCGGTCGGTCTCTTCCAGGCAAATGTCGGGATGATGGCGCCGCAGGTACTTCAGCGCGAACTGGCGCAACGGCGCGTCTTCTCTGCCTGGTTCCGTGAGCATCTCCCAGAGCCGCGTACAACCGGCCTGTACCGCGTCGGATGAGAACTCGCGCTTCTCGCCGGCCAGCATTTGCAGGAAGGCGGTCTCGGAAATGATCTTGATATTGGCGCCTTGAGCGATGAGCTTCTCGGCGCTAACTTGCTTGCTGCCTTTGCGGCCTTGTCCATACAGCGGCGAGCCTTCATCGCCAATCACCAGGT
The DNA here is from genome assembly GCA_963204915.1 of Planctomycetota bacterium. Lineage (GTDB taxonomy): Bacteria > Planctomycetota > Planctomycetia > Pirellulales > Pirellulaceae > JAHWKS01. The sequence continues at coordinate 720,737 of CAUJHS010000022.1, read as the reverse complement.
AATCAAGTTTGGCGTTCACGGTGGAAGCGGCTGCACCGTTCGCGTCGCGAAGTTTATTCTGCGCTTCGCCGCGGCTCATGGTGGCCAACTTGCCGGTGAAGAGGAACGACTGACCGCCCAGGTCGACTTGGATCGGCTCCTCGGACTTTTTTGCTTTCTTGGAGTCAGCCGCGGGCGTTTGCGGCGCGAAGTCGGCCGGCAGAAACGCCTTGATCATCGTTTCGACGGCGAAGTCGTGGTAGTGCGGCTCGCTGCGTTGCACTAGCTCCATGAGCCAGTCGAAACCCAAATCGCTGGGGGAAAACCGACGCACATCGCCCAGCCACTGGAGGATTTGCTGTGAAAGCCCTTCCTTAAACTCTAGCGACTTGGCCCAACGTTCGCGCCCGCGCAAACTGGCGATCCACGGGTCGGCCTGCCACGTGGGATGATAGGCCAGCATTTTGAGAAAACCGACCGTTAACGACTCCGCCTTCAACCGGCCTTCGTTGATCCATCCGACGATGGTTTCCCAGGCGGCGGGGTGCAACAACAAGCGTTTGAGAAATTCGACATCCAGTTCGTTCACGTCGAAGCGAGTCAACTCGGCCAGCGCGAAGGCTGCGGTTCGCCAGGCGTCGTCATGTTCGGGGTCGATCCGTTCGATCAACTCCTGAAAGTAGCCCGCACCCAGCTTCTTGGAAGGATGGACCTGCGGCAGCGCGACGCAAGCGAAGTAGAAAGCGTATTCGTTTTCCGAGAGCAGGCGTTCTCGGAACCACTCCGGCGTTAGTTCTTTGGCGCCAAAATGTTTGCGAAGCATCTCGTCCGCGAGTCCGTGGCCATGCTCGGTTTCCAGAAGCCGTCCCCAGGCCTCCAGCCCCACCTCCTTGCGAGGGTCGCGTGATTGCAGCAGGTCGCGCGCGACGGCGCGAACCGGCTCATGCGAATTGTTCGCCAGCCGGATCAAATCGTCGACCGACAAATCTCGGGCATGAGTGCGGGCGTATCGGGCGGCGTAGTCTCGCGCGGCCGGGGCCGGTGAATCGAACAATCGCAAAACCGCATCGTGCAGGCCGAGTTCGCGAAACGCTGATTGCTCAAACCGCGGCACATTATCCAGCAGCCAGACGACGAACTCATCAATGGCTGCGCTGCGCGCCGAGATGAGCCGCGCGGCCCACGCCGGTTCAACCTCGCGCAGGGCCGCGCGAAAATCGCTCTTAAGCGCCTCGACGGCGAATTGCTGCACCTTTTGGCTGCGCGCCCGCTCCAGCAACGTAAACAGCGGGCGCGGCGTGCGGCGCCACGCCTCGGCGAACGCCCGGTGTTTGAGCAAACTGCCGGGCGAACGTGAGAAATGAAAGCCCTTGGCCGAGTAATCGCCCGTCTCGTGATAAAAGATATGGTTCGCAATCCAGGTGGACGTCCACCGGGTTTGATCCGAGTAGTGCATCAGAAAATCAACGGCCGTATCGGCGTAACACGCCGGGAGCGTTTCGCCCACGCGGCGCAAGTACCGCCATGCCCGACGACACAAATACCCCAGGGTTGCGCGGCTCACTTCCTGGGGCGCACCGGCAAACGCGGCGTCAAAACGCGCCGCGAGCGCGCCGTACATTTCCGTGTCGCCGCGGGCTTCGGCCTCTTTGAAAATTTGCTTCAGCGCTTTCCATGGACCGTAAACCAACGGTACGTCGGCCAGAATGCGCAGCAGGCACGTGCGGGCGAAAGGGCCGTTGTCCTCCCAGAGCGCCAGAAGCACCTCATACAAGCGGAAACGATCGGGAAGCGATGCTTCGGCCGTCGGCGCTTCGAGCGCCTGCATGGTCTCGAGCCGATACCGCCATTGTTCTTCGCTTGGCTTTTTGCGGAACGGCTTGCTGCGAATTTCGGCCAGAAACTCTTCGTACGTCAGCGCGCCTTCGCGCACTGGTTTTTCGTCGGGAGGTTCGGACCGTTGCGCCAGCGTCACAACCAGGTCGACGAGACTTGGATCGTGGCTTTCCCAAGCGCGACGTACATCGTCCATCCGCAGTTGTGCCGACACGTTCGCTTCCTCCAGGTCAACGGCGCGTCGCACCGACCAACAAAACCGTCCAAACGCTGGGCGCGCCCCCGGCGATTGGCTCCCGCGCATTTCGCCTCAGTTCAAGGAACCTAAGCGCGGATCGACCTGCGAAGCGCGCCGTGGAGTTCGATTTGCAAAAACAGGGCTGTTCAACCGGGGTTGAACAGCCCTGCGGCAGGTGCGAGACGTTGTCTACCACAAGACCTGGGACATGGAAGGCTCACTGAATTCGCCGACCGGATACGTCCTGCCGCGGCAGCGTAACCACGGTTGGCGGGGTTGCTCCAGTTCGCTGCCGCGGCAGGACGTATCCGGTCGACAGCGAATTCTGAAACAGCCTTCCTTGTGAAGGATGTATGGCGGAAAGCTCGGGCGGCGCAACGCCGCCCTTGGCGCAGAACGCCAAGCTAGACCTGGTTCTCGCACCTCCCTTGGAACAGGGTGTGAAAAGCGCAGTGATGTTCTAGCAGAACGTTTACGCGATTTCAACAAGCTACGAAAAAAAGTCTGCGAATTTTTATTCCGCGACAACCAGGCTGTGTCGAGCCAATGCCGGTACGTCGGCAATGAGGACTCCGGGCCGGGCGGCATCGGAACGAAGCGGAACCTCAATGCCTTCCGGCTCTACACGACACCGCTGCAGCGAATGATTATGAAACTCGACACGAATGCCAGCGATCGGAATGGTCTCCTCGCGCAAGGGAGCCTCGGCGGCAGGTAAGCCATGGTGGGCCGCGGTGTTCACGTTGTTAAACAAATGCACCACCAGGCGTGGCCGTCCTTCGTGCGATTGTTCAAAGAACGTGGCTTGCACGCACATGGGCGCGATCACGCGAATGTCTGGCGGTGCGGTTGCGGCCCATTCGACGGCGCGAGCCAACATCCGTCGTTGATACGGAAAGCTGTAGCTCCACAAAGCCGCGTCGAGCGCGGCGGCCAGGTAAATCACTTTCCCGCGTCCGAAAGAACGGGCAATCAACGCGGGGCTCGCCGCGGAGCCTCCTTCCGGCTGCAAGCGGCACACAACTTCGGTCGGCTCTTGCGGCTCAGTCGTTAAGACTTGCGGGCCGCGAAACAAAACGTTGCGCGTGGGGACGAGTTCGCGAAGCCGCTCATCGTCCAGCAAAGGATGTTCACCCCAGGAAAGCGTGGCCACGCCAACGCGCTCCTGCCAGTAGCGCTCATCCAAATGGCGTGCAAAATTCTCATCTAAAGGCGCCGGACTGGAGGTTGTTTGAGGTCGGCCGCGGAACGACACGCCGAAGAGGTCAGCCAAGGCGAAGTCGCCGCGTGGTTGGCCGATTTCATCGCACAACGAGGACTCGCCCGTAGCCGCCAGGCCGCCCCCGTTGCGAACGTACTCACGAATGGCCGACACTTGCGAATCTGAAAGCGCGGCCGCATTGGGCAGCAACAGCACCTGGTATTTACGAAGTTCCTCGGGCGTGATGTCCCAGTCGTTCACCAGTCGCAGCGGCAAGTGTTCCTCAATCGCCGCGCGAAATGCCCCAAACACGTGCGGCAGGAACAACTCGGGAATATTGCGATAGGCGTAGAACTGCCGCGTTTGCTCGCTTACCAACATCGCCCCCCAGCGCAGGGGCTGCGCGTTGGTGATCCACGGGGCTCGACGGTTGCCTTCGCGGCACGCCTGAGCGGCGGAATCGCGATGGCCTGGCCAGCCAAACGACTGCGCCGAAACGTTGCCATGCGTCAACGCCAGCAAAGTGCGGGCAAGTCGTTCATGTTTGGGGAAGCTGTGCGTGCCGTACGGATTGCCGCGCGACATGAGGTACGGCTCGCTCGCGCAGGGCCGACCGCCGGTGACGGCGTGCAAATACGCCGCGCCAAACGTCGGGGCAATGCTTGCTCCGAAGTTGGTTTCATCCAGCCACCATTCCTGCATGGGCAGGTCGAACAGCAGGTTCAACCGCGTGGGCATGGCGCGCGGCGAGTGCAGCAAGTGCCCGTAGCGCCCGGCGTTCACGGTCCACGTCATAATGGCGGCGTCGGGGTTCGCCTGCTTGATGCGAACTTGCATGCGGCGGTAATGGTCCTCCAGGCGCTCGCCGCGCCAAACGAGATAACGGCGATACTCCACGTCGTTCAGATCGACTTTCGCAGGCAACGGTTTGTGCGCATCGGCCTGATACGCCGCTTGACACGCCGGACAGTAACAAATGGCGGGATGGTAATTGCCGTCAAACGAGAAGCCGTCAACGTTGTAATCTTCGACGAGTTCGGCACATACTTCGATCAGGTAATCGCCCCAAGGCCCGAGATTACAACCGATGCGCGTGCCGAGATTGTCTTCCACGGGGGGCGTTTTCAGAATGCTTCCTTCGGCATCGTGGAACACGCGCCAGTCGGGGTGCTTCTCCACCAGCGAAACTGACGGAAACGGCGGCAACCCGAGCGAAAGTTTTACCTCGCGTTGATGACACGCCGCGACCAGTTCTTTCAGCCGCGCGGCGTCGTCGGCGCTTAACCCGCCGCCGTCGCGCCGCAACGGATCGTAAGGCCAGACAAGATTCGTATGCAGCACCTGCACTCCGGCGTCGGCCATTTCGGCCACATCGGCCAAAGAGCCAAACGCCATCGAAGTGACGCGGCGAACCCAACCCGGCACAGGCAAGGGCGCGAATGGCTCGGCCCGATTCGATAGGGAGGAGCCTTCGGCCCCAGCCAAGCGTAGCGGCAATTGCGAAACAAGTGCGGCGCCGGCGGCGGTCGCCAGAAAGCCGCGCCGCGTTACCGAGTCGGACAAAAGGGGCATAGCGCGGCTTTCGGCAAAGATGAGAACGCCTACATCGGCGCGGGGATTACGTTCGAAGGGAACGTGCGGGAAGTCAGATCGGCGCCATGCCGCTGCATGATTCGCAGGATGCGGCTTTTGCGGGCCGGCGGCAACTCGCTTTCCAAAGCGGCTTGCAGCAGGGGGCGCGGCGGACCCGTGTACTTGCTGGATGACGGCGGCGGCGGATCGGCATGTCCTACGGCGTTGACGTTTCCGCCATGTTGCAGAAGCAACTCCAGCATCTGCTCTTGCCCTCGCTCCACGCAATCGAATAAGACGTGTGAATTGTTGGGATCCGCGCCGGCCTCAAGCAGTCGTCTGGCGATGGCCAGGTCGTTCTTCTGCACCGCGTACGACAACGGAGCCCGAACTTCGTCTCCCATCGAAAGCTCAGGTTCACCGCGAACCTGTTGATTGGGATTGGCGCCCGATTCCAGCAACACATTCACCAGGGACAGGTTGCGCGTGCGCACCGCGTAATACAACGCCGTGTTAAACCGTTCATTGCACCCGTTCACTTCGGCCCCGGCCGAGAGCAAGCGGAGAACGGCGGGTTGGTCGCCTTCCAGCGCCGCGCCCAGGAGTTGACGATTCAGGAGTTCCTGCCGTCGTCCCGCGAAGGCGTGCTGAAAATACGGCGCCACCAGGGTGAGCAACACGCCGAGCGCAGCCATCAAGGCTAACAGTTGACGAAGACTACACCGATAAAAACGCCAGGTCATGGCAATTTTGTAGCACGCCTTCGGAAGAGAATCAATTTTGACTGCGTCACTTTTTGCGACGAACCTGAATGGGCGAGGTCAGGTCAGTAACTCCGGAATGGGCTGACCTTCGGAAAGCGGCGTCGGGCGACCATCGACCGTGTGATAGCTTATGCCGCGCGGATCATACCCCAGCGCCGTGAAGATCGTGGCGTGTATGTCGGCGGGCGTTACGGGGCGTAGCCTGGGTGCGGCGCCCGTACGGTCTGATTCGCCGATCACCTGTCCGCCGCGCACGCCTCCGCCGGCTAAGACCATCGTATAACACTGCGGCCAATGGTCGCGCCCGGCGTTGGCGTTGATAATCGGCGTTCGCCCGAAGTCGCCCATCCAAATCACCAGGGTCGTGTCGAGCAATCCGCGGTCGTGCAAATCGTCCAGCAGCGCGGCGTAGGCCCGCTCCATGGGAGGCACCAGGCGATTCTTCAACCGGTTGAAGTTATCTTCGTGCGTGTCCCAGGTAATGCTCGGGCCGTTCACGGTGCTGACAAACGGCACTCCCGCCTCGACCAGCCGCCGGGCCAGCAAGTGCGACTGCCCCCAGGTGTGCCGACCATAGCGGTCGCGCACCTCGGGCGGCTCCTGCGATAGGTCGAACGCGCGGCCCACATCGCCCGAAGCCACGAGCGACATCGCCTTGGCCTGATTGACCGCCATTTCACCCACGACGGGCGTTTCGATCGGCCGGCCATGTGTGTCGAATTGGTTCAACAACGCTTGGCGCACTTCCAGCCGTTCGTTGGTTAAGCCTTCCAAGCGAGAGAGATTGCGCACCTGGAAATCGGCCGCATTCGGATCACTGTTGAGCACCAGCGGATCGTACTTTGGCCCTAAACACGCGCCGTACTGCCCCGGCGTGATGTACACGCGGCTATCGCAATGCGGCTCCGGCGTGATGACATACGGCGGCAACGGGTTGCTGTAGCCATCGCGCTGGGCGAGCCAGCCCACGAGCGTTCCAAAACTGGGGTAATCGCTCCGGCTGGGGTTAATCAAGGTGCTATCGACACGATACGGCCGACCGACGATCGACCAATACATGCCCGAGTTATGACTGCTGTGCCGATGATGCACGCTGCGCACAATCGCCAACTTGTCGGTACGTTTGGCTAACTCGGGCAACAATTCCGAAATGTGAATTCCGGGCACGTTCGTGCTGATGGGTTGAAATAACCCGCGCACTTTATCCGGCGCGTCGGGCTTGGGGTCCCACAGGTCAATGTGGCTGGGAGCGCCGCAATTGAAAATCAGAATGACCGATTTGGCCCGCGCCCGATTCGTGCGAGGCGCCGTTGGCGCTGCGCGCAGCCAGGGAGCCCAGAACCCACCCAACCCGCCTAATCCCGCGGAGACTGCCTGCATGGCGATGCGCCGCGAAATCCGGCAATTGCCAGACTGTCCGTCCAACCCGTGCTTTGGCTTTGACATGCGCCCGTTCCTTATACGAGACGGCGGGAATTCGTGGGCGGGTTGATTATATCAGTCCCTGTTGATGGATCAACAGGATTCTATCCGTTCCACGAGGCCGCCGATTGTTCGGGACGGTCCTCGGCTGGACCGCCCGAGCGTGAAAGATTGTGCGCCGTGTTAATTAGCCCGATGTGCGAGAACGCTTGGGGGAAGTTCCCGACCAGGCGCCGAGTGCATGGGTCATACTCTTCGGAAAGCAAGCCGACGTCGTTGCGCAGGTCCAGCAGACGTTGGAACAACTCTTTCGCTTCCTCGTGCCGACCTTGAAGCGCCAGATTGTCGGCCAGCCAGAAGGTGCAAAGCAGGAAGGCGCCTTCGCCCGGCGGCAGGCCATCCACGTCAGGATGCGTGGGATAGCGTTCGATGAAACCGTCGCGCGTCAGAGTTCGCTGAATGTATTCAACCGTACCGATCATCCGTGGATCGGACGCCGGTAGAAAACCTACCAGGGGAAGCATCAACAAACTGGCGTCCGCGTCATTCGAGCCGTAAAACTGGACGAACGAGTTCAATTCGGCGTTATAGCCTTGCAGGCACACTTCGCGGTGAATTTCTTTACGCAGGGCGCGCCAGCGATCGACTTCGCCTTCGAGTCCGAATTCCTCTACGCTTTTCACGGCGCGATCCATAGCGACCCACGCCATGACTTTCGAATGCGTGAAGTTGCGGCGCGGGCCGCGCACTTCCCAAATGCCTTCGTCGGGATGTCGCCAGTCGGTTTCCAGAAATTGAAGCATCGCCCGTTGCACTCGCCACGCGTTCTCGCTGGCGTCCAGCCCTTGGCGGCGCGCCACATGGAGAGCGTCCATCACTTCGCCGTACACATCCAACTGATGTTGGCGGTAGGCTCCGTTGCCAATGCGCACCGGCGATGAGTTTTCATAGCCGGGGAGCCAATCGAGCGTCGCTTCCATGAGGCGCCGTTCTCCCGCCAGACCATACATGATTTGCAAGTCTTCCGGACTTCCCGCCACGGCGTTCACCAGCCATTCACGCCAGGCGCACGCTTCTTCGGTGTAACCTCCGCTCATCAGGGCGTAAAGCGTGAAGGTGGCGTCGCGCAGCCAGCAGTAGCGGTAGTCCCAATTGCGCACCCCGCCCAGATATTCCGGAAGCGACGTGGTGGGGGCCGCCACGATTCCGCCCGTTGGCGCGTAGGTGAGCGACTTGAGCGTGATGAACGACCGCACCACCGCCTCGCGCCAAGGACCTTGATGCGTGCATCGACTGGACCAGGCCCGCCACCAGGCTTCGGTGTCGTGCAGGCATTGCGCCGCGTCTTGCTCGGCGGGCTCCTCTTGTTGATAGGTGGGGGTCCAAGTCAAGTCGAAGGCGACGCGTTGCCCCGCCGAGACCGTGAAGTCGGCCACGGTATGCAGGTTTTCGCCTCGCATCTCGATGTCGGAGCGGCAATAGAGCGTGTCGGGACCGGCGATGGCTCGTAACCCGCGCGGGATGTGCCTCACCCAGGGCACAATCGCGCCGTAGTCAAAACGAATCGTCAGTTCCGCATGCATGGATACGTGGCCGCTGCGCCCCTCGACGATTCGAACCAGATCGGGCGATTTCGTCCGAATCGGCATCAAGTCGATTAACGCCACTCGGCCACGGTCGGTTTGGAATTCGGTCTCCAAAATGAGCGTGCCCTCCCGATAACGGCGCCGCACGGCGCGCACTTCGCCCGAAGGCGCGATCCGCCATCGTCCATGGTCGGGCGAGCCTAGCAACGCCGCAAAACAGGCGGGCGAGTCAAATCGCGGAAAGCACAACCAGTCGATCGAACCGTCTTTCGCCACCAATGCCGCGGTCTGGCAATCGCCAATCAAGGCGTAATCTTCAATCGGCGATGGCACGGCAGAGCGTCCTTCGTTACGAGTTCGGGGGTTGGGCTTCGAGAGTCGGCGGGGAGTTCCCTGCGAGACAGAACGCAATGGGCGGAACAGCAGCAAATGGCGAACCACCCTGTTCGCAAACAAAAAAAAACCGCTCTTCGAACTCGAAGAGCGGTTGAAGTTTGAACAAGCCGCGAAGCACGGCAAAAGGGTCTTACTCTTTCGGCTTGATGAGCGGACCGCTCTCGCCGAGACCGCCTTTGAGTTCCTGCTGCGGCTTGGCGGCTTCTTGGGCGGCGGCTTCGGCTTCTTCCTCTTCGGCCCATTCGACGCGCTTGCGGCTCAGGCCGATCTTGCGCTCGTCGGTATCGACGCGAAGGATTTTCACCTCGATCTCATCGCCCACCTTGACCACGTCTTCGGGGTTCTCCACTTTGTGGTCGGCCAGTTCCGAGATGTGGAGCAAGCCTTCGAGGTTGTCTTCCAGGCCCACGAACACGCCAAAGTTGGTGATCTTCGTGACCGCGCCTTTGACGATTTGTCCCGGCTGGTACTTGCCAGGAATCTCGGTGTTCCAAGGATCGTCGGCCAGTTGCTTCAGGCCGAGGGCGATGCGGTGACGTTCTTTGTCGACCGACAGCACCTTGCACTCGATCTCTTGGCCCTTCTCCAACACTTCGTTGGGATGGTTGACCTTCTTGACCCACGACATATCCGACACGTGGAGCAAGCCGTCGATGCCTTCCTCTAGCTCGACGAATGCGCCGTAGTTGGTCAAGTTGCGCACCTTGCCGCGCACCGTGGCGCCTTCGGGATAGCGCGCCTCGATGTCGTTCCAGGGGTTCTCCTGGGTTTGCTTCATGCCGAGCGAAAGCTGTTGGCCTTCCTGGTCGACCCCCAGAATCATCACGTTGATGTGATCGCCGATCTTGACCAGTTCGCTGGGATGCTGCACGCGTTTGATCCACGACATTTCGCTGATGTGGACCAAACCTTCGATGCCCGGCTCCAGCTTCACGAAGGCGCCATAGCTCATCACGTTGACCACTTCACCCTCGTGGGTGCTGCCCACGGGGTACTTCTCGGCCACGTTGTCCCAGGGGTTGCCTTCTTTTTGTTTCAAACCGAGTGCGATCTTCTGACGATCGCGGTCGATGTTGAGCACCATCACCTCGATTTCCTGGTCGATCTTGACCATTTCCGAGGGATGGCCGATGCGGTTCCAGCTCATGTCGGTGATGTGCAGCAAGCCGTCGATGCCGCCCAGGTCGACGAAGGCGCCAAAGTCGGCAATGTTCTTCACAATACCGCGACGAATTTCCTTCTCTTGCAGTTCCGAGAGCAGTTCCTTGCGGCTTTCGTCGCGCTCGCGCTCGATGAGCGCGCGACGGCTGACCACGATGTTCCGCCGGGCTTCGTCAATCTTGAGCACTTCGCACTGCACAAAGCGGCCGATGTAGTCGCCGATGTCGTGCGGACGGCGAATATCGACCTGGCTGGCGGGTAAGAACACCGACACGCCAATATCGACGAGCAAACCGCCTTTGATCTTGCGGGTGACTTTGCCGGTGACCACCTGGCCCTCGGCCACCGAGGACATGATCTTCTCCCAGTGGAGAATCTTCTCGGCCTTGCTCTTGCTCAGCGCGATCATGCCGAAGGGGTCGTCGGCCGCGCCGTATTCGTCTTCAATGTCTTCGATCAGCACCTGGTACACCTGGCCGACCTTGGGCGCCTCTTGGCCTTCCCAATCCGACAGGGGCACCGTGCCTTCGCTCTTGTAGCCGACATCCATCAACACCCAGTCGTCATCGATGCGCAGGACGCGGCCATCGACGATCTTATTGATGTCGTAATCTTCTTGAACGATTGTTTCTTCGTAGAGTCCTTCCAGGGCCTCATCCTCGTCGGCGTTACCTTCGGAGACGATGGTGGAAAGTTGGGACTCAAATTGGGCCTGCAAATCTTCGTCATCCAGATCGCGAAGCAAGTTACGATTGACCATGCGCTCCTCAAAAAACGCGGCGAATCATCGCCCAGGGTTGTGCCGCTCTTCGAGAGAAATCGGTCCCCCAAATGCGGCGGGGTTAAAGGAAAATACGCCCTCTCGCCGTGCAGTCACCACGGACTACGACTCTTCCGGCTGGGGCGAATCCCATAACTTTATCGCATTCACCAAGTTACAGCAACGGCAGCAGGGCCGCCAAGCGGTGAAAATCTCGCGTCCGCCGGAGGAAAACCTGTCACAAAAGCAGTCGTGTCCCGCCGTTGGAGGGGTGCGCGCCGGGGCGCAGGACTCCGGCTTGGCGATCGTAGACCCGTCGACCGGCGAATCCGGCCCACGGGCAGGTCCGAACATGTTGCCTCAAAACCGCTTAGGCGTCGTCCTGCAATTGGGACGACGTTGCATGCTCGCCCTTTGTGAGTGGACGGCCGCGCCGCAGAAGAAAATCAAGGCACGCCGCAAGAATGTGCTGAGACAAGGTGCACAAGATGATGGTCAGAAGCGTGGCGGGTTGTGCAGCCAAGGCAGCGCCGGCCAAGGCCAGCGCCGCTCCGGTGTTCTTCATGCCTAATCCAAACAGGATCGCCAGTTGCTCCTCGCGCGGGACACGCATGCTTCGGGCAACCAGCCAGCCGCCGCAAAACAGGGCGGTGGTGAACAGCCCAGCCGCTGCCGCCGCGGTCCACCAAATCTCCGCGTTCCCACCGCTTTGCAACTGCGGCAGGGCCAGCGACGCCTGGCAATAGTTCAACAACAGCAAAATGGCCGCGTTGGATAAGTGCAGCGAGGGACCCAAATCCTTCACGGTGGCCGAGCTAAGAAACGACCGCACAATCAAGCCAAGCACCACGGGCAGCGCCACCCCTAGGGTCAATGTGGTGGAATTCCAGTGAGGCAAAGCAACAGCATAGCCACTAGGGGGGGGCATGCTGATCGCATTGAGCATGGCAGGAGCGACCAAGGGGCAGAACAAGGTCGCCGCGATGAGAAAACTCAGGCCGAGCGGCAAACTGCCTCCGGCGCTTTGGATCCACGCGGCGGCCGAATTGGCGGGGGGCATGACGGCCACCAGCGCTAAGCCGGCCACAAGCACCGGTGCGTAATCTGTTTCAGTGAAAGCATTTAGTGCAAATGCCAGCGTTGCCGCTACAAGGGGGCCAAGAACCCAACTCGCGACCACCCCTAAGGTCAGGACGCGAAAAAAACTTCGCCACTGCAGAATTGCGGTAACATCAGCCCCAAGCCCTGCGCTAAAGAGTAGTACGGCCAATAGCGCCGTCGGTATTGGTATCACGTGTTGGCCGCCCCAACTGAGCGAAACGCCGCGAATGGCGATTCCCAACCCGGGCAGGAACGTCGCCAGCGCATAGGCGGCCATTAACAACAGCAAAAAATACCGTCGCACCTCACGCGCGGTGCGGGTCAAGGGAATCGCAGTCGCGGTTGGACCGGCCAACCGGGTGCGCGAACGTTCAACGGGCGAACCCGATTGCGAAGGGCAAAGTGACATGAAAATGCAGAGAAACCTTGCGAAAGACGGCCGTTTCTCCGCAGGGATAGGGTGAATGCATTCGCCTCCGTTGTGGATCTAAGTTACCAAGCGGTCGTGGCCGTGGTTGGGGGACAGAAATTTTTGGAAATCTTTGCCGCGGTTGCTTTTGGCGGGGGTTATGATCTCCATTGGTGTGGTGGTTGGTATACTGAAGAAGTTCGTATCGTCGAAGGGTTGAGGAACATCTTCCGATGGAAAGCACGTTAGGCCTTGCCGTGGTTCAGCGCCACGTCGACCGTTTCGTTCATGGCGACGGCTCGGCCCGAGACGAACTTCTGGCCGATGTGTGCGACCGCATGCAGCGGTTAACGCGAAAGATGTTGCACGATTTTCCCGAGGTGCATCGTTGGGAGCAAACCGACGACGTTTGTCAGAACGCGTTGCTCCGGCTGTGGCGCTCGCTGGAGCATGTTCCCTTGGTCGACGCGCGCCACTTTTTCCGCCTGGCCGCTTTGCAAATCCGCCGCGAACTCATTGACTTGGTGCGTCATTACCGCGGCAAGGACGGCCTAGGCGCCCATCACGCCACCCGAACGCCGCGCCAGGATCAAGCCAGTCAACCCCCGCTGTATGATCGGGCTGAAGTCTCGCATGATCCGCATCGGTTGGCCGAATGGCAGGACTTCCACCAATATGTCGATCGCTTGCCCGATGAACAGCGCGAGGTGTTTGATTTGTTGTGGTATCACGACTTATCCCAAGACGAAGCTGCGGAATTACTGGGCGTCAACGTGCGTACGGTCAAACGCCGTTGGCGTGAAGCACGGCTAAAACTGCATCAATTATTGGGCGACCAGGAGTCGGCATTCTCTTGAACGTCGGCATCGTTCGACGGAGTCTCATCCCCCGAGCATTCTCATGGATCCCCGATTCGACACATTAATTGACGAAGCGCCGCGTCCGAACCGCCGGTCGGCTCCGCCCGAGCCGGACGATGCGCGTCTGGACGCGTTGCTCGAACGCTGGGAAGAAATCGAAGAAGAAGGCGGCGCCATCACGCCCGAGGAATTGTGCGGCAACTGCCCCGAGTTGCTCGACGAATTCAAACGCCGCGTGGCCGCCTTGCGCGGCATCGACCGGAAGCTAAAAACCCCGTTGAATCTGAGCGAAGCGAAAACGCTGCCCCTCTCGGCCGAAGAAGGCGCCGAGCCGGTGTCTCCCTCCGGGTTGGTGGTGCAAACCACGTACGATGACTTGGAGTTCCACGCCAAGGGCGGGTTGGGGGTGGTTTACGCCGCCGTCGATCAGCACTTGCGGCGCGAGGTGGCCATTAAGTTCATTCGTTCACGCTTCGCCCACCTCACGGAAAGCCACAACCGCTTTTTGCTGGAAGCGGAAGTCACTAGCCGGCTCGATCATCCCGGCATTGTGCCCGTGTACGGCTTTGGCGAGGACGACCGCGGCCGGTTGTTTTACGTCATGCGTTTCATTCACGGCGAAACGCTGGAAGACGCCATTCAGCATTACCATCAGGCCGAAGGCGAACCGCGCCCCCGGGGCGAGGCGGCGCTGGAGTTTCGTAACCTGCTCATGCGGTTTATCTCGGTCTGCAACACCATCGCTTACGCCCACAATCGCGGCATTGTGCATCGCGATATCAAACCCGAGAACGTCATGCTCGGCCGGTATGGCGAAACGCTGGTGGTCGATTGGGGCCTGGCTCTGCCGGTCGAACGCGATCAACGCGCACGCCAAAGCGGCGAATGCACCTTGATGCCCAGCCTGGGAAATAACGGAGACAGCAACGGCTCGGGCGCCGGCACTCCCGCCTACATGAGCCCTGAACAAGCCGGCGATGAAGCCAGCGTGTCGCCCGCCAGCGACATCTACAGCCTGGGCGCCACGTTGTACAAAATCCTCACCGGTCAGCCGCCGATTCAAGGGAAACGCGTCGGCTCGGTGTTACGGCGCGTCCAAACGGGCGACTTCGCCCCGCCTCGGGCGATTGATCGAAATATTTCACGCCCGCTAGAGGCGGTTTGCCTGAAGGCGATGGCCTTCGAGCCGGAAGACCGTTACGCCACCGCGACCGAACTGGCCCAAGACATCGAACGCTGGATGGCCGATGAAGAAGTGACCGCCTACCAAGAACCACTGGCCCGCAAATTGGCCCGCTGGGGTCGGCGGAACCGCACCGTAGCGCAATCGGTCGTGGTGGGGCTGGCGGCGGTCGTGTTGGTGGTCGCGGGGGCCGCGGTCTGGCTCGGTTCGATGGCCAAACGTGAAGCCCAGGCGCACCTGGCGGCCGATCGTGCACGGCAGCAGGGTTTGCTCGTCTCGGCCAAGTTCGCAGCCCGCACGATTGCTGGCGAAGTCGATCTGCGGTGGCGCATTCTCGAAACCGAAGCGGCCGATCCCGAATTGAAAGCACTGCTCGCGCAAGTCAACGCTTCGCCCGACGACCACGCCCTGTGGCCGCAAATCCAAGCCTGGTTAGACGCCCGCTTCATCGAGCATAACGGCGCCGCCAAGGCGGAAAGTTGGTTCATCAACAACGATTCCGGCCTGCAAGTGGCGCGCAGTCCGGCGGGCGACAGCATCGGGCAAAACTTCGCCCATCGCGATTATTTCCACGGTCGGGGGTTTGACTTGCCGACCGGGCAAACCGCCGGGGTCGAGCCGCTTCGACAGGAGCAGCTTTCGGCGGTCTATCGCAGCACCACCACCGGAACGTGGAAGGTCGCCTTTTCCACGCCCATTTGGAGCGGTCGCGTGGGCTCGCCCGAACGGCGCGTGCTGGGCGTGTTAGCGATGTCGGTCGACTTGGGCGAGTTCGGCGTGTTGCAAACCGATTTGCATGGCGGACAAACCGCCCTCTTGATCGATCTGCGCGAAGACCGGCTGGGCGCCCAGCCAGGGCGTGGGTTGGTGATCCATCACCCGGAACTGCAAAAGTCCGCCGCCGAGGATCCCGCCGCCAAACCGTTGCGCTTGCAGGGCGAGTTGGTCGAACGGCTGCTCGACGGCGCTCGTGGAGGTTCGTCGCCTGGCTTAATTTCCAGTTATCTTGACCCGGCCAGTCCGACTCCCCGGTCGATGTTGGCCGCCTTTGAGCCGGTCCACGTGAAAGGTCGCCCCGAGGAAATCGCCCAAACTGGCTGGGCGGTCATCGTGCAGGAGGCGGAGTGACCGAATTCGACACTTCGACCACGGAGACAACTCGCACGCCCCGCCGCCGTTACCAACAGGCGTTGCGTGTTGCGGCGGCTTCCAGGGAGGGATAAACTAAAACAAGATGTCCGAACCCGGGACTGGAAAGCACGATGGATGTGAAACTGATCGTCGTTGGCGGCGACGCGAAAACTACGGAGATCACGCTGAAGCTGCCCACTATTATCGGCCGCGGCCGGGGGTCGACCCTCACGCTGGCGCATCCGTTGGTCAGTCGCCAGCATTGTGAACTGTACGAAGCCGACGGCGTGCTTTTCGTTCGCGATCTGGGCTCGCTCAACGGCACCTTCATTGGCAATGAACCGATCACCGAGGCCGAGCTTCCTCCCGGCGAGTTGTTAACCGTGGGCGCCGTCACCTTCCGCGCCCTGTACGGCGACGTGCTGGAGCGCGAACCGGACGACAACCACCGCGCTCAGCCCGCGCCGCGCAAACGCCACGACGCCCCGACCACAGTGAAGCGCGATCCGGCCGTCGAAACCGTCTCCGAGCCGAGCGCCGAGAAGTCCCGCAGCCGCAAGTCGGACGCCACGAAGCCCAGCAAGCCCTCGTCGTCGCCCAAGCGGTCTTCCCCAACGACTCAAGACGAAACGGCGCTCGCCTCGGGTCATGCGTCCGGCCAGCCGCAGCGGTCGTCCTCGTCCCGGCCCGCCGCCGTGGACGACGAAGCCTTCCTGTTTGAAGAAGTCGATCTGGCCGACGAACAATACGTCGATGAAGAAGCCGAGGTCGCCGACGAATCCGAAGAAGCCATTGAAATGGCCGTCGTGCAGCGGTACGTCGCCCGGTTGCGCCGCGACGATGACCTGGACGCAGTCGACGAGCTTGACGCCATGGACGATGTGGACGCCATGGACGATGTGGACGCCGTGGAGGTCATCGACCTGGACGCCCTCGAAGCCACGGACGAGTCCTCCCATGCCGAGGGAGAAGTCTCGCTGGATGAAGTCGTCCCCACCGAAGGCGACACTTCCCGGGCCTCCTCCACGCCGCCGGCGCCGATTCCGTCGCGAGACCCCGCCTCGTCGGAAGACGACAATCTGCAAGCGTTTTTCCGCAACTTGAAATAGCTTCCGCCAAGCGCGTTGCCTTGGCATCGTCTGCCGCACGTTCTTCGCGCCGCCTCAGGATCGCCGCATGTTCTCTCGCTGCTCGATGAGCCGCCCTTCGCCGCAAGCCCATACTGCGGCGTTTACGTTCGCCGTGTTGGCTTCGTTTTCCTTCGGCCAGCACGCCGTCGGCCAGGAACCTGCTAAAAAGCAAGAGCCGGCTCAAGCGGCGCCGACCAACCGTTTGAGCCAGGAAACCAGCCCGTACCTGTTGCAGCATGCCCACAACCCGGTCGATTGGCGGCCCTGGGGGCCCGAGGCGCTGGCCAAGGCGAAGCGCGAGAACAAATTGATTTTCCTCTCGGTGGGCTATTCCAGTTGCCACTGGTGCCACGTGATGGAGCGGGAAACCTTCGTCGATCAGGAAATCGCCGCGTGGCTGAATGAACGCTTCATTTGCATCAAGGTCGATCGGGAAGAACGGCCCGATGTCGACGAGGTGTACATGACGGCTTTGCAGCTTTACAACGCGGCCACCGGCTCGGGCCGCGGCGGCGGATGGCCTATGTCGATGTTCCTCACCCCCGACGCCCAACCGTTCTTCGGCGGCACCTACTACCCGGCTCGCGACGGCGACCGCGAAGGCGTGCCCGGCTTCTTCACGGTGGCCAAAAAGATTTACGAAGTCTGGGAAAAAGAACCCGACAAGATTACTCGCGACGGTCAGACCCTTTCGCGCATGGTCAAGGAGCACCTGGAGTCGCAACCTGCCTCGCTCACGCCGCTGAGCCAGGAACTTGTCGCCAGCGTGCAGGCGGGGCTGGCCGAACAGTACGACCCCAAGTACGGCGGTTTTGGCTATAGCCGCTTCAATCCGCTTCAGCCAAAGTTTCCCGAACCCTCGAACTTGTTCTATTTGCTGCACCGCGCTCAAGATTCCAGGCTGGAAGAAGCCGCACGGCGGGAAGCTCGCGAGATGCTCGTCAACACGCTTGATCGCATGGCTCGCGGCGGCATTTGGGATCATCTCGGCGGCGGGTTTCATCGCTACAGCGTCGATCGCTTCTGGCGGATTCCGCACTTCGAGAAAATGCTGTACGACAACGCCCAACTGGCCAGCATCTACACCGAGGCGTACCTGCTCACCGGTCGGGAAGACTTTCGCCGTGTGGTCGATGAGCTACTTGGATTCGTCCTGCGAGAAATGACCGCCCCCGAAGGCGCCTTTTACGCCGCCTTGGATGCGGACTCCGAAGGCGAAGAAGGCAAGTTCTACCGCTGGACGCGCGAGGAAGTCGAAAAGCTTTTCACGCCCGAGGAGTATCAAGTTTTCGCTGTAGCGTATGGCTTGAACGATCCACCCAACTTCGAAGATGAGTTCTACGTGCCGCAACTCGCCTCGTCCTGGGCCGAGCTGGCTACTATGAACAATCGAACCGAAGGGGAACTCACCGCACAACTGGCCCCACTCCGGCAAAAGCTTCTCCAGGCGCGAGACCAGCGGCCTCGGCCCGGAACCGATACGAAAATCCTCACGTCTTGGAACGGACTGATGATACGCGGCCTGGCCGACGCCGGACGCGGGCTAAAGAACGACCAATACCTGGAGGCGGCTCGGCGGGCGGCTCGCTTCGTGCTGGAGCATTTGCAAACCGAGGAAGGCCGGCTGCTGCGCACCTACAGCGAAGGTCAAGCCAAGCTCAACGCCTACCTGGACGATTACGCCTTCTTAGTCGAGGGCTTGCTCGCTCTGCACCGCGCCACCGGCGAAGCGGAATGGCTTGACGCCGCCGACAAGCTCACCAAGAAAAAGATTGAGTTGTTCGCCGATGAACGGGGCGGGTTCTACTTTACCTCGGACGATCACGAGTCGCTGTTGGCGCGCGGCAAGAACCCGGCCGACGGCGCCTTGCCGTCGGGCAACACCGTGGCCGTGGGGAATTTGCTTTACCTGGCCGAGCACCGCAACCATCCGGAGTACGCCGCCCTAGCTCGCAACACGGCCAGCGCTGCAGCCGCTCACGTGGAGCGTTCCCCCACGCTCGCCCCGCGCATGGCGGCCTACATGGCCAAGATGTTGTCATTGACCGACAAGGCCCCAGCCCAACCTGCAACGCCCAACAAACGGTAGTGGGTATTTTCAATAACGGCCGCCATCAGCCGCGGGGCTAGCCCCCGGTTGCCGTTCGAGTTGAGCGGCAATGCAAGAACCGCACGTTAGCGCGTGGCGGCTCATTCAACGGCGCCTATTACACGACAAATCGACACAACTCCTGCGGCAATTGACTTTGGTCTTTTCTCCCCTGGGTTCTCATGGCGCAATACATCCTCGCACTCGATCAAGGCACCACTTCTAGCCGGGCCATTGTGTTCAATCGAGAAGGCCGCATCGTGGCCTCGGCCCAGCAGGAGTTCGAGCAAATCTTGCCGCAGCCGGGCCATGTGGAGCATGACCCCGAAGCGATCTGGTCCACGGTCATGGCCACCGCCAAAGAAGCGCTCGCCAAGGCGAACCTCACCGCGCGGGATATCGCCGCCATCGGCGTGACCAATCAGCGAGAAACCACCGTGCTATGGGACCGCCGCACCGGCCGTCCCGTGGCCAACGCCATTGTGTGGCAAAGCCGCGTGAGCGCTCCCATTTGCGAACGCCTCAAAGCGAACGCCTTGGAGCCTACCTTCCGCGAAAAGACCGGCCTGGTGGTCGATGCGTATTTCTCCGGCACGAAGATTCGCTACTTGTTCGATCATCACCCCGGCCTGCAAGAACGGGCCGATCTGGGCGAAGTGCTGTTCGGCACGGTCGATTCCTACTTGGTGTGGCGGCTGACCGGCGGCCGGCGCCACGTGACCGATTACAGCAACGCCAGCCGGACGCTGCTATTCAACATTCATACGCTCGACTGGGACGATGAATTGCTGGGGATTTTGGGCGTCCCCCGGGCGATGTTGCCAGAGGTGGCGCCTTCCAGCTACCTCTACGGCCACACCGACCCCGCCTTGTTTGGCGAGGCGATTCCCGTCGCGGGCATTGCCGGCGATCAGCAAGCCGCCACGTTCGGCCAGGCCTGCTTCGAGCCGGGCAGCGCCAAGAACACCTACGGCACGGGCTGTTTCATGTTGCTCAACACGGGCGAGAAGCCGGTCGTGTCGCGCAATAATTTGCTCACCACCATTGGCTGGGGGCTGGACGGCAAGATCACTTACTGCCTGGAAGGCTCGGTGTTCATTGCCGGGGCCGTGGTGCAATGGCTGCGCGACGGGCTGAAGATCATCCAAACCTCGGCCGATGTCGAGCGGCTGACCGCTTCCGTGCCCGACTCCGGCGGGCTGTATGTGGTGCCGGCCTTTGTGGGACTGGGCGCCCCGCATTGGGACCCCTTCGCTCGCGGCGCCGTGCTGGGCATTACGCGCGGCACGTCGGCGGGGCACCTGGCCCGGGCGGCGGTCGAGTCGATGGCCTATCAAAGCTCTGACTTGCTGCACGCCATGGAGAAAGACGCTAATATTCGCCTGCAAGTGCTCAAGGTCGATGGCGGCGCTTCGATCAACAACGAGCTGATGCAGTTCCAGGCCGACTTGCTCAACACCACGGTGCGCCGGCCCGTGGTGTCGGAAACCACCGCCCTGGGCGCCGCCTACCTGGCGGGGCTGGCTGTGGGATATTGGCAAGACCTGAGCGATGTGGCCAAGAACTGGGCCTTGGACCGCGAATTCAAACCCCAAATGGACGACGTCGAACGCCAACGCCGCTTCCGCGGGTGGAACCGCGCCGTAGAGCGCGCCTTGAATTGGGAAGAGGCCTAATGTTCCCGACCGCCCGATTTATTACCAGGATTTCCGCATGACGGGACCGGCCGCCGATTGGTTCATAGGAAGCGTTGCGATCGTGCTGGGCGGTGTGGCGCTGTTGTCGTCTCTGTTCAACTGGGAGCCCGTGTACCAACTGCGTAAACCGCACTGGCTGGAGCAACGGCTGGGCCGCTCCGGCGTGCGGCTGCTGTTCGCCGTGGGAGGCGCCGCCCTGACGGTCCTGGGCGTGGCCATTGCCGCGGGCTGGCTTTCTTCTCCCCCCACTTGATGTGCGGCGCCTTCGCGGGCGGGTCGAATCCGTCGAGCCG
The DNA here is from genome assembly GCA_963204915.1 of Planctomycetota bacterium. Classification (GTDB taxonomy): domain Bacteria; phylum Planctomycetota; class Planctomycetia; order Pirellulales; family Pirellulaceae; genus JAHWKS01. Next base: position 699,929 of record CAUJHS010000022.1, on the reverse strand, counting down.
AGACCAGCGGGCGATTGTCAATGCGTCGATTGGTCTTGCGTCGACGCGTGCGGTATGCACCGCGCTCCGGGCAAACCGGGAGGGGAACTCATTTCCTGACAACCTGCGCGCCAGACGTTGCGAGGTCGTGAGGGAATGGTGCAGGAAAACCCAGGTGTTTTGAAAAAAATTGAAACGAAGTCTTGCTTTTGTACATTTGTTCAGTATAATAAGAGTATCGCACCCGTTTGCGTCGTGTGTCGGTTCGTCAGGCGTTAGCCAGTAGGGCTGTGTTAGTCCATCAACCGGGGGTTGGCCTGTTTGATGGCCTGGCGTAACAGGTCCGGATTGGCGCAGGCTTCGCGAATCAGGGCGGCGGCTTGCTCCAGCGCTTCACGGCGGGGACTGACTACAACGAGCATGCTGGCTTCGGGGTCGTAACTCAGGTGTTTTTTCAACAAAGGGGCGTTCAACCGGACGAGCGCCTCAAGCACGCCGTGCCAGGCGTAGCCGCCCGCGTCGTAGCCGGCTTCGCCGAACAAGTCGGCGTAGGGGTCGAAGTCGGTGAATATCAGACTGTGCGGACCGCCGTCGGAGTTCTCGAAGAAGCGGCAGGGGGCGAAGACCGCATCCTGAACATCCACGGAGGAAGGCTCGGGCGAAGCCGCCGGAGACTTCTTCGCCTTGCTGGCCTTGGCGGGCTTGTGGGTCTTGATCGGCTTTTTCGAGGCGGGCTGCTTCTTCGAAGCGGCTTGCTTCGCCGGCTTTGACTTCGGTTCGGGCGGGGAAGGGAGTTCCGCTGGAGCCGCCGGTTCGGCTTGCAGCCGGTCGATGCCTTCCTGGAGGAATTTTTTCACCGCTTGGCTGCCGTCTTTCTTCTTCCAGGCTTCGAGGGCGGGCAGGTCCTCGGGTTCGGCGGTTTGCGCCAGGAGCCAGGCGGCAGTGGCGCGGTCGTTGGCCGAGCGTTTGCGGTCGAAGCGAAGCATGGCGTCGCGAATGTGGCGCCGGCCTGCGGGTCCGATCGGCGCGCGGTGCGTGGAGCCGCCCCCTTGGAGCATGGTCGAAAGCTCCTCCAGAGCGATGTTGCGCACCCGTTCGTTTTTGTCGTCGATCAGGGCCAAGATCGGCTCGACGCCTTGTTCCGAGAGACACGCCAGTCCGCGAATCGCCCAGCACCGCGCATTGACCGACTTCGCTTGAAGCTGCCGCAGCAGCGGCTCGACGGCGCGCTGGTCGGGCAGGTAGCGCTGCGCACACATAGCCAGGGCGATGACCATGTTCTCTTGCACCACCGGGTCGGGGTTGTCGAGATGGCGAATGAGCAAGCTGGTCGTTTCGCCGTGCCGCAGGAAGTGCAGCGCGGTGTTGCTTAGCTCGCCCAGAGCAAGGCGCGACAGCTCTTTGGCCGCCTTGTGCCGAAGTTTGGGGTCGTCATCGTTCAGGCGGGTTTCGTAATCCTCCAGCCGCTGGAGCAACGGCGGCGGAGGGGGAAACAGCCGCCGCATTTCGGCTTGCTGCTCGGCGCTGAGGCCGTGGTCGTATAACGCTTGGACGAACCGTTCGAGTGCGGCGGCATGGTCGCCTGCGGTGTGAAGCCGCCGAGCTTCCTCCAGGAGAGAACTCACAAACTAGACGCCTCCCGCGAGCGAGAGCCAAAGAAAACATGCGCCGACCTGCGGCGCATTTAGCTCGAACGAGCAAGCAGAAAATAACCGAGCGTGACGAGCAACGCCAGCACGGCGCACGCCGGGCCGACCACCAAGGCGCCCGTCACGGCGGCTTCCACGGCTTTATCGTGCGAGTTCGAGGAGAACGCATGCACCAGCACAACGCCCGCCAGCAGCCCTGCCAGGTAGCCCACCGCCGCCGCCAACACGGCGAAGACTGCGACTTTGAGCATGTGCGAATGATTCTTTCCAGGAAGGTGGAGGAAACGACGGGTGAGGTGATCTTGCCGCTTGCTCGCTACGGAAGTTAAGTCGGTTTTGTCGAGCTGTCGGATTTGTCGTCGTTCTTGTTCTGTGTTGCGGCGGCGTTGCCCGTTGGCGGCGCCGGGGCGGAGGTCGCTTGCACGTTGAAGAAGATGGCGTACAGCACGGGGGTTACAATCAACGCGAGAATTGCGGCGCCGGTGAGGCCAAACATGATACACACCGCCATGGCGCCGAAGAACGGGTCGGTCAGCAAGGGGATCGACCCCAACAGCGTGGTCAGCACGACCATGCACACGGGGCGCAATTTGCTGGTGCCGCCATCGAGGATCGCCTGGTAGGGCGTTTGGCCCTTGTCGATCTCGGTAAAGATTTTGCTGAGCACGACGATTTGCGTTTTGATCAACTCGCCTCCCACGGCAAGCACGCCCAAGAGGGCCATGAAGCCGAAGGGGAAGCCCGTGAGCCCCAGGCCGAGGGTGACGCCGATGATGGCCATTGGCATGACGAGCCAGATGAGCGTGGTCACGCGGATCGAATTGAACAGGCACACGACGATAAACACCATCAGCACCAGCACGTAAGGCAGCGGCTGGGCCAGCGCGGCGCGGGCCCTTCCCGAGTCTTCATGCTCGCCGCCCCACTCCATCGCATAGCCTGGCGGCAGTTCGATTTGCTCGATGGGTCGGCGCACGCGCTCGAACAATTGGCTGGGAAGTCCTGACCGGGGATCGGCGTGAACGGTGATGGTGGGGTTGCGGTCGCGCCGCATTATGACGGGGTTCTGCCATTCGGTGCGGACGTCGGAGACGACTTGCCGGAGCGGGATCATGCGATTCGCCACGGGACTCCAAATTTGCATGCTGCGAATCACATCAACATTGTTTCGCTCGTCGTAGGGGGGCCGGGCGATAATGGGCAACAAGCGCGTTTCCTGCGGGAAAACGCCTTGTCCGGCGCCGCCCGGCTCGCGGTAGAATCCGACGGCCCGCCCTTCAAGGCCGACTTGCAGGGCCTCGGCCACTTCGACCCGGGTAATGCCATTGCGACGCGCTTGCAACTCGAACAGATCGGGGCGAATGGCGAGTTCGCGTTCGCGCCAGTCGTGGCGAATGCACAAGGCGTTGCCGTCTTGCTCTAGGATGCTCATGGCTTGACTCGCCAAGTCGCGCAGCGTGTCGGCGTCGGGACCGCGGAACCTCACCTGGATACGTCCGCCGCTGCCGGGTCCCAGCAGGAACTTCTTGGCCACGGTGTTTGCGTTGGGGAAGTTCTCATCGAGGTGTTGTTGAATGGTGGCGATGAGTCCCGAGATTTCTCGCGGATCTTCAACGTCGACCAGGAACTGCACGAAGGCGCGATTCTCGCGCTCCGGGGCATAAACGAGCAAGAACCGCAAACCGCCGCCGCCAATGAATGACGAAATATGACGCACGCCCGGCTGGCTTTGAATGAACTCCTCGACCTGTGCGGCGAATGCTTCGGTTTCACGAATGTGCGTGCCCGAGGGAAGAAAGCAATCGACCATGAACTGCGGGCGCGTAGCGGGAGGGAAAAAGCTTTGGTCGATCTTGGTGAAGCCGTACAACGCCCCAACGAACAACAGCGCCGTGACGACGACCACCGCCCAGCGAAACCGCAGCGCCAACGCCAGGAGCCGACGGTAGGTTTGAAAGAAGAAGCCCGCATAGGGGTCGCGCGAGGCGGCGTTGGCCTGGGTGTTGGGTTTGAACGACAGATAGCCCAGCAACGGCGTGATCGTAATGGATGAAACCCAACTCAGGCTGAGCGAAATCAGAATCACCCAGAACAACGAATTGCAGTACTCGCCGGTGCGGTCTTCCGAGAGACCGATGGCCGCAAAGGCGATCACGCCAATCGCCGTGGCGCCGAACAGGGGCCACTGGTTTTGGGCCACGACATCGCGCACGACTGCCAGTTTATCTTCCCCCGCCTCAATGCGCACCTTGATGCCTTCGATCACGATGATGGCGTTATCGGTGAGCATGCACAGGGCGATGATCAACGCGCCGAGCGAGATGCGCTCCATGAGCAGCCCGCCCATCAAATACATGACGAGGAACGTCGCGAGGATGGTGAGGAACAGAACGACGCCGATGATCAATCCTGTTTTGCGCCCCATCGTGATGAGCAACACCACAAACACAATGCTCACCGCCTTGATGAGATTCCAGATGAAGTCCGTTGTGGCGGCGTCGACCGCTTCCGGCTGGAAGTTAATCTCGCCAATTTCAATGCCGATCGGTTGTTTTGATTCGAGCGCGGCCAGCTTGCGGCGCACGCCCTGGCCCACAATGACGACGTTTCCTCCCTGCACGGTCGAGATGCCCAGTCCTATGGCCGGCTGGCTGTCGTACCGAAGCAGGCGACGCGGCGGGTCTTCATAGCTGCGCTCGACGGTGGCTACGTCGCGCAGCAGCAACTGCCGGCCGGAGCGGTCCGAGCCTATGACCAGGTCAAGCATTTCATCGGCCGACTGGAAAGCGCCTTCGGGGTCGATCGCCAGGTGTTGATCGCCAACCCGGACGCGTCCGCCATCGGCGGCAATGTTCTTCGACTGGAGCAGCGCGTAGATTTGTTGTTCGTTAATGCCCAGTTGCGCCAGGCGCTGGCGCGAGATTTCCAGGAACACCACCTCTTGCTGTTCACTGAACAGATCGACCTTTTGCACGCCGGGCGTCAACAGCAGCTCGCGCCGGAGGAATTCCGCATAACGGCGCAGTTCGGGCTGCGTGTAACCTTCTCCGGTGATGGCGAGGAAAATCCCGTAGACGTCGCCAAAGTCATCGACCACCAGCGATCTGCCGCGCACCGCGGGCGGCAAGCGGCCTTGCGCGTCGGCAATCTTGCGGCGCAGTTCGTCCCAGACTTGGGGAATCCTGGTTTTGTCGTAGCGGTCTTGAATGACTGCCGTAACGACGGAGCGGCCTCGCGTTGACTCCGACTCGACACGCAACAACTGGCCAAGCTGCTGGCATGCCGACTCGATGGGATTGGTTACTTCATTCGCAACTTCTTCGGCGCTGGCGCCCGGATAAGGCGTAATGATCAGCGCTTCCTTGATGGTGAATTCAGGGTCCTCGAGTCGGCCGAGTTGCTGATAGGCGACGATGCCTCCGAGGAGCACGAACAGCATGGCGGTAAACACCACGCGGTTGTTGCGGACCGAATATTCGCCGATGTTCATGGTTGGCCGTTCCCCAGCGCGTCGCCCAGGTCCCTGACTTTCATTCCCTCGCGGAGAAACGAGACGCCGGCCACGGCGATCCGTTCGCCTGGCTCAAGGCCGTCGACGATTTCGATTTGCCCGCCCGTGACGTCGCCCGCGGTCACCGTGCGTTGATTTACGCTCATGTCGGGACTGACCACCCAGACCACTTTCTCGCCGGTGTCGCCGCTCATGACCGCCGCAATGGGAACCAGAATGCGGCTTCCCAGAATGAGCGCGCGGCGATAGGTGACGGTCACAGTCGCCGTCATCCCCGGCAGCACGTTGATGTCTTGCGGAGCCTGCATGGCGACGCGCACCGGAAAGGTTTGCGTGGTGGGGTCCGCCACTTGGGCGACTTCGCGAATATAGACGGGATACTGAACTCCCCGCGCACTGCTGAACTCGGCCAGCAATTGCACGATGTCGGCCGAGCGGATATCGGTAGCCATGACCGTTTCGGGCACATCCACCACAATGTCGATTTGCTCCAGGTCCTGAAAGTTGACAATGGGATCGTTCGCGCGAACATTTTGCCCTTGCTCAACAAACCGCTGAGCGATCACGCCATCGAACGGAGCGCGTAGCGTGCTGTCTTCCAGTTGAATGTTGGCTTCCACGACACGGCCCGAAAGTGCTCGCACCTCGGCCTCTTGGGCTTCGATATCCTCCTCGCGACCGATGGTTCCTTTTTCGACCAGTTGCACCGCCGACCGGTAGTCTTCTTCGGCAACGCGAAAGGCGGTTTCGGTAATGTCGTGGGCCGAACGAGAAACGGAGTTCGTTTGCAGCAAACGCCGGGAGCGGTCGAGTTCTGCGCGGGCGTTCGCCAGCCGCGCTTGGGCGGCGCGCACTTGCGATTCGCGCCGCAAACGCTCTTCGGCCCGTTCGCCCTGACGCAGTGCGGTGAGCCGGGCCTGGGCTTGATCGAGCTGGCCTTGCAAGGTCTTCAACCGGGCTTGGAATTCATCTCGGCGCAGCTCGGCGATGACGTCGCCCTTGGCGACCTTCTGGCCTTCTTTAACCGGCAAGTTGATCAGCACTCCGGAAACTTGAAACGCCAGTTCGGCCCGGCGCGACGCCTCGACCTTTCCCGGAAAGATGCGCGTATGCAATTCGTTGCCCGCCGCGACAACCGTCGTCTTGACGGGTCGCACCCCTTGCGACGAACTCGTCTCCTCGCGGGAGCAACCGGCGACGAGGGAAGCCAGCAACATCGTCACGCAGCTTGCGCCGCTGCGGAGCCCAGGTCGACGCGCAGGAAACGACACGAATGGGGCACTCCTTCTTGCAGATGAATCGCTAAAGATTATACGAGAAGGGCAACTGGCGTAAGGGCTCGCCCGTTACGAATGTTTTCCACGTGTGGCACGCGCCAAGTGGCACGTGCTCGGACCGTGCGCCCATGCCAGGAAATGTTGAAAAACAAGGGAATTTGGCTGGTTTTCCTGCGCCGCCGCAAACGCGGGATTTGTTAGTTCATGTGTAGATGAATTGTTAGATTCAACCACTTACGATTGCATCGGTTTCGACCAATAGAAGCGTATTGCCGTGCATTTGCGATGACTATTGTTTCCGGCTCCGAGGCGCCAATCTTGCGCGCAGCAAAACATCACCCGCTGGGGTTGCTGCTGGGCAACGCGGGTCTTGGCAGGCTATGATCCTGATAGGCCTTTGCCTAAAAATGTCGTGGGCTGTGCCCACCACAACCGCATGTGTTTGACGGGCAAATCCCCCCTACCTCTTGCGGCGCGTTCGACATTTTTGGGCAAAGCCGTGTTAGTAGCGTTCGCATGTTTCGTGGAAAGCCTGGTTGGGAACGTATCGTGATTCAGGGTTTGCCGTATCGGGGCGGTTGGCTTGTGGCCGTTTGCGCACTTTGGACGAGTGGTTGTTTGCCGAAGTCGGCGGTTCAAGCCCCAGCGGCAAAGGATGCGCCGACCGCGTTTCGCCTTGAAGCCGATGATTGCTACCACGTGTATCCCGGGGGGGATATTCAACAAGCCCTCGAAGCGGCCGCCCAGGACGCCGCGCGCAAAACGGTGATCGTGCATGCAGGAACGTATCGCCCCGCGCAGCCGGGGCAAGCGCTGATCTTTTTCAACGCGCGGCATGATGGGATTTCGCTGCTGGCCGACGGCGAGGTGACGCTCCATGCGGCGAATCCCGCCGTGGCCGACCCGGCCAGCCACGCGTACCCCGATGTCGTCAGCCATACCGTGTACTTCGGGCATGGCGTGTCGAACCGCACCTTGATGCAAGGATTCAAGTTGACGGGCTCTCGGGGGTTCGCCACATTTGAAGATCCGATCGAGCCGATCGACCCGGCCCTGGGTTCACCGGGGCTGGAGAAAGGGCCCTTCATTTATGTCGACGGCGGCGCGATCAAAGTGTTCGGTAAGTCGTTTCCGCGGCTCGTCGGGCTCGAAGTTATCGACAACGCCGCGCAAATGTGCGGCGGCGGAATCAATGTCGAACAGCGCGGCCACCAGGACGGCGCGCTGGTGATTCAAGACTGTATCTTTCGCAACAACCGGTGTCCTGGCACGGGATCTGCCGTCGATATCTTGAGCGGCGGTTCGGTGGTCCTTGAAAACTGTCTGTTTGTGGGCAACATCTCGAACACCGGCATGGACGCCATCGCCAAGCAATGGGGATTGGAGCACAACCCCGAACACGGAGCGGGCGCGCTCACGGTCTTTCCTGGCTCAAAGGTCCAAGTGCGGCGCTGCACGTTTACCGCAAACTGGAACGGCGCCGACGATCAGGGCCAAGGCAACACCTACGCCGATTGCATCTTCTGGAAGAACACCGCCAGCGACGGTTCTCGGCCCAAAGGCCCCTATGAGCTGGACATTCTTGATGGCTCGAACGTGCGCAATTGCTGGCTCCATGGGGACATTGACGACCTGCGCGGAACGCTTGACCCAAAGCTGAACACGCTGCAAGCGCCGGACCCGCAGTTCGATGAGTTTTACCAGCCGCGCGCGCCGGAATACGACGGGGTCGGTTATCGGCGCGTCGAACGTGTCGCGCCCGCCGGGCAAGCGACGACGAAGGCCCCGTCGCACAACTGACGCGGCGCCGGTTACTCTTGGGCGGCCGCGGAGGGTTCCGCGGCGGGCGTTGCGGCGGGAAGCAACTTCTCGCGCAGCCGCCGCAGCGGCTCAGCGCGCTCCTCGCGCGACATGTAGAACCGGTAGCCCTCGTCCTCCAAGCGAATCCCCAGCATCGCCTCCAGGCGGCGCGCCGTGAACTGACGGTTCAAAAGAAACGGATCGTCCAACACGTTCAACAAGTCCGGAAGTAAGGCGCGGTCGTTAGCTCGGCAGGCGGCGTCCGCTCCGATGAGGCGCACGGGTTCGTAGTCGCTGCGCATCCAGCCCGCCGCCGCCGGCTCCTGGCGATGGGGGTAAGCCTTCGCGATGGCGTCTTCCGAGAACACTGCGCCGTACCATTCCTTGAGGTTCGATAGTGTCCAATCAATCGGCTGATCGGTGTGGCAAAGATTGCACGCGTTGGGATGATTCGCTTCGATCATCGCCGCGTTCGTGGGCGAGAAAATCGTATGGGTGCGCACCACGTCTTGCAGACCTTCATTGAGGTGCGGCATGTGGCAGTTCATGCAGCGCGAACCGCTGCTCTCGGCCGAATGATGCGTATGTTTCACGACTTCCTCGGCCGCCTGATACTTCGAGTGGCAGCGAATGCAACTGGCGTCGTCTTGTTGGGGCGAACGCGGCCACTGCGGGCCAGTCGCCTGATGGGGCGCATGACAATCAATGCACTTGAGTTGCGAATAACAGCTTCCAAGCATCGCGTCGGAATACTCCACCGAGTTCCACGTCGACATGCCCGCCGCGAACTGCGGCCGTTCGCCGACGTGGCACCGTGCACAAGCCCAGTTGACGTTCTGGTGCGTGCGGCCTTCTTCGAGGGGGCCTGATTCGGTTTGCACCACCAGGTGGGGGCTATGAGGATGGAAGTCGGGCCGCTTGCGGGCTTTTTCGACATGCTCCTGGCAGCCAAGGTGACACGCTTCGCAACTCACGCCCAGCGTGACGGCGTGCTCCTCGGCTTCGTATTTCATCAACGCTTGCGGAAAGCGGTCGATTTCGTTCGTCTCCAGGTCCGAGGCGTGCTCGACGTCGCCCCACAACTCCGGATGCGCCGTGCGAAAATAATCGGCCATGTTCCAGTGAAGCCGCACGGGCGTGTGCTTAGCGATTTGATGCGGCTTGCGCGTCAGATCGTCGCCCAGCGGGAAGGTGGTATGGCACATGCTGCAATTCGATGCGTAGGGCGTGAAATTTTCGCCTTCGCTCGGATACAGCGGCGGAGCGAACGGGTCGTCACGCTGGCCATCCGGCTTTTCTTCGCCCACATGCACCACGGGGACCCACTGGCGGCGGTCGAGCCAGTATCCGAACGGCAGTACATGGTTCGTGGTGCGATAGGGATGATCGTCGGTAAAGGGCCCGTCGATCATCTGGCCGATGTAATACTGAAAGAACCGCGAGCCAATCGTTTGCCGCACGTCGTACACCAGTTTCGTGCGGTCGCGCACGAGCTTCATGCGGTACGCGTCTCCTTCGCGGTAGAAGGTACCTTCACCGCCGAGATACCGAATGTTTTGCTCGCCGGAGAAGTCGCCCCTGACGGTGTCGGGGTTGGCGAGGGCGTTCATGTGGCGGTGCGGGTGCTTCGACCACTGTTCGTAATTCTCGCGATGGCACTCTCGGCATGACTCGGGGCCGGCGTAGTCGGCGCGGTGCATGTTGCTGTGCGGTCCCGTGTCGAGCGCGACTTGCCGCAGCGCCTGGGGGAACCGATCCCACCAGAACACGATTCCGCCATAGTCGAAGAATCGCGGGTTTTGTTGCCGTTCTCGACGGCGTGCCAGCGTAGTTAAATCAACGGCAGCATTTGACGCCGTCGACGCGGCGCCGGCCCGTTCGCCGGCGCTTTGCATCGTACGCGCGGGTTCGGGCTTGGTTCGAATTAGGGTGAACCACAACCCACCGCCGAGCAAGACCGCCAAGGGGGCGAACAAGGCGAGCAACAACAAGCGGCGACCAAAGGACGTTGGCTTTTCCACGGCGCAAGGGCTCGATGTGAAATGGACAGTTGCGACAGGGTGGTGCGATCGAGACGCCCCCACGTTAACGGATGGCGTCAAGCCCGTCGGCGTCAAGTCGGTCGGGGTCAGGTTTCGCGGCGGGCATGCGCTCCAGCAGTTTCCGGTGCTCCGTCGCTTTTGCCTCCTCGCCAAGATGCTGGTACAGGTCCACCAGCCATTGCCGTAACTCGACGAGCGTAGGGTTCAGCTTCAAGGCATGTTCCGCTTCTTCGGCGGCGCCGGCCCGGTCGCCCGAGTAGTACTTCAATTTCACGCGCAAGGCGACGACTTCTTCGGAATCCGGGTGGGCGGCGTTCAGCTGCTCGATCATCGCCCGGAACGTTTGCCGGTCAGATCGGCTTTCTGCGGCTTTGGCAAGCCCCGTGAGCGCGGTTTCATCGTAGGGGTTAATTTCGAGTAACCGCTTCCAGCAACTTTCGGTGGCGTCGGAATTACCAAGCAGCATATAGCCCACCCCCAACTCTTGCAAAAGGGGCGCATCGTCCACCCATTTCAAATAGTCGTGGTCTTCGAAATCGAGCGGCCCCAGCGCCTGGAAAAGATGCGCCTGCGCTTGCGCCGCCAGGTGTGGGTCTTTCCGATCCCACGCCAAGGTCATCAACGCGATGCCTTTCGCCCGGTCAACTTCTGCTTTCGGTAATCTTTGGTCGGCGTTGTCAAACACAATCCATTCCGCGAGTTGTTTCATCGGGCCCGGCTCTTGGTCCTTGGCGTCTGGCGCGTCTTGCAGACCGTGCCGCAGAATCCGGTGATCGGTCATCGCCGTGTGCGGCACGTCTTTGGTGGCGCCTTGCGGCATATGGCAATGAATGCACGAGTTATTCGCCGGCGCCTGTTCGCGGGTCGCCAGGTCCTCGCTGCAACCTTCGGACGCATGACATTCATTGCAGCGCTGGCGAAAGAACTCGATCCGTTGCTCGGGGGCCGGCGTCGCATGGGGATCATGGCACGAGATACATCCCAGGGCGCCCTGCGAGCCTTGATAACAACGGCTTACCCGCATCTGATCGACCTGGCTCACCGCCCGCATCGCAGTGCGGCTATTCGTCGATTCGGTCGGCTCGGACAGCACCACGAAGACATCTTCCAGTGCGTCGCCCGGCCGGAAGTCGAAGAAGCCGCGGCCGCACCGCGGAATGACCGACTGCCCGAGCAGGTGACATTGATTACACACGCTTTCCCGCTTCGCCGGCTCCAACCGCGCGGGGTTCACAATGGGATCGGCTAAAGCCGTGGTTGCGCCGTCCGAGTGGAATTGCACATGGCGTTCTCCGGGACCGTGACATCGCTCGCAACCAATCGCCGCCTCGGCGAAAATGGGCTCCTGGTAATGGTCCCGCGCGGCGTGTTTGTCGGGGAAGCCCTCGACGGTTACGTGGTGCTGCATCTGTCCCGCGTGGCAATACAGGCAGCCATCGCCAATGCGACGAGAAAACCGCGGGTGGTTGTGCGGCGCGTACCCTGGCGACAGGTCCCAGCGTTCTGACTGCGAATACCAACCGATGGGTGATTGGAACAACCGCCCGCCTCGGCTGATCAAATAGGACCGGCCGCGCTTGCCCGATCCAAGGGCATACTGCACGTGTTCGGCAGACTCGAACAGCGGATCGCCATTTTGATCGAGACTGATTTCCGTATGCACCACGCCGCTCGCATCACGAGAGACCTTGTAAATGCGGTTGCCGGGCGGAGTGATTGTCGCCTCGGGTTCGTCGCCTACCGGCGCGGCCTGATCGATCGCGGCGAGCGACTGTCCCATCGGAGTCGCCGCGTATTGTTCGAAGATCGCTTCGTGGCAGGTCGCACACGCCTGGCTGCCGACGTATCCCACCTCGCGCGGCGCCACGTCGGCCGCACGCAACATTCCCGGGGGAGGCGAGGCGCTTCGCGATGATGACGAAGCGTACTGGCTGTGCGATCGGGGCGGCGCAGAGCGATCGGTTTGCCACGGGCGCGTCGTTAGCAACGCGGCGCCTGCGGCGACGACGCAGACTGCGAACAAGACAAGCGCCGCGGTTCGAACGGTCCCAGTCATGTGCTCCGCTCACGCCCCTGTTTGCGTTCGAGACAGTGCCTCAATAAGATGGCGATAGCGGCGCCAACCGCGCGCAGTCTCCATGGTGTGACCTCATTATACCTGGGATTTGGCGCGGCTAAAACTGCGTCAAGACCGCGGATCGGGCGCCGTCGAAGGCCGTTTCAAGCATGGTTTGTGTCAAACATGGTTTATGCAACGCATCTATCGGCCGCTCGCCCTTGCACAAGCCCTTTGTTGAAACTGCACCAGGCATTCCGGCGGTAATTGCGGTTAGCCCGGAACCTCGCCGCCGTGAACGAACTCGGGCGACTGGGCGAAATCCTCCGCCGGGATTAGGCCTGAAACTGGCCCCGCGCCTTCCACCCGAGCCAGGAGGGCGAGAACCTTTCTGGGGCGAAAAACGTAACAGAGCGAATTGTGGAAACGACTTGCGATACGAACTCGACCTGCGGCTCTGGGAAGGAGCACGCCGCTCCTTGGCGACGTAACTTGCTGCGGCGTTTGTTGTTATCAGCGTTGACCGTGTTGGCGGCGTCGCCACTCCTGGGCGCCTGGCTGCTGCCGGTTTCCGGCTCGTCCGCGGCTCGCCAGGCCCCCTCCGCCGCGATGCGCGAAGACGCGGTTCCTCGCGACGACGGCGGCGCGCCGCGACACTACGTGATCGAAGCAACCGCCCGCGACTTTCGCTGGTGGTTCCGCGAGATTGACTCCGCTGCGGCGTCGACGTTGCAAGGATCGGCCAAGTCAAACGCTGTCCACTCTGGGGCGATGAACAACCGCGTCGCGTCTCAGGAATTGCATTTGCCGGTGGGCGCAACCGTCGAGTTTCACTTCCGGAGCGACGACTACATTTACCTGTTTTCCGTTCCGGAACTGGGCGTGCAACAAATCGCCGCACCGGGGCTCGTTCACCACGCGGCTTGTGTGGCCGACCGTCCCCTCACGCATGATCTGCGGGCCGATACGTTGTGCAACTTCCGCTTCGAACACGATGGGCGAATGGGGCGAATCATCGTTCAATAACGAGTTATCATGCATGACACGGAGGGTTCGCCCTTGCGTGCGATCCTCCGGCAAAGGAATTGTGACGTGAAACGTGAAACTTCGGTCTGGCTCCTGCTGATTGGCGCCGTGGCGCTCCTGAGCGTTTCGTTTTTGGCCGTCCGATTTTTTCAACGCGAGTTTTCACCGACCGACGCGCTTGGTCCCCATCCAGGTTTGGGCGATCGCCCCTTCTCTGATTTCGCCACGAATGAAGCAGCGAACGGCGCCAACGCCGTCGACGCACGCACGGCCGATGACTCTCCCTTGGCGCCGGTGTTGGGTGAAGCGCCTCAGTTCTCGCTGACCGACCAAGAGGGGCGTGAGTTTGAGTCTTCCGACCTGCACGGTAAGGTTTGGATCGCCAACTTTATTTTCACGCGCTGCCGCGCCACGTGTCCCATGCAAACCCAGCAAATGCGAGCCGTGCAGGAAACACTGGCGAAGGATCCCAGTTGGCCCGGCATTCGGCTGTTGAGCATTAGTGTGGATCCCGAGTTTGACCGGCCCACGGTCCTCAAGGCGTACGCCGCGACGGTCGACGCCGATACATCGCAATGGAAGTTCCTGACCGGCGAGCGCGAGTCGATTTGGCGCCTGAGCAAAGAAGGCTTTCGCCTGCCGGTGTCCGACGACGCACGCAATTCCGACATGCCCATCATGCACGACTCGAAGTTCGTGCTCGTCGATCGGCAAGGCCGCATCCGCGGTTACTTTGACGTGCTCAAGGCAGAGGGGATGGCCAAGCTGCAGCAGGCGCTCAATTTCGTCTTGCCCGAGATGGCGCCTCCGGAAGGCGTGGCGACCACAACCGAAGCGCCGATGACGCACCTGGCGCAACCTCCAGAGATTCTACACAACCCCTGGCTGGAAGAGCGCAAGCAAGCTCAAACGCAGGCGGTGCAATCGCTCGAGGTGTTTCACGATTTTCAGTTTCGCAACGCCCTGGCTGAGACCGGCATTGAGTTTCACCCGCAAATTGTTGATGAACAGCGCTGGCGGCTCCAAGTGAATCATTACGATCATGGCAACGGCGTGGCGGTGGCGGATGTGGACGGCGACGGCCGGCTCGACATCTACTTCGTCGCCCAAGCCGGCGGCAGCAAGCTGTTTCGCAACCGGGGGCAGGGGAAGTTCGAAGACATTACAGACAAAGCAGGCGTGGCGGTGGCCGACCGGGTTGGCGTGACCGCCTCCTTCGCCGACATCGACAATGACGGCGACGCCGACTTGTTCGTGACCACCGTGCGCGGCGGCAACCTGATGTTCCAGAACGACGGACAGGGAGTCTTCCGCGACATTGCTCCTGAAGCTGGTTTAGATTACGTGGGGCATTCCTCCGCGGGCGTGTTCTTTGACTACAACCGCGACGGCCTGGTCGATTTATTCCTGACGAATGTAGGCAAGTACACCACCGAGGAGCTGGCGCAACTGCGCATCGACGGGCCGAGTTCGTTGAAAGAGGGTGAGTTCAAGTACTATGTGGGTACGCCCGACGCCTTCGCCGGGCATTTGAAGCCCGACCATGCCGAACGCAGCATCTTGTACCGTAACGAAGGAGCGGGCAAGTTCATCGACGTGTCGTCAGAAGTTGGGCTTGAGGACTTGAGCTGGTCGGGCGATGCGACCCCGCTGGACGCAAACGAAGACGGCTGGCCCGACTTGTACGTGCTCAACATGCAAGGCGACGATCAGTACTACGAGAATGTCGAGGGCCAGCGGTTCGAGCGACGCAGTCGCGAAGTTTTTCCACGCACGCCGTGGGGGTCGATGGGAGTGAAATCGCTCGACTATGACAACGACGGTCATTTCGAGCTGTTCATTACCGATATGCACTCCGATATGAGCAACGATGTCGGACCCGATCTCGAGAAGCAGAAGTCCGACATGAAGTGGCCTCCCTCTTTTCTGAAAGTCGATCCGAAAAACAGCATTTTTGGCAATGCGTTGTTGCGACGAAAGCCAGCCTCCGCGGCGGAACCGGCCTCCGCAGTTGCTGAACAAGCGAGCCCGCAATTCGAGGACGTTTCCGAGCAGACCGGCGTGGAGAATTACTGGCCCTGGGGCGTGACCGCCGCAGATTGGAACGCCGACGGGTTTGACGACTTGTTCATCACGGCGAGCATGTGCTTTCCCTATCGGTATGCGGCGAATTCCCTCTTGTTGAACGACGCCGGCCAGCGGTTTATCGACAGCGAGTTCGCGCTGGGCGTCGAACCGAGACCGGAAAGCCAACGCATCAAGCCCTGGTTCGAACTCGATTGCGACGGACTCGACCGCGACAACCCCATCTGCCGAGGGCGCACAGGCCGTATTACGGTGTGGTCGGCGCTCGGCTCGCGCTCGTCGGTGGCGTTCGACTTGGACGACGACGGCGACTTGGACATCGTCACCAACGATTTCAATTCCGAGCCGCAAGTCCTGTTGAGCAACCTGGCGGAGCGGCGCCATCCGCTCCACTACCTGGCTGTGCGGCTGCAAGGAAGCGAGTCGAACCGCGATGGACTGGGAGCCGTCGTCACGGTGACGACCTCCCAGGGCGCATTCAAAAAGGCGAACGACGGAAAGTCAGGATACCTTTCCCAAAGCCGCATGCCGCTCTACTTTGGATTGGGCGACGCGGAGTCCGCCGACCGGATCGAAGTCGTCTGGCCCTCGGGGAAAACGCAGGTGCTGGAAGGTCCGCTGCCTGCGAACCAGGTTCTGGAAATCGTCGAGCAATGATTCAAAAAGCAACCACGCGCGGCCGTCGCGTCATCAAATATCTGCTGATATTGGCCGGACTGGCTTGTGTCGTCTCGGTGGCGTACCTGGGCTACGGGTTGCGTCGCGCCGCCCAATTGGAGGCGGCCTGTAAAACCGCTTACGAACAACAACAGTGGGCCGAACTCGAAAAGAATGCTACGGAATGGGCGCAGTGGCGACCCGATCAGGCCCTCCCGTGGATTTACGCCGCCGAATCGGCGAACCAACTGGGCGACGCAATCCGGACCGCGTCCTACTTGTATTACCTTCCCGACGGAGACCCGCGCACTCCCGCCGGGTTGTTGGAACTCAGTCATCTGCAATTCGGAGCGCTTAACCAGCCCATTGCCGCTGCGGAAACCTGTAAACGCATCCTGCGGCTTCAGCCCGACTTGAGCGAGGCGCATCGCCGGCTGATTTTTTATTATGCGATGTCTCGGCAACGCGGGCCGATGCTGGCCGAGGCGCGCCGCGCCATTGCCGCCGGTTGCGACGTACCGGAAACGTACATGTACCTGATGGGCGCCGACTGGATTACCTTCGCCAACGGTTATGAATTGAACCAGCGCTGGCTGCAATCGGCTCCAGACTATGAACCGTTTCTCGTGGCGCGCTCGTGGCATTTGCTTCATTCGCAGGCGCTGGACGCAGAAAGCGAGAGCGAGAACGCCTCCACGGGCGGACTTTCCAAGTACGAGCAGATCATGACCGACCTGTTGGAGCGGTTTCCCAAGAACGAAGAGTTGTTGGCGTATCACCTCAACCTGGCGTGTTTCCGCGGCAATCGCGAACGTGTGGCGAAACTCTTGGCCCAGGCTCCGGCTTCGTCGGCCGCCGATAGCCGGTTCTGGCGCTTCAAAGGCTGGATGCACGAAGTGCGCAACGAACAAGAGGAAGCGGAAAAAGCGTACTTGCACGCCCTGTCGCTCTATCCGTTTGACTGGCAAACCCAGCACGACCTGGCGGCGGTGTACCGACTGAAACAAGATTTTGACAAGGTCGAGCAGTATCAGTCGGCGGCGCTGTTGGGCAAAGAAATCATGCGGAACGCTTTGCAGGCGCCCGACACCAGTTCGCTCTCCCCCCAACTGTTGCAGGATATGAGCCGTTACGCCAAAACATGCGGCGAACCCGACGTTGCGGCGCGGCTGGAAGCGCGAATGCGCAATTCTGGATAACGCAGGCGAAAACTAGCAGCAAGAATTCTTGCAAAACACTTTCCTTCGTCCTGGGTTCAATCCATCGCCATAACTTTTCCCACATTCATCAAAAATTCTTTTTGCATAAGTGTTGCTTCCGGCCAACTTGTAGGCTTTTTTGTCAAAACATTCTTTCTGGGCGATCTGCTCAACCTCGAAGGTCCCAAAGGTCTTATTGCATGATCCGGTTTTTTGGAATTGTTGCTTTCTCGATTGCGCTGGCTTCCTTGGCGGGCTGCGGCGGCCCCGCAGGGCCGGAAACGTACCCCGTTACGGGCAAGGTGACGATTGACGGCAAACCCGCTGACGGCCTGAGCATCACGTTCAACCCAGTGGAAACAGGCAAGGACGCGGCTGGCGGCAACGTGGGCGCCGACGGGATCTACACCCTGTATACGGGCGTTGAGGGAAAAGAAGGCGCGCAACCCGGCAAGTACAAGGTCACGCTTTCGGACCCCAGCGATACCTCGTATATGCAATCTGGCGGCGGCGACCCCACTAAGATTCAAGGTGGCCGGGTTCCCGTGGAGTACAAGAATTCCTCCACCACGCCTAAAGAGGTTGAAGTTACCGCCGGGCCCAACACGATTAACATCGAGATTTAGGCTTTCGTTCAGCCATTGTTCTTTTTTCATCTTTTCTGGTAAGAGGCGCCTATGAGTTTCAAGGGTTCTCAAAGAAGTGGGCCGCGATTCGGCTTCACGTTGGTGGAGCTACTGGTCGTGATTGCCATTATCGGAGTGTTGGTTGCACTCCTTCTGCCTGCGGTGCAAGCGGCTCGTGAGGCGGCTCGGCGCTCTCAATGCTCGAACAACCTCAAGCAATTGGGCTTGGCGTGCTTGAACTACGAAGACACGTACAAGACCTTGCCTTGGAATAACGACCTTGGCAACGGCGTGGTTCCCGGTAGCCCGGCGAACAACTGGAACACGTTGTCGTGGATCGTGGCGGCTCTCCCCTTCATGGAGCAAGGCACGCTCAAAGATCAAATCGTGATCAATAACCAGCACACGATGACCTCCCAACCTCAGCGGATTCGTGAAGCGGTTATCGAAACGCTGATTTGCCCGTCGAACGATCAAGAACGAATCCGCACGAACCAAAAAGGCGGTTACCGCAGCACCAACACCACCGCAGGCGGTACTGACTACGTGGGTAACATGGCCACATTTGGGGCGGCTGGAAAGACTGCGGCGCCGTGCCCGATTTCCCCGGCCCGCCCGACTTCCCCAACATGTTTGTCAAGGGCGCCAACCCCGGCACGCCATGGGTCAACGGTGAAGCGTTGAATGAGCAACCCCTCATCAACGGTGTGTTCCGTTATCACGGCTCGGTGCGTTTGGCCGAAGTGGTCGACGGCACCTCGAACACGATCATGGTGTTCGAAGACATGCACTGGCGCGGCGGCAACACCGCCAACGTGCCGCACGATCGCGGGTTCTGCGATGACGCCGCGTGGATGAGCCCCTTAGGAGCCATCAACAGCGTTCGTAACCCGATCAACAACAAGAACAAGGCTTGGCTGCAAGGCGCCGGCGACCGCCGTTGCCACGGTTGGAGCAGCTTGCACCCCGGCGGCGCCCAGTGCGTTTACGTGGACGGCAGCACCCACTTTGTTCCGCAAACCGTCGATAACATCGTACGCTACGGCATTGGCGTACGTAACGATCAACGGGCGGTTCAGTTGCCGTAACCTTGTTCATGGCTGCACGCTTGAGGATCGCACCGGCGATCCTCAAGATCACAGACTAAACCTCGAAAGGGAAATGGCTGCTTGTCAACCATTTCCCTTCTTTTTTTGTTGTTGCTATGGCTACGCTTCGTTCGATTCGCGCCCGAGTCTGCTGGGGCGCCGCGCTGCTGCTTGTGGGGGCAATCTCGGGGCTTTCCTGTGGCGGCGGAGAAACCCCCGAGCCCACGGTCCGCGAGCCTTCTCCCTTCGTGTTTGTTGACGAGCAGGAAGCGCCGCCACGCCAAGCCGAGGTTTCTCCGCAATCCTCGCCCTCGCTTTCCTCGTTGCGCCTTACCGACGTAGCGAAATCCAGCGGGCTCACTCACGTGTATGTCAACGGCGAGCAGGGCAAGTCGATCATGGTCGAGACGCTCGGCGGTGGCGCCGGCTGGCTCGACTACGACCGCGACGGCCTGTGGGATATCTACCTCAATCAAGGGGGCGACTCCACGAAAGATGTCACGCCCGACCAGCCCAACGATGCGATCTTCCGCGGCCGAGGCGCCGGGAAGTTTCAAGAGGTCACCGGGCCGAGCCGCGTGGCCGAGTTCGGCTACAGCATTGGAGTAGCGGTAGGCGACTTCGACGACGACGGCTTTGACGACGTGTACGTGACGAATGTGGCAGCCAATACGCTGTGGCGAAACCTGGGCGACGGCACCTTCGAGGAAATCGCGTCGCACGCCAGGGTCAATGACCCGCGCTGGAGCAGTTCGGCGGCGTGGGCCGACATCGACCTGGATGGCGATCTCGATTTGTATGTTTGCAACTATTTGATCTACGATCCGAAAAATCCGCTCGACTGCCGCACCAAAGACGGCGAGCACCGTATTTGCCATCCGAAAGATCTCGATCCCTGGCCCGATGAATGCTACATGAACCAAGGCGACGGGACGTTCACAGCCGAGGCCCAAGCGCGCGGTTTGTTCGGTCCCGGCAATAAAGGGCTCGGCGTGGCGGTGGCCGATTTCAACAACGACCAACTGCCCGACATCTACGTGGCGAACGACACCACGGCTAACTTCCTCTTTTTGAATCAGGGGAAAGGGCAGTTCCGGGAAAGCGCCACGCTTCTGGGATGCGCCGCCGACCGTAATGGTTCATTCCAAGCCAGCATGGGGTTGGGCGTGGCCGACATCGACAACAACGGCTACCTCGATCTTTATTCCACGCACTTCCACAACGAGTCGAACACGCTGTACCAGAACCTGGGCGACCAAGGTTTTCAAGATATTACCGCCCTGGCCGGCCTGCACGCCCCCACGATGCCCTATTTGGGCTTTGGAACCGCCTTGCTCGACTTCAACCAAGACGGACAAGAGGAAATCTTCGTCGCGAATGGGCATATCGAAAATTATCCCGGCAACCCGCTCCACAAGATGCGCCCGCAACTCTTGGCGCTCGATGGCGCGACGTGGCGCGACCTAGGCGGGTCGCCTGGGCCCTTCTTCGAAGGAAAGTATGTTGGTCGTGGCGTCGCCTGGTGCGACTACGATGACGACGGCGATCCTGACTTGGCGGTGATCCATCAAAACGACCCGCTGGCGCTCCTCCGCAACGACTCGGAGCGCGGCCATTGGCTGAAGTTCGCGTTCCGGGGGCGCGCCTCGAACCGTCGCGGCATCGGATGCCGCGTGATCGTCCGGCCGCAAGGTTCGAAGGATCCTCGGCTCGTTCAGGTGCAAGACTTAGCAGGCGGAACCAGTTACGCAGTTAGCCACCAGCCGGCGCTCATCTTCGGTTTGGGTGAAGATCCCGGACCCTACGAGGTCGAGGTGATCTGGCCCGGCGGCGCTGTCCAGCACTTGAAAGATGTTACCGTCGATCAGGCCTTGACGATCGAGCAGCCGCGCGGCGAAAGTTCGGGCGAATAAACGCATGGCGCGGCGTGGGCGGTCGCTCACGACGAGGGAGTCGCCAAGCCTGCCGCCGCGCTTGGCTTGATCGCCAGCGGGCGCCATGCTTCCTCACCCTCGGTGATTTCCACCGCTTGATCGACCGGCAGGTTCTGAAAAACTTGCGTTTGGTCGGTCTTGGGCCAATAGATTTCGAGCGAATCGATCTTCTCGGCGGCGCCAATGCCAATTTGTTGCCGCAGGGGGTTGCTGCCAAAACTCCCGCCGCTGTTGACCCAGCGATAAATCTTTCGGGTTGTTCCCGCTTCGGTCACCGTGACGCAAATTCGGGTCCCAATCGCGCTGCGGTTCGATTCTTTGCCGACCAGCTTGATCGTGATCTCGTGGTTGTCGTTCCCGGGGTTTTCATACAGTACGTTGGGGAAGGCGTCTCCGGGGTACGCCCCGCCCACTTCCTGGAAAATATCCTGGTCGCCGTCGTGGTCGAAGTCGGCAAAGGCCACGGCGTGTCCCTTCTGCAAATGGCCGAAACCGCCGCGATAGGTGACATCGGCGAAGGACGTTCCCTGACGGTTCCAGTACATCACATTGGGGGCAAGGTAAGAAAACGCGGGCGTGCCCGTGCCTAAGTAGAAATCGAGAAAGCCGTCGTGGTCCAGGTCGCCAAAGTTGCAGCCCATGGGATCGGTCATGCGCGTCACACCCAATTTTTGCGCCACTTCTGTGAAACCGCCCTGGCCGTCGGCTTGGTACATATGATCATGTTCGGCTGTTGTCGGAAGTCCAAAGAACTGTGCGGCGACCTGCTCCAGCGCCATCGGGTAACTCGCCACGAACAGGTCCAGCGCGCCATCGTTATTAAAGTCCCAGAACCAGGCGGGAAAGCTTTTGAGGGGGCCGGTCACGCCGAGCGCGGGCGCCACGTCTTCAAAACCGCCGGCGCGGTTATTGCGATATAAACGGTTCGGCGCATCGTAGTTGGAAACGTAAAGATCGGGGTAGCGGTCGCCGTCGAAGTCGCCCCACACCACCGCCTTGGTGTAGTGATTGTTGACCACGCCGGCCCGCACGGCCACCTCGGTAAATCGGCCCGCGCCTCGGTTCATGAATAACTGGCAGGGGTAACTTTCATTTCCCACGTAAAGATCCAAGTCGCCGTCGAGGTCGTAGTCGGCCCAGGCGGCGGTTTGTGTGGGATAGTTGTCGATCGCCAGGCCGGCGTCGACCGTCACATCGGTGAATTTGCCCGAACCGTCGTTTTGCAGCAGTGAGTTCGGCACCAGCCCCTGCGCGCCTTTCCAGGCGCCGCGCAGCACGAACACGTCGATGTCGCCGTCGTTGTCATAATCGGCCTGAACCATGTTCAGACCGCCGAAGAGTCCTTCCAGCCCCGAGCCTTCCGTGCGATCCACAAAGCCGCCTTGGCCATCATTCAGAAACAACCGAGGATACTCCGACGGGCTCCAGTCGGAAACGAGCAGATCGATCCATCCATCGTTGTTCAGGTCATCCGCCACAACTCCGCCGGCGGTCGAAAGCATGTCCAGGCCTTTCTCTTTCGCTACGTTCCGGAAGCGGGGGAAGTCAACCGCGTTTTCGAACTTCTCCGGCGGCACGCGCCACGCTTCGGGCGTATGCTCGGGATATTTTCCCAGCGTCATGTGGGCGATGTTCAACAACCAGCGGGCCGTCAGGTTTTCTCCGTCAATCTCTAAGGCCGCCGTTAGCAGTTCCGCCGCTTTGCTGGCGCCTTCCTGGCGCTCGTGAACGCCTCCCGCGGTAATGGGTAGCAGACAACTTTCCCCGTTGCGGCAATGCACACAGTTTTCCGTTTCCGCCAGGCGAAGACAACCAATCGCATGTTTGACAAGCGCACCGACTCGCTCTTTCGGCGGCATGCGCTCGCCCAATTCGTCGACTAACGACTGCATGCGGTCGTAATGCTCCAGCGCTTTGCCCACTTTACCCAGGCGCAGCTCGTACTCCGCCAGATCCTGGAGGAGTTCGATTTCCTTCCGCGGCGATTGGCCTCCTTCGACTTGCTCAAGCAAGTACTGGACCCGCTGAAGACCGGCCTCTCCGTAAAACGGATCGTTCGCGCGGGAGGTCAACTGGTATTCTTGCAAGGTGCGACGCATCCAGTCGGTCGCCGCCGGAGAATCGTGCTCCGCCTGCGAAACCTGGGGAGGCGCGGGGGGCGCTTCACGCTGGCAACCAACGCACCAGGCCAACACGGCGTAGGCAAGCCAGAAGACGCCAAGGGGAGTGCGTCGCCGACGGGCTTTCGCACGAGGACTTGCTTGGTCACTCACGATGTTTCACAAGGTGAATTGGAGGGCAAAGTCAAGCAGCACAGGAACGACGCTTGCCATGGGGAAGGACGCAGCCAGACGCCCTATTATGACAGACCGTTACATCCCTTGCGACGCCGAGAAGCTGGCGCCACGTTCCCGCGCGCACCCATTGCAGCAAATTACGCCCCTCGGGAAAATGACGCGAACTTTCCAACCCAGCTACCGAGCAAAAGGTCCAATCGCATGACCGCGCCGACGCAGGCAACACCCTCTTGGCGAACCTTCTCCTTTGTGGGACTGGCCGTGGGGACGTTGTTCTTCGCCGCCTCGCTTACGCCTTCGTTGTTACCGCGCCACTTTGGCGTGCAGGGGGTGTTATCGGGTTTAGCCCTGGCCGTGGGGTACGGTGTGGGCGTGTTCCTGGTTTGGCTGTGGTTCTACCTGGAGATTCCCGAATTCCGCTCCCCAATCCAGCGGGTCAGCAAATACATCACTGCGGTTTGCGTGGCGATCATCGCCGGGCTGTTTCTGTGGCAAGCAACGATCTGGCAGAACTCGATTCGCGAGTTGATGGAAATGGATCCGGTCGTTACTGCGTATCCGCTGCGCGTGGCGGCGATTGCGGTTGTTACGGGGTTGTTGCTCGTGCTTCTCGGGCGCGGGGTGATCCGATGTTGGAGCTACGTCCATCGTCAAGTCGTGCGGTTTGTGCCGCGGCGGGTTTCGTATGTCGTCAGCACCTTGCTGGTCATCTTGGCGTTTTTCCTGATCGTGAACCATATCATCGCGCGCGCGGCGGTGACGGCGGCCGATGCGCTCTTTGTGCGTTTGGACCAAATCATTGACGACGGTGTTGAACAGCCGACCGACCCCACGGCCTCCGGCAGCCCCGAATCGCTGGTGGATTGGGACGACATCGGCCGATTCGGTAAGGATTTCGTCGCGGCTGGTCCCACCCAGGAGCAAATCAGCGAGTTTCTAGGCCGCGAGGCGAAGCGGCCGCTGCGCGTGTACGTTGGTCTGGCCTCGCGGGAAACCGTGGAAGAGCGCGCCGAACTGGCGCTTCAAGAACTGGTGCGGGCCGGCGGGTTCGATCGCAAGTTGTTGATCGTCGCCACACCCACGGGCACCGGTTGGCTCGATCCAGGCGCCGTCGATACGGTCGAATACCTTCACGGCGGCGATACGGCGATTGTCAGCATGCAGTATTCATATCTTCCCAGTTGGATCACCATCCTCGTCGATCCGGTTCGTTCGCGCAACTCGGCCACCGCTTTGTTCGACGCGATCTACTCGCACTGGACAACGCTTCCGCCGGACAGCCGGCCCCGGCTTTACTTGCATGGTTTAAGTCTCGGGGCGCTCGGCTCGGCCGCCAGCGCCGACTTGATGACCGTGTTTGAAGATCCCATTCAAGGCGGACTATGGAGCGGTCCGCCGTTTCCCAGCACGCATTGGATCAACGCCACGGCGCACCGCAACCCCGATTCTCCCATGTGGATGCCCACGTTTCGCGACGGCGCGATGTTGCGCTTCTCGGGACGTGAATGCAAGTTGGACGACGGCCGACGCTGGGGGCCCATGCGGTTCGTGTACCTGCAGCACGCCAGCGACCCGATGACGTTCTTCTCGTCTGAATTGCTTTATCGCAAACCGGCCTGGTTGGCCGGCGAACGCGGGCCCGACGTATCGCCGTATTTGCGTTGGTATCCGCTCATCACCTTCCTGCAAATTGGCTTTGATCTGCCCATGGCCACCGCCATTCCTGCCGGTTACGGGCATCGCTTTGCGCCTAAGAGCTATATTGATGCATGGATCGCCGTCACGGCGCCCGACAATTGGTCGGCCAGCGACACGGATCGCCTCAAGGAGCAATTTGCCGAGGTGAACGACCCCTTTGCCGACAAGTAACGCAAACCACAACGCCTTTCCACCGCCTTATATTTAAGGCGGCGCAGGCGTTGGCGCGTTTCGACGCGGGTAGCGCACGCAGGTTATTCGCCCTTCGCTTGACGTAGCGCCTCGTGGGCGAACTGGAGCGCCGGGTGATCTTTGGGTAAATCGGTCAGCCGATACGGCACGCCGGCCTTGTGCTCCTGCTCCAGCCGTTGGGCCAGCCCTCGCAAGTACGCCATGAATTCCGCTTCGCTGGCGGTAAGGCGTTGTCCTTTGAAAATCAGAATCAGCGCGTCTTCGTCAAACGGCGTTTCGTAGCCCGTGGGCGTATTCGGAGCGAAGTGAAACAACGACCCGGGTTTCATCACTTTCCGCCGCCCCTTGCTACACAGCACCCACGTTCCGCGCACCGTATAGATGATGCTTTCGCTCGCGTGCGGATGCTCCTCGCAATACATGCCCGCAGGCATATCAATAAAGTGGGACTGGCAATTTTCTCCCAACAGTAGCGGACCAATGGCGCCTTCCAGTGTGGCGACAGAAGCCGTTTGCGCCGTGTCGGCAACATCTTCGACAACTTGCACTCCCGGCGCCAGGTGCAGCCGCGCAGGCGTGTTCTCGGTCTTGGGCTCTTGTTCGGAATGGTCGGTGGCGCGGACCGGCAACGATTCCGGCTTGACCTTCTTAGGCAGCGTACCGCTCGCGGCGTAACCGAGCGTCGCGTCGAGCCAGCGCCCTAGTTCCTCGTAAAGCTGCGGCGCATACGCGCGACGGAAGCTCTCGAACGTGTACCGCTCGCGCAACCGTTGGGTTTCCTCGTCGGGGCTGATCTGGAAGTTATGATCGGCCTGCGGAATCAACACGCACGTGCAGCTATGGTTGCCGGCGCTACGGATCGCTTGGACAATTTTCGCGCCATGGTCGGGCGGAACGTTCAAATCATACTCGCCGCTTAACGCCAACGCGGGTTTTTGAATGAAGCGGAACATCTTGTCCGGCGGGAATTGAAGCTCCTCCTGCCGGCGCGCCAGTGGAACTTGCCGCTGGAAGTCGCCGTCGACGACCATGAACTCGGAATCTCCGCGGGCCGCCGCAGCGAACATGGCTTCGTAGGTGCGGCCGAGCGCAAGTTCAAATCGCAAGTGTTCTCCGGCCAACGACCGCCAAACCGCGTCGGTATCGGCAAGGCGAGCCAACCGCGCGAAGTTATATTCGTAGATGTCCTGCCCTGACCCACAATGACCGCCTAAGAACACGTAGGCGTCGGCGTTTAATCCGTCCTCGGCCGCCAGGCACGCCAGGTAGGCGCCGGCGCTTTCGCCCAGAACCACGACGTGATCGAACTCCTGCAATTCGCGCACGTACGCGACCGCGGCTGTTACCGCGTGCGATTCATGCCGATAGGTTCCTTGCCACTTGGGCGACGGTTTCGAATCGCCAAAGCCCACCTTGTCGTAACGTAGGCTGGCGTATCCGCGATTGGCCAGGTGCAGCGCCAATCGTTTGAGCGCATCGCGCGGAGGAACGCCCTCACGGATCAGACCGCCGTCGCGCGTGTGAGACAGCGTTCCCCCGACGATCACCACACACGCGGACTTCTCGGTCGAGGCGTCGCCTTCGCGATCATGCTGATGAGCCGGAAGGGTCAACTCGCCCGCAAGGTTCGCAACCTCGCAGGAGAACTTCACTTCGTGCTGGCGGATGTCATGAGCCTTGGCCCATGCCGGCAAGATCAACACATATGCCACAGAAGCCACAATTCGAAGAACGGAAGGCGTCATCACGAAGTGTCCAAGAAATGATCGGTCGAAGTACGGTGCTCAAAGCATACTCGCAGGTCCGGCCGGTCGCTATAATGCGGCCGGTCTGGAGACTGCCCCGGTGCTCCAGGTTCAAACTTTGACTGGGAAGTGCGTTTCGATCAAGATGATGTTCCCTCACGGCAACGACCACCCCCAAGGAGCTTTGTTGATGAAACGAATGATTTTGTTGTTAGCTTTGTTGTTCCTCGCGCCGCAAGCGCTCGCCCAAGAGTTGATGACGCTGCGCGACGTGCCGTATGGAAAACATCCGCGGCAAGTGCTGGACTTTTACCCCGCAAAGTCCGACAAGCCGACGCCGGTGGTCTTCTATATTCACGGCGGCGGCTGGCGCGGTGGCGACAAGAAGACCAACCCGCAGGCCTACCTGGATAAGGGGATTTCGGTCGTCGCCATTAACTATCGTTACACGCAAAACGGCGTGGAGGAGAAAGTCGAACCGCCCGTCAAGGCGCCGCTGGAAGACGCGGCCCGCGCGCTGCAGTTCGTTCGCTCGAAGGCAAAGGAATGGAATCTCGATAAAGAGCGCATCGGCGCGACGGGCGGTTCGGCCGGCGCGTGCTCCTCGCTGTGGCTCGCGTTTCATGACGATTTGGCTGACCCTCAGAGCGACGATCCTATCGCCCGCGAATCAACCCGGTTGTACTGCGCCGCGGTGAACGGAGCACAGGTGTCGCTCGATCCGAAGGAGCTGCGCGAATGGATGCCGAATTACACGTACGGCGCCCACGCCTTCGGCCTGCCGAGCATTCAAGCGTTGATCGACAACCGCGAAAAGGTCTTGCCGTGGATCAAGGAGTATTCTCCCATCGAGCACGTCTCGCAAGATGATCCGCCCATCGCGCTGTTTTACGGCGGTGAGGTTCCCGTGGTTGGCGCCTCGCCCAAGGATCCCACGCACTCGGGCATCATGGGCGTGAAGCTTGCTGAGCGGCTGCAATCGGCCAATGTCGATGTGGTGCTGGTTCACCCTGGTCAGCCGCATCCCCAATATAAAAACGCTGCCGATTACCTGATTGACCGCTTGACCAAGTGACGATCATCACCACCGGCCGCGCCCGCAGAAGGCGCGGCTGGCTTGGTTATCCCTTGAACCATCGCCATCGGAGAGTCGCACTATGAGAACTGCGTTCGTGTTTTTGTTGCTCGTGTCAGTCGTGCAGGGGCAGAACCTTAAGTCCAACATTCCCTATGCCGAACCGGCGCACGAACGGCAGGTGCTGGACATTTACGCTCCCGACGGCGCCAAGAACCTGCCGGTGGTGTTTTGGATTCACGGCGGCGGCTGGCAAACGGGCGACAAGACCAGCGTGCAACTCAAACCGCGCGTGTTCACCGAGCGCGGCTTCGTGTTCGTCTCAACGAACTACCGCTTGCTGCCCCAGGTGGAAATGGGCGAACTGATTCGCGACGTGGCCAAGTCGCTCGGCTGGGTGCATAAGAACATCGCTCAGCATGGCGGCGACCCGAATCGCATTTTCGTCATGGGGCACTCGGCGGGCGCCCAGCTTGCCGCCTTGATTTGTATCGACGACCGCTACGCCAAGGCGGAAGGCGTGCCGTTTGATGCGCTCAAAGGTTGTGTACCCGTGGATGGCGACACCTACGACCTGCCGGCCATGATCACCACGGCCGAGATTCGCCAGATGGTCCATGGCTTGCCGCTGCCGGAGTTTGGGCACCGCGTGAAGTTCGGCAATGACCCGAAGAAGCACATCGACTTTTCCGCCGTGACGCACGTGGCCAAGGGGAAGGGGATTCCGCCTTTCCTGATTCTGCACGTGGCGGGTCACCCCGACGTGACCGCCCAAGCCCGGCGCCTCGCGATAGCCCTGGAAGCGGCGGAAGTGCCTGTGACGGTGTACGGCGCCCGCGAGTCGACTCACAACAAACTCAACAACGACCTGGGACTGCCCGACGACCCCGCCACGCAAGAGCTTTACAAGTTTCTGGAGCCGCTGGTCAAGTAGTGAAAAAAGTTGGAGTTCAGGCTTGCGCGTATCGGGCGACTCCAGATCCGTTGTTGAACCGTTTGAACGCCGAACTTCCGCGTTGGCTTAGTTCGCTTTCGTGACCGTCAGCCAGGGTTGCGCGGAGGGTGCCGCGGCGCCGCTGACGGGGAACGTTGCAGCGTGGCGGCGGGGTGTGTCGCCCGCGGCTGTTCCCACAAGTTGGAACGGTGTGGAAGTCGGCCCCGATTCGGCGGTGAGTATGAGTTTAACCGCTTTGGCGGTGTCGCCGCTGGGAAGCGACTTCACCGGCGCGGCGGCAACGCCGGGGGGCAAGCCTTCGGCGATGATTTCAATTTCGCCCGCGAAGCTGTTGCGGCGCTCCACGGTGATGGGAATTTCCAGCGGCTTGCCCGGCGTGATCACGAACGAATCGGCCGCCAGCGTCAGGCGAAAGTCAGGCGTTTCCGGCTCGATCGTGAGTTGGTACACATAACGCAGCCCGCCGTGACCGTGCAGGTCGCGCACGACTGCCTGGTAGGCGCCATCGGCCGGAGCGGTGAAGGCGAGTACGGGATCGCGCTCTTTGCCGGCGTCGTCCGATTCGGCCAGGACTTTGCCTTCGCCATCGGTTACTTGCAGCAAACCATCCAGCGGAAACCCAAGCGACCGCGATTCAACCCGCAGCGTCCACTTCTGCCCCTTGGCGGCCTGAAAACGGAAGGCGTCTTGGTCTTTGGGCGTTTCAATCCTTCCCGCGATGACCACAGGCGTCTCGACTGGCTGCGGCGTCTCGGGCGAACGTTCCTCCGTCGCCGTAAGAACGGGGTGCGGCGCCACGGCCAGTTCCAATGCGGGGCTTGCCGCCGGCGCTAGGACCGAGACGCGCACTTCACCCGGCGGCGCAATCACGGTAGCGGCGTCGCTCGGCAAGTTCCAGCCGAACAGCCGCAACTCGGTCGACTCGTCGGCGCGCACCGCCAGCGGCAACGTGTGATCGACGAACGGCTCGGTCGAAATCGTCAGGCGATACACATAGTTTTCCGCTCCGGCGAACGCAATCGAACTGTTCGGTTCGACCGGAAAGGCGAACGTGCGCACCAGATATTTTCCGTCGCGCGAAACAGGAAACGTCAACTGTGGGTCGTAGCCGCGCTCGTCATCATTTTGGGCGAGCACGAAACCGTCGGCGTTGCACACTTGCAGCACGCCGTCCATCGGCGCGCCGAAGGTGTTGTTCGCCAGCAGCGACGCGACGAGCGTTTGTCCCTGCTTGAGTTCGAGGGAATAGGTATCCACATCGCCGCGCTTGGCGAGCTTGCCATGCACCACCGACGAACCGGCCAATGCTTGCGGTTTGAGCGGATCGTCGTTCGTCTCGACTTCGACCGCTTCAGGCAATGCGCCCACTAGCAGCGGTCGCGGCGCCGAGGCGCCTTCTTCGTCATATAAACGTAGCCAATACACTCCCGCGGCTTGCGGCGCGGCGGTAATTTTCAGTTCGCCCTTTTTCTCCGACGGTTCGACGTTCAAGCCTTCGCGATCAACCCAGACTTTGACAGGCCAGGCGCCAAACGCTCCCGCCGCGGTGACGGTCAAGGTTTGCCCCTGCTGCAAGCCCGCGGGAAACCAAGAATCCACCTTCGGCGGCGCCGCGTGGGCTTCCAGGTGCAACATCAGAGTAAAAGCAAAACTAGTGATTAGGCAACGCATAGCTGAAACGAAGCTGAGGAATTCAATTTGGCTGATTCTGTACAATCTTTTCTTTGGGCGCGAGGCCGATAACGCCAATTGCACCGGCCGTCAATCCAATGATAAAGAGCGAGTATCCAAGAGCTAAGAACAAAAATCCCCATTGATAGCTCGGAACAATGAGTTTTGCGAAAGCGATTGACACGCCGAAACAGAACAATGCAAATGGCGCTGAAAGGAACAAACCAGCCAAACGACAGCGATACGCCACTAAAGCGATCAATCCAATAGCTGCCGTGTAGTGCGGAACAAAAAGAACGGCAACCGCTGGCGCGAACGCGTCTTCCTCAAATTGCTTTACGTAACGATCATAGTGTGGCGACTGAATGCGAGTATGCGCTCCCCAAGCAATGAAAAAGGCGCTCGTCCATAACAAAACGAGGCTCGTCATCACGCATAGTTGCAATCGAGGATTCTGCGTTTCGATGGTTTGACCAACGCGACGCGCCAGCGAAACGCATCGGGTCCGCGAATCGATCGAAACTAGACCATAGGATGTTTTCATGCTGCCGGACACGCGCCGGAGTTTGGCTTCCTGTGTCGGTTTATGGGTACGCGAACACGTGGATTCCGACCTTAGCCCATCAATTCATGGATGGGGGTGGGGTCGCTGACTAGGTGCGTGGGGCGGCCTTCGGGGGTGTAAAGGATCATGTCGGGGTCGATCCCCAGCTTGCGATAAATCGTGGAAACGAAATTCTCCGGCGACAAGACGCGCTCGACCGCTGAGTAGCCTTGCCGGTCGGTGGCGCCGATGACCTGCCCGCCGGGCGTGCCGCCGCCAGCGAACAACACGCTCATGGCGTTGGACCAGTGATCGCGTCCGGCGTCTTTGTTCACTTTGGGAGTGCGACCGAACTCGCCCAGCATGATGACCATGGTGCGGTCGAGTCGGCCGCGTTCGTTCAGGTCTTCGATCAAGGCGGCGATGCTCGCTTCGAACGCCGGCACGCGCTTCGTGAAGCTGTTGAAAATATCGGTGTGATGATCCCAGCCGCCGCTGTAGAGCGTAACGAAGGGTACGCCGGCTTCGACCAGCCGGCGCGCCAGCAAAGCGCGCTGGCCGAAGCTGTCTCGGCCGTAACGCTGCCGCACGGCGTCGGGTTCTTTCCCGATATCGAAAGCGGCTTGCGCCTCGGCCGAACTGATCAACTGATAGCCTTGTTGGTAGAACTCATCGACGGCGTTCACCGGATCGGCGGCGGCCTGATCGTTGATGCGGGCCATCCGGTCGACCAGCCCGCGCAGCTCTTTGCGGCCGACAAAACGGCCGTCCTCCAAGCCGCGTGGAATGGCGACGTCGCGCACGCGGAAGCCGTCGCGGTTGGGGTCATCCGACACGACGAACGGAGCGTACTTTTGTCCCAAAAAGTTGGGACCGCCCGAGCGGGACATTTCGGGCATCGAAAAATACGCCGGCATGCCGTACGGCGCGCCCATTTGATGCGCCACCGCGGAGCCCAGACTGGGGTGGAAGCTGACGAAGGCGCCGCAGCCCACGGGAATGCGCGGCGGGGCGCCGGTCATCATGTAATGGTTTCCGGCGCCGTGGTTGCCTTGATCGTGCCGGATCGAACGAATAATGGCCGTGCGGTCGGCAATGGCGGCCAGTCGCTGCATGCATTGCGAGTAGTACACGCCGGGCAGTTTCGTGGCGATCGGCTCGAATTGGCCGCGAATTTCGACCGGCGCTTCGGGCTTGGGGTCGAACGTTTCGTAATGCGACGGACCGCCGTCGAGCCAAATCAAAATGCAGCTATCGGCTTGCCGCGTGATCGACGACGCCGCCGCTCCGTGCGCCGTCGCGCGCAGCGCGCCAACCAGCCCGCCGCCGAGCAAACCGCCCAAGCCCAGTTGCAGGCATTCGCGCCGAGTGACGCCTTCGCAGTTACGTTGTCGTGCCATGTCCAGATCCTTCGAAGGGGTAAACAGTTCGCACCCGGGGTGTCGTGTATCGAGATTCGTCACTCGCCGCGATCGTTAATTGCGCGGCGTACTTTGTCAGTCCTTGAAAATAAACTCGGGCGTGTTGACCATCGCCCACAGGAAATCTTCGGCGGCGCGGCGGCGGTTGACGCCTTCCTGTTCAAACACTTGCCGCCCAATCGCCCGTTCTTCCTCATCGGGATAACGGGAATAAACCGCCAGATACAATTCTTCGACGATCTCGTCGGTTGATTTGTCGCTGGCCGCCAACTGGGCGATGCGGCCCTCCTCCGCGGTGATTTTGCCGTGAATCACGGGGGCGTTCATCAAGTGCAAGGTTTGTGTGACGGTCGATTCCGTCGTACGTTCGCACGGCGGGTCGCGGTTGGGGTCGGGGCGGCCGAACGTGTCGAGCAGCAGCGAATCGACGCGGTGCGTCCAGATTTGGTTGGCCCGCGACTTGGCCGGCATCGCCTCAAAGGTGGTGTTCGTGCCGGTGATGTCGTCAATCGCTCCGGCCAGCACCTCCGCTCGTAGCCGTTGCCGGTAATGCCGCGAGTAGTTGCGCGTATCGGCCACGTTGCGCTCGTTCGGAATCGAACTGAGCGAATACACGTGCGACGTGGTGATCGTGCGCAGCAGTTTTTTCAGGTCGTACTTTTGCGCGCGGAACTCGGCGGCCAGCGCGGCCAGCAGCGGTTCGTTCGTGGGCGGGTTCGTGGTGCGCAAATCATCCACCGGATCGACGATTCCGCGGCCCATGAGCGTGGCCCAAATGCGGTTCACCTGGACCCGGGCGAAAAACTCGTTGTCGTCCGAGGCGATCCACCCAGCCAGCGCTTCGCGCGGGTCGGCCGACTCGTCGGCCACCGGCGCCTCGCCAAACAGCGGACGCGGCGAAAGGGTTTCGCCCGTCAGCGGATGCGCCACCGAACCTTTCTTCGCCGTAAGCACCATTTCTTCACCGCCGGAAATGGGAGGCGAAAGGCCTGTGCCTTTGCGGCCCACCCGGGCGAAATACGCGGCGAAACGGTAGAAGTCTTCCTGGCTCCATTTCTCAAACGGATGGTGATGACACTTGGCGCATTCTAGTCGCACGCCCAGGAATAACTGGCTCACGAGGGTCGTGATTTCCTCCGGTTCGCGACGGTCGCGAAAGAGCGTCGTCGCTCCGTTGCGCCACGTGCTGCCTTGGGCGGTCAGCAAGTCATACACGAACTGGTCGTAAGGTCGGTTCTGGCGGAATTGCTCGCGAATCCAGTTGTCATAATTGAAGACCGCTTTGATGCCGACGCGGTACGGGTTGGGCCGCAGCAAATCGGCCCATTGATTGGCCCAATGGTCGGCATATTCGGGCCGCTCCAACAGGGCGTCAATCAGTTTCTCTCGCTTATCGGAGCTTTCCTCCGCCAGGAACGCTCTTGTTTCTTCCGGCGTCGGCAGTCGTCCGATCAAATCGAGCGAAACGCGGCGGAGAAACTTTCCATCGTCCACCGGTTCGGACGGCGTAATGCCAAGCGATTGCAGCTTTTTCCAAACCAACTCATCAATGAAGTTGTGGCGCGGCAGTTGTTCGTACAACTCGGCCGGAACTTCGCCCGGCAGCGGAATGGCCACATTCGTCACGGCGATCACGTTCATATACCGCGACATAATGGCCGTTTCGCCCGGTATGGGCCCGGCTTTGAGCATACCGCTCGGATCGACGGCGACGATCGCGCTTTCGTTCGATTGGAACGAAGTGCGGGCGGTCACATCGCGCGAGGAGCCGTCGGAGTAATACGCCATCACGCGCAGCGGTTTTTCCTCCTCGGGCGCCATGAGCAAGTCGGCCGGTTCGACCACTACGCGCTCCAACGTCGGCTCGCCCGGAATACGGCGCGGCATGCCTTGCTCGATCCAGCGATGGATCACCTGGTAATCGTCATCGCCCAACGTCAGCCGCTGGCCGCCGCCGTGCGGAGCTTCGCCGGTCGGTTTTTGCAGCAGTAAGCTGCGCTCCGGCGCCGCGGGAAAGACTCGTCGCCCGCGGGCGTTCTTGGTCAAAGCGGCGTAGTCAAATTCGGAGTCAAAACCCAACAGCGAAAGTTGAAAGCCGTTTTGCCCTCGTTGTTTACCATGGCACGCTCCCGTATTGCAGCCACGGGCCGTAAGGATGGGAAGGACATCGAGATCAAAACTAACGGGTTCGTCGGCGCGCAACGGAGTCGCGACGGCAAGGAGCGCCGCAACACCGCAGCACACGACCAACAGCAACCGGTTCGGCATGGAGACAATCAGGCGGGAAGGAAACGGATGCATCATCCCGCGAAGATGCGCTTCGCAGGTCGACATCACCCGGTGAGGTGGGCAGGGAACGCAACCTCAGTGTAAACCACCGGCAGAACGCCCGGCAAGATAAGTTTTCGTTTATTTGTTCCTGGCTTGGCGCACTTCTTCCGAGGGGCGCCAGGTCAGCTTCCACGAAGGCCGAGACCATCTCACGCTTTTATTATAATGAACAAATGTTCATTTTCAAGAACTCGTGATGTCATTGCCCTGCGAATCGAAAACTTACGTGCCTTGGTTTGATGCTGGATGTGTGGTAAATGATGGCGCACAAAAGTCTTACTGCGACGCTATTCGTACTGCAATCGACGTAAGAAAAGAAAAATTCGCGTGAACGGCGTCCGTGTTGAACGGCCCCTGCTTGACGCGAACGTGGCGGTTGTTTGTATGCCGCCTTGCCAAGCTACGGCGTATTTCATCGAGGTGTGATGACTTCTTCCGTGTGGTCCACTCGCTCCGCGCGTGGTTTCCGGCACTCGCGGAGCGAGTGCGCCACATTGGGAGCGTCACACCTGCGTGAAACGCCCTCTACGGTTCGCTCGATGGCGCCAGGGGCGTCAGGTCGGAATTCGGCTGAACATCGCCGCTGAGAATGATATTCGCGTCGGCGCGCGGATCGGCTTCCCAAGGCGGCGCGCCTTGGCTTGCGTTCATGCCAATCACATAGAACCGGTAAGCGAGCGGCTCCAGCGTTTGAAACTGGAAGCGGCCTTGGTTGTCGGTCCGGGCCTCGTGGGAGCCAAGATACGAGTTTGGATCGATCGGCTGAGCGGGCCGCGCATGGACGATAGCGCCCGGCACGATTTTTCCGCTGTTGTGCTCCAGCAACTGCCCCGATAACGTCAAACCGTGTTGCAGTCGAAGGATTTGCCGCTCGGCCGGGTCGCGCACCGGAGCTTGTTTTCCACGATAGTTTTGCTGCGGCTGGAGGTTCAGGTAATACTCACCGGCGAGTTTTGGGTTGACGTGCAAGAAGCGGAACATGCCCGCGGCGTCGGTCACGGCGGGAGTACCCGAGAAGGAGCGATTGCCGTGACGATGCCCCAAGCGGATTTCAATACCCGGCGCCGGCATGCCCAGGGGGTCGGTCAGTTGCCCCTCCAGCGTGACGCCGCGCGGCAACCGCAACTCGATTTGACGCGCGCCGGAATCGTCCGAGAGGACCAGATCTTCGCTGAAAACTCGCGTTTGGGAGTAGTCGCCCTGACCTTGAATTTCTAAGCGATAGGTTCCTCCCAAAGGCAACGGGCTGACGACGAACTCGCCTTCGCGGTCATCCACGGGCATGCCATGATTAATGCCCAGGTGCGGACGCATCCGCAGCGCCGGCGGCGGGTTCAGCATCGCCACCTGGTAGGAGTATTTCTGACAGGGGGAACCGTCTTCATTCAGGACTCGGCCGTAAATGGCTCCTGCCGGGTGCGCCTCGATTTCTTTGACCAGCGGCGTGGGCGCTTCGGCCAGATCGAGCGATTCCTCTTGAATCCAGTAGCCGATCAGGTCATCGGTATGCCATTGCATCCGGCAAGGGGCCGGCGCCTGGAACTCGACTTGCCCGTTCTGAATGGGCAAGGTCCTTTGCTGGAACTCGCCGGGCGGATTCATGGGGGAGAGGTACACCACTAATTCGCCGCGCGGAGGGGGTTCGCCGGGCGGCGTTTTCAGTCGCAACACCACCTTGCGTTGCGGACGATCGCCCGACGGCGAGGCCGACTTTGCGTCGGAAAAATCCAACACCAGATCCTCCACAGCGTGCGCGACCTGAACTGTTTTCACCTGTCCTGGCAATTCGAACCGCACTTCGCCGGGGAACACATTGCGCAGTTCGAAACGTGCTTCGCCGTCGCGCATTTCGACCGGCGCGTACAACGGCATGTGGTACGCTACCTGACCCAACTTGATCGGATTGATGCAGCGAATCACTGGCGTCGGTTGGCCATTCACGGGGCGACGTTCGAGGCGGTTCAGGTCGCCCATCACGGTTCCTCGCACGTAACGCGGCGGGCCAAGCTCGATTTTCAGATCGCGTTGTCCGCTGCGAAAGCCGGAAAGAATTTCTCCGCCGTGGTCGGGCGCCGTGATGTATAGGCCGTACACGCAATCGTCGCGCAGGGTGTTCAGCGTGAAGCGGCCTTCCTGATCGGTCTTGGTCAAAAGCGGCGGCTGGCTGTGTTCGCTTTGCGGCGTGTACGAACGCGGGTTGAATCCTTGGCGTTGCACAAGCCGGATTTCCGCTCCGGCCAGCGGTTGTTGGTCTTTTTGAGCAACGACCTGGCCCACGGTCAGGCGCGCGGGTTTTAACGTCCACACGTTGACCGAGTCGGGCTTGAGTTGCAGCACGGTTTGATCGTACTGGAAGCCCGGCGTTTCGGTTTCGACCGTGAGGGGAGCATCGGCTGCTTGTTCCAGCGTGGCCAGTCCTTTGGCGTCGGTGGTCGTTTGCGAGGGCGCCACGTGAATTCCCGCCCCCTGTTCCCCGTGAAGATACATGGTTTTGAGCACGGCGTCGGCCACGGGTTGGCCTTGATCGGACACGAGTCGAAGTTGCGCCGTAAAACCGCGTTTGAGCACCAGCCGGACGTTCTCAATTTTCCCGCCCGGTTCGGTTTCCAGGGGACCCGCCAAAACGGGCGCGTAGTTCGGCGTGGTTAATGAAAGAAAAACGCGGCCAAAATCGGCCGTCGTGGTAAACCGTCCGTTTTGGTCGGCTTGCGCATTCACCGAGCCGGTGTACGACGGCCGGCGCGTCACGCCGCCGATATTCAAACCGGAGGGCAACGGTGCGCCGTCTTCCGTGACGACTTGCCCTGAGATGGTGATGCGATCTTGCTCGCCGTACTGGCGCGGGGTTGTTTCGGGAGTGAACTTCTCGCGGATTTTTTCCAGTTGTTCCAAGCGGTCCGCCGGTTTGCCCCCCTTGGGCGACGACGGCTCTTGGCCGTTCGATGGTAACGTGACCAGCATCGGCAAGACGACGCAGAAAATCCCAAAACGGCGAAGCACGGACATGTCGAGTCTGACGGGAAAAGCGGAAGCGGCGGGAACCCGCGCCACGAACGAAGCCGTGACGCTCCTTCGGCGAGAAGGCCATTTGCGGGAACGCCAATTGCTGGGAACGAGGTGTCGCCAACCGGGATAACAGGCAACCCCTCCATGGTAACGGCCCCGGAAGGTGGAAACAACGCTGCGGCTCGTTACCGTGGGCGGCATTGCGTGGTAGAATTAGCCTAATTGACCGAGTTTGTCAGCCATTGCGGTTCCGGCCACGGCAAGCACTGCCGCTCTTGCCGTGTCATTACAATTTCAACGTTATGTCGCATTCAGACCGCTTGCCCGAATCCCTGAGCGCCGAGTACGTCGAAGGGTTATTCGCGGAATACTTGGAAAATCCGGACCGATTGGACCCCGCCTGGCGGCGGTACTTCCAAAACCTGTTGGAAGAAGAAAACGGTCATGCCGCGGCGAACCACCTTTTAGGTGGGGCTCCAACGTCGGCATCGTCGCGTATTAAGCCGTCGTTTCCCCGCCGGAGCATTTTTCACGGCGCTGGCGGGCCGGCGCCGCGAGTGCAACCGGCGCCCGAAACCTTCTTCACGCCGGAAGCGCTCGACGCGGCCCGGTTGCAAGAACGGGCCGACATGCTCATTCGGGCGTTTCGCGTGCGCGGGCACTTAGCCGCCAAGATCGACCCGCTGGGACTGCAACGCCCGGAGCCGCGTGAGCTGGATCCGGCGTTTTACGGTTTTACGGAGAAAGACCTCGATCATCCGTTTTCGACGCGAGCGTTTGGCGGCCCGATGATGCAAACCCTGCGGGGAATCATCGAACGGCTCCGGGCCACATACTGCCGGCACATCGCCGTGCAGTTTATGCATATCGATGACCTCGAAGTGCGCACCTGGCTGCAAGAACGCATGGAGGCCACCGAGAACCGGCTGAATCTTTCGCACGATACCCAAATTCGCATTCTGACGCGGCTAACACAGGCGTCGGTTTTCGAGTTATTCGTGCGCAAGAAGTTCATTGGCGCCAAGACGTTCTCGCTGGAAGGCTCGGAAACGCTCATCCCGCTGTTGCACCTGGCCATTGAAAAGGCGGGACGGCAAGGCGTGCGGGAAATCGTCATGGGCATGGCCCACCGCGGCCGGCTCAACGTGCTGGTGAACATTTTGGGCAAAAGCCCACGCGAATTGTTCCGCGAGTTCGAAGATATCGACGTCGATATGTTCCGCGGCGCGGGCGACGTGAAGTACCACCTGGGCTACAGCAGCGACTGGTACACCGCCGAGGGGGAGAAGATTCACCTCTCGTTGTGCTTCAATCCAAGTCACCTGGAGTTTGTGAACCCGGTGGCCCTGGGCCGCACGCGCGCCAAGCAGGACCGCGCCGCAGACGCCGAACGCCGCCGCGGCTTGACGTTGCTCATTCACGGCG
This sequence comes from Planctomycetota bacterium, assembly GCA_963204915.1. Classification (GTDB taxonomy): domain Bacteria; phylum Planctomycetota; class Planctomycetia; order Pirellulales; family Pirellulaceae; genus JAHWKS01. The sequence goes on along the minus strand of CAUJHS010000022.1, from coordinate 660,640 downwards.
ACGCCGCCTTTGCTGGCGAAGGCGTGGTCCAAGAAACGTTGAACCTGAGCCAGCTTCGCGGCTACCGCACCGGCGGCACGCTGCATGTGGTGGTGAACAACCAATTGGGTTTCACCACGAATCCCGAAGAAGGCCGCTCCAGCGTGTACGCCACCGATGTGGGTCGCATGCTGCAAATTCCCATCTTCCATGTGAACGGGGAAGATCCCGAAGGCGTGGCCCAGTGCGTTGAGCTGGCGATGGACTTCCGCTCGCATTTCCAGCGCGACGTCGTGATCGACATGTACTGCTATCGCCGCCTGGGCCACAACGAGAGCGACGAACCGAGCTTTACGCAGCCGGTCATGTATCGGGAAATCGAACATCGCTCCAACGTGCGCAAGCACTATCAGGAACGGCTCATGGAGCTGGGCGAAGTCACTTCGGAAGAGGCGGAGGAAATCGCCCACCAGGGTCGCCAGTACCTCAACGAAGGTTTGGAGAAATCCAAAGGCGAAGTGGTGCAAGGCCCCAGTTCCGGGCGCGGCATTTGGAAAGGCTACCTCGGCGGAGAGGAGCCCGGCGACGATGCGCCCGAGACGCACGTCTCACCGGAGCAGTTTGCAGACATTCTGACCCGCTTGACCAAACTGCCGGAAGGCTTTCGCGTTCACCCCAAGTTGACCAAGTTCCACGAAGACCGCTTGGCGATGGCGGCCGGCGAGAAGCCCGTGGATTGGTCGGCCGCCGAAGCACTGGCGTTTGGCAGCCTGGTGTTGCAAGGCCGGCCCGTGCGCCTCAGCGGGCAAGACTGCAAACGCGGCACGTTTAGCCATCGGCACGCCACGTTGTACGATCACGAAACCGGCGAACAGTACACGCCGTTGCGGCATCTTTCCGAAACGCAGGCCGGGTTTGAAGTGCTCAACAGCCCGCTCTCGGAAGCCGGCGTGCTGGGCTTCGAGTACGGCTATAGCCTGGACTGCCCCGAAGGATTGATCCTGTGGGAAGCGCAGTTCGGCGACTTTGTAAACGCCGCTCAGGTGATTATCGATCAATTCATCACCAGCGCCGAAGACAAGTGGAAGCGACTCAGCGGCCTGGTCATGCTCCTTCCGCATGGGTTTGAAGGGCAGGGCCCCGAACACTCCAGCGCTCGCATGGAGCGATTCTTGACGCAAGCCGCGGAGAACAATATTCAAATCGCGCAGCCCAGTACGCCGGCGCAGTATTTCCACTTGTTGCGCCGGCAGGTGTTGCGGCGGTGGCGCAAACCGCTGATCGTGTTTACGCCCAAAAGCTTGTTGCGGAATCCGCGCGTGGTTAGCACGCGGGCGGAATTGACCGAAGGGCACTTCCGCCGAGTTCTGCCCGATCAGCGCGAGAACCCCCAGGAAACGCGCCGCATTTTGTTGTGCACCGGCAAGGTCTATTACGATCTGATCGAAGCCCGCGAGAAACATCAGCAGGATGATGTGGCGATATTGCGCCTGGAGCAGCTATATCCTTTCCCCGAAATGCAGTTGCGCGAGGCCCTATCGATCTACGCCGACGACACGCCGCTGGTGTGGGTGCAAGAAGAGCCAGAAAACATGGGCGCCTGGTGGTATCTTAAAGTGCGGCTGGGGCATCGCGCCTTCGAAAGCTTCCCGCTCATGCACATCAGCCGCAGCGAGTCGGCCAGCCCCGCCACCGGCTCGCACTCGACGCACAAGTTGGAGCAAGAGCAGTTGATCTCGGCCGCCTTGGAGAACACCGCCGGAGCGCGCCTCCAGGAAACGACGGGCTGAGCTTCCCAGAGGCTGGCCATGGCCCATGGCGGCTCACGGAACATCACATGCCGCCTAGGACTGGACCGGCGGTGTTGCAAGAGTTGGTCTCCTACCCCTGATTACCTGACCGCGTTACTTGAGGACTGTACTATGTCCGTCGATGTGAAGGTGCCCGAAGTCGGCGAGTCGATCGCGGAAGTCGAAATTCTTACCTGGCTCAAGAACGAAGGCGACCGAGTCGAGGAAGACGAAGACCTGGTGGAAGTCGAAACCGACAAAGCCAGCGTGACGATTCCCGCACCCGCGGGCGGCGTGATCGCCAAAATCCTCAAGAAGGTCGGCGAGATTGTCGCCGTCGGCGACGCCATCGCGCACATCGACGAGTCCGGGCAGGGCGCCAAAGCGAAAAAAGAACCCCAGCCGGCGGAGAAGCCCGCCAAGAAAGAAGCCGCCGAAGCGCCGCCCAAGAAGGAAAAGAAAGAGGCGAAAGAATCGGACGACGCCAACGGGCACAGCGCCGCGCCGCGGGTTATGCCAGCAGCCAAACGTTTGCTGGCCGAGCATGGCGTCGAGGCGAAAGATGTCGAAGCAACCGGCCCCGGCGGACGCCTGCTCAAAGAAGACGCAATGCGTTACCTCGACGAACAGGAAGCGCAACTGGCCGACGTGGAAGCAGCGCCCGACGAATCGAAAACGCAGGAAGAAACCAAGACGCCGTCCACGGCGCTTCGCGTATCCGACCGGGAAGCCGCACCCCAGGACGAAAGCGGCTTGGAGGAAGTCGTGCCGATGAGCCTGATCCGGCGGCGCATTGCCGACCGGCTGGTGCGCGCCCAGCACGACGCCGCATTGTTGACCACGTTCAACGAGGTCGACATGAGCGAAGTCATGGCCATGCGCAAGAACTACGGCGAAGCGTTCCAGAAGAAATACAACGTGAAGCTCGGCTTCATGTCGTTTTTTGTGAAAGCCACCATCGAGGCGCTCAAAGAGTTCCCTGCGGTTAACGCCGAGATTCGCGACAAGTCGATCATCTTCCGCAATTACTACAACGTTGGCGTGGCCATTGGCGGCGGAAAAGGCCTGGTGGTGCCCGTGCTGCGGCGTGCAGAGCAAATGAGCTTCGCCGAGATCGAAATGACGATCAACGACTTTGGCCGCCGCGCGCAAGAAAACAAGATTAGCCCCGAGGAACTGGCTGACGGCACGTTCACCATCTCGAACGGCGGCGTGTACGGCTCGCTGCTTTCCACGCCCATTGTGAATCCGCCGCAAAGCGGCATCTTGGGCATGCATACCATTCAAGACCGCCCGGTAGCGCGCGAGGGGCAAGTGGTGATTCGCCCGATGATGTACATCGCGCTGACGTACGATCATCGGCTGGTCGATGGCCGTGAGGCCGTCACATTCCTCCGCCGCATCAAAGAATCGATCGAAGATCCCGCCCGCATCTTGATCGAAGTCTAAACCGCGGAAATCCGTCCTGCAGGCGACTTCCGTTGAACCGCTCCCCAGCGGGGAGCGCGTCTTTGGCGAACGATCCGACGTAGGCTCCCACACGCTTCCGGCTCGGCAGCGGTGCAACTCTGGAAGCTGCGCCGCGGTGAACGAGACGACGACCGCCGGCGGCCGGAACTTCCACGTGGACGCCCGCGTTACGCCGGCCATCTTCGCACTTTCTTTCCGCGCAGCACGAGCGTCTATACGACCAGACCAACAAGGCCGATTGTGCATTGATTTGACCGCTGGCCTGCTGCGCTTGAACTCCTACTCTTGCTGTACCGCCCGAGCGGTGAGAGTCATCGAGTGGTTGACGAATCAGGCATTTACCACTTTTTGTGGTTAATTAATTCCCTATTCAGTTGACAAAGCCTATTTGGTATGTCACGCTGATACCTCGTTTTGGTGGTGTGTTCTGCACCGCAGGTGAGGCTGGCCGCAATGGTAGCCGCCGTTGTAGGCAAGCATCGCTTTTCTCGAAGCCTGCAAGGAAAGGGAATCTCATGCAACGTGTTTGTCTCTTGGTGTTGACCTTCGCTTTGGCCGTTCCAACCACGGCCCTTGCCGCTCCTCCCGGTCAAGCGAACGCCTTTGGTAAGTCGCTTGCGGAATGGATGGAAATTTACTTCACGCGGGTGGTTACTGGCGATCCGAATGATCGTGTTGGTAAAGTCCTGTTGATGCCGCTCCCACAAGGAGAATATGTATCGGGAGACACTACGTTAGAAAATCCTCTAGTGCTTGCCGGAGAACTGGAAGTAACGGTGGGACCGGGTACCCCATTCGTTATGCCAGTGGCCACCTGGGCCGGTGAAATCTACGAGGATCTTTCGACGGATCCCGTGTTGCCTGCCGAAATCTTCACGACTTCGAACGCTTTAGTGAAAATCGACGGGAAGACGGTGCTCGACTCGGAACGCTCGAACTTTGAGAGCTTCTATTTTGGTCCCGTCGAATTCGACCCACCACTGCTGTATGACGAAACCACGGATTACGGCTCGATTGGCGTTACCTATTTGCAAGGGATCGGTTTCGCGCACCCGCCGCTTTCGAAGGGAACGCACACGATGACGCTAATCTCTGAAATCAAGATACCCGACTACAACCTGCACGTGATCTTCATGAACACGTGGACGATTACCGTTACGAAGTAAACGTGCTCGTGAAGTGATCGTCGCGCGGGTGGGCGCGTCACGGCCGGTCAATTAATCATCGCGACTTGGTCTCACTAGCCACGGCGGTCACGTCCGCCGTGGCGGGCGCAATAGCAACGAATGATAATTTTGGGCGCACGCATCCCCACGAACTTTGGCTTGGAGCCTGGATGATCGGCGGAATGAGTTCCTCTCGCTTCGCCGCGGTCCCCTTGTTAACCTGGCGGTCGCACTGCGTAGTGTTGATTCTTTCCGAATGATCCAAGCCGGGCGGTTGATCTGGGGCGAATGATCAACGCTACTTCTTGACGTGTTCGCTCTTGCCGCATCAGAACGCGCTGTTTAGCGTTCGACTTGACACCGTTCGCCTAGCGCGATCAACTCAGGGCGACCTTTCGAGCGCCGTCGGCGCGTGTCCTCAGCGCATCCGCGGGAAGGGAAGAACTTGTTGCGTCGACTTTGGCTTCAAGCTCGCTATAGTTTTTGGTTCTTGCCGGCGGTCATCGTGATCAGCGCGGTCTTACTCGCGGCCGCTTTAATTGGGGCTGACGGCTGGATCGACCCTCGCGCTTTCGAGCGTTGGCCGCGGTTATTTGGCTCCGGCGCCGACGGGGCGCGCGGGCTGCTTACCACGGTCGCCAGTTCGATGATTACCGTGGCGGGCGTGGTGTTTTCCATTACGCTGGTCGCCCTCTCGCTGGCGTCGAGCCAGTACACGTCGCGCGTGCTGCGCAATTTCATGAGCGACCGAGTCAACCAAACCGTGCTCGGCGTGTTCGTGGGCATCTTCGCGTATTGTCTTGTAGTTCTGCGAACGATTCGCGGCGGAGACGAGGGAGCGTTTGTCCCTGCGCTGGCCGTGCTGGGTGGGCTGTTGTTGGGGTTTGTCGGCATCGCCGTTTTGATTTATTACATCCATCACATCTCGCTGTCGATCCAGGCGAGCCATATCCTGGCCGCGGCGGCCAGTGAAACGTTGCGAGCGGTGGATCACTTGTTCCCTGAAGGCGTTGGCGAGGAAGACGCGGCCGAGGAGGCGCCGCCGACGGAATCAGCGGAACGCTGGCGGCCCGTGCTGGCCGACAAAACGGGATACGTGCAAAGCCTTGACGCAGCGGGGCTTTTGGCGTTCGCCGGGGAGCGGCGCACGGTGGTGCGTATGGAGCGAAGCATCGGACAGTTTGTTGTTGAGGGTGCGCCTCTGGCGTCCGTCCTTGGAGTTGACCTGGCCGATGAAGATCGGCGCCAACTCAGCGGGTTGTACTCGGTGGGGCCGCAGCGCACGGTCGAACAAGATGCGGCGTTTGGCATTCGGCAAATTGTGGATGTGGCCCTGAAGGCGCTTTCGCCCGGGATTAACGACACCACAACGGCGGTCATGTGCATCGATTATTTGACCGCTATTCTAGTTCGCTTGACGGAACGGCGCATCGAGTCGCGCTTCCGCAGCGAGGATGGCGAGGTGCGACTGCTGACCTGCGGCCCGACTTACTCCAGCATGGTGGCCGAAGCGTTCGATCAAATCCGTCAGAACGCCGCCGGTAATGTCGCGGTGCTGGAGGGTTTGTTGGGGGCCTTCGCGCTGCTGGCGGGTCGGACGCGCGCCAGTTCAAGGCGACACATCTTGTGGGATCACGCGCAAGCAGTGATCGAGGTGCTCCGACGAAGCATCGACGCGCCGCGAGATCGTGAGCGGCTCGAGGAGCATGCGACGCGCGTCACTCGGTTACTGGGCGAATTCCAGCCGGCAGGTTGAAGTTTGCAGGCGGTTCACTTTTGCGTGACGGGCACGCTGATGACGAGTCCAGCGAAGCGCGGCTTCTCGGTGGGTTTGCCGAAGGAGCCCGTATGGCAACCGACGCAACCTTGGCTTAGCGGAATCACTGCGGCGCGGCGGTAGAATCCTTGGTCGACCTGTTCGAGGGCTTCTTTGCCGGCTGCAATCTCGCGAGCCGCCTGCTTTTCAAACTCGGTTTCCGGCTCATGGTCCAGGCTCATCGCTTTCGTGTTGACCGCAATCCACCGCGACTGCACATTCGTTTGCCGGTCCAGTTCCTCGAACACGTCTTCCATCGCGCGGGCAGGCACCATGGCTCGGTCACCGTGGAAGTAGTGATCGTGCATCATTTCCAGCGATGCGGCGTAAATGCGGTGCATCAGTTCTGCGCGATCGCGCGCTACCTCCACCGAAACGGGCTCCTTGCCGTCGCGCGGCGCCGCGGTCGCGGGCGTATTCGGGTTCGCTTGAGGATTCGTCGCGCTCGGAGGTTGGGCTTGGACGAAACGAGCGATAAAGAACGCAACCGCCAAGCCAGCCGCGAAATGCTTCGCGCGGGGGAGTGATTTCATCGTCAACGTCTTTCAGGCGGGAGGGACAGGTCGGTCGCCGCGACGACCCGGCAGGAGGGCGAACTCGTCATCGCAGCGGAGGCGGCGCGATGATGTATAAATTGGACATGTTTGTCATATTTAATCGACTCACGAGGCTGCGTCAACCTCGAAACCTCCCGATCATGGCGCGACGGTCGAATCAATGCTTGTCTTGCGCAGGTGGTGCTGATACGGTACGCAAGAATGCGGGGATGGACGGCGTGAATGCGGTGTGTAAACATCGCACCGCACGGCGCGCAAACTTGGGGCCGGGCAACATGAACGATGTGGCGAGATGGCGCACGGTCGCCTGGGGCCTGCAATTGAAACAAATCGCTTTTGCGGCTTTGCTGGCGGCGCCGTTAGCCGGACTGCTCGCGTTACTGTTGCAATTGAATGTGCTGGCGGCGATTGGCGGGATGCTTGGGCTAGCGTTCTTGATCGACGTGATTGGCCGAAGTTGCTGTCTGGTGGCGCCGCTGTCGCGCTGCTGGCCGATTGTTGGCTCGGTCGGCGTTCAACTGCTGGGATTGATCGGTGCGATCGCCTTCGCCGTGGGGCTGATCGAGGCTAATTACCAACTGGGGTTGGTGTTGGCGTCGACAATCTTGATTGCATGCCAGGCGCCTGCGGCGTTCTTGTTCACCGAGCACCTGGCCGACCTAGCGCATGAGTTGGGCCAACCGGAACTGGCAAGCATGTCGCGCCGCATCCGCTCGGGTTTGGTGAATAACCTGGCCGCAGGAGCGGACGCGGCGTTGGCGGCGCTGCTGCTGAGCGTGGTAAGTTGTCTGTTTTCCGTTGTCACCGCGGGTTACGCGTTGTATCTTTTATAGCCGCTGGACATGGCGCTGCTGCTTCCCTTACTAGGCTTGTGGCTGGCGGTCGCCGTACAAATGTTCGGCGACTATGGACGCACCATCGCCCAGGTTCGGCGCGCGATACTGGCCGGACCTGCCCGACCCCTGCAAGTCCCGGTGGAAGACGCTAACTAAGCGAGGCGGTGCGGAGCCATTCTGACCGACGATGATCGTGATTCCAAGATCAACAATGATTCCATGAGTAGCGCGCCGAAGGAACCTCAGGCGAAAACGCTTCCATCCAAATCAACGAATTGCCAGATACGCTTCCTCATTTACGGTCAGTTGGCTTGGATTTGTCTCACGGGGATGTTTACGGGCGGTTGGATTTCCGCGCACGATTGGCCCGCGGACGTCGTCCTGGGCCTCGATGATTTGTTCAGCGTGTTTGTGATCTTTATGTTTTGCGGCTGTCCGGTTCTCTTGCTGGTCATGGTGCTTGGAAGCCGCTATCCCGCTTGGAGAATCCTGGGCGTTTTCGTTGTTCAGGGCGGGCTTTCACTTCTGCATTTCGTTGCGCTTTATCCCGCTGTGTCCTGACACACGGAATGGCGTCTCGCTTGAGTTCGCAGTTCATCCTGCCGCGATTGCGCTATTACCGTTGCCAGGTGGGAGGCCGCAGGGTGTAGGCGACCCAGTCGCGGCGGGTGAAGCAGAAGTCGTCCACATTGGGCCGATTGCTGCTCTTGCGGCATTTCACGGCAACCACTTGCATGAGCCGGCCGGGGCCAAGGATTGACGCGCCGTCGTGCGAGTCGGCCAATTCTCGCGAGATCGTTTCTTCGTCCTGAAGGGCATCCATCGCGGCGAGCGTGGCGCAGCCGCCGTGTCCGGCGATGAACGCCAACATTGGCCGCACGCTGGTATCGAGCATCAAAATGCCAGCGTCCTCTACGGGGGCGAAGTCGCCCTCTTGGAAGCGGCGCAGCGCTTCGCGCCTTCCGACGCGTGGGAACCAATGTCGCTGATCGGCGTCACCCACGCGCACCGCCGGATCGACGCGCACGCCCGCGCCGGCGCCTTGTTGCAAGATGAGCGGCTTTTTGGGTAAGTCGGCCCCGAGTTTCTTCAGGGCGAAGGGCCATTCAAACCAGGCCGGCGAACCGCTCACATAGTCGTTGCAGGTGGAGTTCGCGAGAATCGCTTGCACCATCGGAACCGCTAGCGGATTCACCACCGGCGATGCGACGACGACAATCATGCCTACGTCGCGCCGGGCGCGGTACTCCTCCGTTTTCGCGCGGGCTTCCTCAGCCAGCATTTCAATGAGCAGGCAATCTTCCGCGGCGTGGAATTCGAGGCGTTGACGCTTGTGGAGGAACTCGACGAGGCGGTTCTTGGCCTCCGTGTCGCGATGGCTCACATAGTGTTGTGTCATCTCGGGGGTTTCGATCAGCTTGCCGCCGAGCACCGTCAGTAACGTATCGCCGGGCTGGAACAAGTCCCACGGATGCGACCGCAAGTCATCGCCGATCAGGTCTTTCACCGAGAGGTTCAGTTGTCGCATGCAGTACAAGAGCAAATCGACGGCAGCGGTGTCCACGCGTTCGACCGAGTGGGAGTGTTTGGGGAAGTAGTTCGCGGGATTGGTGGCCCGTCGATACTCGCCGCGAATTTCGCAGGCGTCGAGGTAGTCGTCCACCTTGGAGTAGCCCAAGCGGCGTGAATCGCGCAGAACCCGCTCGCGTAAAATCTCCAGCAAGCGCACGATTCCCGGCTCCGCCATGCCCAAGAGCAACTGGCGAAAAGTCATCATGTCGCAATCTCCGTGTGTGAGGGGTGAGTTGCGGGGCGTCCCTACCCACTCTCGGTTGTACGATAACCCATCAGCGTTTGCCAATGGTTTGTGACAGCCTTCCGTGCGCCCGGCGCAAGCGTGGATTTCTGTGACTAGAATAGGCAGGTTTCGTCTCTGGTCCGCATTGAAGGAAATTCCCGATGATGGTTGGCTTGCCGCTGCGTCACACGCGCCAGGCGATGGCGTATCGCGTGGTTCTGCCCCTGATTGTGCTCATGCTTCCATGGCCGGCGCGCGCCGAACTCCCTCCCGAGGTGTATCAGAAGTGGCAGCGCGAAGCGCCAGAGCACGTGACGATTCGCGTGCTCGAAGTGCGCACCACCCGGCGGCGTGAAGGTCAGGACGCGACCCACATTGCGGTGCAAGTTACCGGACGCGTGCAAGCGGTGGTTCGGAGCGCTTCGGGCTTGAAGCCGGGGCAAACGATTCGCATTGCATACACGCACACGCACCATCAAATCCCGCCGCCAGGACCAAGCCAAACGCCCATCTTACGCGCGGGCAAAACCTATCCGGCCTTCTTGGAACGGAAGGCGGGGCAAACAAGTTACGATCCCGCCGCCGGCGGATACAGCTTTGAGGTTTTAGAACAACCCGCGGAGGAGAAGCAAACGCGGCTGGAAATACCGGAACAGCCTGGCATAAGGTGAGCCAACGAAAAGAGCCGCTTCTTTGCGGTATTGCAGCGGAGGGCGGCATTGCGGTGCTTCGCCCAGCGGAGTAGACGCGCTGGGGCGACAATCAACCAGAACATACCCTCTTGCAAAACTCGGTCGGTAGCGGCTCTGCGGGCCTCATTGTACCCCATTTGCCTGGTTTGTCTAGGATTTTTGATCTCGTCAGTCTGGGTTGATCCAACCGGCGCAAACGCTACAAATTGACGGCGTGGCGATGGCTTCTCTTGCCTGATCCGTGCAGTTTTCTTGTTCGGTTCTTCTTCGCTGGAGCCCCGAATTTTCCTCGGCGCAAGGCCCGACGACGGGTGGCGGAAACTTGAATTATTTTTCGGTTTTCATCCTTCCCCGCGCACAAACGGCAACCTACGATTCATCAGCCGCGTCTCGGTTCTTGCGCGGCACGCGCTTCGCATTCGGAGAACAGGGGCTGTTCCCCAACGCAGCGCTTTCGGGGGCGTAGGTGGCAAAGGCGATTTGATCGTCACTTCTAGTAGTTACGGAGCATGGGCATGTTTCAACGGATGACGCGCGGGGTGTTGGTCGGCGTGTTGATCGCCTGCCAGGGCGTTTATCCCGGTGTGAGCGAGGCGGGACCGGTCCTGGACTTTTTGTTCGGACGGCCCTCGACCTATCGTTTGCCGGTGTATTATCCGACGCAGCCGCTGACCGTGCCTGGCGCTGCGGTGACGACGGCGGCTTCGCCGGTCGTCGCGGCCACGAACGCGTGTTCGCCCTGCGCGACATCAGTGACGGCGGCTTCACCCGTTGCGACCACGGCGTGTTCGCCCTGCGCTACGCAAGTCACGGCGTGTTCGCCCGTGACGGCGTCGCCTTGCAATCCGTGTGCGAATACGTCGTTCGCGCCGGTGGTGCAAGTTCCTGCGACCCAATTCCAAACGGTGCAGGCGCAAGTGCCGGTGAGCATGTATCGCCCCACCACGGTGTTCAGCCCGACGTTCGGTGCGCCGGTAGCCGGAGTGGCGGGATGCCAGACGGTGCAAGTGCAAACGCAACGTCGCCCAGTGTGGGACCTTTTTGGGCTCTTTACGCCGCGCCCGGCCACGGTGACGGCTCAACCGATTAACGTCGTGTTTCCGCAGACGACCGTGGCGATGCCCACGGCGACTGTGCTGCCGGGACCTTCCGCGGTTGCCGCGCCGTCGTTTGTTGCGCCGACGATGACCACGCCGTCGTATGCCGCTCCGGCGTATACCACGCCGGCCGATCCGAACTGTGCGGGATGCAGTGCGACCTCGCCGTCGTTCCCCACGATTCCCACGGCGCCGGTGAACCCGGGTGCGTCGGTGTTGGGGAATCCGCCCGCGGCCACGTATCCGGCGCCGTCGAATGGCGGCGCGGCGGCAACCACTCCGGCCGATCAAGCGCCAAGTTTGAACGCGCCGCCGGCGACGAACTATCAAGGCTCGTCGTATCGGCCCGCTCCGCCGCAAGCGATTGCGCCGCCGCCAGCGGCCGCCGTTCCGCAACCGTCGGCTCCTGGGCCGGCCATTACGCCGCCGCAGTCGCTGGAGTCGTCGCCATCGCTGGCTCCGCCGCTGACGCCCTCGGCGTCGAACTCGCCGCAATCCCAGTCTGAGGGACGCGATCTGCAACTGATTCCCTATCCCGGACAAGCGCAACCGGCGAACGAGTCGGCGGCGCCTCCGTTGTTGAACCATCGGGGCCGCACCGCATCGCTCCGACGCAGCGAACCGTGGAGCTACGCTCCCATTAGCTGGCCGCCTGCGAACGAAACGCCTGCGGCGCGCGAAGCGAATTCCGCGAACGACGTGAGCCAGGTCACCCTGGAAGCTCCGGTCAGCAATGTCGCCGCGACGCCGACGCGGGTGACGCCTGCTCCGACCTTCGCCGCTCCAGCAATTTCGGCGGCTCCGCCAACGCTGGCTGCTCCGGTGACTTCGACGCCAGCGTGGGACGACAGCGGTTGGGGGCCGATCCGCGGTCGGTAAGCGGGTGATGGCGTGTCAGCTTGCACGGTCCGCCATCGCGTTACGGTGCGGTAAACGCGGCGGGTTTTTCGAAGGCCAGCACGGTGTACTGCAACAGTCCCTTGCGGCTGGCCTTGGCTAATCGCTGAGTCGCTCGGATAAACGGCTCAGCGTCCTCGCGGTTGGGTGAGTTTGCGGCGTTGCGCAGCAGGAAGTCGTATGTCGGCAGGGTATGCGCCGTAATGTCGCGCTCCAGCACAGGCCGCAAGTGGCAGGCTTCCGCCAGGCGGTGGTATTCGTTCACCGACCAACCCAGGTCGATGTCCCCGTAGGTCCGGCGAATCGCCTCATCGGACGTGAATCGCGAATCGGCAAAGTATTCCACGGCCCGCGGCGTCGGACAGAAATCCGAGATCGCCAACCGGCCGTTCGGACGAAGCAGCCGGCTCGCCTCGTGGAAAAAGCGTTGCCGATCGAAGTGGAACACGCACTCCACCGCGAGGACGACATCAAAACTTTCCGATTCCAGAGGCATTTGGCAAGCGTCGGCATTGACCCACGCAATCTGATTGCCCGAACGCGGAGTGACATGGCGCCGGGCATACTCCAGTTGACGCGGGTCAATGTTCAGGCCGATCAAGTCCAATCGGTCAAAGCGTTCGTTCAAACTGGCCACGGTTCCGCCAAACCCGCAACCGACATCGAGCACGCGCTGGCCGGGGCGGACCTCGCCCGCGTCGCAAACCAGCCGACATAAGCGTTCGGCGGCTTCGCCGTAGTCGTCGCCGGAGCCCGTAGCGCGGCCCGGCTCGGGCCAGTATCCCCAGTGCACATGTCGGCCAAAGGCGGCGTGCAATTGCGGGTCGTGCACGTCCATCCCGGCGAGCAACGTATCGAAATAGGGGGGCGGTTGCGAGGCGTCGTGCGGCATGAACGAGGCGACCGAGGAGAAAGTGGGGTGAAATCCAGCTTCAATGTAACCCACGCCGAACCGACTCGCAGCCGTTGGCTGACGGATCGGTCTGGCGTACAATCTGGCGACGGGAGAGCGATTCCTCACCTTTACAGCGTGCAGGGCATTGCACACAATGGGGAAACGTTCGATCTCCCGCGGTTCGCGGGGGCGCCGGAAGGCCGTCTTGCCGCCGGCAGGATTCCCAAAGGCCGAACTCCTCTACGGATTGATCGAGTAGACATTTAGGGATGGTTCAAGGCGGCTGCCTCGTTCGACCTACAGGCCGAGGCGGCTCGTCTTTTTTTGTGGACTTAGCTCGGAGCGAACGACGATGTCCGATCGCGTTTACATGACCCGCGAGGCGTACAACCGGAAGCTGGAAGAAGTGAAGCGCATGGAAGTGCAAATGGCGGAAATCGCTGAAAAGATTGCCGACGCGCGAGCCGAAGGCGATCTTAAAGAGAACGCCGAATATCATGCGCAGCGCGAAGCCCAGGGGCAGCTTCAGGCCAAAATCAATCAGCGCAAAAGCGAATTGTCGCGGGCCGAAATTTTTGACCCTGCGACACTGCCGCGCGATCAGGTGCGCATTGGCGCCACCGTGCGCGTGATGGACCTCGACCTTGAGGAAGAGGAAGACATTACGCTCGTCGGCTCGGGCGATGAAGACTACGACCGGGGCCGTTACTTGGCGACCAGCCCGCTCGGACAAGGGTTAATTGGGAAAAAGGTGGGCGACAAAGTAGCCATTCCCGTCCCGCGGGGGAATCTGAACTTCGAAATTCTCGACATTCGCTTTGACGACGAATAACGCGGCGCGGGAGGGTTTTTCTCCTGCGCAAAGCTTAACCTTCGGCGGGCGCCTCGCAGAGCGGTTTCACGCCTTGATTCGTGGTCGCCAGTTCGGCCAGGTACGTGGTGCGGAAGACCGCTTCGACCGTGGCGATGGCGTCGTCCAGTTTGCGATGCAGCGGGCAAAGATTGGTCCCGTGCGAAGCCAGCTTCAGCGGGCATTCGCGAATCCGCATCACGGGGTCAACGGCCTGCACGACATCCCAGATGGTGATTTGCTCCGGCGCGCGCACGAGTGTGAAGCCGCCGCCAGGACCGCGCTGTGAGTTGATCAGTCCGGCGCGCACCATTCCCTGCATGATCTTCGACAGATACATGCCCGGAACCTGGGTGTCTTTGGCCAACTGCTCCGAGGTGCGCGGCTCTCCGTGGTGATGCGCGAGCGAAACCGCGGCGCGCAAGGCGTATTCCAAAGTTTGCGAAATCATTGGTTTTTCCCCGCGATGGGTCTTAGTTTGTTTTGTTGGAACTTCGAGGCGGGACGTGGTGGACGAACTCATGACGATGGCTCCGCGTGGAAGGGAACGCGTCGTACGGGAGCAGGTGGGCTCGCGTCGTCAGGTTTGAGTTGGCAGGACTCGCCACGTCGTTACGTACTCTACCCTAACGGAATCCGACCTTGAAACGCCGGATTGACGACCGCCGAAGCGTTTCCCGACGGGAAACGATTACACGATTTTCTCGCGCGCTTCGCCGGTGAGCACGGGAAGCGCGATCTTCAACGCCGCCGTGAAGACCAACAGTCCAAACGCCCACACCCCCGCCGTGATCTTCCATTCGACCAGGCTGGGGCTGTATTCGATCAATTCATGCAACGTACTGGGGATGAAGCCGGGAACAATCAAGCCCATGCCCTTTTCAATCCAAATGCCGCAAAACGCCAACGCACACGACACCACCAACAAGGGTAAGTTGCGGACAACGTTAGGGTACAAAAAACCGGCCGTCGCCAGCACGTTAAAGACGATGGAGGTCCACGTCCAGGGAACTAAACCGTCGGCTCCGTGCAGTCCAAAGAACAGGTACTCGGCCGAGGTGGCGTGCGCTCCGCCGGTATAAAACGCCGTGAACAGCTCGGACGCCAACATCAGCAGGTTCACCAAAATCGTGACGCGCACAATTGCGATGAGCGTCCGAATGGGAGCTTCCGAAATCTCGAACGCGGTGAGCCGCCGAATGGCCAACAGCGTAACGATGATAAACGCCGGACCCGAGACAAACGCCGAAGCCAAAAACCGCGGCGCCAATAACGCCGAGTTCCAAAACGGGCGCCCTCCCAGCCCGCAATACAAAAACGCCGTGACCGTATGAATGCTGATCGCCCAAAAGATCGACAAAAACACAAACGGCACATACCACCGGGCGCTGGGCTGACGCCCCAGAAAGCGCATATACAGCAAGTACCCGCAAATGTGCAGGTTCAGCAGTAAATAGACGTTGAGCACAATCACGTCCCAGGTGAGCATCGACACCGGCCAGTTGAATCGTCCGATGCCGGGAATCATGTGCCAAAAACGGTCCGGACGCCCCAGGTCGGCCACCACGAACATCAGGCACATCACAATCGCCGCGATGGCCAACAACTCGCCCACGATGACCACCTTATGCATGTCTTCATCATGGTAAAGGTAGGCGGGAATGACCATCATCACGCCGCCTGCCGCCAGTCCTACCGCGAAGGTGAAGTTGGCGATGTACAATCCCCACGACACATGGTCGCTCATGTGGGTTACGCCCATCCCCTCGACGACTTGATGCGCCCAAGCATTCGCGCCAACCAGGGCGACGGCGGTGAGCATGGTCATCCAGGCGTAGAACATCAGCGAGCCATCGGTGGCCAGGACGATGCTACGCCACAGAAAGTACGGATAACTGACCCAGTGTTGAGGTCGTTCGGCGGTGGGCGCCGCTTCGGGTTCAGCGGAGATGACGCTCATGGGATTCCCGTGCCGTGATGGATTGTGTCGCGTGTAGGGGGAGTTTGGCGTGAATCAATGCAAGCGGCGCTGTCTACACATCAAAAAAGTAAAAGAACGAGGGACGCGTGCCGAGTTCCTCCTTCAACACAAACACTCGCTTGTTCGCCAACACCCAGCGAATTTCCGAGTCCGGGTCAAGCAAGTTCCCAAACACGCGCGCCCCCGTGGGGCACGCTTCCAGACATGCGGGCATGCGTCCTTCGCGCGTGCGGTGCAGGCAGTACGTGCACTTTTCAATCACGCCTTGAGGGCGAATCCGGTTCGATAGGTATCCTTGGTCGGGGTTGATTTCTTCCGTCGGCACTTGCGGCTTGACCCAGTTGAAGCGCCGGGCGTGGTAAGGGCACGCCGCCTCACAATACCGGCAGCCGATGCACCAGTTGTAATCGACCACGACGATGCCGTCTTCTTCCTTCCACGTCGCCTCGACAGGGCACACATGTACGCAGGGCGGATTGTCGCACTGTTGGCACTGCACGGGCATGTAGAACTTGTCTTCATGCGGAACCGGGTGATCGTAATCGACGTTGCCTTGCTCCAAGTCGATCGAGCCTTTCGCCATTTCGAGCACGCGAATATACGAATTGCCTGACGGCCGATCATGGTTGTTTTCCTGGTGGCACGCCTCGGCGCATTTGCGGCAGCCAATGCAAATCGAAAGGTTGAGCGCATAGCCGAACTTCACTCCCGGCAGCGGACGCGGATCGGCGATTGTGACGTCGGCGCCGTAGTCCTGCTTGGTTTCTTCCTCGAGGCGGACGAAGACGGCCTTTAATTCTTCGGGCGAAAGCTCCATGTAATGCTTCTGCAGGAACTCATCGACGGATAAATCGGCCGTCCACTCGGTGAGCGGCGCCAATGCCCGGGCGAAGGCGGCGGCGCCAAGCGTGGCGCCGATCGCCTTGAGCGCCGTGCGCCGCGAACAGGCGTTGTTGAGCACCGGGAGTTGCGTGGGGGTTGAGTCGCTCATCGCGCAGTTTGTTGGTCAGGGCAGGGTGATGGATTCAAACTCAGGCCGCTTCGCCGCAGGCGCCTTCCTGCGGTTTGCTGCGGAATCGAACTCTTAATGCGCCGCACCTGCGGCGGGAAATCGATCGATCGGAGGAAACACCGGGCGTACCGTGGGATAGGCGGGAACATGGGGGTCGTGGCAGTCGATGCAGTTGTTGCGCTGCCGAGGACCGCGCGACAGGTCCCAATGTCCGGTCATCCCGCCGTGAGCGCCGTTCTGGTAGTCTCGCGCCTGCGGGCCGTGACATTGGGCGCAAAGCTGCATCACATCGCGGAACTCCAATCGCGTCCCGTCAGCCAGTCGCAAGGAGTCATAGTCGTTTTGGTTATGGCAAGACAGGCACGAAAGGTTGCCGTGCGCAACGTGCAGTCCTTTATGGAATTGGTCCAGGTCGGCGGTGGTGCGTGTTTGCGTATTGGGGGGCTGGGTGGCGTGACACGTCGAACAGGCGATCATCACGCTCTGGCCATGGAAATCGAGCATGCCGCTATCGACGATAGGCGGACCCTCTGGGTGGCGGATAATCACGGGAAACTTTTTCTGCAGGTTTCCGTCATTTTTCGCCGCGGCGTCGCCTAACTGTCCACTGAATTGATCCTCTTGGGCGGGTGCGGAACGGTTGCGCATTGCGGCGGAAATGCCCCAAGCGGCAACTGCTGATACGATAATTAAAGCCATGGCAGGCAATAGTTTACGAATTTCCGAGGCCATGGGAACACATTCCTGAAGATCACCGAAATTGGGTCAACCCATGTAAACATATCGTCCCTCGCCAGAAAATTCAAGAATAAAAGATATTCATATCTAGAATTCCGCCGAATAGTTGTTATATTCCTAGTGGCGACACTTACGTTTCTTTCGCCCGCATTGACGAGCGTGTTCCCCATGCCTATCAGCGGATTAGTCGTGACAATTCAACGCCCTATAGAGTGCGGCGCCGAAGTCATGCGCCGAGTGCAGGCCGACGCGCGCTTTACGTGTGGTGAACCGTGCGGCGACCGCCTGCCCTTGGTTTTGGAAGCCGAAGATGACGCCGCCGCCCGGCAGGCGCACGATTGGCTGCATTCGCTGCCTGGCGTGGCGCATGTCGACGTGGCGTTTGTCGGGTTCCTTGATGAGTAAGGTTGACGCGATACGGCCGCGGTTTGGTAGTGGAGCCGCGGGAACAGGATACATTCAACTGCACAACGACGTTGGTCCTTCCTAAAGTCATCCTTTTATGCGACCTCACGATCTCGATCGCCGCAATTTTCTGAAAATGTCGGCCTTGGCCGCCGCTACGGCGCTGGCTCACGCTCAGGCGGGGCTGCCCGATGACGACGCCCTGCGCGAAACCGAGCCGTTGCCCGACTTGGACGTGACCTGGAACAAGGCGCCGTGCCGCTTTTGCGGGACTGGGTGCCATGTCCAGGTCGGCGTGCGCGACGGTCGCGTGGTCGCCATCGCCGGCGATCAACTGGCCGATGTGAATAAGGGCCTCTTGTGCGTCAAGGGCTATCACGTGGGGATGATCCTTTACGGAAAAGACCGTTTGAAGCAACCGATGTTGCGTAAACGGGGCGTGCTGGAGCCAATCTCCTGGGACGAAGCGCTCGACATTATGGCCAAACGCGTGATGGACAACCCCGCCGGGTTTGCCTTTTACGGCTCGGGGCAATGGACCATTCCCGAAGGGTACGCGGCCCAAAAATTGATGAAGGCGGGGCTATCGAGTAACCACATTGAGCCGAACGCCAGGTTGTGCATGGCCTCGGCGGTGACGGGTTTCCTTTCCACCTACGGCGTCGATGAGCCGGCCGGATGTTACGAAGACTTGGACGAGTGCAACGTGCTCATCATGTGGGGGAACAACCCGGCCGAGATGCATCCTGTGCTGTTCTCGCGCGTGATCGACCGGCGGATTCGCGGCGACGACGTTATGCTGATCGACATTGGCACGCGCCGCACCCGCACCACGCAGTATTGCCAGCACTATCTGGAAATGAAGCCGCACGGCGACCTGGCCATCGCCAACGGCATTGCCCACTTATTGATCAAGAACGGGACGTACGACAAGGACTTCGTTGCGAAGTTCTGCAACTTCCGCACCGACACCGAGCCGACCACCCTCAACGGTCAGGCGATCGACTTTGACCAATACAAGCAGAAAGTCGCGCAGTACACGCCGGAGTATGTGGAGGAAGTTTCCGGAGTGCCTGCCGAAAAGATCCGCTTGTTGGGCGATCTGTTTGGCCGGCGCGATGTGCGCATCACCAGCGTGTGGTGCATGGGCATGAATCAGCATACTCGTGGTACAGCGATTAACCGGCTGGTGCATGGCGTCCATCTCCTTTCGGGACATTTTGGAAAACCGGGCGACGCCCCCACGAGCTTGACCGGCCAGCCTTCCGCATGCGGCACGGCGCGGGAAGTCGGCACGTTGTGCCATTTGCTTCCCGGGGGACGCTTGGTAGCGAAAGAGGAGCATCGCCGCGATTGCGAGCAAAGGTGGAATTTGCCGGAGGGTCGCATCAAGGCCGAGCCGGGCTATCACACGGTGCAGATGTTTGAGAAGTTCTGCACGCCGACCGACGAAGGGGGCGACATCACCACCGTATTCGTACAGGTCACCAATCCCGGCCAAACACTGCCCGACGTGCACCGCTTGCTCCAGGCGAAAGAGAAACTGAAGGACAAGTTCCTCATCGTGTCGGACGTGTATCCGACGGCCACCACGGCGCTGGCCGACCTGGTGCTGCCTGCGGCGTTGTGGGTCGAGAAAAACGGCATCTATGGCAACTCCGAGCGTCGCACGCAGCAGTGGTTCAAAATGGTGAAGCCGCCGGGCGAGGCGCGCGACGACACCTGGATGACCATCGCGCTGGCGCGTCGTCT
Source organism: Planctomycetota bacterium (assembly GCA_963204915.1). Taxonomy (GTDB): domain Bacteria; phylum Planctomycetota; class Planctomycetia; order Pirellulales; family Pirellulaceae; genus JAHWKS01. The sequence goes on along the minus strand of CAUJHS010000022.1, from coordinate 640,909 downwards.
GTACGATTTAGGCCACCCCGGCATGAAGGACAAAGACGGCAAGTTCCTGTTTCAGGTGACCAATGACGCTGGCGAGGAAGTTCCGGTCTGGGATTGGGAGCATTACTACGACGTGAATGTCGATCGGGCGTTATATGAGGAGTATCGCCCCTTTACGCATTTGAAACACAAGAACGTCGCTCCGTACGACGAACTGGTGCAAGCACGCGGTTTGCGTTGGCCCGTGGTGGAAAAAGAAAACGGAGTTTGGCAGGAGACGAAATTCCGTTTTGTAGCGGAGTACGATCCGTTTGTGACCAAAGAGGAAGGCGTTAAGTTCTACCACTCGGTGACAGAAGACAACCGTGCGCTGATCTGGTTCTGCCCTTGGGAGCCGCCCGAAGAATCGCCCGACAGCGAGTATCCCTTCTGGCTTTGCACCGGCCGTGTGCTGGAGCATTGGCATACCGGCACGATGACGATGCGCACGCCGCCGCTGAAGCGGGCCATGCCGCAAGCTTATGTCGAAATGAACCGCGATGACGCTCGGAAACTCGCGCTGAGCAACGGCGAAATCGTACTTTTGACGACGCGCCGGGGCGAGCTCGAACTGCCGGTCTGGATCGACGGCCGCGGGCGACCGCCGCGCGGAACCGTGTTTGTGCCGTTCTTCGACGAACGGTTGTTGGTGAACGAATTGACTTTGGCGGCAATTGATCCGCACTCGAAACAGCCGGATTACAAAAAGTGCGCCGCTGCGATCCGCAAGATATCCCACACCCAAACCGCCCAAAAAACCTGACGCCTGACCGGTGTCGGAAAACCTCGAACGATTCCTGCCTCCTGGCGAAGCGCCATGCAGGGCGCCAAGCGAAGGGCCTTACCCATGAACCATGAAACCTCCAAGGCTTACGGTCAAGGCTTCAAAGTGCTGCTGGTGATTGTGTTCGCCGCGGCCATTACCGGCTATTTTTCCGGAATGCGTCATGCGCCGCCGCATGATGTTTCGGCGCGCGAGCCGCAAGCGAAGCAGTATGTGTCGCCTCCGGAACAAACCGAAGAAGCGTCGACAAGCGACGCTCCCCGGGCGGTCAGTTATGAGGAGCTGGGCGAGACGAACCTCGGCCCGAACCGCGACTTCCGTCCTTCGCTGGAGGGACTACCGCCGCCCGAGAAAATCACTTCGCGCAAGAAGTTTCCCAAGTACACCGAGGAAGAAAAGCGGCAAGCACTAGACGAACGGGCGGAGCGCCGCGCCTTCGACGGAGCGCCGCCGGTGGTGCCGCACAAGATTACGCAGATCGACAGTGTGAGCTGCCTCAAATGCCACGGCGAGGGAACCAAGATCGGCGATCGTCATGCGTCGAAAATTTGCCACGACCGAATGAGCAACTGCACCCAGTGCCACGTTGAGGGATCCGCCAACGGCGGCCCGCCGCGCGAAACGTTGCCGAATTTAATGGGGGAAAATGAGTTCGTCGGCTTGGAGGCTCCGCTGCACGGCGAGCGCGCCACCCGTACGGCGCCTCCGATGATTCCCCACACCACCTGGATGCGCACCGATTGCTTGAGCTGTCACGGTCCCTCGGGCAAGAACGCCATTCAAACGCGGCATCCCTATCGGCAGAACTGCAATCAGTGCCATGCGCCCTCGGCGGCGCTCGACCAGCAACCCGTGGCGCCCTAAACGACGTTTCAACGTGGTGCAACGTTGAACCGCTCCCGGCGCACGCCGCCAGGCGAAGTGCTTCCCGAGAGGAAACGTTGAAATTGGGAAACTGTGAAACGGAGGTGGATTCAATGATTACGAATGAAACCTCGGCGGCGATGAAGTTGCCCGATATCCAGCAAGCGGTGCTCGATGCGTCAACCGTCGAACAGTTGTTCGCCGATATTCGCGCTTGTGCGCAGGTGATCGAAGTGCTGGCCAAGTTTGGTTCGCGGCAACACGTGCGCGAGGAGCCGCTCACCCTGGACGACGCCCAGCGATTGCTCTTAGAGAAAAGCGTGCGCGGCGTCCAACTCCGCTATCGCTACGACGGCGATCTGTGGTGGGACACGCTCATGCGCGTCGAGGAGGGCTTCCGTCTGACTCGGCTGCGGCCGGGTCAATAAGCGAGCTGTAGGGACGATTTATTCCACCACGCGCCATTCGAGCACTCCTCCGGAGAAGTTCTCCTGCAACTGCACGTCAATTCGCAGCGCGTGGGTTTCCACGTCCTGAAAGGTGACGCGGTTGAATGCGTCCTTGCGAACGCCATAGCTGCCGGCTTGCTCCACTTCGCGCCACCTATCACCGGTGAGGTACGAGAGTTTCCACGATTGCGGAACGCGGCATTTGCCCGTTCCGGTGTCGTCGAACCAGTACACTTCGACGGCGCGAACACGTCGCGGCCGATCAAACCGCCACTCCACCCATTCCTTGGTTCCTTGATGATCCCACCAGGTGAAACGCGGGATGGTTTGATCGTTGGATGATTTCGGCAATAAGCCGTCGATCATCGCCTCGGCGCTATCGCTGGCGTGCACGTGCGAGGCGCTGACCGGCGGCTGTGGTGTTTCGGTCCATTCGTGTGCGTCCGGCCCGGCGCCAATCACCGGAAACATGGTGATGCGCAAGCGAGCCGCGCCCATGGGAACTAGCGTGATGGTCTCGCTTGGTTCGTTAGAATGCACCGGACTGGGCTGTAACTTCCCGACAACGCCCAGCGCGTCTTGCCGCCAGTTGGGAATCTTGCGCGCCGTGGCGCGAAGTTCAAGCGGCGCGTGGTTAACGCTAAAGGGATTGTCGGCCAGCGGCCTTGTCTTTGGAACTAACTCAAACGCCGCTTCGGGGTTTTCTTCGCCCAGTTCGAGTCCGTAGTTCCACGCGGTCGTGGGGAAGACTTCCCACTCGGGCCAGGCGGGATCGCGGTCGCCGTAACGGCTCCAACGTTCGCCAATCTTCAGCGAAAACGCCAACGGCCCGTAGTGAACCGACGCTGAGTTCTGGTTTCGTTCCCAACGGCGCACCGAGAGCCGCATGGGCAACCGCAGCAGGACAACGTCGCCGTTGCGCCACGTTCGCTCGATCACCGCGTACGAAGCGGGCTTTGCATCGAGGGGAAACGCTTCGCCGTTCACCGTGGCTTGCGGTTCCGAGCACCATTGCGGAACGCGCAGATGCAGCGGGAACGCCACGGGCTGAGCGGTTTTGATGGTGAACTGAATTGCATCGCCGAACGGGTAATCCGTCGTTTCGGTAATGGTGACGGTGGCGCCCTCCGCCACTCGCGCGGTAACTTCGCTGGCTGCATACAAGGAAGCGCAAAGACCGCCATCGGCCGTCGCCAACCAGAGCTCTTCGGCGTAGTAAGGCCAGCCGTGCGAAACATTATGCTGGCAGCAGCGATACACCTCGTAGGGGCTGAACGAGAACATCGTGCCGTGGTTTTGGATCGACGGCGCCTTGTTGTTGCGGTCCAACTGGACCATGTTCGCGCTGGTCAAGTAATGCAGCGATTTCCAATCGGGCGCAATCGCGGCAGGCAGAGAATTGAAGGCCAGTTCCTCGCAACGGTCCGCCCAACGAGCATCGCCCGAAATGCGCGTGAGTAACTCGAAACTGTGCATGAACTCCACGATGCCGCACGTTTCGAAGCCTTGCCGCGGGTCGTGATAACCGGGCCGGCAGTTCTCATCGCCTGCGAATCCTCCGCCGGGGAATTGCCCGTAGGCAAGCATCACTTGCTGATAATTCCGTTCGGTTTGCTCCAGGAATTTGTGGTCTTTGGCTTGAAGGTAATAGATGCCCGGCGTGCGGAATCCTTGAGCGATGTTCACATTGTGCCAGTTGACAACGCCTTCGCTCCACCGCCCCATGTTCGCGTGTATGCGCTCGGCCAACGGGAGCAGCCACGCTTCGCCCGTGCGGTTGTACAGCCAGTAAATGGTTTCCAGGTTGTCGCTCCAACGCAGCTTGGGCCAGTATCCGACGGCGAACGTCTCTGGCGGTTGTGCGTCAAGCCAGCGATGGTACTTGAGCATGAAGGGCAGCACGCGCTCGTCGCTGGTGAACTCGTAATGGCTTTGCAGAATGTTGAGCACGAGCATATGCGGCCAGAGATCCGGCTTGCCGTCGAGCGACGTTTTGAGCGAGCGCGGACCAAACCAACCGTTCTCTTCTTGGCCGGCCAGAATCGCGTCGACCCACTTGCGAGTTTCGGCGATGATCGTCTCATCGTGCAGGACATAGCCCAAGTCGCCATACCCGCGCAGCCAGTAGGGCAGTTCCTCCCAGCCACGGTCGCTCTTGCCGTCCGGGCGCGCCCAGGGGCTTTCTTCAAAACGAACCCACGGCGACAACTCGGGCAAACGTCCCGTCATGCCGGCAGCCTCCGATTCAAGTTGCCGACGCAGCCAGCCTTGCGGCTTGATGCTTCCCATCGGAAGCTTGATCAACCGGGCCGGCGCGAGCGGCTCGCGATTGGCCACATAGATCGGGTCGCGCGCGGCGGCCGAGGCGACGCAGCAAGCCAACCCAACACACGCCAGCGACATCCACGTTGAACGGTTCATGGCGCCTCCGAAAGTTGCCGGAGCAGGAGCAGGTGCGGAGGAAGGTTCGATCACACCCTGGTTATGCGATTTCGTGAAATGCGCAAGATCTGTCAGCGCGGCGCTTCGCACACCCAAACTCGATTTTATCGCCGCCAGCGCGCCGAGGGGAGCGGCGCCTTGCCGACGCCGGTCGCTTCGGAACGACGAACCCGTTCGCGCGATACCGCAGGGTAACCTTCCAGCGAGTTGTTGATGTGGTTCAGGAAAGCGCCGTCATCGCACTACCATTCGCGGCGGAGCGATACGCAGCGAGGAGGATTTCGGTCGTGTGGGCAGCCAACATCGCATTGATTTCGCTGGCGCGACCGGTTTGCAAGCAGTCGAGAAAGTACTTTGCGTCGGCGACGGGACCTGGCGCGGGAGGTGTAATCCAAGCTTGTTTGGGCTGCGCCGTATACTGCGGTTTCTTGGGATGCCCCCACATGCTCATCGGGTCGTCGGGGTCGCGCTGGGGAGGCGCCCAGCCGGGTACGTCGGCCCAAACGGCGATTCGGGGGCGATGCGCATCGAACACGGCGATACGCTTCGAGCCAATGACACACGTTCGGTTCAGTCCGGAACTCGGATGAGACCGCCATCCGGCCCGTCCTGCGCTGACGGTGGCGACCGCGCCATCGTCCAGCTCAAGCAGCATCTGACCAAAGTCCTCCATATCGCGGGCTTGATGCTCTTGAAAGAAATAATTGCCAGTGGTCGCCGCGACTCGACGCACCTTTCTTCCCACCGTCCACAACAGCGCGACCAGGGGGTACACGCCCACGTTGGTCATTTCGCGCTTGGCGTCGGGAAGTTCATACTCGGTCGGCTCTGGCGTTTCGCGGCGAGTTTGCCCTAAGCGGGCGGTTCCTGGATCACCCTTGGCGAAACAAAGATCGAAGTGCAAGGCCGTGAGCGCTCCCAGTTCGCCCGACTGAATGACGCGCTGCAGACGCTGCGCGGGTTCGAGCGGCGCCAGACTGAACATGTGCGCGGTAACGCCCGCCTGTTCGACCGCGGTGACAATGCGGCGTGCGTCGCCAACGGATCCTGCCAACGGTTTATCCAGATAGAGATGTTTGCCCGCCTGGGCCGCTTGGACGATGATTCGTCCGCGACGCATGGGCTCAGCACAAATGCTGACAATTTGCACGTCGTCGCGGTGGAGAGCTTGGGCCAAGTCGGGCAGGAGAGGAATGTTTAGCCGGCGGGCCAAACGCTCATTGAGCTCGCGGCGTTGCGGCGTCACGTTGGCTTCATCGGTCAGGCCGATTAAGCGACAGCGACCATCGGCGGCCAAAGCCTCTGCGTAGTTGGATTGATGGGTATGATCGCCCGAAACCAACAACACGCCGTAGGGCGGCGCCAGCGGCTTGGGCGTACGCGGCGAGGTCCACGCCGCGCGCGTTTGCCCGGATTGTGGCGGAGCGGCTGAGGACGCCGACGCATGCAGCGCGTTGCGAATGCTCGCCAGTTGCTTTCCGGCCTCCTCGTTCAACGGCGGCTCCGTGTCTCGGTCTTCGACATCCAACCAGTCGTCACCTTCTTCCCAAGACAATACGCCGCGATTGCCCCATACCACGCATTCCAGACGGGGCTGGCCGACACCGCAGGCTCCTACCGAAACAAGTGCCGATTGTCCTCGCTCGAATGCGGCCAACAGGCTGATTTGTCCGTGCGCGGAACCCCCCAGGGCTTGAAGCGTGCTCGGCTCGCCTTGAAGCCATGACGAGGCTTCCGCCAAACAGCGCGCCGCAAGTCGTTCCAAAAGACCGTGATCGGCGGCCAGATGAGCGATGATTCGGACCGCCACGGGCGAGCCGATCTCGCCCGTCGCAATTGCGAGCGGAACCGTGCGGGCGAGCGCGTTGAAGCGGCGCATAGTTGCTTCCTGGTCAAAGGAGTAGAGAGGGCGAACGACGTTGTAGTGTAGCCCTCGTACTCCTGCGGAAGCAATTCGGTGCAGTTTGAACGCGCCCGCGCCGTGAAACCGGGCGGTTACGGCGCACCGTTGGTGACGCCGATGGGCGGCAAGCGGTGGAACGGATCTTGCCTGGGCGGCTCAACCGGCGCGTAAAACGCGGCTGGCTCCACGGTCCGACGACTGGATGGCGGAGGCGCGGCATGTTGCGTTGGCGGCGGCATGGCGCCTTGAGGACGCATGGCCCCTACTGCCGGCGCCGAGCCCAGGCCGCGGTAGGACATCGCGGTCGCGCTGCCGGGTTGGAATGTGGGATAGGCTGTTGGCAGCGCGGCGACGCCGGCATGGGATGCGGGCGTTGGGCGGCTCGGGTGGCGTCCCATGGTGCGCAACACGCCAGGGTCGCCATCGAACCGCCCGCTGAGGCTAGGAGGCGAGGGCGGCGCCAAGTCCAACTGGCTGGCTCCCGCGGGAGGCGCCGGAAGCGGTTGGGGCGGCGCGCCCGAGTCCGGCAAAGGCGTGGGAATCGGTTCGGCGTTCGCCGGGACGGCGTCGGGATGGGCGAATTCAAAGCCAGGCGGATCGCCCCCTCCAAACACGCCCCGCGGCGCCGGACCAATCGACACCGGCGGCGGTTGCGTCCAACCGTAGTCGAGATAGAAGCTGGCGGCGCGACGCTTGGCGTGCCCTTCCGCGTCGAAATACGCCTTCGCGGGCCAGGGGCCTTCCGCCAGATACACGCTGTTGTACTCCAGCAAAGAACCCTTGCGGAAATGCACGAAGGCAATGGCCTTGTTGTATTCACACAATGCGCGGAAGAACTGAATCTCGGAGTTGGCCCGACGTTGTTGCGCTTGCAACACCAGATCAAGCGTCGCGAGACCTTGCTCATAGAGTTGCGTGACCGATTCGACTTCTTGCGCCGCAGCGATGCGTGCGTTGAAGTGCGACAACGCAAAGTTATACTGCGCGTCTAAGTTGCGAATGGCCTGCGCTAAGGCGTTCGATACGTTCAGCTCGGCGTCTTCCAGCCGGGCGTGCTCGCGCGCCAGATTCAACTGGGCGTTGCGAACTTGCGCATACTCTTGACGGAAGCCAATAGGAAAGGCGAAGTCGAACCCCACCCGTGACTCCTCGTAATTGCCTTGGGTAAGAGTTTCAAAGGCGGTCGATCCCGGCGCTGGGAAGTCGAGCCCAGTGCGGTCGGCTCGGATCAACTCGTCGCCAAGGCCCACCCAGCGGTAAAGGGCCACCATGTTCAAGTCGGGCAGCAAGCGGTTACGGGCCGCAATTTGCTCCAACTCTCGTTGTTTGACGAACCACTTGATGCGGCGCAGCTCAGGGCTGCGCACCAGCCCTTCGGCGTTCACCGTAGGCCAATCAAAAGAGACCTTCGCCATCGTTGGGTCGTCGGTGGGACGAATCAATCGGCCGTCGGATGCGGTTAACCCCATCAGCCAACGGAGGTTGGTCTCCGAATTATACAGTTCGTTCAAGGCCGCCTCGGCCTGGAAGCGGAAGGTGAAGTATTGTTGCCGGGCTTGGGCTTCCACTTGTCGCGGCTCGGTGCCCGCTTGAAACTTATTGTAGGCAATGCGCCACGACACCAGCGCGCTGTCGCGCGCTACCTTCGTGGTTTGCAGATTGTGATATGCGCAATGTAAGTCCCAGTACGCGTTTTCTACGTCTTGCACCAAATTGCGCACGTTGGCTTCAAACTCGGCGAGCGAAATATCGGTGCGAATGCGCGCAATCAACAACGGCACGCGGTTGACCCGGGCGCCATTGCCGCGCAAGAGCGGATGCCGCAGTTCGGCCTCAAATTGCGTCGTGTAAACACTCGGCAAGGCGCGGGAGGCGCCGCCCGCGTTGCCGCGATCGTATTCGGTAATGTTCCGCGCAAAGAACTGCGTTCCCGTTGCGGAACGTTTGCGAACTTCGGTGGTGTAAGTGGCTGCAAACTGGCTCGTAACCTGCGGAAAGAATTGTCCGGCGATTCCTCCGCCGAAATTCTGCGGCCGGTCGCGCGTGTTCCAGAACAGGCTGGACGCAAATTGGGCGTCGAACTCAGACAACGCCGCTTCGACGCCAAAATTCGGGTCGCTTTCGATCAGCGCGGGATCATACACCGTTCCCACGGTTTCAGGACGCGCGATCAGCGCGTCGGGCTGGCCTTGCACGCGCACGCCGCCCACGGTGCGAATTACTTTGCTGTTGTGCAGGGCGATATTGAGCGCCTCTTGCAGCGAGAGATCCCAGAACTCTCGGAACTCCGAGTGGTTCAGCGTCATGGGCGGCCCCGCATTGGTGACTTCCGCCAACATGGGGCGATCGACATCGGGATAGGCCAACTCCGTGGCGGCGTCGATGTACGTGGCCAGGTCGTCGTTGCGCGTCAAATACCACGGATGGCGCGGCTGGCAGCCCGAGAGCACGGCAAGCCACAACAACACCCACCGCGGCCATCGTCCGTGAGGCCGGTGCATGAGATCCCCCCTTCGCCTAAAACGCATGTACGCGAGCCGCAGGCTTAAACGCACGAAAGGCGCTGGGCTTGTCGCCCGCGCCGTCCGTGCGCGTTGTCCTGCTGCTCGCTGTATTGTTTTCGTTTCCTGACGGTCGCCAGGATTAATGTCTATCGGACGGTTGACTTCCAATTTCCGGAAGCGATCGGCCGACTACTTGTGGACCCTGGTTCAATCCATTGAATGGCGTTGCTCTTGGCGCCTGCGGCGTTTTGCGGCGGCTCCAACTCCAACTCCGCCGCGGCCTGTCGCACTTCGTAATTTCGCGGCGAGTCGGCGCCGACGTTGCCCCAATCGAACGTGTTGCCTTGCTTGGAAGCCGCCGTCTTGGCCACGTTCGGTCGCGACGGTTCGCCGCCGCTACGTGAGGTGAACTCGGGCAGCATGATCGAGCGATCCAGCGTGGGCGGCGCGGGCAATTGCTCGGGCGCCGGTTGCTCGCCGCCTTCCGGCATCGGCGTCGGCGTCAAAATCTCTTCGCCTTCCTGAGCCGGAGCCAACGAGGGCATACCGAACGGCATTGCTTCGCCTTCCACGGCTCCCGGCGTCAGTTGATCCGTCGGACCGCGGCTGATCACCTTGGGCTGCGTCCAGCCGTAGTCCAAGTACATGCTGGCGTCTCGCTGCCGGGCGTGTCCCAGGGCGTCCCAGTAGGCTTTCTTCGGCCAGGGGCCTTCCGCCAGGAATACGCCGTCGTATTCGAGCAGCGACCCCTTGGCCAGGTGTACGTCAGCAATGGCTTTGTTGTAGTTCACCAGGCGTTGATAGTATTCCCGCTGCGCGTCGGCCTGACGGCGTAAGGCGTCTAACAAGTTAGTGACGAAGTTCGGATCGGGCTTACCGCCTTCCTGAACGACCGCCGTGCGGGCATTGACTTCGCGTTGAGCCGCCACCCAGCGATTGAACGCCGACTGAGCCAGATGGTATTCCGCATCGGCATTGACAATCGCATTCGTCACGCGATGCAGGACCGTCAGCTCCATGTCTTCCAAAATCGCCTTCGATTCGGCCAGCAACAGTTGCTGATGGCGAATGCGCGCCAGTTCGCGACGGGCGCCAAACTGCGGCGGCGACAACTGCACGCCGACCCGGGCTTCCTGGTAATCGCCTTCGGTCAAGCCTTCCCAGGCGGTCGAGTTCTCCTGTGGGAAGTCGAATCCGTTGCGGTCCGACGAGGCCAAGTGATCGCCCATACCGACCCAGCGGTACAGCCCCACCACGTCGAGCTGCGGCAGGAGTTGATTGCGATAGTAAATCAATTCCAATTCACGCTGCTTGATGCGCCACTTGTGCCGCCGCAGTTCCGCGCTGCGGGCCAAGGCTTCGGCCTGCACTTCGCACCATTCGAACTCGACCAGGGCGGTGGTCGGCTCATCTTTGGGACGCACCAACCGGCTATCCGACGTCGTCAAACCCATCAGGTAACGCAGGTTGCGTTCGCGGGCGAGCAGCACCACGTAGTTTTCCTCGACCTGCGAACGGAAGCTGAGGTATTGTTCGCGGGCTTGAGCTTCGTTGTACGACTCTGCACCCTCGCGTCCTTCCAGCAAACCCGCGTAGGCGTTGCGCCATACCTCCAGCATGCTGTCGCGAGCGGCCTTGGCGGCTTCCAGGTCGCGATAGGAGGCGTACAAGTCCCAGTAGGCGGTCTCAACGTCGCTCACCAAGTTCCGCACGTTCGCTTCAAAGTCGGCCAGCGCGATGTCTTCATTCGTGCGAGCCAACATGATTGGAATCCGATTCACCTGCGTGCCGCTGCCACGAAGCAACGGGTGCCGGGCTTCGACTTCCACTTCTTGCGTGTAGAAGCTGTTGAGTGCTTGCACGCCGCCGCGCGAGTTGCCGCGTTCGTAGTTGGTACGGGTGCGGAGGAACATTTCGGTTCCTTCCATCGTTCGCTTGGCGATTTGCGATTGGAAGGTCGCTTGGTTGTCTTGCAGCACAAAGGGCGAGAAGCGGTCGGCGCCGATTTGCCCAGTGTCAATGTTTTGGGGCCGGTCAGTGGTGTTCCAAAAAATGCTGGTGCTGAAGTGAGCGTCGTGTGCGGCCAAGGCGTCTTCGACACCCTGACCTGAGATGCCCGCTCGGCCGCCGCCGACGCCCGGAGTGCCCGGAACGCCTGCCAAGCCCAAACCAGGAATACCCACTCCGGGAATGCCCGAGGCGCCTCCGAAGTTAAGCGTCGAACTCGATTGGAGCCCGGGTTGATAAATGGTGTTCGCTTGATCCGAGAAGCGCAGCAAGTTATCGGGCGCGTTGCGTTGGCCGCGAAACACGGCCACGGCGCCACCTAACTGGCGTAGAACCTTGCTGTTTTGCAAGGTCGTCGCGACGGCTTCCTCAAGCGACAAGTCCCAGAGCTCCTTCGGTTCGGGGTTGCTGAGGGTGAGCGGCGCCTGGGCGAACTTCACCTCATCCAGGCTGTGCGCCTCGACATCGGGATGTTCGATCTCTGTCGCCGTCTCGATGTAATGGGAGAGGTCGCCATCTTCATGCAGGTAGAATGGCTGCGTCGGATGGCAGCCCGTGAGGACCACCAGACCCGTTAACAAGACCGCGACTGCGCTGCGTAGTTGCCGGTTCATCGATTCCCGTTCCACACAAACTGCGCAAAGGGCGCAAAGTTGGACGTTCCTCGATGCCGGCCTGTGACCAATCAACAGTCACAGACAAACCATCGAGGGAGACAATAAAAAGGCTGCCGCGAGTCCGCACAAGTACGAAAACGCGGCCGCCCAGTCCCCCCGGACCTTCTGAATTCACCGCAGTCTTCCGCGCAAGGGCAGAAGACTGCGGAGAAACTCAGCAGCAAACGTGTTATCGGCGGAGCATTCCTCAAACTTTTAGGAATCGATGCAATCGGCAAAGATTTTGAGGAGAGAAAACTTTGTCAGGTTTATCTAGCTTTCCCAGACGTAAAGATGCCGCGCGTGAGATACGCGCGCCGAGTTCAGGTGATGACCAAAAGAAGTAACGCGTTGGACGTTGTGTCTAGGCGCGTTGTGTCTAGACGCTAGGTGCGGCCGCTATTACCGTAACCGGTGGGGCCGCTGGCGTCCCCCCCGTCACGAAAGCGGTCCGGGCGGTCGCTCGAAGGCGGTATCGGCCAAGGGCGATTCTCATGCTCGGGGCGGCGCGGTAACAGATCGGGGTGATAGTTTTCAAAATTGCGAGGATCGCGAATCCACCAGTCGGCGTCATCACGGCGGTTGTTCCGTCGCGGATCGACGCCTTCATCGCCGCCAGGCGGCAAACCGCCAGGACGCCCCCACCCGCCTTGATTCCAACCACCCTGGCCCCACCCGCCGCCCCAGGGTGCAGGAAACCCAAGGCCTGCATAGGGCGCGCCCCAGAGGTGATACGGTACGGAGTACGGGCGATAGGGAAACAGCCACTCGCCATAGGGGCGTACGGGACGACCCCATTCTTCGACAATGTGATGATGATCGGCCCCGTCGCCGGAGTAGATGCTGCTACGGTTATGACGATAGCCGCTCTTGCGATAATCAGGCGCTGTTTCGACGAACACCGGCTCAATCGGCGCAAACTGCGTTACGCGCTGCCCGGTTTGTGGATCGTGGGTGAATGTCGAGGGCGCCAGAATCCAATCGGCGCCGGGCGCCGAAGAAGCGAAACTGGCAAGCACGAGCGCCACGACGAAACTCGTCGCACGAATCATAAGACACACTTCCGGATGAACTGCGGCGAAGCAGGGAGCGAAGATCAAACTCTTGCCCTACACATTCATCCGTGAAGCACAACCCATTTCCTCACGATGCGAGCGACGAGGAACCGTCGCGAGACATGCCGCCGAACCGCGAGGCCCGGCGATTTCAAACCCGTTGAGCCAACCTGCCAATTTACGGCTGCGGACGTTCGACCATGAGTTCCCCTTTCTCGACATCCCAGACATAGCGCGAACCGGGGGCGAGTTCCGGCAGTTGAATGTTATTGGCGCGGATGATCTTTTCCATGAACTCTTCGGTGGACTGGGGAAGCCGACCTTCCAAACCTCGATACAAGTTGATCGCTTGATCGACTTGCAGGAACGCCGCCTTTTCACGAATTTGAAAGTACGCTTTGGCCGGCGCCTGAATCGTGTTGTATTCCAAAGTGTCGCCTTTTACGCCTACGCCAGCTTCGGCCTTCTCCATGAGCGGCGGTTGCGACGCCGGAGGTTGGGCTTGCTCAGGTTGAGGTGCGGCGGGGGCAGCGGCCGGGTTCGCGGCGGACGCCGGTGGCGCGTTGTAGGCGTCGGTTACGACTCCCCCGGGGTACACTGTCGGGGCGTTGGAGTTGGCCGCCGGAGTCGACACATCGGAAGACGCCTGCGCGGGTTCCCGGGTCGCCACAGGTTCCTCGCAACCGGCTATTGCAACCAATCCCGCCAGCGCAATCCACGTCATCGCACGCATGGGTCGACCCTCCTTAAGATTGGATGGCGGAAGTTCACGTTGGAGCCTTGCGATACGCATGCGGCAACGTTAACTCCAAGCCGAAGTAGATTTACAACTCTTGATTTAGACCAAAACGCCACGTGTGCATCTGTCGCAATACCGCGTGTTGCGTCATGTCGTAGTGCAAGGGCGTCAGTGTTACGTCGCCCCGTGCGAGCGCTGACAGGTCGGTCTCTTCTTCAGTCGGCTCTGGGGGTGGTTCGTTCGTAGCCCAGTAGTAGGTGCGACCTTTCGGATCTTTACGTTTAATGAAGTGCTCGCCGTAGCGATTCACCCCCATGGGCACGACGCTCACCTGCGCAGGCCGCGAGAGCGCCACGGTAGGAATGTTCAGATTGTAAAGCTGTGATTGTGGTCCTTTTTGCGCAAGAATCTGCTCGATGATGGATCTGGCCATTTTGGCTGCCCGGTCGAACTGCGCATGTTCGTTGTACTCCAACGAAACCGCCACGCTGGTAATGCCGAAAAACGCCCCTTCGATAGCGGCCGCTACGGTGCCTGAGTAAAGTACGTTAATGCCCGCATTCAAACCTCCGTTAATTCCGGAGACGATCAAATCGGGTCGACGAGGGCAGAACTCGAAAATTCCGATCTTGACCGAATCGGCGGGACTGCCCTCGACCGCCCAACCCCGGCGCCGCTCGCCGTCGAAGATTTCCTTGCAGATTAACGGCTGCAAGAAGGTGATGGAGTGCCCCACACCGCTTTGTTCGACTGCCGGCGCGACGACGCATACGTCACCGATATGACGCAATTCGCGTTCCATCGCAGCCAGCCCGGGGGCGAAAATTCCGTCGTCGTTGGTCAGCAGAATTAGCACGTCAGCCGTAACGCCATCCAAAGGACTCAGTTCAGCGAGTCTTATAATAGTTGGCGATCGACAGGATTTCAACGAGAGGGCCCGACCTCTTGCTGGCGATTCATGTTGCGCGCAGCGCAAAAGCAGAACGGGGGGATTCTAAGCCGAGACCGACGGCGCGAAAGAAAAAGAAGCAGTGTCGGGCAGAACCCGGTTGAGAGGGGTAGAGGACCTTGCCCCTGGTGGGGGCGCGCGTTTACCACGCAGACGTTTCTTCAATCGCCGAGCGGATTAACACGAGCAAAGCGTTGGGATCGTACGGTTTGCGCACGAAGTATTGACACCCGGCGGCGCGCGTACGACGAATAATATCGGGCCGCTCCATCGCGCTTAGCACGATGACGGGTACGGTGCTTGTCGCCGGATCGTCCGCCAATTCCTCTCCGATAGAAAATCCTTCCATGTCGGGCAACCGAAGATCGAGCAGAACTAAGTGCGGCGGATCTTGGCGGGCCATGCTCAAACCTTCGCGACCGGCGCCAGTCGAGCGGACCTCGTAACCTTGTTTCGTGAGGCGATAAGTCAACGCCTCGCGCTGCCCGGCATCATCTTCGATGATCAAAATCGACTGCACGGGCTCGACCGATTCCTGCGCGGGCTCCAACTCAGCAAACAGGTCCGATGTCATGTCCGGGCTCCCACGTTGAGCGACAATTGGCCGCCGACGGTTACCTTCTACCGTTTAAGACGAGGCCGTGTGCAAACCTACAATCGCGCGCCGCGTTGTCAAAGCGAAACGTGTGGCGAAATTCAAACGACCGCGAAAGAGGTGTCAAAAAAACCGTAGGAAACGAATACGCCGATGAGAAGGAACTTAAGGCTCTGCATGCCTGGATTTAACCCGGGCGATAATCACGACAGTAGCAACTGGCTTTCCTACCGCCATCGGTGTCATCCGTTTTCCTTCCTCAGGGCGTCGGTTCGTTGTTGCTCACATCGTTAAAGCGGAGTTCATAGTGTGAAACGAGCGCGGCATCCTCATAGTAAATGGCGCATTCGAGGCCGCGAAAACATCGGAGCAATTCAAGCGTCAGGCGAAGACGTTCCTTCGCCTCTTGAGGAGAAACTTGCCGAGGCGCACTTGTCTCGCCTTCTTGTGCGCGTACAACGCTTTTTGCGGGTGCAACACGCTGAGCCGGTGGCGGAAGCGCCGGTACTCGCGCTGACGCGCGCGGCGCCGGAGTTATGGCCCGGGGCTGTGGCGCCCTAGTTTGTGGCGCCCTAGTTTGTGGCGCTCGTGCTTGTGGCGCTCGTGCTTGGGGGGCTTGTGCTTGGGGTGCCGCTTCGGCCGAACGGGACGCTTCTGCCAGGCGTTCGAAGCGTTTTTCCTGGGCTCGTTCCAACCAAGGTTGCAAAGCATCAACTAAGCCGGAAAAATTCAAATACGCGGCGCCCGCGAGTGGACGGCTTGTATCCGCTAGGGGGCCGTCACAACGCAACGGTTGTTCGGCTAAAAGCCGCTGCGAATAATCGGGCAAATACGACATCGCGAAAAAGTCATTCGAGAGGGCCAAGTTCGGCGCCACGTGAGCATCTCGGCTCCATTCGCTGGGCATTTGATACGAATACATTTCGCCAATCTCTGTGGTTTGCACCGTAGGACGCAGAGAAACCGGGCCACGCGTTGGGGCGCTGGGAACGGGAGGGGCCTTCACACGTGCTCTCGCTTCAGCACGAACGTCTTCCATGAACTGCTGGGTTCTCGACCAAGCGTTTTCCGCGACCAAGAAATACTCTCGGCACGCTTGTTTGAACATGTCCGCGTCGCTCAATCCGCCTACAAACGCCAATTCCAGCCACGGAAGTGAAGACTCCAATGCGACGGGTTCTTCATTTTCGTTGCCTTCCGCTACAAGTTCGGCGGTTTGACGTGGACTCGCATCAAGCACGATCGCTCGTTGACCATCTTGGAGCGCCGGGATCAGGTACTCGCGGTTCGCCCGATCCAGTTGAGCCAACCAGGGTTGCGCTTGTTCGCGCAGATCTCGGTAAGCCGCTTGCCGTGGCTCGCTCAATTGCTTGAGACCGATGCGTTCAAAGTAGTGGACTCCGCGTGCGAGCCAGTGGATCGTTTGGTCGTAGTCTTCGACCGTAAGGGTTCGCCGCACGGCGGCAAACGCCAAGGGCTCGCCGCCGAGATGATTTAATATCGTGAGAGGTTGAGCGCCGTCGCTGCCACGGCGCTTCGACCAATCGTACGCGAATCCTTCGTAGCCGCGCTCGGTAAGGAACGTAAACCGCAGCGTTGCTCCTTGCGAACGCGCTGCGTCGGCCAGATCGGTAGCCAGTTTTTGCAGGTCAGCGGCCAGTTCACGCCGTGTGGTTTCGTCTAATGCGTGTTTAGCGTCTTGGCCAACCGCTTCAGGATGTTTGAGAAACTCTTCGAAAAAGAACGAGCCGTGGAGTTGTCGACGGTCGGCCGCCGCTGCTTGTTGACGGTAGGTTTCGCTCACATACGCGATCGTCGTCAAGGGCTGCTTGGCGTGAGGAAGCAAAGGAGCCAGTTCGGGCCGGTCCACCAAAAGCGGTCCTTGTCCTAGTGTGGCTAAATGTTGGTTATTTTCGCCAAGCGAGACCAAGAGATAGTCGCCTCGCACGCCGATGCTGACGGTCGCCTGTTTGGCCCGTAACACTTCCTTAACACGTTCGCGCAATTTGGGATCCACACGCTCTGCTTCGCTCTTGGGAACCAAATCCCAGGGCAGAAGTGAGCCATCAAGGCTCCAGGTGAGGAATTGCGTTGAGTTAATCGATTCGCGCCGCACGCGCTCGACTCCCGGCATGCGGTTACTCGACAGCGAACGCAAACTTTCTTCGAGTCGGGCAATCTGACGTTGAGCGCGGTCTGGATCAGAAACCTTAAAACCGACGACCATTGCGGGAATTCGCAACTCCGGCGGATCGTCAGCCAAGATGCGTAAGGTGACCTGGGCCGCGGCTCGCTCTGAGTCAGCAACCGATTGGCCTGCCCGCAACGCTTGCAGTTGCGCGGAGCCCGCGGCTTCGTTCACTCGCGCCGTCAAATGGACCAGCTCGGCAAACGACGCATCACCGTACCAGAAAACTTCTTCACTGACCGCATCCAGAGCGAAACTTGCCAGCTCCCGATTCTTCGGCTCTTGGAGCCAACGTTTCAAGCCGCTGCGATTGGGATCATCCCAACGAGCCTGTAGCGCGGCCAGCCACTTCGCCATTTGAGGGGCTTCGAACAAGCGTTGAACGGCCCGGCTGTGCAACACGGTTTGAAACTGTTCGCGGTTTCGAAGGCAGGTCCGGTAGAATGCCGCGTCGGCGGGGATAAATTGGAGCGATGTTTCCTCGCGCAGCACATCTTGAGCGCTCGTAGGTCGTGCGGTGATCGCAATAATGAAAAGCAAACTGAGTGTCAGGGTCTTATAAGTACGCTGCGTAGCCATAGCACGATCCCTCGCAAATAAACATCGCATTCGAACGGCTCGCCGCCACGACACCGCTCCCGCACTTTTACAGGAGCAAACCGCGCGCCGTTCTTTGCGAACCACGTTGTCGCGCCGCGAAAGTGAGGTCAGCGAACGGAGCGAGAACCGCCGTACTGCGAGGGCGGACATGCCGTGCGGCGTTTCGGACGTTCCATCGCGCCACGATGGTAAATTGTGCGCCAGAGCGAAACGCCACAAAGTGCGGCGCTATTTGGAAATTAGAGATTCCAGTTCCGGCGCTAGTTGTTGCATAGCTTGTTGCAACTGCCGGAAGACACGTTCCGCTTCAGACAGATCGTTGTTCGCGCCGAAAACTTCGAGACGGTGCGAAAACTCGCCCACGGCCACAGCACGGAAAGCGCTGGCAGCGCCTTTGAGGGTGTGTGCGGCTCTTTGCAACTGCTTCGCGTTGCGCTGTTTCATGGCGTGTTCGATTTGTTCGAGCAGTTGGGGCGCTTCCTGCAAAAACACTTCCGCAAGTTCGGTCAAGAGTTGTTCGTCGCCTCCCACGCTGTCTAACGCGCCGAGTCGATCAAACGTCAGGTGCGGCGACGATGCCGCATCGGGCGCCGCGGACGACTTGGAAGGCGACGGCGGATCGTCGCACGCTATTCGGCCGGAGTGGTTGCCCGACGTATCTGGCGGAGCATTCTCCAAGGTGGAAGCAACGCAGCGGGTTTTTTGGTGAGCTTCCGCCAGCCGTTCGAGGGTCGCATACAACTCGCGCGGCTGAAGGGGTTTGGCGACGTAGGCGTCCATGCCCGCTTCCAGACATCTTTCGCGGTCTCCTTTCATCGCATGCGCGGTCATGGCGACGATAGGCACGTGACCGCCGTGGACCTGCTCTTGCCGGCGAATGGTCGAGGTCGCTTCAAGGCCGTCCATTTCCGGCATCTGGACATCCATCAAGACGACGTCAAAGGTTTGCGCTGCCAATTGATTCAAGGCTTCGCGACCGTTTCCGGCAATCACCACGGTATGCCCCCGCTTCTCCAGTAGCCGGGCACCCAGTTTCTGGTTGACCAGGTTGTCTTCTGTAAGCAACACATGAAGGCGACGGGCGCTGCGTCCCAGCGAGACGCGCTCGGCGGGTTCCGGCGCTTCGTGAGCTTCGGCGGGGCTGAGCACGCTTAGCAGCGTGTTCATCAACTCGGCGCGTCGAATCGGTTTGGTTAGATACGCCGATACGCCCAACTCACGGCATCGCTGGGCGTCTTCGCGCCGGCCCGCCGACGAAATCATCATTAACACGGCGCTCGCATGATCGGGTTGTTGCGTGATCTGTTCAGCGAGAGTGAAGCCGTCCATCTCGGGCATCATGTTATCCAGAATCACAAGTTCAAAGGGATGGCCGGCCAAACGAGCTTGCTCTAAGTGCGATAAAGCGTCGGCGCCGTGGGAAACGGTGGTGGGCTTGAGTCCCCAATTGGTGAGCAGCCCGTGCAGAATGCGGCGGTTCGTGGCGTTGTCGTCAACCACGAGCACGGGCAGTCCGCGTAGGCTGTCCAATTGGACCGGGGGACGCCGCCGTACGGGTTCTGGCAACATCCCCTCCTGCGCCTTAAGGAAGCGAGTTGTGAAATGAAACATACTGCCGTGCCCCGGTTCACTTTCGACCCAGATTTTGCCGTGCATCATGTCGACCAGCTGAGCCGCAATGGCGAGCCCTAATCCGGTTCCGCCGTAGCGGCGCGTCGTCGAGGCGTCCATTTGTGAGAACGCTCTGAATAACCGGTCTCGCTTGCTCTGAGGGATGCCAATCCCCGTATCGCGCACGGAAAAATGCAAGCAAGCCTCATTGTCCGTTTGTGAATCGAGCGCCACGCGCAGCGCGACTTCGCCTTGTTCGGTAAACTTGACGGCGTTGCCTACTAGGTTGATGATGATCTGACGTAGTCGGCCGGGATCGCCGATCAGTTGATCGGGTACGTCGGGCAGCACTTCATCGGCCAGCTCTAACCCCTTGGCGTGTGCGCGAAAACTGAGCGCCGCCATGGTGTCTTCCAAGTGATCGCGCAGGCTGAAGCGGAGAGATTCCATCTCCAACTTACCCGCCTCGATTTTTGAAAAATCGAGGATATCGTTGATCACCGCCAGTAAATAATCGGCCGAAGTCTTGACCATGTCGAGATACTCGCGCTGTTCTGTGGTCAACTCCGTTTCGAGCGCGAGTTCCGTCATACCGATGACGCCGTTCATCGGGGTGCGAATCTCGTGGCTCATGTTCGCCAGGAATTCGCTTTTAGCGCGGTTCGCGGCTTCTGCGGCTTCTTTCGCCGCCTGCAGCTCGGCGGCGGCACGATTGAGCGATGAAGCGTTCCCCCAAATGAGTACCGTGAACACGATGGTGTTGGCCAGCACAAAGACCGATAAACCCATGACCGCGTCCAGATATCCTAATTGTTCGGCATACCAGCGCGCCCAACCAATGGCCGCGGGAGCCAACAGCGCCGCGGGCAACAAGCGGCGCGCCATGATGCCGCCTGCGGCCTGGGCGTTGACTGTTCCCATGAGACCCTGACTGGGCCGAGCGCAGAGTACGCCCAGGCAGATCAACGCGAAGGCGACGGCGGTATTCAGCGCCATGGGAATGAACGACTTCAGCCCCATGAGGGCCGTCGCCGCGTACGCGTAGCCAAGTATCGCCAGCATGGAGATCAGCGCCGCCGCGAGCGCGCAGATCTCCGAAGGCCGCCAACGTCCACCAACTTTGGTGTTGAGGGTGAGAAGCGCCAAACCGACAAGCAAAAAGTTCGTCGCCGTATTCGGCGCCATGCGGTTGGGAATGGAGTAGAGATCCAACTTGTACGGAAACAGCATTCGGTCGGGACCGTAATCCCAGTTCAAGACGTAGGCAACTAATCGGGTCAGGGCGACAAACGTGACCGCGCCGGCGCACGCGAGTCCTGCGGTACGGCGTCGATGGGGTGTTGGCTCGGGCTCAAGCAACCACAGGGATGCTCCTGACAAAAGAAAGCTGAGCGCCGTTCCGCCGGGGTTCATCGCCACCATGCCAGGCACGACCGAGCGCAGCCATTCGATGTCGAAGGCCCATCCAAGAAGCACCAGGCAGCTCATCGCCATGACTGCGATGCTTGCCCCGCGCGCGATCGATTTAGAACGAGCAAGAAGATGAGGCTCGTACAGAACGTGCATAGCCTACCCTTTCGCAGAAGATAAGTCTGGCTGCTGCGATCAGCGTTCTTCATCATACCGCACGTCACGTCCTGCGGCACGCGGGAATGACGATGCAAAGCTTGGTTCGACGCTTTGGCTCGCCGTGGATCGCCGAGCGTAGGGCCTAGTACGTTACGTTCTCGGGTCGGGCAGTTCGTACAAGTCAAGGAATTCGTGCAAGTCAGGGAGAAGGGTTTTTGCACGGTTGTATCACGTGACGCCAGGTAGGGGTGTTGGTATAGTGAAGTTCCTCACATAGACCCTGTTGGACTGAGCTACCCGCCGCTCTCGCGCTCGCCGCATGCGACTCGCATGGCGTGCAAGACGAAGATCTACCTTCTTCCCAGGTCGGATGATGATCCGGATCCTCTTACTGATGTCGTACTTGGTTGTGTCGGCCTCCTGGCTTTGCGCCGACGAAACGACGGTTGACTTTGCTCGCGAGATTCGCCCCTTGCTGGCCAGTCGCTGCTTCGAGTGCCATGACGGACGCAAGCAGACCGCCAGTTATCGACTGGACGTCAAAGACGTGGCAGTGCGGGGCGGCGAATCCGGCGCCGCGGGTATTGTGCCAGGCCATCCCGAGCAAAGCGAACTGTGGCGTCGTGTTACAAGCCAGGACGAAAGCGACCGCATGCCCCCCGAAGGCGAACCGCTCACCGCCGCCGAAGTGCAGCGGTTGCGCAAATGGATCACGTCGGGCGCTACCTGGCCCGCCGAGTTAGCAGGAAACAACGACAAGTCGCATCATTGGGCGTTTCAGGCTCCAAAAAAACCAAAGCTCCCTGCCGTGAAAAATGAAACGGCGGTGAGAAACGCTGTCGATCGCTTCGTCTTAGCGAAATTGGAGCGGGAAGGTTTGCCCCCTTCGCCTTCCGCGGACCGCGTCACACTGATCCGCCGCTTGACCTTGGATTTAATCGGTTTGCCGCCGACGGTGGAGGAGGTGGATGCGTTTCTTGCTGACCAAAGTGAACAAGCGTATGCGCGAGTCGTCGAGCGGTTGTTGCAGTCGCCTCATTACGGCGAGAAGTGGGGCCGGTTCTGGCTTGATGCGGCGCGCTACGCCGACTCGGATGGTTACGAAAAAGACAAGCCGCGCGACGTATGGTTCTATCGCAACTGGGTGATTAACGCCCTAAACCGCGATATGCCCTATGACCAGTTTGTGATTGAGCAAATCGCGGGCGATTTGTTGCCTAACCCCACGCAAGATCAGTTGGTCGCCACGGGCTTTTTGCGCAACTCGATGCTGAATGAAGAAGGAGGTATTGACCCCGAACAGTTCCGCATGGAGGCGATGTTCGACCGTATGGACGCTGTGGGGAAGGCGGTTTTGGGCCTGACCATTCAATGCGCCCAATGTCACGATCACAAGTACGATCCGCTGACGCAAGAAGATTACTACCGAATGTTCGCTTGCCTCAATAACGCGCATGAGGGGAGCGTCACGGTCTACACGCCCGAAGAAGAAATGCGCCGCGCCCAGTTATTCCGGCGCATCGCCGAGATAGAAAGCGAACTACAACATGAAACACCCGACTGGCGCGACCGTATGGCCGTCTGGGAATCCTCGGTAACAGCCGAACAGCCGAAATGGACCGTTGTGACGCCGTTCGAAGAGGATTTGACTACCGGCGGTCAAAAATACTTGCCGCGAGAGGACGGATCGGTCGTGGCGCAAGGGTACGCGCCGACGAAGCACGTGGCGAATTTCCGTGTTGAGACGACGACCCCGACGATTACTGCCTTCCAATTGGAATTGTTCAACGACCCGAACCTGCCGTGCCAAGGCCCTGGCCGATCGATCTGGGGAACGAGCGCCTTGACCGAATTTGAAGTCACGGCGGCGCCGGCTGATGACCCCGGCAAATCGCAAAAGGTGAAAATGATCGCCGCGACGGCCGATGTGAATCCCGCCGAGAACGAGTTGCATGCGATTTTTGACGACAAGAGCGGCAAACGTCGCGTGACCGGGCCAATTCACTACGCCATCGACGGCGACAATCTGACCGCCTGGGGCACAGACGCCGGTCCCGGTCGCCGCAACGCGCCGCGCAAGGCGGTATTTGTTCCTGAAAAACCGCTCACTAGTGCCGCGGGGTGGCGACTTACTTTCCATCTGAGTCAAATGCACGGTGGTTGGAATAGTGATGACAATCAAAATCACAACCTGGGCCGTTTTCGACTCTCGGTAACCGACGGAGTTGACCCCACGGCCGACCAACTTCCTAAACGCGTGCGCGATATTTTGGCCGCGGCTCGCGAGCAACGTACTGCGGCCCAAGACCAAGCCGTGTTTGGATACTGGCGAACGACTGTTCCTGAATGGAAAGAGGCCAACGACCGCATCGAGGAGTTATGGCGCACCCATCCAGAAGGCGCTTCCCAGCTTGTGTTGCTTGAGCGTGAAGATCCGCGCTCCACGAGCTTGCTCAAACGCGGCGACTTTCTCAAACCGCTTCGTCCGGTCGAGCCGGGTGTTCCAGAATTCCTGCACGCTTTGCCGGAGGGCGCCAAGCCGGACTGACTCGGACTGGCGCGCTGGTTGGTCGATCGTCGCTCGCCCACGGCGGCGCGCTCGCTGGTGAATCGTATCTGGCAACAGTACTTTGGCGTCGGCCTGGTCAGTACAAGCGAAGACCTCGGCGTGCAAAGCGAGGTTCCTTCGCATCCGGAGCTTCTCGATTGGCTGGCGGTCGAACTGATGGATCACGGGTGGAGTTTGAAGGAGTTGCACCGCATGATTGTTTACTCCGCCACCTATCAGCAATCGTCAAACGCTTCGCCCGAGGATTACGCCCGCGACCCGCAGAACCGCTTATTGGCGCGCGGCCCTCGGTTTCGTGTCGACGCCGAAGTGGTGCGCGATGTCGCCCTGGCCGCGAGCGGACTTTTAACGCCTACGATTGGCGGTCCGAGCACTTATCCGCCTTTGCCCGAGTTTATGCTGAAGCCGCCGGTTAGTTATGGCCCTAAGACGTGGAATACCGAAACAGGGCCCAATCGCTATCGCCGCGGGCTTTACACCTTTCGTTTCCGCTCGATTCCTTATCCCATGCTGCAAGCGTTTGATGCGCCGAACGGCGACTTTGCGTGCGTGCGGCGGGCTCGGTCTAACACGCCCTTGCAAGCCCTGACGACGTTGAACGAGCCGGTGTTCGTCGAAGCGGCGCAATCTCTCGCCTTACGCGCGGTCCACGACGGCGGCTCGAGGGATGAAGATCGCCTAGCCTATGCCTTCCGTCGTTGCTTGGCGCGTTTTCCAACTACGGAGGAGGCCCAAGTGTTGTTGGAGTTGTTAGAAACGCAGAAGCAACATCTCCGTTCGACAGACGTGAATCCTTGGGAGGTCGCCGTTCGCGACCCGGCGAACCCCCCGCAACTGCCAGAAAACATAGAAGCTACGGATTTGGCGGCGTGGGTCGCCGTCGCGCGCGTCTTATTGAACCTGGACGAAACGATTACGAAAGAGTAACGCGGTGGGTTTCCCTGATTGGGCCTACCACGCAGCGATTACGATCTTAGGAAAGATACAACTTCGAATGCGTCGCACCGTTTTAGGAATACTCGCCCTGATTTGTTTAGTTGGCGGTGTGGCGTTGTTGTGGTTTGGGCCGGCCGACGAGACCTATCTGATGTTCGGCTCCAGCGGGCTGCGCATTGGGCTGGTGTTGGGCGCGTTCTGGTTGGCCTATCCGCAGTTGTCCTATGTGCCGTGGTGGTTCGTGCAGGCGCTGCTGGTCGGCGCGGTGGTCGTCGCGGTGCGTCCCCGAATGGCGCTCATTGTCTTGCCTCTTTTGCTGACCATCTGGTTGATCCGTCCGAGAAAAAGGAAGGAACCCTCGAAAAAACGTCGCGCCTCAACGCCGAGCCGCGCGCCGCGAGCGAATTGATCGCTCGCTTTTGAGATGCTTATAATGCGTCCACTCTCTTCCCGGAGGCTTCTCATGCATCGTCGTGATTTTCTTGCAGGCGTTCTCGCGGCGCCGGTTTTATCGACATGGTCTTGGGCCAAGGATTTGCCCGACGATGTGCGCATCACGCGCATTGTCGGGTTTGAAGTGATCAGCCAGCGCAATAAGGTGGCGGGTAAAAACTCGCGCCTCGATGTGCATGGCGACCGCGCTACCGACCGACTCGTCCGCATTTTTACGAACATGGGTGTTGAAGGGGTCGGTGACTGCCGCATGTCGCGCGAGGATGCCCAAAAACTCCTCGGTCGCAATCCGTTTAACTTTTATCACGCCGCACAAACGCAGTTCACGGGACCCATCGGCCCGACCACGATGCCCTTATGGGACCTGGCCGGCAAAGTGTTGGAAAAGCCGGTGTACGAATTGCTTGGCGGCGCGGGTTCGCAGCGCGTGCCGGTGTACGACGGCTCGATTTACTTTGCCGATTTGTTGCCGCAGTACGAATCGCGTTGGCGCGACCGCCTTCGTGAAGAGATCGACCTTGGCCAGGGGTTTGGACATCGGGCGTTCAAAGTGAAGATCGGCCGCGGCGCGAAGTGGATGCCGCGGGTTGACGGCGACCGGCGCGACATCGAAGTACTGAAAACCATTCGCGAGCATGCAGGCGAGGAGCTTCTCTTGGGCGTTGACGCAAACAACGGCTACGATTTGGAAGGCGCCAAACGCGCTTTCGAGCATCTCGGGCCGCTCGACATCGCGTTTGCGGAGGAGATGTTCCCGGAAGTTGTTGAGCATTGCCTTGGCTTCAAACAATTCGTGACCGATCGAGGTTGGAAGACCTTGGTTGCCGATGGAGAAACGCAAGGCGAGATTGACGTATTCAAACCGTTTATCGCCGCCAAAGCGATTGACGTGTATCAAGCCGACATGACTCGTTTCGGATATGAAGGCATTCTGTACGAAGCCGCCCTAGCGCGACCCCAAGGCTTGATGGTGGCGCCGCATAACTGGGGGCGCTACGTGGGGTATTTTATGCAATTGCATATTGGTCGGGCGATTCCGAACTTCTATCGAGCCGAGCACGATCCGCTAACCAATCACGTGTTGATCGCCGACGGGTACGCCATCGAACAAGGCGAAGCGATTGTGCCCGATACTCCCGGTTGCGGACTTACCCTTCGTGAGGAGGCGTTCTCTCGTAACGCCAAGATCTTGTACGACATTCGGTCGTAATTCCGTTCTTCGTTGGTCCCGTGTGTTGGTTGCGCAGGCTCCAAGTCTGACGTTTGGCGCCTGCTTTGCACCGCTTAGGGAAAGGAATTGACATTGAGTGTCACCTGCTAAGGAGTAAGGTCATGGATCGTTTTCATCGTAATGCATTGAATGAATTGCTGTCGCAAGAGGCGGAGCCGTGCTTGTCGTTATTTCTTCCGGTTCATCGTGCGGGGCGCGAAGCCGAGCAAAACCCTATCCGTCTCAAGAACATGCTGCATGATGCTGAATCGCAGTTGATCGAATCGGGCATGCGTAGCAGCGACGCACGAGCATTACTGGCGGATGTTTCTCCGATCGTGAACGACATGACCTTTTGGCGCCAAGAGGGCGATGGCTTAGCGTTGTACATTGCGCCTGGTTTCCAACGCATCTATCGAGTTCCACTTTCGCTGGAAGAGAAGCTGCATATTGGCCCGAAATTCTGCGTCCAACCGTTGTTGCCGCTCCTCTCCAGCGACGGCGTGTTCTACGTGCTTTCGCTGAGTATGAAGAAAGTTCGGTTCTACCGCGGAACTCGGGAGGAGCTCCAAGAGATCGAGCTGCCAGGTGTAGCCGATAACATGGCGGACGCAGTGCTCAATGAGGATGTGCAATCGCATTTGCAACATCGTTCTTGGGGTGCGCGTCGAAGCGGCGTGAGCCGGGCGAAGCAGAGCCTTGGATCGCTTTCTGGAAGCGGTGCTGTGTTTCATGGCCAAGGATCGGACGAAGACGCGCGGAAGGCCGAGCTTGGCGAGTTCTGCAAACAGATTGCTGCGGCGGTGTCGCGGCGACTGAACGGCGAACGATCGCCGCTCATTTTGGCTTGCGTCGAGTACGAAGCGCCGATTTATCGCTCGCACAACCATTATGCGGAATTGTTAGAGGAGTTCATTGCGGGCAATCCGGAGCAGTTAACCGCTACTGAGTTGCACGAGCGCGCATGGAATCTCGTCCAACCTCATTTCCGCAAATCACAAGAACAAGAATTGGCCAAATTCAATCGCTTGTCCGTTGACCGTATCTCAACCGATCTGAAAGTAATCGCTGAGGCGGCTGAGGTAGGACGCGTTGAGGCCTTGTTCATTCCTCAGAGAAATGGAAACGGTCAACCGAATCGCAAATCGGCGTCGATCAATACATCAGCAGCGCATGAAATGCTGGAAGAGATGGCGGCGCAGGTGTTGCGCACCGGTGGTGATGTCTATACGGTGGCGCCCGAAATGATGCCACAGGATGCTACAGAAGTTGCGGCAGTATTCCGATATCCCCTGCCTTAAGGAGCAGGCGTGATTTCGATCGTATACAAAACAAGAAGATGTGGCGTCCCTACCGTTACGCGCCACTCGCTTTCCCCACGGATATCATCTTGGCCGATCTTGAATGCTTGCTTGACAACGAGGAACGAAGTTGGATCTTCAGGCTTGAGGAATCAAATGAAGCGATCCGGTTTTACCTCTGAATATCAGCCACTACTTGGCGAGGACTATTTTGTTCCGCCTGGCGGAAGTCGCCGCGCAGCGCCTTTAACGCCATTCGCTCTTCATTAATTTCGGTCGCCGTGCGCACACCCAGGCGTCGAAATATAGGTAAAGGAGGACACCAACCTTGCAGAGCGTGTTGCAAGAGAAATCCGGAAACCACCGCGGGTAGTGCGAACCACTTGCGATTGATGGCGGCGCCCAGGGTTAATCCGATCAGCGATACCGTGGCCGCATTTGCCTCCAGAATGCGTTCCATGTCCCATTCGCGATCGAGTTCTTGCAAACGACGATCGATCGCCCAGTTGCCGGCCGCGGCGTAATGCGCCACGTTCCGTTCCGTTTGACGACGGATTTCCTGGTTCACGACGTTCGAAGTGTTGTCTGGAACACGGTCTGCAGTTGAAGGAAGCATGGTTCTACGCGTGGTAAGAGAGAAACGGTAAACGTGCGCTGTTTTCGTTGGTTACTGCAGCTTTCGTGCCCACGGCCCAGCATTCTTGTTCGCCGGATCTTCCGAAACTGTTAAGAATTCAACTCGGTGGCTTCCTCCCAGTGCTCATAAAGCGTGGTCAAGGCGGTTTGCTGTGCTTCGATTTCCGCTTTGGAGCGTTTGACTTGCTCACCGTCTCGGAGCACTTCCGGCGTGGAAAGCGCTGCGTGTAATTCTTCAATACGCGATTCCCGCTCGAAAATCTCCGCTTCAATATCGGCGACTTTCCGGTAAGGGAACTTGCGCTTACGCCGGGGTTTGTCGTCTTGAGGCGGTTTTCCTTTCTTCTCGGAAGCGGCGTTTTTCGGTTTGTCGTTCGATTTCCCGGCGTCCTGTACACTGGCTTCGCCCCCAGCGAGACCTGCGCGCACCAGATGTTGGTACGTGTCGTAATCGCCTTCGACCACGCGAAAGCGGTGGGGTTCGACCACCAGTAAATGATCAGCCGCCTGATTCAGGAAATAACGGTCGTGGCTGACAAACACAACCGTCCCGTCAAACTCCCGGATGGCGCGTTCCAACGCATCGCGCGCCCATAGGTCGAGATGGTTTGTAGGTTCGTCCAACACTAGCAGATTGGCGTCGGAGGCGGCCAGCATCGCCAGCGCAACGCGGTTGCGTTCGCCGCCGCTCAGGCTGCCCACCTTTTGAAACGCCATGTCTCCGGTCACGCCAAAGCGAGCCAAGACATCCCGGCGTTGTTGTTCAACGAATTCCTTGTGGCTAGGACGAATCGCATCCACCACCAATGAGTTGGAGTCCAAGCACTTTAATTGTTGATCGAAGTAGCCCGCTTTGACTCCAGCGCCAAAGACCACCTTACCGTCATCCGGAGCAACCTCGCCCAAGATACAACGTAAGAGCGTGGTCTTGCCCGATCCATTGGGTCCTAGAATGCCCCAACGTTCGCCGCGTAGCACGTCGAAGGAAAGATCGCGGAACAATGGTCGATCAAACGCTTTCGAAAGATGTTCCACGCGCAGCACAATATCGCCCGTGCGCGCCGCCGCAGGAAATCGCATATGGGGGGCGGCGATCTCTCGGGGAGGTTCGACGCGCTCGATACGTTCGAGTTTCTTTCGTCGGTCTTCCGCCTGGGCATGCTTCTGTCCGTAACTGTTCCGGCGAATGAAATCTTCGAGTTTGGCGATTTCCTCCTGCTGTCGTTCCCAGGTGCGCCGCTGCACTTCCAGCCGCTCAGCCTTTTGACGCCAATAGGCCGAGAAGTTGCCGACGTACGTATCGATTGTGCCGTGAAACAGCTCCCACGTGCGGTTTGTGACGCGATCCAAAAAATATCGGTCGTGGCTGACAACAATCAGCGCCTGGCGCGAGGCGATCAAGAACTCTTCCAGCCATTCCGTCGCTTCGATGTCGAGGTGGTTCGACGGTTCATCGAGCAATAACACCTCGGGTTCGGCCAGAAGTAGTTTGGCTAACAAGAGCCGGTTTTGCTGGCCGCCGCTCAGTTGCTCGACCGGTTGATGGAACGACTCGGGCGTGAAGCCAAGGCCACCGAGAATACGTTCGATCTTGTGGTCCAAATGATAGGCGTCGTGTTGATGTAAGGCCGCCTGAAGACGGTCAAAACGCTCGCCCAAGCGGCGTCGCTCGGCGTCATCGGCGCCGCTCATGGCGTGGGCGAGTTGTTCAGCCTCTTCGGCCATCGAAATCAAGTGCCCCAGCGCCCCGCGGGCTTCCTCTTGAACTGTGCGGCCGGGAGTGAACTCGGGCTGTTGCTCCAGGAACCCAAACGTGGCCGAGGCGTGTCGTTCCACGGTTCCCGCATCGGATTCCAACTTTCCTGCTAAAATCTTCATCAACGTGGTTTTGCCGGTCCCATTGGGGCCAACCAGACCGATCTTCTCGCCGGGGCGCACCTCGACCGAGACTCCAGCCAGGACCGGCTCGGGGCCAAAGTGCTTTGCCACGCGATTTGCCGACAGAAAAATCATGCTCGCAATTTTACCAATTAGGCGCCGGGAAGGTGAGGCGGCGTTGCGGGTTCGCAAGGCCAGATCGTAGGATGACGAGGAACAACCGCCGCACGTGGAGCGTTGGTTGGATCGTGACCCTCGTTTTCATGTTTTCGACGATGTTAAACCTGCGCTCCTCGACTTCTGAACGTTGGGTGACTCAAGCCGAGGAACACTTGGACTTGCTGCTGATCGACCATGCCCATTGTGAGAAAAAGGCGGCGGGCACGGCGATGAATCTTCTTGTGGCTTATGTGGAAAACGCACCGCTTTGCCGGGCTATGACGGAGATTGTCAACGAGGAGTTGGAGCACTTTCACCTCGTTTGCGACTTGCTTGTCGGCCGTGGCGTGCGATTTCGTCGCATCCCGCCCAGCAGTTATGGTCGCCGCTTGCACGAACTCACACGTAAGTTGGAGCCTGGGCGAGCGATCGATCGGTTGCTGGTGGCGGGGTTGATTGAAGCTCGGTCGTGCGAACGATTTGGCCTCTTGCGAGATCATTTGCAGGATCGCGAACTTGCCGATTTCTACGGGAGCTTGTTCGAATCGGAAGCGCGGCATCATAGCACCTACGTTCAATTAGCCAAGATGTACGGCGACGACGACGAGGTGAAAGAACGCTTGGAGGAATTGGCCGCCGCCGAGGCCGAAATTCTGGCCACAAGCACCGATCCTCCGCGGATGCATAGTTGAGGGAAGCGGCCGCTGTAGGCAGGGCTGATCACGCGGCCGACATCGCTTTCTGCAAAATTCGGGCATGGTCGCACGAGACATAATAAACCCACCATCGACCAATCGTGGTGGGAATCCACCGGTGCGTCCACTTGCCGCGCACGATCATGCGAAGTTGAGTCACATCAGGCTGGTTCTCGTCGGCCACGATCTCGATGAAAAACACGTGAGGAAAGGCTTGCCGAGGATTCCGCGGTGAAAGATCGCTAAAGGCGTAACCTTGGCCTTCTCGCCAGTACAGAATCCGGCCGAATCGTAGGAACTTATACCCAAAGGCATTGTGCGACAGCGCCAGGTCGACGCCTCCAGCCGGTTGGGGACGCATCAGGATGACGCGGTCATGAAACGTGTCGAGCACGAGGAAGCGGCGTACATCGGAAATCTGCCTCCAAACCTCGGAGGCGGACTTGGCAAGCTCAAGTTCGATCGACGTCCCGATGGATCGCCCACGCCGCGGCGCGAGGCGAATACTGGCCTTCACCGGAGGAAGGCGGGGCCGTGTTGGGTGTTCGGCAAGGCGTTTGGCGTGTTCGGCGCTAAGGAGCGATAGTGCGACCAGGCTAATGATGCGGCCAACGGGAATCCATGGCTGACGGTGAATCGCCTCGGCCCAGCTCCAGGCGCTAAGAATCAAGATTAGTCCAAGCCACCATGCTACGCACCATGCGCTCTTGGCCCAAAGTTGGCCCGCCCCGGGGACGGCGAGCGACAAATAGAACGAGGTCCATTTGCGTGCATGCGCGGTTTGCATGGCGACAAGTTTACTGGATCTGGCGCCACAAGACGTTATCCCCTTCACGCACCGTATAAACTCCTGGAGCCATGTTATTGACCGTATGCGTCATGCCCGAAGGCCACCGGATCGAGACTTGCTGAAACGTTTTCAACGAACCGCAACCCAGATGAATCTTACGATCGGACGCAGATTGATAACTCCCGCCGCCCACAATTTCTCGCACCAGCGGAAACGCGCCGCCGGATGCTTCGACTCGCGCATGAATGGCGGATCGGTTCGAGGCGGGACCGCCAATGAGCCGCAAGACGATGCTTGCGTTCGTGGTTTGCGTATCGTTGCGCAACAACTCCGAAGGCGCCATTTGGTGCGAGATAGCCAGGTCGAGGTCGCCGTCGCCATCAAGATCGCCCACGGCGACGCCGCGTCCTAGCCACTCCTGGTGAAAGTAATCGCCCGACCATTGCGAGACTTCTGCAAATCGGCCGCCGCCGCTGTTGCGAAAAAACTGCGGACGCATGGCGTACGCCGGTCGGGCGGGGTGCCATCGCTGATCGTCTACATGGCCGTTCGCAATGAAAAGGTCTAGCCAGCCGTTGTTGTCGACGTCGAGGAACTCGGTTCCAAACGCGAGGTACGGGCGTGAAGGCGGCCCCAGTCCGCTCGCCCGACTCAGATCAACAAAGCCAGCGCCGTCCGCGTTGCGATAGAACGTATTGGTTTCGGCGAGAAAATTGGTGACGAACAGGTCGATCCAGCCGTCGCCGTCGGCGTCGCCATGTGCGATGCCCATGCAGGCTTGGGCGACCCCTTGCTCATCGGTGGCGGCGCCGCGCAAAGCGGCCTCGTCGGAAAATGTGGGCGTTACTCCTGCTAGCGCAACAGGGGCGCTTGATGCAGCGGTCGCTTCGGAAATACGGTTCATGTAGAGGAAATTCGCCGTGCCGTCGTTGGCGACAAAAACATCGGGACGGTGATCGCCATCAACGTCGAAGATCACGACGCCCAAGCCTTTGCCATCCACACCTGTAATTCCGGCTTCTGGGGCGACGTTTTCAAAGCCTCCTGCGCCGTCCGAGAGAAAGAGAACGTCGTCCTCGGCGTGAAACATTGTCGGAGGGCATTGCTGGTAGCCATCGGGCGATGCCGGCTCAGGACATAACTCCGGCGGATCATCGCTCGTTTTCAAATAGGTGGCGACGTACAAATCTAAGTGACCGTCGCCATTGACGTCGGCCCAAGCAGCGCTGGTGCTCCACACGCCTACCGCCGTGTTGGTCGCTTGGGTGAGGTCTTCAAACGTACCGTCGCCCTGGTTGCGGTACAGTCGGTTGCCGCGAAACGATGCAACGTAGAGATCGTCAAAACCGTCGTTATCAAAGTCACCGACGGCGCACCCCTGGAAGTATCCGCTAGCCGACAGCCCCGCCAAAGCGCCAACGCCGCGAAACTTCCACGGTGCGGTTTGACGGTACAACTCGTTCACGGTTTGTCCGGTTTGCTCTTTGAGCGGCAAGCGGCAGCCGTTGGTGAAAAACAAATCCAGCCGTCCGTCGCCATCGTAATCGAGCATGGCCACGCCGCCTCCGGTCGACTCGATTATCCGGTGCAGGCCGCGAATATCATCTTCGCGCTGGAACTGAATTCCCGCGGAAGCCGCCATTTGCGTCCAGGTAGGAAGGATTCCCGCGGGCGGCGCTATGGCGTCATTTGCGACAGGCGTCGACGTTTCATGGAGCGTTGAATCGGACCCCCGTGGAGCTGAACTTGCCGGCGAAGTCGCCGGTTGCGAATTGCAGCCAGCGATGGCCCCGTGGCCGATCAGAAGCAACGTCAATGCAGTGTACCTTAGCACGTGAGTACCTGATGATTGGTCACGGTTGGGCTGGCGACTCAAGATCGGTGAGTAACGCTTGCATTTTGGCGTTGCCAGGATCGAGCGTCAGCGCCAACTGCGCAATGAGGCGCGCCTGGTCAAACAAGCCGATCTCTTGGCAAACCACAGCGATTTCCACCAAGGGAGTAGGATCGTCGGGACGTGTCGTGGCCCAACCCAGCCGGTTTTGAATGCGCGTCACCCCCTGCATCTTGCGGAGCGCCTCCACGCGTTCTGCTTCACGACCCAGCGCTGAGCAAGCCTGAGCTACGCCTTGATAGGACTCAGCGTTCGCGGGATCGGCGTTGAGTACTTGTTGAAAACACGCCAACGCTTCTTCATGATTACCGTTGCGGTTGTGAACGTGGCCTCGCATGCGTAACAGCAGCCAAGGATCGGACGATGATCGCCCTGGCAGTTTCTTCAGGATGGCTTGCAGGTTCTCCCAGTCGTCTTGTTCGTAATAGCAGGCGAGTAATGCGGCTCCGGCGTGCAAGTCGGCTGGGCGTTCGTGGAAACATTTCACAAGAATGGTTTGCGCCTCGTCTAAGCGACCTTCTCCCATGCGGTAACGCCCAAGAGCTACGCGAAGTCGAAAATTCGTAGGGTCTTGCCGCCAGAACTCCTCAAGCCAGTGAACCGCTTCCGGGCCATTCCAACGCAATGCCGTGGGGAAACAATACGCCAGCGTATCGAAGGGCCCCGCAGCTCCAATGGCATGCATCACGCGCAAAATGTCAACGCGTTCTTCGAAGCGTAATTGCACTTCGAGCAAGTGTCGCAGCAAGTCGAGCGCCTCCGCGACTTGCTGTGTAGTGACGCGCGAATCGGGCTTGAGACCCGCAATGAATTCTCGTAGGTTTTCCTCCGCCTCGCGCGCTCGCTTGAGCTGCGCGAGCGCCTTGGCCTGTTCTAAACGCGCTGCAAGGCCGTACCACGGGTCGGAACTGGGAGTCGCGTCGTAACAGGCGATGGCGGTGGTCAACTCGCCCTTCTTCGCGAATGCATCGCCGAGCCAGACCAAGGTGTCAGAACGCTGCGCAGGTCGGCCGTATGCCGCCTCCCATTGGACGGCAGCGTGGGCAAAGTCCTCCACGCTAACCCCCTGGGGCAGATCGCGCACGGGTTGCGAGAAGCGACGCCAAGCCAAGAGCGAAGCGGCCGCCAAACTAGCCGTTACAAAAACACAACCGAAGATGAGGATTGTTTTCTTCCGTTGCACTGCCACAGGAGTCACCCAGTCGCCGGGCGATACGAGAGTACCTAGAGTTTCTTATTGTCGATGGCGAACCTGTTGAGCGACAAGGGCTCACAACACCAGACGCGCACGTGAACAAAAAAACCAACAAGCACTGTGGGCGTGCTTGTTGGTTATGCGTTGAGCCGAGAAGACCTCGGCGCCGTTACGGCAATTCCACCGTTTCGCCGTTTCCAATGGACTTCACGGCGCGGTAGACGTTCAAGTCAATCGTGGTTGGCATGAAGCGTACTGAACCGTCGACGAGGGCCGCTTGGGCTCCGCCGGGGTGGTAGCTCTTGGCGCCTTGTTGACCGTCGCCTCCATTCCAACAACCCAGGCGACGTTGCGGTTGACTATCGCAACCCTGGATGTCATCGGCG
Source organism: Planctomycetota bacterium (assembly GCA_963204915.1). GTDB lineage: Bacteria > Planctomycetota > Planctomycetia > Pirellulales > Pirellulaceae > JAHWKS01. The sequence goes on along the minus strand of CAUJHS010000022.1, from coordinate 605,874 downwards.
CCGGCGCGACCGTAGTTAATGCCCAAACAGTCGCCCACGGCGCAACCGCCTTCGATCACACCACGGCCTACGGCCCAGGCGCCGCGAACGTCGCCGCCGCTCGGACCACCTTGAATCTCCCAAACTGCGGTCGAGTTGCTCGTTCCGTCGATCACATTGGCCATGTTGGCCGCCTGATACTGCCCGGCCAAACCTTTGTCGGCATTGTTATTTTGCCACGGGGTGCTCCAACTCACGCCACCCTGCCAGTTTGCGCTAATCGCATAACTGCCGCGGGCCCATGGCCCGTTGTTCGCAGTGTAAGGATTGCCTTGCGTGGCGAAGGAATCCGAGGGGCAGGCGTAAACTTCGAGAAACCGGCTTCGCATATAGGCATTGCGATCCTGCTGCACCGTGGGAAGCGGGTTTGAAGGGTTCGCCGCAACCTGACTGATTGAAACCGTTGAGTCGTAAATATCATGCAGGGGTTGTTGCTCGATGAACGGCAGAATCATCACCATCCAGGACGGGCCCCAACTCGTGGCTGGCGTGGTGTTGTTCGTCCAACCCAAGTTGGGATATGTGAACGCAGGTGGGGTGCCGGCAAAGGGAATGTGCGCCGGCGGGAAGGTCTTGTACGTGTCGTGATAGTTTTGCAGTCCCAAGCCCAATTGCTTCAGGTTATTACCGCAGGACATACGCCGTGCTGCTTCACGCGCGGCCTGTACGGCGGGCAACAGTAACGCGACCAAAACACCGATGATGGCGATCACCACCAACAACTCGACCAGGGTAAACGCGCGCTGCCGCGCATTCCCGGTCACGCCTTTACGTGACGACATGGGAGGACTCCGATGAAGGGAAAGTAATGCGAATATTCGCTCAGTAGGCGGGGCAATAAAACTCAAAACCCGAAACAGCATTAAGCAAATACCAGGCCGAGGAGGCATGGCTGAGGATAGAAAAACGAGGCAGTGAAGAACTGCGAGAGGCGGGATTAAAAGGTGGGACTGCCTGTTCTTTGTTCCTGCATGGAATTATAAATGCAGGCGCCCTGAACACAAGGGCGTTTTGCCGCGCGTCACGAAGATTCGATGAAAGACACACGCCGGTACCGCACTTTGGGGAGCAAGTTTACCCCAAAGATTTCTTAAAAAATGCGAAGGACGTTACGAATATGTGCGGTATTTGTCGCAAGAGTGTGCGGTTTTGGTGGTCGCAGTGTGCGGTAATGACTCATTCGGCTCATTGAGCCAACGAAAAAAGGACGAACCTTGGGTTCGTCCTTTTTTGAAGTACTTTGTTGGCGGTTGCGTGTGATCGTTGGACAGCTTCTGATTCCGCCGCCCTACGCGCCGATCAAGTACAGCCCAGGTCTAGTATCGCCATTCGAAACCGCCATTAAGGCCCATGACCCAAAAGTCGGAGTCCGTAATACCTAAGGTCGGGAACGCGTTCACCTGGTTGGGGTCGATTCGTCGGTCGATTTGAGGACCGGCCTGAGCGACGTGGTTCCAGTAAATCAGGCTGTAACCCAACGTCAGCGTCGCACTTGGCGTGATGTTATAGCCGGCGGTGATTCCTAATTCTGGAACAAGCGTGGTACGATTCCGATCGACATCTCCTGTGTTGCTTGCTTGCACAAGCACTCCACCCGGGAACACGACCGGCGGGAAGGGTGGACCCATCGCGGGCGGCGGGGGCGTAATCACCGTGTTACCGTTGACGCGTACTCGCTGGTTCATATTGCCTACGGCCAAGCGTCCTAGCACTTTGAGTGAGAAGGCGCCTTGCTGCATTTCGCTCAACATGCCGAACGCACCTCCGTGGAATTCGTTCTGCGTGTCGAAAACATCCTGGAGCGTCAACGTTGTTCCGTTGGGAATGTTATCGTTGAAGAAATCTTGCCCTTGCACCGAAGTGCTGCTAATCGAGACGGCCTCGTCGATGCGGTAGTATTGGTAGCCGGCTTGTAGGTCAACGCGGTAACCCATGCCTTGCGTCAACATCACGCTGCTGAACAAATCACCGCCCCACAGATCGCTGGTCACCTGAGCCGCCAAGCTACCCGTTCGAGCTGCGGTGGCCGGGTTCGCGTCGTCAAAAGCGACCACGAACGCCGCTTCGACGGGGTTATTCGGATCGGCAAAGTTCAAAAAGGGTCGGGCGATAATCGGTTGGCCCGTCGGAGATGATGCAAGGAAATTCGTTTCATCTTGCCCAAGTGCAAAGATGCGACCTCCGACGGCCACTTCATGCATGGGATCGAGCCAAATACCCGAAGTGATGCGGAAACCGGGCACGAACCCATCATCCACGCGGTCGCCGCCAAACGTGACGACGGCACCCTGGCCGATAACCCCTGCATTCGCAGCGTTCGCGCCGTCCGGTCCGGTCGTTACCAATACGGGCACTTGTTGACCGTGCCGGTTCCACAGGAGCCACTCGGCGCCGAAGAACACCGGAGCCAATCCACCCATACATAAGGGGGCACAGGGATCGCAGGTGTCACAACAGGCGGCGCCATCCGTAATCCCGCCGTCAGGATAACCTTCCGGGGGATAGCCGCCGTCAGCATAACCGCCGTCAGTGTAACCGCTGTCGTAAGCGGCATCTGGCGGAGGCCCATAACCTCCTGCTGGCGGCGCGCCGGGGCCGTAATAGGCTCCCGCGCCGGGAGGCGCGGCACCGGGCGGCGCCAAGGTTGGCTCCTGGTACGCCATGGCGGCGCCAGGATAATATCCCATTCCAGGGGGTTGGGCCGTCATCCCCCCTGGCGCCATCGGCGGATAATAGGCCGGTTGCACTCCGTAGGGCGCCACCGGTCCCATCGGGCCGGGGTAGGCGCCATAGGGCATCGGGCCATACTGGGCAAAACCTCGTTGCGGGGCGACCGCCATTGCGGTCAACGCCATCGCTACGATCGTGAGGGTGGCCTTCATAGTTTTCTCAGGATGCACGGGTCGATGGATCGCGCGGCATGCGGGCGCCAACGTTCCGGTAAACATCGCCTGACGGGCGGACTATGCGCGCCGTGACGATAATTCCGGGCGTACCAAATTTGTCGGCGAAAGACCTAGCGCCAGTTGATAAAAACGGTGTCTCGGGAAAAGTTTCGCTAAATTGCCTAGTCTCTGGCCTGGGCTCGAATTCCTAAGAAGCCCTGTTGAAGCCCTGTTAAGGTCTCGAAACTCGTTGGGAACAAGGGGCATGCCAGCAGATCTGGGGCGGAACTCCGTGGTGCGGCCGATCATCGAAAAGGAAACGCCGAAAACTCTACCGCGTTCTCACGGACCTACGGTAGAATTGACTTACTTCGATTTACGGATTGACCTTGCGGCCCCGCGCTCCCTGGTTCCTAGATTCCTCGTCCTATGTCTCAAACAGCCCATCTTCCGCGCGGCATTTCTTCGCTGTTTTCTGGCAAAGGGCATTGGCGGCTTGCTCGCTGGGCGAAGGTCTTGCCGCGAATCGAGGCGTTTGAAAAACAGTTTCGCGATTTGAGCGACGCCGAATTGCGTAAGGAAAGTCTTTCTTTGCGGTATCGCGTGCGCTGTGGCGAGACGATGGATGCGTTGTTACCCGAAGCATTTGGCTTGGTGCGCGAAGCGGGGCGACGCGCGATGAATATGCGGCACTTCGATGTGCAGTTGCTCGGCGGTACCGCACTCTTTCATGGATGCATCGCTGAAATGGAGACCGGCGAAGGCAAGACGTTGACCGCCACGTTGCCGTTGTACCTGCACGCCTTAGCGGGAAAAGGCGCCCACCTGGCCACAGTGAACGATTATTTGGCGCGGCGCGACGCGGAATGGATGAAGCCAATCTACCAGTTGTTGGGTTTGGAAGTCGGCGTGATTGAAACTCAAATGTCGCAGGACGATCGTCGCAAAAACTACGCCTGCGACGTGACCTACGGCACCGCTAAGGAGTTTGGGTTCGATTTCCTGCGCGATCGACTGCTCTTGCGCCGCATTCGTCAACAAACGGCAGACATTTTTTTCGGCGGCGATCGCGGCCAGCAGAACGAACAACCTGTGCAGCGCGGCCAACATTTCTGCTTGGTGGACGAAGCCGACAGCATTTTGATCGATGAAGCCCGCACGCCGCTGATTATTAGCGCCTTGCCGGATCAAGCGGCCCAGGAAGCGGTGGCCTGCTACGAGTGGGCCGCCGCCGCGGTCGATTATTTTGATGAAGACGACGATTACGAGTACGATCACGAAAAACGCAAGGTCGAACTAACGTTCCAGGGCCGACAAAAAGTCCGCCGTCTGCCGCATCCTGAAGAAATGAACTCGGTTGGTTTGATCGACCTGTATGAATACGTCGAACGGGCCGTTAAGGTGCGACGAGATTTCCACCGTGATCGAGATTATGTCGTGCGTCGCGGACAGGACGGTAAAGAAGAGGTGGTCATTGTCGATGAATCGACCGGCCGACTGGCGGAAGGTCGCAAATGGCGCGATGGCATTCATCAAGCCGCTGAAGCGCAGGAAGGCGTCCCTATTACCGTGGCGACCGGGCAGGCGGCGCGCATCACCGTGCAAGACCTTTTTCTGCGTTATCGTTTCCTTGCGGGCATGACCGGTACGGCGACAACCTCCGCTGGCGAAATTCGTAAGATCTATAAGCGGCCCGTCATCAAGATTCCCACCAACCGGGTCAATAAGCGCCAGCGTTTGCCTGACCGCGTTTTCGGTTCAAGCGAGCAAAAGTGGGAGGCGATTGTTCAAGAGGTGAAAGAACTTTACGAGCAAGGCCGCCCGGTGTTGATTGGCACGCGGTCGATCGCAAAGAGCGAGCATTTGTCGGCGTTATTGAATCGCGAAGGCATTTCGCATCAAGTCCTGAACGCACATCGTATTGCGGAAGAAGCCGAGATTGTCGCGCGCGCGGGTCAAGCAGGGAAAGTCACCGTGGCCACGAATATGGCCGGTCGCGGCACCGACATCAAACTTGCCCCCGATGTCCATGAGACCGGCGGTTTGCACGTGATCTGCACCGAGTTGCACGACTCGGCGCGAATTGATCGCCAGTTGATCGGCCGCTGCGCGCGTCAGGGCGACCCAGGCACGTTTCGCATGTATATGGCGATGGACGACGACATTCTGAAGGCCGGTTTCGGCCCCAAAGACGCGGAAAAATACGCCAAACAAGGTGAACGCATGGCGGCCAGTGAAGGCCTGGGCCGCCTTTTCCACCGCGCGCAAAAGAAAGTCGAAACCAAGCACCTGCGCGATCGCATGATTCTGCTTTACCACGAGAAGCAGCGCAAACGGGTGCACTTGGAAATGGGGCAGGATCCCTACTTGGACAGCCCGGATTGAGCGAAGCCGTTATTGCGCCTTCAAGGGCGAGCCAACCGGCCCCAACTCTTGCTCAATGCGTCGACGCGTCGTCACGGGAGAATAAATGCCCTTTGTCGTCAGCCAGGTATCGCGCAAGGCTGTCAATTCATGGATGATTGCCGGCGCGGCCGACGACGTGGCGATGCGTTGAATCTCGACAATCGCATTGCCTCCGCGCGAATTTGGTTTGGACTTCGCTTGCGCCATCGCCTCTTGCTGCCCCTGCTGCATCACAGCGTTTTGCTGTTCGTCGGTCAAGGTAAGGTAGAGGGTGGTAGCGGCCGTCGCCTGAACTTTCCACTGTTGTGTCAGTTGGGCGATGCGCGGCGCGGCGGCTTGAGCACTGGTTTCGTCCTGGATGCTATTCAGCAGCTCTAAGAGTTCCTCCGACGTCGCCAGCACCTGCGCATTTGCGGTCAGAAACGCAGCGGCGCCCAGTGAGCCGCTGTTCGGTGCAGAAGATGGGACCTCGGGCGTCGTGTTTGGCGCCGTCGCTTGCGGCGAGGGAGCTTGAACAAGCGATGGTGCGCCCGGCGCGGCCTCAGAAATTGGCGTTTGGCTTGGGGCAACCGGAAGTCGCTGGGCCGTCGGTGGAGAGTTAGACTCTTCACAACCGAGCGAGAACGCCAAAACCGCTATTAACGACAAACTCGTTTGATCGAGGCGCATTGTTATATCCTGCTATGGTACGTAACAACTTTTCGTAGGGTTCAGTTTGCCTGGGATTTTCCGCCAAAGATAGATCATCGACGCAAGATTTGCTGGTGATGCCTGACCTTTTCCGCCATCGAGTGAAAGCCTGCTTACGGCGTCTTGGTCCACTTTTGAAGCGATGTTGCAACGCAAAACAGGCCCATGTCCCGCGCCGGTGAAAGCACAAGCCGTTCCTAACTGCTGGCACCGTTTTGTGTTGCTACGTTCTCGTGAAAAAATTTGCGACGCGACGCTTGACGGGCGTAAGGTCGTGTCTAGGATTTCTGCGAAGCCCTCATGGAGGGACCGACGCACGACGCGTTGTTGCGCCAGGAAGCGCGCCCAGCAGAAAACTTGGATCGGGCAAGTTCGCAACATAATTTACCAACGGTGCGGCGCGCCGAGCGTGCCTATCACCTAAACAACTCGCACAACAAGAACCTCGGGGTGGGGTCGTGCAGGTTGTAAACCTTGTTGCGAGCAAGTTTTTTGCTGGGATTTTTGACCAAGGGCAAATCGTGGCCTATATTCGAGGGTTGGCAGGCAACCTGCTTGGTTTTCCTGTCCCCTCCGTCTTTCCTGCCCTTGTGATGGATCCACGTATGCCTCGCAGCGTCCTATCTCGCGCTCTGGCCAATTGGGCTGTGCTTGCCGCCTCTTTCGTTTATGGCGGCTTGGCTTACGCCCAGCAAGTGCATATTCCCTCGTCCGCACTGGAAGGCAACATCGCCGTCGCCGCGGAAGTGCAAGAGGTGCTCGCACGTGGCCAAGTTCTTGAATCCGAACGCAAGTGGGGAGAAGCTCTCTCCGTGTACGAAGACGCCTTGCGTCAACACCCGGAGCTTTCGGCGCTTCAGCACCGCGTGACCGTCGCCCGAATGCATTTAGATGTCGCTCGTCGGTACAGCGACACGCACTTCGTGACGTCCGTCAATCAGATGACGGAGCGACAAGCTCTGGATCTGTACGCCGAGGTGCTGCAGAAAATCGAAACTAACTACGTGCAACAGCCGAATTGGCGCGGTTTGGTCGATCGCGGCGCCACACAGATTGAAGAAGCCATGCGCGAACCGGCGTTCGCCGACGTGCGGCTGGCCAGCGTGTCGCCAGACGCCCGTGACGCATTCCTCCGCGAGTTCCGACCCGCGATGGCGCAGTACCGCGCCGTTGACCGCACCGAAGCTCGCAACCTTGCGGCATGGGGGGCTCGGTTTGCGTCGCAACGTTTGGGAATTCCTCCGCAGGTGTTCTTAATGGAATTTATTTGCGGCGCTGGCCAAGGGTTAGATCGCTACTCAACGTATCTCACGGCGACGCAGTTGGATGATATCTTTTCCCAAATTGAAGGCAATTTCGTCGGCCTGGGCATCGAGTTGAAAGGCGAGGATACGTCGCTCTTGGTGGTGAATGTGATCACGGGCAGCCCGGCCGACAAAGGCGGACTTCGCAGCGGCGATCGTATCACGTCGGTGAATGGGACAACGGTGGAGCAATTAACTTCAGACAAAGCCGCCGATATGCTCAAAGGCGAGGAAGGCACCACCGTACAATTGGAAGTTGCCGACGCCCAAGGCCAGAGCCGCGTTCTGTCGCTTATGCGGCAACGCGTCGAACTTCCCAGTGTGGAAGGCGCCCGTATCATTGATCCGGAATACGGCGTCGCCTACCTCCGTTTGCCTGCTTTCCAAAAGACGACCAGCCGGGACCTTAACGACGCGTTGTGGAAGCTGTATCGCGAAGGTATGAAAAGTTTGATTATTGATGTTCGCGGGAATCCTGGCGGTTTGCTGGACACCTCGGTGGAAGTCGCGGATAAGTTCATCTCGGAAGGCAAAATCGTCTCGACTCGGGGACGCAACTCGCGGGAAGATTCGGACCGCTTCGCCAACCGTTACGATACATGGCGGGTGCCGCTCGTCGTGCTGATCGATCGTGACTCGGCTTCGGCCAGCGAGATTTTCGCCGGCGCCATTCGCGATAGTCGTCGCGGTGTGGTGGTGGGAGAACGCAGCTACGGTAAAGGTTCCGTGCAGGGCATTTTTCCCCTCTCGACAACAAAGGCCGGTTTGCGGCTGACCACCGCTCACTTTTACTCGCCCAGTGGCCAAGCGATCGCGAACGCGGGCGTCTCGCCTGATGTCACGGTGCAAGCCACGGCCAAGCCTGTCGCCGAAACGGGCGAAAGTGTGGCGTCGGCGGAAGACCCCGTATTAGAAGCGGGTTTGCAGGTCGCTCGGCAGCGTTTAAGCCAGCGATAAGACACGATACGGCTTCTGCGAATCTTTGGTCAACCGCAAGCGAATTCGTTCGCTTGCGGTTTGGCGTTTCTTGGCGCCAACAGCGCAACGGGCGCATTTGTGCTAAGGCGCATGACGCCAAAGCCTTAGCGTCGCCAGCAGTCTCCCTTGCAACAACGCGTGACGTAGGGTTGTACGCGGGAAAGTGCAATTCAACGTAACCGGTGCGCGGTGCGTCGCCGCAAAACGGCCTCACGGAACGTGCATGTTGCCATGCCTCTTTCGAACTTACGGGCTCGCAGGACGACTCGGCGAGGGTACTCGTTCCTCGATTTGGTCATCACGGTGATGATCTTAGGAATTCTTGCCAGCGTGGCGGCGCCACGGTTTTTCGATGCGATTCGACGCCTGCGGGTAAGGTCGGCGGCGCAGCGCGTGGCGCTCGACCTGAAATACGCTCGCCGTCAAGCCAAGATGACCAACGCCGCGGAAACCGTCTCATTTGACGTACCGAGTCATCGCTATGCCCTGACAACAGCGCGAGACCTCAATCGCCGTTCGCAAATCTACTCCGTACGCCTCACGGACTATCCTTATGAAACCTCGCTGATCTCCGCCAACTTTGATGGTGCAACCGCCGTCACGTTTAACGCGTTTGGCGCTCCCGACCATGGCGGCCAGGTCATCCTACGATCAGGCGCCTACCAGAAGACGGTCGTGGTCGAACCCGTCTCGGGAGACGTGACGGTCCAATGAGACCAATTCTCCTTGCAACTCGTAATCGCGTGCGACGCACAGGTTTGACGACGGTAAGTTCCGAATGCCACCGGCGTGTTCGGTCGCGGTCCAAATCGCAGGCCGCAAGCGACGCAGATCTTCGGCGTGGTTATACGCTGCTGGAGTTGGCGATCAGCATGGCGTCGGCAGCCATTCTGATGGTGGGCATGGTTTCTTCGATCTATCTTGCGGCGCGTGCCGCCGATTCGCCGGAGACGCTCACGGCCGTGCAGGATGTGTCCGCCATCGTGTACGACTTGACGGACGAGTTGCAGCACGCGATTTACATTACGGCGCGTTCTGAGACGATGATTCAATTCGTGCTGTCGGATATCAACGGTGACGCTCAACCCGATGTGCTGCGATACGAATGGTCTGGCGCGCCGGGGGCGCCGCTTGTACGCACGGTGAACGGAGCGGCGCACGACCTCGTGAACAACGTACGAGAGTTTGCTCTGGAGTACGGTGTGCGCCACAAGGCGGAACAGTTCGAAGGCCCGCTATTCGAAAGCGGCGAAACGGTCCTTGCCGAACTGGCGAGCGGCAACTCCGCGAACGACTACGACATTAAGCTCGATCGTTGGGTGGGCCAGTTTTTCACGCCCACGTTGCCGGCCAACACGCTTTCGTGGAAAGTGAGCAAGGTTGCCCTGCAAACTCGCGCGAAAAGTCCGAACAACGGGCAATTCAAAGTGCAACTGCGATCGGCTACGGGAACCGGGACGCCGACAAGCGATGTTGTTGCGGAAGCCACGGTAAATGAATCCGATCTCAGTGCCTCATATGGGTGGTGCGAGTACGCCTTCCCCGATTTCGCTTCACGACTGCCTTCAGAAAACCTTTGTTTAGTTGTTCGGCAAACATCGGGCGATGTCGCATGCCAGGCCAAGTATGAAGGCGGAGGCGTCAAGCTGGCGAACCACGGGCTTCTTGAGTCGAGTAACCTGGGCGCCACTTGGAAACGCACGAATGATAAAGGCATGTGGTTCCGCGTGAAGGGAGCCTACATTACTCCGCCGCTGGAGCCGCATACCGTGAATCGTCGTTACGCTACCGGAGTGCGCGTGAGCTTGCGCACGGGAACAAGCGGCGATTCGCGCATTATCAGCCAGATTCCGCTGCTCAATACGCCCGAGCTTTTGAGCGGTTATTGGAAACTTGATTTTGATCAAGATCCACTCAGTTCGGACGCAAACTTTGATGCTGCGCCCGACTGGGATGAAACCAACGGTAGCAACCCATTTCTTTCGGGGCGGCTACAGAACGGGGTTTGGCGGGCCCAGGCCTCCGACAACGTCGCATTGCGCACGCTACCCAATACGGATTTTGACAAGTTAACCACGCTTGAATTGCGTTGCCGAAACACAACCTATAGCGCGTCGGGTTATGGAGCGCGGCTGTTATTGAACTTGGACCGCCAGGGCAGCACGCACGGCGCCGTGTTCATTTCGGTGCGCAAGGATTCCGATGGTGCGCAAACGGCGCGCGTGTATGCTCTGACCGGGCCTTCTACGCAAACCGTGTTGGCGGAGGCGACAGGTTTGAGTTCGGATTTCGTGGAGTTCCGTTTGGTAATTGATCCCTCGGCCGATGTCGTCGCAGTATGGATCAACGGTGTTTATCAAAAGACCGCGAAGTATGTCCGATTTCACGGCAATACCGACAAGTTTCTCAGTTTACAAGCCTCCCAAAGTAACGCCGAGTTTGACTATGTTTCGATTCGCGTGGGCGACCAATAAGGGCCGGCGCCATCGCGCGGAGCGTTTCGCCGGGTTTTGCACAGTCGAAATTCAGGACTGCAAGTGAGAGCAGGTATGCACGTTACGATTTATCGTCGAACCCGCGGGAGGTCGCGTTCAACTCGGCGTGGCTTGAGCATGATCGAGGTCATGATCTGTACGGCGCTGGTGGGCGTCGTCCTCATTGGCGCGCTGCAAATGGTTGGCGCATCGGTCCAGACGCACACGAGCGACACGCGAGGAGCCAAGGCGATCCGTCTCGCCGAGGATTTGATCGGCGAAATCCTACAACAGCGGTACAGCGAGCCCGTCGATGTTCCTGCGTTCGGCGTTGAAACCGGCGAAGGCGGTCAAACCAGCGGCCCACGTACGCTCTGGGACGATGTGGATGATTACAAAATCTGGAGTGAGTCGCCGTTGCAAAACAAGGACGGCTCGGTTATGCCAGATACCTCGGGTTGGCGGCGTTGGGTCGAGGTGAAGCATGTCGACCCCGCGAACCTTGCAACCACGCTCGCCGATTCCGAGGATCGGGGCGTCAAACGCATTACGGTGAATGTTTCTTACGGCGGGCAAACGATTGCCACGTTGACCGGACTGCAAACCCGCGCTTGGCTCGATATGATCCCCGAGCCCAACCACGATCAAACAACCGGGAGCCTTCCCCCGGTGAATCGCGGTCCCATTGCGTCGTTCACGGCCACGCCGACCTCGGGCGCCGGTTCGGTCACCGTCACGTTTAACGCCGTCGCATCGAGTGATCCCGACGGCGATCCCTTGCAGTACGCCTGGGATTTTGGAGACGGCGGAACCGGTTCGGGCGCCAGGGTGAGCCACACGTTCAATAACCCTCTGTTGCTCTTGGTGGCCACCTATACGGTCACCCTCACCGTCACCGATGTCCATGGCGCCCAGCATACAACGACCACGTCAATTACCGTCCTGTTATGAACTACTTCGAATTTGCGATGACCTGGAAGATGCATCGTGCGCCTCGGCAGCCAAGGGCGAACGTTCAACGAATGACGGTTCTAGCGCGTCGGCAGGGCAGTCTGTATGTACACGTGATGTTTGTGTCGCTTACGGTGTCGTTGTTAGGCATGGCGGCGCTGACGACCTCGCGCATTCATCGCCGAATGAACGAGGCAGGGACCGACGCCGCGGCTGCTCGGCTTTACGCCCAGGCTGCGCTGCGCATGGGAATGTTGCGGTTAGAACAAAATCCGAACTGGAGATTTACCTACACACATGGCGTGTGGGAAAGCGATGTGACCATTGGCGATGGCGCGTATACGCTCGCGGGCCTGGATCCCTCCGATAGTGACCTGGCCGATCAACCGGAAGATCCGGTGATCTTAATTGGAACAGGGCGCTGCGGCGGAGCCACACACAAAATGCAAATCACGCTTTGTCCCGTGAACCGCGGGTATTCGGTGCTGAAAACGGCGATCTACTCCGGCAACGACTTAAAGCTCAATGCAGCCACGCTCAATTGCGACCAAACCGCCGCTGCGAACCACGATGCGGACGGCACGGGCGGCTCGGCCTTCAATTGTGATGTGGAGGTTGTCAACAATCTGAAAGGCGGAGTTTACAACGGCGATGCGCAAGCGGGCGTCGCCCCGCGCACGCAACCCGATCCGGCCAAAGTATTCGACTTTTATCTGGCCCACGGGACCTGGATTGATAAGTCGGCGCTGCCGCAGGGTTATGCGAACGTGGTGAAAAATCCTGGTTTTGAGAACGGCGCGAACGACTGGCAAGCCGCCAATTGTACGTTGCTTGATGACACCGGCAAGGTTCACTCGGGACTGCATGCGGTGCGCGTAGCGTCGCGGACGGCCAATACCGCGGGGCCAGAACAGGATGTGACGAACCTGCTCGATCGCGGCGTTGCGTATGATGCGAGTGCGTGGATCCACGGGCTTACCACAGATGACCGGCGGTATTTTCTCCGGTTGATCCTTGTTAGCACGGGCTCTGGTACAGCAACCATGACCTCGGGCGAGACGAAAGCCAAAGCGACTGACGGTTGGAAACAAATCAGCCACACCATGACGCCTACATGGACGGGCGCCTTGATCTCCGCGAAGTTACAGTTGATTACTGCCGCGGGCGAACTCGACGACTTTCTGGCCGATGATTTCTCGCTCAAAGAGGTCGGGACCGATCGCAACATAAGCCGTGTTGTGCTTAGCCCGCAAAGCAATCCCTTTGGCGCGACGACGAATCCGCGGGGCATCTACATCATTGACCTGGACGACACCAAGCTTTTTATCAAGTACGCGCGCATTATTGGAACGCTCGTACTGCTGAAACCGAAAGCAGGCTCGGCCATTGGCGCTGGCGGCCCCGTGTCTTGGGAGCCTGCGGTCCCGGGCTTTCCTGCCTTGTTGGTGCGTGACAAAGAAATGTTGATTAACCCGAGCAATGCGGGATTGAATGAGTACGCGAACGGAATCAACCTTAATCCGCCGGGAGCGGCGTATGGCGGCGTCGTCGACGCGGATCAATCCGACATTTATCCTTCGCAGATCAACGGATTGATCTACGGAACGCATACGCTCAAGTTTGCGAATCAGTCGCGCGTGAACGGCCTGGTGCTTTCTGCGGACAACATTGAAATCTCAGATACATTCAACGCGACCTATAACAGCGGCTATTTTTTCAACCCTCCTCCGGGGTTCCTTGCTCCCGAACAAATTCGCATTCTCCTGGATAGCGCCAAGAAGCCGCTAAACTAGCCAGACGTTAACGGCGCACTTGGCAACGCTCCCAAGGTAGTCGCTTGAAATTGGTAGGGATGTCTTTCTGCGCAATGTCGCTGGGCGTAAGATGCACTCACCCTACATCCGTCACTCTTGCGCGCTGAGTCCTCCATGCAAAGTCTTCGTGTTGCCGCAACACAGTTTCAACATACGTCGGCTGATAAGGCCGCGAACCTGGCGGTGATCCGCCGGCTCGTTGAGCAAGCGGCGCGGCAAGGGGTGCAAATCATTGCCTTTCCCGAGTGCTGTATCTCGGGTTATTGGGGCCTTCGCCATTTTTCTCGTGAGGAATTAGAGAACCTTGCCGAACCAGTTTTCGAGGGACCTTCGTCCCAAGCGTTGATGCAACTTGCGAGCGCCTTTGGAATGACCATTGGCGCTGGACTAATTGAGCAAGGCGACGACGGGCGACTTTACAACACTTACGTGGTCGCCATGCCCGACGGACGCTTTGCGCGGCACCGCAAGCTTCATGTGTTCGTCAATGAGCACCTTTCGCCAGGTGACGAATACACCGTCTTCGACACGCCGCATGGGTGTCGCGTCGGCATCCTGATTTGCTATGACAACAATTTGATTGAAAACGTGCGCATAACCGCTCTTATGGGCGCGGAACTACTTTTGGCCCCACATCAGACCGGCGGCTGTGCGTCGGGAAGTCCCCATGCGATGAGCCGGATCGATGTGGCGCTCTGGGAGAATCGCCAGCAGAACCCCGCGGCGCTGAAGGCGGAATTTCAAGGCGATAAAGGGCGTGGGTGGTTGATGCGTTGGCTGCCATCGCGAGCGCATGACAACGGTTTGTTCCTTGTGTTCTCCAATGGCGTAGGCCGCGATGACAACGAAGTACGCACCGGCAACGCGATGGTGCTGGACCCTTACGGACGCATCCTAGCAGAGTCGCAAGCGCTGGAAGATGATGTCGTTGTGGCTGATTTGGACTTCTCGCTCCGCGAGCGCGCCACCGGAACGCGGTGGTTGCGCGCTCGCCGACCTGAGCTTTATCAACTCTTGACGACGCCAACGGGACGCGAACAAGACACGCGCACCGTAAGGTTCGAGTATGGCGGACGCTAGGGGGCTTCGCTCCATGGAGCCTGGTCGTTTTCCACAACTAAAATCCCTCTCGCTACCGGGGAGCGCGACGTCGTAATTCATCGGTCGCGTCGCTTGCGGCTGTCGAGGCGGGTTGGCTCTTATCGTATCCTCCGTGTTGGCGAAGAACTTTGGCGGCTTCGTCATAGCGACTTTCCGCTCGCACCGTAACGACGATGCGACCCGACTTGAACTCTTGTTCGTAGTAGTCGGCTTCTTCTTCAGGAATGCCGGCGCCAACCAAAGCGCCCGTCAGGCCAGCCGCCATCGCACCAGCCGCAGCGCTGCTGAGAATCGCGGTCAGTGCGCCGCCGGCAATGGCCGGCCCAATGGCGGGCAAAACTCCCGCCATGATTCCCAGGCCCCATAAAGCTCCCATACCCGCCCCCGTCGCGGCGCCCACGCCTGCGCCCTCAGCCGCATGAGAGCCGCGACTTACGTCCTGGGCATGCTGAATGGTTTCTTCACCACGATAGGCGACTCCAATGTCTTCTTCGCGGAACCCCAGTCGTAGCAGATCGTTTACGGCCTGCTGCGCTTGATGACGGTCGTGAAATACTCCTACCGCGGTTGTGCGCAACGTATTTTCAGTTAACATCGCTCGCTCCTCATCTATGCAGGTCTTGCCCGCAAGTGAACTAGGTGCAAACTTCGTGCCGCCCATCGCAGACTCGCCATCGTGCGCCACAAGGGAAGGCCACGTTGAGCCAGTGCTTGCGTTACTTCGCGCCAAGATCATAACACATGAGCTGATCCTGCTCGCGCAAGTAGAGCCGCTCGCCCAGGATAACGGGATGCGCCCAGCTATTGTCTTCCTGGTGTGCAGGCGTCAAGACGCCCAGCAGCCGATACTCTTCGGGAGTGGCGGCGATCAAGGCAACCTCACCGCTTTGATAGCGGAAGATCAGTTTATCATCGGCGAACGCGACGGCAGCCGAGCCGCGGCCTGGACCGCGCTGTTCGCCGCCCCACATGATCTCCCCGGTGTCAAGCTTCAAACAGATGGGGAAGCCGTTGTTGTGACCATGTCCGGCGTACACGTAGCCATCGACCAGCACCATGCCGCCATGGTGGTTTTGAAACTTATTCGCGGAAAGAAAATACACTTCTTCGGATTTCACGCCTTCGCCGTCGCGCACTAAGTTCAAGAGCGCGGCTCCGGCCCCGTATCCTGTCGAGACGAACACGCGATCGCCATCGATCAAGGGGGTAGGAATGTTCGCCGTGCGATTGGCGACATCGTTATAGGTCCACAACAACTTGCCATCAGACGCCCTTACACCCATGACGCCGCGACCGACGACCTGCACATATTGTTTCACTCCGGCGCCGTGACTAATGACGATCGATGAATAACCCGCGCCATCTCGACCTTGAGCGTTATCGCGATCCGACAAGACCGGAGCCGGGCAAGCCCAAATTTGTTCGCCGGTCATTTTGTCGAGTGCGACAATCATTGCCTGATCGCCCCCGGGCGTGCAGAGCACCCAGTCTCCGTCGACCAGAGGCGACTCGGAATACCCCCAGCCCGACATCATGCGGCCATTCCATTCCTTTTGAAATTCCTTACTCCACATGAGTTCCCCGGTGGAAACGCGAAGGCACGCAATCTTTCCGGACGACGCTACGACATAAAGCCGATCGCCATCCAGCGTAGGTGTCGAACGCGAGCCTTGTTTGGCGATGCGCGGGGGACGGTCGGTGATCGGCGTTCGCCACAGGATGCGGCCATCGTTCAAGTCAGCCGCCACCACAGCCTGTCCGTCTTCAAAGTCGCCCGTGGTGTAGATGCGTCCGTTGGCGATGGATATCGACGCGTACCCACGGCCCAGTCCCTCGCTGCGCCAAGCTAAAGAAGGTTGCTTCTGCTCCCAACTGTCGCTCAGGCCGGTCGCTGGCGAGCGTCCATCGCGTTGCGGACCGCGCCATTGGGGCCATGCGCTTGCGCTGGGATCGTTCTCCGCAGATCCTGCCAGCGAGGCGGGAAGGATGAGGACCATGCTTAGCATTACTGTCAGTCGTCTGCACATGATACCTGGACTTCCTCAGGAATAGACAAGCAGACCACCACTGCGAACCGCGAGCGGAGATCGGAAAATCCCTCCCCCTCTGCGAATGCAAGTCTAGTCTTGCCGAAAAGCCGCGGCAACTCGGCAGAGCGCAGGGGTCGGTTAGGTAGCGTTGTAACGCAGGAAGTACAAACCGGTATACACGCGCACGTCAATCAGACAACCAGCAGCGGCTTGTTCCTTCAACCAGGCATCGACTTGCGCGAGCGGAACTTCGTGAACCACGATGTTTTCCCCCTCGACGCCGCCTCCGGCCGACGCGCGCTCCAAGCCTTGGGCCACAAAGATCGCCAGAACTTCATCCGTGAGCCCTGCCGACGAAGGGCCGGTAAATACATGCTCAAAATGTGTCGCGCGATAACCGGTCTCTTCGCAGAGTTCGCGTTGCGCGGCTTCCGTCAAGGGTTCATCGGCGGCTTCGGCCACGTCGCCCGCCAGACCGGCGGGAAGTTCGATGACGCGACGACCCAAGGGAGGGCGGAATTGTTCGACGAGGAGGACTTTCTCCTCTGGCGTCAAGGCCGCGACGACGACCACGCCCGACGCGCCCTTGCGCGTGACGTACTCCCACCGGCTGCGCCGCACAAACTGGAGGAACTTGCCTTCCGCGATGATTTCGAATGAGTCGGATGGATTCACGTGACCTTACCCCTTAAATGAGCATTGATTGAAACAGGGCGACCCTTGGTTCATGGATGGTCTTCATTCAGCCGGAAATCGCTGTCGTACGGTTCTCACGAGGAACCCGAGGACCGCCGTTTGCGAAGGCGCCCGCGACCGATGCTCGCGAGCGATTGTCTTGGTTCAGGTTTTTGGCGATACGGCGCTCAGAGCGGCGCGCGTCTCCATCAGAATCTTGCCTAGCATGTTACGCCCGCCGCCCGTTCGACCACATCCCCAGTAGTAGTCTGTGGGGGCATTCTCCACGATCTCCTCGTCGCCCGTGCTGAGCAACGTTTCACGCAGATCCGCGTGCGATGCAAACTTGCACCGCACGGCGCGGCGCATGACGTCGTCTTTGATCTCCTCCCAGTCGGCTCGCAAGGGGACCTTTCGCGAGCGTCCGAGCTTTTTCGCTTCCGCGGGCGTGCTTGCCTGTCGGATTCTTTCGGCATGTTCCGTGCCAGGAAACTTCTGCGCTTGAAAGTAATGCTCGACGGTCGGCCAATAGGCGCCGTCTAGTTCAAAGCCATGCGGACTGAAATTGGAGAAGCAGGCGTAGGAGGTTGACTTCGAATAAAAATAAATGGTCATGGTAGCTCCGCGCGTTAGGTAACAAGCTTCGTGTCTGGTTGTCGGCAGCCGCATAGCCTAGGGCGACTTGTAAGCGTTGCTCGCACACGGTGTGTGCATTCGATGATGGAATCTCAACGCTCGTGGGGCCTTATTCGTGTAAGTGAAGCTGAGCGTGGTTTTGGCCGTCAACACGAATTAAGCGGTCGGGGTGCTGGTACTGAGCGACCAGATAACGCGTCAGGTCGACTTGCATGTCGCGAATCGACCCCAGAAACGCCGCTTGTTCGCGGTTCATGGCTTGTTGATGCTCTAGCGACACCTGGTGCAACAAGCGTTTGTGTTCGATGCGTTGTTCCTCCGAAGCGCGTCGTTGGCGAAGTTTCTCCTCATGGTCAAGTTGGGCCAGCCGCACCTGGTGTAGCGTGGCTTCTTCTTCGCTTTGCCGCCGGGCCGCCGCGCGGCGAAGCTCTCGCTCCATTTTCATGTCTTCCAACTCCTGCGCTTGACGTTGCGTTTCATCCTCGAGTTTCAAATGCGTGCGCGCTTCGATGGCGTTATCGTGCATCGCCTGCAGCGCATCCGATGCGAGATACCCGCGATACACCACTTTGTTGATCTCGTACCCTATGCGATGCGCTCGTTGCAGGAGCTGAGGGTACGTGCTCATGTCGTTTAAGAGTTCGGTCTTTTCCTTGAACTTCTCAAACGTGTGCGCCGCGACAAAGTCGATCACATCGGCGCTCAACGAATTGATGAAGTCCACAATCGGATCGTGCGTCTGGTCGAGCATCCGGTCAATGTCAACCAATTCGAAAAAGATCATCACCTGCACGGTCAGTAAAGCGTCGTCGGCAGTTCGCACTTGCTCGACGTCGTAGTACATCTGATCGGGGATCACGCGCAGTTTTGTGAACCGCAAGGCGCCGGGCCTCTTCTTGCCCGTGTCGACACGATCCGATCCATGCCAGGAGAAGTGATGCAGCCATTCGTTCGCCTCGGGCATGAACAACTCAGGGCCCTTGACCACGCGGCGGTGCACGCCTTTGACTTCCTGACGATAGACCACCAACGCCTCGTTCGCGTCGAGTTCGATCATTTCCGCAAGCGAGATGTTCTCGTGTTCGACGGGGCTCCGCCACACCGCCGCAGGGCCGCGCATGTGTTCGACCCGGCCATCGTTGTAACGCACTACCAAGTATTGATGATTTCCTGCCGCATAGCGCGTTACGTCTTCGACCGTGCGGCCCCAAAGCCACAAACGGCGCGGACCGTCGACAAGCTCTAAATGTCCGCGATCATCCCACACGGCCACACGCTGGCCTTGGCGAATCGTGCGAGTTTGAAACATGGTTAAGGCTCCTTCTGCAAGCGATAGGTAAAACGAACGGGAAACGACGCAAAAATCGGAATGTTCTGTAGGCGATCGCGGACGATAACTTGCAAAGCCAAGTGATGAACTTCGGCGCGCACCGCGTGCGCTTGACGCTTCAACGGCGTTGAAAAAGCAGGGGTGAACAAAAGGGGCTGCGTTAATGCGGCAGCGGCTCGCAGGCTTCACGCCACGCGAGCGGAATGCTGTCGCCGCCCGTACTCATCGCCACGATGGAGCCGACAATGGCGCACGTGGTGTCCCGATCGCCGAGACCGGCGACGGTCGTCCAAAGAGCTTCTTCGTAATTGTCCCAATGACGCGCGGCGCACCATAAGCAAAGGGGCACGGTGTCGCGACAGATCACCTGGGAGCCGTTCCCTAAAACTTGCACCGCGGTTTCGATGTCGCTATCCAGCGGCAAGTCGCATGCACGTTGCAGTCCGTCATGCGTAGGACCACATGGGGTCAAATCGAGGGCCGCCTCAATCAATCTTAATCCTGCGTTGGGTTCGAATGACTGACCTAACTGCCACGCCATAGCGGCCGCGACCGCAACCGCGACAGCGCCCGCTTGCGCGTCGGGATGATAGTGGGTCACTTCGGCCGACATCCGGGCATGCCGGGCTGCCGCCTCCAGGTCGTCGGCGAAGTAAGCGCCGACAGGTCCGACGCGCATGGCTGATCCATTGCCCATGGACCCTTCGCCATGAAACGCCGCCGCGGAGGCGTTGCGCCAGGGGACCCCGCTGGCGATCGCCGTGAGAATTTCGTGAGCCGTGGCCCCGTAACCCCGCCAGGGCTCCATCGCATAGCGTCGCGCGAAGCGATGCGCTAGGAGTTCCGGGTCGACGCCTTGCGCTTCATCCAGCACGGCGACCACGCTCAAGCCCATTGCCGTGTCATCGGTCCAAGGCCACGGCGGCGCGAGCGTTTGCCGCTCGTGAATCGCCCAGACGACCGAGCTTTCCCGATGAAAGAACGTCTCGCCAAAGGCGTCGCCTACGGACAACCCCAACAGACTTGTAAAGGCCCGCGTCATACGCTCGGCGTGATCGGCGGACAACGTGTGGTGCGAATGTGAAAACGCCATGGTCGTACTCTTTCCGAAAAGTCCAGCTTGAAATTCTGCGGCTTCCTGGGGGAATTGCTTCCGGCCTTAGGTTGAGGGTCTCGGGAACATGTCGAGAAGTTTCTGATCTAGCGCGATGAGGTAGTCGGCGCCGTAGTCGCCGCGCTCCAATCCCTGGACCAGGTGCGGCGGCAGGTCTTGTTCGATTTCTTGGCTACACGATGCGGCCGCCATGGCGATGGCGGCGACGGTGTCCACATCGCCGCCATACGCGACGCACGCCTTGAGTAGATTGCTGAGCCGGTGATTCGCCCTGACCGCCGTGATGGCCGCTCGCACGCTCATCCAGCCAGGAGCTTTGACTTTGCCTTGCCACGGCGTCGACCATTCGCCCGGCACATGCCGCTCCACGAATCGCCCCAAATCGGCCAGCGGTCCAAGCCGATGGTAGCAATAGTGGCTTGCCAGTGCCGCCGCCACTGCGGCCGAAATGCCCAAGGGCGTATTGTGGGTAATAGCGGCTTGCACGGTTGTACGTTCAATCACTTCACCCACGGTAGGTAAAACGCCTAAGGGGCCGGCTCGCATCGCGGCGCCGCTTTTTTCGCTGTCTGAGCGAATATTCGCCAGGAACGCTTCACCACTCTTGGTCTTTCGCAGGAAATGATAAAAGCTCGAAGCGTAACCTTCGCGCGGATCGCGATGAAAGCAATCGACAAACTTCTGCGCGAGGTGAAGCGGGGTCCAGGGCAAGCCTTCCGCCAGCGCTTCGGCGATTGCCAGACTCATTTGCGTATCATCAGTGTACGAGCCGGGAACCAGCCGATGCCGGGGATGTTTTACATAGCCGGAAAGGTCATTCCGACGGCTCCCACGATCTGGGCCGGCATATTCAAAACCGGCGCCGTAGGCGTCGCCAATAGCGATTTCCAGGAGCATGTCTGGCGCCTTCGTAGTCCTGGGCGAGCGTCGAGCCGTGTTACCGCTGGGGTGGCGTTTGCCGCTGTACCGCACGGCGAAACGACGCCCTTCGCCCGCCATTTTGATTTGCGAGGGTTATGGGAATTCGATGTAATGAGGTGGAACTTCCTCCGTCAGCCAAACCTGATTCGGGGTTACGTAGAACGCACAGCCTGCCTCGTGCATCTCACGCGAACGAATGGTCAAAATCGTTGGTTTTCCTCGCCGCGCGCCGACGGCTGCCGCGGTCTCTTGCGTTACCGACAGGTGGACATGATGACGACTTCGTTTTTGCAGGCCATGCTGCCGGATCGAGTCGAGAAACTTGTGTGTGGTGCCGTGGTACAGCACTTCCGGCGGCTGTGCCGGTTCATAACCAAGGTCGACCGATAGGGAGTGGCCTTGGTTGGCTCGAATTTGAAGACCATCCTCGCTGA
Source organism: Planctomycetota bacterium (assembly GCA_963204915.1). Classification (GTDB taxonomy): domain Bacteria; phylum Planctomycetota; class Planctomycetia; order Pirellulales; family Pirellulaceae; genus JAHWKS01. The sequence goes on along the minus strand of CAUJHS010000022.1, from coordinate 584,092 downwards.
AGGCAAAGCGTTGCTTATCGTTGCCATGAACGATTTGCTCCAATTGCTCGCGCGAAAGAGGTTTGCCGTGCTTGCGCGACGCCGTTAGGAGTGCGTCAACCGCGATCCAACCTGCGGGCGATAGTTCGACGCCGATTGATCCGGGATCATGCCTCAACACATAACTCAGAAACTTGCTCAGGCGTTTGGTTTGTTCCGCGTTCATGACAAAAATTTCCTGCAATAATTGCTAGGGTTTTCTAAAATCGGAAGTTCATGCCACGACCGCATCGTCGCTTCGAATCACGTGCACGCCGGCCTGACGCAGTTCGTTCAGCGCCAGGGCTACGTCGTTCGGCGCGAGGTTCACGCCGCGACAAACGTCTTCAATCACATAGGTGGCGAACCCCAGCCGTTGTGCGTCTAGAGCTGTAAATTTGACGCAGTAATCCGAGGCCAGGCCTACGATGTAGACCTGGGCTACGCCGTGTTCGTGCAGGTAGTCGCCCAGTCCGGTAGCGCGACGATGCCCGTTGTCAAAGAACCCGCTGTAGCTGTCGATGCAAGGATCGACCCCTTTGCGAAATACGCGCGAAATTCGGCTGGCGTCGAGTTCTGCCGCGAGTTCCGCTCCATAGGTATTCTGAACGCAATGGACGGGCCAAAGCCGTTGTTCCAGACCGTCGAGAACGATCAGTTCTCCCACGCGCCGGCCCGAATGATTCGCGGCGAAACTCGCGTGATCCTCCGGGTGCCAGTCTTGTGTTGCGACCACCAGGTCGAACCGATGTTGAAGCTGGTTCACGATAGGAATAATGGCGTCTCCGTCCGGCACAGCCAGCGCGCCGCCGGGCAAAAAGTCGTATTGAATGTCGACCAGCACGAGCGCGTTCCTTGGATTCATCGCCTGCGCACCTTTGCTCTTGTTTAAGGCATTCTTGGAGGAAGCCAGATGTCTACTCTGGATAAATCACCAGTCGGGCGTCGACTGCCCAATCCAGGTTGGAAAACTCGTCGGTCATGAGTCGGAGCGCCTCTTGGCGCCGATATCCGCCTGAGCCGGCGCCGATCAGTGGAAAGGCGATTGACGTTACGCCAATCGTCTGGGCCACTTGCATGGCGTTGCGCACGGAAGCTCGAATCGAATACTCGCTGGCTCGCCACATCAGGTTGATTCCCGCCACATGAATGATGGCCCGATACGGCAGCCGACCTGCGGACGTGGCGACCGCGCCGCCCAGCGGAATAGGCCCAAGCCGGGCCAACTCGCGGAATGGCGCCACCCCCGCACGACGCTTGATCGCGCCCGAAACACCTTGGGGCAACAACAGCCACCAGGGGATGACGTTGCGGTTCCAAGCGTTGACGATGGCGTCAACCGATTGGTCTAGCAGATCGCCGTTGACCACGTGAACGACCACAGCGGTGTTCTCTTCTTGTTCCGTCGGAATGTTTGTGCGTCCGCACGCTAAATCTCGAAATTGAAACCTTGCTTCGTAAGCCGCTCGTACTTCTTGTGATCGAAACGGTACAGCCGCGCGGCGCGATGCGCCACGTCTTGCTCGACTTCATCCAACTCTTGCAAAAGCCCCATGCCGAGGATCTTCTTGCGAAAGTTGCGCTTGTCTAACTCGCGGTCCAGCACTTTCTCGTACAAGTGCTGCAAATGCCGGAGCGTGAACTTGTCGGGCAGCAATTCGAAGCCGATTGGTTGGTAGCGAACTTTTCCCTTCAACCGTTCATAGGCGGTTTGCAAAATGCGATCGTGGTCAAACGCCAGCGGCGGTGTATCGTCCAAGGCGAACCACGCAGCATTTCTTGCGTCCGTCGTCGCTTGGATGGTATGACCTTGCAGATTGACTAAGGCGTAGTACGCCACGGTGACCACGCGTTCTCGCGGATCGCGATGCACGTCGCCAAAGGTGTAAAGTTGTTCTAAGAACACGTCACGGATGCCCGTTTCCTCGGCCAACTCGCGTTGAGCCGCTTCTTCAAGGGTTTCTTCAAGTCGAACAAATCCGCCCGGAAGGGCCCAGCGGCCTTCAAAGGGAGGTATGTCCCGCTGGATCAGAAGCACCTTCAGGTCGACTTCGTCCAGGCCAAAGACTACGCAGTCGACCGTGAGCGCCGCACGGGGAAATTGATATTGAAAGGGCATGCTCCGCCTCTTAGTGTTCTGTGTACACGAATCATAGTGTTGTGTTAACACTAAGTCAAGTCGCGCGGTGGTCAGGTTCGCGCATTTTTTTCGTTCGGGTCGATTCGCCCTTGACGAGCGTAGGCTCGCCAGTACACTTGAAGTGGTTTTGACTACTCAAAATTATTGTTGCGACTATTCAAATTGCTTAACTTGTTCGAATCTCCGAGGTGCGCTCAACGTATGCGAATCGCCTTCCTGCTGATTGCGGGACTATTATTCTTGCCTGACGCAAGCCGGTCTGCCGCGGCGCAAGAAAAGCTGCTCATCGTCTGCTCGACCACCCAGGTTGCCGACTTTGCCCGGCAGGTGGTCGGTGATCGTTGTGAAGTGCGCTGTATTCTCGCACCAGGCCAGGACCCGCACTTGTATCAAGTCAAGCCCGATGACGTAAAACTCGTGGCGGCGGCCGACTTGTGCTTAGAAAACGGCTGGCATTTGGAAGGGAAAGACTGGATGCAGTCGTTGGCGCGCGACGCGAACAAGTCTTTGGTTTCCTGTATTGAGGGGGTTGAGCCTCTTGAGTTGAAAGAGGGGGGCACGCCGTATAAAGATCCCCACGGGTGGTTCTCACCTCTGAATGCGGCCGTTTATGTGCGCAACATTGCTAAGGCGGTGAGCCAGATTGATCCGTCGCACGCAGCCGAGTACCGAGCGCGGGCAGCATTGTATCTGAGCCAGCTTCAGGTTTTGCATGCTTGGATTCAATCGCAAGTGAACGGAATTCCCGCGGGACAGCGAGTGCTTGTCACCAGTCACGACGCCTTTAACTACTACTGCCGACAATACGGTTTTCAAGCGGCTTCACCGGCTGGATGGTCGACCGGTGAAGAAATCGGCGGCGGTATTACGCCCGAGCGCCGCCGCCAAACGGTTACGTCGATTCGGAAGTACGGCGTGAAAGCGATTTTTGTCGAAACGAGCATCAACCCGAAAACGGTGCAAGAGATCGCCAAAGAAGCAGGCGTGATGGTGGGCGGCGAGTTGTATTCTGACTCCATGGGGGGGCCTCACACCGCAGGCGAAACTTACTTGGGCATGATGCGCGAGAACACACTCAAAATTGTGCAGGCGCTTAAGTAGCTTGTACTGTCATGTTCTCGGTAAGATGCGTAACGTAGTTCGAGTGACCGGGCGAATATACCGAAGGCTGGTCGGTCGCGTTCGGTCACAGTGCGTCGTTCATGATTAACCCACCCATGCGTCCTCTGCTTGCCCTGTTGCTATGTCTGGCGATTTTCGGAACGGTGGGCGGCTACCTCCGCCTGTCCGAGGAGGTGCGGCAACGCACGGTGCAGGGCCAAGACGCGCAGCACGTCGAGATTGCCACAGGAAAATTTTCGGTTGAGGTGACGCTGACGTTTGATGCGGGGGGCGCTAGCGCGTTCGCGCTGGAGCCGACCGAAGAAACTTCGCTCCTGGTGCTCTTTCAAGGTCGCGAATTGATTCGCTCCAAAGAGTCGATTGCGGCAGGAACGCCCCTACGCGTTGAAGACATCCAGGGCATAACTTCTGGCATGAACGAGTTTTATCTCGAAGCGCATCCGAGCGATCAGGCCTCGCCCATGACCCATGCGGTAAGGGTGCGCGTGCTTCGCGATGGTCATCCGATTGCAGACGAAACACTATGGTCGGAACCGGGTTTGCCGGTACGCGGGACAGTGCGTCTTGACGCGGCGCTGGACGCATCCGCAAACATGGACGATCATACTGGGAATTGGAGAGGCCGTTCCGGCCGGTTCGCGGCTGCTCGTTGCGAGTCGAGGGGGCATGTTCAACGAAAGGCGTTCCATGTCTGATGCGCCTTCGGCAACTCGTCTGCCGCCCGCCATTGAGGTCGAAAACCTCACGGTCAGTTACGGCCCGACGCTTGCGCTACTGGACATTTCGCTTACGATTGAACCCGGACGGCTGGTCGGTGTGATCGGACCGAATGGCTCGGGAAAATCGACACTCATTAAAGCGATTCTGGGGTTCGTAAACCCCGACTTTGGCGAAGTGCGGCTATTTGGCGAACCCGCCGAGAAGGCCAAAGGACGTGTGGCGTACGTTCCCCAGCGAGGCTCGGTTGATTGGAGTTTTCCCATCACGGTGCGGGAAGTCGCCCAGATGGGACGTTTTGGCCACGTTCCTTGGTGGCGCGACCTGAACGCTCAAGATCGTCGTTTGTCGGACGAAGCGCTCAAAATGGTGCGCATGGAGGAATTCGCCCATCGTCAAATTGGTCAACTTTCCGGCGGACAGCAACAAAGGGTCTTCATGGCGCGCGCGATGGCCCAAGGCGCCGAGATCTTGCTCTTGGATGAGCCCTTTGCCGGCGTTGATGCAGCCACAGAACGCGCCATTTTGGACGTGCTGGAGCGCACGCGCGCGGCCGGTCGCACGCTCGTTGTGGTGCATCACGATCTGGGAACCGCGGCGGAGTATTTCGACACGATTGTTCTGATCAAACAGCGTTTGTACGCAGTTGGCCCTCCTGCGGCCGTGTTGCATCCCGAACTGTTAAGCGAGGTGTACGAAGGCAAGCTCAAAGCCTTCGCCGACCTGGAACGCAACCAAACCACCGTCAAAAGCGCGACGGCGCACTAGCGTGACGGTTTCTCGTGCGACGCGGCGAGCATCTGGAGTTCGCGCCAATGCTCGCGCAATTCCGCAAGAGTGTAAAGCGTGCCGACTGCGAGCACCGGGCGTCCACTGCCGGCCGCCGCCTTTAACGCGGACTGCGGCGAAGGATGCGATTGCACGGCCAGGCCAAACCCGCGAGCGGCTTCGGCAAGCGTTTCGGCGTCGGCTCCGCGCACTCCTGTTACGGGGTAGGTATGGACGACTCCAAACGCGGCGCGGGTTTCGGGGCGAATTAGCGACGTCAGGAACTCCTCATGTTTCTTGTCGCGCTGCATGCCCCAGAGGATGTCCACAGGCTGCCCCGGGGACAAAACGCCCTCGCGGCGCCAGACTTGCAGGGCTTCTGCGGCTGCTGCGGCGCTCAACGGGCAATGGGCGCCATCGAGCACGAGCATCTGCCCTGAGGGCGACCGGTGCAGCTCGAATCGGCCCGGCCAGCAACACGCAGCGACCCCCCGTGTTAAAGCGGCGGAGAAAGTCGCTCGATCGAGTTGGGCTGAATGAGTCGTTGTGCCGTCCGTCGATACATTGCCGTCGTTTTGCTCCGCTGACGCGGCCAGCCACACCGCCGTCAAAGCCGCCTCAAGGTTGCCCTGTTGGAAGGGCCCATGCAAAGGAAGGTGGGCCAGCTGACGTAGGCCGCCGGGCGTTACAAACTCAACCGTTTGTCCCGCAGACGTTTGTCGCCCGGATACGACGGGACAGGTTTCCCAGGCCAGCCATAACGGAGCGTTGAGTTCCTCGGCGCGGCGACGAATCACGGCCAACGCACGGGCAGCGAATTCTGCCGTCTGTCGTGCCACGACGACCGGCCGACCAGGTTTAATGATTCCGGCTTTTTCTGTTGCAATTTGTTCGATCGTATCGCCCAGGATGGCGGTGTGCTCCAGCCCCAACGTGGTGATTACCGATACGAGCGGGTCCACCACGTTGGTGCAATCAAGGCGGCCGCCCAGACCGGTTTCCCAGCACACAACTTGGCGCCGCGGCGACGGTTGGTTTTCGAGGCGTTGACGGCGTTCGGAAAATTCGCGCAAGGCGACCATGGTCATGAATTCAAACGCCGTTCGGAATCGATGCGGCGATTTGAGCGCGTCGCGCCAGGGCGGCTGGCTTGCAGCATTTAAGCGATTCAACGCGGCCTCGAACTCACCCAGGCTCCAAGGCGCCCCGTCGTACCGGTATCGCTCGCCAAAGTGAGCCAAATGCGGACTAGTAAACGTCGCCGTCGAATAGCCGAGCGCGAGGAGCATCGACTCGACTAAAGCCGCGGTTGACCCTTTGCCTTTGGTGCCCGCGATATGCACGAAACTTTGGCCGCGTTCGGGGTTGCCCAGTTCGGCCAGCCAATCTCGGAATCCCTCTAAGTCGTATGCCCGCGCATCATACGGCAACGCCGCCGGAGTTTTCTCAAGGTCTAAGAGCGCGGCGAAATCTATCAACGGGTGGATCCTCAGTAAGGGACATATCGCAATTCTACCAAAGGCCGGTGAGTCTGGGAGGTGAATATTTCGCCCGGCAGAGACCTGCTCGTTCGAACGCGCACGACGCAGCCGACGTCGCTTCTCATGGTTTTTGTGCAGAGCGAGACGTCCAGGCGAATCGCTTTACCGGTTCGGCGCGGGTGAAATGGAGCGTCGCTTGACGTTGACCTTGACGAAAATTAATGGTGTTCACCTGATCCGGTAGCAACTCGAAAAAAAGCCGCTGGGAAAACTCGGCGCCCGGCAAACCGTCTTTCAGCGGTATCTCAAAGTAGAGCCATGCATGTTTGACCGAAACCTCTTTGCCGATCCAGCGAATCTCCGCGGCGTTGCCTTCAGCGGTTTTTACAACAAAGGCACGCCGCAAGTAGGCAAGAATCTGTTCGTCGACGTTCGGCGATGTTTCCAGAACGACGGGTTCGCGTGTTTGTTTACGCAGCGCGGTCTCTAAATCGGAGGGGTGCACGCGCAACGAAACTTCCAGCATGCCGGTTTGAGGTTTGAATTCCGCCTCTGCAATACTCACGTGAAAAGGATGCGCCGCTGCACTGCCGAAAAGTCCAGCGAACACCAACAGAGAAAGACACCCTTTGGAGAACAAACGCATTTGCGTTGACTGTTGAATCAAGGACATGCAAAACCAATTGTTCGTGCGGGAATTTGATACGCCTGTTTGTGGAAGCGGTAGGGCTCCTGTCGAACAGACGCCCTGTGGCAACTTTACCATGCCGGCGGGTCCAGGTTGAGAAGGTGCCATGGCTTGGCGTCGATTTCCGCCATCCGGTGAAAATCACCAGCGTGGGGTTTGGCCCAAATCCCAGAACCCCAGAACCAGGACGCCCGGGCTCGCGACTTGATTGCTGCATCGTTTCCAGGCAAGATAGCCGAAAACGTGACAGAATTCTTTGGATTGAACGAGTAAGCTCATGCAAATTGCGTTATTTAAGGTCAGCTTGGCGTTCGTGCTTTTGGCGGCGTGTCAGTTGAGTCCGGCCGTTGAGCCGCAGCGGGACTCAGCGGATCGCGATTACGCCAGTGAACTGCCGCGTATTGCCCCTTTGGCGCCCGACGCCGTTGCGAAGTCGTTTGAAACCGCCGCGGGCTTTCGCATTGAGCTTGTTGCTGCGGAGCCGTTGGTGGTCGACCCGGTGGCGATGGCGTTTGACGAACGTGGCCGACTCTTTGTCATCGAAATGCGCGATTATTCCGAACAAGCGACCGAGAGTCTTGGTCGCGTACGACTGCTCGAAGACAGTAACGGCGACGGAAAGTATGACCACAGCACCATTTACGCCGAAGGGCTCTCTTGGCCAACCGCAATTATTTGTTGGAACAACGGCGTATACGTGGGGGCGGCCCCGGACATTTTTTACCTAAAAGATACCGACGGCGACGGAAAGGCCGACCTACGCCGTGTTGCCTACACCGGGTTCGGACGCAGCAATGTGCAGGGACTTCTCAACACGTTCCAGTGGGGGCTGGATAATCGCATTCATGGCGCCACTAGCAGTAGCGGCGCCAGTGTGCTGCCCGGCGACCAACCGAATGCCGAGCCGCTTGTATTGCGGGGTCGCGATTTCGCCTTCGATCCGCGAACCGAAAAAATCGAAGCCACGAGCGGTGGCGCGCAGCACGGAATGAGTTTTGACCCGTGGGGCGACAAATTTGTGTGTTCCAATAGCGATCACATCCAGGCCGTGATGTTTGAAGATCGTTACGTGGCCCGCAACCCCTATCTGGCGGCGCCTTCGCCCCGCGTGAGCATCGCCGCCGACGGTCCGCAAGCGGATGTATTTCGCGCAAGCCCGGTCGAGCCATGGCGCGTCGTACGCACGCGGCTGCGGGCTCAGGGTATTGTGCCTGGCGTGGTCGAAGGGGGAGGGAAACCGGCGGGTTACTTTACCGGCGCGACGGGCGTGACGATCTACCGCGGCGATGCCTGGCCGCGTGAGTTCTCTGGTTGGGCCGTGGTCGGCGACGTGGGAAGCAATCTTATGCATCGCAAACGCATCGACCGAAACGGACTGGATTATGTGGCCCGCCGAGTCGATGAAAACTCAGAATTTGTGCGTTCCTCGGATATTTGGTTCCGCCCGGTGCAGTATGCTAACGCCCCCGATGGAACCCTGTTTGTGGCCGATATGTATCGCGAGGTGATTGAACATCCCGCCAGCTTGCCGCCAATCATTAAGAAGCACTTGGATTTGACCAGCGGGCGCGATCGAGGTCGGATCTATCGGGTCGTGCCCGAGGGCTTTACCCAGCCGGCGCCACCTGATTTGCATTCGATCGACTTAGCGGGGCTCGTCCAAGCGCTTGATTCGCCCAACGGTTGGCGGCGCGAAACAGCCGCCCGACTGCTCTATGAGCGGCAGGAACGGGCTGCGATCGCACTTTTGGAAGACCTGTGCCGCAGAGCGACACTTCCGGAAGGCCGGATGCACGCACTGTACGCGCTCGATGGGATGAACGCGGTCTCGGCGGACGAAATCCTCGCGGCGCTTGCCGATGAGCATCCGCAGGTGCGCCGACATGCCGTGCGGTTAGCCGAGCGCGTGTTGGACTCGCCCGCCGTACGGGAGAGGCTCTATGCGATGACCGAAGATCCGGATCTCCGCGTCGTCTATCAATTGGCGTTTACGTTGGGAGAACTGAGTGGTCCCCAGCGCGATAAGGCGTTAACGGCGATCATATCGCGATACCCCGACAATCGTTGGATGCGTGTCGCGGTAATGAGTTCGCTGGCCGAAGGCGCCGGCAGTGTCTTGGTGGGTCTGACGAAGGAGAGCAACGCGGCGTTCGTTTCAACGCCGGCAGGCCGCGGGTGGTTGGAGTCGCTGGCGGCGCAAATCGGTCGGCAACAACGTCCGGAAGACGTAGCCGCCGTACTCGATGTATTGCGTCAACTTGCCTCGGATGACGCGAAGAAAACGACGCTGCAACTCATTCTCCAAGCGATATCGGCCAAGCCTGACAGCCCACTGGCTATGCAACTGACTGCGGCAACAGGAGGCCAATCGGAAAGGTTACTGCGGGAGTTGTTCCAAACGTCGTTAAAGCAAGCCGTTGACGAAAAGCTTCCGCCCGCCAAACGGATCGAGTCGATTCATCGACTTCGGTGGGGAAAATTCGTCGAGGCGCAACCTGTGCTCGTCGCGCTCTTGGCGCCGACACAGCCTTCCGAGATTCAAGCTGCGGCCTTAACCACGCTGGCCACCTTCGACCAAGAAGAAACGGCGGTGCTGTTGGTCGACCGCTGGACGAGCCTGACTCCGGGGCTTCGCACCCGTGCCGCCGAAGTGCTGTTTTCTCGCGAGGCGTGGATTCCCGCTTTGCTAATTGCCGTGGAGAATGGCCGCATCGCACCGGGCGATTTGCCCCCGGGCCGGTTGCAACTCTTGGCCGATCATCCGCAAGAGGCCCTGCGTACACGAGCGCAAAGTCTGTTGAGCAAAACACAAACCACGCAACGCGGCGAAGTTCTGACGCAGTACCGCGCCGCACTGGACCTTGAGGGGGATGTCGCTCGCGGCAAGGCGGCGTTCGCCAAAACCTGCGCCAAATGCCATCGTCTGGAAGGCGCCGGTTTTGAGATCGGTCCCAATTTGGCCGCCATGCAGAACCGGGGCCCTGAGGCGATTTTGACGAACGTGATTGACCCCAATCGCGAGGTCAACCCGCAGTACGTCAATTACGTGCTGGCTACCCAAGACGGCCGCACCTTCTCCGGAACCATGGCGGCCGAAACGGCGACGAGCATCACGTTGCGTCGCGCGGAGAACGCTCAAGACACCGTGCTGCGTATCGACATCGAAGAACTTCGCAGCACCGGCCAGTCGCTTATGCCCGAGGGGATGGAAAAAGAGGTCGATGTGCAGACCATGGCGGACCTGATCGCCTACTTATTGTCCCTCAAGTGAGGCTCGATGGTAGGCTGGTGCGCGACGAAGGGGTTCAAGGCGTCGTCGCGCCCGAGTTTCACCTGGAGTATGGATTGGCTCTCCCCCGATGGAGACGACGTTTCAGGACTTGTTGGGCGTTCGATCAACACCAGCCAGCGACGGTCTTTTTGCAGGATTTGACTTCGTAGAACTCGGGCGAACTCCGGCGTGATGCCGGTGCGTCGCGTACCGAAGATCAAGTCGCCCAGGCGACGCACGGTGGGTTCGAGTCGCTCGGCGGCAATCGTCATCGCCCGGCGCGCCTCTTCGCTTTGCCAGCGGCGCTCTAGGGTTTCCCGCAGTCGAGGGTTCTCCAAAATCGCCTCCTGCACAATGTTCCAAGCGACGCGCTGAACTTGCGGATCGTCGGCAACGTCGAGCAGGCTTTCTCGCACCACCTGGCGAACTCGTTCGTTCCGCGCAACGTCGGCCAAAACCTGTTGCTGCAAGCGGATAAAGTCATCGGTGTGGCTTTTGAGAATCGGCCCGGCATCGGTGCGCAAGAAGCGGGTCCACTCCTTTTCCACGAGGTTTTGCTCAGGCAGTGGCGAAGCATCGTACGCGAACCGCCAGCCAAAACGCCAGAGTGACGCGCGCTGCCATACCTCTTGCCCAATTTCTTTCGCCAAAGGTTCGGCGCGTCGCTGCACGAGCGGCCAAATTTCTTTCTGCACGAGCGGCGCCAGGCGTTTCTCGACAATTTCACCCTGATATCGCTGACCTAACTGTTGCAATTCGGCTCGGTGGCGTTGCACGGCTTTGGGCAAATCTTGCTCGACCACGCTCAACCCTTCACGAAACCCCTCTTCCACCACAGGACGCAGCGAGCGAACGATCTCTTCCTGATGTTCTTGAAAGGCGATGCTTAATTCGCTGGCGATTTGCTCACGTTTTTGCGGAGGCAGCATGGTGGCCAGCACCCAGTCCAGCGAGTCGGGCGTCGCGTAGTATTCAAGTTGCATCGAGGGAGCAAGCGTCGGAGCGTGTGAATAAAGCCGCGCCTGGGCCGAAGCGGCCCTGGTCCACCGCTGATCGGCGCGTCCGGCGGCATCCGCGACGCGCGCCACTTCGCCCACTTGCCGGGGTGTGCCTTCGTCGTCGAACCAAAAGATGGGATCGCCCACGGCAAGCACCACGGGGCGTTTCATTTCTAGCTCGACGGTAGAACGCGGTTTCACCAAGTAGCGCCAAAGTTGATCGGTAACGCGGTCGCTTGCCGAATCCCGCGATTGCGTCGCTCCCGCGCCTTCATCGGTCGCGGAAAGTCGGCCGCCAACCCACCACCATGCGATGAGGAATGACGCCAGCCAAAAAACCAACCCAGTAATTACGCGAATCGTTCTCATACCGTAAGGCTAGGGACCGGGGACCGAATGGACAAGTTTTGGATGGCCGTAAATCGAGCAGATTCGCACTGACCAGGGCCCCATTCGGGTGGCTCCGTCAAAAAGTTTTGGAAAAGATGCTCGTGCGGCAGTTCTGGGGCCATCTCTTGCTCGCAGGTTCATCTTGCCGGTCTTGTTCCTATGCTGTAGCTTGACCGCGCGTGGACGTCGGTTAGAATTTCGGTTGGCCACGATATGAGCATTTTCGCAAGTTCCCATGTCATGGTCATTTAGGACGCACTTCGAGCCGTCCGCCTGCGGATTCGACGGCAACCATGATGGCTCTTCCTTGTAATGTATGGCGGGCGTGGCATACGCCAGCAAAGATCAATCTTTTCCTCGAGGTGCTCCGCAAACGGGACGACGGTTTTCATGAGATTGAAACCCTCATGGCGCCGATCGCCATGTATGACACGTTGTTTTTTTCCCCCAGAACGGAAGGAAACATCGAACTCGCGAGCCGGTGGGCGACCCCCGAAGGACCGAAGCGCCAAGCCTCACGCCATTCTCTCCACGATGATTCCTGCCTCGATTCGACTTGCGGCTCCGCTTCGCTGTCCTTATTAGGAGATCTACCGCCGGAACAGGACAATCTCGTATTCCGAGCCGTCTCGCTGTTGAAGCAGCGCGCCGGCGTGGAGGCGGGAGCGGCGATGCGACTGGTCAAGCGCATTCCGTCGGCGGCGGGGTTGGGCGGAGCTTCTAGTGACGCTGCCTGCGCCCTCGTCGCCGCCAACCAGGGATGGCGCCTTAACTGGCCGAAGTCGCGGTTAATGGAATTAGCGGCCGAATTGGGAAGTGACGTGAGTTTCTTCCTTGGCCGTGGACCGGCCGTGTGTCGCGGTCGGGGCGAGCAGATTGAACCGGTAGGTCGTACGCCACGGCTCCCGGTAGTCGTGGCGCGTCCTCCGGCGGGCCTCTCGACTGCTCGTGTGTATGCCCATTGCCGTCCAGCCCAAACGCCCCGGCGGGTCGAGCCTTTGGTTGAAGCCCTGCAACACGGAAATCTGGCGGCAATGCAAGCCGCCATGGTGAACCGACTGCAAGAGCCCGCCGAGGCGTTGTCGCCCGCTGCGGCCAACTTGGCGCGCGAGTTGAACGGTCTGGACGTGTGGGGGCGACAAATGAGCGGCAGCGGATCCAGTTATTTCGCCTTGTGCCGTAGCACACGTCACGCGTACCACGTGGCGGCGCAGTTACGAGCCCGCGGCGTAGAACTGGTGTTCGTCACCGCGACTATAAACCAGACGTAAAGGAGAGGCGTCGTGGAAATAACCGAAGTCCGCATCAAGCTGATGGAGGACCCTGATGATCGTTTGCGCGCCTTCTGTTCCATCACCTTTGATAACTGCTTTGTCGTTCGCGACTTAAAGATCATTGAAGGCGCCACGGGGCCGTTCGTCGCCATGCCAAGCCGCAAGTTGACTTCGCACTGCGGCAAATGCGGAGCCAAAAACCACCTCCGTGCGAACTACTGCAACCAGTGTGGAGCCCGCCAGCGCGAACACGCCACGCGGGAGCCCGACGGTCGCGCCAAGCTCTATGCCGATATTGCGCATCCGATCAATTCAGAGTGCCGCGAGTTGATCCAAAACCGCGTCATCCAAGAGTTTAGCGCCGAATTGGAACGCGCGGGTTTGCCCGGCTACGTCTCGCGCTACGATGACGAATACGGCGAAGACGATTTTGAGTCGGGCGATTTCGTCGAGCCGGTTTCGCTGGCCGCCGAAGAAGTCGTGGCGCCTCCCCCCGCAGAAGACCAAACCCTACGAGCCGACGCGCCGCAGCCGCCTACCGGTCCGCACACTTCAGCACCTTCCTCCCCCAAAGAGGCATCTTCGAAATCCCCGTCCTTTGGCGAAGGTGTGTTTGACGAAAACAATTCGTGACCGACACGCGAATCCCCGGATACCCCCCGGTTGTTTTCTCAGGTTATTTTTCCGGGCGGGTTTGTTACAATCAAAGGGAGCTTATGTTTGCCCCCAGCGGACCTCGGGGGCGACATTCCCACCTTTTCCGGCCTTAAACAAACGATAGCCGGCTCATGCAGATTCTCGCCTTTTCCAAACTCTTGGCGCACTCCCTAGCGATTGTGAGTCTGTCAACGTTTTTTGTTGGGTTGACGGGGTGCCAGCATGCCGACTCGTCCGGCGAAACGGCGAAGCCGGAATCGCCTGCGGCGCCTCCCCGAGAGGTTGTTGTCACGGAGGTACGCAACGAAGTCTGGCCACTAACGATTCGGGTTCAAGGAAGCTTGCTCGGAGATGAGACGGCGGTGATCGGCGCTCGGGTTGCCGGACGCGTTGAGAATGTCGTTGTCGATTTGGGCTCCGTCGTGAAAAAGGGCGACCTGCTCGTCGAGCTGGATCGGCGGGAGTTTGCTACACGCGTGCAACAAGCCCAATCGCAATTGCAGCAAGCCTGCGCGGCGATCAATTTGTCGCCTGACGAAGATGAAACAAAAGTTCGCCGCGAGCAAGCGGCTCCAGTTGTGCTGGAGCAAGCCTTAGTCGATGAGGCCCGGGCAGCATTGTCGCGGGCTCAATCGCTCCCGTCGCGGCAAGCCATTAGCGCCAGCGAAATCGAGCGGCTCACCGCACAATTGAAAACCGCCGAAGCGCGTTATCGTTCGGCTCTTAATAGCGTCGGCGAACAAATCGCGCTGATTGGCGTGCGTCGCGCTGAGTTGCAGCTTGCGAAGCAACAGTGGGAAGACGCCCAAATCGTCGCCCCGTTCGATGGTGTGATTGAGCAGCGACGCGTTGCTCCTGGCGAGTATGTGCAAGTCGGGCAAGCCGTGGCGACCTTGGTGCGAATCGACAAATTGCGTTTTACCGCCGGAGTGCCAGAAAGCAAGGCGGCGCTGGTTCGCGCCAAACGAGACGATACCGACCCCGAACAAACCGTGCGGATCTACGTGCCTGGCGATTCGCAACCCGAGGAAGCGACCATTTCGCGCGTGAGCCCCATGGTTGCGCAGTCCAGTCGGGCCGTGTGGATTGAGGCCGACGTGCCGAATCCCAGCCGTCGATGGCAAGCGGGCATGTTCGCCGAAGCGGAAATTGTGGTCGATCCATATGCAACTGCGTTAACCGTGCCGGCCTCGGCCATTACAGAGTTCGCGGGAATCGAAAAAGTTTGGGTGGTTCGCAAGGGTCAGGCCGAGGAAAAACAAGTGCGAACCGGAAGACGCGACGGCGACCGGGTCGAGATTCTCCCTTACGCGGAGATTGCCGAACCGCTGACCTCGGGCGACTTGATTGTGATTGACTCCCGGCAGGGACATGCGGGAAGCGTGATTGCTGTGCGAGACCCCTCCGTCTCGGGGCAGCACGCCGCGGTTCCCGCTCAATCGGCAGAGTGACGCCGGCCGATTGCGACGTCGCCCGCGCGGCGAGCGTCACACGGGCTAGTCGGGCGTCGCTCCAAATCCTGCCTTTCTCATTTTTGGAATTAATTCAGGAGTTTCTGCGTGCAGTGGCTTGCCGAACTATGCGTGCGTCGGCCGGTATTCGCCATCATGCTGATTGCGGCGCTGGTGGTGGCAGGCGTGGCGTCGTATCTGCAATTGGGCATCGACCGGTTTCCGAACATCGACATGCCGTCGCTGTACGTGAACACGACTTACCCCGGCGCCGCGTCGGCGGAGGTCGAGTCGGAAGTAACGCAACTACTCGAAGACGCTGTGGCCAGCGTGGCGGGTTTGGACGAGCTGCGCTCCATCACAAACGATGGTTCTTCGCTGCTGTTGTTGACCTTTGATCTCAACCGCGATATCGACATCGCCGCCCAAGACGTGCGTGACGCGATTTCCAGTGTGTCCAACCGTCTTCCGCCCGGCATTGATCCCCCGGTCGTGCGCAAGCAGGACTTGGACGCTTCGCCCATTATGACGCTTGCCGTGTCCGGTCCGCGCACGAGCCGCGAGTTGTACTTCTTCGCCGACCGTTATGTGAGCAACGTCATTGAATCGGCGGCGGGAGTTGGCGAGGTCGAGATTCGCGGCGCGACGGATCGCGCGGTGCAAATCAATATCGAGGCGCAACGACTGGCGGCGTACCGCTTGTCGATCATGCAAGTGCACGATGCGATCCTGCGACAAAACGCCGAGATTCCCGGCGGCCGCGTCGATGCCGGCATTCGCGAGTTGAGCTTGCGCACCATCGGCCGCGTGCCGCGCGCCGATGACTTTGACAACCTGGTCGTCGCCACGGTGGACGGCGTGCCCGTGCGTTTGAGCGACTTAGGCGACGCCGAGGACGGCGAAAAAGAACGCCGCACCGCCGCTCGCTTTGACGGCCAACCAGCTGTGGTGTTGGAAGTCCAGCGGCAGTCGGGCACGAATACGGTTGAGGTGATCGCCGCGGTCAAAGAGCGGCTCGACGAGGCTCGCGAGCTTTTGCCCGAGGACGTGCGTATCGAGGTGCTCCAGGATCAGTCGCGGTACATTCATGCGGCCATGAACGAAATTCAGCATCACTTAGTGTTTGGCAGCATTCTGGCAAGCATTGTGGTGTTGATGTTCATGCGTTCGTGGCGCTCCACGTTTATTGCTGCTGTCGCCATTCCTACGTCGATCATCGGCACGTTCGCCATGATGCGGGCGATGGACTTTACGTTGAACAACGTCACAATGCTGGCGCTCGTGCTCATGGTTGGTGTGGTCATCGACGATGCGATTGTCGTGCTGGAAAACGTCTTTCGCATGATTGAGGAAAAAGGCATGCGTCCTTGGCGGGCCGCCATCGAAGGCACTCGTGAAATCGGCCTGGCGGTCATGGCCACGACCATCTCGCTGGTGATCGTGTTTCTGCCGGTGTCGTTCCTGTCCACCGTCGCCGGGCGCCTGCTGTTTCAGTTCGGCATTACGGCGACGGTGTCGGTGTTGATCTCGATGCTTGTTAGCTTCACGCTGACGCCGATGATGTGCAGCCGGATGTTGCGCTCCGCCGACGCCGCCGCGGCCGAACAACCTGCGTCGCGTACGGGTTTCTATGGTTGGATCGAATGGGGTTACATGCTGTGCCTGCGGTGGTGCATGCGGAATCGTTTGGCCGTGTTTGTGTTGTGCGTGTTGGTGGCGGCCTCGAACATTCCGCTGTATTACTTGGTGCAGCAGGACTACATTCCCACGAACGTGGACGAAGGCGAATTTGAAGTGCGTTTGACCGCTCCCGAGGGCGCGAGCATTACCTCGATGGAGCGCGTCTTGAACCAGGTTGAAAGCCAGGTGCGGGCCATTCCCGGCGTCGTGCATGTGTTGTCGACCGTTGGCTCTGGCGGGACGCGCAGCGTCAACAGCGCCGCCATTTACGTTCGGCTGACCGACATCGAAGAACGAACCTTCTCTTTCGGGCGACTGTGGCGGGCCACGCTCGACGGCGATCCTTGGGCGGCGCTTGAGGGAAACTTCAGCCAACGCGACAAGATGCAGGAAGTTCGCCAAGTGACGGGGCAATACCCTGACTTACGCGCTTCGGTGCGCAATTTGACTTCGTTCCGCCAGGGCGCGCCGGTCGACATCGATTTTGTGGTTACCGGCCCAAGCCTCGATGTCCTGGCGGACTACAGTGAACGGCTCAAAGACCGCGTCGCGACGATTCCTGGCATCGTCGATGCGGATACGACGCTGCACATGGACAAGCCAAACCTGGAGGCCCACATCAACCGTGAACGCGCTGCGGCGCTCGGGGTCGATGTCGAGGAAATCGCCAGCACGTTACGTATTGCGGTGGGCGGCGACGATCGCGCCTCGCGGTATTACGACAAACAAGCCGACGACGCATACGATGTCGAGTTGCGTCTGGTGGGCGTTGATCGCCGCGACCCCCGAACGATTTCCCAGCTTTATGTTCGCGCGCAGCCTTCGGATAGCACGGTAACCGATATTCCGCTAATCGCGGGCTTGGGCTACGGCGGCGAGTCTCAGGTACTGACGCGGTTGGATAATCTGGTCGAGTTTACCGAGGAAAAAACGCCCTCGCGCATCGACCGGCTCGACAGGCAGCGCATGGCCGCCGTGCGGGGAAATATCTCGGAAGGCTATGCGTTGGCCGACCGCTTAGACGCCGTGCGACAAGCCTCCGAAGAGTTGGGCGTTCCGCCGGGATGCGCCACCCGCGTGCTCGGTCGAGGCCGCGAACTGGAACGCACTTTGAAAGATTTTTCGTGGACATTTTTGTTGTCGTTCGTGTTCATGTATATCGTGCTGGCGGCCCAATACGAACATTTGGTGCATCCGCTCACGATTCTTTTCTCCCTGCCTATTGCCGTGCCGTTCGGTCTGGTCAGCTTGTGGCTGGGCGGCGAAACGCTCAACTTGTATTCGGCGCTCGGCATTTTGGTTCTGTTCGGCGTGATCAAGAAGTCGGGCATTCTTCAGGTCGATCACATCAATCAATTGCGGGCCGCGGGCATGGAGCGAGAAGCCGCGATCTTGCAGGGCAATCGTGATCGGTTGCGGCCGATTCTAATGACCTCGATCGCGTTCGTTGCGGGCATGTTGCCCATGTTGATTGCGACCGGCCCTGGAGCCGAGGAACGCCGTTCGATTGCCGTGCTGGTGGTGGGAGGACAAACGCTTTCGTTGTTGCTTACGCTCGTGGCCGTGCCCGTAATGTACTCATTGCTTGACGACCTGGGACAATTTTTTGGCATTCGTTCTTCGCCAGAACAGCACGAGGACGAAGAACCGCTTGAGGCCGAGGCGGTGCTGCCTCACGCCTAATCAGGGCGGAATGCCCAGCAACCCAAGAGGAAGCAATACTCCCGATTCTCGTTCGTTGAGAAAAACATCAACAGTTTTCCGGTGTTGTAAAGATAAGGGTGATTTCGTGCGCTGCGCTTGGCCTGGGTCAGTGGGGCGTGGTTGATCTCGCCGCCTGAGGCCTCGTATGAAAGCTCAGAGCATGAACCCAAGGTTGGATTCCTCCCACCCGCGCGGGCGGTTCCTTGCGGGCCGATTTTTCGGCGGCATTCTGGCCGTTGGGCTGACTTTGTCCATCGTCGCTTGGTGGGGACTTCGCCCAACGGAGGAAGACCGAGCAACGCCTCCCGCGCCCGCAGTGCCCGTCTCGCAGCTTTATCCGAGACTACCGGTCGACACGAGTGGTCTTCCCGTCATTCTCCAGTCGGTCGAACCTTGGGAGCCGGGGGCGTCGCTCGCGTCAATCGCCCAAAGTTACGATCGCATTGCGCATCGCGCGATCGAACAAGTGGACGCGCAACTCGCCTCGTTCGATGGGTCTCCCGCCCAGACCATGGGGCTGATTCTGCGAAAAGCAAGTTGCTACATGTACGCAGGAGAGCCCGAAAAAGCGTACGAGGTTTGCCAGATGGCCCGGGCGCAACTGGAGCGCGAAGGCGGCCCCCTGAACGAGCAGGTACTGTCGACGCTGATCTACTTTCAGGGCGTCGCATCTCTGCGGCAGGGCGAAAACGAAAATTGCATCATGTGCCGCGGCGAAAGTTCGTGCATCCTTCCCATCAGTCCCGCAGCCGTGCACACGAACCCCGACGGCTCGCAGCGAGCGATTCGTCATTTTATGGAATATCTGGAGGCCTTTCCCGACGATCTTGAAGTTCGCTGGTTGCTTAACTTAGCGCACATGACGCTGGGGCAATACCCGCACGAGGTCGATCCGCGTTTCTTGATCGACTTAAGGCATTATATGAATCCCGAAGACGACATTGGGAAGTTCCGCGATATCGGACATCTGGTCGGCGTCAACCGCTTTAATCGCTCGGGCGGAGCCGTGATGGAGGATTTTGACAACGATGGCTTGCTCGATCTTGCCGTGACATCCTCCGATCCGCGGCAGACGATGGCGTTGTACCGCAATGCCGGCAACGGCAAGTTCGATGAGTGTACGGACGAAGCCGGCATTGCCGATCAACTCGGAGGATTGGTTTGCGTGCAAACCGATTACAACAATGACGGCCGCATGGACATTTATATTCCCCGCGGCGCATGGTCGCTCTATCCGATGCGTCCGTCGTTGTTGCGGAACGAGGGCGGCTTTCGGTTTACCGACGTGACTGCAGATACGGGTTTGCTCGATCCCGTCAACTCCAATGCGGCCATGTGGGCCGATTACGACAACGACGGTTGGCTCGACTTATTCGTCGCCTGCGAAATGCAGCCCAACCGCCTGTACCGGAACCTGGGCAATGGAACATTTCAGGAAGTTGCGCGGCAAGCTGGGCTTTCGGAGCAGGCCTTCGCGAAAGGATGCGCCTGGCTCGACTTCGACAACGACGATTTCCCCGATCTTTTCGTAAACAATCTGAACGGGACGGGCCAGCTTTATCGCAATAACCGAGACGGGTCGTTTTCGAACGTGACGACCCAGCTGGGCGTCGAGGGGCCGGTCGCCGGCTTTTCCTGCTGGGCCTGGGACTACGATAACGACGGTTGGCTCGACATCTTTGCAACCTCCTATCGCCGTACGCTGGCCGACGTGGTTAAGGGCTTGCAGGGAGAGTCCGTCCAGGCGCCACGCAGCGCGTTGTATCGCAATCGGGAAGGCAAACAGTTTCAAGATGTCGCCGCCGAAGTTGGCCTGGATGGAGTCTACGCAACGATGGGAAGCAATTACGGCGACTTCGACAACGATGGCTTTCTTGACATGTACCTCGGAACCGGCGAACCCGACGTTGCCGCTTTGATGCCCAACCGCATGTTTCGTAATCGTGCCGGCCGGCATTTTGCCGAAATCACCAGCGCCGCGGGGGTAGGGCATTTGCAAAAGGGGCATAGCGTCGCGTGTGGCGACTGGGACCGCGACGGCAATGTCGATGTCTTTATCCAAATGGGCGGCGCCATCGATGGCGACGGCTACCACAACATCCTGTTCCAAAACCCCGGTCGCGATCACAACTGGCTGACGGTGAAGCTCGTTGGCCAACGCACGAATCGCGCGGCTATTGGCGCGCGGATCAAAGTCGTCACGGCGGGAGATCGCCCGTTGACGGTGCATCGCCATATCTCGTCCGGCAGCAGTTTCGGCGGCAATCCCCTGGAGCAGACGATTGGTTTGGGGGCGGCCGACCACATCGCGGAACTGGAAATTTATTGGCCCACGAGCGGTACAACGCAAATTTTTCACGAGGTAGCGGGCAATCAAGCCATCGAAGTGACCGAGTTCGCCGACAACTTTCGCACGCTGGATTTGAAGCGCGTTGATTTGCCTACGGAAGGTAATTGATCCGCTCGATTGGAAGCGCAAGGTATTTTGGGTACGCTCGCAAACGCGGGATATCCGCGGCAAATGATCGGTGACGTATGAAGGCGCCCACGTCGTTCACACGGTCGAGTGATTTATGCGGTGGGGCGGTCAGCAAGGATCAATGGCGAGGGGGCGGGAACCTCAAGTTGACGAATGTTTTTGAAACCCGCCGCGGTCAGCCATTGGCTTATTTCGCGGAAGGTGAACGTATCGCCTTGATCGGTGTGAACGAGCATGTTCAGGGCGAACAGCAACGCGTGCGCGGGACCTGTGCGGTCGTCGTTAGGAACCATTTCCGCAATTGCGATGACGCCGCCGGGCGCTAAGGCGTCGTACACTTTGGCCAACAGCCGCCGGCTACGGTCTTCACCCTCGCTGTGGAGAATGTGCCCAAGTGTAGCCACTTGATATCCCGCGCCAAAATCCACTTCCAAAAGGTCGCCGGCAACGAACTGGTATCGGTCGATAAAACCGTGGCGTTGCACGACGTCTTGCGTTACGGGGATCACCTCGGGCCAATCCACGGCCGTCACGTGAACCTGGGTTGACTGTTCGGCCAAGGCGATGCTCCACACGCCGGAACCCGCGGCAAGGTCGAGCACGCGCCGCGACTGCGAAGTTGTGGACACGGAAAGTGCTTCCCCCAGACGACGAGCCGCGGGGTAGTTGCGAGGGAAAAGAGCTTCAACGAACTGGCGGAAGAATTCGCCGCCGAATTCCTCCCGGTTAACGCTGGCGGCCGGCTGGCCGGTGCGCACCGCATGGGGCAACTCCAGCCAATGTTTCATCAGGCGGTTGCTCACATGACGAAAAATTTCGCCTTGGTAACCCGGTTTGCCACTTACCAGGAAGGCGTTGCTTTCGGCGGTAAGCGCGTAACGCCCCTGGTCTTTGCGCAACAAATCGAGGCCGACAAGCCCATCCAGCAGCATGCGCAATCCACGCGGCGACGCCTGCGTTTTGGCAACAAGCTCAGGCAACGCGGCGGGGCCTTTGTCCAGAAGATCAAACACGCCCAATTCGACCGCGGCCTCCAGCATCAACGGGGAAGCAAACGCAAACGCAAAACCGTTAATTCGTTCGGGCGAAGGAGTTCCTTCCTTGTGCTCAGACATGATATCTCTACGAGGAAATGGGGAATTTGACTGGCTATTAAACTAAACCGTCCAGGGTGGTGGGGTCACGCCCTGCCGCAGGTTGGCTTCGATGGGCCGCGGCTCCACATCGTGGAGGAAGCGGTTTACCGAGCATGCGCAACCAGGGTTAGGGCGCGAGAGGTTCAGGAGCGGCCATCGGACCAGTCATCGTACGCGGCAAGCGATAGGTGGCGCCATCGCGAGTGCAAAAGTAGAGCGAACTAGGAGACGGACGTCGTCCGTGGCCATCAGCCCACAGGGCGTAAAAGTCGGGATGGGCGTTCACGGGGCGGCGTACGTACGTATGATTATGCGGACTGTTCTTGGTTAATTGCTTTTCCCGTGTCCACGACTGGCCCTCATCGCGGCTGACCCAAAGCACCACCTCGCCTCCGGGGTTGTACGCTTGCGGTCCGGTTTCGGTCGGTCCGAGGATGCGCCAACTTCCGTCGCTTTCAATCCACAGCGAGCCCATGTCGTAGTTGTTGTCGGAGGTGAAGGCTGGGCGAATGTCCCATGCCTGTCCTGTCCAGCGCGCCGTGGTCCACGTGCGCGGGTCGTTTTTCGGGCCCGATTCGTAACCTTTGCTTGTCAGGTATAAGATCACAGGCCGGTCGTGACCGTCGTACACAAGGTCCATGATGTAAACGTTCAGACCCTCGGGGCGGTAGTCGTGCACCAGAGCTGGATTCTCGACCGTCGTTAAAGGCAGTGTTAGGGGCGAACCACCCGCGGCTTGCCAGGTCGTTCCAAAGTCGGGCGTTTCTTGATAGTACACGTTGGTGCGCCAGTTCAGGCCTTTGTCCTTGGGGTGGTAGTTGAACGCCGCTCCGGCCCGGCGTTGGCCGACCGCGCTGACTTGATAGTGCCCTTCTTCAATTGCGGCGAGCCGTTGCCACTGGCTCCAATTCACGCCATCGGAGCTGGACATGAACATATTGGTGCGCGCCGCGGGGTAGTTGTACTTGGTGAAGAAACACAGAAATCCGTGACCCGGCTGATGCCACGCCTGCATGTAAGAGAAGTTATCCACGGGCTTGCCGCCATTCTCGTCTTGACGCATCGCAGGAATGAGTTCAAACGCGTCGATGTCGTACGGGCGGCGGCTGCGATGAATGTACGAAGGACGCGACGTGCCGTGCGACGTGGAGAACACCCAAAGATAGCCCGCTTCGTCGATTGTCAAAACAGGATTGTCGTGCGCGTCGTCGGTTTTTTTGTCGAGCAAAATGGTGGGACGCGGAACGTTTTTCGTCTTGTGGTCAAAGTAGGAGATCATATGCCAGAGTCGCCGGTCATCGTTCTCGGCGGCGCCGCCGTAAACGAAGAATGTTTTCTCGACTTCGGGTCGGTACACGGCGAAGGGTTGGTGATCAGCGCAGTAAGTGCCAAGCCCGCCGCTGTATTTGTAGACGTATTCGTCGCCCGAGGGTTGGTTCATGTACCAGATCCCTCGATAGCCGGTGTCCTTTCGGTTCAACGTGAGTTCGTCGCTGCGTGCTGCGGAAGGCAGGGCGAGCAACAAACAAAGACCAAGGGGGCATAGGAGCCGAGGTTGCCGCTTCATGGAGCTTGCTCCCGAGAAAGGAAAACAGACGATGCCGCCGAGCGTGCGACTTACGTGGCGCGTCGGTGAGCGATCAGGCCCGCCACGTAACCGGCTTTGAAGCCGGCGTCGATATTGACCACGACCACATTTGCGGCGCAACTGTTCAGCATGCCCAAGAGCGCCGCCAGCCCGCCGAAACTGGCGCCGTAGCCGACGCTCGTTGGCACCGCGATGACGGGGCAAGGCAGGTGCCCGCCGACAACGCTAGGCAAGGCGCCTTCCATACCCGCGGCTACCACGGCGGCGTCGGCCTGGTGAAACACATCGAGTTTCTCGACGAGGCGATGAGGGCCGGCGACCCCAACGTCGTGCAGCATGGCGGTCGAAACCCCCATCCAGTCGAGCGTTTCGCGGGCCTCCTCGGCTACTGGCAAATCGCTTGTTCCGGCTGTGACCACGACAACACGACCAACCTTGGCGGGGAGGGCTGCTGGGTCATCCAGATCGATCCGAAAGGTTCGAGCGGTGGCGTTATAAACTCCCTGAGGAAACATCTCGCGCAATGACGCGGCTTTTTCCGCGTCGACCCGTGTAGTCAAAACGGCCATGTTCTCATTCAATAATCGCTGGAAAATCTTCTCCAGCGCGGCGACGGTTTTCCCTTGACCGAACACAACTTCCGGGAAACCGCAGCGGCGGCGCCGATCGAGGTCGAGCGTTGTTTCGCCTAAGTCGGCAGATCGCGGTCGAGTGACTTGCGCGATGAATTCTTCCTGGGAAAGCGTGCCCCCGAGAAGCCCCGCGGCGAGGTTTTGAGCGTCGGTACGATTCATCCTGCTATCGTATCATGAGGAGACGCGGCAAGGTACGCGGGACCGACCCGCCTAAGTCGCACGAGGAAATCGGATGTACGACCCATCGACAATGGCTCAAGCGGCGCGCCTATTGCGCACGGCGCGTGAAGTGGTTGTGTTCACCGGCGCTGGCGTATCGGCCGAAAGCGGGATTCCCACCTTTCGTGACGACCAAGGATTCTGGCGCGAGTTCCCTCCCGAGCAGTTCGCTTCGTGGCGTGGTCTGGTTCAAACGGCGTTGTGGCGTCCGCGCCGTCTGGCCGAATTTGTGTATGCCGTGGTGGGGCCCATTGCGGCGGCGCAGCCCAATGCGGCGCATCGGGCTATTGCCGCGATGGAACAGGACGTGGCCGTTACCGTGGTAACGCAGAACATTGATGGTTTGCACCAACAAGCGGGAAGCACCATTGTGCGAGAAATCCACGGTTCGTTATTTGAAGTCGTCTCGCAGCAGGGAAAGTTCTTACATCTTCTGAGTCGTCGCGAACTTCTGCACATGGCCAAGAAGCTGAATCGAGCCCGCGAAGCGTGGTTTCCTTTAGCGCATACGCTGGCCACGGTTCGACCCCTTCTGGGAGTCGGACGACGCGGAATTCATCGCCCCAAGATTGTGCTGTTTGGCGATGCCATGGCCGAGCCCGCCTGGAGCCTCGCGCAGGAAGAGTGCCGCCAGTGCGATTTAATGATTCAAGTGGGATGCTCGGGCGTCGTTTGGCCTGCGGCGGGTCTTCCTCTTGAAGCCCAAGCTCAGGGCGCCAAGCTGATTACGATCGACCCTCACGAGGGTGGCGGCGATGTATGGCTCCCAGGGCCGGCTGGCGTTATCTTGCCCGCACTTGTGGAGTCTGCGTTTGGTCGCCGAATGGAAGGGTAACGAGAAAACGGAGCCCCCCCACCCCGCCAAGCCCTGAGTGTGAAATCGCGGTAGGTTAAATATCTTTGCGTCAACGGGGCGTTGTAGGCGCGAGTTTGTCCAGCGAAAATTTTGCCTTATGACTGATCCTACATTCAGAACAACGCGTCGAACTTCGCTGCGTTATCTCGCGGCGGCGCTGGGCGCCTTGGTGGGGTTGGCGGCGGTGATGTTGTTTTGGGTTCTATCCTTCCGCGATCCGTTGCCCCCACTTTCAGTAAGTAGCTTTGAGACCGCCCAGAAGCGTTGGCGGGAACAGGGGCCCGCGAGTTATGACATCGAAGTCGAAGTCTCGGGCCGGCAACCTGCGAAATATCGCGTCGAGGTGCGAGACGGCGAAGCGGTGAGCGCGACGCGCAACGGGCAACCCCTCACTCAACGTCGCACCTGGACGACGTGGAGCGTGCCAGGAATGTTCGGGACGATGGAAAGCGACTTTCAACACATGAAGCAAGTTGCGGAGGGCGTAGCAGACGAACAAACTCCACGGCTTGCCTTGTACGGGGAGTTTCATCCCCAGTACGGCTATCCGCAACGATACCGCCGGGTTGGGCTCGGCCAAACCGCTCAAACCTCAGTCGCCCATCAAGTGGGGCGAAGTGAAGGTGCGGACTCTGCCGTAATCGAGAGCGAGGTCGCTTGGATCGTTCGGGAGTTTACGCCTCGCCCAACCGATTGACCCCGCGAGCGCCTTTCTTCCAAGTCCTGCCGGCGCTTTGTGGCGTACTCTGAGCGCACCTTTGCAGCGGTGGAGCGTGGCCGCCCGGGTAGCCCCCCTTGACTGGTGACATGGAGATAGTACCCTGCTCTAACCTAATGACTTTCCCTCTTTTATGCAATCGGAATATTTTAACACGGTTTTCCTTTTGTTTTTGGCATGTTGGCCGTAGCGCAGCATGCTTTCCTTCTCCACTTTTACACGTTTGGAGAGAACTCCATGTCTCAGTCACTGGTACGGACGGTTATCGGACTGATGGGATGTCTTTTGGCGGCGTATGGATTTGCGGCCGAATCACCTTCGCCAACGCCCGCCAAGAACGCGGTTCGGACAACCAATGTCCGTCTCATGTCGCCGCAACGGGAAGCCACTTTTCGCAAATTCCTGCCTAAGGTCGACGACGCCGATGTGCAGGCGATTCTGGATGATCCCTCGCTAATCTTGTACACCGATCAGGAAATGCCCGAGTGTTATCAAATATGGGACGGTCAACTCCCGGGGCTTCATTCGGTGTCGTACAACATTTCGGCCGACAATGGCGAACCGTATGGGAACGGCAACATTGAATTCCCGTGGGGACACCCGGCGGGCACTCATCGCGCCGCCAATGTGACGTCGTTTCGGTTCGTTCGTTTGCCCAAGGACGCAAACGGAAAAGTGATGCCAATCACCTGGTATCGCAAGCATTTATCGGGCGATTCGGCCCAGGGGTATGCTTGGGTTTACCCTGTGGGAACGGTATTTGGCGAAGTATTGACGATGAAAGCCCCATGGGGGACCTCCTACACGTTCGAAATGCGGTTACGCGTTCGCGAAAACGGTGATTGGAACGTCGATGTGTATCGTCCATTCCCGACGGCGGAAGATCTTTCCCACCGCATCAAGGAGTTGCGTCCTGAGTGGAGTAAGAATGCCCAGTTGGCCAAGTTGGTCAAACATCTCGACTCGCCTGTCAAGATGCAAAAGCGCGTGCTGGCGGATAACCATCCGGGACGCGTGATTTATCAAACCATGGGAGTCGATACGTTGCCCCCCGCAGGCGATGATGCGTTGGTTGTGAAATTGCTAACGCAAACAACTTTCCAGTCCGCGTTAGGCTCCACTTGGCGGAAGTCTACCAACGGATTGCATACTTGCGCACCAACCACCACCGCACGTTTTCATGTGGTGCCCGCGAATTACGACGCAGGCTTTATTGAAGCTGACCGCGTATCTTGCCGTCGGTGCCACGAAACCACGAATCGCCACGTTCGCGATTTTCAGGCTGGTCGAGACTGGTATGGCCGGGTGCGAGGGTCTGACGGAATTTTCTCGTTCCACCCGTTTGATCCGAGCAGTATTAGCCATAATGGGTACGGCGGCACCCCGCAAATGCGGTCTGAACTGGTGCGGGGCGGTCTCTTGGAACGTTTTAATCCCAACCGCCATTCATCGCGGGTGTATAACCGCGTCTCGCATTTGCGCGAGTAGCAACGCCATAAATGTTGGGCGTCGCTCCTCGATATCGCCTATGCGGCCGCGAGGAGCGGCGGACCGCCTATTCGGCCGCGATTTGCTCTAAAACACGTCGAAGAGCACCAGCAGTAAGAGAACAATCAAGAGCAGGCCGAGTCCGCCGCTGGGGACATATCCCCAGCGGCGGCTGTGCGGCCATGCGGGAATCGCGCCCAAGAGCAACAGTACGATTACGATCAAGAGAATTAATTCTAGTGCGCCCACGCGGATCGTCCTTTCGTTAGTAAACGCCACAAGGTTTACAGAACGCGAGCGGCCGGCGTTTAATTGCGCACTTGCAGCACGCAACCGTCACGTTCATCGAACGCAGCCGTTCCGTGCCGCAACAGATCTTGATTCACTTTCGACATCGATAAAGGTTGAGGCCTGATGTCGGTTGCAACTTAGAAGTGCAAGAATGGCGCCAAAAGAAGGCGAAACGGCGCCGCGTCTCTGCGTTCGTACGAGTGGCTGCCTGCCTACTTATGGGCAGGACCATAACCGCATCGTACTCCCGTTCCGCGACACAGCACGATACATGCGGCCTTATTGTCGAAATTTCCGTTGACTACTTTCCGGATTCGCCAAAAACCACTTCTCGGATTCGTGCCGCTTGATCGTGGGTTAACCCGCCCGACGCTTTGGTAATTTGCGTAGGCTCAAGCCAATGCGGCTCGAGAAACAAACGCGTCGGTGGTTCAATCGGCAATTGACGTGCAAATCGCCATAGCAGCCATCGTTCATGGCGGCTAAGTCCATGAGCACAACAAAGTTCAGTAAATAGCGCGGCCGGACCGTGCCGCGGTTGTGTTCGACGCCAACGTTGCCAAACCGCCCAACAAGCGCTCGTGACCACCAATACGATAATCAAAAAGGCTCCGACGTAGAGGTTCATGTGGGAAAATGCCCCATTGATCTGCAATGAATTTCCGACGAGTTTACACGCCATCCGCCTGATCGCAGTGCACTGTTTTGTTGATCACATTTTTCTGAAACGAAACCTGGCGGTCACCAAGTTGTGAAATCCATCAGTAGCTCATCACGTGGTTGCGTCGGTCGCTTGCGATACGATCGGCGGCAAACCGTGCACCGGCGACGGAATGACCACGGTGTCGGCCAACGCCGCTTCGCTGCGACTCAGATAAAGTAGACTCGACTCCGCCGCCGATTGAACCGTCGGATGGGCGTCGAGCAGGCGCTCTCGGAGAGCCTGCCGAGTGCGCGGGGTATTGCAGTAACGGAGGACTTCGACCGTTCTCGCCCGCAGTAAGTGATCGTTTTCCTGGAGCAACCCCAGTAAGGGCTCCTCCAACGCGCTTACGAGGCCGAGATCGGCAGCGGCTTCCACGGCGCGAATCCTTCGATTCCGCGAAGGAGAAGCCAGTTCATTTTTCAAGGTCGACGTCGCGTGCAAGTCGATCTTGGCGACCAACGCTCCGGTGCTTTGGCGAGATTCTGCCGACAGCGTGTCGAACGACATTAAAAATCGCTCACAATTGAAGTCGCCCAGGCACTTTCGCGTCGCGGTACGTACTGTTTCGTGGTTGCTTTCCAAGAGTTCCAGCAAGCGCGTCATCGCGCCGGGCAAATTCCTTTGGCGTACATGGCTTAAGACCGCCGTCTGAACAAGCGGATCGCTATCGTGCAGGGCGGCCAGGACCAGGCGCCCCGCGTCCGCGCCTTGAAACTGACGCAGCGCTTCGGCCGCGGCGCGTCGTCCGCCGGGGCGGCCGTGACGGAGCAAACGTTCGAGGGTCGCAAAAACGTCGCTTCGCTTCATCGATGAAGCGACCGCCATTTGCACGACTGCGTGCTGACCTGCCTCGTCCAACCCGTCTAATTTCTCCGGCTCACTGCGAAGCCAAGGAAAATCACGAATTAACTTGAGGTTTCGGCGCGCTGCGGTGGAGGGCTCATACCCCACTTTCTTCACTAAACCGGCGAGAAATGTTTTGTCCGAACGTCGCGCCAGTGTTTGGAGGGCCGCTGTCGAAGGGCGCCGATCGTCGAGAAAACTAATTAACAGCCGCATAATCCCGGCTTGTCGGCTTTGGGCCAGCAATTCCAACGTTTTCAGATACGTGGGATCGTGCGGATTGTCTAAAATTCGCTTGAGTGTGGAGTTGTCGCGAGAGGAAAGCAACAAGAATGCTTCCAGGATTTCTCTTCGTTGATGCAGCGCCCAGCGCAAGAGCGATTTTTCCAGCGCGGCCGCCATGCGCGTGCGCGCGGCCTGAGGATCACGCGCTTGCGTCCGATCGCGTGGCGAGGTCATTTCCTCGTACAGCAGTTCGGCTAAGCGAAGTAACGTTTTGGCCGCAAGTTCCGAGTGAGGATGGGTTGTCGCCTCCGCGACATTGATCAGCACCTGCGCTAACTCGTACTCCCGGAGCCAGATCGCCGCATGGCAAGCATTGGAGCCTAGTGCCGAGTCGCCTTGAACGAGTGCGTCACGCAAGGCGCCCGCGAGTCGGTCGGGGCGCTCGGCAATGATCTCGCGGCAACTTGTGGAAAGCCGATCCCAACGGCGCACCAGTTCCGCCATGCCTCGTGAACTTCGGCGGTCCACTAAACAGCGCACTGAGCCGGCCACAAGCGTTTCCGTGGGGCTATCCAAGCTAATTAAAAGCAGATCGACCGCCGACTCGTTAGGCGAAACGGCAAGGACTCGCCACGTTTTTTCCAGGCCGCCGATCACAATGGGCGCTCTCCCAGCGAATTGAGGAATTACCGAAGATGTATCGCCCGCGTGGAAAGAAGGATTACCGCTCTATCCATTCGCCCATCGGCTTTCAAATGGAAAGGCTTGATGCGAAGCCTTGCCGGTAGGGAATAGCGCGAACGATTAATCCTCACAATCGTTTCGACTCATGCAAACGCTGTGAATCGCTCCCACGTACAGCGTTTTCTTCCAGCTCTTAGGAAGGGTCTGGGTATGACGCTTTCCGGCTGAAATTTGGGGCTCGACCGTGTAGCCGAGTGGCGCGAAACGTGAGAACTCGGTGAATACGTGAGCCATCGGCAATACGCACCCTACACCTGCTGGCGTATTCACACAGCGAACGGCGCCTTTCGTGCCGCCGTGCGAGTATTCCGTTGTCGCGGCAAAAGGTCACATGCAAAATTTTTGGACGACGCACGCCAATTTCCGCGTGCGTGCCCTTTCACAAAACTTCAACATTCGATAATTTAAGTAAACGCTCAGCTCACCGGCATACCAGGGAACCCTGCGTCCCACGACTGAGTGAAAGTCTTTCCGACGTCCCCATACCCGGTGTTGACGAAGTTCGGAAAAACTTCTAGTATCATTCGTTTTCCCCCAGTGCGTTCTTGGGATGTCGGGGGAAGGCTTGGTCGGCGCTCTCGGCGCGGCCGGTATACCCAGGAGAAGTGAACCCGTGGCGGGCGTTACGCAAGAAATAATCCGCATTCGTATGGAAGCTTATGACCACAGTATCTTGGACCAAAGCGCCCAGGAGATTGTGGAGACGGTTAAGCGCACGCACTCTGAGGTGCATGGTCCAATTCCTCTTCCCACGCGGGTTGAGCGTTATACAGTGCTGTCGGGCCCGCATATTGATAAGAAGTCTCGGCAGCAGTTCGAGATTCGGACGCATAAGCGTTTGATTGATATCGTGCAGGCAACGGCCAAGACGATTGAAGCGCTGAATAAGCTGAGTCTTCCGGCTGGTGTTGATATTAAGATTAAGGCCTCGACTCGCGAGGCGAAGAAGAAGTAGTTGGATTCGGGGTGTTTGTAGGCTTCGGTTTGTTTGTTTCTTTCACCGGCACTTGTATGACACGGAAGCCTTGCGGGTAAGCTGAGGTTTCGTTCCTCATGCTCCCGCTGGCGACAGACCATAAGGCGAAAGAGCGATGACTAAGGGAATGCTCGGCCGTAAGGTCGGGATGACGCAAATATTTAACGAGGCTGGGGAAGCGATTCCCGTAACGGTCTTGGAGGTTGGTCCCTGTGTGGTGTTGCAGGTGCGGACTCCTGACCGTGATGGCTATGAGGCCGTTCAGCTTGGTTTTGCCGACAAGCCTCGTCGGCTCGCTCGTCGCAGTGAACGTGGTCATGTCGCAAAGTTGAACAGCAAGCGCTCGCGCAGTCGCACCGCGGCAGGCGTTGAGCTTCTTCCTAAAGCTGGTTGTGAGCCCAAGCGCTTTGTGCGCGAAATTCGTGGCTCTGCCGGTGATGCTCAGATCGGCCAAGAGTTGAATGTCGCCGTCTTTGAGGGTGTCGCCGCTGTTGATGTCGCCAGCGTCAGTAAGGGTCGCGGCTTCTCGGGTGTCATGAGGCGGCATAACTTCTCAGGTCAGCGCGCTTCGCACGGTGTGAAGAAAGTGCATCGGCACGGCGGAAGTACGGGCAATAATACTTTCCCAGCGCGTACCTGGAAGGGTAAGCGCATGGCGGGTCAGTTGGGTCGCGAGAATGTTACGATTCGTAATATTTCTGTCGTGCGCATTGACTCCGAAAATAATTTGCTGATGATTCGCGGCGGCGTCCCCGGGCCGAATGGCGGATATGTTGTGGTTCGGGAAACAAACAAAGTTGGGTAGTGGGTTAGGAGCCAGTTCATGGCCAGTTTGCCAGTATATGATCGGACGGGGAAAGAGGTCGGCACGTACGACGTGGAGTGGACCGACATAGCCCCGCGCATTAATAAGCAGTTGCTGCATGACGTAGTGGTCATGTACCAGGCGAACAAGCGCCAGGGTTCGCATAAGACCAAGTCTCGCTCTGAGGTGGCCGGTAATCGCCAGAAGATGTACCGCCAGAAGGGAACGGGGCGTGCTCGTGCGGGCTCGCGTCGCGCTGCTCAGCGTCGTGGCGGCGGCCATGTGAAGCATAAGCAGCCGGTTGATTACGGCTATCGGTTGCCTAAGAAGGCGGTGCGAGCTGCGACCCGCATGGCCGTTGCCGCCAAGTTGAAGGACAACCAGGTTAAGATTATTGACGGTTTGGCGTTTGATGCTCCCAAAACTCGCGACATGGTGGCGATCTTGCGGGCCTTGAATATGGGCGAGCAAAGCACCTTGGTCGCCGTTGAGGGGCATAACGTCAACGTGTACAAGAGTATTCGGAATCTCCCTGCGGTTTCGGTGTCGCCTGTTGCGGACTTGAACGCTCTGGCCGTGTTGACGCCGCGTCAGATGCTGGTCACGCGGGCTGCGTTGGATGCGCTGAAGAAGGGTGGGTTTACGAAGGTTCACGGCGAGCAGCCATCGGAGTAGCAGTTATGGGACATCTTCGCTCACGTAAGAAGAGTAGCCGGAAAAAGCCGCCGGTTCGCCGTGTCGGTCCGAGCACCTCGATCGTGTTGGAGCCGCATCAAGTGATTGTGCGGCCCGTGATAACTGAAAAGAATATGGTTCGTTCGCAGGTGCAGAATCAATACACCTTCGAGGTGAGCCGCCTGGCGACGAAAGAGGACGTGCGTCGCGCCATTGAGCATCTGTGGGATGTTAAGGTGGTCAAGATTTGCACGCAAAACCGCAAGGGGAAGCCGCGGCGTCATCGTTTTCGCAGTGGTTACACCAGCGACTGGAAAAAGGCGATTGTGACCCTTGGCGACGAGCATCGGATCGACTTCTTCTAAGAAGTGTAGGGTCTGCGACGTCGCCGTGAGCCGTCGGTCATGGCCGGTTGCGTGATATTAAGTAACGATTGGATGTGGGACCATGGGAATTCGTAGATACCGACCGACTTCGCCGGGGCGGCGTAATGCCACCGTGAGCGACTTTGCGGAGCTGACGCCCGGCGCCAAGCCGGAGAAGAGTTTGTTGCGGCCCCTGCGCAAGAAGGGTGGTCGCAATAATCAGGGCGTGATTACCTCCCGGCATCGTGGCGGCGGCCATAAGCGCCAATATCGGTTGATTGATTTTAAGCGGGACAAAGATGGCGTTAAGGCGAAGGTGCATTCGATTCAATACGACCCGAATCGCAGCGCTCGAATCGCCTTGCTGTATTACGTTGACGGTGAGAAGCGGTATATCATCGCGCCTGACGGCTTAAAGCAGGGTGATACGGTCGAAAGCGGTCCCGAGGCAGCGCCGAAAGTTGGAAATTGTCTGCCGTTGAGTCGCATTCCGCTGGGTACCGAAATTCACAGCATTGAAATGCGTCCAGGTCGCGGCGCCGCCCTGTGCCGTAGCGCTGGTTCATCGGCTACGCTAATGGCTCGCGATGCGGATTGGGCTCAGATTACGCTTCCCAGTGGCGAAATTCGACGTATTCCTGCTACTTGCCGTGCGACGCTCGGCAAAGTGGGCAACTCGGACCACATGAACATCGAGTTGGGAAAAGCGGGGCGCAAGCGATGGATGGGGCGCCGGCCTCATGTGCGCGGTACCGCCATGAATCCGATCGACCATCCACACGGTGGCGGTGAAGGCCGCACGAAAGGTGGTCGCCATCCGGTTAGCCCTACGGGTAAGTTGGCAAAGGGCGGTGCGACTCGTAAACGCCGCAAGCCATCGAATTCCGCCATTGTTCGCCGCCGCAAGTCGCGCCGTTATGGTCAATTGCGGTTGCCCAAGTAGTAGACACGTGCAAGCCGGGGACGACTGAATGGCCCCGGTATGACTCAAGCATAATCAAGTTGCCTGAACCCGGCGGGCATGATGACCTGCCCCACAAAAACCTATGAGTCGATCCCTCAAGAAAGGCCCTTACGTTGATCCGAAGCTCTATCGCAAGGTAGCGCGGATGGACGAAGCGGGCAAGAAAGATTTGATCAAGACGTGGGCTCGCGCCTGCACGATTGTGCCGGAGTTTGTCGGACACACGTTCATGGTGCATAACGGCAAGGTGCACTTGAAGGTGTTTGTGACCGAAGACATGGTCGGCCACAAGCTCGGCGAGTTTGCCCCCACCCGCACCTTCCGCGGTCACGGCGGTAAGGGCGGCAAGAAGTAGCGTAAGTTGCGGCAAGACAGGTCCCGCCAGCCGCTCCCTGCCTTAAGCCACACACGGGTTTAATACAGCCGGCAGCTTGCAGTCGGTAATTTTTTGGAATTTTCGTATGCCCTTTCAGGCCACACATCGTTACGCCCGTATCAGCGCTCGCAAAGTGCGGCCGTTGGCTGACTTGGTGCGCGGCAAGTTCGCTGATGAGGCGTTGGATATTTTGAAGTATCAGCCCCATCGCGGCGCCCGGATGCTCGAAAAGGTCATTCGCAGCGCCATGGGTAACGCCCAGGAGAACGCCGATCGCCCGGTAAGTCTTGACAACCTGGTGGTTGTGGACTGCCGTGTTGACGGCGGCCCCATGTTCAAGCGCATTCGCCCGCAAGCGCGCGGCATGGCCTTTATGATCAAACGGCGCATGTCGCACATTAGCGTGGTGCTAGAAGATTACGACGCCTTGGAGGACGCCTAACCATATGGGTCAAAAAGTCAATCCGGTCGGGTATCGCACCGGTGTGACCTACGGCTGGAAGAGCCGTTGGTACGCCAATAAGAAAGAGTTCTCCGACCTGCTGGTCGAGGACATGAAGGTTCGCAAATTCATCAAGACGAATCCCAAGTACTACAACGCCGGAATCGATCGAATCGAGATCGAGCGCACGCGGGATGAAGTCAAGGTGATGTTGTATGTGGCGCGGCCTGGCTTGATTATTGGCAAGAAGGGTCAAGAGGTTGAGTTGCTGCAAGAAGAACTGCAGAACCTCATTGGCCGACGCGTCAATCTGAAAATTGAAGAACTATCGAAGCCGGAGATTCAGGCCCAACTCGTGGCCGAGGATCTGGCAGGCCAGCTTGGGCGTCGCGCGGCCTTCCGTCGTGCGATGAAGCGAGTGATGGAACAGACCATGGAAGCGGGAGCCAAGGGCATCCGCGTTCAGTTAGCTGGACGGCTTGGCGGCGCCGAAATGGCTCGCTGCGAAAAGCAAAGTCTCGGCTCGGTTCCGCTCAGCACGCTTCGAGCCAAGATCGACTACGGCTTCGCTGAGGCCAAAACGGCGCAGGGCCATATTGGCGTACAAGTTTGGATTCACCAAGGCATGATTGAAGGAGACCAACAAGATGGCTCTGATGCCCAAGCGGGTCAAGCACCGAAAAAGCCAAAGAAGACGTATAAAAGGTAATGCGACCCGCGGCAACCGCGTAGTGTTCGGCGACTTTGGTCTTCAGGCGACGCAACCCGGCTGGATCAAGGCCCAAACCATCGAAGCAGGTCGTATCGCCGCTCAGCAGTATGTTCGCGGCGAAGGACGGCTTTACGTTCGCGTGTTTCCGCACAAGTCCATTACTTCGCGTCCGTTAGAAACGCGCATGGGTAAGGGTAAGGGCGAGCCCGAATTTTGGGTCGCAACTGTAAAGCCCGGGACCGTGCTGTATGAACTCGGCGGTGTGACCGAACAGCAAGCTCGTGTGTGCTTTGCGCGTCTTGCACATAAGATGCCGGTTCGCGTGCGATTCGTAAAACGTCGTCCCGCGGTGGGCGCATAAACCAAGCGGCGCCGCAACGGGGCATTCGAGCTGGATAGCGTGGAATGCCTACCGTGTTGAAACCGTGAAAGGTTGTCGTTTGAGCCGCACGCAGCCCGAGACTTCGACTTACTGAGATGATTTCATGAATGCTTCCGAACTTCGAGACATGAGCGACGAACAGCTCGGCCTGACCTATAACGAAACGGTCGATACCTTGTTTCGTTTACGCATTCAAGCCCAAACCGAACGCCTTGACGCGCCGAGCGAGCTGCGTCGACATCGTCGGTTGATTGCACGCATCAAGACGGTCCAGCGCGAGCGTGAGCTCGCCGCCAAGAAGTAATTTTCGTAACGCTAAGCCCATCGGCGACCTTCGCGAAACCCAGCCCCGAGCGGTCGAAACAGCCAGCCATGCCAAAACGTGTTGAAGTCGGCGTCGTGACAAGCGACAAAATGAACAAGACGCGGGTGGTCGAGATCCCTCGACGCGTGAAGCACCCTCGCTACGGCAAATACATTCGCCGCCGCACGGTGTGCCACGTGCACGATGAGGAGAATCAGTCGCATCATGGCGACACGGTTGAGATCGTCGAGTCGCGCCCGCGATCTAAGACCAAGCGGTGGGAATTGGTGCGAGTGGTCGAAAAGAGTCGAGGCGTAGACATAGCCGCATTGCGTGCGGCGGGTTCGACGTTGGCTGATATGGCTGCACAAGAAGAGGCCGCAATTGGCGAGCACAAGCATGCCGAGGAACAACCGCCCGCGCAGGAGTGATGATTCTCGCGTTCGCGACTGTTTGCGAACTCTGGGAAAAAAACCGGCTCTCGCACGAAACACCGCACCTAAGACAAGCAACC
Organism: Planctomycetota bacterium; assembly: GCA_963204915.1. GTDB lineage: Bacteria > Planctomycetota > Planctomycetia > Pirellulales > Pirellulaceae > JAHWKS01. Next base: position 547,290 of record CAUJHS010000022.1, on the reverse strand, counting down.
CTACACGATCCGCCCGTTACTGCTATGATTCAGCAAGAAACCCGCCTTCAAGTGGCCGACAACACCGGGGCCAAAGAAGTCATGTGCATCAAGGTGTTGGGCGGCTCCCGCCGTCGGTACGCGGGACTGGGCGACATCATTGTATGTAGTGTGAAAAGCGTGATCCCCGGCAGCGATGTCAAGAAGAAAGCCGTTGTCCGGGCGGTCATTGTGCGTTGCAAACAGCCGACGCGCCGGCCCGATGGCAGTTACATCCGGTTCGACAGCAATGCTGTGGTGATTATCGACAACGAAAAGAACCCGCGGGGCACACGTATTTTCGGTGCAGTGGCCCGCGAGTTACGCGAAAAGAATTTTATGAAAATCGTCAGTCTCGCGGCCGAAGTGGTATAGCGCAAATGAGCAAAAAATACGTCCCCCGACTTCAGGAACGTTACGAAAAAGAAATTCTTCCTGCGATGGCGAAGGCGTTCGGCCGCGACAACCGGCACTCGCTTCCCAAGCTTGAGAAGATTGTGATCAATATGGGCGTTGGCAGCGCCATCCAAGAAAAGAAACACTTGGAGGTCGCCGTCGAGGCCATGGCCGACATCACGGGTCAGAAGCCGATCATTACGAACTCGCGCAAAGCCATCGCTGGCTTTAAGCTGCGGGAGAATATGCCGATTGGCTGCAAAGTAACGCTTCGCAAGCAACGGATGTACGAGTTTCTCGACCGTTTGATTTCGATTGCATTGCCCCGTGTGCGCGATTTTCGCGGCTTGAATCCGGACGGGTTTGACGGCCGAGGCAATTACAGCCTGGGTTTGGCGGAACAATTGGTGTTCCCCGAACTAAACCCGGACAAATATACCCGGCCCCAGGGCATGAACATCACGATTGTCACGACGGCTCGCTCGAACGACGAAGCGCGTGAGATGTTGCGATTGTTCGGGATGCCGTTCCGGGCCGCGTCGGGCACGGCGGGCGCCGCCTAAGTCGTTCGCATCGTTGCACAACAGTCGCGTTCAAGCAATTCATTCACCGGCGGACTTAAACCGCCTTACACCACACCTATGGCAAGCAAATCGAAGATCGCCAAGGCCAAACGCGTGCCGAAGTTCTCGACTCGCCAGGAGCATCGCTGCAAGCTTTGCGGCCGCCCTCGCGCTGTCTATCGCAAATTCGGCATCTGCCGTATTTGCTTTCGCAAGTATGCAGACCAGGGGATGATTCCGGGCGTTCGTAAGGCTAGCTGGTAAAGGGAACGACTGCGTATGATGACCGATCCGATTTCGGACATGTTGACCCGCATCCGCAACGCGGTCCGCGTCGAGCGGCCGCACGTCGAGATGCCCGCCTCGAAGGTCAAGCGGGGTGTGGCCGACGTCCTCAAGCGCGAGGGCTACATTTGGGATTGGCAAGAAGTAGAAGGCGAGCCAATCAAGCAGTTGCGCATCGAGTTGAAGTACGGCCCTAACGGCGAGCGCGTGATTCAACACGTCAAACGCGTCAGCAAGCCGGGCCGGCGCATTTACTCCAAAGCGCGGGATCTCCGCCCGGTGCTCAATGGAATGGGTATTTCCATCATTAGCACGAGTCGGGGCGTGGTTTCGGACCGTGAGGCCCGGCAGCGTAATTTGGGCGGCGAGGTACTCGCCCAAATTTGGTAGCATCGCTGCGGCGTAGCCGTCCGGTGTGTGTCCTGTGTTTCGCATTCCTGTATCGTTGAGATCCGTGTGCCATGTCCCGCATCGGCAAATTGCCCGTTCAAGTCCCCGGCGATGTCAAGGTCGCGATTCAAGGACGTAAGGTGACCATTGGCGGCCCGCAAGGCGAGTTAGCCATTGAGCATCGTCCCGAGATTAAAGTCGCCTTCGACAGCGATAGCAAGCAGATTCTTGTAAGTCGTGAAGACGATGATCGCGAGAGCCGCGCGTATCATGGATTGACCCGAGCTTTATTACAGAACATGGTCCAAGGCGTTCGGGAAAAGTACGAAAAACGTCTGGAGATCGTCGGCGTAGGTTATCAGGCTTCCGTTGCCGGCAATGTGCTTAAGTTGCGTGTGGGTTACGCCAACGAAATTCAACTAACTATTCCTAAGGGGCTGGAGGTCACGTGCCCCGATGCGACGCATGTCGTCGTTCGCGGTTGTGACAAGCAAAAGGTCGGTCAGTTCGCCGCCGAGGCCCGTGCTGTACGCAAGCCGGAACCCTACAAGGGCAAGGGCGTACGTTATCAGGGTGAGCAAGTGAAGATTAAACCGGGTAAGTCCGCGACTTAATCTCGCTCGATGAAAATAGAATATGGCGTTCCTGCTCAGATCATGAGCGTAGCGCTTCGGCAAAGTACGTTGTAACTAACAAGCCAGTTTCCCTCCTCGAAGGCTCTTATTCGCGGAGCTTTCCTTTGTAGGGCCAAGTCGATGAATCATCAGAGAACAATCAACGGGCGCCGCCAAAGGCGACGTTTTCACGTCCGTAGCAAAGTTCGAGGAACGCCCGATCGTCCGCGTATGAGCGTGTATCGCAGCAACAAGAACATCGCCGTGCAAGTCATTGATGACGAAGCTGGCAAGACGCTTGTTTCGGCCAGCACGCGTGATGCGAATGTTCGCAGCGACATTGGATACGGCGGCAACAAGGATGCGGCGACGAAGCTTGGCAAGATTATTGCCGAGCGAGCTCTGGCGGCCGGCATTCAGGCGGTGCGGTTTGACCGCGCCCATTACAAGTATCATGGTCGCATCGCGGCATTGGCCGATGCGGCGCGGGAAGCGGGATTGTCCCTGTAAGATCCCTTAGCCAGTTCGTTCATTCACCTATTTAGCACGTTGGGCTTAGCCGTGGCGAAATCCGGACAACGCGAACGTAGTGACAGGACGGCCCGCGAGGGCTACATCGATAAGGTCGTCAAGATCAAGCGGTGCGCCGCAGTGGTCAAGGGCGGCCGACGGTTCAGTTTCGCGGCGATGGTCGTCGTCGGCGACGGTCAGGGCCGTGTGGGGTGGGGTTACGGCAAAGCCAATGAAGTGCCGCCAAGCGTCGAAAAAGCGCAGAAGCAAGCCACGCGAAACATGGTGGAAGTACCCATTCTTAGCGGCACAATTCCTCATCAAATCAAGGGGCGGTATGGCGCCGCAGAAGTCATTCTCTTGCCAGCGGCGCCTGGTACCGGGGTAATTGCTGGCGCTGCAGTGCGCGCCGTGTGCGAGGCTGCCGGGGTGACCGATATTCTCACCAAGAGTTTTGGCTCGACAAACCCCGTGACGTTGGTCAAGGCGACGATTGAAGCCTTGAAGAACCTGCGCACGCAACAAGACATTGAACGATTGCGTGGAGTGAGCCTGACATGAATCTAAATGAAGTCCATCGTGGAGTAGAAACCAACCGCCGCCGTAAACGTTTGGGCCGCGGTATCGGTTCGGGTACGGGTAAGCGGGCTGGCCGTGGCCAAAAGGGCGCCCGGTCGCGTTCGGGATATTCGCGGAAACCTTCGTTCCAAGGGGGGCAAATGCCGCTCGTGCGGCGCGTCCCGAAGCGCGGCTTCCACAATAAATTCGCCTTGACAGTAGCCGCGGTGAATGTGGAGGATTTGGAGAACGTTTTTGAGGTAAACGCGGAAGTAACGCCCGACACCTTGAAGACTTCCGGGTTGCTCAAAAGCCGTTACGACCAGCTCAAGATTCTCGGCAACGGCGAGCTAACCAAGAAGCTTAAGGTAAGTGCGCACCGCTTTAGCAAATCGGCGGAAGATAAGATTCGTAGCGCTGGGGGTGAAGTAGTGGTGTTGCCCGGCCGCGCTCCAGTTGTTAAGAACGAGAAAAAGAAGCAGGCCAAGTAATCGCGGCGGGTACGAATTGTGCGTGATCATGGTTTGTTGATCGGAAAAAGTAGCAGCCGCAGTCCGTGCGTCGAACCCAGACACATCGATAGCGTTTAGTTACCCGCGCGGGATGGAACCCGAGCTGCTTCGCCCCATTACCTATCCAAGACGGATCGAGCCGTTATGTGGGAAAAAATCCGCATTGTCTTCGCCATTCCGGAATTGCGGAAGAAGATATTATTAACCCTCTTTTTTCTGGCCATTTATCGCGTGGGATGGGCGATTCCGCTGCCCATGTTCAACCAGGCGGCCATGAACCGCAGTTCTGACGGCCTGGGGGGCTTGTTGAGCCAAGTCTCCATCTTTGCCGCGAGCGACTTGCAGCAGGCGACGATCTTCGGTCTGGGCATTATGCCTTACATTTCGGCCTCGATTATCTTTCAACTCCTCGGCAGCGTTTGGAAGCCGATGGAGGATCTGCGAAAGGAGGGCGAAACGGGCCGCAAGAAGATCAACGAGTACACACGCTATTTGACGGTCTTCTTGTGTATTCTGCAAAGCTGGGCGTTCATGAAGTTTTCGCTCATGGCGGTCCCTTCCGACGCGGTGGCGCCTCCGTCCGTGAACCCGGCGTTTTTAAGCGGGAATAACCTTTCCATTGGATGGCAGATTACCGCCGTAATGATCATGACTTGCGGCACCATCTTCTTAATGTGGTTGGGCGAACAGATTGACGAGTACGGCATCGGCAATGGCATCAGCTTATTGATTATGGCTGGCATTTTGGCTCGCATGCCTATTGCGTTCCTCGAACTGATTCGCAACGCGAAGCCGGAGTTGGTCGGGTTGGCTAAAGGCGTCATTGGCGTCGAGACAATCATCATCCTTGTGTTTTTGTTTGTCGCGGTGATTTTCGGAGTTGTGTTTATCACCTTGGGTCAACGCCGCATTCCTACGCAAAGCGCCAAGCACGTGCGCGGACGCCGCGTTTATGGGGGCGCCAAGCAGTACTTGCCGTTGCGGATCAATCAGGCTGGCGTGATGCCGATCATCTTCGCTAGTAGCCTTTTGATGTTGCCTCCCATGCTGTTTCAGGGACTGGGAGCGGTGTTTCAGTCGCCAGGATGGCGGAACACCATGTTTTCACTCGGCGGAATTTTTAACGGAACGTCGTTTATCTATAACTTGCTGTATGTCGTTTTGATCTACTTCTTCTGCTATTTCTGGACGGCCATCACATTCAACCCCAAAGAGATGGCGGAGAATTTAAAGGACTACGGCACGTTCATTCCTGGATATCGCCCCGGCAAACGCACCGCGGACTATTTGGAAAAGGTGATGGTGCGGATCACTTACGTCGGCGCCGGCTTCTTGGCGCTGGTGGCGATCGTTCCGACGGTGATCTCAAATTACCTGGGCGTTAGCTTTAATGTGGCTAGCTTTTATGGGGGCACGGGCTTGCTGATCGCGGTAAGCGTGGCGTTTGACCTGGTGCAAAAGATTGATAGTCATTTGGTAATGCGGAACTACCGCGGTTTGCTTGAGTCGTAAAGCCGCTCAGCACGTTGGATGTGACGATCATGTTCCCAGGATCACTCCCGCCAGCGGTGCTTGACGGCGGGAGATGTCTATGTTGATTGTATTCATCGGACCGCCTGGCGCTGGTAAGGGCACTCAAGCCCAACGACTGGCGTCGCACTTAAACGTACCGCATCTCTCAACGGGCGAAATGCTTCGCGATGCGGAAGAAAGCGGAACCGAACTGGGGCGCAAAGCCGCCGCGTTCATGAAGAACGGCCAACTCGCCCCTGACGAGCTTGTCGTCAAAATCATCGGCCAGCGAATTGAACAGCCGGACTGCGCCCGAGGTTGTTTGTTTGACGGCTTTCCTCGCACGATTAACCAGGCCGAGGAACTCGACCGCCAGCTGTCCTTGGATCAGCGCGCTTTGGACTTAGTGCTCGAGTTGCATGTGGAGGAGGACGAATTGGTGCGTCGGCTCCTCCGGCGCGCGAAACATGCCGACAAACCTCGTGCGGACGACACTCCCGAAGCGATTCCCAAGCGGCTCGAGGTGTATCGCTCGCTAACGCAGCCGGTGCTTGAGTATTACCGCGCGCGGGGGTTGTTACGTGAGATCAATGGTCAAGGCACGCCCGAGCAGGTGTTCGCCCGAATTCGTGACGCGGTTGAGACGCGGCAGTCGTCCTAGAGGGACTATCCTCGTAGTACGCCGCAAGCGTCTTCATTGGCTGATGTGGCGTCCCGGCTGCCGCTGAAGCGCAAATCCGCTTACGTTTCTGTTGCGTTAATTGTGCTCCCACAGGAACTGAGAGTTTTTGCTTAACGTTTGGCGAAACGTCGCGTTCATGCCATCGCAGCCGGCTCACATTGCAAGCTTTAGCCGTCGCGCCGCTCCCTACCGCCGCCCAATTCAATTATTTGCACTTGCCTGCGATTCATGATTACTTTGCGGTCTCTTCGTGAAATTAATTTGATGCGTCAAGCCGGGCTGGTGGTTTGGGAAGCCCACCAAGTGGCGAAGGAGTTGGTGCGACCTGGCGCCATTACAGGAGATATCGACGCCGCCATCGAACGTTTCTTTGAGCAAAAGGGCGCCAAGCCGCTGTTCAAAGGAGTGCCGGGACCAGTGCCGTTTCCCACAGTTACGTGTATGTCGGTCAACGAAGAAGTCGTACACGGCATTCCGGGGCGGCGCACATTACGTGAAGGGGATATTGTTAGCATCGATACGGGTTGCAAGCTAAATGGGTGGTGTGGCGATTCAGCTTGGACGTACCCGGTCGGGCAAATTGCTCCTGAAGTTCAGCGACTGCTGGATGTGACGCTGGAGTCGCTGAACCTTGCGACGCGACTCATGGCCATCAAGAAGCGTTGGAGCGAGGTCGCCCGCGAAATCGAAGCCTATGTGAAAGATCATCATTTTTCGGTTGTAGAAAGCATGGTGGGGCACGGCATTGGCCGCGAGCTCCACGAGGAGCCACAGGCGCCGAACTACGTAAGCGAATCATTCTTGCGCGACGGCGATTTTGACCTGCGGCCCGGGTTGGTTATCGCAGTCGAGCCCATGGTGAACCTGGGTTGCAAAGACGTTAAGGTTCGTCGCGATCATTGGACCCAGGTGACCGCGGACGGCCGGCCAAGCGCTCACTTCGAGCATACGATTGCGATCACGAAGGAAGGTCCGCTTCGTTTAACCGCCGCGCCAGGGCAGGAAAAGCTCGACTCGTTTACCGGTTCGGGTATTTAAGCGATGCGGGCGATCTGCGGCGTAATCGGCGCGCGCCGCCGTTGGCGCTCCACTTGCGGTGCAACACGAATGTCTTACGATTGACCGTTCGCTACTCAAACTTATCGAGCGGCGCCAGCTTCTTTCGAGTTATTGGGTCTGATGACGTACGCCGCGATACTGTTGTTGGTTTACTGCGTGCTGGTGACCATTGCTTCACTAGCAGGGGGGTGGCTTCCCACGCGTTGGCGGTTCGGCCATACCCAAATGCAGGCCATGATGAGTTTTGTCGCGGGGCTGATGCTCGGCGTCGCTATACTCCATTTACTGCCCCATGCCACGGCTGACCTGACCTCCTTGGATGAGGCGGTAACGTGGATGCTGATTGGTTTGCTGGGCATGTTCTTTATGATTCGCCTATTCCATGTGCATCAGCACTCGGTGGCGGATCCCAGCATGCAAAACGAGGAAGTGGAAGTCTGCGGTCATGATCACGCCGGCCATGACCATCATCATGGCGGACATCACCACAGCGGTCACGAAGCGGCGAATCAAGCGGCGGTTCGGAAAGGGTGGCGTTTCAGTTGGTTGGGATTAGCGTTTGGACTCGTACTCCATAGTTTTTTTGATGGAGTAGCGCTTGGAGCGCAATTGGCGGCCGATATGCACCTGCATTCCGATGCACCCATTCCGGGCGCGGGGGTGTTCTTGGTGGTACTCCTTCACAAACCTCTCGACGCGATGGCGATTACCTCGCTCATGGCGAGCAGCGGTTGGTCGTTGCGCTCCATGTTGGGGGTCAACATCGTGTTTGCTGCGGTGTGCCCACTTGGGGCCATGTTATTTTACCTTGGCGCCGCGGGACATGCGGCGCTGGTTGGCGCTGCCTTGGCCCTGGCGGCGGGCGTCTTCGTTTGTATTGCTTTGGCCGACATTTTGCCGGAAGTGAGTTTCCACAGCCATGATCGCGCCAAGCTTTCTGTTGCACTCATCTTGGGGGTGCTTTTGGCGATCTCCATCGGTTGGCTGGAAGGGGCGGGCCACGGCCATGGTCACAACCATAGTCATGAACAGGGTGAAGCTCATGACCACGGCAGTCATAGCCATTCGCATTGACGCATAATCGTAGTTTCGGTTGGGCAACTGCGGTGGTTACTCAAACGCCTACGCTCCGGGCAAGAGTACTTTTGACGTCAATGGTATTGGGCTGGGTTGCGTACCGACCAAATCAAGCACCGATGCGGCACTGCAAAATCGCTTTGCGCTGCGCGCAATACACGAAATGAGGGCAGCCTTGTCGGCAGTCGCGAAGTGTTTTGCTGCCATTTTGACACTTGCGTTCGCCACGTTTGGCCGAACTCCTTTGCCAAATCGGCTTGACGGCCGAAAAATTCGTGGGTCACCGACGGATCACCGTTCGCCTGTTCGAAAATAATCAAAGAATTTTCGCCGAAACTCAAGTAAAACCGGGGTTTACGTAAACCGTCGCGGGACCCCCGGGGTGCTTGGCACAGGCCTTGCTTTCTTACGCCGACACCGCGATGTCGGTCTGCCATAACGGCGGCTTTCCCTCATCCGGGGATTGTTTGTATTTATACCGCCGAGCCGCGTGGGTTCGGCGTTTCTGACTTTGGCATAGTGACGTCAGCAACAGGAGGAAACTCAACGTGGCGAAACAGATGGTCTTTGAAGACGCCGCCCGACAGGCCCTATTGGCCGGCGTATCGAAGTTGGCCCGGGCGGTCCGTAGCACGCTTGGTCCCCGCGGGCGTAACGCCGTGCTCGATAAGGGTTGGGGTTCTCCCAAAGTGACGAAAGACGGCGTGACCGTCGCTGAAGACATCGAACTGGATGATCCTTACGAGAATCTGGGCGCCCAACTGGTCAAGGAAGCGGCAAGCAAGACCAACGACGTCGCCGGTGACGGCACCACCACCGCCACGGTGTTGGCCGAAGCGATCTTCCGTGAAGGTCTGAAAATGATCGCGGCCGGAGCTGACCCCATGGCGCTTTCGCGCGGTATTCAGCGTGCCACGGAGTCGGTTGCGAAAGCGGTTGATGGCATGGCCATCGCGATTGACGAAAAGAGCAAGAAGCAGATTCAGCAAATTGCCACAATCGCCGGCAATAATGATCGCACGATTGGTGAAGTGCTGGCTGATGCCTTCCTGCGCGTGGGCAAAGACGGCGTCATCACGGTCGAAGAAGGTCGCGGCGCCGAAACCACCGTCGAGGTGGTTGAAGGCATGCAGTTTGATCGCGGTTTTCTGTCGCCGCACTTTGTGACCGACCCTGACAACGTCGTGGTCGAGTTGAACGACTGCTACATCCTGGTTTACGAAGAGAAGATCTCGGCCAATAAGAAACTCATCCCCCTGTTGGAAGCGATTAGCAAGGCGAATAAGCCGCTGTTGATCATCGCCGAGGATGTTGAAGGCGAAGCGCTCGCCACTTTAGTTGTGAATAAGCTCAAGGGCATTTTGCAAGTATGTGCTGTGAAGGCGCCTGGCTATGGCGACCGCCGCAAGGCGATGTTGGGCGATATTGCCGTGCTTACCGGCGGCGAGCCCATTTTCAAGGATCGTGGGATCGACCTCGAAAGCGTTCGCATTGCTGATCTAGGCAAGGCCAAGAAGGTGCGCATTACGGCCGAGGAGACTACGATCGTCAGTGGCGCCGGCAAGAAAGCCGCGATCGAAGGTCGTGTTCAGCAGATTCGTGATGAAATTGCCGCAACCGACAGCGATTATGATCGTGAAAAGCTGCAGGAGCGCTTGGCGAAGCTCGCGGGCGGTGTCGCGCAAATCAGTGTTGGCGCCGCAACTGAGACCGAAATGAAGGAGCGAAAATATCTCATTGAGGACGCCAAGTCCGCTACGCAGGCGGCGCTTGAAGAAGGTGTCGTTCCTGGCGGCGGCGTGGCGTTGCTGCGTTCGCAAGCTGAGTTGGAAAAACTCATTGGCCAATTAGAAGGCGATGAGCGACACGGCGCTGAAATCATTCGCAACGTGTTAGATATTCCCTTACGTGAGATCGCAGAAAACGCCGGCCTCGACGGTACCGTGGTGGTGTCTCGGGTGCGCAAGCAAAAGAACAAGACCGAAGGCTTTAACGCCGACACCGGCGAGTACACCGACATGGTGAAGGCTGGCGTCATTGATCCCGCCAAAGTGGTGAAGACGGCGCTGCAGAATGCGGTCAGTGTGGCTTCTCTACTCATCACGACCGAATCTTTGGTGACTGAAATTCCTAAGGCCGAGTCGGGCGACGATCATGACCACCATCATGACCACGGCATGGGTGGTATGGGAGGCATGGGAGGAATGGGCGGCATGGGAGGTATGGGGGGCATGGACGGCATGATGTAATTGCCGCATTTCGCTGGACCGCATAATTTGCTGGCTCAGGGAAGGAGCTTTCGGCCCTCAGCCAAGCAGCCGTGTTGACAACAAATTCAGTCATTTCTCACAAGTAATAACATAAGGAAGATACCTCATGGCTAACGTTAAACTTCGCCCTCTGGAAGATCGTGTCGTTGTCGAACCGCTTGAAGCGGAAGAAGTCACCGCAGGCGGTATCGTGTTGCCCGACGTCGCCAAGGAAAAGCCACAGCGCGGGCGTGTTGTGGCGGTTGGTCCGGGCAAGTTGCTTGACAACGGCCAGCGTGGCGCTTTGTCGGTAGTGGTTGGCGATGAAGTGATTTTCGCTAAGTGGGGCGGCACCGAGATCGAAGTGAACGGCGATGAAATCAAAATCCTTCGGGAAAGCGACATTCTCGCGAAGGTCGTTAGCGATTAAGAACGAGGGATTGTGGACTCATCGCGATCCTTCAACCGCGAACCCATATTCTTCAACCAGCCCAACTAAGCGGCCCGGCAAGTGAGGCCGCGATACCATCCGGAGGCGAATACGTCTCCGGCATTCGGCAGATCCCCCAGAATCACAAAGATTATAAGGACAAATCATCGTGGCCAAACAACTGCTTTTTGAAGATCACGCACGAGCGAAACTGCTCGAAGGCGTGAATAAGCTGGCCAACGCCGTGGCGGTTACTCTCGGTCCCACCGGGCGTAATGTGATCATCGCCAAGTCGTTTGGCGGCCCCAAAGTGACGAAAGACGGCGTTTCGGTAGCGAAGGAAATCGAACTGGAAGACCGCTTCGAAAACATGGGCGCTAAGCTCGTCGTTGAAGTTGCTCAGAAAACCTCGGACTTGGCCGGCGACGGCACCACCACCGCCACGGTGCTGGCCCGCGAAATCTACAAAGAAGGTCTGCGGAATATCGTTGCAGGCAGCAATCCAGCGGCATTGCGTCGTGGCATCGAGCAAGCCGTCAATGCATGCGAGACGAAGCTCGCCGACATGGCTCGCCCGGTCTCCAGCCCCGAGGAAGTCACGCAGATCGGCGCTATTAGCGCTAACAACGACCGCACTGTCGGCGAAATGCTGTCCGAAGCGCTGCAACGCGTCGGCAAGCACGGCGTAATCACGCTAGAGGAAGGCAAGGCCACCCAGACCGAAGTGAAGTACGTCGACGGCATGCAGTTCGACAAGGGCTTCATCTCGCCGTACTTTATCAACCGTCCGGCCGAGATGGATTGCTTCCTGGAGGATTGCTACATCCTGCTGCACGAGAAGAAGATCAGCAACTTGCGCGATCTGATTCCCGTCCTGGAAGCAACGAGCCAAACCGGTAAGCCGTTGTTGATCGTCGCGGAAGATGTTGATGGCGACGCACTTACGTTGCTTGTGGTGAACAAACTCCGCGGTCTGCTTAATGTGTGCGCCGTGAAAGCGCCGGGATTCGGCGACCGCCGCAAGGCGATGCTGGGCGATATGGCGGTGCTGACGGGCGGCACGCTGATCAGCGAAGATTTGGGCATCAAGTTGGAAAGCGTCACCCTGGAGCACCTTGGTCGTGCGGGCCAAATCACCGTGGACCGCAACTCGACCACCATTGTTGAAGGCGCGGGCGACAAGAAAGAGGTCGAAAAGCGCGTCGCGCAGCTCAATCGTCAAATTGAGCAAAGCGATAGCGAATATGATAAGGAAAAGTTCCAAGAACGCGTTGCGAAATTGACCGGCGGCGTGGCGGTGATCTCGGTTGGCGCCGAGACCGAAACCGACATGAAGCTAAAGAAGGATCTGGGGGAAGACGCTTTGCATGCGACGCGCGCCGCGGTGGAAGAAGGCATTTTGCCTGGCGGTGGAGTGGCCTTGCTGCGTTGCCAGGCCGTGCTCGATAAGCTGATCAAGTCGCTGGACGGCGACGAGAAAATCGGTGCGCAGATTGTTCGTCGCGCCTTGGAATCGCCTCTGCGTCAAATCGCCAATAACGGCGGCCGTGACGGCGCCGTGATTGTCGACGAATTACGCGACCAGCCGGAAACGACCGGCTTCAACGCGAACACGGGCGAATATGTCGACATGTTCAAGGCCGGAATTATCGACCCGGTGAAAGTGGTCCGTACCGCGCTGAGCAATGCGGCCAGCATTTCGGCCCTGATGCTCACTACCGAGACGATGGTAACGAACCTCGACAAAGAGGACAAAGACAAACAGCGCGTCGAAGGGGCGGTCCGTTAGTCCCGTCGCGTGTTGATTCCCATAGCGTCCCGGGCGCGTCGGACCACAAGGTTCGCCGCGCCCGTGTTTTTATACAAATCGAATTCGTGCGACTGAGGGGCGGAAGTTCAGAAGAAACCCCGGGGCGAATGACCAATTGCTTTCCGGGGCTTTGCGTTTCGGTTATCTCCTATTCGGTTTCCGGCGTATAATTCCCTATTCACGACGCCTGTTTGGCGGGGCTTGGGCACTAATCTCACAATGGCCGTCATGTCTGAAAAACGCGATTACTATGAGGTCCTCGGCGTCGCGCGGACCGCAACGCAGACGGAAATCGCCGCGGCCTACCGCAAACGGGCCATCAAATATCATCCGGATCACTCCAAAGAAGATGGAGCGGCCGAAAAGTTCAAAGAGTGCGCCGAAGCCTTCGAGGTATTGAACAACGCTGAAAAGCGCGCGATTTACGACCAGTACGGCCACGCGGGATTGCAGCGCTCGGGCGCGGGGCCGCAATACCACGATGTGGAAGACATCTTTGACGCCTTCAACGATATGTTTGGCGGCGGGATGTTCGGCGATATTTTTGGTGGTGGTGGGCGGCGGCGCTCGCGGCGTCCCCGACGCGGCGGCGATGTCCGTTGCGACGTCACCTTGGACCTCGAGGAAGCCGCCTTCGGTATACAGAAGTCGGTCGAATTTGACCGGAATGAAACGTGTGGCGAATGCAGCGGCTCTGGTGCGGCGCCAGGATCGTCGCCGCAACCGTGCGCGCGCTGTCATGGCCACGGGCAAGTCGTGCAGTCGGCCGGCATTTTGCGCGTGCAAACCACGTGTCCTCAATGCAACGGAGCGGGCGTCGTCGTCACGGATCCTTGTAAGGCATGTCGTGGCCGCGGCGCCGTGACGGTGCGGCGAAAAATGGATGTCGCGATTCCTGCCGGCGTTGACGATGGAATGCAAGTGCGTCTGAGCGGCGAGGGCGAACCCAGCCCCAACGGCGGACCGTCGGGTGACTGTTATTGCTTTATCCATGTGCGCAAGCACCCGTTATTCCAGCGCGACGGAACGCACCTGATTTTGCGTCTGCCCATTAGTTATAGCCAAGCGGCTTTAGGCGCCACGGTCGAAGCTCCCACGCTGCGCGGTCGGGAGGAAGTCGTCATTCCTCCGGGCACGCAATCGGGCGAAGTCTTCCGTCTTCGTGGAAAAGGCGTTCCTGACCCGCGTGGCGGGCGCACGGGCGACCTTTTGGTGCAAACCTATATCGAAGTGCCGAAAAAGCTTTCCAAACAACAAGAGGAAGTCCTGCGAAAACTGGCTGAGGTCGAACATGCCGAAGTGGCGCCCGAGCGACGCAGCTTCTTGGAAAAGATTCGCCATTATTTTACCCATCACGAAGAAGAAGCCAAAACGGACGAGTTAGCGTAACTTGCGCCTCGTAATCAACGATAACTACGCGAGCGCCGCACCGGCGCGGAGAAAGCAGCCGACGTTGTACGATCATGATTGACTCCAAACACGATACTATGGAACCTGCAAACGTATCCCCAGAAGATCAGCCAATCGAACAACCGGAAACGGGCGGCGATGCCGCGGCAGCTGCCGGGGAACGAGACCTGGAACAGTTGCGTCAGGAACTGGTTGAAGCGCAAAACCAAACGCTGCGCGCCCAAGCGGAGCTTGAAAACTTCCGGCGCCGTATGCGGCGCGAAATGGAGGAAGAGCGACGCTTTGCCACGGCGCCGCTGCTACGTGATCTGTTACCCGTGTTAGACAATCTTCATCGCGCGATTGAGGCGGCCAGCAAGACGGACGCCGCCAATGACTTGGTGAACGGCGTGCGCATGGTGGTGCAACAGGTGGAGCAAGTGTTGGATCAACATGGTTGCCGCCGTATTCCCACCGCGGGCGAAATGTTCGATCCCCATCGGCATGAGGCGTTAGCTCAACAGCCTAGCGACGCCCAGCCGTCCGGCGCGATCTTGTTTGAAACCCAATCGGGCTATGAACTTCACGAGCGCGTGTTGCGACCCTCTCAGGTGTTTGTGTCTTCTGGACCGGCTGCGGATGCCAAGCAGGAAGGGCAAAGCGAATAGGCGGCCACACGGCGGATTCGTGCCCATTTACCTATCACGTAAACCTTGGAGAATTGTTCATGCCGACATACGACTATCGATGCCATGGTTGCGGTCACGAATTCGAAGTCTTTCAATCCATTAGCGCCGACGAACTGCGCAAATGTCCCGAGTGCGGAAAGCCCAAGCTCCGCCGACTCATGGGAGGCGGTGCGGCCATCGTTTTCAAAGGCTCGGGTTTCTATCAAACCGACTACCGCAGCGAATCGTACAAGAAGAGCGCTCAGGCGGATAAGCCAGCTCCAGAGACGAAGGCGGAAACCAAAAGCGAGACCAAATCGGAAACAAAATCCAAAGAAACCGCGAAAACGCCCGCCAAGCCGAAGTGAGCAAGCTCACGCAATATGAGATGGCGCGCCCGACGCGCCGGCGAAGTCAATGCCCCTGATCCGTTGTCCTATCTGCCGACGAACCTTTGATACGGACTATAGTCCGGCCATGCCGTTTTGTAGTGAACGTTGTCGGCAGATCGACCTAGGGCGTTGGTATGACGAAGGGTATAGTGTTCCTGTGGAGCGCGAAGACGCGGACCTCGCGGAAGGTTGGGACGCGAGCGAAGACGAGTGAAAACGGGGGCTTGGAGCGCGCTTCATGCCGCCCTTCCGCCGTGAATTGCGTGCTAACCCGGGATACGCCTAACGCGTGGCGGCGTCCTCATCGGCGATTTCTTTCTCAACGCGTTTCAGATCGGCGTCGACCATCATACGGACCAACTCGGGGAACGTAACCTCGGGCTTCCAACCCAGTTCCCGGTGGGCCCGCGACGCGTCGCCGCATAGCGTGTGGACATCGGCAGGGCGATAGAACGCTGGGTCGATCTCGACGTATTTCTTCCAGTCCAGCCCCACGTGCTGGAACGCTAGTTCGACGAACTGCCGCACCGAGTGTTTCTCACCGGTCGCCACCACGTAGTCATCGGGCTTGTCCTGTTGCAGCATGAGCCACATGGCCCGAACGTAGTCGCCAGCGAAGCCCCAGTCGCGCTGCGCGTCAAGATTGCCGAGGTAAAGTTTGTCCTGCACGCCTAGCTTGATGCGCGCTGCGGCGTCGGAAATCTTACGCGTGACAAATTCCTTTCCTCGCAGTGGCGATTCATGGTTAAACAGGATGCCGCTGCACGCGAAAATGTCGAAACCTTCGCGATAATTGACCGTGATCCAGTGACCGTACACCTTGGCCACGCCATAAGGGCTGCGCGGATAGAAGGGGGTGTTTTCGGTTTGGGGCTCTTCGCGCACCGAGCCGAACATCTCGCTGCTGCTGGCCTGGTAAAAGCGAATCTTCGGGTCGACCTGGCGAATTGCTTCAAGCACGCGCGTCACGCCCAAACCGGTGAACTCGCCCGTCAGCAACGGTTGCTCAAAGCTAGTCGGCACAAAGCTCATGGCCGCCAGGTTGTACAGTTCGTGCGGCCGGACGCGGTCGATCAACCGCACTAAGGAAAGCTGATCGAGCAAATCGGCCTGGTGCAATTGCACGCGGTCGCGCAAGTCCGCAATTCGCTCGAAGTTTTCCGTGCTGGCGCGGCGTACCATGCCGTGAACTTCGTAGTCTTTTTCCAGCAGGAACTTGGCCAGATACGAGCCATCCTGCCCGGTAATGCCTGTAATGAGCGCTCGCTTGGTCATAGTGTCATCCGTTTCGTGGTGCCGACCGTTGAATCGGCGTCATCATACGGCGCAGCGATGATTCACGCTACCGCACGCCCTTGTTGTCTTGCGCGATGGGGAAGGCATTCCCTAGGAATTCGCGGGGGTTGATTGTCTCGGGTCGGCAAATGGCGAACAATGGCGATAGGTCCCCCCCATCGTCGACGAGCAACCCGCTATGAAAGAACAGCCGGGCCAAAAACCGAACGAATCTGCGAACTTCCGGCCTCTGGCCGCGGTCTTGTTGATGCTGTTCTTAGCCCCAGTGCTGTACGTTTTGAGCATTGGCCCTGTGGTGGCCCTTGTGCAACAAACCGGCCAGAGCCATGACGCCGTCGAGGCGATTTACGCCCCGGTCATCTGGCTGCACGACCACACGCCGCTCAAAGAGCCGCTGGAACGCTATGGGAAATTGTGGGGTTGGAAGTGACATGACAGCGCCATTGCACATTGACGGTTCCTTTGGCGAAGGGGGCGGCCAAATCGTACGCTCGTCGCTGGCGCTTTCGCTCGTGACGGGCCGGCCCTTCACGATTGAGAACCTTCGCGCGCGCCGCGCTAAGCCGGGGCTGGCGCGGCAGCACCTGGTAGCTGTCAAAGCGGCGGCCGACGTGGGCCAGGCCCGCGTGGAAGGCGCGGAACTTGGCTCGACGCGGCTGGTGTTTGAACCAGGCGAAGTGCGCCCCGGCGAGTATGATTTCCGCATCGGCTCTGCCGGCAGCACCTCGCTTGTGGCGCAAACCGTACTGCCCGCGTTGCTCCACATGCACGGTCCCAGTGTGCTGCACCTGGAAGGCGGCACGCACAACCCCTTGGCGCCGCCGTTTGAATTCCTCGCCAAAACGTATCTCCCGCTCATCGCCCGAATGGGGCCGAAGCTCGATGCGACGCTGTACCGCGCTGGGTTTTATCCTGCCGGCGGAGGCCGCCTGACGGTGCGAATTCAGCCGGGCGACTCGCTCCAGCCGCTGGAGTTGCTGGAGCGAGGCCCGCTGCGGAGTGGCCGCGTGCGAGCACTCGTGGCGAACCTGCCCGCGCACATCGCCCTGCGCGAGTGCAGGACCATCGCCGAACATTCCGGCTGGGAGGAATCGTGCTTCTCGGTCGAGTCGGTTACGGCCGACGGTCCCGGCAACGTGGTCTTAATCGAACTTGAACATGAGCACGTGACCGAAGTATTTGGCGCCGTAGGCCAGAAAGGCGTCAAGGCGGAAACGGTGGCGCTACACGCCTGGCGCGAAGCGCAAGCGTATCTGGAATCGGGCGTTCCGGTCGGCGAGCATCTGGCCGATCAGCTTTTGCTGCCAATGGGGCTTTCCGCTTGGCAGAATCGAGGCGGCGGGCAGTTCCGCACCGGCCCGTTATCGCAACACGCTCATACGCACATGGAAGTGTTGCGACAGTTCCTGGAAATCGTGATCGCTGTAGATGAGCGTGACGGGGTGACCACAGTCAAGGTGGGACCCGCGTAGAGTGCGCACGGGGTGCGTCGTCTGGGCTTTTCGTGGCGTGCGATAAGCAGCGAAGCCCAGACGGTTCGGCTCGGCGATTATCCTGCCGAGTTGAAATTCCGCAAGTCGTTCGCAAGCTCTTTATAACGCCAATAAAAATCTTGCGAGATCCAAAGCAAGTAAATGTTGCCGCCGATGGACGCAAACAACAACACAATGGTGATCGTGAACGCCAGCCACGGTTCGGAGGTAACGAGGTTGGGCTGCGTCGCCGGGGCGGCGGCCGGTGTGGGCGTCACGGGCGGCGCCGGAAGATCGGCCACATAGCTGCGGCGAGGGCGGTCATCCTCGTCTTCGTCATCGTCATAGCGTCGGCTTCGCGAACTAGACGAGGAGTTTTCATTTGAGGCTGCCGTTAATGTAGGCGGCGCCAACGGCGGCATTGCATAATACCCGGGGGTCTGTCCGTATCCATAACCCGCCCCCAGTTGTGCTGCGTACTGGTACGGCGTGCCGCCGGCAGGCGCGTAGCCATAGTTGGCTAACGGATGGGCGGGCGGCGCGGCGCCGTACTGACCGTAGGGAGCATACGGTGGTTGTGCATAGTTGGGATTGGCCGCAGGCGGTGCGAGCGGCGTTCCTGCCGCATAATTTGTGTTCGAGCCGTACCCCGGATCGGTACGCGGAGGATAGGTCGGTGGTGGCTGCGAGTTGTTGTATTGTGGATTTTGCGCAGAAGTATTCGCCCAACTGCCATTGGGCGCCTGTGCAGATGGGTTGTTTTGCGGTGTGTTGAGCTGCGGTGTATCGCCCTGCGTCGAGTTCCCCTGCGGAGGATTGCGCGGATCGTCGTACCCGGAATTGACCGGCGTCAGTGGTCCGTAGCGACCCGCCCCATAATTGGCGTCGTTTGCGGCGTTTGAATTCACCGAATTCGGCGAAGTGTCACGAATCGTGGCGCTATAGCCGCCGGTGGCTGTATCCACATTCCGGTTCGTGGCGCTGCCTGAGTACTCGCCAAGGCCTGTTGGAGTGTTGTATTGGGGTTGAGAGGTTGCTTGGCCGCTAGAACCCGTTGCGTATTGCTGAGTCGGTTGCGAAGAACTGGTGGTTTGGGTTTGCCCCGTTGGTTGACCTTGTCCCGTATATCGCGGTTGAGCCGAGGGCTGGCTTTGTCCTGACGACGAGGATGAAGGGCTGTAGCTGCCCGTCGCGGAAGTCAACGGCGGCGGCCCTTGCGATGCCGTGCCAGATTGCGTGCTGTACTGAGGCGTTGAGCTTCCCGCGGTCGTCGAGGCGCCCGTGGTTGCGCCGTTAGGCGCCGTCGCGTTCGTAGCGGCGGTGTTTGATGTTACCGGTTGCTGATTGCTCGCGGTGCGTACTTCGCCGCGCGTCCACGACGAATCGGCAACCGTGGGATTGCGACTGGACGAGGTCGAACCTGTTGTTGCCGTTCCGGTTGAGTAGTCGCTGTTGCCTGAGCGAGATGAACCAATATACGTTGGGTTGTTGTAGGTCGAACCCGCGGAGCCCGTAGTTCCATAAGAGCCCGTGGGTCGTGTGTTGGCGGCGTTGGCGGCGGCGGGTGTTGAGTTGTTGTTGGTGGTGGTCGAAGCCGACGTGCTCGCAGCGCGGTTATAAGCGCCGCTGAATCCACCGAACGCACCACCGTATCCAGATCCTTGTGCCAAATGGTTGAGCGGCGGACTGGCCGAACGCAATCGGCTAGTTGCCGTGGAGGCGACGTTTGCGATGGGAGACTTTTTCGTATTGGGAGTGTCTTCGCCCAGCGGGGCTGGAGGCAAGGGTCCGTCATCGGCCGCCAGCTGCTCGCCCCCATCCCGCGGAAGCTTGCCGCGTCCGATGCGGATGCGGAATCGGCGCACATCGTGAGCCTGTGGGTGGATTTCGCTCACGATCTCGCCGCCAGCCTGTAGCGACGCAAAGACCTCGGGCTCCACCTGGATGATATACTCCAGCCCGCCGTCTTCATGAGGGCGCCATCCGTAATCGACCCCCATGGCCGACGCGGCCAGCAATAGGGCCAGTCCAGTCATGATTCGCACTCCCTTGCGACTATGGCAATACCCTTGCGCGCAGCGCAACAAAGGGTAGCCTTGGCGATGGTAAACTAAAACCGCCTGCGAGGTAAAGGCGAATTGGCGAGGTGCGGCGATTGCGCTTGGTTCGGCGACTGCCGGGTGCACGGCGCGGCGGAGGTGCAGAAACTCCGAGAAAAATAGGAAAAACCGAGAAACTCGTCGAAACAATTCGACGTGGGACCTTTTGCACGAGAAGGTTTTCTACAAATATTTTTGCGTTTTTCCTGAGCCGTCTTTCTTGAACTAGGCTCGGTTGAGAACGTGCCGGAGGGCTGGTTCCAATTCGGGATACCGAAATTGAAACCCGTATTGCTGTAATTGGCGAGGGTAAACTTGAACGCTCGCCAAGAGCAAATCATTCGCCATTTCTCCCAGCGCCAAACGAGCAGCGAAGGCAGGCATGGGGAAGATTGTAGGACGGTTCAGAACACGCCCAAGCGTCTTGGTAAATTCCCGGTTTGTTACAGGATTCGGCGCTGTGCCGTTGATGGGCCCGACCACATTGCTTTGGTTTAATGCGAATTGCATGGCCCGCACCAGGTCGTCGAGCGTGATCCAACTCCACCATTGTCGCCCGTGACCAATAACGCCGCCAGCTCCCATTTGGAAAGGAAGCAGCATCTTGGCAAGCGCGCCCCCTTCTCGGCTAAGCACCACTCCAATGCGTATATTTACGACGCGCACCCCCGCGTTCACCGCAGGTTGGCAGGCCATCTCCCAGGCTAAACAAACGTCGGGCAGAAAGCCTTTGCCGGGAGGACTGGACTCGGTGAGTTTTTCATCATCACGATCGCCGTAATATCCCGTAGCTGACGCCGCCACGAGTACACGCGGCCTGTGCGGCAGCTTAGTCAGCGATTCCGCCAGAAAGCGTGTTCCCACTTCGCGACTTTCGCGAATTCGGCGTTTCTTATCGTCGTTCCAGCGGCCATCGGCAATGTTTTCTCCGGCAAGATGAACCACGGCATCGGCCGCAGCGAGCTTGTCTAGGTCGATTTGGCGCTCCTGGTAATTCCACAGCGCTTCGCCCGCCTTGGGCGAGCGGCGCACCAGGCGAGTGACCTGATGGCCGTCGCTTTGAAGTTCGGCAATCAGCCGATTACCGACGAGACCGGTCGAACCTGTGACAAATACGTGCATGACGGAGAATATGTATGTGGGGAAAGTCGCAGCACACCCTGGCCAGGCGTCCGCCAGGAAATTGTAGATGGTTGGCAAGGCGCGCGTTCCCCATCGGAGTCGCACCGCTACTTCGGAGTGATTCGAAGGTTTCGGTATGCCACAGGACCGTGATCGCCCTGAAACATGAGCGGGCCGGTTGGCGCCTCTTTGCCGCTGACACCCGTCGGCGTGGGGCCTTTCATCTCGACGTTTTCGTGTAGCGTCTGGCCATTCAAGACGACTTTGATGAACTTGGCGTTGGAGGTCTTTTTTCCTTGGTCATCAAAACGAGGCGCTTGGAATTCGATCACGAACTGATTCCATTCGCCCGGCTTTTTGATGGCGTTCACTTTCGGCGCTGCTGCGCTGTATAAAGCTCCGATATCGCTTTGGCTCAGTTTTTCTTTGCCGAAACTGTCAAACACTTGTACTTCGTACTCGCCCATCACATAGATGCCCGAGTTCGAACCGCGCGGAATAAGGACTTCCACTTCGATCGTGGCGTCGCCCCAGTGGTCTTTGGTGTAAATGTCAACGCCGCCGCCTTGGACGTTGACCAGATGCCCTGGCTCGCCTTCTGGCTTGTCCGCCAGAACGATTTCATTCGTCTTTTGTGAATTGACGGCCGCCAAACCAACCTTCCAATGACTGCGGTCTTTGGGTTCCTTCATTTCCCAACCCGACAGGTCTTTGCCGTTGAACGGTTGAACTGCATCGGCTGCGAAGGTCGGCGCCGTGAACAACATCGCCGCCAACCAACTAAAAGTCAACTTACGTTGCATAGCATCGCTCCTAGAATCATTGACGAACAACCAGTTTAGCTAATGTGAAACTTAACCCACCGTGGAGCGCGCGTCGAGGGTTGGCTCGCTTTTGTCCAGCCACGCGCGAACCTGCGTCGTAATCTGGTGAATCGCCTCGGCTATGGCCTGTTGGGCTAAAGGGGAAAGCGATTCTTCCAGCTCAAATCGTTCTCCCGCAATCTCGCAAGCATAAGCGGCGCCTGTAAAACCAAACAGCATGCGAGCCAACTGAACGACTGCTTCGGGCGTAAGGCAATGCATGTTCATCACCTCGGAGGGCGCTGGTTCCATCGGTCGCCAAGCCGCGCCGCGAGAATACTCTGCAGCATGAGCATCGACCAAGATCACGGCATGCGCCGCCTGCATCACTTCGGCCAGTTCGGGCAAAGGTTGATGGATCGTCATCAACCGAACGCGCGGATCCACGAGCGTCTTGCTGAGCGCTTTCACGACGGCCGGACCGGCGCCGTCGTCCCCACGTAGCGAGTTGCCAACACCGATGATGAGGATTTGAGAATCCATGAACCGCTCGTTCAATCGCGGCGCAGCTCATGAAGCAGTTCGCCTTGCGGCCCCCGAAGTTGCATGAGCAATTGCATTTGACCCCAGGCATGCGTCGAACAGCTCAGGCAAGGGTCAAAAGCGCGGATGACCGCTTCGACACGATTCAGCGCGCCTTCTTCGATCTTCTCAGCGCGGATAAACCGCTCGGCCGCTTGCTTTATGCCGCGGTTCATCGCCAGGTTGTTGTGTCCTGTCGCGATGATTAGGTTCAACCACCGCATTTGCCCGTTGCGGTCGATACGATAATGATGCAGCAGTGTGCCGCGCGGCGCTTCGGAAACACCGACGCCTTCGAGCCGATTCACACTAGCTCGCGACTGTACGTACTCATCCAGAATGTCTGGAGCTTCTAGCAACTGCACGAGCTTCTCGCACCCGTAGATGCATTCAATCAGGCGGGCCCAATGACTGTAAAAACTGCTCATCGGTGCGCGGCCTAAACGCAATCGAAAGTCGGTCAATTCGTGATCGGCCAGGGGCGTGCCGCATCGATCGGCCACAATCAATCGCGAAAGCGGCCCCACACGATAGACGCCGTCGGGATAACCTCGCTTTTTAAAGAAAGGGAACTTCAGGTACGTCCAAGGTTCGACGAATTCTCCAATGAATTCGTCGTAACGGCGGTGCTCCGTAAGATCGACAATCTTTTCGCCATCCTCGTTACAGAACCGCATAGCGCCGTCATAGTGTTCCAACTCGCCGCGCGGACCGACGAGTCCCAGATGCATCGTGGGAAAGTTGGCGAAGGATTCAATCTCTTCCTCGAACTTTGGCGCGATCGACTTGAACCACTCAAGCGTTCGCCGGGCAATGGCCAACGCGCCAGGAATCTCGGAAAGGATTTCGTTGCGCGTTTGCTCTGCGAGCGGTTCATTCACTCCTCCCGGCACAACCCAGGCCGGATGTATGCGTTTGCCTCCAAGGCGTTCAATAATTTGTTGTCCGAACTTACGTAGCAGGATTCCGTCGCGGGCGAACTCGGGATGCTTCGCGATTAGCCCAAAAATGTTTCGCTCCTTGGGGTCGGCGTCCATGCCCAACATCAAATCGGGACTGGAAAGATGAAAGAAGCTCAACGCGTGCGATTGGACGAGCTGCGCCAAGTTCATTACGCGACGTAACTTGGCGGCGACGGCCGGAATTTCGACTGCCAGGAGTTCGTCGCATGCTTTAGCCGAAGCAACTAAGTGGCTTACAGGGCAAATGCCGCAAATTCGGGCCATAATCGACGGCATTTCTCGAAGGGGGCGCCCCTCGACAAATTTCTCGAAGCCGCGGAACTGCGTGATGTGAAACATCGCGTCGGCCACCTTGCCTTGATCGTCCAAGTGGAGCGTGATCTTGGCGTGCCCTTCGATCCTTGTAACTGGGTTAATCGTAATGGTTTGGGCCATGGAACTTCCAAAATCGAGTTCGCCGGGAGTCTCGTCGTCACGCGGGCGTTTGAAGCCAGGGGCAATGCGCCGCGCGATTGCCTTTACTTACCGAAGCGTGTGAAGTCTGTTGTGGTGGGCTTCCGACCGGCGAGCAACTCGGTCACAAGAAAAAAAATCGCGTCAGCTGGCGGAGGACAACCCGGCAAAAACACATCCACCGGCACAACGGCATGGACCGGCGTCACTTGGCGCCGCAGCGCTGGAACGTATTGCGTAGGATACGGACGCTCGGCGTCGTCAATTCGGTTGACGGCGGTTTCTTCATACGCGTGTTTCATAATCTCGGCGATAGTGTACGTATTGCGCAGCGTAGGCACATTGCCCGTGACCGCGCAGTCGCCAAAGGAAACGAGGAGCTTGGAACGGCGGCGCAGCTCCAAGGCCTTATGCAGGTCCTCCTCGCTGCCAATGCCTCCCTCGATCAACGTGATGTCGATGTGTTCCGGCCATGCCTTGTAATCGACGTAGGGCGAACTGACGATCTCGACCAGGCCAGCCAGATCGATGAGACGTTCGTCCATGTCGAGAAACGACATGTGGCAACCCGAGCAGCCTTCCAACCAAGCGGTTGCGAGTTTGGGTTTTTCCCCAGCAGCCATTACTTCGCCTCGCGCATGACAGTGAGGTAAGGCAGGAACTGGCGGCGTTTGACCATCTCAGCCACGCTGGTGCCTTTTTCGCTCAGGGCGCCCGTGGGGCAGACATGCACGCATTTGCCGCACGACGTGCAGGTGGTGCTGTCGCCCCAGGGTTCGTTCAGGTCGTGAATGATCATATTCTGAATTCCGCGGCCCATCACATCGAGCGTGTGAGCGCCCTCGATCTCATCGCACACGCGCACACATCGGGTGCAAAGGATGCAGCGGTTGTGATCCAAGCGAAAACGCGGGTGAGAGCTATCGACATCAAGATCAGGGTAGCGATAGGGCAGATCGATA
Source organism: Planctomycetota bacterium (assembly GCA_963204915.1). Lineage (GTDB taxonomy): Bacteria > Planctomycetota > Planctomycetia > Pirellulales > Pirellulaceae > JAHWKS01. The sequence continues at coordinate 522,425 of CAUJHS010000022.1, read as the reverse complement.
TGATCCACCCCGAGCTTTTGTCCCCAGGACTGTAACTCGCAATGGCCGTTCGCGACGCAAATCGAGCAAATATGATTTCGTTCGGCGAACAACATTTGGAGGATGGTCTGGCGGTAATCGTGCAACTGAGGCGACTGGGTAACCACTTGCATGTCTTCCGTCGCCGCGGTGGCGCAGGCCGCGACAAGGCGCGCTTGTCCGACAATCTGCACCATGCACAAGCGGCAACCACCCCACACGCTTAAACCGTCCAGGTAGCACAGTGTGGGAATTTCGACGTGATGTTCATTGGCCACCTGCAAAATGGATTGACCTACCGTCGCCGTCACGTCTTGACCATCAATGGTCAATGTAAAACTATGAGGCGTTGGAATCGTCGGCGGCATATCTACTTCCCAGGCCGGGTGATTGACAGGGCAACTTACGGGTGGTCGCCGTCTTGCATAGGAGCCTCTCCCGTGCGAAGGCGCCTAGGGTGATGCGTGACCGTTGCTGCGACCTTTGCCAAGTATCGCATCGAGGTACTCCTGCTCGAAGTATTGCAAGGTGCTTAAGACCGGGTTGGGGGCGCTTTGCCCCAGTCCGCACAGACTGGCTTCGCGGACGACCTCGCATAAATGGCGTAAGGTGGCGAGGTCGCGCGAGGTCGCCTGGCGGCCGCAAAAGCGGTTCAATAAATCTTGCATCATGGCGGTGCCCACTCGGCAAGGAACGCACTTGCCGCAAGACTCGCACATGCAAAAGTCCATAAAATATCGGGCCACGTCGACCATGTTTTGACCGTCGTCAATGACGATCATCCCGCCTGATCCCATGATCGATCCGACGGCGCGGAGCGACTCATAATCAACGGGCAAATCGAGGTGGGCTTCCGGGATACAGCCGCCCGAGGGGCCGCCGGTTTGCACGGCTTTGAACTTTTTACCCGTGGGCAGCCCTCCGCCCATGTCAAAAACGATCTCGCGGAGCGTGATGCCCATGGGCACTTCGATCAAACCGCCATTGACGATTTGCCCAGCAAGGGCGAAGACCTTCGTACCTTTGCTCTTTTCCGTTCCGCGCGACGCAAACCAGTCACCGCCCTGGTCCACGATGGGCGCGATGTTGGCGAAAGTCTCGACATTGTTAATTAGCGTAGGGCAGCCAAATAGTCCGTAATTCGCTGGGAACGGCGGTCGCGGGCGAGGCAGGCCGCGGCGCCCCTCGATCGACGCAATGAGCGCGGTTTCTTCGCCACACACAAACGCGCCGCCGCCAAGGCGAAGTTCGATGTCGAAGTTGAACTCGGTGTCGCCGATGCGCTGTCCCAACAATCCCTGTCGGGCTGCCTGCCGCAATGCGGCACGAAGCCGCTCAATCGCTAAAGGATACTCCGCACGCACATAGATATACCCGCGCGTCGCTCCCACCGCGTAGGCCGCCAGCGTCATTCCTTCCAACACGCGATGGGGATCGCTCTCCAACACCGCGCGGTCCATGAATGCGCCGGGATCGCCTTCATCAGCGTTACAAATGACATATTTTTGCGAGCCGGCCGCCTTGGCGACGGTGTTCCATTTCAAACCCGTGGGGTATCCCGCGCCGCCGCGTCCGCGCAATCCGCTCTTGACGACCTCTTGGATGACTTCCGCAGGGGTGCGTTCGGTCAGTGCGGTCAACAGCGCGCGATAACCATTTGCAGCTACGTAGTCTTCAATCTTTTCCGGGTCGATGCGGCCGCTATTGGCCAGCACAATCTTCGTTTGGCGTTGGAAAAACGGCGTGGAGGTGTTAATCGCGAGTCGCTCGACGGGAGTTGTCGAAAGGCTGGCGACAACCTCCGCGGCGTCTTCCGGCCGGACCTTACCGTATAGCGCGCCTTGGGGCTCTACTGAGATGCAGGGGCCTTGAGCACAGGGCCCCATGCACCCGACGCTGCGCACTGCGCACCGGCTTTCTAAGCCGGCGTTCTTCAGTTCCTGCTTGAGCGCGTTCAGTACGGGCTGGGACTGTGCCGATTGACATGCTGCGGCCGTGCAAACATTGACCGAATGGTCGCACGCCCTTTGCGATTCACGAGCTTTGTGGGCGATCTTGTCCAAGCGGTCAAGGCTGACCATCGCGCCACCTCGTAACTTGGGCCGTCATGCGCTCGGGAGTCATGTTGCCTTCTACGGCGCCGTCAATCACCACGACCGGCGCAATGCCGCACGAGCCGACGCATCGCGCGGTCAGCAGCGAAACGAGTCCGTCGGGCGTCGTCTCCCCGGGAAGGATGTGCAATTTCTCTTCGGCGCACTGGAGCAACTGGTTCGCCTGCTTGATGTAGCACGCCGTTCCCGTGCAAACGACGCACGTATGTTGCCCCGGCGGCTTGAGTGAGAAAAAGTGATAGAAGGTGATCACGCCGTACGCCGCGCTCAGCGGCACGCGCAGGCTTTGCGCCACATATCGGAGCGAAATGTCGTCCACATAACCGAACGACTCCTGGACCGTATGAAGCGTTTCAATGAGTGCGTCGCGACGAAACCCGTTGCGACGCATCGCCGCGTGAACGATCCGCCAGCGCTTATCTTCCGAAGGGGCGACGGGCTTGATTGCTCCAATCGGCATGGATGACCACCGCTGAAAACCCCGCAATCCAACGAATCCGCCGATTCAACGGTTGTTGTTGATTGATCGGGGGCGTCATGTCTCCCGGCTCCTTACGCCCCGCCTATAGAGCCACGCGAACAATATAGCACTTCGGCAGAACGCCGCAATTAGCCCCTCTACAGAGCGGCCTATCCTCGTTTTACAAGGTAGGCTTGTTGAGGATGCATCAAGCGCTGCAAGTTTGACGAGGTGTCTTATGGAAGCCGTGCTTTGCACGCGTTGCACGCAGGTGGCCTTTGCCGACTTCACGTCTGCGTCGCCGGCCCTATGTCCCGTGTGCGGAGCCGACTTACGGCGCGCGGCCGAGAACGAACGTTCTTCCGGAACGAGGCCTTACGCTGGAGCCTACGCTTCGCCTGTAGCGTTTGGTGGCCAACACAACGAATGCTTGGCCGAAGATTGGGATGAGCGATTCAGCGCGCACAATTTCCTCGTCGGAATGTTCTTGACCGCATATGGCTTTGGGATGAGTTATCTGCAAGGCGACGAACCGCAAAATGGCGGCGAGAAAGTCTTGGCGTCGTATGAAGGATGGGGATTCTTATTTTGGATGCTCCAACTCGGACTTGTCGCGACAGGAGTCGCGCTGTTTATCAGCGGGCTAGGAATACGTAGTCGCCAACCGTGGGGCTATCCTCTAGCAATCGGGTGTGGCGCGGTTTCAATTTTGGCGGGTCTCTTGTTTTTCGCTGGGTTCTCCAGCATTGGCAACGGAGGCACGTTGGAAGATGGTGTCGCGAAAGTTTTCTTTATCCGCGACAATTTGGACTTTCTGGTTGGCCTGGTGGACGGCGGCGGATTGCTCTACTTCCTTTATCAATACCACCGCCATTCGGCCTAAAGCGGCGGTTGGAGCGAATGCAAAATGTGCGCGCGTTTGTAACGACGCGCGCCGACTTGCATGGCGCACTCCGTTACGGGAACAACCCACGCGCGAGTTTGGCTTCCGCGACGCGCTGTACGCCTTCAATCAGGGCGGCGGTGCGCATATCGAGCTTGTCGCGCTGGGCTCGCATCGTGGTGCGCCGAAAAGCGTCGACCATCACCTTGTGCAGCCGATCGTTGACTTCCTCCAACGTCCAGTTGTAATTCTGGGTATCCTGAACCCATTCAAAGTACGAGACCGTCACGCCGCCCGCGTTGCCGAGAATATCGGGAAGCACGAAGACGCCTTTCTCGTTCAGGATCTCGTCGGCTTCTAGGGTTGTAGGGCCATTGGCGCCTTCGGCGAGTAGTTTGCATTGAATGCGGGGCGCATTTTCGCCAGTAATCTGGTTTTGCATGGCCGCCGGGACGAGGATATCGCACGGCAACTCCAACAATTGCCGGTTGGTGATTTCCTGCCCATCGGGGAAACCCACCAGCGTGCGATGCTTGGCCACATGTTCCGAAAGAGCGTTGATCGAAAGTCCATTTTCATTATAAATGCCGGTGTTGACGTCACTTACGCCGATGACGCGTACGCCCATTTCTTCCAGGAACTTGGCAGCGTTGCTACCCACATTTCCAAAACCCTGCACCACGGCGGTGGAGCGTTTGAGGTCCATGTGCAAATGAGCGGCGGCTTCCGACACCAAATACACTAGCCCGCGGCCTGTCGCTTCGCGGCGCCCCAGCGAACCGCCAAGCGACACCGGTTTACCGGTGACCACTTCGGGCACGGCGTGGCCAATATGCTGGCTGTACGTGTCCATGACCCAGGCCATGACCTGTTCGTTCGTCCCCATGTCGGGCGCCGGAATGTCTTTGTCAGGACCGATCATCGTGATGATCTCGGTCGTGTAGCGCCGCGTGAGGCGTTGTAACTCCGCACGCGAAAGCGTGGTCGGATCGATGGCGACGCCTCCCTTGGCGCCGCCAAAGGGCAGCCGCATTAGCGCGCACTTCCACGTCATCCACATGGCCAAGGCAGAGGTTTCGCCTAAGTTCACCTCTTCGTGATAGCGAATACCTCCTTTGGTTGGTCCCATGGTCAACACGTGCTGTACGCGGTAACCGAACACGGTTTCGACTTCCGCGTAATCATCGCGCCGGAAAGGAAGCGTGACGACCAGCGAGCGTTGTGGAAACAGCAATCGCTCGCGGATGTTGTCGTCCAGTCCCATCAGGTGCGCGGCTTTGAGGAACTGCTGCTGCGCCAAGTGAAACATCGGCGCGTCCCATTCTGCATGTTCGGCGTGGGCGCGCTGCACGGCATAGCGCACGGCGCGAATAAGTTGTTTGGCCTCCGTTTCACCTTTGACCAGGAAAGCCTGAGCGCCCGCCTCAACGGCCCGAGCCGCCATGTTGACGTCATCTACGCCCGAGAGAACGACAATCGGCACATGTCCTGATTGCTGTCGCACGCGGTCAAATGTTTCCATGCCCTCGCTATCGGGCAGCATGAGGTCGAGCAAGACCACGTCATACTGTGTGCGAGCCAACTTCTGTAGCCCCTCGTCCAGACGCTGCGCCGTTTCGATTGCGAAGTGATCATCCTCGCTCTTGGCAAGAATGCTCTCGACAAGTTTGCGATGGGTCGCGCTGTCTTCAATCACAAGAGCCTTGGTGGTTTTCATCAATCGGACCTGCCGTAGTGAAAGGAACTCAAGGGGCCGCGTCGGCGCGCCACTGGCAACATAGCAAACCCCGTTGAACCTTGCTACGTTCGCCCAGCGGCGCGTCAAGGCGGCTACGACCGAAACCGCTACATCGAGTACAATGCATACTCCGTGCCGTAATGCCGTGCGCGGCGACCCGGCGGTGCTTGAACCAATCGGGTTTTTGAGGGCGTTCCTCTGCAAAACAGGTTTAGTCGAAAGACGCCCCTTTCTTGGTGCGACACCGAACGAGAGGAGACTCGCAAACGCAATGAGCGTCTATCCGACCCAATTAAAACGACTAGACGACGGTCGCCTGGAAATGACGTGGAGCGACGGCGAACAACGCCGTTATCGTGTGGGCGAGCTGCGTAAGGCGTGTCCCTGCGCCACTTGCCGCGAAAAACGCAGCGCCGAAGATGGCGACAAGATGAAAACGCTGCTCAAGGTCATTTCGCCCGAAGAAGCGCAACCGCTGATGGTCCAGCACATGGAGCCTGTGGGAAACTACGCCTACAAGATCACGTATAGCGACGGTCACGACACCGGCATTTATACGTTCGATCACTTGCGCGCCTTAGGCGAGAAAGTTGCGGCTCCGTAATCGCGCGACCATTACGCGGGGCCGTCACGCAGTATGGCGGAAAGGGACGCTAAGGGTTGGTTATCTGACGCCGCCAGAACTTGTTCGAAGTTGTCCAGAGCGGAGATTAGCTCGTCCACCACATCGGGTAATCGATCCGAAACCTCGTTCAATTCCCAAGCGTCGTCCGGCTTGACGTAAAGTTCGGCCGGCAGAGGAGTCAATTCGGCCGACCCCTGCGTTGTGCCCGGATCGCGGAGAAACCATGCCGGCGTGCGGATGGCGCGTTCGTCGCGATGGAACGCCACAGCTCGGTCGCGCGGCCAGGGGATATCGGTCAGGAGAGGTTCAAGACTACGTCCCCACACCTGCGAATGATCAATCTCCAACCCCGCCGCCTCGGCCAGAGTACTGAATACATCCGCCGGTTGAGCGATGGCTTGCGTGCGGAGGGCCGCGTTCGCGCCCTGAGGGAAGCGGAACAGCAGGGGAACTCGCAGTAATTCGCCATAGAGCGAGTTATCCACGGGGCCAATCCGGCGGTGTTCGCCCAGGGGATAGCCGCGAGGCGACGTCAAAGCCAGGAGCGTCGTTTCGGCATGGCGGCTGTCGAAAAACGCCGATAGGAATTCTCCCAAACAGTGATCCAACACCGCAACTTGTGCAGCATACGAATGTGCATAACCGAGCAAGACATCCGGATCATACGTCTCGGGAGAGTACTCTAGCGGAGGTTTTACGAACTGCGGCGGGTCGGGCTCGTCTTCATCGCGCCACTGCGTTCGCAATCGCCACGGCGCATCCCAATCGCCTTGCATTCCCTTGGCGTGAATCCAAAGCAGAAAGGGAGAATCAACCTGACGCAGGTAGTCGCCCGCCGTTGCAAACAAGTCAGCCATTTGAGTGCTTTCGACGCGCTTCGCAGCCGAATCGCAGGCGGCATGTTGGACGAGAAGTGGTTCGCGGAATCCACTCGTCAAAGGATGGTCCGCCAGTTCGGCGTCATCGGTCAAGAGCCATGGTTCGTAGCCGACGTTTGAAAGGCGTTGAACCAGCGTTGGCGCCGCTGTATCGGGCATGCCGGCGTGGCGTCCTGTCCAATACGAACGATAAACCTTCATCAAATCGGGCGAGTCGCTCAATACGTGCTCGATGAGTAGCGATTCGCTTGCAAGCCGATTAAAACTTGGCGTATCCAGCCAAGTGGCGCCATAGGGCCCCAAATAACCCGCGCCCAAACGATCGATCACGACGACAATCAGGTTGTGAGACGGCAATGTGAAAGATCGCAAGTCAGAGATCAAGAGCCAGAAACATAAACTAGAGGTTAAAGTTCGTAAGCCGATACGTCTAGCGGCTAAGCACGGGGAACCTGCGCGCCGGTTACTCGTCGGGCGTGTGATAGAGCCCCGGTTGAAAGGGACGCGGCACCTTCATGAGCTTACGGTGCAAGTCTTGCCAGGCGTCTTCATCCAGCTGAGACATTGTGTACTGAATCGAGGCTTCGTCGGTGGTGACGCATTCCACCGCTTGGGGATGAAAGTCGACCCAATGGGAATCGTCATTACCGCCCGATTGATAAAGCGCGACCGTCGAAAGCCGCATGCCAATCTGCGGAGTTTGACCGCCAAGGGAACGAAGCGGATGCGGCAGGATTTTGACGACCGGCCAAGGTTTCCAGCCAGTGGTTAGGTCGGTCGAGACGGCGATGAGTAGGGGATTTGTGGAAACGACGACTGCCGGATTAATGCATCCATGCAGAAAATGCTCCTTCACGCGATACCAATACAAGCCGTTGGCGGCCAACAACATGAAGGCGATGAGGATCAACGCGATGTTCATCGTCAGCAAGGCGGCTACGCCTGTAGCCACGAGACTTCCCGCCCATAAAATCGGCCACAAAGGGAAGTGCGTGACATACTGAATTGGGTTGACTTTTACATTTCCGGGAAGCGACGCAGTGCTTTGATCGTCCAGTGTGACAGACCGCTGCTTCTCGTCATAAAACCCGCGACGCGGCACAATGACTGCTCCTCCACAGCGCGGGCAGGCAACGCGTTGGCCCGCCATTTCCGCCGGGGTTTCGAACGGCGTCCCGCAGGCGGCGCAAGCCAGGCTCATCGTCGCCTTGCACACATTGGGCCGTTGAAAATCAAACAAGCCCAACATGGGCAACTGCGAAAGACGCTCGAAGAGCGCCTCGGCGCCTTGTTGCAATTTGAAGTCCATTTCTTCGCGATACAGCGGCAATATCGCGTAGAAGTACACTGTTTTCGTTTCGTGCATGACGAGGGTCCCGAACTCTTCAGGCAGCCATAGGGACGGCAGTAAGATCCAACCGCACATCTCGGTTCCTGGGCCAAGCGGCTGCGGCGGGTCTCCATTGGGCACGGTGTGCCCGATTCCTAACCAAGTGTCGAGTGTATGCGGCAAACACGCCATACTTCGCAACCATTCCAAGGGCCACGCACGATGGTCTTGAGACAGCGCTTCCTTGCTCACCGGCCACGTTGGCTCTAGTCCTAACACGAGTTCCATGTGGCGTTCGTTCTCGGCGCCGTGCGGCGTGTTCATCGGGTGATTGCTCATACCACTGGTGACTGCCACGCGGATTGGCAAGTCGCGTCGCGGTGCTACCAGGTGCAAATCGACCGGCAGCAGGTCGTTGCTGTCTGCCTCGAGGACTTGATCGACCATTCCGACATAGGTGCGCACATGGTCCGCAATCGCGCGAATTGCCGCAGCGTCGCGCGACACGCGGCGTCGGTTTCTCACCTGCCCTTCGTAACGATAAATTGGTGCTCCCGAGAGCGACGTTTCGACCGCCGTAGCGACATAGGGCTCCGCGGCTAGTAGTTCAACCGGTTGAACCGGCGCTGGAGCAGCGTGCCGTGCCGGTTGAGACGGCGCGACAGGTTTTGGTGAATTCGCCGCTTTCGTTTGCCCCCTCGGTTGCGCCTTGGGTGGAGGCGGCGCCGTGGACGCAGGTTGCTGCGGCGGCGCTCCCGTGGGAGGCCACAAGTCATCGTTCCGAAATTGGTTCGGGCTGGTGCTTGGCTTTGCCTGAAGAGCCGGTTTCGGCGGCGACTCGCCAACAGAACGCGGCTTAGCGCTTTCCGTTGGTCTCGGTACTTGCACCACGCCGCCGCACCCTTTGCACTTCGCCTTCTTACCCGCGAAGTCGTCGGGTACGGTGAACTGTTTTCTACAATGAGAACACGCGAAAACAATGCTCATGGCGGTGGCGATGAGTGGAAGGATCGGGCTTCGGCAGCCTCGCGGTGCAGGTTTTCGACAGATGTCGAGATCGAGTTCCTATCATAGCACAGCCAGCGGATACGGTGCATGGCAAAATCGTTACTTACGACGCCGCCCCAAAAGCGCAGGCCTCGTTTTTGTTGGCGCAAAGCCGGATGACGAACCAATCGGCGGTCAACCGAGCTAGCTCCGACTTCAACCGATCCAACTGAGCGTAATCGCGACGGCCTTTGAACTTGATTGTCACCACAAAACGACGCGTCAAACCGCGACGCAGCCAGGAAAGCAGGAGATCGATACTACGCTCCGGCGCGGCGATAACATCGCAGAGCAGCCAGTCGACCGGCTGATCGGGAATGAAGGTGAAGGCGTCTCCCCTTACAAACCGGAGCTCAGCGTGGCGCATCAGGTCGGCGCGCAACGGCGACCGATCAACAGCCGTGACTTTGGCTCCACGCGCCAACGCGACATAGGTCCAACTTCCCGGCGAAGCGCCAAGATCAACACAATGTTCACCCGATCCAATGCAAGCGCCTGATCGAACTTCGGCCTCAATGAGCTTGGCGAACGCCCGGCTGGGGGGAGCGGGATCGCTGGCGACGGGAATCTCGCCCTTGGGAAACGGCCATACCATTCGACGCAAGACAAAGGGCAACGGCGCCGGTGCGAGCGACAGCCAACCAGCCCCTGGCGAAGCGAGAACAACTTGGACGAACGATTCGCATGTCGTCCATGGTGTTGAGGCGTCGCACCGTTGACGCCAGAGGCGTCGGCGTCGCGCTTTCAACTCGGATTGGATGGCCGCATCGATCAATTGGCACCTGCGTCGGCCCGCCGTAGTATTCGCAGGCGAGTCATAGTGCGGCACGACATGCATTCGCCACGCCTGATCGTCGGCCAGCTTGCCTAGTATCGCTTCGGAAGTTTGTTCCGCCCACGACCGCACCGACGCTGCGATAATGGGTGTCGCGTTTGCCGCCAGTTGCCGTGCAAAGACAAGGGGAATTGCGGCGGAATTTTCCAAATCCCCCTGTTCGAACGAGAATACGCCACGGCGTATACGCCGCGCCACAGCCTCAGGCCAGGAGAGTGCAAGTTCCTCCTCCAGCGCCGCATCGTCTTCTTCGGCGCTGAACAACAAATGCATTGGACCGACTTCGAAGCGCGTGGCGCCGACTCTGAGCGTAATGTGATAGGATTCAGCAGCCTCCCGCTTGGGACGCTGGAGTTCATCTTAGGGCGGCTTTCTTCCAAGGGCAATGTGCTGACGCATGTGGCGAACGGTTGTAGAGCATTGGCGATCACTTGAAGCGAGTCCGCCGGGACGTCGCTTTCAGGAACGGTTTTTTCGTAACCGCCGCCGGCGCGGTACGCCGCTGAGTTGGCGTCGTTTGGTCAAGCTCGGAAGCGGCGTGTTGATTTGCCTCGCCGGTTTTTTTCTGATGCCGGCGCCTGGCCCCGGTTGGGTCGTGTTCTTCTTTGGCGCAGCGCTCATTAGCGATGAATTCTTGTTTGTGGCGCGCACGTTGGACTGGGGCGAACTTCGTGTACGGCGTCTTATCAATGTGGCGGAAACTCTGTGGCGGCGAATTCCCCTAGCCGGCAAAGCCCTCCTCGTGTTGTCGGGAGGAGTACTTGGCGTTGGCGCCGTATACGCGGCTTATTCATGGTGGTTCGACGTTTAGCCGGCGGCGACATGGGAAAATTCACCTCGGGCAAGGCTGTCTTCGCACCGAGCCGCGTCATAGAATAGCCGCCAATGTTCAACTCTTCATCGGAGGCGAGTTCAATCTAAGGTGCAAATTTATGTTCTCACGTTGTATTTGCCTGCTGAGCGTTGTTCTTCTTGCGGCTCCGCTCTGCGGACAGCAACGCACGGCCGATTTGATCCTCCATCATGGGAAGGTCGTGACGGTTGATCGCGGGTTTTCCATTGCAGAAGCGATCGCGGTCAAAGACGGCAAGATTTTACGCGTCGGCAAAGATCAAGATATCTTGCCGCTACGCGGCGAATCGACCGAAGTTGTCGACCTGGAAGGGCGCATGGTTTTGCCGGGATTCATCGATTCGCATACCCATCCAAGTGGGGCTTCGATGCACGAATTTGATCATCCCGTACCGGAAATGGAGACGATTGCTGATGTTCTGGCGTATATTCGCACCCGGGCGGAAGCACTCGAAGAGGGTCAGTGGATTTGGGTGCAGCAGGTGTTCATCACGCGGTTGCGTGAGCAACGCTATCCCACGCGTGATGAGTTGGATGAAGCGGCGCCGAACAATCCTGTAGCTTTTCGTACGGGGCCCGACGCGGCGCTAAACAGCCAGGCGCTCAAGTTGTGCGGCATCGACAAGAATTTTCAAGTCGTTGGCTCGGGGCACATCGAACGCGACGCGCAAACCGGCGAACCCAACGGCATCCTGCGAGGTTGCACGCGTTATATCAAGGGAAGCCCGCCCTCCACGAGTGCGACCGAGCAAGATCGTTTGGAGCGTTTAGAAAAACTGTTTGCTGACTACAACGCGTCGGGCTTGACAACCATTGCCGACCGCAATGCTGACGAAGGCTCCATTCGCCGATACCAAGCGTTGCGGAACGACGATCGACTGACGGTTCGCGTGGCGATGTCGCACGCTCTGGCGACGGATGGCAAATTAGAAACCGTGTTAGAGAAAATTCGCGCCATCGCGCGCCATCCATTACATAAGAATGGCGATGCGATGCTGCGAATTGTAGGAGTCAAGACGTTTCTCGACGGCGGCATGCTCACGGGTAGTGCGTACATGCGCGACCCCTGGGGCGTCAGTCAAATCTACTCGATTACCGACCCGCGATATCAAGGCGTTTTGTTTATTCCTAAAGAGCGGCTCTTGCCCATTGTGCAAACTACAGTCCAGGAAGGGTTGCAGTTCACGGCGCATTCAGTCGGCGACGGAGCCGTTCAAACCTTGGTCGACGTGTACGAAGAAGTCAACCGCCAAACGCCGATCGCCGCGACTCGGCCGTGCATTACGCACTGTAATTTTATGACGCCCGAAGCAATCGACACCATGGGCCGGCTCGGCATCGGGGCGGATATTCAACCGGCCTGGCTTTACCTGGATGCGCGCACTTTGGAAGCCCAATTCGGCTATGACCGGCTCCGCTGGTTTCAACCGCTGGCCACAATGTTTAAGCAAGGCGCCATTGCGGGCGGAGGCTCTGACCACATGCAGAAGATCGGCTCGCTACGGTCGATTAACCCTTACAATCCGTTTCTCGCGATGGCCACCGCGACGACGCGTCAAGCCAAATGGTACGAGGGACAACTTCATCCCGAAGAAGCTCTCACTCGCGAGCAGGCCATCCGCTTCTATACCGCGAATAACGCCTGGTTGTTGTTCCTGGACGAGCAAGTGGGCACGCTGGAGACCGGAAAACTGGCTGATATGATTGTCGTTGATCGCGACTTGCTGACATGCAGCGCCGAAGAACTCAAAGGCGCGCAAGTACTCAACACGTACCTTGCAGGACGGCAAGTCTATCAACGTAGCGGCCCATCGCAGCCGGAGAATTAGGCGCTTGACTTGGTTGAAACAAATGGCCCTACGGTACGCTTTAGTTGTAAGTGCACGCTTCCTGTAACATCCTGTTATTCCGAGGCGTTGCTGCGCTTTGTTCCAATGTTTCCAATTCGTGGTTCACGATGATTACGTCACCTGCTCGCGAACGTGATGTTGCCGCTCACTATGATGAGCTCGATGAGTTCTATCGCGAGTTTTGGGGCGAGCATGTGCATCATGGACTGTGGGATCACGGTCGCGAGTCGCCCGAAGAAGCAGTCGAGAAGTTGATTGACCTCGTGGCGCAGCAAGCGCGGATCGCTCCCGGCCACCGCGTGTGTGATGTAGGTTGCGGATACGGCGGCGCGTCGCGGTATTTGGCGGCGCGGTACGGCGCCGAAGTGGTAGGTTTGACCATTTCGCCGAAGCAATATGAGTACGCCGTGGCGAAAACACTTAGTGCGGCGAATCCCACCTACCTACTGCGCAATTGGGAAAGGAATGAACTGCCAGACGACTCGTTCGACGCGGTCGTGTCAATCGAGTGTGTGTCGCACGTCGAGGACAAACCACGGTATTTCGATGAGATACGCCGCGTTCTTAAGCCGGGGGGCGCGGCGTGCGTGGTCGCATGGTTGGCGTGTGAGAACCCCAGTCAATTTGCCCGTCACAGGTTTCTCGAACCGATTTGCGAGGAAGGACGTCTTGCTGGTCTGGGAAGCCGCGCGGAGTACGCCGACCTGATCGACGCCGCACGATTGCGTTTGGTGAGCTATCGAGACCTGACCCGACAAGTGGAAAAGACCTGGACGATTTGCTTGAAGCGGGTCTTAGGGCGGCTAGCCGTCAGTCGTCGCCATCGCCGTTACTTATGGGAACGGCCTTCCGCAAATTGGGTGTTCTTCCTGACGCTCTTTCGAATTCGCGCGGCGTACGCCGCCGGCGCCATGCGTTACGGGCTGTTCGTGATCGAGAAATAACCGCTTTTCTCGCGTTTCAAAGAGCTGTGCGCCGCGCATGCAATGCGGCGGCGCGTCATGGGATCGGCTAATAAGACGGGTGGCGGTTAGGCGGCGTGCAGGGTTCGAGCCTGACGCGCGCGAATGACCCAGTCGGTTACCTCAGCCAGCGTGGGGCGAGGTGTCTCCTGCAAAATGCGTGCGCCGATGACCGAGGCGGCCACAGTTTCAATCCGCTCCCATAACTTAAGCGGTTCACAGGCCGCCAACTGTTGCGCGCTCGTGACGCCCGCCGCTACCAAGAGCTGAGCTTCCCGACCGCGGAGTCGCGGTGTCGTGCATACCAGCTCGGCTTGGAACTGCCATTCACGCACGGTCTCTCCTGTGATCTGGTGGCTATCCATCCTTCGCGCGGCGCTTTCTGCGGAAACCGCCAACAGGTCGGCCACAGTTTTTACTCCAATCGCATGTAGCCGTTCGGCGGTTCGAGGACCAATCGACGGGGCGTCGATCACTGGGCTGGCCAACTCCAGGTAAAAACGGCGGCTATCCGTGGGCGTTTCTCCGTGTAGCACTTCCAGGCGAGGTTCTCGTAGGCGTGCGCTTAGCTGGTGGCCATTGACGCGTTGAGCTTCGCCCTCGATAGGCGATTCGTCGTACCAACGCCAACCGCGTTCGGCTCCGTTCCGCCGCGACCAATGCTTCTTTTGGGTTTCCCGCAGCGACTGGGTTGTGCGGCCCGCTCCCATCCAGGCGGCCAGTCGCGCCAGTTCTTCGTCGTCGCCCATGCGGAATAATCGCTTGCCGTGCTCAGTGTCCAGGCAGCGCTCTACCCGCTGAAGCAATTCCTCTGGCGACATGCGCTCGAGATCCGCCGCCGATTGCACGCCGCTGGCGGCCAGGATGCGGGCATCAAAGGCCCGTAAATGCGGCGTGTCGCACATCAATCGGGCCATGGCTTGCCATTGTCGAATGGTCTCGACCGAGATGCGGAGCGGGCTCAACCGCGACTCGATCGCGGTCGCCGAAAGGGCTAGGAAGTCGCCTACGGTCGCCACACCTCCGGCGGATAGTTCGAGCGCCGCGGCGGGATCGAGATCCGGAGCATATTGCACGCCGTCGGTACGCAACAAATAGTGGCGCGGACCACGCGCGTCGCCTCGCGGGCGAGGAGCAACAGGATCCTCGCTCAAGGGCGGGGGCAGATCATCCATCACTGGCGCAGCACTTGCCAACGATGCTGACGAAACCATCAGGGGCGACGTTTCTGCGCCCCAGCGCAGCGCGGTCTGTTCGTGCACATTCGATTCGGCTGGCAATTCAAGAACCGGCGCGTTAAACCGACGGAAGACGCGAGCCACTTGTTCGCGGCAGGTAAATACGAACACTTGATGCCCCCGCGCCGCGAACTCGCACAACAGCTCGGCGACCCGCTCGACATCTTGGGCGTCATGGTTCACAAACGCATCATCCAGGATGAGCGGCAGCCAAACTCCGCGTCTTGCATACGCGCCCACCAGCGCTAGGCAGATCGCCAGATGGGCCCGGTCTCGTAACGGACGGCCTTGCATTTCGAGTGCGTGCGATTCGCCGCGCGCGTCTTCAATCCGAAGACTCCGATCCTCGCGCCACATGTGAATTCGCACATATTGACCGCCTGTTATGCGGTGCAAGTATTGCGACGCTTCTTGCATGACGGTCGAAGGGACGGGAGTCGGTTCAGGTTCGCGCAGGCGGCGCGCCAAGACTTCGCTCCAGTCGGTCGCCATTAACCGCTCTAAGCGTTGGTCAATCTCGCGTCGCAGCGTTTCTAACTCGAGACGGCGCGCCGCAAGACGGTTCGGATCTTGCACGGCGACCGGGAGTTGCTCGATCCGACGACGTTCTTCGTGCAAATTCGCCAGCTCGCGTTCGCTACGACGTAAGCGATCGGCCGCTTCCTGCCGTCGCACACGCGTGGGTGCAATGGCCGCGTTCTGCAATTCCAACTCGCGCTCAATGCGTTCTTTCCGGCGGGTTAATCGTTGCAGATGCGCCGCGACCTCGGAACGGCAGCGCCGGAGTTGATGCAATTCTTCGGTAATCGCGTTTCGGCGAACATCGAGATAGTGGCGATTCAGTTCCCGGCACAAATGATACACTTCGTCGCGAATAGCCCGGACCAACGGCGTACACCGGGCGTCCGCCTCACGGCAGTCGCATTGTCCCGCGGCGTTAGGTTGCGAGATGGTGCGGATTTCGCTCTGCAATTGCTCCAAGCGGCGCTCCAAGGCGTCAATATGTCGCTGCGCTTCCTCCCACAGCGCCACGGGCGTCGCCGGCCCATTTGCAGTCCAACCCATCATTTCTCGGCGGAGACGGTTGCGGCGGCGCGTCACGTCTTTTTGGACTCGCTGCCATCGCTCCAACTGGGACTGCAGCGCATGACGACGTTGCGCCAACGTTTGGCCGTCGAGTTCTTCATCCTCTTCTCCGGCCGTCGAAAGTACTAACTGCGCCGCTTGGCGCTCTTCCCAGGCAGCGAGTTCATCGTCAATGATTTGCAACTCGCGACGCAGGCGAAGTACATCGCCATCACACCGGGCGATCTCTTCATGCACGCGGCGCAATTCGCCTTCGCGTTGGTAGCTAAGATGCGTGCGATCACGCTCCAGTTCTTCCATTTCGGCATGTACGGTACGCAGCCGATCCTTCAGTTGCTCGATTTCACGTCGAGTCTCTTCAGCGCGGCGCACCGCTTCTTCGCGGCTGATGCGCGTAGTGAGAGAATCGCTTCGCGCCGTAGCCAAGTCAAACCCATGCGACAGGGCCGCTTGCACGAGTGCTTCCGTCGGCGGCGCGTCGCGATACGCGCTGATGAATAACAACCGGAAAACGGATTCATCAACGCCCGAGAGCATCTCCGGCAAGACTTCTCGATCAATGGAAATTCCGTCCGATGTTTGAATGGTCAATCGACCGGTGCGAGTTCCATTGTCATGGCGACGAATGATCCGGCGACCCGTCGGCCCTTCGATGGTTACAGATCCTCCCCAAAGAGAGCTTTGAGCGGGGGCCGCGCTTTCCTGAAAGTGCGGGAAACCATACAGCATAGCTTGAAGAAAGCGAACGACAGTGGTTTTCCCAGAGCCGTTCACTCCGTAGATCACATTGATCCGGTCATCCAGGTCGCTCAGATGCAATTTGGACCACGCGCCGTACCGATCGATCGACAATCCCTTGATTTTCACGTTCTTTGCTCCTTCCGTGGTGCGGGAACGACGGGCTAGAGATGCGGGAAGGCGCGGACTTTAATCTTTTTCAAAAATTTTTTCCAGCCGAGTCTGACACCAAGGCAAACCCGCGACACGCTACACGTCAGATAATGCCGTTAATTTAGGGGAGGTACGGTCATGACCCGGCCTTTAACCTGATAGTGGCGCGGAGGTTCCGGCCGGGGACCTGCATCCGTATCGAAGCATGTGCAATTTCCCCCCTCAAGCTTGGCAAAATAGGCGGCCTGCTCGGCGGCGCACAATGCGGTAGCTAAGGAATCGGCAGGGCTGCCCAGCGCGACTCCGACACTCACGGTCAACTCGATTTCGAGGCCATCAAGCACGAAGGAAGAGGCTTCAATGGATTGGCGAATCCTCTCGGCCGCGTTAATCGCGCTGTCTGCGTCCGCATCACCAAGAAAGTAGACAAAGCTATCGCCGTAATATCGTCCGGCGCGGTCGTAGCTGCGATCTTTCCGCAGCAGTTCATCGGCCAACTCAGCAAACGCCCGCAGAATCCGATCGCCGGCTGCGGCGCCACGCTGTTGGTTCAGGGCGGTGAAGCCATCGAGATCAAGGACGGCGATCGCCCAAGGTCGGTCGCGGTCCGTTTGTTCTTTGCGCCATTGCCGATGTACGGCCTCAATACCGAGACGATTATGCAGTCCCGTTTGCGGATCCGCTAATTCTTGCGTTTTGATCGCCGCCATTCCGCCTGTACGGTGCAACACGTTCAGCCGAGTTTCTAAGCGATCGTCCCGCAGCAATTGTAAATCGAACAAAACTTGGGAAACGTGGTCCTGCATCCGGCGGCTATAGGTGGCGATGCTCTGATCGGGGGTGTTTGCTGGTTCTGTCGCGCGACCGTCGATCGTCGTCAATAGTTCGATCAACCGTTCGGCGCACGACTCGCAATCGCCCAAGTCATGGTGATGGCGCAGCGCGTTTTGCGCCAAGGTCGCCTGAGACTTCCATTGTTGGTGAAGCTCCTCCAATTCAGCAGTCAATACCGCGATTGTCGCGGCGTCGACCCCTTGGACCGCGCGCTCGGCAAAGTCGATCAGGTTTCGCCGATATGCTTCGATATCCAGCGAGAATACCGGCCGAAAAACCTCTTCAAGCGAAGCGTCATCACGCTCATCGTGAGTATCGCGCGAGGTGTCGAGCGGATGAAATTCATCATACTCGGTTGGGTAGGTTTCAACCTCAGTCGCTTCCGCGACAGGCGTGGCAAGTGCAGGCTCGGTCTTGGGTGAGCCGTTGCTGTCGCGCCGGAATCGGGGAAGACTCGGAAGACTCGCCGGCTTAGCCACCGCGAAGTCATGCTCCCGCCATGCCGCTAGCGCTGCGCCAAGCAGAAGGTTCACGACAGCGACAATCAAAACGTAATACAGCACGCGCGGGTTACTTCCAAGGTACGAAACGACTGCCACAACATCGAGTCAATCAAGTGTACGTTATCGTTCCTTAATGGTGAGGCTTCCGTTTGGACGGCGTTACAACCGTTAGAAACGACCCGTTCGGTGCACGGCGTTGAACTTGGTCCCAAACAAGTCCTTGGGAGGCGTATTAGTGGTTGGATTGCTCCAGAGCATCTTGGACGTTTCCCCACGCCCACATGACCGCCCATGCCGCCAGCGCGATCAGAAGGATGGTGTAGATTGTCACCACCACCCCGATGACGACTTTGAAAACTGACGAGAAACCTCGTGAACGCCACAGTAACGGCAATCCCAATGCGCCCGTGGCGAGGAACAACAGACCTATAATGAACCACGGATTGTCGAGCAAGTCGCGCCTTGCCGGAGCGTCGCCGGACAAGGCCGCTCCGCAACGTGGGCAGTGGACGGCGCTTGCCGACACTTCGGCTGAACAACGAGGGCAAAAAAACTGGGATGCGTTCAGGGCTTCCATAGAGACGACTCGCGCGCTGACCTGCCTGGCGACAAACGCATGGGTTGAAGCGAAAAATCCTTAGCGGGACTCAGACACCAGTCGCGACGCGACGAATTCCTCGTTTAACGTGACGCCCAGGCCTGGCCGGTCAGGGACCGTGATAAAGCCATTCTCCGCCTGCACCTTTTCATGCGTTAATTCGTGGCGAAGCGGCGAATCCTCCACACAGTCTTCAAACAAGAATGCGTCGCGACAGGTGCTTAGCCAGTGTAAGCTTGCGGCCACGGTCACGGGGCTGGTGTAACAATGATTGCACAGGCGAGCCCCAATTTCCTCTACGCGTTGCTTGACGTACATCGCATCGGTAAACCCGTTGCGCGACAGATCAACCTGGTACACATCCAAGGCCCGTTGATCGATCAGCGGGCGGAACGACTGCCGGCCGCACTCCTCCTCCCCCGAGGCGATGGGTACCGGCGAACGGTCGCGGAGCCAGCGATAACCTTCGTAGTCATCGGGCGAAAGCGGCTCTTCCAGCCAGCCGATGTTGTAGTCGGCGAAGGCGTGCGCCCGACGTAAGGCGGTGCGCGCATCCCACACACAGCCGGCGTCGATGAGTACGGTCCCTTCGTCGCCTAAGCCTTCGCGCGCTCCGCGCACCAGGTCGAGATCGAGTTGTTCGTTCTGTCCCATCGGCTCCCATCCAAACTTGACCGCTTGGTATCCCGCCTCGCGCCAACGGCGCCCAATTTCGGCGGTACGCTTTCCATCGCGACCGAACAAGATCGATGCGTACGCCAGAATGCGGTCGTGTCGCTTACCTCCTAGGAGTCGATGGATGGGCTCTTGGTAGTGCTTCCCTTTGAGATCCCACAACGCCATGTCGATGGCGGCCATCGCCGTAATCACAAGCGACCGGCGTCCGCAGTACATCGTGGCGCGGTACATTTTTTCCCACAAGCGGTCTGTCTCCAGGGGATTCTCACCCACGAGCAACGCTCGCAGCCCCGTGGCAATGTTGTGACTGAACGGCGCGTCAATGACGGCTTTGACCATCTCAGGAGAAGAGTCTGCCTCGCCAATGCCTTCCAGTCCTGTGTCGGCGCGGACGCGCACCAAGACCGAGTCCTGACTGCTGGCGGTTTTCGCTTCAACATTCTCAATGCGGAGGATCTGGCAGACAATTTCAGTAATACGCATAACGGCAATGGGGGTAGGAAGTTGGCTGGGCCAGGCGGAGCGTGTTGGATTGTATTGAGATCGAGCAAGACGGACAGCTGAATTCGCGGCGCATGGTTCGCACAATTGACATTGCGTTGGCGAAGCGTTCTAACAACACCACCACGCCTTGTTGCCTGTAGCCGGTTTCCCTCCGACGCTTAGCCACGCCCCCATGACGCCGCTCGATTGGATCATCGTCTTTGCGTTAAATGGCGCGGTCATCGTGTACGGCTATTACTTGGCGCGAGGCACCCAAACGAGCAGCGAGTGGTTTCTTGGAAGTCGCTCCTTGCCGTGGTGGGCGGTGGGCATGTCGATGTTCGCCACGAATGTTGACAATTCGGATCTCGTGGGCGTGACCGGCAATACGTTTAAGGAAGGTTTGCATATTATCTCGGTTTACGCCATCGGCAGCGCTTTAGGCGGCGTGCTGGCGGCGTTCTTTATCGTGCCCGCTATCTACCGGCTTGGGTTCTACACCAACGCCGAATACCTGGAAGCTCGCTTTGGTCCGGCGGCCCGTGCGCTCAGCGCCTTGATCCAAATACAGTATCGCAGCAGTTTGCTGGGCATGATGGCCTGGTCGCTGTACTTACTGTTGACGCGTTTAGCGAACCTCTCGGCGCCAGCGGCCTGGGGATTCATTGTCACGTTGGTGGTGCTGGCAGGATTGTACACAGCCTGGGGCGGTTTGAAATCGGTAGTTTGGACCGATGTTTGCTTGGGCGTGCTAACCATGTCGGCGGGCGCCGCGATCTTTCTCACCGTATGGCAGGCCGTGGGCGGATGGACGGGGATGACGGCAGGCCTGGCCGCTGCTGGCGAAGCCTCGGGGCTGCCCCTGTCCGATTTGCCGCACTTGGGCCGATACCGCGGAGATACAGGTTCAACGTCGCCCTATCTGGTTATACTCGGCTGGACGATTATCGGCAGCGGCTATTGGACCGTAAACCATACGCCGACGATGCGCATGATTGGTTCGCGCTCGGTGTGGGACATGCAGATGGCCACGGTATTGGGGGTGGGCGCTAGTCTGCCGGTGATGGTCTCCTGCGCTTGTCTGGGATTGTTCGCACGCGCCTTAGACCTTCCCGAATTTCACGCCATGAAAACACCCGATGAGGTCTATCCCATCCTTGCCAATCGGTACCTTGGTCCTGGCTTGAAGGGATTGGTCGTCGCGGGAGTCGCCGCCGCAGCGGTGAGCACGTTTGATTCGCTTGGCTCGGCGCTATCCGCCGTATTCACCCGCGATCTGTATGCTCGATTCCTGGTGCGCAACCGGGACGACTCGCATTATGTGGCGGTAGGACGCGTGGCGACGGTAGGCGTGCTCGTGTTGGGATTCGCCTATTTGCCGTTCATCATGACGCGCGGGAGTATGATTAAGGCGTTCACCACGCTGATTCCTGTGTTCGTGACGCCCTTATTTACGATCTACGTGATCGGGGCGCTGACACGCGTTCATCGCCGCAGCGGGATGATTGGTCTGTTGGTTGGGTCTCTCTATGGCGTCATCGCTCTGATCGACCGCGAGTTCTTCAATATGGTGTGGCTACCCGATGAGTTGACGAACCGGTGGGCCGCGCTGAGTTTATCGTTCTTCGTGACCGCCGCCGCCATGGGATGCGTCACGCTCGTGCTCGGACGGCAAGCAAAGTCGGAAACGTTGCTTCCTTTTCAAGAGCAGGGCTGGCTGCAACGCAGTCGGGAATCTTTGCCTCCCTTGCGCGAATACCCATTCGACCATGCGCCTCCGTGGTGGCTACGTCCAACCATCTGGGCGGCCGGTTTGACAGTCCTGAGCGTTTGGGTCGTTTTCGTCCTTTTTTGGTGATCGTTGCGACCACGTGCTTCGAAATTTCGAGTCTTGCCTTTTTCCCCCGATGTGACCTATGTCTCGCGCTGCTACGGAATACCGTTACGAAAAACTCACCTGGCCCGAAATTAACGACGCCGTCGCGATGAACAAGGTGTGCGTTGTACCTTGTGGGGCGGTCGAACAACACGGTGAGCATTTGCCGCTGGATGTGGATTTGGTTTGTCCCGTTGGTGTGGCGCGCGGAGCGGGGCAACGCATTCCCAGCAAAATGTTGTTGTTGCCAACTATCGCCTACGGCTACACGGGGCATGTGATGGACTTTCCCGGCACGATCAATACCCACTATGAAACGTTCATCCGCCAAGTGCTGGACGTAACGAAGTCATTGGCTTATCACGGCTTTAAAAAGATCATCTTGCTCAACGGGCATGGCTCGAACATGCCGAATTTGGACCTTGCAGCGCGTCGCACCAACTTGGAGACTGACGCCGAATGTATGCTCTTGGCGTGGTGGCACCTGCTAACCGTAGACAAAAGCTTTTTGCCGAGTTGGCGCGAAAGCGACTTTCCGGGCGGTGTTGCGCACGCGTGTGAACTAGAGACCTCAATGTATTTGTATCTGGACGAGGAGAACGTGCGTAAGGACAGGATCAAGGACGACCTGGCCAGTTACGTGCAAGACGGCAACCCTTACGTGTGGGTCGACTTATACGGCAGCGGCCCGGGCGCGATTACGTCGTGGACCAGCAGTTATTCACAAATGGGCGTGATCGGCCAGCCGTCGAAAGCCAGCAAAGAGAAAGGCCGACTCGCATATGAAGAGGCCGTTAAGCAACTTTGCGCCCTGATTGAATGGTACCATCCTCGACCCAAGGATGTACGCCGCCGCCATCAGGCGGAGAAACCCACCATGCCAATTCCCTGGGATCAACTCTCCATCGACCAATAATCCTTGAGTCCTTCAGAGCGATTGTTCGCGTCGCCTGGCGCGGCCGCCGTTTGTCCCGTTAGACGGACTGGTGAAAACCAGCGGTTTTGTATCGGCAGGTGCGGGGGATGAGTTCCACCCCTGGCCGGGAAGTACGTTGCCCGTAGGAGTAACGCAGATAGGTTTGCGACGCCAGTCGCGGCAAATACGGCCTCGTCGCCCACTTTGAATTTCCGGCAAAAACAGGTACACGCAACACCGATAGCGCAAAGGCTCGATCCAGCCTTTGGCCAGCAACCGCTCAACCACCACACGTTGAGATTCTGTCATAGCGCGCATCTTTGCGATCTCCGATGAGCCGGTTTCGCTCTACAGGTTCGTCACGTAACGGGGGCCAGGCGACATCAGCTCGCGCCTGCTCAAGCCCGAAGCAATGCGTTGGGGTTAGTGTATATTCGTGCATTGCTGTGACAAGTCCGGTCACGGCCTTCCCTACCAACTTCAAGAGAAGATAGCGTCACGATGCCCAAAGTCGGCCGGTCACTCGGCAAGCGGCCGACCTGCTTATCTAACCCGCAAACTCACATCACGCGATCGTCAACTTTTGCGGAGAGCCCTATTGAACGCACCAATTCATGAGCGCACGATGTCCTTCAAAAGCGCGGGCATTGAGACGGTCTTAGCACGACAGGGATGAACCTTTTCAGGAATCCGTCAGATGCGCATGCAGACAGGACTGACGGTGGTTGAAGGCAATACAACCCGAGCGCCAAATCGCTTCCTAAAACGGTGAAACGGCGCGGCGCCGCACAAGCAATCCATGCGATGCGTATGCCCCGAGCAATTTCCGTAATCGTTTCGCATGCGGTGAAAATTGCCTCGCAATAATCTTTGCTACCTAGCGCATGCGAATACGTCAAATGAAGCTACATTGCGAACTCGGTGTAGCGTTTGACGACTTCCGGCGGGGCGGGCGCGTAGTCTAACGGCTCCATCGAGCAGCCGGCGCGTCCTTGGCTGAGGCTGCGCATATCGCCGGAGTAACCAAAGAGTTTTTCCAACGGCGCATGGGCTTCGATGAGCCCCATGCCGCCGGTGCTTTCGGTTTTGGCGATGATAGCGCGACGTTGCTGTAGATCGTTCACCAGGTCGCCCAGGTATTCCTCGGGCGCCGTGAGATCGACTTTCATAATCGGTTCGAGCAATACAGGGCCGCCCTCTTGCAGGCCGCGGCGGAAAGCATCGGCCACGGCGATCCGGATCGCTTGCTCGTCGGTGGCGCCGTCCTGGTATTCCGCGCCAAGCAACGTGACGCGGAGTTTCATGAGCGGAAAGCCGTAGATTTCGCCGCCTCCCTGGGCCGAGTCATTGAGCGCCTCAACGGCGACTTCCCGCAGGTTTTCCGGCAGGGCTTCGAACGGCAGTTTGTTCAACACCACCACGGGCTGGGCCCCTTCGCCAAAGGGCTCCATGCGAATGGTGAGTTTGGCGAACAACTGCACGCCCGCGATCATTCGATGGCACTCGCCGGTGACTTCGACTGCTTTGGAGATCGTCTCGCGGTAGCTGACCTGCGGCTTGTGGAACTTGACGTTGAGTTTAAAGTCGCGCAACAAACGGTTCTTGACGATCTCTAGATGCAACTCACCCATGCCACTAATAAGCGTTTGGCCCGTTTCGCTGGGTTTGATTTGCAATGTGGGGTCCTGCCGTTTGAGCATGTCGAGCGTTTCTTCCAGTTTCTTGCGCTCGGCAGTGCTTTCCGGCTCGATGGCCATCGAGATGACGGTTTCAGGAAATTGGATCGACTCGAGCAGAATGGGCGCCTTGGAGTCGCAAATCGTGTCGCCGGTGACCGAGTGCCGCATGCCGATGACGCCCACGATGTCTCCCGTCGTGGCTTCTTTGACTTGTCCTTCTTGTCGGTCGGCGCCGTAAGCGTGAATGTGCCAAAGTTGGGCAACGTTCTCTTTGACGTCAAGCCGGGGGTTGTACATGCGGCTGTTGGCATGCAGTTCTCCGGAATAGATTCGCACCCAGTGCATGTCGCCTGTTTTGGCCGGAAGCACCTTGAACACGAGTCCGCAAAACGGTTCGTCCAATTCCGCTTTGCGGGTTTCATCCTTCGGTTGTTTCTTTTTGTCGAACACCACACCCTTCACGGGAGGTACTTCGGCGGGACTGGGCAGGTACTCTTGCACGCCGTCGAGCACCGGCTGTACACCAATATTGTGCAACGCGGTGCCGCAAAAAACGGGCTGAATTTGCAGGTGCAGCGTGGCGTCGCGCAGCGTTCTGCGGATTAAGTCGGCGGGGACTGGTTCTTCCTGGAGGGCGAGTTCTACGATCTCGTTACTGTAGTCGTACAGAACTTCCAACATCTCACTGCGCCACAGCTGCGCGAGTTCCTCGTACTCGGCGGGAATGTCCTGCTTGGAAATGGTTTTGCCCTCGGTCTCTGGATCGAACACCAGCAGTTTTTCTTCGATGAGGTCGATCACCCCGCGAAACGGCGAAGGCGCATGCGCGGGTCCCACTCCCAAGGGCACTTGCACGGCCACGGGACGAGCTTGAAGGCGACTTTCGATTTGCTTAAACACACGGTCGAAGTCGGCGCCTTCCCGATCCATCTTGTTGATGAAGCAAATGCGCGGCACATGGTAGCGGTTTGCTTGCCGCCATACCGTTTCGCTTTGAGCCTCGACGCCTTCCCGCGCGCTGAATACGACCACAGCCCCATCCAGCACGCGCAGGCAACGCTCCACTTCTGCGGTGAAGTCGACGTGGCCGGGCGTGTCAAGCAGGTTGACCGTTACGTCGCGCCAGGGAAAGGTGACGCAAGCTGCGTAAATGGTGATGCCGCGTTCCTGCTCTTCGGGGTCAGCGTCGGTCGTGGTGGTGCCCGAGTCGACTTTTCCTGCCCTGTGCTTAGCGCCGCTGAAGAACAGCATCTTCTCGGTTAGCGTGGTCTTGCCCGCATCAATATGAGCGATAATGCCAATATTGCGGATGGTTTCAAGTTTACGGGGAGGCATAATCGTCTGCGAGGGTTGTCGACAGTGAGCGAATTCCCGGTTGGCAGAAACCGGGTAGGGTGGTGCTGCGGCGGAGTTTCCTCAGCGCATGCAAACGCCGCGTACGGACGACCAACGTCCGCCGCGGCGTAAGCGAGTTTTGGTAATTACCACGCAAAGTGGGCAAATGCCTTGTTCGCGTCCGCCATGCGGTGGGTGTTTTCACGTTTTGTCATTGCCGCGCCTTCTCGATTGAAAGCAGCAATCAATTCTTCCGCGAGTTTTTCCGACGTGGGACGTCCCTTCTTTTCTCGCACCGCAGATAAGATCCAGCGGAACGCGAGCGATTGTTGCCGGTTGGAACGCACTTGCATTGGCACCTGATACGAGGCGCCGCCCACGCGCTTGCTGCGCACCTCCACGTGCGGTTTGACGTTGTTAATCGCCTGGGTAAAGACTTCGATCGGTTCGACATCCTTTACTTTTTGGGCGATGATGTCGA
This sequence comes from Planctomycetota bacterium, assembly GCA_963204915.1. GTDB lineage: Bacteria > Planctomycetota > Planctomycetia > Pirellulales > Pirellulaceae > JAHWKS01. The sequence continues at coordinate 496,235 of CAUJHS010000022.1, read as the reverse complement.
GCGCATCATAAAAAACGCCCTGTGCGGTGGTCTTCTTACCATCCCACATGAGGCAGTTAATAAACTTGGAAGCCAGAACCGAATTGAACTTCGGGTCGGGCTTGAGCATCGTGCGGCTGGCGGTAATGCGGCCCATGATTAATAGCGTTGGAATGCAGGTGAATTGTAAGGTTCTACGGTTGGCGAAATTGACCAACCGGTTCGCAAAGGGCGCCCGAAGCGAACAATCAACGGTCGTTCCGTGGCGAATGGATGACTAGCTCTTTTTGGCGCCGTACAAGCTGCGCGACTGCTTGCGGCCATCGACGCCCAGGGTGTCCAAGGCGCCGCGAATGATATGGTATCGCACACCGGGCAAGTCACGCACACGACCGCCGCGCACAAGTACGATCGAGTGCTCTTGCAGATTGTGCCCTTCGCCCGGAATGTACACCGTAACTTCCTTGCCGTTGGTAAGCCGCACGCGGGCGATCTTACGCAAAGCGGAGTTGGGCTTCTTGGGCGTCATCGTGCGCACCTGCAAGCACACCCCCTGGCGTTGGGGGCATTTATCCAACACCGGCGACTTACTGAACTTCCGCTGTGATCGTCGCGGTTTGCGAATCAGTTGATTAATTGTGGGCATTCGCGCCTTCGTTTCTAACGATCCTTGGTAACTCTTTTGGCGTCTCTTGGAAACTACTCAAATTACATTTTTTGCAGGAACTGTCAAGGCGAGGAGGCTTTGCCTTGCGCGCCAACCGAACGTGCATTGTTGGGCGGTTCGCCGAAAAACTTGGTCAACGCGCTGCCCAAAGGGTGGCGGCGCTATTTCTCTATTGCCGAAGTGTTATTCGCCGGCATCGCTCGAGCCGAACATCTTGTCGAGGGCCGCCTTGCCTTCCTCGGCTGACTTTTTGGCTTCCGAGCCATTGCCTTCTTCGCCAGCGCTCTCCAACAACGGGAAGCTGGTTTCTAGCGATGGACCCGCGGCGCCTGCCATGGCTTCCAAGGCGTCGTGCCGCAGGCGGACTTCCGACTCCTGGAACATTCGGAAACCCGTGCCGGCTGGAATCAAGTGACCCAAAATTACGTTTTCCTTGAGTCCTACCAGGTGGTCGATCTTTCCGGCCAGGGCGGCCTCGGTCAATACCTTCGTGGTCTCTTGGAAACTGGCCGCCGAGATAAAGCTGGCGCTTTGTACGGCGGCTTTGGTAATACCCAAGAGCTGCGTCCGAGCCGACGACGGTTTGGGACGCACGCCCTTGGCCGGTGCGCCGCCCACCGCCTCGATCGAGGCGTTGGCGTTCTCTACCAGTTCGCGCGGCACGATGTTGCCGGTCTCGAAGCCGCTGTCGCCTTTGTCGGAAATCTTCAAGCACTTCGCCAGATCATCGTTGACGCGGCGGAACTCAAACTTGTCCAGCACGAGGCCGGGCAACAGGCTGGTGTCGCCGGGGCTGTCGATGCGGACTTTCCGCAGCATCCGAGCGATGATGATCTCGATATGCTTATCGTTGATCTCGACGCGCTGACTACGGTAAACCTGTTGGATTTCGTGCACCAGGTACTGTTGCACGGCTTCTTCACCGGAGATGTCCAAAATGTCGTGCGGGACGAGCGGGCCATCCACCAGAGCCTGCCCCGCCTTGACATGGTCGCCCGAGTGGACGAGGAACCGCTTGTTGTGCGGTACCAGATGCTCACGTTCGATACCGCTTTCGCTGCGAACGATGATCGTCCGCTTGCCGCGTTTCTTCTCAGTGAGAATTTCCACCAAGCCGTCAATTTCGGCCATCACGGCCGGATCCTTGGGACGCCGAGCTTCAAAAATTTCCGTCACGCGAGGTAGACCGCCCGTGATGTCCGTAATACCTGTTGCTTCACGGGGCATTTTGGCCAGCACGGCGCCGGCGTGAATGGGCTTGCCCTCTTCCGCCTCTAGGCTGGCCTTTTCCGGCAGATAGTACACGTCCAGCGGCTTTCCGTCCGCGTCTTCAAGTACGATCTGCGGGTGCAACTCGCCTTTATGGTCGATGATCGTGCGGCGGATGTGGCCGCTGGCGTCGCGCTCTTCGCGCATCGTTTCGCCTTCGACCACGTCATCATAACGCACCTTACCCGAAACTTCCGCCAGAATTGGAATGCTATGCGGATCCCAGTGGCACACGGTTTGTCCCGCCGTGATTTCCTGGTTCTCCTCGACGTCCAAGATGGCACCCGCCGGGACTTCGTACTTTTCCAGTTCGCGACCCTTGGGATCGAGAATCGCAATTTCGCCGTTCCGCTTGAGAACGACGTTGTTGCCTTCCTCGTTACGAACGAACTTCATGCGGGCGAACTTAACTTGGCCCGACGACTTCGATTTGATCTCATGCTCGACCACTTCCGTACCCACGGCTCCACCGATGTGGAAGGTACGCATGGTCAATTGGGTTCCCGGCTCGCCGATGCTTTGTGCGGCGATGATGCCTACGGCCATGCCTTCTTCCACCAGCGAACCGGTCGAAAGGTCCATTCCGTAGCACAAGCGGCAAATGCCCAAGCTCGCGTCGCACGTCATCGGGCTGCGCACCTGAATACGCTCCAGGCCGAGCGCTTCGATCTTGCGGCCGATCTCGGGCGTAATTAGTTCGTTTTCTCGAACGATCACTTCGTCCGTGACCGGGTTCACAATGCTTTGGCGGCTGACGCGGCCTTTAATGGCGTCTGACAGCTTCACCTCGACCCGTTCTCCGCGATACACCACTCCCTTGGTGATGCCTTGCGTGGTGCCGCAGTCGTGCATCGTGACCACGACGTTTTGCGCCACGTCGGCCAGTTTACGCGTGAGGTAACCCGAGTCGGCCGTCTTGAGGGCGGTATCGGCCAAACCTTTGCGGGCGCCGTGCGTGCTGGAGAAATACTCGAGCACATTCAGCCCTTCACGGAAGTTCGCCTTAATGGGCGTTTCGATGATTTCGCCCGTCGGCTTGGCCATCAAACCGCGCATGCCGGCCAGCTGGCGAATCTGTTCTTTACCACCGCGGGCGCCGGACTGCGCCATCAGGAACACCGGGTTCACGTAGCCGCCGCCGCGGTAGTCGTTTTCCATGGCGGTCATCATTTCGCCAGTGATTGCTTCGCGAGCGTGGGTCCACACGTCGAGCACCTGGTTGTAACGCTCTTTGTCGGTAATGGCGCCACGCTCGTAGTGCTTGCGGAATTTCATCACCTGCTTTTCGGCGTCCGCAATGATTTTTACCTTCGCGGCGGGCGTGATCAAATCGTCCGTAGCGAACGAGAGACCGCTGCGAGTACTCTCTTGGAAACCCAGTTGGTTCATGTCGTCCAAGAGTTGAATCGTGGCGCGACGGCCAAGCCGCTGGTAGCAATCGGAGATCACCAACGCCAGGTCGCCCGACATGATCGACTTGTTGTAAAAGTCCATGCCCGCGGGAAGCATCATGTTGAAGCGGACACGGCCATACGTGGTATCGATTAATGCGCCATATTCTCCCGTATCGTCTTCAGTCTTCAGACGGCGATTTTCCGGCAGACGCACTTTGATGCGCGCGTGCAGGTCGATCTTGCCCTGCGCGAAGGCGTAGTCGGCTTCTTCGAGCGAGCTGAAAACCATGCCTTCGCCTTTGTTGCGTTCGGCAATGATCATCGTGATGTACGCGCACCCCATCACCGTGTCTTGCGACGGGCTCATAATGGGCTTGCCGTTCGAGGGCGCGAAGATGTTGTGTGTCGACATCATCAACGTGTGCGCCTCGACTTGCGCCTCGATTGACAGCGGCAAGTGCACCGCCATTTGGTCCCCGTCGAAGTCGGCGTTGAAGCCGCGGCATACGAGCGGGTGTAAGTGAATGGCGTTCCCTTCCACCAGGATTGGCTCAAACGCTTGAATACCCATGCGGTGGAGCGTGGGAGCACGGTTGAGAAGCACGGGATGGTTCTCGATGACCGATTCGAGAATATCCCAGACTTCCTCATCTTTGCGCTCCAGCATCTTCTTGGCGCTCTTGATCGTATCGGCGTGGCCCAACTCCTTGAGCTTCCGAATGATGAACGGCTGGTACAACTCCAACGCGATCTTCTTTGGCAACCCGCATTGGTGCAGCCGTAGCCGCGGACCAATGACGATCACGCTGCGAGCCGAGTAGTCGACGCGTTTGCCAAGCAAGTTCTCACGGAAACGGCCTTGCTTGCCCTTAATCATGTCGGTAAGTGACTTGAGCGGGCGGTTGCTGCTGCCAAGCACGGGGCGCTTGCAACGGTTGTTGTCGAACAAGGCGTCGACCGACTGTTGGAGCATCCGCTTCTCGTTGCGAATGATCACTTCCGGCGCGTTCAGATCGACCAGTTTCCGCAGACGGTTGTTTCGGTTGATGATACGGCGGTAGAGATCGTTCAAGTCGCTCGTGGCGAAGTTGCCCGAGTCCAACAGGACCAAAGGACGTAAGTCCGGCGGGATCACGGGGATCACATCCAACACCATCCACTCGGGCTTGTTGTCGCTGTCACGAATCGCCTCGACGATCTTCAAGCGATTGATCAAGTCTTTGCGTTTTTGCCGAGAGCTAGTCTCGGTCAACTCTTGACGCAACGACTGCGAGAGCGTCACCAGATCCAGGCTTTGCAATAGTTTGCGCACTGCTTCGGCGCCCATCTCGGCTTGGAACGAGCCTTCGCCCCATTGTTCGCGGGCGGCGCGGTATTCCTCTTCGGTGAGTAGTTGCTGGGGTTCAAGGTCGGTAATGCCCTTGTCCACCACCACATAATCTTGGAAGTAGATCACCTTTTCCAAGTTGGTGGTGCGCATGTCAAGCAGGTTGCCCAGCCGGCTCGGCATCGCCTTGAAGAACCAAATGTGCACAACCGGCGCGGCCAACTCGATATGGCCCATGCGTTTGCGGCGTACGCGCGAGTGCGTAACCTTCACACCACAGCGGTCGCAGATCATGCCCTTGTATTTCATGCCGCGGTATTTGCCGCAGGCGCATTCCCAGTCTTTTTCCGGACCGAAGATGCGCTCGCAAAACAAACCGTCTTTTTCCGGACGGTAGGTGCGGTAGTTAATCGTTTCAGGCTTTTTGACTTCGCCAAAGGACCAACTGCGAATATCGTGCGGCCGGGCCAGGCTGATCTTGACCGAAGCGTAATCGTTAATGCGATCGTAATTGGCGTCACCGAAGACCATGCGATAGCTCCCGGGTTAAGCTGGCTTCTCTGCTCGTATGAACTTGTATTGAACAATAGCCAGAGGCCAACAGCCTCTGGGCTTTTTTCTTTCTTGCAAATCGCGTCGCTGTTTAGGCCACGCTCGGGAGGCGGTTGGCCTCCGATTTGTTTGAACGTTGACGACCGAGCCGCGGCATCCTAACGGCGTTTTTCCAGTTGGATGTTCAAGCCCAGACCACGAATCTCGTTGCAGAGCACGTCAAAGCTGGCGGGGGTGCCGGCTTCGAGCGTGTTCTCGCCCTTGACCATCGATTCGTAAATCTTGGTGCGTCCTTCCACATCGTCGCTCTTGACGGTGAGCAACTCTTGCAGGATGTACGCCGCGCCATAGGCTTCGAGCGCCCAGACTTCCATTTCTCCAAAACGTTGTCCGCCAAAGCGGGCTTTGCCACCGAGCGGTTGCTGCGTGATGAGTGAGTAGGGGCCCGTGCTGCGAGCATGGACCTTGTCATCCACCAGGTGGTGCAACTTGAGCATGTAGATGTAGCCAACCGTGGTGTCCTGATCGAGCGGTTCGCCGGTACGGCCATCGCACAGACGAACCTTGCCGTTCTTGGGCAGTCCCGCATCAGCCAAACACTGGTTAATCTCGTCCTCGTCGGCGCCGTCGAACACCGGCGTCACGGCTTGGAAGCCGAGCGCCGCGCCGGCCCAACCCAAGTGCGTCTCCAAAATCTGCCCCACATTCATACGACTGGGAACGCCCAGCGGATTGAGCAGAATTTGCAGCGGCGTGCCATCGGGCAGGAAGGGCATGTCCTCCACGGGGAGGATTTTGGCGATCACACCTTTGTTACCGTGACGGCCGGCCATTTTATCGCCCACCGACACAATGCGCTTGGTGGCGATGTACACTTTGACCATCTGCAACACGCCCGAGCGGAGTTCGTCGCCGCTCTTCATGCTGTTCAGGCGGCGGTCACGAGCGTCGAGCGCGTTTTCCACATCTTCGCGGCGGCTCTTGTAGATCTTTTCGACCTCCTTGATCTTTTCTTCGCTGCGAAGATGGCTGGTGACAATCTCCAGGCGGAACTGCAAGGCGTTCTCGGCCACCACCTTGGGCTCCTGATCGCGAACGAGCGGCGTGCCGTCTTCATCCGTAAGCATCTTGCCGACGATCTTCTCCATCTCTTCGATCATGCCGCCAAAGACCTGGGCGATGACTTTGTTGCCTTCGGCTTCGGCTTCTTTCAACTCCTTTTCAAACCGCTTACGCTCTTCTTCGGTCAAGCTCATGCGACGAGAGAACTTTTGCGTGTTGATCACGATACCTTCAATGCCCGAAGGCACTTCCAGCGAATCGTTCTTCACGTCTTCGCCGGCGCGGCCGAAGATGGCGTGCAGCAATTTTTCTTCCGGCGTCAACTCGGTTTTGCTCTTAGGTGAGACCTTGCCGACGAGAATGTCGCCAGGCCGCACGTACGTGCCAACCCGCACGATCCCGCCGTCATCCAGGTTGCGTAAGGCTTTTTCGCTGACGTTGGGAATATCGCGCGTGAATTCTTCGCGGCCGAGTTTGGTTTCACGAATCTCTACGTCGAATTCTTCAATGTGCAGCGAGGTGTAGGTGTCGCGCTGCACCAGAGCTTCACTAATGATGATCGCGTCTTCGAAGTTGTATCCATCGAACGACATAAACCCGACCAGCACGTTGCGTCCTAGCGCGAGTTCGCCGTTTTGTGTGGCGGCGCCGTCGGCAATGACCTGGTCTTTTTCGACCTTGTCGCCCGGCTTGATGATTGGCTTTTGGTTCAAGCAGGTGCGTTCGTTCAGGCCGACGAACTTCTTCAAGTGATAGACATCGCTGCCGATCTCGATGCGCGTGCCGTCGGCGTAGGTTATTTTGCCGGCGCGTTTGGCTCGAACCACCATGCTTGAGTTACGCGCGACGTCGACTTCCAGACCGGTGGCCACAATGGGCGCCTCGGTTACGAGCAACGGCACAGCCTGACGCTGCATGTTTGATCCCATGAGCGCCCGGTTCGCGTCGTCGTGTTCCAAGAAGGGAATCAGACCGGCGGAAACGCCCACCATTTGGTTGGGCGCCACGTCCAGGTATTGCACCTGCTCCGGCGGTACGAGTTCAAAGTCGGCCCGGTATCGGGCCAGTACGTTGCTGCCGACCGTACCTACAAGTTTGCCGTTGTCGACTTTCGTATCGGCCGGCGCGACGTGCGCTTCGGTTTCCTCATCGGCTCGCAGCCACACCGTCTCGTCGGTCAGTTTACCGTTCTTCACTACACGGTACGGCGTGATCAAAAACCCGTAGTCGTCCACGCCCGCAAAAATCGCCAGGCTCGAAATCAAACCGATGTTCGTACCTTCAGGCGTTTCAATCGGGCAAATGCGACCATAGTGCGAAATATGCACGTCGCGCACTTCGAAGCCGGCTCGCTTTCGATTCAAACCGCCAGGACCAAGAGCCGAGAGGCGCCGTTCGTGGGTCAACTGCGAAAGCGGGTTCGTTTGATCAACCACCTGCGAAAGTTCACCGCGACCGAAGAAATATTCAATGGCCGCCGAGACGCTCTTGGGGTTAATCAGGCTGCGCGGCGTCATGTCGGCCGCGTCTTTCAAGCTCATGCGCTCCTGCACGGTGCGGCGGAGCTTGAGGAAGCCTTTGCGCAGTTCATCGCACGCCAGCTCATCAATCGTGCGTAAACGCCGGTTGCCAAGGTGGTCGATGTCGTCGATTTGCACCTCGCCGCGCTGTTGCGCCCCGCCGTGCAAGTCGAGCAAGTAACGAATCGAGGCCACGAGATCTTCCGGACGCAACGTCATCTCGTCTTCTGGGGTGTCCAGGTTCAACTTCCGGTTAATGCGGAAACGACCTACCCGACCCAGGCGATATCGGTTGACATCGTAGAACTTCTCGTCGAACAGCGTGCGCGCCTTTTCCAACTGCGGCGGGTTGCCGGGACGCAGCCGCTGATAAATACGCAGTAAGGCTTCTTCATGGCTGGATGTGGCGTCATCCTCCATGCCCGTGAAGATCAAGTTCGTCTTGGGCGTGGAAATCACCTCGACCTCTTTGACGCCCGAGGTGCAAATTAACTCAGCGGTGTTCTTGGTGATTTTATTTCCCGCCTCGACGATGATTTCGCCGGCCCGGTCGGTGCCGGAAGGATAAACAATGTCATCTACGGCAATTTTGTTCTCGATCTTGGCGGCGCTGCGGCCGTCCACGATTTTCTCGACCGTGGGCGGATAAAAAGCGCGGATCAGATCGGCGTCGGTGCTGTACTTGGGCGACATGGCCCGCAGCAGCGTCATGGCCGAGAACTTGCCGCTTTGATCGATCCGGACCGAAAGACTGTCTTTCTTGGTCACATTGATCTCGATCCAGCTGCCGCGTTCGGGGATAATGCGACAACTTGGGAGCTTCCGGTCGCTTGTCGGATCTTGCTCCATGACAAAATCGACGCCGGGGCTACGATGGAGCTGGCTGACGACAACGCGTTCGGCGCCGTTAATGATAAATTCGCCGCCGCCAAGCATGATGGGAATGTCGCCGAGGTAGACTTCCTCGTCGACAGGCTCCTCCTTGTTCAGGCGGAGCCATACCCGGAAGGGGCGGCCATACGTCAATCGCAATTGACGGCACTCTTCTGGCGTATAGCGAGGTTTACCCAACTCGTACCGCAAGTAATCAAGTGAGACTTCTTCGGTGTAGCTGGTAATCGGGAAAATCTCGCGCAGCACGCCTTCCAAGCCGTGGTCTTTGCGCTTATCAGGCGCGACATCTTCCTGCAGAAATGTCTTGTAGCTTTCGGTTTGAATCTTGGTCAGGTTGCCGATCGGGAAGTGCTCTCGACCTCGACCGAAGCGGCGGATAGTTTGCGGAGATAAGCGTCGTTCTGCGGGAACGGCCATGTGGCGAAGGCTCCTAAACGAACGAAAGGGATCGCAGTCAGGCGATGGTTAGAACGCCTGGCGAAGGACACTGAGTGAAACAAAAACGCGGGCAGCAATGGCGATCAGGTTCGGACGCGAAATCGAAATCGGCAGGGTTGGGTAGTTGCTCCCGCTTCCGGTCTGCCGCATCGCCCCGGAATCGTATAGCGAACCGGTGAGCTGCGGACCAAAGCGGACCATCAGCGCAGTCCAGACGAATGAGGCCGCGTCGAACGCGACCCACCGTGAGACGAAAAACAAGGGTGGGAAGGGCAAGGCTACTGCCAACGTCTCTCAACGAGCGCGCACAATCCCCTGGGAGGGAGCGGTCGCCGTAGCGCCCCGCCAGGGCTGAAAGGACAAGCGGGAAATTCCCGCAAAGAAAAACCGCACATGCAGGTGAAGTTTCCTGGAGTGGTGAACCCAAGGGCCGCCATGTACTCCCTTAAACGACTCGCTTGGCTACCACCCGCCGGATGCCGACGAAGGACCAAAGGTTATTCTAGGGGAGTGAGGGGGTAAAAGGAAAGACCACTTCCGCGCGCAGGAGCGAACTTTAGCGGAATCGCTGTCTGCCTTGCAATATCAAGTTGAATCCACCACGAAGGGAGAGCTACGGGCGGGGGGCCGGATTGCGCAGCGCATCACTCCGGCCCATCGCCAACCGAGATTCTACATTCGCAGTGCGAAACACGAACTATTTCAGCTCGATCGAACCGCCTTCGGCTTCGATCTTGGTCTTCAGCGCGTTCGCGTCTTCCTTCGAAATGCCCTGCTTGAGGGTCGCGGGAACGGCTTCGACCATTTTCTTGGCTTCCATCAGCGGCACGCCGAGAAGGTCTTTCACAACCTTCACCACTTGCAGCTTCTTGTCGCCAAAACCGGTCAACACGACGTCGAACTCGGTCTTCTCGGCCGCCGCGGCAGCGCCGCCACCGCCTTCAGCCGGAGCCGCCATCATCACGGCGCCGCCAGCCGCCGGCTTAATGCCGTAGGCGTTTTCCAGGTAGTCGCTCAGTTCTTTGGCTTGCTTCAACGTCAAGTTCGCAATTTGATCGCCCAGCGTTTTCGTTTCGCCGGAAAATTCCATTGTGGCGCCTTCAGCCATGGTCATCAACCTTTCAAAACTAGGGGGAGGTGTATTAAGTTGCGGAGATAATTGACAATACGCGGACCACTGACAAGCAAACGACCATGGCCCTCTTTAGGCGGAGGGCGGTTCGCTTGCCGCAGGTTCACCAGAAGCGGCGTCTCCGGAGGCGTCCGCGTTCTCGCCGCCGGCTTTTTCCTTGAGTTGGCTGGCCAGCAAACCACCGGGACCGAGCAATGCGGCGGACAAGTTGGCGCCCGGCGAGAGGATTTGACCCGCCACGATACTTAGTTGTTCCTGGCGATTGGGCCATTTACTGATGGCCTTCACTTTGTCGGGCGTGAGCGCCTCGCCGTCCAACACGCCGCCGCGCGTCTCGAAGTTCTTGACGGTCTCGTCGTCACTCAAACGAGTGACTTCTTTCGCCAGGGCGACGATATCTTCGGAGCCCCAAATAACCGCCGTTGTGCCTTTCACACCTTGGAAGGCGGGAGCCAACGGGGTGCCCTCGCAGGCCCGGCGCGCCAGACTGTTTTTGACCACCAGCAGGTTAATTCCTTTGCTGCGCAAATCACGCCGCAGGTTCACCGTGCTGGAGGAGTCCATGCCGATGACGCTCACCAGCAGGCAGTTCTCCACGCCCTTCAGTCGCCGAGCGACATCCTGGGCGATTAAGTCTTTGACGTATTTACTCATAGGTAACTCGGTTGTTTAACCACTTCCTCAAGGGAAGCGCGAGAGACGGTGAAGGAGGGCGCTCCCCGAGGGGGAGCGGTTAAACGGGTCGTAGGCGCTGGGTCGGTTAGGCCGCAACGCGGATGCCGGGGCTCATCGTCGCCTTGATCGTTGTACTGCGAACGTAGGTTCCCTTGACGGCGCCGGGCTTCAGCGTGTTCACGTAATCAAGGAACGCTTGGATGTTTTCGACCAGTTTGCTGGAGTCGAAACTCATCTTGCCGACAACCGCGTGGATATTGCCGCCTTTGTCGTTGCGAAACTCGACCTTACCGGCCTTGTATTCCTTGACCACCCGAGCCACGTCCGGCGTAACGGTGCCCGCGCGGGGTGACGGCATCAAACCGCGCGGACCGAGCACGCGGCCTAGCGGACCGACTAAGCCCATCATGTCAGGAGCTGCGATACACACGTCAAAGTCGGTCCAGCCGTCCTTGATTTTTTGAGCCAGATCCTCCTGACCGACTTCGTCGGCGCCCGCCTTTTGAGCCGCGTCTGCAAGATCGCCTTTCGCGAACACGACCACGCGCTGCGATCGGCCAATACCGTGCGGCAATACCACCGAGCCGCGAACCAACTGTTCAGCCTGGGTGTAATCGATTCCCAGCCGCATATGAATTTCGACCGTTTGGTCGAACTTGGTGTTATTGCCGAACTTCTTTAGTTCTTCCACCGCTTGCTTAAGCGGCAACACCGAGGATGGCGCCTTTTCCGCCAAGGCGCGGTAGCGTTTCGATCGTTGGGGCATTTGTCTTTCAAATGTGAGCAGGTAGAAAACACATGGCGGGTCGAAACGACCCTCCCTGCACCAATCACTTCCAACACTTCTTGCAAATTTAGAATATTTCGCCCTCGGGCGACATGGGGGAGGCGAGCCCGATTTGAGTTCAATCGACGACTTCAATTCCCATGCTGCGTGCCGTGCCGGCGATCATCCTGGCGCCGTGCTCCGCATCACGGGCGTTCATATCCGCCTTCTTTCGTTCGTAAATCTCCATGATTTGCGCTTTGGTCACTTTTCCTACTTTGTCGCGGTTCGGCACTCCGGCGCCTTTTGCGATACCGGCCGCCTGCTTCAAAAGTGCTGCAGCGGGCGGACTCTTGACAATAAATTCAAACGTGCGATCGCTATAAACCGTGACAATGACGGGCAACGGCATGCCGTTAAAGTCACGCGTGCGATCATTAAATTGTTGTACGAACTGGCCAAGGTTAATACCGAACTTACCGAGCGACGTACCCACCGGAGGGGCAGGGGTCGCTTGACCACCGGGAACTTGAAACTTCGCCTGACCGGTAACTGTTTTCGCTTTCGCCATGACTGTATTGGAGTGATGTTAATCGGATTGATTGTCCCCGTGGCCCGCACTTCGCGGCTGGGGGGCATTGCGGGAAAGTTCAAATCGCGTCAAGCCGCACCTTTCGAAGTGAGTCGTGCAGCATTGAATATCGTTACAACGGTTTAACCTGCCAGTGTTCGAGCTCAACTGGCGTGGTGCGGTTGAAGATCTGAATCATGATGGTGACTCGGCCGTTTGTCTCGTCAATGGCGCTGACGTCGCCTTCAAAATTCTGGAAATTGCCTTCTTCAATCCGTACCTTGTCGCCCACCTTATAGGGAATGAGCGGACGTGGGCCCGTCTTGAGGTCGGGCCGCTCCAACTTACCGGCGAGGCGGAGGATTTTCTCTACTTCATGCGACAGCATCGGGGTTGGCTTACCGCCGGCGCCGGTAAAGTCGCCGATGCCGGTGGTTTCACGCACCAAGAACCAAGTGTCGTCGTTAATCACCATGTTGACGACGATATATCCCGGATACAGTTTGCGTTTGACAATCCGGGCCTTGCCGTCCTTAAATTCGCGTACTTCTTCGGTCGGCACGATGATGTCGCCGAAGTACTCTTCCAAGCCTGCGATCTTGATGCGCCGACGCAAACCGTCGCAAATGGAGTTCTCGCGGTTACTTTGAACTTTTAGGATATACCAATTCTTTTCGGTGTCCTCGGGCGGCGCCTCTTCGATCGGCCCCGTCCTTGTTGACTTGGTCTTGAGCGTCGATTTTTGTGCGGCAGGAGTCGCCGACGAATCGCCTTCGCCGGGACCGGGCGGGGCTTGCGGCGCCGCCACATCGGGTTCTTGAGATGCTTCCGGGTGAGCAGCCGAGGAGTCGCCCTCGCCAGGGCCGGGGGCTAACTCGGGGGCGCTTGACGAAACCTCGTCGTGTGCAACGGCGGCGTCGTGGGCCGGCTGCGACCCTTCATCCAAGTCTTCGGTTACGTGGTTCCGTTCGTCGATCACGCTCTTGACCCTGAAGTACGGCGATCTCGCCGCGTTAATTCGATTTGAGGATTCCCATCCACTGGAATAGCGACTGCCAGATAATGTCGTACGAGAACAGCAGAAACGCCAGCACGAAGATCACGAAAATTACGACCATCGAGCTGCGAATCAACTCGGTTCGCGACGGCCACGAGACCTTGTTCATTTCCGCCTCAACGGCGATCAAAAAGTCCGCAAAACGCGGCAAATTGACCGCTCGATAAGCGATCCAAATTCCCGCTAGCAGCACCACGGCGGGCAGCACCCACTGCAATTGGGCGGCTTCCACGGTTGAGGCCAAAAAGCGTGGCGGAGCGCCAAGCGAAATGTACAGCGACCAGGCGGCCAGCGCTACGGTTACCGCCAGGACGAAAAACGTCACCTGACGAGTAATGCGCCCTTGGCTGCGCTTGTAAACCCCCACTTGAAACATCTCGTGGAGGAGACTGTTGGACGTAAGTGCTTTTTCTTTAACCATCGGGTATCACGCGCTCCCTGCGTATCGCCTCGGGCGAAGATAAAACAATCCCTTGCGTTGGTGTTTCCGCGCGCCACACACGCCAAAGAGGCGTCACGGCCGCGTATCGGGAGAAAACAGTGCACCGCAGCTCCCGTCAAAGGAGCGGCGCGTTGGACAGCGACAAGTCAACAAGGGCGGCCGGCGTGAACCGGCCGCCCGATCTAAAAAATGGCAGGGGCGGCGGGAATCGAACTCGCAACCTCTGGTTTTGGAGACCAGCGCTCTGCCAATTGAGCTACACCCCTTTATTCTCACCCCCCATTATCGCAACGAGTCACGTCATCCAATGACAGCGGGGCCCGTGGCGGCGACTAGGGGAATTGCAATTAAACTACTCCACGATCTTCGTCACAATACCCGAGCCAACCGTGCGGCCGCCTTCGCGGATGGCGAAACGTACGCCCTCTTCCATGGCGATGGGCTTGTGCAATTCAACCGTGATCCGGACATTGTCGCCGGGCATGCACATTTCAGCTTCAATCAAGTTCGCCGTGCCCGTCACGTCGGTCGTGCGGAAGTAGAACTGCGGGCGATAGCCGCTGAAGAACGGCGTGTGACGGCCGCCTTCGTCCTTCGACAAGCAGTACACTTCCGCTTCGAACTTCGTATGGGGGGTAATCGAACCCGGTTTGGCCAGCACCTGGCCACGTTGGATGTCTTCGCGCTTAACGCCGCGAAGGAGACAGCCCACGTTGTCGCCAGCCTGACCTTCTTGGAGAAGCTTGCGGAACATTTCCACGCCCGTGCAAACCGTCTTCACCGGCTTGGCTTCCAAACCGACGATTTCGACTTCTTCGCCGACCTTGATCACGCCGCGCTCGATACGCCCGGTAGCCACCGTGCCGCGGCCTTCGATCGAGAAGACGTCTTCGATCGCCATCATGAACGGCTTGTCGGTCGCGCGTTGCGGCTCGGGAATATAGCTGTCAATCGCGTCCATCAGGTCGCCGATACACTTGTTTGCGACCGGGTCCGCCGGATTTTGGTACGCGGGAAGCGAAGAGCCGCGAATGATCGGTGTCTCGTCGCCTTTGAAATCGTATTTGTCAAGCAACTCGCGAATTTCGATCTCGACCAAGTCAAGCAACTCGGGATCGTCCACGAGGTCGATCTTATTGAGGAACACCACCAGTGCGGGCACGTTCACCTGGCGAGCCAACAGCACGTGTTCCTTGGTTTGCGGCATGGGGCCGTCGGCCGCGGAAACCACGAGGATGGCGCCGTCCATTTGGGCGGCTCCGGTGATCATGTTCTTAATAAAGTCAGCGTGGCCCGGGCAGTCGATGTGGGCATAGTGACGATTCGCGGTTTCATATTCGACGTGGGAAACGTGAATCGTGACCGTCTTCGTTTCATCGCGGACGGTGCCGCCCTTGGCGATATCGGCATACGACTTCTTTTGAGCCAAACCCTTCGCCGCTTGCACGGCAAGGATCGCGCCGGTGAGGGTCGTCTTACCGTGGTCAATGTGGCCGATGGTGCCTACGTTGACGTGCGGCTTTGTCCTTTTAAATTCCTCCTTGGCCATTGTTCTTTCAACCTATTACTACGGAGTTGCGTGAAGTGAACGACGCGAATACGAAATAAAATGGACCGCAAAACGGCGAGCACACTGCGTGCGCCGCCGCCTTCAGGAACCCTCGACGCCAAAAGAGCCGCTGATGGGACTTGAACCCATGACCTCGTCCTTACCAAGGACGCGCTCTGCCAGCTGAGCTACAGCGGCCTACCCGTTTCGCCACGCCTCCCGCCGGTAAAATCAGGTTGCCTACATCTTTTGTCGTCGGCGATTCCCAGAGCGGGTGAAGGGAATCGAACCCTCACAACCAGCTTGGAAGGCTGGGGCTCTACCATTGAGCTACACCCGCGACTCTTCGAGCGCGGATTGCAAATTTCAACTTGCTGTTGAGGCCAACGTCCGCGGGATGACGCGTCTCGGATACCGCAATTTGAAACTGCTTTCTGCGTACTCTGCATTTCCAGTTGGCTTGCGCAAAACTGGAAATGGGGGGTGAAGGATTCGAACCTTCGAAGGCTAAGCCACCAGATTTACAGTCTGGCCCCTTTGACCGCTCGGGAAACCCCCCTCCTCAGGCGTCCTGTCCTCAGGTTTGTTTTTCTTTCCCGAGGTGATACACCGTCATATCAACACCGAACCAAAGAGTTTAGAGATTTTTCCTGACGCGGGCAAGGCGCCTTAAGCCAGCAGAGGGACTTGAACCCACAACCTGCTGATTACAAATCAGCTGCTCTGCCAATTGAGCTATGCTGGCCTGCAAACCCAAAGGTGAAAACAAGTTAATATAGCGAAGGCCTTAGACCGTGCAATACGGGTTTTATCGCGGCTTGCAGCAACGCGAAGGCGACTTTGCTGGGAGCGGAAGCATCCTTTACCGTCTTAAACGCTTTCTCGCGGAAAGCACAGGGGGGCCAAGCGATAATTCTTGGGGCCCGAACCGTTTCTTTTTGACAGATATCGCGTTTCACTACGTTGGGAGGGATACACAAACCATTAAGAAACGGCCAAGGGCGCAACCGCCATGGCGCGCCCCGAATGCCGTAACGAACACTTGTTGTCAGGACAAGGTAATCATTCAGGAGGTTCGAGTTTGTCCTCTTTTGCGGCTTGACGCATCTTGCTGAGAGCGCGGGCTTCGATCTGGCGGACGCGTTCTTTCGTCACGCCCATTTCCTCGCCCACTTCTTTGAGCGTTTGTGGTTCCTTGTGATGATCCAACCCGAAGCGGCGAACGATGATGCTTGCTTCGCGCTCATCTAATCGCGAAAGAATTCGATTGACCTGCGTCTCTCGCAGTTGTTGGGCGTGCTCAAGTTCAACCTGGTCGGTGCGCGGGTCATGAGCGCCGGTGAAGGTGTCATCCTGGCTCGTCTTGAACCGCTCCCGCAGCTTGTATTCTTCGGGAATCGTGCGAGCAAAGTTTTTCATAATCGCCCAACTGGCGTATGTGCTGAATTTATTGCCGCGCGAGTAATCAAACTTCTCGACGGCCCGGATCAACGACATATTCCCGTCGCTCACCAGGTTGAAGAAATCATCCGACGGCGTGACGTGGCGCTTGGCGATCGAAACGACCAACCGCAGGTTCGCCTGAACGATCTGGTTCTTCACCTTAACCGCCATGTCGTACAAGCGTTCGATCTCATCCATCACCGAGCTTTTGGCGTGGGTCGGGTCGACCTTGCCATGAGGGCAAAGGTGGTCGCGCAGTTTCGACGCTTTGTACTTCAGGTAATTGAATTTGCGAAACAGATGGTATTCTTGCTCGCGCGATAACAACGCGGTTTCGTAGAGCGACGCCAGGTACGGAGGCAACCCTGCTGGCGGTCGCGTTTTACGCGGCGCTCGGGTCGTTTCGGGCTCCGGCATCGGGCCGAGGATCTCCGCTTCCACGCCTTTCTTGGTGAAGACCGGATTGTCGATGTAATCCAGCGGCAAGCTCAAAATGCGCCGGGCGCGCATTTCGTTCAACACGCGGTAAACACTCGTTTTCGTGCGGCAATACTGCTTCGCCAGCGACTCCACCGTGATGCCGCGACGATAGCGCTGGTACATTTGCCGCTTGGCGTCTTCAGAAAGCGGCCCATTGCGATCAGGGAAGATCGCTAGTTCGGGATGCTTCTCGTCAAATTGCTTGAGAGTATACCGGATCGTTTCGACGCTGCGGTCCATGTACTTCGCAATGCGTCGCGTCACCTCGGCAGGGCACCCCCCGGCGCGCGACAATCTACGGGCGCGTTCGATGATTTCTCCACGTTCGTCCTCAGTTAACTGACTGAACCGTTCGCCCCGCTGAACGCGATCGTGGTTCTCAGCCACAAAACGTTCGACGCTGCTCAACAAAAAACCAACGCGTTTGCGTCCATCCATGACAAAACGCCGACTGATCAAACCTTGCTGACGCCAGCGGGAAATGGTTTTCGTTGAAACATTAAAACGTTTGCTTAGCTCTTCGACGGTCAGGACGGGTTCGGCGGCTTCCTCGAGTTGTAAGTCGACAGAATCGCTTACATCTTCCACGAGAAGGCGCAAGTCGTGGTGCGCGTCTTTTCCCGTGAGCGTAATGCCGGAGGTGGTGTCGGGACGATAGTCCGTCACGCGATACCAGATGTATTCATAGCTGTAGCGCTGGTTCGGATCGAGTTCCGCCAGCAGAGCTTCGGTACGACGCGTTTGCTCAATCCGTTTGTCGCGCGGCGCCAGCTTGATCTGCTGATCGCGAAGTTGTTTGATGAGCGGACTGCGATAATCCGTATGCATCGAAAAACCTTTCCCTTGGGCCTACGAGGCCGAATTCTTGGCCCAGGCGCCAATGTGGATCATCTCGAATTCCCTGCGGCTGTCGCCGCCCGAATGATCCCTTCCACACAGAGCGGCTTCCTACGCCGCTCACCCGCTGGGGGCAAGTGAACAAATGCTGGCTTTGTTAGCTTTACGCGAAGCGTTCTCTCAGAGT
The DNA here is from genome assembly GCA_963204915.1 of Planctomycetota bacterium. GTDB lineage: Bacteria > Planctomycetota > Planctomycetia > Pirellulales > Pirellulaceae > JAHWKS01. The sequence continues at coordinate 477,994 of CAUJHS010000022.1, read as the reverse complement.
TCTCTCCGGATTCAGGACAAAAAAGACGCCAAAAATAGGCCGCCCAGGTAAATGCAAATTTAGTGCCAATATTTTGGCGTCGGTAGTATCTCTTCTCATTTAGGCGACTCTCGCGTGATTGAGGTTCGCGCTGAATCGCACAATTTAACGGTTTTCATCCTCTTGCTAGCGCATATCGTACCAGAAGATGAGCAATGTCAAGCACTTACGCGGAGCCTGCCGGCAACGATACGACGAGCAAAGGCTGAACGAAGTTTCCTCAGCTCACGCTCAAAACCACCGCACACCCAACAAGGGGGTGGGGGTTTCGCCCCTTTCCATTGAACGGCAGCTACCAATCTGGACGATTTACCGACTAGAACGGTTGTGCAATGTCGCAATTGGCGACCATCGCAACCGAGCCAAATGTAATTCGGTGGGCGCGCTCCTTTCTTGGTCTGATTTTCGAGGTCGGAATGAATATTTCATTGCCGCGGTTTGGGGGGCGAATTTCGTTCCTATGTGCCTTTGTAGCCGTCACTTGGGTCTTGCCAACCTACGGCGCCTCGGAAAGCCGGGAATATGATCTCAGTTTAGCCGCGAAGCCCAGCCAGCGTGTGAAAGTCACTCTCCAGGTTGAGGGAAAACTCAAACTCCTTGGGTCTGACCGAAAAGAACGGCAGGTTCCGCTAAAAGTGTCTGGCAATTTTCAGTATGACGAACGGGTGGAGACCGACCCCACGTTGTGGGCCTCTCGCTATTATCACACGGCGGAGGCGGAAATCTCCCTAGATAAGAACACCCATAAACCCACTTTGGACCATGCACGCGCCCTGGTGGGGATGAAAATGGATCAAGACGGGCCTCGTTTTTGGTCGCCCGGCGGGCCGCTCTTACGCGATGAGGCCGAATTGATCGAACTGCATGGTAGTAGCGTGTTGCTTCCAGGTTTGTTACCTGCCCAGCCCGTGAAAGTGGGCGATACATGGGCGCCGGACGAAGCCACGCTTGCCCCCTTTCTGGTGTTAGATGCGCTGAGCAATTCAAAAGTCGAATGCAAGCTGGCGGAAGTCAAAGACGGCCGCGCGGTTGTCGAAATGGCGGGCAAAGTAAGCGGCGCGGTCGAAGGTGTTGGCAGCGAAATCGAACTTTCGGCCAAATACGCGTTTCATCTTACCGAGCGACGATTCACTTCCATGGCGATGGCGCTGAAAGAGAGCCGAGCCATAGGCCAAGCCGAGCCAGGGTTCGATGTGACGGCGCGGTTGACCATGACCTTGACGCCGTTGGCCGCCTCGGAGCAGTTGACCGAAGCGGTCGTGGCGAGCATCGCGAAGGGGGTGGGCGTAGCGCCGCCTTTGCAGTATGAATCTGTGGAGCATGGCGTGCGCTTCCTGCTCGATCCGCGCTGGCGCGTCATTATGGACCGCAATGAAGTGGCCGTACTTCGTTTCATTGACGCAGGCGACGTGGTGGCGCAATGCAACGTGTCGTCGCTGCCTCCTTTGGCGTCAGGACGGCAACTTCAACTCGAAGAGTTTCAACAAGACATTAAGAAAGCCCTCGCGGAAAACTTCGGGCAGTTTGTTGAGGCCACGCAAACCACCACCGATTCAGGTTTGCGGGTGATGCGCGTTACCGTCGCGGGTGAGGCGTCGGAATTGCCGATTCATTGGATTTACTATCACGTTTCGAACGACGACGGGCGCCGCGTCTCGTACGTGTTCACGATGGAGACCGATATGGCGACGCGGTTCGCCGGCGCCGACGCCCAGTTCACCGCGAGCCTTGAACTGTTCACGCCGACGCCAGCCGCCCAGTCCGCCTCGGAACCGGCTGCGAAGGAGGCCCAATCGAATCGTCGCACGGCAAAGTAAACCAGCCGCAGTTACGCCCGGCCGCGAAGCATGCCGTCCCAGTACAATCGCGGCAGGGCGTAGGCTTTAAACAAGTACATACTGAGGCGTTCTTTGGATTGATCGACCGGGAACGTCTCCTGAGGGCGTCCCTCGTAGTCGAACTCGGCCAACACCAGGCGGCCATAACCTGTAACGAGCGGACACGAGGTGTATCCCTGGTAAGCGGCCTCCAGGGGTTCGCCGCGAATTGCGGAAATCAGGTTCTTCACCAGCACCGGCGCTTGTTTGCGAATGGCCGCGGCGGTTTTCGACGTGGGCAGTCCGCTGGCGTCTCCGATGGGAAAGACGTTGTCGTATCGCGGGTGCTGGAGCGTGAACTTATCGACCTCGACCCAGCCCTGGGCGTTGGCAAGCGGGCTTTGTTTGATCACGTCCGGCGCGCTCATGGGCGGCGTCACGTGAATCATGTCGTAAGGAATGGTAATGCGCTCGTCCGTATCGAGTTGCCGGAACACCGCCTCCTTGGACTCGGCCTTGAGTTCAATCAGGTTCAGCCGAAAGCGAGTGTCGATTTCCTTACGTGCGGCGACTTTCTCCAACGTTTTGCGGTATTTTTCGACGGCGAATAGCGAGCCCTGAGCCGATGCGAACACGATGCGGCTTCGATCGCGCACCCCCGCGCGGCGGAAGTGATCTTCGGCCAGGTACATAATCTTTTGGGGCGCCCCGCCGCATTTGACCGGCGTGTCGGGCATGGTAAACAGCGCCGTGCCCCCTGCAAAGTTCCGAACGCATTCCCAGGTGTAGTCGACCGACTGATACGAATAGTTGCTGCACACGCCGTTACGTCCCAGGTTCTCTTGGAGCCCGGGAATCTTATCCCAGTCGAGCTGGATGCCCAGCGCGACGACGAGGAAGTCGTACCCAATTCGCCGTCCTTCGCGCGTGACGACGCAGTTCTCTTGCGGCCTGAACTCCGCTACGGCGTCTTGAATCCAGTCGGCGCCTTTAGGAATAAACGCCGACTCTTGACGTTCGCTCAGCTGTTTGGGAAAAACGCCCGCGCCAACAAGCGTCCATAACGGCTGGTAGTAATGTTTGTCGGACGGCTCGACGATGGCCACATCGAACGGACGCAGTTTGCGCCGTAATTGAGCGGCCACGGTAATGCCGGCAGCACCGCCGCCAGCGATAAGCACTTGATAGTGATCTTTTGTTTTGCGCCGCATGGAATCGCCGTTACGGTTTGGGGGGAAGAGGATGGTTCTTGTGAACTTCCGCAGGACCATTTTTGAGGAATAGCGACACGACCTCCGCATGCGATTGAATCAGTCGGGCCACATACGGATCGGCCGAAGTCTCTTTCACTCGTACCCCGGCATTCGTGTTTTCATAGGTCATTTCGATCTTTGTGGCGTGGCGGAACACCTCGGCAAAGAGCGGGTCGCGCAGGTGGATCGGGTCGATTTCTTTCACGCGGCGCGCCATCGCAGGCACATGCTCTTGAAGAATCGCGGCGACCTCCGGCTTGTCGGACTCGGTGAGCGTTTCGACGCCGTTGTCGATCTTCGTTACGGTGCGACGAATATCAGCCCGGTGTTGCAGCAAAAACTGATAATCCGCACGATCTGCGGCAAACACGGGATCGGCGTTGCGACCAGCTCCCATGGGTCCGCGGCCTGGGCCCATCGGGCCACGGCCGCGTTGAGCCATGGCGACCGTGGTCACGAGGAGGAATCCCGTAAACATGACGACTGACGGGGTACGGCAGAACCTGGTCATAGAACGCGCCTTTCGGGAAACGATTTTGCTAGTGAACGGGGAGATACGCATAACCATCGAGCTGTTTGTTCACCACCACGGTCATGGCCGAGACGGCTACCGATACATCGGGCGCCACATCCTCGACCGCGTATTGGTTCCGCGCGAGCGATTGCCCGCAAACGAACACTTCCACGCCCGCCGCCTTGAGTCGTTTGAGTAGTTTGTGGTTCGGGTTATGCGGGACGTCGGTGTGTTGCGCGTAGGCTTCGTCGCGCAGAGCGATCTTCGTGGCGGCGCCGTGGAGAACGAGCGCCAAACGAAGGTCGTCGGCGCCATGCCCCGCCAAGGCATGCAAGTTGAGATATCGCGCGACGCGCTCCAGCCCCGAATGAACATCCTTCGGCGGGCTTTCGCTGGTGATATCGAACACCACTTTTGCGCCGGCGCGCGGCGGTTCGGCGGAGTGGGGCAAGGCGACGACTCCGCCATACTCCTTGATTCGCGGAAACGCCAACGGCGCGTTGTTCGCTTCGGCGCCAAACGACGAAGTGCTCAGCAAAACCACGAGGAACCAAGCGAGCCATCGCATGGAATTCTCCTAAGCCAGGAAGGTGCGAAACATGACGAACAGAGCAACCGCGACGATTGCTCCCGCGAAAAGACGCTGGAGCGTCGGTCCCGCCAATTGACGCGAAAGGGCCGATCCGGCCAGCAACCCGGCAATGCCGCCGGCAGAGAACCATGCGATGGTGTTCCATGGCAGAGGCTGGCCTGAACTCCAATGACTGACCGTGCCCGAGAGGCTCACAAGCGTGATGACCAACAGCGATGTGCCGATCGCCCGCTGCATGCCCATGCCGCTGAAGAACACCAAGGCGGGGACGATAATGAACCCGCCCCCTACGCCAAAAAGTCCCGACAACACGCCGGTGCAAAGGCCCACGACCGACAACAACAGAGCGCACGGCGACGTAAGCCGCAGCACACCTTCGGGATCGCGCCGGCAAGTGGGGCCCGCATTGTCGTCGGCCGTGTAAATAATCGGCAAACGAGCCGCCGAGTCGCTGGCCTTGCGAAACATGCGCACCGCAACCACCACCATCAACACGGCAAATAGCCCCAAGAGCACGGGGCCAGGGATTTGCTTCGCCATCCAGGCGCCCAGCGGCGCGCCGAACATCCCGGCGAGGGCGAACAACAGCCCCGTGGGAAACTCCACCATGCGTACGCGCCAGCGCTGCAGGAAACCAATCGCCGAGGTGGCTCCAACTGTGACGAGCGAAGCGCCCACGGCTTCGCGCGCCGAAAGGCCAAGTCCGTACACCAGGAGCGGCACGGCGAAGATCGCGCCGCCGCCGCCGGTGAGTCCGAGCGAGAACCCAACCAGTGTTCCAAAGATAACGCTCAGCAACTCCATCGGTGCACCTGAGGCCAGTCACGATTCGCCGGAAGCCAAAATGCGTAGTGGTTCACCGCCATGCGACGGAGCGAGTCCAGGGAACTTCTGCGGATCTCGTCCCGCGCGCGATAGCATCTCAGGCGCCGGTTTGCTGAACGGCCTTCTCCCAGGCGGCATAGCCGCCGACGAGATCGACCACGTTGGAGAATCCGCCGCGCTCCAACAAACTGGCGGCGATGGCCGAGCGATACCCGCCGGCGCAGTGCACGACCAACGGACGATCGTGCGGCAGCTTCTCCATGCGTTCGCTGAGGCGATTGAGCGGAATACTCAGACTGCCCGCGATGGACCCGGTTTGCCGCTCGTTCTCGGTGCGTACGTCGAGGATCACAGGCGGTTCGTCGCCGCTCAGTTGCTCGGCGAGCGTCGCGGCAGTCACTCGCTCGGTGCGACGAATCAACTCGGGCCGATGCTCCAGCGCTGCCGGACCGCCGTCCAAGTAACCGACGACGTGGTCATAACCGATTCGGCCCAAACGCATGGCCGCTTCGGTTTGATTGCCCGGCTCGGCAATCAGGACGATGGGACGCTCCTTGTCGAGCACAGTGCCCGCCCATGTGGCGTACTTGCCCGCGAGCCCGACATTCAAGCTGCCGTTCAAATGGGCGCCTTCGTAATCGATCGCCGAACGCACGTCGACGACCTGCGCCTCGGTCTTTTGAAGTTCGAGAACTTCGTCCACCTTCAGGGGCCGCAACGCCTTCTGGAGAGTCGATTCTAAAGTGGCTCGTTCTTTGCGATTCAAGATCGCGTCATGCACGAAGTAATCGGGCGCTTCGGGCTGATCGGCCGTGACGATCTGTTTGAATTCCTCCAGGCTCATCGGCTGCAAGGCGTAGTTGTATTTCCGTTGTACGCCAATCGTCGAACTCGTTTCACTGCTCAAGTGCTTCCCACACATAGACCCGGCGCCATGGGCTGGGTAGACGATCGTCTCGTCGGGCAGCTTCAGGAGTTTGTCGTGCAGCGAGTGATAGAGCATTTCGGCCAACTCGTCCGCCGTCACGCCGATCGACGCGAGCAAGTCGGGCCGGCCCACATCGCCAATGAACAGCGTGTCGCCGGTGAGCACGGCGCGCGGCTGGCTTGGGTTCTTCGCCAGATCGTAGACGAGAAGCGAAATCCCCTCGGGAGTATGTCCGGGCGTTTCGAGCGCTTCCAGACGAACCTCGCCGAATTCGATTCGATCGCCATCCTTGAGTTTCACAAAATCGAACTCCGCTTCCGCTCGCTGACCAAGATAAATCTTCGCACCCAGCCGGTCGCGCAGTTCGATATGCCCCGCCAGGAAGTCCGCGTGAAAATGGGTCAGAAAGACATGCTTGATCTGATATCCCCCGACTTGTGCGTCGGTCAGGTATTGGTCGATGTCACGTTGCGGATCGACGACCGCGGCCGTATGAGTCTTTTCATCGGCAATCAGGTACGACGCGTGCGAAAGGCAACCCAGGTAATACTGTTTGAGAAACATGGAACCACTCCCGCATAGGGTTATTGTCCGCTGGCGACCGACGTCACTGGGCCGTATTATAACTCAAATACGTTGCGATATTACGATATGTTCGATCAATTCTTGATCAATGATTCACTTTTGATGGATTGGGCGTCGCGGCCCTTCTCAAGAATGGCCAGGATTTCCCTCATAAATTAAGGGAAACCAGGCCGCATGGCAGCAAAGCGGAGCCGACCTGTTCAGTCGACGAAAATCACTTCGTTCGTGAGTAACAAGACTTGCGCGTACTGCTCCCAGGGGGTGAGTACTGAATTCGTCGCGTCGTCTTCCGCTGCTTGGATGAAGCGTAGTCCCGCCGAGATTTCCGTTTCGGAAGGCTCCCGCGCCAGCACAAGTCGGTAGAGTCCGCGTACTCGCCCTGCGTCGTTCGGGGCGACATACGTCTCGGGACGGCTTGCCAGTGCTTTGGCCTGTTCGATAAGAAACAACGAGTTCATGCCAAACAGCGCTTGTTGCGGCGTCGTGGTGTTCGGGCGACGGTCAGCCGATTGATCGGGACTAGCGAAGTCAAAGGCCCGGTACAGGCCCGGCAAATTTTGCCGATCGACCAACCCGTAAATCGTTCGACGCCGGTTATGCGCGTCGCCCGCCACGTCGATGGGGCGTCCATATAAGGTAAGATCGAGTCGCCCGGAAAGAAACAAGAACGTATCGCGCATCGCCTCGAATTCTAAGCGTCGGCGAGGGAAGCGACTCAACAGCCGGTTTTGCGGGTCCGGCGGCGCCGCGGGCGATGCACCGTCCTTGCAAATGTCGGCAGCATCGGGAAGTTCCGTCGAGGGTTCGCTGCGCGACGTTTGACGATAAGCGCGCGATAACACCATCAAGCGATGGAGCTTCTTGAGCGACCAGCCTTCGTACTGGAACGTCCAAGCCAGGTAGTCCAGCAGTTCGGGATGCGTCGGCGGATCGCTCCGCGCGCCAAAGTCGCTGGGCGTAGCGACCAACGGTTCGCCAAAGTGATGCATCCAAACGCGGTTCACCATGACGCGCGCCGTCAGCAGGTTGTTTGGCGAGGTGATCGCCTGTGCGAGTTCCAGCCGCCCGGAGCCGTGGGTAAATGATTTCCGCTCACCCGACGACAGCACTTGCAGGAATCTGCGTGGGACCGGTGCGCCAAGTTGCCGCGGGTTGCCGCGCACAAACACGTGAGGTTCGCGAATCTGTTCCGAGTCTTCTAACGTCATCGCGCGCGGCGGGGCGTTGGCGTCTTGCACCGCGAGTTTGTCCAGCTCCTGCAATTGGCTTTCATAGTTGGATCGTTCCACCCGCGCCATGTAAAGGTAGGTATGGCTTTTGGGGAACGCGACAGGCCCTTCGGGGCCTGTCAGCACATCCGCCAATTGGGCGCGAGCAGGGTCGTCTGCCGCGTTGGGATCGTCTTCGCTGGAAGTCTCTAAAGCTTGAGTTAACACTTGGCCGTAGAATGCGGCCACGTCGGCGCGCGTCGCAAGTTTCGCATGAAGCAAGGCTTGGCGAAGTCGCGGATTGCATTGTCCCGGTGCAATGCCGGGGACCTTCGCCAGCCAGTGTTCCACGACCTGCGGCGCCTCGCCGTGAAAGCGATCTTCCGGTAAGGCGAGCAAAGCGCGCCACAGCCCGAACACGGGGTCGTCGTCCGTGGCGCGGCGGCTTAAATAGCGCCGCCAACTCGCCAGGAACTGCGGTTTTAAGTCCTCGGGCGAAAGCGACAAGAAGAATACGGCGTTCTCCAGCGGATCAGGCCGCTGCGTTGCAATCTTGAGCAAATAGTCCGCTGTGCGTTGGCGCGCCGTCGCGGTGATTTGTTGGTACTTTTCGTTCACGATTTGTCGCACGGCGGCCCGTTTGGGCGCTGCTTTGGCCTCGAACTCGCTGGCGGCAAGGCTGAGGGTCTCATCAATCCGGGGTGCTTCGACCGGTCGCTGACTATTGGCGAACACGCCGTACAGCGAATAGTAATCCTCCGTCGGCACGGGGTCGTACTTGTGATCGTGGCACCGCGCGCACGCTACGGTTAACCCCAGAAATCCGCGGGTGACCGTGTCAATTTGATCGTCGTAGATGTCTGGCGGGTTGTTGTCGAATAGCCGGCCGAGCGTCAGAAAACCCATCGCGCCGAGGCGCCACGGTTCGACCGGCGGATCCATCTGCTCGGCGGCGAGTTGTTCGTGAACGAACCGGTCGTAGGGCGTGTCCTCATTCCAAGCGCGGATCACGTAGTCTCGGTAGGTATAGGCGTAGGGACGAATCGCGTCTTGCCCGTACACCAACACCAGGTCTTTCGTATCGGCGTAGCGGGCCACGTCGAGCCAGTGCCGGCCCCAACGCTCGCCATATTGCGGCGACGCGAGGAGTTGGTCCACGACGCGCTCATAAGCATCGGGCGCAAGATCGTGCTCAAACGCTTGAACTTCCTCCCATGTGGGCGGAAGCCCGATGAGGTCGTAATACACGCGCCGCAAAAGCGTTCGGCGGTCCGCCTCGGGCGCGGGCGACAGACCTGCGGCTTCCAATTGCGCCAAAAGAAAGTAATCGACCGGCGAAGCGGGCCACTGGTTGTCCTTCACCACGGGCAGCGCAGGCCGGCGAAGCGGCTGGAAAGCCCAACTCGCCGACGTTCCGCCGGCTGCGCCTAAAGTGGGCTTGGGCGCTCCTGGTTGCGGTTCGTTGTCACGCGGATCGGGCGCTCCTTGGGCGATCCACATCGCGAAGTCGGCGGCAACACTTTCGGGAAGTTTGCCTTTGGGCGGCATCTCGAGCGATTCATACCGCAGCGCGGAAAGCAACAGGCTTTCCTCGGGACTTCCCGGCACGACTGCGGCGCCGCTGTCGCCGCCTTGCCGCAGGTTAGCGCGGGTATCCAGTTTCAGGCCGCCTTGAATCGTCTCCGCGTCGCTTGAGTGACACGAATAGCAATGTTCGACGAGCACGGGACGAATCTTGCGCTCGAAGAACTCTACGCCCGACGGATCGAGCACGCGCTCTTCGCCAAGTGTGATCGCAGCGCCAAATGTCGCGGCCCCAGCGGTCGCAAGCAGAACGCCAAACGAGAGAAATCGACCTAAGGAGTACGTCTTTGCCATTCAGGGTGTTCCCAATCGCCAAGCCGAGTTGAACGATTGCGATTCTACCCTGATTGGCGAACGCTGGGTAACTGCCGTGTTCTCAGCGTTCCGTTTCCCGTTAGCCGATCGTCTCAAAGTACATCACGGCGAAACGTTCGCGGTCGTCGGTCCAAGTTTGGACGTGGCGGAATCCCGCGCGATGCGCCTGGCGACGGAACTCCCCGCGATCGTACTTATACGAGTATTCGGTGCATATCGCTTCGCCGCGCGCAAAATGGAATTCGCGGCCGGCCACGCGTACCGTTTGCGGGCGCCGGCTGATGAGGTGCATTTCGATGCGTCGCGCCGTGTCGTTGTAGATCGCCACGTGTTCAAATTGATTGAGGCGGAAGTCGCCTTGCAGTTCACGATTGATCCGCGCCAGCAAGTTGAGGTTGAACTGGGCGGTCACGCCGCGTGCGTCGTTATACGCGGCTTCAAGCGTGCGCTGGTCCTTGTGCAAATCAATACCAATCAGCAAACCGCCGCCGGGACCCGCCATCGCGGCCATACGGGCCAAGAGCGTATCGGCGTCGTCGGGTTCGAAGTTGCCAAGCGTTGAACCGGGGAAGTACACCACGCGTCGTTGCGCCGCGCCATTACACTCCGGCGGCTCGAACCACTCGCTAAAGTCGGCGCACAGCGGCGCCACCTCCAGATTCGGGTAGCGCACACGTAGTTGCGCCGCCGTGGCGGCAAGATGTCCGCGTGCGATATCGATGGGAATGTACGCCGTCGGCTGGCGCAGACCGTCGAGCAGCAAGCGCGTTTTGATGCTGCTGCCGCTGCCAAACTCGACAATCTCGGCTCGCGGGCCAATACGCGCAGAAATATCGAGCGCCTCGCGGCGCATAATGGCCAGTTCGGTGCGAGTGACGTAATACTCGTCGAGTTCGCAAATTGCGTCGAACAGCATGCAGCCCTGCTGATCATAAAAATACTTCGACGGCAAACGTTTGGCCGGTTGCGACAGTCCCGCCCAGACATCATCGAGAAAAACGTTCGTCGAGGGCTCGTAATCGTGCAGGATAATAGCAGCGGAGCGAGTCATGGAGCGTCACTAGCGAGGTTGAAGTCGGAATCGTTTGAAACGTAACGTATGAACTTGGAGGTCTTGTCACAGAGCTAACGCGCTAACCGCACGCCCGTGAACTGCCAACGCGCATCGGGTGGAAAAAAGTTGCGATAAGTAATTCGCACGTGCGACTCAGGCGTCACGCAGGAGCCGCCGCGCAGGACATACTGATTGCACATGAACTTGCCGTTGTACTCGCCCAGCGCTCCCGGCGGCGGAGCATAGCCCGGGTAGGGTGCATAAGAGCTTGCCGTCCACTCCCACACGTCGCCCAAAAGTTGCTGGAGGCGATGCGAACACTTGGCGTCTTTCGCTGGCGTTGGTTGCAACTGCCCGCTTTCGACGAAATTCCCGGAGATCGCACCGGCTTCGGCAAGCCAGTCTGCGGCGGCGACTTCCCATTCCGCCTCGGTTGGCAAACGCGCTCCGCTCCAGCGAGCATACGCATCCGCCTCGAAATAACTCAGGTGACAAACCGGCGCGTGCGGAACAAGCGGACGAAGCCCCGCGAGGGTAAACTCTTGCCAACCCCCGGAAGCATCACACAGCCAGTAAAGCGGCGCTTGCCAGCCTTCGGCCTGAACCGTTTGCCAGCCGAGCGAAAGCCAGAATTCAGGACGACGGTAACCCCCGGCTTCGATGAAATCGAGAAACTCGGCGTTCGTAACGGGTCGGCTCGCAAGTTCAAACGCATTGAGCCATACACGATGGCGCGGGCCTTCGTTATCAAACGCAAAGCCAAGACCCTCATGCCCGATATGATACACGCCTTCATCAAAAGCGACCCATTCCAGCGCACTCGTTGAACTATGCGTTTCCTGCGTGCCTGGACGATACGCTGGATATAACGGATTGCACGCCAGCAAATGTTTGAGGTCGGTGTGCATCAACTCTTGGTGTTGCTGCTCATGCTGCAAACCCAACTCCACCACCGAGAGCAATTCTTCGGGAAGTTCCTCGGGTCGGGCAAGCAGCTGCTCCATTCGATAATCCACTTCGCGGCGATACCGCCACACCTCGGACATCGTCGGACGAGAAAGCAAACCGCGGCGCGCACGGGGAAATTGTCGACCTACCTGGTTGTAATACGAGTTAAAAAGATACTCAAAAGCCGCGTTGACGGGCTGATAGTTTTCGATGGCGCGCGACAGAACAAAGGTCTCAAAGAACCAAGTCGTATGCGCCAGGTGCCAGCGAATGGGGCTGGCGTCGGGCATCGACTGGATCACGCAATCTTCATCGGTCAAAGGAGTGCAAAACGACGCGCTGGCCTGCCGAACGGCGGCATACCGCGCTCGTAGCTCCTCGGTTGGACTCGGCGCGCTGGCGCGCGAATTGGCGACGTGAGAGTGAATCAACGTGCGCTCCTGAACGATAAGGCGTTACGGCGATCCATCTCTCGATGCGTTCTCCCTTGACACATGATAGTGGTCTGACAAGTCAAACCAGGAAGAACGCCACTAAGGACGCAAGCGGCGCGCCACACGTAGAAATTCTAATTGATGCAAGGCGGCGCTGGGGAATTTTCTTGGAAGAAGCCAAAAAGCTGGGTTTTCGTCCCTTTGCGTGTTTACCGGCTCAGAAGTCAGGGAGCGACTCGGATGTGTTCGATGTGGTTGTCCAGCATCCACTGCAACCAGGCTTCCTGTTCTTCGGTCAACTCGAACTCGGCGGCATGCTGTGCGTCGAGCGGCGAGACGACCGACACGGCCAAATTCTCCAACCACTGCCGGGCGTCCTGTTCTCGCACCCAGTATTCATTGGGCCCCAAGGTCGGCGCTCCGGCATGATCGCCCGGAGTCATAAAATACGCCACATCCAGCCGAAAGCGGTCCGGCATGAGGTACGGCGGCAAGTCCGGGCGAGTAACGGCGAAGACGCGCATGGAACTCCAGCAGGAGGAAGGCGAAGAAAGCGACGGCGTACAACCAGCCGTTATCTTACCGCGCCATTCGCCCATGCGCAGCGGTGAGGCGGCGCACGGGCGCGCGGGTTCCGCCAGGGGTATGGCTAGGTTTCTTTCTCCTGTCGGACGATTACAATCGGAACAAGGACGCGGCCGGACTGCGTCTCCTACCACCTTGCACCCCGCCTATTCGCATGACTTCCCCACGTTTGTTTCGCTCGGCGGCAAAGTCTTTGGGCTGTGCGTTGATGTTCCTTACCGCAGGATGGGCCCTGAGGGCGGGGTTGCCCTGCGTCGCGTTGGCGCAATCGGTCGAATCTGCACCCTTGAAGGAGGATGAGAAACTGCGTTATCCCGTTACGAAGACCGTGGAACATGTGGACGAGTACCACGGGCAGAAGGTTGCCGACCCGTATCGCTGGCTGGAAGACCCCGACTCTGAGGAAACGAGCGCCTGGGTGGCGGCGCAAAATGAAGTCACCTTCGGCTATCTCGAGCGACTGCCCCATCGGGAACGTCTGCAGAAGCGTTTGACCGAGTTGTGGAACTACGAACGTTACGGTCTGCCGCGGCGTCGTGGCCAGCGGTACTTCTATACGCGCAATGATGGACTTCAGAACCAAAGCGTGTTGTATGTCTCGGAAGGCCTTGATGGTAAGCCGCGCGAATTGCTTGATCCCAACAAGTTATCGGAAGATGGCACAGTTTCCTTGGCCGGTTGGCGTGTTAGTGAGGACGGTCGCTGGCTTGCCTACGGTCTGGGGCATGGCGGTTCCGACTGGCGCGAATGGAAAGTGCTCGATGTTGAAACGGGCCAACCGCGCGAGGACCACCTGCAATGGATCAAGTTCTCCGGCGTCTCCTGGCTGCCCGACGGCAGCGGCTTTTACTACAGCCGGTACGATGCGCCGAAAGAAGGCGAAAAACTAACCGGCGCCAACTACTATCAGAAATTGTTCTTTCACAAGTTGGGCGATGCCCAGTCGGAAGACACGCTCGTCTACGAACGCCCGGATGAAAAAGAGTGGGGCTTCGACGGCGAAGTGACCGAGGATGGCCGCTACTTGATCATCTCGGTATGGCGCGGCACGGAACGCAAGAATCAACTGTTCTACAAAGACTTGCAACAGGCCGACGCGCCGGTGGTCGAGCTGATTTCCGGCTTTGACGCCGAGTACGGCTTCCTCGGAAATGACGGCAGCGTGTTTTATATTGTGACCGACCTCGATGCGCCGCTGCGCCGCGTGACGGCAGTCGACATTACGCAGCCTGACCGGTCGAAATGGCGCGAGTTGATTCCCGAGGCCGATTCGGTCCTGGAAGGCGTAGGGCTGGTCAGCGACTACTTCTGTGCGCTGTATCTGAAGGACGCCCAATCGCAAATCCAGGTGTTTGATCTTCAAGGTCGCCATGTGCGCGACGTCGCATTGCCCGCCATTGGATCGGCCGGCGGTTTCGGCGGACGCCGCGACGATCCCGAAACGTTCTTTTATTTCACCAACTACACCACTCCCGCCACGATCTATCGCTACAACGTGGAGACCGGCGAGCGCGCCCTGTACCGCGAACCGAACGTCGATTTTGACCCCGACCAGTTTGAAACGCGCCAAGTGTTTTACACGAGCAAAGACGGCACACGCGTGCCGATGTTCATCACGGCGCGCAAGGGCCTCAAGCTTGACGGCGGCAACCCGACGATTTTGTACGGCTACGGCGGGTTTAACATTTCACAAACGCCCGGCTTTTCCGTCTCGAATGTGGTATGGCTGGAAAATGGCGGAGTGTACGCCACCGCCAATTTGCGCGGCGGCGGCGAATACGGCCGCGCCTGGCACGAAGCCGGGATGAAACACTTGAAGCAAAACGTGTTCGACGACTTCCTGGCCGCCGCCGAGTGGCTCATCGAACAGGGGTATACCAAGCCGGAGCATTTGGCCATTCGCGGCGGCAGCAATGGCGGTTTGCTGGTTGGCGCCGCGATGACGCAACGCCCCGACTTGTTCGCGTGTGCGTTGCCTGCGGTCAGTGTGATGGACATGCTCCGCTTTCACAAATTCACCATCGGTTGGGCGTGGGTAAGCGAGTACGGCTCCTCGGACAATGCCGAAGAGTTTCCCATCTTGCTGAAGTATTCGCCCCTGCACAACTTGAAGCCGGGCGTGAACTACCCCGCCACGCTCATCACCACGGGCGACCATGATGACCGTGTCGTGCCGGCGCATAGCTTTAAGTTCGCGGCCGCGCTCCAACAAGCACACGCTGGCGAGGCGCCCGTGTTGATTCGCATCGAAACGCGCGCGGGCCACGGCGCCGGCAAGCCTACCGCCAAAATCATCGAAGAAGCTGCGGACGTGCTGACGTTCGCGCTCGAACATACCAAGTGAGGAGGATCGGCAAGCACAGCATCCCTCGGCTTGTGGCGACCGCGACCGGGCTGGGACGCCGTCCGAAGGCGGTTCCCCGTCGCTGCGCTTTTCGTAGCGGCTCCCGTGACGCACGCTCAGGCCGTCAACCAGGAGAACGTCATGATGTGCCGTACGTTCGAACTTGTGTTCTTTGTCGCCTTGATGTCGGTTGCGCCGGCGCTGGCCGAGGTGCACGTTTCTCTCGAAGGGAACGACCAGAATTCCGGCGCCAGCGACCGGCCGGTGCGCACGATCGCCCAAGCGCGGGAATTAGCCCGGGCTCAATCCGGCGAAGTGACCGTCATACTGCACGGCGGTACGTACATGCTCGATGAACCGTTGCACTTCACGCCGCAGGATTCCGCCAAAGAGAAGGGGGCAATCACGTACGCCGCGGCGCCGGGCGAGAAGGTGACGATCAGCGGAGGCCGCGCAATCACCGGTTGGCGTAAAGAGAACGGATTCCTGGTGGCCGACGTGCCTGAGGCGTCCTCCACCGGATGGAGTTTCCGCGAGTTGTTTATCGGCGGGGAGCGACGGCCTCGCGCGCGGCATCCTAACACCGATTATTTGCGTGTCGTCGAGGCGGGCCCCGACAACCGCACCAGTTTCACGTTCAACGACGGCGACCTGAAACCGCTGGCCGAGCCGAACGAGGCGGAAGTCGTGTTTCTGCACGATTGGTCCGTGTCGCGCATTCGTATCAAGTCGATCGACTCGAAGACTCAAACGATCAGGTTTGACGACCCGATCGGCTCGAATGCGCCGCACTATCGCATCAACCATTTCGAACAACATCCGCGGTACTTTGTTGAAAACGCGAAAGAGTATCTCGATGCGCCCGGCGAATGGTTTTTGGACCGCACCGCAGGCAAATTGTGGTACGCTCCCCGCGAAGGCGAGTCGCCCGACGACTTGCAGGTCGTGGCGCCTTGGCTCGAAGCGATCATTGCGGTGCAAGGCGACGCAGAAGCCGGCCGTCCGGTGCGCGGATTGCGATTCAAGGATCTGACGTTCGCGCATTGCCGCTGGAATACGCCGCGGCGCGGCTATGCCGAAGGGCAAGCCAACTTTTTCGAACAGCGCGACAACGACGCCGGCCCGCGCAATCGCGGAATGATCCCGGCCGCGCTTTCTTTCGAACTGGCGGAAGACTGCGTGCTGGAAAACTGCCGTTGGGAGCATCTCGGCGGAGCGGGGGTGTCTTTCGGGCGGCAATGCCATAATAACCGCGTGGTGGGCTGCACCTTGACCGATATCGCCGGGAATGGCGTGATGATCGGCGAAACCATCACGCGCACCGGGCCTGACGGCGCGGACCTGGTGTGCCACGACAACGAAGTGAGCGACTGCACCATCGAACGCTGCGGCCAACTGTTTTACGGAGCTGTGGGCGTGTGGGTGGGAATTGCTCGCAACACTACCGTAGCGAACAACGAAATTCGTAATTTGCCCTATACCGGCGTTTCGGTCGGATGGCGCTGGGATACGCAGCCCACCGGATGCCGGGAAAACACGGTTCGCGACAACCACATCCACCATGTTATGCAGGTGCTCTCCGACGGCGGCGGCATATACACGCTTGGCCGTCAGCCGGGGACGCTGCTTTCCGGAAATCGGATTCACGACGTTCCGCTCAACGCGGGGCGCGCCGAAAGCAACGGCATGTTCATCGACGAGGGGAGTTCCCTCATCACGATCGAGAACAACACGATCTATCACATTGAAATGAGCCCAATTCGCTTTCATAAGGCCGAGAAAGACACCGTTCGCCAGAATCGACTCGTATGCGCGCCGGGCGTGCCCCCGTTCCGTTACAATAGCACCGACCCCGCGACGATGACCTTCGGCGACAATCAGGTGATCGAGGCGAAGGAATGGACTCCCCCGGCCGACGACCCCACAGCAGACGCCGGCCCGCGGCGTTAATGGATCGACTAAGCAAACGTTTCAAACTAAACGTTTCAAACTAAACAACTTATGGCGTTCCAGAAGCTGGCGATCCCGCGAGGGGAACGCCTTGACGTGACGCGTACGGCCGCTGGGCGTCCCGAATGACATTCCAAGGCGACACTCATGCCACTGACGGAGCATCCTATTGTCGTCCCTGATCTGGATTTGGGCGACACTCCCGTTGTTGTAAGCGTGTGGCTAGTGGCGCGAGGAGCGAATGTCGTCGAAGGCGACCGCGTAGTGGAGTTGCTTGCGGGAGACGTGATCGTCGATGTATCGGCCCCCGCCAGCGGCGTTCTCGGTGAGCGGCGCGCGGGCGAAGAAGAACGCGTACACGCGGGTCAGATCGTCGGAGTGATTCTTGCCGACACTTCACAAGACGGCCAATTTCGAATCTAACCGCAAAAGGGGGGCTTCAACGTTCGACGACTGCGGCGTTGCAACGTTGAACTTGCCAGTCGGTTGAGCATAGCGGAATTCTGGAGCCGTTTGGGCATCGGCCGCTAGGGCGATAACCAAACAAAACGCGGCGCCCAAGGGAGCGCCGCGGAAAGTGTAAGCGGCAACTTGAACGCCGGTTGGTTTAATTGCCGGTTGCGTTAATTGCTATAAGGCGTAGTGCCGCCTTGCTGCGGACGACGAAGACTTCGCACGCGAATTTGCTCTTCACGCTTCTTTTCGCGGGCCTGCGCCTTCAACCCTTCGCGAATGAACTCTTGGTCCGGAGCGCTGAGTCGACTCATGTCGAGCTGAGTGTTTTGCCCTGTGCTCGAACGTTGCAGAGAGACCTTACCACTCGTGTAATCAAGGAATTTACCTTCGAACTTGAACTGACCGGTGATGTCGGTCCAAGTACGGACCTTGGTGAGTTCTTCGATTTTTTGCCGGTTAGCCGCGACTTCCGGATCTAACGGAGGACCGGATTGGCCTGGCGCGCCCGAGGGCGTTTCTCCCGAAGAGGAGCCGCTCGCACCATATTGCCCGTAGCCGGGATATCCGCTGGGCGTGGCGCTGCTGCTGGGAGCGCTCTGGCCAACGGGAGCGCTTTGTCCGGCTGTGGCGGCTGGG
Source organism: Planctomycetota bacterium (assembly GCA_963204915.1). GTDB lineage: Bacteria > Planctomycetota > Planctomycetia > Pirellulales > Pirellulaceae > JAHWKS01. Next base: position 459,927 of record CAUJHS010000022.1, on the reverse strand, counting down.
TTGGGGTAAACCGTGGGCATGGGGGCGTTCGTCGAAGCGGCCGCCACATCGGCGCTGGACCCACTGTCGCCGGAGTAAGCCTGTTCGCCCTGAGCATAGGCTACATCCGCGCTGGAAGAATCTCCTGAATTCCCCTGAGCGTTCGATCCGGCGTTAGGCTGTGGATACCCCTGAGGATACGCGCTAGGATTCACGCTTCCCGTTTGCCCTGAATTCGCCGGAGGAGGCGTATATCCTCCAGGAGCCGACGAACCGCTGTTTGCCTGCGCATGACCTGGAGCTCCGGCGTATGCGGAAGATGACTGGGAAGACGCGCCGCTCGGGTCGACAGATCCCCCGCTGTTTGTTTGTCCAGAAGCCCCGCTATTGGCTTGGGCATGCCCCGGCGCTCCACTGTACGACGTTGACGGTGTGGAAGCGCCGCTCGGATCGACGTACGCGCCACTGGTTGACTGCCCTGCAGCCCCACTATTGCTATTGGCCTGGGCATGCCCCGGGGCTCCACCATAAGGTGAGGATGGCGTGGAAGCGCCGCTTGGATCGACAGACGCGCCACTGGATTGTCCTGACGTTCCGCTATTCGCCTGAGCGTGGCCCGGAGCGGTTGGATAACCGGTGGAGCCCGGCGCGGGCGTGTAGCCTTCGGGATACGAACTCGAGCTGCTGCTCGATTCGGCGGAGGACTGCCCGAGCGCAGCGGGTTGACCAGTGGGGTAGTTTTGCGCCATAGCGCTCGCGGCGCTGCTTTGCCCGTCGCTGGGCCCCGTAGTGCTGGCTGAAGACGAGGAGCTGGAATCGCTGCTCGAACTGTTCACCGCCACGTTCGGATCGGCGCTTGATGTCATTGCGGCGGAACTTCCGCTCGCTTGATCATGCCCCATTTGCCCGTGGCCGGCCGCAGCGCCGTACTGTTGAGCCATCGCGGGATCATAACCCGTCGACGGGGTCGGCGGAGTGGTTGAAGGGGGCGTCGATACCGAACTGCTCGGCGAAGCCGAGTCATCTCCACAGCCAACGCACAGGGCAACGCCTAAAAGGCAAGCAAGCAAAAATGTTCTTTGCATCGGACTTGCGACCCTCGCAACAAGGTGGGGCGCCGGACAGAACTCCGGCTAAGGAGTGAGGGCTCAGAACCATAGAACTCGAAAGTTTCCATATTTTCGCAAATCCAGACTAGGTTGTCACCCCTCCTTTTAACGGTTTTTAAGAACATGGACAAAATTACTCACAAACTTGCGTCACAACGCCCCTTAGTTGGGGGGCGTTTGTCCGTGCTCGAACCTTAGACTCGGGATAACGTATCGGTCAGCCGTTCGCCCCACCGCAAGGGAATCAGGGTCCGCAGACCTTTGGCGCGATTCGTTTCGAAGAACCCTTCGACGACATCCATCGCGGAGTACGCCGCAGCCCGGGCGGTTTCTACAACCCGGCGGTTCTCCGGCGCGGTTGCGCCGTCTGACTCGACGGCATCACGCAATTCCTGCCACCGCGCCTGGATCTCGTCGCCGCAGTCGAGGGCGGCTTGGCGATGCGCCGCCTCGGGCGTTTCGGCCCAGTGCAAGTCAAGCAACCGTTCGCACGGCCCCGCCAACGATTCGCCGAAAGGCCGATACCGCTCGACCGCCGCAACCGATTCGAGAAGCGATTGCCGACGTAGCCGAAGTTTGGAGCCAATGATGGCGGCTTCCGAGCGAGGATGCAAACGGCGGCGCAGCGCCAAACCAACGCGCTCCGCCGCATGCTGGGCCAGGAGCGCCGGCGAACTGACGAGATGCCGACAAGCGGGATCGTCGCGCTCCATGGCCACGCGCAGGGCAAGTTGCAATTTGCGATACGCCTGCGGATTGTCGAGCAGGTCAAGCAGCCGACGCCAGGCCGGCGCCGACGGTCCGGCGAGTCGCGGCGCTCGCACCATCCGGCGCGCCATCGCATGAATGTCGACCAATAACGATTGCCACCGGGCGATGGCCTTGGCCGGAGCCTCTTCCCAGCCGCGTAGCTTGAGCGTTTCGGCCCAAGGCTGGTAATTGGCGTGGAAGGTCGCCAGCAACTCCAGCACGTTGCAGGCTTGCCCCACGTCCGGGTCTTCGTTCGCTAAAGGACGCATCGCCGCCAAAGCGCGTTTTACGGCCTCGGCCAGGGGGGCGGCGTACGTGGCCGAGGGCAATTGCATGCCCAGGTCGCCAAACAGATCGAACAACAAGGTATCCATCAAGCGAATCGCGTGAAACTCCTCCTCGGTGACGAGCGCTGGATCGCTTCGCGCCTGGGGGATGATTTCCCACACGCCAAAGAACTGGGAGGTCAAGACCGTCACAAACTCGATCATCTCGTAAGGGTCTTCCGCCAAGATGCGCTGCGGCGCAGGACGCGTGCTGGGGCGCCGCGCGCCCGAGGGCACATATTCGCGCCATCGGGCCGAGATTTCCTCGGCCGCCTTCAAGTAGCGCCATACGGCCCACACCTGCATGGGTACGCTCGGCATGGCCGCACCGGCTTCCTCGGCGGCCAATCCCATTTTGCGGGCATGGTCGGCCATCAGTTCGACAATGGACCTCCGCGCGCAATCGGCGTCGTAACGAGCAGTGCGCGACTTGGATCTTCTCCAGTGCAAGTCGATCAACGAACGGTAGTCGCGGTCGGGCACGACATTCATGCGCCACAAACTGTGGGACAGTTCCAGCGAAGCGCGGCGCCGGGCAAGTTCCAGCCGTTCTCCTGAAACCCCGGGCGTCTCAAAGAATGGTCCCAAGGCGCCGTCATCCGCCGATACAATCTCACCCACCGATCGCAACAAGCGCTTGCGGGCGCCGCCGCTCACGGTGGTCGCCTGGCGTTGCAGCGCCTGGCGATGCTCGTCAAACTTCTTTTGCTCGCTCCAGGAAAGCTGCGGTTCGAACAATTCGCGCCGCAGGGTGGCGCCAAGTTCGGCGTTGAACCACTCGATCGCGACGGCGCACTTGGCCAGGTCCTCAAGGGAAGGACGCGGATAACGCCGCACGAGCGCTTCGGCGGCGGCAATGCTCAAGCTGGCCTCGACCGTCTCAGCCCGCACGGGGCCAAGTTGCAGAATTTCCAGCACATATTCCCGCTCCGCTGCGGGAAGCGCCAGGAGCCAGGCGGTCAGGTCGTCCGCATTACAGGGATCGTCAAAAGTCGCTGCAAAACGCCGCTCGGCGGCCAATTCGTCCAGGATGTTGCGCCCCGATTCTTGCCAGGCTTGCATTCGGCGTTCCACGAAAGCGCGCAGGGAAACGATCCACGCGGCAAGGTCAGCCACGCCCGAGAGCGCCATCGAAAGCGGTTCGGTTTGGTCCGGAGCGCCCTGCTTACGCTTCGGAGTTTGTTCGACCTCCGCCAGGAACGACGATACTGCCTTGCCGCCGACCGGAAGCAAAGGCCACGCCGCGACCTGCTCCAGCGCTTGCTGCATTGCGGCGAACTGCCCGGCGGCGTCATTTTGGAGCAACAGTCGCTGGAAGGTGCGAACCAACGACTCCGCCTCGTCCCTCGCTCCCGAAGCGAAGTAGGGCGCCGCAGCGCGCAGTTCGCCTAGAGCGAGGCGCAGCCCGGCCCGCGACCAACGCAGCGCGAGGTTTTCCAACTGCGTAAGGCGGCGCTCGGCGAGGGGTAACCGCGGTGCGGGACTGTCGATGAGTCGCGACAAGTCGGCTTGGACGCGCGCCATCACGCGGCCATAGTTCAAGTAACGCTGAATGATTCGCAGGCTCAGGCGCACGTCTCGGCCAAGCGCGTCGTTACGGCGAAGTCCCAAACGCACCGCTCGGACAAGACGGCGTAAAGCCGATTGCAACTGTCCATGCCATGCATCGTGTTCGACCGCGCCAACCACCGAGTTGCCGGCCCGCGCCGCGGACTTGGTTTCGTCGATCAAGGTCAGCAGTCGCGACTCCTGGCCGGCTGCTTTGAGCGATTGCTCCAGCAAGTCCAGGGCGCGCAGCAGTTCACCCACCGAGGGGGGCGACGTTTCCAAATCGGTCAGGTCGGCGTCCAGGCGGACAAGCAAACGATGTTGCGCTTTCGACAACTTGGTAACGGTCAACTCTTGCAACGCCTCGCGCAACTGGCTGGCGATGGCGGCGTGTCCCGACTTGGCCAGCTCTTGCGCAAGCCCGGGAAGCCGTCCCCAGGCGCGCAGCGGCCGCAAGAAGCGAGTCAGCGATCGCAAGACGCGGCCGCGACGCCGCCCGGGAACCGAAGACGCCGTTTTGCGGCGCCAAACCTTGTGCAGCAACACTTCGCACGCGCGCAAACGTTCGGCAAAGTGCTCGGCGTCGCTGGGCGTGAACTCACGCGAAGCAAGCATCGCAAGATCGCGATGCAGCGATTCGATGGCGGCGCCTAAACAGCCGCGCTCCAAAGCGCGCAAAAGTTGGCTGCGGCGGGCGCCTGGCGCGAGAAGGCCTTGAGCATCGACCAGCAACTGGAGCGCGGACATCACCTCCGGCGATACTTGGCCCGCTTGCCCGAGGGCTTGCATAAGACGAGTGCAGTCTGCATCGCCGAGAGGCGGCGGGCCCTGCAAGCCCGCGGGGGGGCCGCAGGGGGCCCCATGGACAAACACCGAAAGCACTTGGGCGCATTCCGCGTCCTGAATCCAAGCGCGAGACCGTGAACTTGATTCGCCAGCAAGGGGGGCCGGCGAAGATCGCGAAACCGGGCGAGTGAAAGTCACGGGGCGATTGGAAGTCGCCTTCCGTGAGGGCGTACGTTGCGTGTGTCCCTTTGCCATCCGCAATTCTGGCTCCGTGGGGAGGAGAAGAAAAACGAGCGGTGCGCCCTGCCCCATCCTCAAGACACGGCCGGACGCTCCTACATAATGGACCTGGAAAGCCTGCTTTTCTGACAGGAAAAATGGGAACGAGGTGAAATGACGCGGCTCCGCCGTCGCCACGATCGAGGAGAGGAGTCGCTTCCATTGTACAGCTCGCGCTCGCAGTCAAGCGCGCGCCGGGCGCATCGAGCCACTCTGACACGACACCGGCGAGCCGGTTTGGTTCTCTTTCAACACGCGCGATGCGGCGTCATGGCCCCTACTGCGAGGAAACGCGCATCGTTTAAACTGCTGGAAACATGACGGCAGTCGTTTTCCGGTTTTGCGAGTCGGCCCATGGCGCCCCCCGATACGGTCCCCGCTGCGGAATACCAAAGGCTTTCCGAGCAGTTTCAAGAATTGGCCGAGCTGGCCGGAGCGTTGGCGCATGAAATCAAGAACCCGCTTTCCACCATCCGCTTGAACATGGACTTGCTGGCCGAGGATTTCTCGGCCGAAGGGGGCAACGGCAAGACGCGCCGGGCGTTGCGCACCATCGACACCGTGCGCAACCAGTGCGCCCGACTGGAAAATTTGCTGAACGATTTTCTGCGGTTCTCCCGGTTGCGGAATCTGAATCTGCGGCCAGGCAGTTTGAACGACCAGATGAATTGCGTGCTCGATTTGTACGAACCGTACGCGCGGGAAGCGGGGGTCGAGATCATTCGCTACCTGGATCCTGACTTGCCCAGCATTTTATTAGACGGCGAAACCCTGCAAGCGGCTCTCGTGAATCTGGTAAAAAACTCGCTGGAAGCGATGCCCGAGGGGGGAGTGCTCACCGCCCGCACGCGCACCACCCGCTACGGCGTCGCGCTCGACTTGATCGATACCGGCTGCGGCATGGACGAAACGACCGCCCGGCGGATGTTCGAGGCGTTTTTCTCCACCAAACATGGCGGTTCGGGACTCGGCCTGCCCACCGCACGCCGCGTCATTGAAGCCCACGGCGGCCGGATCGACGTGCAAAGCGCCTTGGGGCGCGGCACCAAGTTCACGCTCGAATTCCACACCCCCCCGCGCCTCGAAGCCGCGGCGACGCACGCGGAGGCGGAACAGCCTCCCGTTCAGTAATCGTAACATCCGATACAAAATTTTGAGTGCAGCAAGTTTTTGACTTGCGGCGCCAAACGCTCGCGATGCAAAGTTAGCCAAATCGCAGGAAGCCTGTCTTGGGCGGGGGGCTTTTTGTATCATGGAGGGCATGAATGAGCATGTGCCGGAAGAGCGCGATTCCGCCGAGCGTCAACCGATCCGCGTGTTAATCGTGGACAACGAGCGCGACCATGCGCAGGTCATGGCCGAGGCGCTGGAGCGCGTCGGGTACGAATGCACCACCGCCACCTCGGGACCGGAAGGCGCCCAACGCCTTGAAGACGGTTATTTCGACATCATCATTACCGACTTGGTGATGAATGACATCGACGGCATGGAGATCCTTCGCCGGGCCAAACAAAAGCTCGACTTGTGCGAAGTGGTCATGGTGACCGGCCACGCCACCGTGCCCAAAGCGGTCGAAGCGATGCAATACGGGGCGGCGAATTTCCTCGAAAAACCGCTCAACATCGGGCGCCTGCGCGCCGTGACGGAGAAAGCCGCCGAGGCGGTCCGCCTCAAGCAAAAGAACCTGGAGCTGCGGCAACGGCTGGATGAGCGCTTCGGCTACGAGGGAATCATCTACAGCAGTCCGCGGATGAAGACCCTGATCGAGCGAATCAAACGCATCGCCCCGACGGACGCCACCGTGATGATTCGCGGCGAGACCGGCACCGGCAAAGAGTTGGTCGCCCAGGCCATTCACCATAACAGTCCGCGTAAGAACAAGCCCTTTGTGGCGGTCAACACGGGCGCGATTGCCGAGCATTTGGTCGAAAGCGAATTGTTTGGCCATAAGAAGGGCGCCTTTACCGATGCGGTTTCCGATCGCATCGGCAAGTTCGAGTACGCCAACGGCGGCACGTTGTTTTTAGATGAAGTGGGGGACATGCCCCCCCCGACGCAGATCAAATTGCTCCGCGCCTTGGAGCAGCGGGAAATCACGCGTGTGGGCGACAATACGCCGATCAAGGTGAACGTGCGTGTCGTGTCGGCCACCAACCGCGACTTGGAAGACATGGTGCGCGACGGCGCCTTCCGCGAGGACTTGTACTTCCGCCTGAAGGTGGTCACGCTCGACATTGCGCCGCTTCGCGAACGCAAGGACGACATCATTCCGCTGATGGACCACTTTCGCAAAGACCTGGCCCGCGAACACGGCAAGAAGGTGCGCGGGTTCACGACCAGCGTGAGCCGCAAATTCCTGGGGTACGACTGGCCGGGCAACGTGCGTGAACTGCGGAACATGGTCAACTCGATGGTGGTGCTCGACATTGACGGCGTGCTGGACGAGGACGATTTGCCGAGCGAATTGATGGAAGTCGAAGGAGCGGCCACGTTGCCCGCCTCCACCGCGGGCGAGGCGCCGCCGGCAGGCCCGACCGAGTTGATCGGCCGCTCGATGGACGACATCGAGCGTTGGGCCATCGAACAAACGCTTGCCCTGCACCACGGCAACCGCGAGGAGACCGCCAAAGCGCTGGGCATTGGCGCTCGCACCCTGTACCGCAAACTCGAAAAATATCGCGAGGATGACGAAGCGAACACTGCCCGCCAAAACCAACTCTAAACAATCAATTTTGCACGTCGCGCACTAGTTGGTTGAACATTCTTTGTGTCGTTGCATGCCTGAAATTCGTGTTTTGTCCGCCAGCGTGATCAATAAGATCGCCGCAGGCGAAGTGATTGAGCGTCCGGCCAGCGTCGTCAAAGAACTGGTGGAGAACGCGGTGGACGCCGGCGCCACGCGGATTGATGTGGCGTTGGAAAAAGGCGGCGTTGATCTGGTGCGCGTGGTCGATAACGGCTGCGGCATCGAGCCGGAACAGTTGCCGCTGGCGGTAGCGAGCCACGCGACGAGCAAGATTCGGGATGCGGAGGATCTTTTCCGCGTCGGCACGCTCGGGTTTCGCGGCGAAGCGCTCGCCTCAATTGCTGAAGTCAGCCAGACCCGCCTGCGCAGCCGCACGAGCGATGCGCAGGCCGGCGCCGAATTGGAGGTGATCGGCGGGCGGGCGTCGGCTGTGGCGCCGTGCGGTTGCCCCGTCGGCACGACCATCGAAGTTCGCAACTTGTTCTACAACACGCCCGTACGCCGCAAGTTCCTGCGCACCACGCCCACCGAAGTCAGCCATTGCGCCGAAGCGTTTACGCGGATCGCCATGGCGTATCCTCGCATTCACTTCACGCTGCGCCACAACGACCGCGTGCTGCACGACTTGCCCGCCGTGGCGAACTGGCAAGAACGTATCGCCGCGCTCTTTCCGGGCGAACTGGCCGAAAGTTTGATTCCGATCGAAAGCGGCGACGGGCAGGTGCGGCTCTCGGGCTTTGTGGCCGACCCGAATCAAAGTCGCTCGAACAACCGCATGCAATACTTGCTGCTCAATGGCCGGCACATTCGCGATCGCGCGCTTCAGCACGCCCTCAGCGAAGCTTACCGCGGGCTGCTGCTGACGGGGCGCTTCCCCATTGCGTTCCTGCGCCTGGAAATGCCGCCCGACATGGTCGATGTGAACGTGCATCCGTCTAAGTTGGAGGTTCGCTTTCAAGACGGCGGGCGCGTGTATAGCCAACTTCTGGGCGCGATTCGGAAAAGGTTTCTGTCGACCGATCTGACGGCGCGCGTCCACCTGGCGAATCCATCCTCGCCGCAGGAAGGACCGTCTTCCGCACACGATCAAGATGCTGCGGAACGCCACCGGCGCGAACTGGTCGACTGGGCCAAGGGGCAACTCGGCGTCGCGTCGGACGAAGACGCCGCCTTCGCCGGGTCGAGCGAGTTGACACCAACGGGCGACGGCGCGCGGCAAGGCGCTTTGACGCTCGGTTATGAACCGCCCTCGGGCGCGCTGCACGCGACGCGCTTGAACCGCACCTGGGAGCCCGTGGGACCGAACGCCGCTCCGCGCATGCCCGCTCCTGCGGCGCCCGGCGGCGCGCCGTACGAGCGTTCGGATCTTCCGGAGGATTTCGCGGCTGTGAATGGCGCTGCGGCAGCTGTGGGGGCGCGCCGCGCGACCGCCATGCAAGTGCATAACCGCTACCTGGTCACGGAGACGGAAGAAGGCATGGTGGTGATCGACCAGCACGCCTTGCATGAGCGCATTCTGTACGAGCAGTTGCGTAAGAAGGTGTTGTCGCACTCGCTTACCACGCAACGGCTCTTGGTGCCCGAGCCGGTGCATCTCACTCCGGAAGAAGCGTCGGCGGCGCTAGAGTCGCGCGAGTTGCTGGGCCAACTAGGCATCGAGGTGGAGCCATTCGGCGGCGATACCGTGCTCGTTTCCAGTTACCCAGCCATGTTGGCGAATATCCACCCTGGCGAAGTGCTTCGCCAAGCCGTGGAGCATTTGATGCAAGGCGCCCGGCAGCCCGACCGGCGCGACCTGCTGGACGAACTCTTGCACATGATGTCGTGCAAGGCCGCCATTAAGGCCGGCGACCGGCTTTCGCCCGAGGAAGTCGACGCGCTGATTGAGCAGCGGCACTTGTTTCAAGATACGCACCACTGCCCGCATGGCCGGCCCACGTCGCTGGTGTTCACGCGCGAAGAGTTGGACCGCCGGTTCAAACGCACCTGACGCCGAATTGCAAAGTAGACTGGAAAGAGCGGGAGACGCCGCGCGCCAACCCTGCGGGGCGTCGATTCACGGAACTTTCCTTCTCTCGTGGCGTTGCTCATGCTTGTTCGCGCTGCCTTCGCGTTCCTTCTGATGGCCGGGGTGGTCGCGTCGTCGGCGCAAGCGCAACCTCCTACGCAATACAATACGACGCAATTCTCACAACGTCAGGTGAATCTTGAGCGCCTGGCGCGCACCCTGGCGCGGTTGGGCATTGAATTGCCGGTGACGTTGTCGGGCACGGCGACGGTCGAGGGCTCCGTCGGCTATCCGCGCGGAGGATTCCTGGCGCCGCGCCGGTATCGAGTCGAGGCGGTCATCGCTTCGCCACGACTGGTGATTGAAGGAGTCGAGTTGGACAACGTGCGGGCCGCTCTGCTTTATCAAGACGGTGTGGCGCGCTTGCGCGAGTTGTCGTTTCATGTCCCGCAGGGCGACCAACCGCCGGGACAAATCGCCGGTAGCGCCGACCTGCCTCTTTCACCCGCCGGTGATTTAACCACACAGCTCACCGTGACGCGCCTTCCAGTAGAGCGTCTGTTGGCGGCGTTTCCCGGTTTGGAGAACCTGGCCCAAGGCCGCCTCTCGGGCGAGATACGCGGAAGCGTCGATCCCGGTCAATTGACCGATCCTGCCGCATGGCGCCTAACTGGCAATGTGAACTTGGAAAATGTCACGTCGCAGGGGCTTCCGCCCTTGCATGCGCTAGCGCAACTTCAGGCGGAGAACGGCGAGCTGTCGCTGTCGCGTTTGGACGGCGTGATGCGTTCGGCCAAGTTCGGCGGCGTTGGCCGCATGGCGCTGACCGCCCCCTATCGCTACAACCTAGAGGTATTGCTCAACGACCCACAAATTGGCTGGGTCAATGATTTGCCCGCCGCCTTGCGTCCTCCGGCAACGCTGCAGGGGACGCTACGGCTTTCGGGCCGTGTGCGCGGCCAACTCGAACCCTTCCTGTGGCGGCTGGAAAGCGAGGCGGTGGCCACGCACCTCCGTGTGGGCGAATCCAGCCTGGCGGCGCTCTCGGGCGATGTGACGGCGCGAGGCGCGTGGGATTCCGCCGCGGCGCCCGACTTGTTCCCCGAACCGCGTCCCGACAAACACCCGTGGCGTGTGGGCGGCGTGCTGCGCGCCGCCGAAGCACGCATCGCGGGAGTGCTCGTAGACGCGTTGGAAGCGACGGTCAACCTCAATGAACAACAACTTGAAATGACGGGCTTGCAAGCGGCGCTCTACGGCGGCACAGCGCGCGGGACGTCGAGTTTTCCCTGGAGCGAACAGGGCGAAGCGCAGCTCGCGCTGCAGCTTCAGCGCGTCGAGTTGGGAGAACTGTTGGACGATCTCGACGCGATCGATTTCCCGCTGCGCGGCGAGGCGGAAGGCGCCGTCGATGTGACGATTCCCGTCGATGCGCCGCAAGAGATTGCACGCTGGGGCGGCGTGGGGCGGCTGACGGTGTCCGATGTGCAAATCTTTCGCTGGACCGCCGGGATATTGCAAACCGACTTCCAACTCAACCGCGGCGCGTTCGTGCTGTCGGAACTGGTCGCCCTGCAAGCCGACATGCGGTTGCGCGCGTCGGGGCAAGTCGGTCTGGCCGCTCCTTACGATTACGCCGTCTGGAGCGAAGCGACCCGCTTCGATCTTGCCAAGTTAAATGCGCTGCCCGAATCGCTCCGGCCGCCTGCGGTCTTGAATGGCGTGGCGAATGTGCAACTTGAGGGGCTAGGGCAGTTGCAGCCATTCTCCTTTCATGGCGAAGGCGCGGTGAACGCCTCGTCGCTTCAGTGGGATGATGTCACGGTTGATTCGCTGCGTGGTAAGTTTTCCGCGAATGAAAGGCGAGTCGCGATCTCGGATGTCGCCGCAACGCTTTATGGCGGTTCGCTTTACGGTGATGCGGAATTCTCCCGCGAAGTCGGAGGCGACACGCATGCCGCCCTGCGCCTGCAAGGCGTGCAATTGCAGCCGTTGCTGGACGCTTGGGACGTGCTGGAGTTCCCCCTTCGCGGCGAAGCCGAAGGCGTGGTGGACCTGCTGGTTCCGGCCGACGCGCCGACTGCTGTTGAACGCTGGCGCGGCGCAGGACGCCTCGCCTTGCACGATGCCGAGGTGTTCGGAGGGACGGCGGCGCAAGCCCGTGCGGAATTCCTGCTCGACCAAGGCCGGCTTCTGATTTCCAGGGCGCAGGTCATGCAGGAGGAGATGCGCGTCGAGTTGACTGGCAGCGTGGGTTTGCAGAAGCCGTATCCCTACGCCCTTTGGGCCGACGGCGCCGAGTTCGAATTGGCCACGCTAGGCACGCTGCCCCAAGCGATGCGCCCGCCGGTCGCGCTGGAAGGTCTGGTCAGTTTACAACTCGAAGGCGTTGGTCAGCTTCAGCCGCGCACCTTTGTGGGGCGAGGAGTGGGACACGCCGCCGCCGTGCGCGTGAATCCGTTGGTTGTCGACTCGGCCGAGTTTGAGTTTCGGGCCGATCCGCGACAAATCGAGGTTCTGCAACTCGAGGCCGCCTTGTACGAAGGTGTGGTGCAAGGCTCGGGCGCCTGGCCCCTGGCCGAGGATGCACCGATGCGGCTCGACGCGCATTGGCAAACCGTCGATGTGGCGCGGCTCCTGGACGAACTGTATGACCTCCCCGTTCGGCTCGAAGGGCTCTCCTCGGGCGCCATCTTTCTGGCGGCGCCGCCGGGCGCTCTGGCCGACGTGCGCCAGTGGCAGGTGCGGGCCGCCGCCACGGGAGACGACATTCGCATCAACGGCGCGCGTGCGGCGTCTTTCCACGCTCGGGCCGAACGGGAGCAAGATCGGTTGAACTATCGCCTTGACGCCACGGTTCTGGATGGCCGCTTGCAGTTGGAGGGGCGCTTGCCCATGGACCGCAACGCACCCGTTTTGTCCGAAGGGTCGCTGGTGCTGACCAACTTGCAACTGGCGCGCTTGGGCGACATGTTCCGTGGTCAGGAAGCCTTGCAAAGTTTGACCGGCGCGATCGATTTGACCGCTTCGTTTACGCACGATGCGGAAAACTTCGCTCCGACCGGACGCGGTTCTTTCCAGCTTCGCGCGGTGGAGATCAGTCGCACCACCGTGGTCGACCGCATCGACGGGGGGGTGTTATTCACGCCTACGCTCGTGCGCCTCGAGAACGTGGCGGGGGGGCTCGCCGGGGGGCGATTGCAAGGCTCCGCCACGTATCGGCTAGGAGCCAACCAGCCCGGCGCGTTTGAAGTGACACTGCGTGGCGCCGAAGCGGCGCGCTTCCTCGGCATTTGGCTGGAGGATGCGCCGCTGGAAGGCCGGCTCGATCTCAACCTGCGCGGGCGCCTGGGCGATGTTGTGCAAGCCGCCGGCCGCGCGCTGATCACCCGCGCCGAAGCAGCCGGTTTTGGATTGGGAACGATGCGCAGCCCCGTCACGCTTGAACTTTCTCCCGCACAGGGACGAGGACGACTGACCCTGCGCGGCGTTAGCGCCGCCGTCGGCACGGGCCGGATGTCGGGCGACTTGGTGCTGGCGTGGGGTTACGGACTTGATGTCGACGCCAAGATTCGTTTCGACGGCGTGGATCTTCCTCGGTTGCTCGAAGATGTCGACGCCGGAACCAATTGGGTCAGCGGCAAGATCACTGGCGACCTGGCTCTGTCGGGCAGGAATGTGCAGTCGGCCCGCGATCTGAATGGTTCGTTGGAAGCGCGGTTGCGCAGCGTTCAGGCATTGAAATTCCCCGTGCTTGAGGCGCTACGTCCCTACACGGGCGGAGCGTCGTACAACACGCAGTTTAACGAAGGAGACCTGCGCGTCACGTTGAGCCGGGGCGTGGCGCGCGTTCATCGGCTGAGTTTGATCAGCGACGGTGTGCAGGCGTATCTGGACGGGACCGTCACTGTCGAGGGACGTTTGAACCTCGAAGCCATCGTCCACACGGGGGATTTGCGCGCGATCGGCCGCCGCGCTGAGAGCTTGGTGCAGGCGTTCGCCGTGAGTCTGGCCCCTGAGGCGGCGCTGTTGGCCCGCGCCACCGAGTTTCTCTCGAACCGGGTGGTGTACTTGCGGATTGGAGGGACGGTGGCGCGCCCCGTGCCGCGGGTTCAGCCATTACCGATCTTGCGCGATGAAGCGATTCGCTTTTTCTTCGATCAAGTCCGGTCGTAGCGATTTTCCTGATCGGCAGGCCCGTCCCTCCCGGCGCGAACCCGTTCATCGGCAAAGTTTGCCTGATCGATACCATGCGAGCGGTTCCCTGCAAGCCGATCATAACGGTTCTGCGGCATTTGAGTTTTTCACCGCGCCAGGTCGATGTCAACGACGACCGCTCAGTCGGAGAGCCGTGTCTGACGCAGGAGACGAGTTCATGATGCATCGTGGGGGGCAAAACGGCCGGGGGTTGCTAAGGTGGGCCGTGCTCGGCTGGTTGGTGGTTGCGTGCGGGTGCTCCAGTACCTCGGGATCGTTGTTTCCCGGCGGCCAGTTTCTGTTGAACCCGGCGCGCGACATTGCGCATCAGGCGCCGCAGCCGGCGCCGGTTGCGCGCGAACTCGACAAAACCGTGCTGCCGGCCTACTTTGTCGAACCGGGCGACGTCTTGCTACTTGAACCCGCAACTTTTGATTCGCCCATTCGTTTGCCGGGCGACCAGACCGTGTTGGTCGATGGCACTATCGATCTGGGGCGGTACGGACGCATCATGGTTGTTGGCCGCACGCTCGAAGATATTGAACTTCAGGTGCAAGCCGTGGTCGAAGCCGTGGAGCAACAACGCGTTGACCCCATCAATGTGCGTTTAATTGAACCGAATGCGGTGTTGTACTACGTGCAAGGCGAAGTGAACGCGCCGGGCGCCTTTCCGCTCATTGGGCGCGAGACGGCGCTTGACGGCATTCTCGCGGCCGGCGGCCTCAGCGAGCGCGCCGCGGAACATAAAATTATTCTCAGTCGCCCCACGCCGCCGGGAAGTTGCCGCGTGGTGCTGCCGGTGTGCTATCGGGAGATTGTGCAACTGGGCGACACCACGACGAATTACCAGCTGCGCCCCGGCGACCGAATCTTCGTTTCAACGCGCACCTTCTGGGATGATTTGTTCCTGTTCTTCTTTCCCAACCGCAGCCGCGCGCCGTGCAAGGGGCCGCAGTATGGTTGTCCTGATCCGAATACGGGTCTTTGCGGCCCGTGTGTTTCACCGTTGCCGCCGGTGAACAGCGAGATGGCGCCGCCGAACGAGAACGTCGAGCTGTTGCCCCCGCCGCAACCCGAGGCTCCTCATCCCGGCGTGCGTTAAACATGCTGGCGGGAGGAACCTCGATCTCGTTTTCCCGACGCGAGTTGAACTTCTTTCCCGCGGGGTCGGAAAGCGCGGGTTACTTCTCGCGCAATTGCCACACGGGAGAAAACTGTTCATCTTCATTCGCTAAGGCGGCGACCGCGCGCGAGAGCAACACGAGCGTGGGTCCGTCGGTCGGATGGCTTTCAAGCAAATTGCCCAGAATGCGGGTGGCCAGGAAAAACTCGCCTCGGTCAAAGGCGGCCAAGGCTTCTTCGTACTGAACCTTGAGCAATTGCCAATTCGAGCCGACTTCCGAGGAAAGCTCGTAGAGATCGACCGCTTCGGAGATGTTCACCACGCGCACGCGGCACAACCGCCGCACGGCAAACGAATCGTCCAGCGCCATGGCCGTGGCGCCGGTAATCAAAAGCGGCGTCTTCACTTGTTTGGTCACGCCCTGCACGCGGTTGGCCAGGTTCACGGCGCTCCCGAGCGGCGTGTACTTGAACTTGCGGTGCGTGCCCGTGTTGCCGACGCGGGCAATACCGGAATTTATGCCGATGCCCAGGCCCATTTCTTCGCCGAGTTCTTCGCGCCAGCGGCGATTCAGCGACGGCAACACGGCCAGCATGTCGATCGCCGCACGGCAGGCAAGTGCGGCATGGTCGGGACGTTCGACCGGGGCGCCCCACATGGCCATGAGTTCATCGCCAATGTAGTCCACCACCACGCCCTGATGCGCGATCACGCAGTCCGAGAGCGCGCCCATCACATCGCGCACCCACGCCACGGTGCCCTCGGGCCCGAGCTTTTCGCTAATGCGGCTAAAACCGCGGATGTCGGAGAACAGCACCGTCACCTCGGCTTCTTTGCCGTCGAGGATTTTCGGGTCTTCTTCAAGTTGTCTGGCCAGCTCCGTGGTAAAGAACTGCTCAAACTGTACGCGCGCCGCCAGCGCCACGCGCTCCTGCTCGATGCGGGCCAGCCCCGCGGCCACGCCCGAGGCGATCAACTCGACCAGGAGCGCTTCGAGCGATGAAATCTCAAGGTCGCCCGCCTTGGTGCGGCGGTCGCCATACAGCACGCCGACGACTTCACCTTCCGAGTTGAGTATGGGCGCGGCGACGAGTGCGTTCACTTCGACCAAACTACTGGGGCCTTCGTCGGTGATAGTGATGCGCGGCGCATGCCGCAAAGTGCGGCGTTCCAGTTGGACGCGATGCAACATGGTTTGGCTGGGCGCCCAGGTATCGGGCGTGGCGGCGGCTTTTCCCGCGCGGGCCTTGATCCGCCACTGGCCTTCTTCCCACAGCACGACGGCGCCGGAGTCCAGATCGGCGATTTCGACCACGGCCTGAGCCGCTTCGCCTAGAAAGTCGGCCGAGCCGGCGGCGCCTTGCACCACGCCCATGACGGCTTGCAGCCACTGGCCCAATTCTTCTTCCGTCTGACCGGGACCCATCGAGACCAGCGAAGCGAGCTGCGCCGACCGTTGCAGGCTCATGCCCGGCGGAACCGTCGGTTGCGCCAAGCTCTTAAGGTGCAAATTTTCGATGGCTGGCTGTTGCACGCGGGCGGCCCGATCGCCAATAACGAGCAACGTCCCCAGCGGCAACTCGCAGGTAGCGCCGGGAAGCAACCGCGCGCCGGAATCGAGGTCAATGGGCCGATTGCTGCTGAGGTTCGTGACGAGCACCTTGCCGTCTCGGTCGGGCGCGAGGCGCACATGCCGGCGCGAGATGGTGTTCTCGCGCTGCGTGGCGATGATGATGCGGTCTCCTTCTGGGTCGGCCACGCGCTGAAACGGCGGCGGCTCGTCTTTGCGTTGGCGTCCCAACTCGACGGGGTTCGTTAACGACGTGGTGAGAACCGGTTTTCCCTGGTAGTAAAGACGCAACGTGAGCTGTGCAGCCGTGGGAATGTGCCCCAGCACTTGATCGAGCGAACGCGCCAAGTGGGGAAAACGTCGGAAGTATTCGTCACGCGCTGGGTGGTCGCCCCATAAGTGCCGCGCCGAGTATTCGACCGCCACCAGGCGAACCGGCAAGCGCGTGAGCGGCCCCGCTTCCGGATAGCGCGCGATGTAATCCTCCAGCAGGGGGCACATCGGGAAACCGTCGGTTCGGGCGCGGACGGTTTTCTCATCAATCGAGGTGTCGGCCGAACCGGTGTACCCGCCGCCGCGCCGCCAGCGTTCCTCCAGGTCAACTGCCACCAGGTCGAGCAGGAGTTCGCGTTGCTGGGCGGAGTTATCGGCGACACTCGGATCGTAGCGGAAGTCATCAAGGCGCGGCGCCGCGTTCCCTTTTCGCCAGGCCTCGCGAAAACGATTGCAGATGGCCGGAAAGCGCGCGCTTGCGGCAATCGAGTTTCCGGCGTCAAAGGGTGCGGTGTTCACAGTCGGCAAGTGCAGGGAGGCGAAGACCAGACGCGAGCCAAGAGAGGAAAGCATCGCCAGACGACATGCAGCAGGTCAGGGAGGCCGTCGTCCGCGCCGTGTCGCCCGCCGCACGCGGTTCGCTTACCTTACTTGATTGTCAACGCCTTGTTCAAGGCGCTCAAGAGTGGTTCGTCGGCGCCGGGCGCGACCCAGCAATAGCCATGTTCTTCGGCAAAACCTTCTTCGCGCGGCCGAGCGGTGGGAAAATAACCGGGGGCGCATTCGCCATAACCGACCGTCATCACGAAACCGTCAGGCCGCATTTGCTGCGCCGCAAGTTGAAACCCGACAAACGCTTCCGCCGGCAGGACGGCGATTTGCGCGGGACCGAAGTCCAGCACGGGCAAGTCGACGGGTTGCCCTGCCGCGCAGCGCTCCTGCCAACTAATGCCCATCGCCGCTTGAATGCGCTCGGCTGGGCCGGCCTGCGCGTTCTTCAAGATCTCGGAAAGGTGCGGGACCGTTAGTTCCGGCTTGTTCCACGGGGGCAACTGCATCGGCGCATTGCGAAACGCGACGCGTTTCAAGGAATGGCGCTGCGTGGCGCTCCAGGCGTCGCTCATGCCTTGTTCCAGCCGTTCCGCTAAGGCGCGGCGTCCTGGCGCATCGGCCGTGTTGTATTTTGCGGCCGTCACATCGCCGGCGCACCCGCTGAAGTAGATCTGAAACACGTCGGGCGTTTTTCGCTGGCGAAGATCGCGCGCCATGCCTACGAAGTCGCTCGACACCTCGCCTTGTCCGTAATAACTCATGGGGTGCACGGCGTAGCAACTGAGCGCGGCGCGCGGGGTATCGCCGTCCCAAAAGCTGATCGTCTTGAGCATCGGGTCGATCTCGCCGTCGTCGGCGTCTCGAATTTGTGGATCGCGCGTGGCGCTGTAACGGTTAAACCTCACCTGGCCATTCAGTTCGACGCGGCGATTGCACGCCACACGCTCGACGGGCGCTTGCCCAACCCCCAGGTGCGTGACGCGCTGCGGCGCCGCAGCGGCTTCGGCGGCGGCCTGGGCTACGCGAGCGACCGTCTCGGAGAAGAACTGCGGGTCAAACATGGCGCCCGGTAAGCCATGCTCGTCGAGTAGCTGCTGCGCGCGGGCGTCGGCGTAGGGGGCGTCGTGTTGGTGCAGGCAGGCGATCATGGCCCGCTCGCGCGAAGTTCCGACGGCTTTCGCCAGAGCGTCGCGCCAGCGATCGTAAGCGTCGTTGCGCAATTCGCACCAGTCGACGCCGAGCAGCACCACGGGTTCGCCCGCTCCGAAAAAGATTAACCCGCGGGCGAAGAGCGGGTCGCCGATGGTGCGCGCTGGAGCCCACGATCCGCCCAGGAGCGGGTGTCCCACAGGCGGAGTGATGTCGACCGAAAACGTTGCCATGCGAAAGGTCGCCTCGTCGGCGAGAAGCGCACGAGGCGCCGCAGTTGCGGCCGCGGCAGCCGCGAGCGCGCCCAGCGCTTCGCGGCGTGTGATGTCAAACTTCATGGCCAGTTAACCGTGGGATAAGACGAAGAACAGCTTCTTCCAGATGCGTAAGCGCCGTTTGAGGATCGGCGCAGTCAATGTCGTCGATACGCCAGAATTCGACACGATCGATTAAGTGGGGGAACTTCGCCTCCATTTGCGGACGATGTTCTGCTTCTTTCACGGCCACGATGTGCTGAGCTGATTCGAAGTCCTGCTCGGTCACGACCATCGGATGCCGCAACTCGGTTCCCACGATCACGCCGCGGCGCTCCAGGCCGTGAATGGCGTGGGTCGAGATCGGACCGATGTTCCCCGGATGGAGAAAAAAGCCGCGGGAAATTGCTCGCCATTCAAGGCCCGCTTTCTCGGCATGCGCATTAAACAGGGATTCGGCGAACCGACTGCGATAATAATTACCACTGCACAGAAATAAAATCGTCTTCATGATCCCGGGAGCAATTTCCTTCCGTGGTTTCTCGAACGCACCCACAGTGCGACGCAACGATTGGGGCACCTGGCGGAACTGGCGCCGTACGGGGCGCTGCCTGCCGAACGTCAAAGCAAATGCTGGCGTGCTGCATCAAACAACGTGGCGCCGCGCTCCAAGATTTGCGTCCGCCAGACGGGGCTGCGGGGGCAGAACGCCTCGACCAGCCGCTGTTTGGCGGGATGGTTCAATTGTCGCGACTGGCCCGCATGGTGCAAGCGGTTCTCTTGCCGCAACGCCGCGAGCACCGACAAAGGCGAATACGTGCCGTACTCCTGGCATAGGGTGGTTACGGCGGCGGGGGCCAGTTCTCTTTCCAACGCCTCGAGAAACCCTCCGCGAATATGATAGGCCACGCTGCGACGATCCCAACATTGCACCTTGTCGCCCAGATGTTTTCGCAGTTGTTGCGCCGGTTCGGATTCGGAAGCGTAGTGCGTAAGCAAGGAATCGACGCCCGACGGGCCGAGCCCAGTATGAATGTCGATTACGAACACGCGTTCTGCGCCCTTGAGATGTTCGCGACACCAGGCCAAGACGGCCACGGCCGACGGTTCAAGCTTGGCGCCGCCGTAGAACAATCCGTGCGGATAGTCATACTGCCCTTGAGCGATGGCTTGTTTGAGATTGTGAAACCCGTGACGTAGCACGCGCCATCCCGCATGGACGTAGAACAGGTCGACCCCACGTGCGGGTCCTGTGGGGTTCAAGAGTGAATTGAGCGTACGGTACGCATCCGGCGCTCCGGAAAAAGCTTCGCCCGGCGCCAGAAAATTGCGGTTCAGATCAACGTTGTTTTCATTGAAACGCCGCAGCCACGCCATGCCATAAGGATTGACGACGTGCAGCAAGACGACCGCCATATCGGAAGGTAGGGCCGGCGGCTGCGACAACAGGTGCAGCTGTATGGCCGAGCCGGCGAAGCCTTCCACCCCGTGCAACCCCGAGGTATGCAGCAAGACCCTTTGCGCGTTCGAAGTTCCTAACCACGCGATGTCGATGCCGAGCGGTTCATCGTGCGGGCCGCGCGCTTCCAGCAGCAGTTCTTGAAGCGAAGCCCCCGCGGCGAGGGCGGCGTCGCGAAAACGCCGGCGCGCCGTCGCAAAATCCGCGGAGAACAACTCGTTCAAGTCCATGCACAAGGTCCATCGGCCAGGGAAGGGCGCGCCCGGAGGTAGGGCGACGCCCCCGCGGGTCGTGCTCTAACGGTTTACTTCTTACGTGCGGGCTGGCTCTTGGCGGTGATCGACTTGATGTGCTCGACCTCTTTCGGGTTGAACGGTGTTCCATCCGTGCGGAAGATGTCGTGGAACCAGACTTTCGGCTCTTGCTCGTAAGGCTTTTGCCATGAGTCCCACGGATAGATGGTATTGCTTTTGCCTGCGACAAAACCCCAGTTGTACGCACCAATGTTTTGTTCCTGGAAGTAGCCCAGCACGGGGTCGAAGTGGCTGCCCGCGGGGCGCGCCATGTACTCGGTGCAAATCAAGGGACGATTGTGCTGACGCAGGTTTTCGACCCAGCGTTTCACATCGTCCAGGTTGCCGTAACTGTGAAAGCTGATCACATCGGACTGCGCCAGCTGCACTTTCTCGATGGGGATGAGCCGGTTGGGGTCGGCCTTGTGCCCGCCAAGCCACAAGCCTGAAGTCAGCGGCTGAGTAGGCTTGGCCTCGCGCGCCCACGCGAACGACTTCTCTAGCAATTCCAACACCATCGCCTGTTTGTTTTCGGGCTCTTGTTTGAGGTTGTTCGGGCCGTAGCTGTTGCCGTTCATGTTGTCGGGTTCGTTCCACAGGTCCCACACATGAACGCGCGGGTCGTCTTTGAAGCGGTCGATCACGCCGTGCACATAGGTTTCGAGCAGAACATGCCGGGTGCGGTCTTGCAGGTCTTGGGCGCCGGGGCTTTGCACCCAACCCGAGTTATGCAGTCCTTTTTGCGGTTCGCGTTGCTTGCCGAGCTTGGGGTGAGGGTCCCACACGCTATCGAACAGCACAAACATGACGCCGATCCCGCGTTTGTCGGCCACTTCGAGAAACTGATCCATGCGTTTGAGGAAGCCTTCGGAGTCTTGCTCCCACAGCAGATGGTGCAGGAACACGCGCATGCTGGTGAAGCCCAGGTCTTGGGCCCATGCCAACTCCCGATCGATCGCTTCCAGGTCGAAGGTATCGGCCTGCCACATTTCCAACTGGTTGATGGCGTACGCAGGAGCGAAGTTGGCGCCCACGAGCCACGGCGTTTTCTGGCTCCACGCTTCGGCCTTTTCGACCGACCATCGTCCGGAGTTTCCCTGCGCGGCGGCCGACGAGGCCCATGCCGCCCATAGGGCGCAAAACCCAACCACACCAGCACGAGAAAGCTTGTTCATGAGAGAATGATTCCTAGGGTGCCAAAACAAGTGCGTGCCCGGATCATGATAACCCGCGCGGCGATAAATTGCGACGCACCTCGGTACAGTACACGGTACGTTGCAACGGCGCACGGTCAGCAGGACGTCGCCTGGGTACCGCGAAGAACGCCGCAACGAGGCACGCGCGGCGCGGCATCCGACGGCGCCTGCGAGTTAAACCATGGCAGCATCCGCCCGTGGGACGTTGCTCGTTACGGCGGCCAACACCTTGAGCAATTGCTCTAAGTCGAACGGCTTGGTGGCGTAATCGTCCATGCCGCCTTCCAGGCAACGTTCGCGGAAGCCATTCACGGCGTGGGCGGTAATGGCCACGATCGGCGTGCAGTCGCCCGAAATGCTTTGCAGTTCTCGGATGCGCCGGGTGGCCTCAAAGCCGTCCATCTCGGGCATTTCGAGATCCATCAGAATGACGTCAAACCGGCCGCGTTCGTACGCTTCGACCGCCTCGCGGCCATTGTTGGCCACTTGCACGGTGTGGCCCGATAGCTCGAGCAGCCCAACCGCCACTTCCTGGTTAATCAGCCCGTCCTCGGCCAAGAGGATATGCAGCGCGTCAAGCTGCCGCGTGGCGCACTGCGCGTCGGGTCGCAAGACCGAGCACGTTCGTCCTACGGCGGACAGCATCGCGTCGGCCAGCTCCATGAATGTCGGCGGCTTGGCGAGCCAATGCTCGTTTTCGGAGGTGGTTTGACCAGGAATTTCGCATAGTTTGCCCGCGGAGGTAAGTATGATCTTCGGACAGTCGCGCCACCCGGGCGACGTTCGCGAACTTTCCAGTAGCCGCCAACTGGCCGAAGGACCATCCGCCAGGTCGATGACCACGGCTTCGTAGGGCGGCTTTCCTTGCACCGCGTTCAGTTCGACGCTGTTTTCGTCGGTCAGTTGCACCGCGGCCCCGCCTTGCGTTAAAAGCTCTGCATAGACGCGGCGAGCGGTGAGTCGGTCGCTGTGGCATAGCACGCGCATGCCGCACAAGGGCGTCGAGGTGAGCTTACAGCTCAGATGGCTGCTGATGGCGCGCAAGGGAATGAGCACATGGAACGTGCTGCCGCGCCCGAGTTCGCTTTCGACCCAAATGCGGCCGCCCATCAATGTCGCCAATTGAGCGGTGATGGCGAGCCCGAGCCCCGTGCCGCCGTAGCGGCGCGTGGTGGAGCTGTCGGCTTGCGAGAACGACTCGAAGATCGTTTCGAGTTTGTCTTGCGGAATTCCGATGCCGGTGTCTTGAACCTCCAGATGGAGTTGCGCGCCGTCGTCGTCGGCAAACACGTTGACGAACACTTCTCCTTCGGCCGTGAATTTGATCGCGTTCCCCACTAGGTTGACCAGGATTTGACGCAAACGCGTCGGATCGCCGCTGATTTCCGCCGGTAAGTCGGGCGCGACGCGGCACAGCAGTTCAACCCCTTTTTGCGAAGCGTTGACCGCCAGGAGCCTCACCGCGCTGGCCACCACTTCGCGCGGGTCAAAGGGAATGTCCTCCAGATCCATCCGGCCGGCTTCGATCTTCGACAGGTCGAGAATGTCATTCAACAGCGCAAGCAGCGTATCGCCCGACTGCTTGACCGTATTCATGTAGTTGCGCTGCTGGGGCGTAAGCGACGTTTTGAGCGCCAGTTCGGCCATGCCCAGGATGCCGTTCATGGGCGTGCGAATTTCGTGGCTCATCGTCGTCAGGAACTGGGTCTTGGCGCGGCTGGCCGACTCGGCCGCCTCGATCGCGACGCGCAATTGCTCCTCGGTGCGGCGCAACTCGTTCGCCACGCGCTCCAGCTCCTCATTGGAGCGGGCCAGTTCTCGCGCGCGGGCCTCGGCTGCGGCCGAGCGTTCGGCCACGCGTACTTCCAAGGTCTCGTTTAAGGTTTGCAGTTGTTGGAAGCCCTCGGCGTTCTCCAAGGCGGCGCCGGCTAACGTGGCGATGAAGTCGGCCAACCGCTCCTCATCGGGACCGAATAGGCCGCGCACGTGCTGATGGGTCACGCACAAGCAGGCGACCACGCAACCTCGCACGTAGATCGGCACGCCGATCGCGGAGCTTTCGCCGACCACATGCGGATCGCCAGCCGCGCCGGCCGCTTCGTCGGTTAGCGTTACGGCCCGCCCGGTTTGTACGGCGCGCGCAATCAGCCGCACTTCGAGCGGGTCGAGCAATTGTCCGTCCGCTCCGCGCTGAGCGTCGAGTTCGATCACGCGGCACCTTTCGCCGCGCAGAAGGCGCAACGCCGCCGCGCGCGATTCTTCGAAAATGGCGGGTGCGTTCAATGCCGACGCGATCTTGCGTCCCGCATCGACCACCGTGTCAAAACGATCGGCCAACGAGAGCGTGACCGGTTCGCTGTGACGGCGATCTCCCGTGTCGCGCGTGCTGGGCGCCAGCGCCAGGTCTTGCAACAGGCGTTCGGCCTCGACGAGATGCTTTTCGGCGTCCCGCCAACCGAACTGTTCGCCCAGCCGGCCTAGCGCGAGCAACGTTTGGGCGTATTCGTAACGGGCGTCATGTTGTTCGGCGATGGCCAGGCTGCGAAAGAAATGGCTGCGCGCCTGGCGGGGTTTCCCGCGCATGGCTTGGATCAGGCCGTATTCGCGCCATGCCTGCGGCAGGTCGTTGGCGCAAATGCGCGCCGCGAAAATGGCCTGTTGGACGGCGCGTTGCGCCTGACGCAGGACGGCGCGGCGGAGTCGCGGTTGGTAAGGCGGGGTTTGCTCGGCCTGCCGCCGCAATGCCGTGGCCAGCCACGTCATCGCAGGCAGCGTATATGCATTGCATACTCCGGCGCGGCGCGCTTTCTCAATCGCTTCGCGGAAGGTGCGAACGGCGTGGTCGAGGCGATTTTCACCCATCAGCCGTACGCCCTCGGCCAGCAACACTTGCGTAATGCCTTGGGGGTCGTGACGGTCGCGCTGCAATTCCAGACGCAACGTGCTTTCGGGCACGGCGCCCTCGGTGGCGCGCGTCCACACGTCGAGAATAATGCCCGACGCTTGTTCGTCGCGCAGGTCCAGCCCCGACTTATGATTCAAGCGGCACGCCTCGACGGCTCCGCGCAAGTCGCCAAGATGATACAGCGACGCCGCCAACTGGTAGCGGGCGATGTGCACGAGCCAGTAGTCGCCCATGCGCTCCAGCAAGCGAATCGCATCGCGCGACTTTTCGATGCATTCATGATAACGGCTCGAATAATACAACACGCAACCGTAAAAGGTGAGCGACTGACCTTGACCCCATAAGTCGCCAAACTGTTGGCGAATCTCCAGCGAGCGGCGCGAGTACGCGCAAGCCCTGGCGAACAAGGGAATGAGCGAAATCACTGGCGCATGTTCGGAGTACGCGTTCGCCAACTCCAACGTCGGCGGATAACGCTCGCCCAGGTTCATACCGCGCAAGTGCGCCCACAGGGTTTGCACCTTGCCGCGTGTGAACCAGTAGCCATGGGTCAAACGACTGAACAACCGGAGCTGTAAACGAATTTCTTCAGAAGGCGTTTCGCGCAGGCGATGCACCAGCCAGCGCGAGAAGACGGTGTGCAGCACCTGGATGACGGCTTCCCACACTAGCAGCACGGCGAACATGGGAAGCGAACGCGGCACCGTGCGGCCCAAGTGCCTCAGGGTGGCCTCGAACTCGCGCGTGGCCGTTTCTTTGTCGCCGCGTTTGAAGGCCAACTCGGCAATCTTCTCGCGAATGTTGGCTTGAGCCAGGCGTCCTTCGGCCAGGGTCGAAGCGTGTTCGAACAGCGCCGCGGCGGCGTCGTAACGACCGCGCAACATGAGCACGTCGCCCAACCCTTCGGCAATCCGAAAGCGCGTGGGAGCGTCCGACAGTTCGGCGCCGCGCTGCGCGATGCGGTATTGTTGTTCCGCCACTTCCAATGAGTGTTGCGCACGGGCTTCTTCGGCCGCCTCGAGGGCGTAGTACAACGCATTGCGACTGGCCCCGGCGGCGTCGAAGTGGTACGCCAGGTCGGTAATGCGCATCGGCGCGGTTTGCTGCAAATGCAGCGCGGCGCGCAGGTGTAGGTCGCGGCGCTGCTCATGGGAGAGCCGCTCCAGCAGGGCCGAGCGAATTTTGTCATGCACGAATACAAACCGGCCGCCGTCGGCCCGCGCCCAGACCAATTGACGCTCGCGCGCCGCATCGACGGCAAGAATCGCTTCGGAGGGTTGTTGCGACGCAAGCCGGGCGGCGGTGTCCAAGTCGAACTCTTTGCCCAGGATCGCTCCAATCGAGAGCAATTCAACGGTCGCCGGGGGGAGCAGCGCGATGCGCTGGGCCAGCACCGTGGCGGCGTGCCGCGACGACTGCTGCGTCGCCATGGCAAGCGGTTCGATGCGCCATCCTTCCGGAGTCGCGACCAAGGCCCCCGATTCGACCAATCCGCGCAGCACCGCCGAGGCCATGAACGGGCTGCCTTCGGCCAGACGTGTGACCACTTCAATGGCTTCTTCGGGCAGGGCGCCCGCCATCGACGTGGCGAGCCGGCGCACGTCGGACGGCTCTAAGGGCTCCAGGATCACGTGCGCCGCCGCGTGAAGCTTGCGCAACAAATGATCGGCGGGAACTTCTTCCGTGCGGAAGGCCGCGATCACCATCACGTGGCGTGCGGCGGGACGCACGTTGTTTCCCTCGGCCTGCCAGCGCGCGATGAGTTTGCTCGTCAACTCGTCCGCCCATTGGCAGTCGTCAAAGATGAGCAGCACCGGTGTGAATTCGTCTCCCAGAGCTTCCAGAAAATCGCCCAGGGCGCGCAAGGTGCGGGCCTCGGCGAAGGCTTCCGGGGCGAGATCGGCGGCGCGGTGCGTCGATAACACATGCCGCAGTTGCGGCAACGCCGCGCCCACGGCGTCGCATTGCGGTCCGAGCTTTTTGCGGATCGATTCGGCCAGGGTCGGATCGTTTTGACAGGCGTGCAGGAAGCGTTCGACGACACCTTCCAAAAGCCGGAAGGGGCGCCGGCCGACTTCGTTCGTGGCCTGCCCGCGCAAGACCCACATGCCATCGCGGGCGGCTCGCTGGGCAAGCTCGGTGAGCAGTCGGGTTTTGCCATTGCCGGAGCGTCCCTCCAGCAGGACTAAGGCGGCTTGTCCATGGCGCGCGCGGAACACCTGATCTTCCAGCGTCTCCAATTCGTGGGCGCGCGCGACGAATGCGGGCTCGGCAAGGGTGTCGCGACGGTCGCGCGAGCCAATCACGAGGCTCGGCTCGCGATGTCCCGAGTCGAGTGCGCGACGCAGCGCCTCGAGGTCATTCAGCACCGCTTCCGCGAGTTGATACCGATCGCGCGGGTCTTTACGCAGCAATCGCTGGACGATTTCATCCAGGGCGCGCGGAACTTCCAGTCCCAGGCTGCGAAGTTCGGGAACTGTGGCGGTGACGTGTTCGAACAACACGGCGCCCACGTCCTGGCCGGTGAAGGGAGGACGGCCCGTGAGACAATGAAACAACACCACGCCGGCCGAGTACAAGTCGGACGTTTCGCCGACATCCCGGTCGAGCGAACCGGCTTGCTCGGGCGACAAATACCACGCCGTTTCAAGACCTTGTTCGCGCAGCAAGGCGTCGGCGCGCAAGCTCTCGGGGGCGCCAAGATCGAGCAGCGTGGCCGAGGTGATCGTGGTTCCCACATTCACCACGACATTGTCGGGGCGAATGTCGCGGTGCAGCACGCGAAGTTGATGCAAATCGCGCAGAGCGGAGAAGAGGCATTTGCCGACGGTCAAGGCGCCTCGCAACGAAATCGGGCCTTGCCGCATGCGTTCCGATAAGGCGACGCCTTCGACACAGCGCGCCATGGTGAAGACAAAGTCGTCCTCCCAGACGAGCCCGAGGAACGGCGCCAACCACTCGCTGGCCACCCAGCGGCGAAGCCCGGCCTCATGCTCCAAACGCATTTGCACGCCCGGCGACAACCCGCGCGTGGGAATGGCTTTGACCGCGACGATTTCGCCGGTTTCCAAATCGACGGCGCGAAGTTTGCCGCTAACGCGGTCGTAGTCGCCGCTGTCCGAAAGTTGATAACGACCACCGACAATTCGTCCAGCGAAAGGCTCGTTGGCGGCCTCGCGGTCGATGGTGCGATGGATGGTTTCGTGAATGGACGTCATGCCATGCCCGCTGAACAACGGAATACCGCTCGACAGTGTTTGGTGGCCAATTTGCTTAGTCGTCACACGGTGAATCGCGCTTTGCTCGGGTCGCTCAGGCGCTTAAGGATCAGAGTGCGCAGAAAATGTAGCTTTTTCGACACGCCTGGGCCGAGTGGGGACGCACGTCGGCCCATTATCTTGCGTTTCACACGGCAGGCCCTCTTGCGGACGTGCGTGTGGCGCCGATTATGCCGAATGTTGCGCGCCGCGCAAGACGCGCGGGCCCACAAGCCGGCAGGTTCAAGAGCGTCGTTCGGAGAGCGAATTCTCGTTGCCGTTCACCCCTGGTTCGGTGAACGGACGAGATTCCTGCGGAAATCGTCGGAAAAATTTTTGGGAGGCCCGGTTATTCGGCGCCGCGGCCAAGGTTTGCCTGTCTCACGCAGCTTCACGCAAGAAACCATTCCTGTGGAGGATTGAGGTTCATCCCGTGCAGGCGTGGCGGAGATCCGCAAAGTTTTTGTAACTGCTGTAGCTTTCAAGCGGACGTGCGGCCCCGCGACGCTCTCTTCGCCACGGACTGACCCGAATTTTGACAGGTCGTTGCGAGCCGGGCATATTACCCTCGACTTCGCATAAGGGCATCTACTGGTTGTTGCGACGGCCTAATGGTGCGCCTCGCCGCATGACGCGACGACAGGGGCAGATCTCGTGTGCGAACGAAGTGGAGGCGTGCTCGCCTTCCGGGTCATTTCATCACTTCATGAGGTTGCGCATGCTCACACGAGTAGAGACATTTTTTGCGCGCGAAGTCGCGGACTTTCGCGCCCGCCTGGCGAACTTAGAGGCGTCTCTTGATCCTGCGGCGCCAGTCACGCACAACGCCGCATATGACCAACTGACGTGCATCATGCACGACGCCGAGACCGCCTGCCGTCGGCTGCAAGCCACCATCGGGGCCGACGCCGACTTGCTGGCCGACACCCAGCAACGGTTCCAAGCGGCGACCTCCAGCTTCTTTGAACAAAGCTGGATTGGCAACCGCGCCCGCATGAAACCGCGCGGATACCCCGGCGACTACCTGCTGTTGAACACCATTTACAATCGACAGCCGATGTCGCCTGGTCTAGGAGGCTACCTGGACCTGTACATCATGGACTTGCTGCTGGCGCAGTCGGTTCGGGCGCGGTGGCGTCAGTTGCGGCAGTTCTTGAATGAAGAGTTGGCCGAACGCACCGGCGACGTGGCCGTGATGAACGTGGCGTGCGGTCCTTGCCGCGAGTACCTGGCGGGCATTGATCCGCCTGAGGGGGTTCGTGTCCATGTGACGTGCCTGGACAATGACCAGGAGGCGTTGGACTTTGTGCAGGCCAACATCATTCCTGAGGCTCGTGGCGTGGCCGACATCCGTTGCGCGCGGTACAACGCGCTGCGCATGAAGTCGGCCAACGCGACGATTCGCAACTTCGGACGCAGCGACGTCATCTACAGCATCGGCCTGTGCGACTACATCGAAGATCCTTACATGATCGAAATGCTCGCCGGATGGCGCGAGTCGCTGGCCGAAGGCGGCGTCATGTTCGTGGCGTTTAAAGACATTCGCCGTTACGATCCTACGCCTTACCAATGGCTGTTGGACTGGCATTTCTTCCCGCGTACCGAGGAAGACTGCCGGGCCTTGTTTGAGAAGGCGGGCTTTGACACGGGCGGCTTGGAAATGTCGCGCGACGCCACCGGCGTGATTATGAGCTTCGTGTCGCGCGTCAAGGCGGCCACAACGGTTCGCTTCGATGCTCCCGAAACGGCGGCCAAGCCGCCGGTGTGGACTCGCGACGACGCGACGGCGCCGCACATGCCGGCGAACGTCGACGCGATCGACATGCCGTAGGTCGGCGCGGTAACGCATCGTAACGCGCCGTTCCAACCACCAAGGCTCCATTCATCGAATGGAGCCTTTTGTCTTGGCGGAGTAAGCGGCGGCCGACCGACTTAGAACCAGGCGGCCGACACCGTATTCGCCGCCGTGGTTTGTAGCGTCATAATGCGGGAGATATTGGCCTGCGCGTCATCGAAGGATTCTCGCACGTGCGTGAAATCGTCCTCACGCAAGAGGAATGCGTCGACCACCTCCGGATCGAACTGCTCGCCGCGCCCTTCGATAATAATTTCCCGCGCCGTCTCGTGGCTGTACGCGGGTTTGTAAACGCGTTTGGTGGTCAGCGCGTCGTACACGTCGGCGAGGGCCACAATCCGGCCGCAAAGCGGAATTTCTTCACCCGCGAGTCCGCGGGGGTAGCCTTTCCCGTTGTAGTGTTCGTGGTGACTCCAAGCAATGTCGCGCGCCAATCGCAAGTATTCGGCTTTGGGTTGCGCGCGTAGGGCTGCGTCCAAGGTTTGGCTGCCTAGCTCAGCATGCTGCTTCATGATTTCATACTCTTCCGGCGTCAGACGTCCCGGCTTGAGCAGCACATAGTCGGGCACGCCCACTTTACCGATGTCGTGCAGAGGGCTGGTTTGGTACAGCGTGCGAACGTAATCGGCGTCGATCTGGCCGCAGTACTTGCCGTGTCGTGAAAGTTGATCGCCGAGAATGCGGCAATACTCGCGAATGCGCTCCAGGTGGGCCCCGGTCTCCGGATCGCGCGACTCGGCCAGCTTGGCTAGCGAGAAGATCAGCAGATCTCGGTTTTCCAGCGTCACAATGCGTTCGGCGGCGCGCAGGCGAATGCGTAGCTCATCGGGCTGAAAGGGCTTGGTCAGGAAGTCATCGGCGCCGGCGTTCAACCCCGTGATCAAGTTTTCCGCGCCGCCTCGCGAGGTCAGCAAGATGAAATAAACATAGGCGCTGAAAGGTCGCGCTCGGACGCGGCGGCACAGGTCGATGCCCGACATTTGCGGCATTTCCCAATCCGAGACGACGATCCGATAGTCATCGTCGCGCAGCAAGTTAAAGGCGTCGCGGCCGTTGGTGGCGCGCGCGACGTCATAGCCTAACTCGATGAGGAAATTTTCCAGAATGTCGCCGCAAATCGCATCATCTTCAACAACCAAAATTCGCACGGTTCTGCCCCCGTTCGATGAGAATGACTAATTCGCGCTGCAGTGCTTCGACGACAGACGCAAATGGGTAACCGAATTAGAAAACTGAGACCATTCCTCGCGCAGGCGCCGCATTTGAGAGGGCAGTCCCTCCGCTTGGTGGTCGCGCGCCGAGGCTTCGATTCCCGCAACCTGATCGCGCAGCCCCGCCGCAGCGATATTGGCCGACGCGCCCTTCATGCAGTGGGCGACGCGCGCCAACTCCTCCCAGTCGCCCTGCTCCAGGTGTTGTTCGAGACGATCGATATCTTCCGCAAAGTGCACCAGGAACTTGTCTAACAGGCGCTCGGCGAAGTCCATGCGGCCCACGCAGCGCGCAAGCAGTTCCTCGAGATTGAAGGGATGATCGGTGTTCATAGAAGTTCTTGTCTTGGTGCGTTGCCCGTCGGGGCGAGCGCTTCACGCGTTGGGAGGCGCCCCGGATGACCGCGCAAAAACTACGTTATAGGTAACGTAGGTTAACCCCGGCTGGCGTCAAGTTGCGCCGGGGCGCGCATCGTTTGTATGGGTTGTCGAGAAATCCCTGCTAACGGCTTAGAACTCCCGCCGTGCGAAGGAAATCAAGCACCAAAGCGACCGCAATGCCGCCGTAACCCATGGCGCAAACGATCAAAGCGATACGACGCCACCAGGCCGGGCGGATCTCCGGCGGAAGAAAACGCGTATTTACGCGCAAGATCTGAATCGCGGCGACCGCCATAATCGGACTTGCGATGACGCCAAGAATTTTGAACAAACTAAGCGCGTTCTCACCCAAGGCGAGTGTGATCAGGCCCCACACGGTGAAAAACCCCAAGAGAACCGCGTACACTCGGCTGGCCGACCAGCGCTGAAGTCTCGGATAGGCCGCCCAGCAAATATCGGCGATCGTGCGCGTCAGGCAGTCGGTGTTGCCCAGGTGCGTGGAGTACAAAATCCAGAAGCCGTTCAACAGCGTTAAAGCCCACAAACCCTGCCAGATTTGGGCCGCCAGATAATGCGCCTGGAAGGCGCCCGCGTCATAACCGCTAATCTCCGCGTCTGGCGGAACAATCGACGCGGCGAGGTTGACATTCAGAAACATCCCTACGGCGCAGCCAATCGCCCAAAGTCCCGCCTGGTCCAGCATCGCATACCGCCACCAATGCCGCCAGCGCTGCAAGTTGGTTTCATTGGTGGGAAATACGTAACCGACGCTGGCCAACTCCACATGTTCTTTGTTGAGCAAGCCGCCGATGCCGCCCATGTGTTTGCCCATGCCAAAGCCTTTGTCGCGGAACCAGTTCGAAATGGCCAGGTTCCCCAGTCCGCCTGAGCCGGCCGTTGCGGCGAACAGGGCCAGCAGCATCAAGTCCACGTTGTCCGGCAGGGCCGCGGGGGTGACGAAGCCTTTCGCTGTGCGGCTCCAGTTCTCCGGCGAAACCACCAGCACGTTCACGACCACCAGAAACGTGAAGATCCACACGATCATGGCCCACGACAACTTCTCCAACACCCGCTCAATCGACTTGCCCGAGAGCAGCAGCACGACCGTCAGCAGCAGCACGGCGTAGGAAATCCAAAGTAACGTGCGGGAGTCGGCCCCGGTGGAGTCGGGCATGTCGCCCGTGAACGCGGCGAACAAAACATTCGCACAACCCAGCGCGAGCGCAGGTGTCGCCAGCTGCGCCACTCCCGCCAGAATGTAAAAGATCGACCAAACGCGCGAACCGGGCCGCAGCCGCATAATACCCGTCAGAATCGGCTCGCCGGTGTACAGCGTATAACGCACCGCCTCCAAGTTGAACAGCGTTTGCAGCACGATCGCGGCGGTGGCGATCCACAAAATGCCGCGACCGTATTTGACCGTCATCATGGGGCCGACGATCCACTCGCCGCCGCCAATCGAACCAGCCAGAAGAATGGCGCCGGGGCCGATTGTCTTCAACGCGTTGCGCCACGTGAACGGCAAAGGTTCGGGCAGGTCAGCCTTGCGCCACGGCGGCAAGGCGCCGTGATCGCTGGGGGAGCTTCCGCCAGGGAAGGGCTCGTCCGGCAAGTGATGAATGGTCGGCGGGCTGGGCAACGACAAAAGCAGCTCCTCGAAAAACAGCCGTGCGAAGCTTGTTACAATTCGGTGGCGTGCATCAAGCCGCGAAGATAACCAAACGCAAACAACCGGCCAAGCATGGTGTACCCCGGCTCGCCGTCGTCTTCTCCGACCAGTTGCGGCACATGATCGGGGCGAATCGGCCCTTCAAACCCGATGTCGCGATACGCGCGCATCGCCGCGGCCATATTGGTCGGGCCGTTGTCGTGAAAGGTCTCGGCGAACGACTCGGCGGTCCCGCGCACATCGCGAAAGTGAATGTAACAAATATGCGGGCCCAAGCGGCGGATCGTGGCGGGAATGTCCACTCCCATCGCCGCGAAAGTTCCCTGGCAAAAGCAAATCGCATTATGCGGGCTCGGCGCCAACTTCATCAATCGCTCGAAGTTTTCAACGCTGTGCATGATGCGCGGCTTGCCCAGCAACGACGGCAGCGGCGGATCGTCAGGGTGCATGGCCAGAGTGACGCCAGCGCGCTCCGCCACGGGCAATAGCTCCTGCAAAAGCCGCTCCAGGTTCGACCACAGCGCGTCTTGCGTCAGGTGTTCGGCCGAGGGGAACGCCGCGGCGCCCGCGGCGTCGTGCGAGAGCAGCACCATGCGTTCCGCTTCGCGCAGGTCGAACCGCGTGACTTTCGCGCCGCCGCGCTCCGGTGCATCCAAACGGGTTCGGACCCAGTCGGTTCCGGCCATGAAGTTGTAACACAGGATCGGTACGCCAGCTTCGCCCATGTGGCGGACGAGGTTCTTCAGCGCGGCCAGTTCCCGGCCGTCATCGCTGCCGGTTTTGATGTTCTCCAGCGGCAGATAACCTTCGATCACGGGCAGCTTCAGGCCAAACGACGCCAGACGCCGTTGGACCGCAAACAAATCTTCCAGCGCCGGACCGGGATACCGCGCCACGACGCCGCTCACGCCGCATTGCGCCGCAAGTTGCATGTTCTCGTCCGACATCGGCGTTAGAACCGTGGCCAGTTGCATGGGATCCTCGACAAGGTAGCGAAGTTGCGTCTCGCACGCTTGGAGCGCACCGCCGTCTAACGGCGCAACGCAGAGAAATTTACGGCTTGGTTGCAGACTCCGGCGCCACGTCTGCGGCAGACTCCTCCGTCCGCCACAACCAGCGCAGCGAATCGGGCAGAATCGCCCCGCCGTGAATGCCGTTATGGGCGCCTTCGCCGTAGACGAACTGATAGTCGTACTTGGCGAACTTCAACGCCGCAGCCATCTCCTGATTGGCCAACGGCCAGTTGCCGTGTTCGTTGTCCAGATCGCCCGAGCCATCTTGCAGGAACACCCGAATCGGCTTGGGCTTGGTCTTTCGAATCAGGGCGTGATACACATGCCCGCCGCGAATGTTAGTGAAGCTGCCCACATGACTGAGCACTTTGCGGAAGGCGTCGGGCCGCTCCCAGGCCACCGTCCAGGCGCAAATGCCGCCCGAACTGATGCCGCCGATGCCGCGCTGGTTGGGATCGTCGGTCAGGCGGTAGGTTTTGCCCACCTCGGGCAAGATTTCCTCCAGCAGGAACCGCGCGTACTGATCGGACAGGGTGTCGTACTCGAAGCTGCGGTTCTCAGGCTGCGGCCGCCAGCCGGGCTTCTCCGGCAGCATTTCCTTCTTATGCCCCGGATCAATGAATATGGCGACCATCACGGGCAACTCGCCGCGGTGGATCAAATTGTCCAGCACGACCGGAACGCGAAATTGCCCATCTTCACTTACATAGGCGTGCCCGTCCTGGAACACCATCACTGCGGCAGGCGTCGAACCATCGTATTGTTTGGGAACGTAAACCCAGTAGCGGCGAATGGTTCCAGGAAAAACCTCGCTTTTCCAAACATGCTCGGTCACTGCTCCCTGCGGCACGCCTTCTTGCCGCATCGAGTCGGGACCCAGTTGATAAATCTCGTCGCCGGCCTTGGCAATCGTGGTCAGCAGCAGGAAGCAACACAGGCCAAACACGGTGCGCATCGCGTTTCTCTCCGAAAAATTGCGTTTCCGAACAATAAAGTGCGGATTATAAGACGCCGTCTGCCACAATGACAGCCACACGCTTGAAGTTCTCTCCGACCCGTGGAACGCTCGTTTACGGCATGGCCAAGTGCCTATCCGTCTTGACGTTAGAAAAACGGCTCCTCTATACTTGCCATTTCTTCCCGACAGATGCTCCCGGCGCGCTTGCGGCGAAGGAGTCGCCGTTTTTTCTAGACGGAACAGGATTATGAAATCGGAACGTCGTCACGAATTGCAAACGAACGTGCTGGCCGACTGGACTGGTCACCAGATTGATTCGATTCGACCGCATTTAACTCTGATCGCCACGGTGTTTCTCGCGGCGGTGGCCGCCCTGCTGGGGTGGATGTACTTCCGAGCGCGGACCGCCTCGCAAACCACAGCTGCGTGGACCGACTTTTATCAAGCATCGGACGCCTCGGAGCCCGCCGCCTTGTTGGAAATGGCGAATCGACACGCCGGCGAGCCAGCCAGCGTCTGGGCGCTGCTTTTAGCGGCCGACGTGCAACTGGCGCAAGGCGCCGAACAAGCGTTTACCAATCGGAAAGAGTCGGAAAAGCTGCTGACTCAAGCGGCCAAAAGTTATGAAACCGTGCTGAGAGATCTGACCGAGCCGGTCTTGCGTCGCCGGGCCTTGTACGGCGTGGCGGAGTCGCACGAGTCGTTGTTCGCCGTCACGGGCGATAAAGACCATTTGGATTCCGCATTAAAGCACTACCAGCAAATCACCAACAACAAGGAATGGACGGAAACCACGTTGGGCAAAGCCGCTGCCCAAAAGTACGCCGATTTGAAAGCGAAATCGACGCAGGATTTCCTCGCTTGGTTTTCTCAGCAGGAGCCGGTCCAACAGGAAACTCCGGGAACCGGCGCCGAGTCGGCCGCCCCGAGTAGTCCGTTTGACCTGAGCACGTTGCCCGGCGCCGACGAATTGATGCTTCCCGAAGAAGAACCGGCGCCCAGCACTCCGGAAACGACAACACCCGATGGCGCCACGCCGGAAGCCACGCCGCCGGCAACAACGCCCGAGACGGCAACAACGCCAGAGTCGCCTGCCTCGCCCGCAAGCGGAGACGCCTCGCAACCGCCGGAAGAAGGCGCGCCAGCCGAAGGCGAGAACGCGACAGAGCCGGCGCCTCCCGCGGCCGAGACGCCTGCCAAAGAAGGAGACGCGGAGCCGACAAGCGAAACGCCCACTTCCGAGGAGGCCCCGGCGGAAAGCGAAGCTCCGGCCGAAAGCGAAGCGTCGCCTGAGACCGAGACTCCGCCGCAGCCGTAACTTCTTTTACAAGTCAAAACGCTTCTATCTGCTAACAACTTCCAACAGGACGGCCTTTCTGGTCGTCCTGTTGTCGTTTGGGGGCGCCGCTCCATCGCAGACCGGTATCGCCTGGGTTTGCGGCAAAAGTTACTCGCCAATTCTCGTCGTGCAATGCCCTTTCGCACGGCGCATGCCTTGCGCCTTGTAGCGGTGACGCCGCAAGGCCATTACAATCTGGCGGGCGTCGCGGTTGGTCCGCGAATTGGCGCTCCTTCCTGCCTTCCTGTCCTACCTGTGTTGGAGAATTCTCGTATGCGCGTGTTGCGTTCTTGCGTGTTAGCCGCCGGTCTTGCCGCGTTGGCTGCGGCGTCTGTCCGGGCCGATGTGAAACTTCCCGCCGTGTTTGGCGATCACATGGTGCTTCAACAGCAAACGAAGCTGAAGTTTTGGGGAACCGCCGATGCGGGCGAAGAAGTGACCGTCACGGTGGGCAAGAGCAAAGCCTCGGCCAAAGCCAATGAAGATGGCAAATGGCTGATCGAACTGCCTGCGCTGGAAGCTGGCGGACCGCACCAGGTGAGCGTCAAGGGCAACAATGAGATCCTGCTTAAAGACGTGCTCGTGGGGGAAGTCTGGGTTTGTTCGGGTCAGTCGAACATGCAGTGGGCGGTCAGTCAGTCCGACAACCCGCAAGAAGAAATCGCCGCGGCGAATCATCCGCAAATTCGGTTGTTCCAGGTCACGCGCAAGGTGGCCGATCAGCCGCAAGCCGACGTGCAAGGGCAGTGGCAAGCTTGTTCTCCAGAGACCGTCGCCGGGTTCTCGGCGGTTGGTTATTTCTTTGGCCGCAAACTGCAACAGGAACTTGGCGTGCCTGTGGGGCTGATCAATAGCTCGTGGGGCGGCACCATTGCCGAAGCCTGGACGAGCCGTCCGACGCTGGAGTCCGACGCCGACTACGCCGAAATTCTCAAACGCGCTGCGAATTTCAATCCGCAGAATCCCAATCAAGCCTCGGTCTTGTGGAACGGCATGCTTGCGCCGATCGTGCCCTTCGCCATTCGCGGGGCGATCTGGTACCAAGGCGAATCGAATGTGTCGCGCGCCGAGCAATACGCCAAGCTGTTCCCCGCGATGATCCAAGACTGGCGCAAGAATTGGGGGCAAGGCGACTTCGCCTTCGCGTTTGTGCAACTGGCCCCATTCCGGTACGGCAACCTCGACCCGCGCGAAATGGCCGAGCTGCGCGAAGCCCAGATGGCCGCCCTACAACTGCCTCATACCGGCGTGGCCGTGACCACCGACATCGGCAATGTGAAGGACATTCACCCCAAGAATAAACAGGAAGTTGGCCGCCGGCTGGCGTTGTGGGCCTTGGCCAACACGTACGGCAAAGACGATGTGGTGTTCTCCGGCCCGATCTTCGAAAAGGCCGTGGTCGAAGGGGACAAAATTCGCGTTCACTTCACGCACGTGGGCGGCGGTTTGACCACGCGCGACGGCAAAGCCCCCAGCGACTTCACCATCGCTGCGGAAGACGGCGAGTTCGTTCCCGCTCAGGCCGTGATCGACGGTGAGACGGTTGTCGTCTCCAGTGAGCAAGTGAAGAACCCCGTGGCGGTGCGCTACGCCTGGCGCGATGACGCCGAGCCGAACCTGGCCAACAAGGAAGGCTTGCCGGCTTCCCCCTTCCGCACCGACCGCTTTGAATTGTTAACCAAGGGCCGGCGGTAAACCGCGCGAAAGTCGTCCTTGGAGCCGAGAGTGAAGAAGCGTCGCGCTGACGCTTCTTCGCTCCGGGGCGGCTATTCATGTTCCATGCCATGCATGGCGACCGCTTCCCCTGGAATTGGCTTCGCTTGAGGCGTCGCAAACCATTGGCTGGCGCCTGGGCGCGTCAGAAGCGACAAGGCGAACAACCCGGCGGGCAGACCGATCAGCACGCCGGGCGACACCGGCAGCAAGGCCGCCAGGCTGGCCGCGCGCGACCACGCCAGCGACTCGCCGCGCTGCATGTGATTGGCGCCCGCGACCAGGACCGCCGCCGTGAGGATCAACACCGCGCTCATGGCCGAGACGAACGTCGTCACGATGAACCACTCGGTCGGCTGGGGCGAATTAAACACATACGTCGCCCACCATGCCAGCGCCGTGAGCACGTGCGCCAAGGCCGTGGCTTTCAACAGCCAAGCCGCCTTTCCCAGGGCGTGTTGCATTTCGAACGGGTCAATCTTGTGGCTGCGCTCTTGGAACGCCTGCTCGACATCGCGCCGGTTCAGCACGATCAACGCCCAGACGCCCGCGGGAAAACTGAATAACCAAGTCACGTTGAGTGGCAGCATCCCGACGACGGCGGCGGTGAGCGCCAACCCCCGCGACTCGCACCGCCAGATTTTGGTCGAGCCCAGCAGGATCACTGGCGCCGTCAAGACCGCCAGAATCGCATGGACCACCGCGAAGACCATCACAAACGCTGTGGCGCTATGCCGGACCGCGAGGAAGCCGGCAATCAACCCCAATATGCCAAACACGAGCGAGAGCGTGCCCGCGACGCTCAGCACCGTTGCCAACGGCCGCAACATCAGTTGAATGTTATCGGGAGCGGAGCCTTGCGCATCCGAGGCAAGCGACGGCGGTACGGCGTCATCGGGCTTCTGCGAAGCGTCTCCGGGCGGTTCGTCGGTTTCGGCAGCTTGTGCGAATTGCGCTAAGACGCGCGGTTTGCGCAGTGCGCGGACCGCCATCCATCCGAAGGGGAGCGATAGAAACCATAACGGGCTAATGGGAAGCATCGCCACGATCGCCGCAGTCATGGTCGCTCCGTACATAGCAAAGCGTCGCATCGCCAGACCGCCCCACAGAATGACCGCCCCTGCCGGCAGGCTCAGCAGCAACATCAACACCGGCGGATCGTCACGATCCAATTCCGAAACCAACATCACCAGCACTAGCGGATAAATCAGGTTCACGCTCCCCAGCACGATCAGTCCCCAGGCCGGTGTTGCGACCGTTCGGGCGATCTGTCGCTGAGCCACCGCGTCGGGGTCTTGCTGCGCCAGAGAACGCCGCAGGGCAAAGGCGCGCTTCACCCGCGGATCCTTGAGTAGTCGTAGCGAGGTAACACCCAGAAGGACAGCAAAGATCACCGTAAACGGTGTGAAGAATGTGCAAAGCGTAATGATGACTCCCGCAAGCACAAAGTCGTAATTCTCCAAGCGGCGCATTCTCATTCCGGCGGCAAGAATGAGCCCTCCTAGCACTCCCCCCACCAAACACAAAGCGACGAGCGATGCGAGTTCGTTATTCCCAAGGAAGGCGTTCTCAAAAACTTCCGCCACGAAAAAGGCCACGAACCCACCGACCGCCGCCGTTACGAGCAACCCGCCGTACACCATCAACCCCACGGCGGGCATGGCCAGGTCGTCCCTTACGGATTCCAGTTCGGCCTCGTCCACGCCTTGAATAGGCGGTTGTTTTCCGGGAATGGCCTGAACGGGCGCCGCGGCGGCCGCTTGGCTGGGAACGGCTGAGAACGATTGCACGTCGGTCTTGACATCACTGGCGTGCTGATAACGCCGGTCGGGTTCGCGCTCCAGCGCTTTGAGCACCACTTCATCCAACCGGGCATCGACCGCGCAGCGCTGCGACGGCAGGTCGAACCGTCCCACGGGCAAAAGCCCTGTCAGCATTTCGTAAAACACCACCCCCAAGGCGTAAATGTCCACACGATGGTCGATCTCGTTGGGGCGTTCAAACTGTTCGGGCGCCATGTAATGAAAGGTGCCCACCACATGCCGCGTATGCGTGAGCGTAAAGTCTCCGGCGGAAAGCCGCAGCATTTTGGCCAGGCCAAAGTCGGCGATCTTCACCCGACCGCGCTTGTCGACCAGGATGTTCTCGGGCTTGATGTCGCGATGCACGATGCCTTCTTCATGGGCGAATTGCAGCGCATCGCAAATCTGCGGTACAAGCGCCAGGGCCTCGGCGGGGCGCATCGCGCCGTCGGCAATCAAGGCCCGCAGGTCGACGCCGTCGACGTACTCCATCAGCAGGTAGTACATGTCGCCGGCCTGGCCAAAGTCGTGAATGCCCACAATGTGCGGATGATTGAGCCGCGCCAGGGCCTTGGCCTCGCGAGCGAAGCGGCTGGCGAAGCCGGGATCCTCGGCCGCTTCCGGATGGATGATCTTGAGCGCGACCAGCCGATCGAGGCTCTTTTGCCGCGCTTTGTAAACTGCCCCCATCCCGCCTTGGCCGCGCAGTTCGATGATTTCCAACTGGGGGAAATGCGGCGCCAATTCGGCCGGTGTCGGCGCCGTGAAGGCGTGTAGCTTCGCGGCAGTGCGCGTCCTTTCCGGTGGATGACCCTCCTCCGGCGGTTGCGGCTCTTCTTGCCGCGCCGTCCAACTTTGCAGCCCGAGCTTCATCAAACACGCGGCGCACGGGGCGTGCGGCGCGCTGGCTGGCAAGAGGGCGCCACATTCGGGACACGTGTTTTCTTCCGCCATGACCAAGCCCTCCCAGAACCGCAAACATTTGCTTCCTTTTAGCTAAAGAAGCAAACGAATCCCAAGGTTACAAGAAAAACTCGCTCGGTGGAAAATTTTTTTCGCAGTATGGTGGAAGGCTCGCGTTGGAGTCTCGCATGAGCCGACCTGCGGTCCTCCTCAATGTTGAACCGCTCCCCGCGGGGAGCGGTTCAACGAACAGAACGCCTGCGGGCGGGATGTCAACGCGCGACCGGCGGTATTACCGCCGTAAGGCTTCGAATAATTCGCCGATTTCTTGGTCCACCGAGGATGACTCGCTCACGGTCTGGGCGATTTCCTGCCGTAGCAGTTCGCCAAAACGCCGGCGCAGGCGATGTACGGCGGTTTTGACGGCGCCCTCGCTCAAGCCCAGCGCCGCGGCCGTTTCGGTATACGGCGCGGCGCGCTGCTCGCCGGTCAGGTAGGGCCCGAGCCGCTCCCATTGCTCGGCCTTGCCTTGGGCCTCTTGCTCCTGGCGCAAGAGCGTTTGCACTCGGTCGAGCAGTGTTAGGGCCCACTGTCGGGCGAAGGCGTCTTCCGGCGAGCGTTGGTCGGAGGCTTGAATGGCGTAACCGCGTTCGGCCGCGTCAAAGTCGAGTGACAGCGGCTTGCGGTCTCCGCCGCGTTTTTGCGCCGTGCGGCGGTCGTGCTCGTTGGCCAAAAAGTGTTGGAGCGAAGCGATCAGAAACGAGCGAAACTTCCCCCGCTCGCGCCGCACCGCGGCCATATCGTTGCGCTCCAGCAAGAGCGTGAAAAAGCCTTGCGTCAGATCCTGAGCGTCGGCCGGAGAATAGCCCTTGCGTCGCAGAAACGCATACAGCGGAGGCCAATACGCTTCGCATAATGCCGCCAGCGCCGACTTCGACTCGGGCGAACTACGCTGCCCCGCGGCCAGCACCATGCTCCAGCGCGTGGTGGCGAAGTTCGCCCGGCGAGGAGGTTCTGACGAAATAGAAGCCCGTTCCGATGCCATGCATTTAGTGTAGCCGCGCTGCATTGCCGGAAATAGCTTGCCATGCACATGAGCCACGGCGAAAATACACACGCCCAGTCTCACACGCTCGCTTTCTCCCCTTCGGGCCGATCGAATATCGGAATCCGCCTTTTCACGAGGGTGCGTCGCGCCCCATGCCTGGAAACACCGCCGCGTCGCCCAATCCTTATGAACCGCCCGCGGCGGAGATCTGCCGAAATCCGGATTTCCAACCACGTCGCTCGTGGATATCTCGGATTGTTTACGCTGTCCTTGGTGGCTTGGCGGCGGGGGTGTTCGGCACGGCGCTGATGTTTGTTTACGTGGTGCTCGTCGGACTTTGCGTGCAAGCGTTCGGCCAGAAGTACACGATTGCGGGGCTATTTGTGGTTTTGTCCCTCATCGCGATGACCGATCTTGCGTGGCGACGCTGGCGACGTAAGCTTCGCGGCCACGTTCCTCACGCTACGGCGCCGGAGCCTCGTGGGGGACAAGGTACTTCTTGAAGAACTCCAACATATCCAGGTGCGCGTCGCCCCGGAACTCGCTGGCGTGCCGGTAAAGGTACGGAATGTCGTGCTTCTTTAACTCGGCGATCAAATGATGGGCGAACGCCGGATGATGAATGCCTTGCCCTGGGCCGGCGTTCTCGGGTAACGGACGATCTGGCTCGTTGTACGCCAAATAAACTGGCGGATCATCAGCCGTGAGATGCTTGATGGCCGAAACTTCGTCATATAGCGGTTGGAGTTTCGGATCGTTCAATTCCTCCAGGGTCCGCACGCCGTAGCACTTGAACACGGAGGGATGCTCGTTCGCCCGGCCGCCGATCCACGCCTCGATCACGTGCGGATCGTAGCTCGTTTGTCCGCCGAAAGACCCAACCGCCGCCACGCGGCTGGACTGCCGCAGCACCGGATCATCGCTTTGCGGATCGGCCAGATCATTATGAAAAGCCAGCCACAGAGAAATTCCCGCCCCCGCCGAGCCGCCATAGGCCGCCATGCGTTCGGGGTCGATGTTCCAGTCCTTCGCTTGGTGCCGCAGGAACTGAATCGCCCGAGCCCCATCATGCTGCGGTGCGGGGAAGGGGTCCGTCGTGACAAAGCGGTAATGGATCGACGCAACCGAGATTTCCTCGTCCAAGCACTTCTTGAGGAGCGCCGCGGAAACGCCGTTCTTGCTCCCTCCCACGAAGCCGCCTCCATGAATGAAGACGATGACGGGCGTCGGCTGATCGGACTTCGCTTTCCAAAAGTCCAGTACGTGGCGATCGTGCGGACCGTACTTCACGTCCGCTTCGGTCGGTTGTGGCCGTTCGACCGCTGGCGGCTGTTTGCGTTGCGTTTGCAACTGCTCGCGGTAGGTGCGGGCCTCGCGCTGCGTCAGCACGCCGTCGCGGTTGAGATCGGCCTGGGGGAACCGCTCCAGAAGCCGCTTCAGTTGCTCATCGGTCGCTGAGCTTCGCTCTGCCGCCGGTTGAGCCAGTCCGCGAGCGGCGAACAGCAGGACAAAAATCAAACCTGTCCAAGAGAAGACACGTCGCATGGCGCCACTCCGGTAAGACGACCCGAACCGAGCCTGTTGATGCGCTTCTTAGTGTACACCGCGCCTGGGACGCCGGCAGCGTGATTCCGCCATCTTCCGGCTAACCGCTTCGGGGCACAGGCAGTGTTGCCCGCAGCGCAAGTAGCGGGTCGGGGAAGCGCGTTGGCGCCACGCTTTTACGTGTTGGCGCCGCGCTTCCCGCTGGGAAGCGGTTAAACAACGACTTTATTTGCTTCGTGAAGCAAACGTGAGAGGATGCGTTTCTAACTGAGCCA
Organism: Planctomycetota bacterium; assembly: GCA_963204915.1. Classification (GTDB taxonomy): domain Bacteria; phylum Planctomycetota; class Planctomycetia; order Pirellulales; family Pirellulaceae; genus JAHWKS01. The sequence continues at coordinate 416,456 of CAUJHS010000022.1, read as the reverse complement.
GGGCGGGAGTTGGCCCGCGGGCGGAAGCTCGATCACTTTGACGCTGTGAATCGAGGGATGGGCCAGCACTTCGTCGATCGCTTTTTGCGGCGGCTGGCTGTCGAGATTCAACACGCCAATCGCGGGGCCGCCGGGTCGGTCCTGCGCCCGGCCGACCGACATCTGCGCGATGTTCACCTGGTGTCGGCCGAAAATGGTGCCCACGCCGCCGATAATGCCCGGCACGTCCTCATGCGTGAAGAACAGCAAGATGCCGTCGAGGTACGTTTCCAGGCGGTAGTCATCGACGCGAATGAGTCGCGGCATGTTGTTGCCGAACAGCGTACCGCCCACGGCGTGCGTTTCGCCGTTGGAGTCGGTCGTGTGGACCGAGATCGACGAGCTGAAGGCGCCCATCTGGGCGTCGGACTGGGCCGTCAATCGGATGCCGCGCTCGCGCAGCAAGACCTCGGCGTTGACGATGTTCACTTCCTCATCAAGCGCCTTCTCCAAAAGCCCCGCGCAAAATGCGGCGGTCAGTAACTTCGTGTCTTTGGCGGCCACTTCGCCGCGGTAACGCAGGCTGCACTCCGCCACGGCGCCGCTGCGCCATTGACCGAGCAGCAAGCCCAACCGATGCGCCACATCCAAGTAGCCGCGCATCGAGGCGAGCGTTTTGGCGTCCACCGCGGCCATGTTGACGGCGTGGCGGATTTCGCCCGTCGTCAAATAATTGATGAGCAGATGCACCCCTTCCACAGCGACTTGAGTTTGGGCTTCCTCGGTGCTGGCGCCCAAGTGCGGCGTGCACAACACGTTAGGAAGTCCAAACAGCGGATGTTCCGCCTTTTTGTTGCTGGCCCACGTGTCTTCTTCTTCGTACACATCGAGCGCCACGCCGCCGAGCTTGCCGTTTTTCAAACCCTCGACCAGGGCGGCTTCGTCATAAATGCCGCCGCGGGCGCAGTTGATTAAACGCGCGCCCGGTTTGAGCAAATCCAGTTCGTCCCGCCCGATCAGCCCTTTCGTTTCATTCGTGAGCGGCGTGTGGACGGTGAGATAATCCACATGCGGCAGCATGTCGCGAACTTTTTCGACCAACTCAACGCCGAGTTCGTCGGCCCGCTCGGCCGAAAGGAAAGGATCGTAGCCAATCACGCGCATTTCGAAGGCCTTGGCTCGCTTGGCCATTTCTTGCCCGATGCGCCCTAGCCCCACAATGCCAAGCGTTTTGCCCGCCAGTTGGGCGCCCATGTACGACTTGCGGTCCCATTTGCCCTGCATCAGGCTTTGATGCGCCGGCGCCACGCAGCGTGACAACGCGAGCATGAGCGCGAAGCTATGTTCGGCGGTGCTGACGGTGTTCCCCGCGGGCGTATTCATCACCACGATGCCGAGGCGCGTGGCGGCGGTTTTGTCGATATTGTCGGTTCCCACGCCGGCACGCACGATCGCCTTGAGGCGGCGATTGCCTTCCAGCGACTCCGCCGTGATTTTCACTCCGCTGCGAAGAATGGCGCCGTCGAATTGGCTGAGCGCTTCGCGGAGCGCGTCGCCCTTTAAGCCCGTGAGCACCTCATAGTCGATGCTGGGGGCCTTTTCCAACAAGTCCAGGCCCTCTTGGGCGATGGGGTCAAGCACAATCACGCGCGGCATGGGAAAGAACGTAGGTCGAAAGGAGCGAGACGGAATGAGCAACAGCAACAGGCGGAACAAGCCCGCGACATGGCCAACCGGGCTGCTTCGATCATGACGGGGGCATTGGCCCGATTTTGGTGCGATTCGGAAATCGGCTGGGGCGTCGCAAGTCCTTCGCCAGCCAGTTCTTGCGCTTCGCGCCAACGTTGGGGTTATCCAGCAGGTCAGGCGTTGGCTTTGTGGAATTCGGTCATATAGTCGCGCAGCAACTCGACGCCTTCGACCGGCATGGCGTTGTAGATTGAGGCGCGAATGCCGCCCACACTGCGATGGCCTTTAAGGCTGGTCAGCCCCCGCTCTTGAGCGCCGGCCAGGAACTTCTTTTCGATGTCGTCGTTGGGCAACCGGAAGGTCACGTTCATCAGCGAGCGGCTTTGCGGCTGCGCGTGCCCGTGATAAAAGCCGTCGCTGGAATCGAGCACGTCGTACAATAATTTGGACTTCGCCCGGTTGCGCTGAAGCATCTTGTCCAGGCCGCCCACGTCGTTCAGCAACCATTCGCACACGAGGTTGAGCACGTAAATTCCAAACGTGGGGGGAGTATTGTACAGCGAATCTTCCTCGGCGTGCGCTTTGTAATTCAAGTAGCCAGGCAGCGAGTCCTGGCTGCGCTCCAGCAGGTCTTCCCGTACGATGACGACGGTCACTCCGGCGGGGCCGGCGTTCTTCTGGGCGCAGGCGTAAATCAGGCCGTAACGCTCCATGGGGAGCGGACGGCACATGAAGTCGCTCGACGCATCACACACCAGGGGGGCGCCCGCCGTATTGGGCTCATCGAGAAATTGCACCCCTTCAATCGTTTCATTCGAAGTCACATGGACATACGCCGCCTGGGGATTGATTTTTAGTTCGCTGGCCGTAGGAATGCGGTCATATTTGTGCTGTTTGCCATCCCAGGGGATTTCGACTTTCCCCTCTTTGACAGCTTCTTCGCGAGCCTTCTTTCCCCACGAGCCGGTCAAAAGGTATTGGGCCGGCTGCGACTGGCCGCGCAAGAGGTTCATGGGAACCATGGAGAACTGCAACCGCGAACCTCCCTGCAAAAACAGGATTTTGTAATTGCTAGGAATGTTGAGCAGCCGGGTTAGGTTCTCTTTGGCCGATTTGAGAATGCCCAGGAACGGTTTCTCGCGATGGCTGATTTCCAGGATCGACGCCCCCACGCCCGGCAGGCAGAGCATTTCGTCTTGGATCCGCTCCAGCACCGGAACCGGCAAAACGGCAGGACCAGGGGAGAAATTATAAACGCGGTCAGTAACAGTGGTGGGCATAGCGGCGCAACATGAGCGATGAAGGAAGGCGAGTCCGTCCCTTTGCCACCTGATTTTAAGGTCTCCCCGGTACTCTGAGAAGGTCACGCAAGGAGGCGTCCCCCATCGACACGACCTCTTGGAATGTCTCCCGCCGGATAGTGATTCGCGATGCACCGAAAAACGAGAGAAAAAGAACGAGACAAGCAAAAGCCAGGACTCGCACGTTGGGGTCCCACCTTCCGAAGGTCTTGATCGCGCCTCGATTGTGCAACCCTCGTGGCCGAGCGACGTGGCGCGGCGCATAAACCCGCCCCTCTGGTCCTGCCGAAAAACGTTCGAACGCTTGACGCTACACGACTACACTTGTAGTATTACGCCTGTCGTAGTCGATCGTCTCGTCGGTTTCACTTCACCTCACACACCTCTAGGAGAAGCACGATGAACTGGACCGAGAAAATGCGGCAGTACCTGTTGGTGATTACGGCCGCTGTGGCGGCGGGCCTCGCTGCTCCCGCGGGCGGCATGGCGCAAGAACCGGGACAACCCCAGAAGGAACGCGCCCTAGCAGAAGCCCAAGAACGGTTGGAACAACTCGAACGCCAGGTCGACGAGCTACGGCAAGCCGGTCGGTTGGACGCCGCCGAGCAACGCTTGCGCGAATTGAACCAGCTACGCGAAAGACTCGCCGCGGCTCGACGCGAACGCGAGACGCCGCGTGACCTACCACCCGAAGCACGCGAGCGACTCGAACAACTCAAGCGTCGGCATCAAGAGTTGCGGGAAGCGGGAAAGGCCGAGGAAGCGGAAGCGGTCGAGCGCGAAATTCGCCAGTTGATGGAGCGGGTAGCTCGGGCCGGCGCCCCCCGCGAAATGCCCGCCGAATTACGCGAGCGGCTGCAACAACTCAAGCGACGCCATGCTGAATTGCGAGAAGCCGGAAAGTTGGACGAAGCCGAAGGAGTGCAGCGCGAAGCGAATCAACTGCTCGAACGGTTCCAGACGTCCGTGCGCGAAGCCGAACGCCGCGAGGCGGGCGACCGGCCCGCGCCGAACGCGGAACGCCTGCGACATGTGCGCGCCGCCGTCGAGCATTTGCGAGCCGCAGGAATGGTCGATCTAGCCGAAGCCGCCGCACGGCAAATTGAACGACTCGAACGCGAAGGCGGCGACCGTCCGGACGCCGACGCCCGCGAACGGGAAAACCGAGAACGTGAAGAACCAGACAATCGCGAACGGGAAAACGGCGAACGGGAAAACGGCGAACGGGAAGCTCGCGATAAGTGAATCATTCGGCGGGTGGCGTTGCTCGCTTGCCCCGCAGTGCCGTGATGGCGCGACGCTCTGCGCCATCGCAAGCAACACTGCTGGCAAGCCAGCAGTGGCGCACAAGGCGTTGAACTTTTCGCGGCGTCACCCGGCCGCCCGTCCCCTTTTCATGGGCCGCTTTTTACGGGTACGCACCATTTTGAGACAGTGCTGGTGCGTTGTGGTTCAAGAGGCGGGAGACCTGCTGGAACGAAATGAACCTCGTTCTACGAGGCGGCTTGGGGAACAGGTTTTTCTTCGTAGGGTTGGACGACCACGAACCCTTGGCCGCGGAACTCCATTTGAAAGGATTCGCCGCTGCCGCGGCCGAGGAAGGTCTTGAAGGAGATGTCGGTCTTGAATTCGGGGGTAAGCGAGCCGGACCAGGCGACTGTGGCGTTGGGGTCGGTGCGCACCGGTTGATCGGGCGTCACGATGAGCGTGAGCGGCTCGTAATGGACGGTGACGGCGATCATGCCTGTCCCGCGCAGCTCGACATTGAAGAACCCGCCAGCGGCGATGGCGCTCATTTTCTTCTGGAACTTGATGTCCCATTGGATCGCCGGCTCGAACGCCAGCAGGTCGTTGCCGTTGACGAAGATCGATTCATTTTGCAGGTTGAGTATCTGGACCTTTTTGCCTTCGTCAGCCAGGTAGAGCCGGCCGGCGCCGCTGGCCTTGGTGAGCTTGGCGCCTTCCCCGGTCATGGCCTTTTTGAGCAACTTGCCCAGCCCCTGCTCCATCATGCCCTCGCGCGTGAATTTGATGTTGCCGACATACGCGACCATCGAACCCGCCTTGGTCCAGATGTCGCCGTTCAGGTTGACTTCCAGCATGTAGGGACTTTCCAGCTCGAACAGCCCTTCGCCCCGATCACGTTGTTTGGACTTCTCGATGAACTCTTGGATCGTGTACCGTGGCATGGAAGACTCCTGAGAAAGCAAGTGGCGAAAAGCAAGTGATCAAATCGGGAATATGTGGGATTAGAGCGGAGCAGCGTCCCGATTTCCACCCCAATTCGCGACTCGCGCTTGTGCCACTGCTGGCTTGCCAGCAGTGTTCTGCTCCAAAGTAGGACTGCTGGGTAAGCCAGCAGTGGCACCCAACGCCGATAGCCCTTTCTCCCATGAGCAATTTAGTTTTTCAACGATTGGGGCCGCGTTCATGCGGCGTGAAACTGAGGAAGACAGAAAAAGGCCAAGGAAAAAAGGGTTATCGGCGTTGAGTGGCACCCGGCGGTTTCGAGATTACGATCACCTCGCCACTAATATCAAAACGGCGCTACAGAATGCGAAGAACATACATGTGAACTTGGACGGGTTAGTTGATTGCATCGACGAGTTACCAGAATTGGCTCAAAAAGGGTCACGAGGAATTGACTATCGTGAATGGGAAGACAACAGCGGTAATATCACGAATTGGGAGATTTGGACAATCCTAAATGATCCGAGTCTAAAGCAGAAAACGACTTTTTGCCTTGACGGAAAACCGGTACGCACTCCATAGGATCGCGGCAAATGATTGTTCGAGATTTCGAGTTGCCACTCGATGTTGCCTTTGAGGTTCCTCGCCAATACGCTGACTTCTGCCACGGCAGTATTGTTCATATTGGAGAAGGTAAATCCTCAAGTCAGGTTCTAAGGATCGCATGGGACGCCGATTTTTTGATGTTTGAAAATAACAGCGTTACGGTGCGATACAAACGCGGAAACGTGCTTGGCCTGATAGTTAACCGAACGGAGGAGGTCATGGGTCAAATGGTCTGTACGCTGCGCGTGCTTTTTAGTGAACCAAATGGCGCAAAAGGCACACTTGCTGTACTTTCTACGAGTTATCCAAATTTTGTATGGCTGAAAACTTTGCTAGAAGAGTTAAAGAAATCGGAAATTCCTCTGAACTTGCAGATAGTCGAGTAAAAGAAAGGGGGAAATGAACATTCTGAGTTCCGTTGACAATCTCGTGATGATTTAGAAGGGGATTATGAGGGGTGGCGCCCGGTGCCACTGCTGGCTTGCCCAGCAGTGCTCGGGATCGTCAAGAGAGTTTGCGTTGACGAACCGGTCGTACACAGCGAATGAACGTTTTATCCTACACCTGTCTCGCCACTGGCTTTTCCACCAGTGCTACCTTGGAGGGCCGGAGCCGAACACTGCTGGGCAAGCCAGCAGTGGCGCCTGTTGCGATTGGGATCACCACGAGAGCCTGGGTTTGCGGAGTTGTCGAATGGGCAAAGGACGGGCTTTCCCGCTACGGGGAATAGCCGGTCCAGAACTCGGCGGGAATCTTCGTTATTTTCGGTAGTGCGGGATCGATTGCGGCCGGCCCTCGAAGAAAACACCGGGCGCTGGACCAGCGCCAATCGATGGCTCGCAGGCAAAGTTTCCGCCGAACGGGATTGTGGTGGAGGTAATCGATCGAGGATTCGACCGCCCGAGGATGCATGAGGTTGCGGTCGTAGCCCGGGCCTTCCTGCCAGTAACGGAACGTCGTCACGCCCGACCGTTGGCGAATCGTGAGTTTCGGCAACCAAGGGCTGTTGGCGGCGATGAGTAGCTGCTTGATCCGATAGGAATAGGGACGCTTGATCGCTTTGAGCAACGCATCGACGCCCGATGCTCCAGGCAAGGGAAAGACGAGCAAGTGAACATGCTCGGGCATGTAAACGAACGCCGCCAGGCCGAAACGATGGCGATCCATCGCCCGGTCAATGCTTTCACTCAACATCGCCCGCCAGGAATCATCGGTAAGCAGTGGGTATCGATGATAACACGAGAACGTCAACTCGCGGCACGCCGCCGGGTCTTCAAAATGTTTAACCCGCTTCCGATGTCCTGCTTCACTCTCCACGACCTGCCTCTCGCCAACGGCCCTGCCATCCGCGCAACGAAATGGACTGACGAGCAACAGGCTAACGCCTCCCACAGGCCATCGCAAGCAATTTCCGCCAACGAATCGACGACATGTTTGGCCAGCAGTTTTGGCGATCGGTTGGCGCCGCCAACCAACACTGCTGGGCAAGCCAGCAGTGGCACCCGTGCGCTTGACGGGGTTCTTGAGCGTGCAGATAGGTTGGTTAGCGCAGCACAGTGGTGGAGGAGATGGGCGTTATGCCTACGCCGCGGTTGATTTGTTGTTGGAGCGAGGCGATTTTTGAGGCGACGCCGGGTTGGAGATTGTCGAGGCCGTAGGCGCGCTGGTAGTCGGCCAGGGCTTGTTGCACGTCGCCCGACTGTTCGCGCAGTTGGGCCAACGCGGCCCAGGCTCGGGAGTTTTGCACGTCCATGGCGACGGCTTCTTCCAGGTAACGCTTGGCGGTTTCCGGCTCGCCGAATTCTTCGTACAGCCGGGCCAGCTCGACGCGCGGATCGGCCGCCGTGGGGTTCTTTTCGGCCCAGCGCTTGAGCAGCGTAAAGGCTTTATCCGAACGGTTCGTTTCCACCAGCAGCACCGCCAAAGCGCGATGGCAGTCCAAGTGGTTGCCGTCGTGGTCGAGGCATTGGTTGTATAAGGTCTCGGCTTGTTCGTAGTATTTGTCGGCTTCGCGGCCCACGTTTTCTGCATCGGCCAGCAGGACTTCCGCTTCGGTGATGCGGTTCTCTTGCTGCCGTTGTTGGGCCTGGCCTTCGAGTTGAATCGAAGCGTTATGCCGCTGCATGGCCATTTCGTGCAGCGTGGCGCCCATGTTGTAATAGCTATCGGGATTGACCGGGTCTTTGGTGATGGCCTGCTGGAAACGTTGCAGGGCGGCCTGATGCTGCCCTTGCTGGTGCAGCCGCACGCCGGCCAGGTTTTGACCATTGGATGAAGTCGTGCCGCAGCCGGAACTTGCGACCAGCGCCGCCGTGATTCCCAGCACCAGGGTTGCTTCAACGCGGTCCAGCCAGCGGAGGTGATTGCCCAACACGACGTCCTCTGTGTGTTTTGGCGAAAGAAAAAGACGAGTCACCACACAAGGCGTAAACGTCCTACGCCCTGCCCCAAATCAAGCCGGGGGAGATTACCTTCAAGTTATCCCGGCTGCAAGGCCGATTAAACCAAGTTTGCCGTTGCGCCGGGCGAATGCGTTGTGGCGAGGTTTGCGGCGCGGCTACTTGTTCAGGAACAGCTCGCCATACACGGTGAGTCGATCGGCCACGCCCACGGCGCCAAAGGCCATGGTAAACGGCTTGATGCCGTACTCGGTTTGTTGGAGATAGAACGCCCCACGCACGCGGGTAGCGTTCTTTTCGGTAAAGACTTCGGCTTGAAGCGAGAGCGGCTTGGTCACGCCGTGAAGTGTAAACTCGCCCTGAAGCGAATACTGAGGGCGGCCATTGCGACTGCGTGCTTGGAGCGGCGTGGCCGACTTGATTTCAAACACCGCGGTGGGAAACTTCTTCACGTCCAGCACCCGGCGGCCGAGCATGCTGGCGGTTACGTCTTTTTGCGTTTGTTCGTCGATCTCGCCTTGCAGCTTCACGTAGCGGCGAGCCTGAGGCGTGTCGGCCACGAACGAGGGCATGTCAAACACCAGCCGACCGGCGTTTTCTTTGGCCCCGAGGCGAAGTTCGCCTTCCGAAAGTTTGCCGATCACGCCGTGCTGATGCCCCAGCCCTTCTTTGTCGACAAAAATCACCACGTAACTTTGCTCAAGGTTCACTACGCCAGGCGACTGACCGCGGGCCGTGAGTTGCAAGAAACCCAAGGGGAGCAGGCAAACCATTACGAACGTGAAGGCGAGTCGTCGCAGCATGGTTGGATTCCAAGACAGGACAGAAAGCAAACCGAGATACGTTGCGCGGTCTTGCCTGGGAGGGCGCGCCGCGAACCAACTTCCAAGCCAGGCGCAGCGGGCCGCTTTTTGTTACCACGCTTGCCTCGGGAGGGGGCGAAAAGCGCGTGGGGCAAGTTATTCCCCATCGTAACATGGCCGGCGGTGATTCGCCGCTAGGAATTCTGGCGCACGAGCGTGGGAGCCGCGATGGAAAAACTTACGTCGTGCGGCGCCAGCGAAGGCGAGCCGCAACCGTCGACTGATTACAAGGTTGTGACGAAGACGCCAGAATTCATCGCGCCGTAAGTCATGCGAAGTCGTTCAAAATACAGAACGAACTCTTGATTTATAACTGTACTTTTGTATAATAAAGGGCGATCGCGCAGGACGTGCGCTCACGGGCAGGCGATCTGCTCGGAGGAATGGATATAGTCGTCCGACACCGGGTAATTGCGGAAGCGGATCGAGTAATACTGCTCGAACCAGTCGGCAATGTCGGTTTCGACGTCGCGGTCGTAATCGGGCGCGATGTAAAGCGTTTTCCCCAGGTGGGGGTCGCGAATTTCGCCATCCTCAACCACCAGCCGCCCGGACTTAATCACGAACTTGGGCAGCTCGAACATCGTTTCCTTGTTTTCGTGCGGCGTGTAGATCGTAATGTCGGCGTCGGCGCCGGGACCCAAGTGCCCCTTGTGCGTAAGGCCCAACATTTTGGCGGGGCCGGCTCGCGTGATGATGGCGATTTCGCTCAGCGTGTATTCGCGGTTGAGGTCCTGGAGCACCGATTGCCGACCAACGCGCGGGTTGACGGTTTTTAGCACATCCTTCCGATAGGTCGCATCCATCAACAGGCGAATGATTTGCGGATAGGCCAGGAATGAGCCGCCGTTGGGGTGGTCGGTGCTCATCGCCACGCGCCACGGATCATTCACCAGCAGGTACCACTCCAAGCCAATCGCCCATTGCCAGGCGTGCACCAGACTTTTGTTGCGGTACTTAATGGGCGCAATACCGCAGCCCGACTCCATTTCGGTGTCGCCGCTGAACCATTTCGACTTGTACACGTTCGAAAGGTAGTAACCGAGCGGTCCGTCGCCGGTCATGCTGGTGGTTTCGCCGAACAACACCTGGCCGACATCGACCGTGATGTTGCTGTGTTCGTTGACGTAATCGGCCAGCGGCTGCACTTTCGAGTTAAAGGTGGATTCGTCCGCGTCGCCGCCGCCATAACTATGAAACTGAATATGGGTCATGTGCCCGCGATGGCCCTCCAGGGCTTTCATCGTTTCGAGCGTCGTTTGCCAGTTGCCCGGCATACCCAAGTTGTTCGAGTGAATATGCACCGAGTGCGGCAGGCGTAATTCATCGGCGGCGCGGGCCACTTCGCGAATAATTTGGCGCGGCGTGACGTTGTAATAATCGACAAGGTCATCCACGCCGTGCACATTGCCCGAAGCACGGTTTTTCCACATTTCGACGCCGCCAGGATTCACCAACTTTGGCGCATACCCCTTGGCCGCTCCGAGCAGCCACGCCACAAAGGCCTTGAGTTGCTGCGGTTCATTGCGCTGGATGGAGCGCATGATGTAGTGGTTATTGCCCATGAGGACATAGAACCCCTTGTCGATGCAGGGGGTGTCGTCGAACTCTTCGTGGGCGTGCCGGGCCGAAAGCGGCGGCACCGCGGCGTCAAACGCCGTAGTGTAGCCGAGACCCACATATTTGTACCCCGTCGCGAATGTGCTGGGCACGCTCCCCAGGGTTCCGCTGCGCGTGTTGGCGGTGCGATAGACTGGCGGGTCGCGCCGCTTTTCCTCAGGCCGCATTTTACGGGCGGTGTTGACTTTGGGGCCCGCAATGTGGCAATGCATGTCGATGCCGCCGGGCATGACCACCAGCCCGGCCGCGTTCAAATGGCGCGTGGGGCGCACCTGCGGATCGGTCGGCGGCTCGACGATTTTGCCGTCGCGAATCCACAGGTCGCGCGCCTGCCCGTCCACGCCGTGGATGGGATCGTAAACATACCCGCCAGAAATTTTGAAATATTCTTCAGCCATTCCCGATCCATCGTCGCCAGGTGCGAGGCGCGAATTGGTGCGCCGAAGATTATACCTGGAACCGCCTACCTCCGGGATCGGAAGTCGCCACGTCGCGTGTTCAAAACGTGTTGAGGGCGTCGGCAGGGGTGGGGTAAATATCGAACAGTTGATTGAAGCGCGTCGCCAGGAAGATTTCCTCGATCTCGGGTCGTAGTCCGCAGAGTTTAAGGCAACCGTGGGCTTGTTTCACCGACTTTTGAAAATTGATGAGCCGGTTCAAGGCCGCGCTGGAAATAAATTCGACGCGGCTCAGGTCGAGCAGCACGTCCTTCGGCTCGGCCTGCTCCAGCAGTAAGGCGAGTTCATGCACCAGTTCCTGAGTGATCGCCAGGCCCCACAGTTTGGCGTCGAGGATCTCCACCACGGTAGCGCGTTTTCCGCCCGATTCCCAATGCGAAGTGGCAATCCGATGGAACGTGGCCATGACTTGATGGACCTGGCGTGGGAGACAAGCGTGCAACCGTGCTTGCGCGTGGCGAGGCGTCAGCGATTAAGGTAGTGCGGCATCAGAGAAAAAGCAAATCGGCTGTCGTGTGGGCGGACCCCTTTTCGCTGGCTCCCCGAGACCGCTAGAATCGGCGGATTGTCTTGGTTTTTCTTGAAAAATGAAGCTTTGGGGAAGAAGAGCAAGCCCATGTCCGTCTCGACCACCAGCATCGAACAATTGGCGATAAACACGATCCGCACGCTTTCGATGGATGCGGTGCAAAAGGCCAATAGCGGCCACCCCGGCACCCCCATGGCCTTGGCGCCAGTCACGTACACGCTCTGGAGCCGTTTTCTGAACTACGATCCGGAGCAACCGTTATGGCCGGCGCGGGACCGGTTCGTTCTCTCGTGCGGCCACGCCTCGATGTTGCTCTACTCGGTGTTGCACTTGGCGGGCGTTAAAGGGGTGGATGAACACGGAACGGTGCAAGACAAGTTGTCGATCTCGCTGGACGACATCAAGAACTTTCGCCAACTGCATAGCCCCACGGCGGGCCATCCTGAATACTCTTACGCCGCCGGCATTGAAACGACGACCGGCCCGCTGGGGCAAGGCGTGGGCAACAGCGTGGGCATGGCCATGGCGGCCCAATGGCTCGCGGCCCGCTACAGCCGGCCTGGTTTCGAGCTGTTTGATTTCAATGTTTACGCCTTGTGCAGCGACGGCGATGTGATGGAAGGGATCGGCTGCGAAGCCGCCTCGCTGGCGGGGCACTTGAAGCTGTCGAACCTGTGCTGGATTTACGACGATAATCACATCACCATCGAAGGCGAAACCGACCTGGCTTTCAGCGAAAATGTGGGCAAACGCTTTGAAGGCCTGGGGTGGAAAACGATTCGCGTTAAAGACGCCAACGACACCGAAGCCATCGCCGCGGCCTTCGAGGAATTCGAAAACACCGACGATCAGCCCACACTGATTATTCTGCGCAGCGTCATCGGTTACGGTTCGCCCAATAAAGCCAACACGCATGGCGCCCACGGCGCTCCGCTGGGCGAGGACGAAGTGCGCGCCACCAAACAAGTGTACGGTTGGCCGGCCGATCAGCACTTCCTCGTACCCAACGAAGTGCAGGAACATTTCGCCGAAACCCTCGGCCGCCGCGGGCAAGAGGCGTTTGAGGCTTGGTCGCAGAAGTTTGAGGAATACAAGAAGAAGCACCCCAAAGAAGGCGCCGAGCTGGACCTGATCTTCCGCCGCGAATTGCCGCAGGGCTGGGACCAGGGCATTCCCACCTTCCCGGCCGATGCGAAAGGACTGGCCACGCGCGTTACTTCGGGCAAAGTGCTCAACGGCATCGCGCCGCACCTTCCTTGGCTCGTGGGGGGGTCCGCCGATCTCGCGCCGTCGACCATGACCTTATTGGAAGACGCCGATGCGGGGCATTTTTCCTCGGAAAACTATGCGGGCCGCAACCTGCATTTTGGCGTACGCGAACATGGAATGGCGTCGGCATGCAACGGGATGGCGCTGGCGGGCTTGCGTCCTTACGGGGCGACGTTTTTTGTCTTCACCGACTATATGCGTCCGGCGATGCGGCTTTCGTCCATCATGCACCAGCCGGTGATTTACATTCTGACCCATGACTCGATCGGTCTGGGCGAAGACGGTCCCACGCACCAGCCCATTGAACACCTGGCCGCCTGCCGCGCCATTCCTTGGATGATTGTGATGCGGCCCGGTGATGCGAACGAAGTGTCGGAAGCGTATCGCACCGTGATCGGCATCAAAAACCGGCCGACCGCGATGGTCCTGACCCGGCAAAACATTCCCACGTTCGACCGGACGAAGTATGGTTCGGCCAAAGGCGTGGCTAAGGGAGCGTACATACTGGCCGACGCAGAAGGAGGTCAGCCCGAAGTCATTCTCATCGGCACCGGCAGCGAGTTGCACCTGTGCGTTGAAGCGTACGAGAAACTCAAAGGCGAAGGAATCAAGGCGCGCGTGGTCAGCATGCCGTCGATGGAGTTGTTCGAGGCGCAGGACGAAGCCTATCGGCATAGCGTGCTGCCTCCGGCGGTCACGGCCCGCGTGGCGGTGGAAGCCGGCATCCGCCAAGGATGGGACCGCTACCTCGGCACGGAAGGCCGCTTTGTAGGCATGACCAGTTTCGGGGCGTCCGGCCCGTTCAAAGAACTGTACCAACTTTACGGTATTACGACAGAAAATGTGGTAAAGCAGGCCAAAGCGGCGCTCGGGAAGGGGGCGTAAGCCTCAGAAGAGAAGATTTTGAACAGGAGGGAACGGAGAGAAACAGAGAGGATAGAAAATCAAGAAACCTCTGTTCTCCTCGGTTGCCTCCTGTTCAAATCTTGGTATTGGATTACTCGGCGGAACTTTGCATACGCAGATCGCGAAGAGAAGAGAAAAAATCATTCTCTGTTTATCTCTGTTCGATTCTTCTTTCTTCTGCCCAGCCTAACAGTCCTGAGGAGCCTGTTGCTATGCACCCGCTCAAGCCTCTAGCATGACGCAAGACGTCATTGCTGCGGCGATTGAGGTGCATCGAGACAAGGGGCCGGGATTGCTAGAGTCGATCTACGAATGGTGCATGACCAAAGAGCTTGAGTTGCGAGGATACGCCGTCTGCACGCAAAAGGCCGTGCAGGTGCGGTATAAAGGGTTTGACCGCGAGGATTGCCTGAAGTTTGATTTGCTAGTGCGAGAGTGTCTGCTAATTGAAGTCAAAGCCGTGGAAGCCGTTCGTCCGATCCACAAGGCGCAGTTGTTGAGCTATATGAAGTTGTTAGACGTTCCACTGGGCTTGTTGATTAACTTTCATACCTTGAAATTGACCGACGGTGTTTCACGACTGATCCTGCCGGGAGCAAATCTGCCGTAAGAACGAAAAAGAAATGTGGAAGATTTTGAACAGGAGGGAACGGAGAGAAACAGAGAAGATAGAGAATCAAAAAATCTCTGTTTTCCTCTGTTCCCTCCTGTTCAATTCTTAAGTGCTCTTGATGTGCCGCGATGTTCGATAGGGAGGGCGACTGCGGAAGATTTTGAATAGGAAGGCGGAGAGCGGATCGGCGAAATGTTGCGTTTGAACTGCTTCTCTCTCTGTGCTGCTCCGTTTCCTCGTGTTCAATTCTTCCTCTTTACTTTCCTTCTTTTTTCCTAGCGTTCGTTTCTATAACAACCAAGTTGCCTTGTCGTATTCTATGCCGAAGATCACGAAACTCCTTGCTGCTAACCGCAGTGAAATCGCCATTCGCATTTTTCGCAGCGCTCATGAGCTGGGCGTGCGAACGGTGGCGCTTTACACGCACGAAGACCGCTTCGCCTTGCATCGTTTCAAGGCGGACGAGTCGTACCAGATCGGCAAGCCGGGCGAGCCGATCCGTTCCTACTTGGATATTCCCGCCATCATACATCTGGCGCTGGAGCGCGGCGTTGACGCCATTCACCCCGGTTATGGGTTTCTCTCGGAGAATCCCGATTTGGCGCGCGCATGCGTGGAGGCCGGTATTACGTTCGTCGGCCCTTCCGCGGAAATCCTAGAGAAACTTGGCGATAAGACCACCGCGCGCGGCATTGCGAAGCAAGCGGGCGTGCCCGTGCTCGGCGGAAGCGAGCAAGCCCTACACAATGTGGCCGAGGGACTGAAAGCTGCGGAAAAGCTCGGTTACCCCATTATTCTCAAAGCGGCCAAAGGAGGCGGCGGCCGCGGCATGCGCGTCGTGCGCAAGGCCGAGCAGTTTGAGGAGTCGTTCCAACAAGCCCAGCGCGAATCGCTCACCGCTTTTGGCTCGTCCGATGTGTTTATCGAGAAGTACATCCAGAGTGCACGGCACTTGGAAGTGCAGCTCTTGGGCGATCAGCACGGCAACTTGATTCATTTGTACGAGCGCGATTGCTCGGTGCAGCGCCGCCATCAAAAGGTGGTTGAAATTGCGCCGGCGCCCAACCTCGCGCCGGCTATTCGAGATCAACTATGCGAAGCGGCCCTCGCCATCGGCCGACAGGTAGGCTATTACAACGCCGGTACCGTCGAGTTTCTGCTCGACAAAGACACCGGCAAGTTCTACTTCATTGAAGTCAATCCGCGCATCCAAGTCGAGCATACCGTGACCGAGGAAGTCACGGGCGTGGATATCGTCAAGTCGCAAATCCTCGTGGCCAAAGGGGAGCCGCTTTCGCATGAGGAAATCGAGCTTCCTTCGCAAAGTTCGGTGCGCGTGACCGGCTTTGCGCTGCAATGCCGTGTGACGACCGAAGACCCCGAAAGCAGTTTCATGCCCGACTACGGCCGCGTCACGCATTATCGCTCGGCCAGCGGGATGGGCATTCGCCTGGATGCGGGCACGGCCTTTAGCGGTGCGGTGGTTAGTCCTTATTACGATTCGTTGCTGGTGAAAGTGACCGCGCGCGGAAGGCGTTTTATTAACGCGGGCCTGCGCATGGAGCGCGTCTTGCAGGAGTTCCGCGTGCGCGGGGTGAAAACGAACATCCCCTTCCTGTTGAAGCTGGTCATGCATCCTACCTTCCAGGCGGGGGAATGCACTACACGGTTTATTGATGAAACGCCCGAGTTGTTCAAGTTCCCGCGTCGTCGCGACCGGGCCACGCGGCTGCTCACCTACTTGGGCGAGATCGCGGTGAACGGCAACCCGTTGGTCAAAGATCAGCGTTTGGCGGTGCGGCGCGATCCGGCGCCGGCGCCCGCCTACGACCACGATGCGCCCGTTCCTGAGGGAATGCGACAGCGCCTGCAACGGCTGGGCGCCGAGAAGTTCTGCCATTGGATTCTCGAGCAGAAGCCGCTGTTGCTGACCGACACCACTTTCCGCGACGCGCATCAGTCGCTTTTGGCCACACGCTTCCGCACGCGCGACATGGTGAACATCGCCGGCGCCTACGCGCATCTTTGCCCGGGGTTGTTCTCGCTCGAAATGTGGGGCGGCGCCACGTTCGACACGGCCATGCGGTTCCTGAAAGAATCGCCCTGGCGGCGTTTGACCGACATGCGCGAACACGTGCCAAACATTTTGTTCCAAATGTTGCTGCGCGCGTCAAACGCCGTGGGTTATACGAACTACCCAGACAATGTGGTCGTGGCGTTTGTCGAAGAAGCCGCGGCCGCGGGCATCGACGTCTTCCGCGTGTTCGACTCGCTCAATTGGACCGAGAACATGCGCGTGGCGATGGACGCCGTTCGAGAATCCGGCGCCATTTGCGAAGCGGCCATTTGCTACACCGGCGACATTCTCGACCCCCGACGCACGAAGTACGACCTCAAGTATTACGTGAATCTGGCCAAAGAGTTGGAGAAGATGGGCGCGCACATCCTGGCCATCAAAGACATGGCGGGCCTGTGCAAGCCGCCCGCGGCGCGCAAGCTGATTCAAACGCTCAAGCAGGAAGTGGGGCTGCCGATTCACTTCCACACGCACGACACCGGCGGCATTCAAGCAGCGGCCATTTTCGAGGGGGCCGAAGTGGGACTGGATATTGCCGACGGCGCGATGGCGCCCATGTCCGGCGGCACCAGCCAGCCGAACCTCAATACGCTCGTGGCGTCGCTCCAGTTTACTGACCGCAACCCTGAGTTGGACGCCGCCAAACTTGACGCCATTGCCGATTACTGGCGCTCCGTGCGAGACTTTTACACGCCCTTTGAAAGCCCTGTGTTGCCCGCCACCGCCGACTTGTACTCGCATGAGATGCCGGGCGGGCAGTACACCAATTTGTACTATCAGGCGCAGTCGCTCGGGCTGGCCGACCGCTGGCCCGAGGTATGCCACGTGTACGCCCAAGTGAACGAAATGTTTGGCGACATCGTGAAGGTGACGCCCACGTCGAAAGCCGTGGGCGATATGGCCTTGTTCATGGTCGCCAACGATTTGAAACCGGATGACGTGTTAAACAGCGACCGCGAGTTGGCGTTTCCCGCGTCGGTCAAAGACCTGATCGGCGGCAAGATGGGGCAGCCGCCGGGAGGTTTTCCGCCGAAGGTGATCGAGCGCATCTTGCGTGGCGAGAAACCGCTGGAAGTTCGTCCTGGCTCGGCGTTTCCGCCGGCTGACTTCGAAGCCGCTACCGGCAAGGTGAAGTCGATGACGGGTCGCGAGCCGTCGCGGCGTGAAGTGCTGTCATATTTGCTTTATCCGAAAGTGTTCGAGGAGTTCGCCGAGCATCAGGTCAAGTATAGCGACACCAGTCTGCTTCCCACGCCGCTATTCTTCTATGGCATGAAGCCGGGCGAAGAAGTGAGCATCGAAATCGAGCCGGGCAAAACGCTGATCATCAAATTCCTGACCATTGGCGAACCACACACCGACGGCCGACGCACGGTGTTCTTTGAACTGAACGGCCAGCCGCGCTCCGTAAGCGTGATGGACACCAGCCTGGAAGGGGAAACCCTCAAGCGACTGCGCGCCGAGCCGGGCAACCCCAAACACGTGGGCGCCGCCATGCCGGGTATGGTCGTCACCGTAGCCGTTCAAGTGGGCGACCAGGTGGTCAAGGGACAAAAACTACTCAGCCTGGAAGCGATGAAAATGGAGACCACCCTGTACGCCGAGCAAGACGGTAAGGTGGGACAAATTTTGGTTCACGCTGGCAGCCAGGTCGAAACCGGCGACCTGCTGCTCACCTTTGAGTAAAAAGCCGCCACCGTGGAGCACCGGCTAAGCTGACCCCTAGGGTTCTCCCTTAGTGTTTCCTTGCCGCGCACGCTTGTGATGCGAACAATCACCAAGGGATAGAAACAAATTTGGAGCAACCATCGAATATGGCGTCTTCGACATATCGCGCGGTGATTCGCCGCGACGGCCCATGGTGGATTGGATGGATCGCCGAAGTTCCCGGCGTAAATTCTCAAGGCAAAACCCGCGAAGAATTGCTCGAGAACTTGCGTGAAGCCCTCGGCGAGGCGTTGGAAATGAATCGCGAGGAAGCGCGCCGTACGGCAGGGAATAATTGCGAAGAGGTCGCGATTATTTTGTGACGCGTCGCGATTCAATTCGGCATTTGATCGATCACGGCTGCGAATTGGTTCGCGAAGGAGGGAACCATTCCTAGTGGGGAAACCCCGCGAATGAGCGTCGATCCGCCGTGCTTCGTCATAAAGAGATCTCAGATGAACTTGCCCGGAAGATTGGCCGCGATTTAGATATTCCGGAGCCTTAACACCATTCACGAGTGTCAACGCATTCAAAAAGTAATGTGATATTGCTAGGAAACGGATCGTGGACTTGTCGATGGATTGTTGAGGCCAACGCGAGGGGCGCTTCTCGTGTCATCGGGGACTCTGTCTTTGGATCGTTTAGAAACGCCCGCAAAACCACGGTTCTGGCCGCGAATTTTTGGCGTGTTGGGCGGAGCATGCGCGGCGGCAATGTCGCTGCTCATCTTTCCCAGCATGATTCCGTGGATGACGGCCGGTTGGCTGGCGGCGTTCACCGTGCTGGCTCTGTACCGGCGGCCTGCTTGGGCGCCGCTATTGTTGTGCGCGTTCCTGTTCGTGGCGAAAGGCCCCGCCTCGACCTTCTCTATGGTCGTGTTCGTGGCGGCGCTCATTGCGATTGCTTACCGGCGAATGATGCGCCGCGATACGAGTGAACACCCGCAACCACGGGGAGTTCGCATCGTGCAGGTCGCGGCGCTGTGGGGGGCGTGGGCTAATTTCGCCTGGGATTGGCATGTGGCGGCGCATTCCGGTCGCACGCCTGCCTTGGATTCGACCCGCCCTGTGGCTTGTCTTGGCGATAGTCTCACCGCGTATGGATTTCCGGATGTGCTGGCCAAGCAACTGGCCGTGCCGGTGGTGAATCACGGCCATGATGGCATCTCCACCGCGGACGCGCTTCGACGGTTGCCGGAAGTTCTGGCTGATCGGCCGCAGGTGGTGGTTGTCGAGTTAGGCGGGCACGATTTTCTTCGGCGCCGAGGCCGCCAGGCGACGCGGGCAAACTTGGAGCAAATCATCACTCAATGTCGTTCGCAGGGCGCCGAAGTCGTTCTGATGGAGATTCCTCGCGGCGCTGTGAATGACCCTTTTCGTGGCCTGGAGCGAGAACTTGTCAGGAAGTACGACTTGGAACTGGTTGCGGACACGCCCATTCGGTATCTCGTGTTCGGCAGCCCGTTTGCACCGCCCGGAATGTGGCTCCGCCAGGATCGGCATCTGAGCGATGATGGACTCCATCCGAACGCTCGCGGCAATGAAGTGCTGGCCGACTTTGTAGCCGCAACCCTGGTTCGCTTGTATGGACCGGACGTGCGAAGGAGTGAGAACTCGCGGTAAGCCGCGCTGGCCCACGAGTGCGGGTTGGCTGTGGTTCGCCGGGCGGCTTGATTCTGGAGGAGTCTCGCCCTACGCTTAACCGAGGTCTTGGGTTCGCCTTGAGTCGCGGTTCAGCGGAGGAACTACCAAGGCGTTGGGCAAGTTGGCGGCGTGGAGCGCAGGTCGCTCTCGCGCGGCGTCCCGCGTTGGCTCGTTTGATTCTCGGAAATCATCGCTTCATGACGAAACATTTTGAACGACAAATTGACCGCCTCAAGGAAATGCTTCTGACCTTAGGCGGCATGGTGGAGAAAAGCGTCGACGAGGCCCTCCGGGCGATCGAGTCGCGCAACGTGGAGTTGGCGCGCAAAGTCATCGACAACGATACCGAAATCGACCGCATGGATGTTGAAATTGAGGAAGAATGCCTGCATACGCTCGCCTTGTATAATCCCGTGGCGTCGGATGTGCGTTACGTGGTGGCGGTGCTGACCATCAATAAAGATCTGGAGCGCATTGGCGACCTGGCGGTCAATCTGGCCGAAGAAGCGATCTTTCTAGAGAACGAGCCGCCGATTCAACAAGCCCCCTTTGACCTGTTGGACGAAGGCCGCCGAGTACGGCAAATGCTCAAAGACTGCCTGGACGCCCTGGTGAACCGCGACGCGAGCCTCGCCCGGCGCGTGCTTAAGGCCGACGACGAAGTCGACCGCATTCACCGGGAAATGTACCGTGGCGTTAAAGAAGCGATTCGTCAGAACCCACTCGAGACGAGCCGATTTATCGAACTGCTCAATACGTCGCGGCAGTTGGAGCGCATTGCGGATCATGCCGTTAACATTGCGGAAGACGTGATCTATGTGGTCGAGGGCCGCATCGTGCGCCATCAACCCAAAATCCAGGGCGACCACGAGTAACGCCCCGCAACGGATTTCGCGTGGGTTCAGATGAGGCCCGGCGTAACGCTGCGTAACGCCTGGTTGACTTTGCTTTCTCTCTCCCATTTACTGCGTTTGCCGAACCGGCCTTGAACGTCGTTGCTCGCTTTTCGGCCGGAACGCATCGGCCCTTGTTTCGCTTGGCGCTGCCGGTGTTGCTGGAGCAGACGTTGGTCATGCTGGTGGGGCTGGTCGATTTGTGGCTGGCCGGCAACTATTTACAGTCGGCCCATTTGGCGGCGATGGGGTTGGTGTCGTACATCCTGTGGCTTATCCCCTGCCTGTTTGGCGCGGTGGCGATTGGGGCTACGGCCATGGTCGCCCGCTTTGTAGGGGCCGGCGATCGCGCGATGGCGGTGCGAGTGACGCACCAGGCGTTTCTGGTGGGCAGCGTGTTTGCTGCCGTGGTGACGTTGTTCTTCGGATTTCTCGGCCGGCCGTTTGTCGAATTGCTCCAACTGCCGGACGAGGCGGCGAACTTGGCGTCCTTTTATCTGATGGTGCTCACGCCCATCATCCCGCTGATGATGGCCGAACAAGTGGGCATTGCTTGTTTACGCGGCGCCGGCGATACGCTCACGGGATTTCTCGCCATGAGCGCGGTGAACATTGTTAACGTGGCGTTAAGCGCGGGGCTGGTAACGGGTTGGGGGCCGTTTCCCCAACTTGGTTGGGTCGGCCTGGCCTTGGGCACCGCGGCGGGGTATGGCATTGCTGGCTTGATTATTCTGGCCGTGTTAACGTATGGCCGCGCGGGACTCCAGCTGCGTTGGTCCCACCTGACTCCCGACCAGGATTTGATTCGCCGCTTATTGCGCGTGGGCGTACCAGGCGGGGTCGATATGACCGCCATCGTCTTGTGCCATTTGTGGTTTCTATCGATTGTCAACTCGCTCGGTGTGCTGGCCGCGGCCGCGCATGGGTTGGCCATTCGCATTGAGTCGCTGGCGTACCTGCCCGGCACAGCGTTCCAAGTGGCTGCTGCGACCCTGGCGGGGCAATACCTGGGAGCGGGCGACCTTCATCGAGCGGCTCGTAGCGTATGGACCGCTTGCCTGTTGGGCGGCGTGTTGATGACCGGCGCCGGCGCCGGGTTCTACTTCGGCGGCGAGTGGCTGGCCGCGTTGTTCCTGGGGCCCGGCTCGGCCGAGGCGCATGCGCTGACAGCCCCGCTACTCAAGATTGTGGCGTTCTCGCAACCCTCGTTGGCGATGTCGATGGTTCTCAGCGGGGCCTTGCGCGGCGCCGGCGATACTCGCTGGCCGCTGGCGTTTACCTTTCTGGGATTTCTCGGCGTACGTATTCCGTTGGCGTACGTGTTGGCGTGGGAGCAAATTGATGTGGCGCTGTTCGGTTTGGTGATTCAAGGCTACGGTCTTGGCGTGATTGGCGCGTGGTACGCCATGATCACCGATGTGATCGTCCGCAGCTTCCTGGTCCTCACCCGCTTTCTGCACGGCGGCTGGAAATGGGTCAAGGTGTGAAAGTCGACGGCGAGTGGCTGGCAGCGTTAGTAGTTCACTTGGAACTGGAAACGCGCTAACTGGCCTTCGAATTGACGGTACGATTCCACGTCGGCGGTGCCGATGGCGGTGGTATTGGTGCGATCCGTGATCGTGTAAATCGCCGTGAACTCCATTTGCTTATTGAGTTGCCACTCGACGCCAGCTTCCCACTCGTCGATGGAGCAGTACGGAGCATTCCGTTCCGGCTTGTAGCCGCCGCGAAAGTGATTGTAACGCAAGAAGGGAAACAGCGTTCCGTGGCAGGCGGTTTCATACTGGTACATCGTCATCACGTAGCCGCCGCTGAGCGAACGGTCGACGACTTCGGTTTGCGCGTCGTTTAACCCGGGGCCGCGCCCCACATTCCACTCGGTCTGGAAACCAAACGGCTGGGGGTACCATACGAAAGTCGCCGCGATGCGTTCATCGAGAATGTTTCGCTCGCCAGTTTCCAACGTGCCGGCCGGACGAACCGCCGGCCCCACGCCCAGCGGGCTGATAGGCGACGACAACACGGCATACTCGCCCGTATAGGCTTGAACGCCTACCTCCATCCTTTGGCAATTCTCAAACACATAGGGAACGGTAAGCCGCGCTACCAAGTGCAGATTGTCATTCTGTTCCAACAACGAACCGCCTTGACCGTTATAGGCGCCAATGCCAAACACGCCGTAATTGCCCGAACCCTTCAACCCCTGATCCAGCACTTCCTTAAAAAAGTCCTGGGCCCAGTCCGGAGTCCAATAGAAAAACACCCCCAGATCGCGTTCGTTACGCACCGCGCTGTTGAGCGCGTCGTTGCGATCCAGCGGAAGGCGATTGGAGCTGGACTGCATGTTCTCCCAACCAAAGGGAACCTTAGACTGTCCGACTCGGAAGCGATACACCTTCTCGGTATCTACATAACAATCGGCGTACCAGTCGCGAATTTGCGCAAAGTAGGTTGCGTCGTTACTGCCAGGGACGCTCGAAGCGAAGTCCGGCTGGAGATAAACATACATGTGGTCCGAAACGTCGCCGGACAATATCAACCGCGCTCGGCGAATCAGGAAACTCTGGTTATCGCCGACCGAGCGATCTCCCACGTGTTGCGCGGGCGCCGAATCGGGCTCCACATCCAGCGTCTCATTGATGCGAAATTGAGCGTAACCGCGAATGCTCAGTTTGTCGTACCACTTTTTCTCGGCAGGCTCTTCCGCTTTTTTTTCCTCTTCCTTGTCTTTCTTGGCTTCCTCTTTTTTCTCGTCGTTGTCTTCCTCTTTCTTCTCTTCGTCTTGAGCTTTTTTGTAGTCTTCTTCCGGCGATTCGCTTTCGTCGGGTTCTTTAGGGTCGGCTTTGGATTCGGCCGTCGATTGGCTTGCGGAATCGAAGTTGGGAATCATCCAAACATTTGCAGGCGGCGCAAGCGTGTTTTGAGGCGATTGAAGCGCTGGCATGACCATTTCCACTTCGTCTAAGTGGGGAACCAGCGAAAATTGACGGTGTGGCGTTGGCGGAGGCGACGGATAGGAGATTACGTTGTCCGATGCGTCTGCCCTAGGATCAACCACAGGCAACCGCGAACTGGGGGCCGTCGTCGGCAATCTTGTCGGACCACCAACGTTCCTCTCCCAAGAAGGCGTTTGCGTCCACCCTGATCGAGCCAAACCGAAGGCGAGCATCAGGGCCATCAACACGCCCCAAGATCGGCAGGGCAAACCACGTGCGCCCGGCCCTGGAAGCGGTGCAACGGCGAAAGGCAAAAGCTTCGACACGGAAGTGGAAGAATGGCTGGCGGGACGAATGTGGGCGTGGTATTACATCTCCCGCTTTCATCGGTTGCGCCTGTTGCTTACGAATATTAAGTTTTTCCGGTCCCTCCGACTCAAGATTGCGGTTTGGGTTAACTGTTACGTGTGACCGCGACTTTGACGGCTGCAAAGGATGCGTTAAAGCCAGGCCTCAATTGCAACTGCCAACGCAAAGCGAAGCGCGGGACTGCCGAGCTGAAACTCCGAGCCGAAGCAAACGCAAAAATACAAATAGCCGGAAGCGGTTAGCCTCCGGCTAGGGGGGCGTTTCAGGCGAGGCTCCGAGGCTGGCGTTAGCGGTTTACGCCGGTGAAGTCGAGCGTGGCGAAGTAGTCGTCCATTGTTTCCGCACGGCGAATTTGCTGAATGCCGCCGTCTTCTTTGAGCAGCAATTCCGCGCTGCGGAGTTTGCCGTTGTATTGGAAGCCCATGGCGTAGCCGTGCGCGCCGGCGTCATGAATGACGAGAAGGTCGCCCATGTCGATCTTGGGCAGCGAGCGCTGGATGGCGAACTTGTCGTTGTTCTCACACAGCGATCCGACGACGTCGCAGACGTGATCGGCGGGCGCGTTTTCTTTACCCAGCACGGTGATGTGGTGGTAGGCCCCGTACATGCCCGGCCGCATCAAGTTCGCCATGCACGCGTCAACGCCGATGTAATAACGGTAGATGTTCTTCTGGTGAATCGCCGTGGTGATCAGGTAGCCGTAAGGCCCTGTGACCATGCGGCCGTTCTCCATGTAGATGGCCAGCGGATCGAGCCCCGCCGGAACGATCATTGCGTTGTACAGTTCGTGAATCTCGCGTCCCAGCGCTTCGAGGTCCACCGCGGTTTGTTCTGGCCGATAGGGAATTCCAATCCCGCCGCCCAGGTTCACAAACTCCAGGCGGATGTCGAGGCGGTCTTTCAGTTCGAGCGCCAGTTGGAACAACATGCGCGCGGTTTCGACAAAATATCCCCGGTCCAACTCGTTCGAGGCGACCATGGTATGCAGGCCAAACCGCCGCACGCCGCGCTCGCGCACCAGCGGATAGGCCTGAAACAATTGCTCACGCGTCAGACCGTACTTGGCCTCGGCAGGATTGCCAATAATCACATTTCCCGTGCGCTGGGGACCCGGGTTGTAACGGAAGCAAAGCAACTCCGGTACGCCGCCGCAGTGTTTATCCAGGTAGTCAATGTGGGTGATGTCATCCAGGTTGATGATGGCGCCAAGCTCTTTGGCTCGGAGATACTCTTTGGCGGGCGTGTCGTTCGAGGTGAACATAATTCCGTCGCCGGTAATGCCCACGCGCTCGCTCAACACAAGCTCCGCCAGGCTGCTGCAGTCGGCGCCGAAGCCCTCTTCGCGCAAGATCTTAAGAATATGGGGGTTAGGCGTCGCTTTGACGGCGAAGAACTCGCGAAATCCTTGGTTCCAGCCGAAGGCGCGGAGCAACCGCCGGGCGTTTTGCCGAATGGCTCGCTCGTCGTACAGATAAAAAGGAGTGGGGTAATCCGCTGCAATCTTGCGGATTTTGGCTTCATCAAATGGGAGTTGGAGATTTTTCATGGATCAGGTTGCGGAATCACTCAGGGGCCGAAATAAACGCCTGCGCTCGGGATATTGTAGCCGTGCGGCGACTGGGCTCACGTGTTTCCTTTTCACAACCACCAGTTGGCGCCTTGCAACGGGGTGAGGCTCGAGGGGATAATGTACCATCGAGCCAGGACGGTTCGCGACCCCGTGTCCCGCGGGTTCGTTGAGAGGGCGTAACGAAAGCGGCGCAGACTGCCGCGAACCGCCTTGGTACAATTTCTCCAATCGGCTTGGACCTAACAAGTTACAAACGGATCGCCACTTTTTGTGGTGCGGCCAGTTGCCTTGAGGTTTTTGGGGGTCACAGTTTCCTGCAAATCAATAGACGCGTTGGAATAACCCAGGTTTGGACCCCGGGCGCTGGTCGTCGGCTTGTCGGCCGATCAGCTCCTAACGGCTGATATCGAATACTTCATCTCCGCATGTCTCGTCGCGATTGTCTCGATCGATTACAAAACGCCGCGCCTGCGGTGTTGCCTTCGCTGCTCTTGTGCGATTTTGGCAACCTGGAGCGTGAAGTCCGGCGTTTGGAAGAAGCCGGCGTGGCGGCGTTGCATTTGGATGTGATGGATGGGCACTTTGTGCCGAATTTGACGTATGGCATGCCCCTGGTCGAAACGCTGCGCCGCTTGACGACGTTGCCGCTGGACGTGCATTTGATGATCACCCGTCCGGAGCGTTATCTTAGCCAGTTTGTCGATGCGGGGGCGGATTTGCTGACCTTCCACGTCGAGGCGACCCAGGAGCCACGCCCGTTGTTGGAGGAAATACGCAAGTTAGGCGCAGCGGGCGGTTTAGCGCTTAATCCAGCCACCCCTTTGGAATCTCTGGAAAACAGCTTGGACTTGTGCGATTTGGTGTTGGTGATGAGCGTGCCTGCGGGATTTGGCGGGCAAGCGTTCGACCCCATCGCCTTGGAAAAGCTCCGTCGGCTCCGTGAATTGGCGCCCCGTATGCTCTTAGAAGTAGACGGCGGGGTCAACCTGTCAACCGTGGCGGAGTGCGTCTCGTCTGGCGCACACTTATTGGTGGTCGGTTCGGCCATCTTCCGCCATGAAGATTACGCGGCCCAGGTCCGCCGGCTTACGCAGTCGGCCGCCGCAGCCGCCTTGAAAGGATGAGTAACAACACAAGCCATGTTGCGCATCGTATTGTTGCGTCCCGGCTCGACCGATTTTGACGAACAAGGCCGCATCCAGGGTACGCTGGATGTGCCGCTCAACCCGAAGGGCGCCCATCAGGTCGCCCGTAGCGTAGGAGAGTTGTCCAGCGTCGAACTCGACGCGGTGTACGCTTCTCCTTGCCATGCAGCCCAACAAACCGCGTCGGCTTTGGCGGCCGATCACGACCTGCGGGTCAAAGTGATCGACAAGCTCCAAAACTTAGACCAAGGTTTGTGGCACGGCAAATTGATTGAGGAGTTGAAGAAGAATCAGCCACGCGTATATAAACAGTGGCAAGAAAACCCGCAAACGTTGTGTCCGCCGCAGGGCGAACCGTTTGCTCATGCACAGCTGCGTGTCCAACAAGCGTTGGAGAAACTGCTGCACAAACATCGGTCGGGCGTAATCGCCTTGGTGGCGCCGGAGCCGATTGCGAGCTTGATTCGCAGCACGTTAACGCATCGTGAAATTGGCGATTTATGGAAGGCCGAGTGTGAATGCGGCGATTGGGAAACCATTAGCATTGGTCCGCAGGCCGTCTCGTCCAGCTATTAATCGTTTTGCGACGAACGTTACGGGAACGAACGAAGGCTTCCACCAACCGGCGAAAGGCCCCCTCTGAACATGGCGGGGGCTTGACCATTTGTCGAAGACGCTTTTTACACGGTAAACCTTTGCCGTTAGACGTTCCGCTTGCCTTGAGGCCCAAGGGCCAACCTTCATGGCCGATTCCGCAGAGTACGCAACCAGCTCGGACAACTCAGGACGGCGACCCAAACGGGGTGTGCCCGAGGGGTTATGGTTGCGCTGCCCCGGTTGTGAGCAAACGGTCTTCCGCAAGCAAGTCGAGCAATTGTTAAATATTTGCCCGGAGTGCGATCACCACTTCTATGTGTCGGCTCCGGAACGCATCGAGCAAATGCTTGACGAAGGCACCTTTGAAGAGTGGGATGATCATCTTCGTCCTACCGATCCACTCGGCTTCTGCGACAAGAAGCCCTACAAAGACAAGCTCGTTATCGAGCAAAAACGCACGGGCCTGACCGACGCCGCCATTACCGGATGCGGTATGATTCGTGCGCGTCGTGTGGCCATTGGCGTGACCGATTCCTCGTTCATCATGGGAAGCATGGGGTCGGTCGTCGGTGAACGCCTGACCCGACTGGTCGAACGCGCCACCGAACAGAATCTGCCGTTGATCATCATCAGCGGATCGGGCGGCGGGGCCCGCATGCATGAGGGGATCTTGTCGCTCATGCAAATGGCGAAGGTCTCGGCGGCGCTGGCCCGGTACGATCGTGCGGGCGGCTTATATATCTCAGTGTTGACCAACCCCACGATGGGCGGCGTAGCGGCGAGTTTCGCCTCGCTGGGAGATTTGATCTTTGCCGAACCGGAAGCTCTGATCGGCTTTGCCGGTCCTCGCACCATCAAAGCCACGATTCGCTTAGAGCTGCCCAAGGGCTTTCAAACAAGCGAATTCCTCTTGGAGCACGGTTTTATTGACCGCATTGTCCACCGGGCTCAGCTCAAGAGCGAAATCGCCCGCGCCATTGATTATTGCGGCAAGTAACAAACGGCCCTCGGATCGTCCGTCTCGTTGGTCCGCGGCGGGGCATGGGTCGTCGGGCGCCGTCGCTTACTTGTAAAGAATCAGCTTCCCGTGCCGTGTGATGCGAAGGCGGTAGACGTCGTCGCCATGTTGAATGAGCACCTCCTGGTGTTTTCCCAGGAGTTGCTCGGTGGTCCATATCTGGCGGTCATCGCGCGGACGACCCAGTGGCGCGGAGACGTCGTTGCTTGGGTCGTGCGGCGCGGGATAAGGTTGATCGACCATCGGCGATGCGGCTCCTCTCATGGCTAGTCCAACTTCACCACTTCGCCGCCATCGCGAGTCGCGTAGCCTCGCCAGACGTTCAGGTCAATCGTCTCGGCCACAAATCGCGACGAGCCATCGGCGAGCGCCACATTCACACCGGCCGGGTGATAGCTTCGCGCCGTCACCACGGCGTACGTGATTTGGTTGGTCGTCTTGCCTTCTCGGCTCGAATTGAAATCAACGTCATACACCACGCCCGCGTCGGTGTAGGCGAATAGGGTGTTGGGCGGGAACGTTCCCGTTACGCCGGTTTGGTGCACGCGCCCATCGACCCATTCCGTGTGGCCCGAGTTGTTCTTAAAGCTTCCGCCATACGCCACCGTGGCGGCAGTCGTGGCAGGAATGGGGGCGCCGACCGCGTTCGGATTGCCGCCGTCACGCAAATAGGGGCTCCAGGCTTTCACTTCGGCCAATGCGAGGGTGTTGCTCGTTCCGTCGATCAGGCTGGCCATGTTGGTTTGGGCATTGGGACCCGTCAGGCCATTGCCGTATTGCCCGTTATTGGGGTCATACACAAACCAGGTTCCGACGTTCACACCGTAGTTCAGCGGGTAGTGCGTAATGGCGCCGTCGGGCCGTTCATAATCTTTGGTTTCGCTCGGACATAAATAGGTGGGCACGCGCGTGCGGGCGACGGCCGTTTGCGCGGCGTAGGAGAGATTCCAATCGATCAAGTCCTGCAAATTCGCTTGTTCCAGGAAGGGCAGCAAGCGGGCCTGAAACGACCATCCATCGCCCGTGGCGCCCCGGGGATAAATGCCCGAAGGAGGAAACACGCGATAGGTGTCGTGGTAGTTATGCAACGCCAGCGACATTTGCTTGAGATTGTTTGTGCACGACATGCGCCGCGCCGCCTCGCGGGCGGCTTGCACGGCGGGCAGCAACAACGCCACGAGAATTCCAATCACGGCGATGACCACTAACAACTCAACCAGGGTAAAGCCAGATTTACCGCGTACGCGCATCAGAATGTCCTTTCGCACAGTCACAGAAGAGCCGTGGGGCGGTTCTCTTGTTGGGTGGGAGGCGTCGCAGCAAACGTGGCTGGCGAAAGGAGGCAGGCGGAACTGGCCGAGGCTGGCGAGTCGGCGGCAACGCTTAATGATACACGGTCTCAGTTTCAATAGATGTGTAATGTACTCCCCGCTCCGCCTCTGTCAATCCGTGCTTGTTGATTTTCCTGAATTGGACGCCGGTGCGCTAGGACTGCTTTCCACACAAAAAGCTAGCATTTTTCCGCGAATTGCTTTGAATCCGAGCGGCATAAGTGGTGAAATGGGAAACGTCGCCAGTATCGCCGCGATGGTACGTAACCTTGAAAAATCGGTAGATCGCATGAATCGACACCAAGATGTGCAGCGTCGCCAGACCCGTCGCGCGATCTCGCGCCGTACCGCGCTGCAAGCCGGATTGGCGGGGTTAGCGGGCGTGGCGCTTGGAAGTTCTTTGTCGCCGCCGTCGCTGGCCGCCATGGAAGCGGATCCACGGCTCAACGTGAAGCGTGTGGAGCGGACTACGCTGGAAGTTCCCTTCCGTGAGATTCCCGCTCGCAATATGGACCGGGAGATTCCCCATTGGCGCTATACCGAGGTGTTTGAAATCCACTTGGCCTCGGGACATGTGGGCGTCGGCGAGACACTCCTGTATTACACTTGGGGCGACTCGACCGACGAGCAAGTGAACCGCGTGTTGCATCAGAACGCCGCCCGCTTGATGTGGGATGACGACTTGGGCGCGGGTCTGCAAATGGCGCTCTTTGACGCCGTAGGCCGCGCCAATGATGTGCCCGTTCATGCGCTGCTCGGCCGTAAAGTCCACGAGAAAACACCGCTGGCGTGGTGGAATATCGACACGTCGGCGGAAGATATGGCGTCGGAATGCCGTACCGCCTACGAGCAGGGGTATCGTTCCTACAAGTCCAAGGGGCGCCCCTGGTTTGACGTGTGGGCCCAAATGGATGCGGTCGCGAAAGTGGTTCCCCACTCGTTCTATGTGGCCATGGACTTCAACGACACGCTCTTAGACGCCAATCGCGCCATTCCCATCTTGGAAGACCTGGCGAAGTATCCGCAGACGGCATTTTATGAATCGCCCATCTTCCAGTCGGACATCGAGGGCAATCAGCGCATTCGCCAGGCCACGCGCGTGCCGGTGGCCATGCACTACGGCGATCCCAAGCCCATGGTCGCGTTTACGCAAGGCGTGTGCGATGGCTTCGTGGTGGGAGGCGGCGCCAGCCGGTTGATTAAAACAGGCGCCGCCTGCGCCACGGCCGATATGCCGTTCTGGCTGCAAATTGTCGGTACGGGACTGACGGCGGCCTGGTCGCTCCATTTTGGCGGAGTGCTCAGCCATGCGCGTTGGCCGGCCGTCAACTGCCATCAATTGTACACCCATACGTTGTTGACA
Source organism: Planctomycetota bacterium (assembly GCA_963204915.1). Taxonomy (GTDB): domain Bacteria; phylum Planctomycetota; class Planctomycetia; order Pirellulales; family Pirellulaceae; genus JAHWKS01. The sequence continues at coordinate 385,385 of CAUJHS010000022.1, read as the reverse complement.
CGGCCGATTGTGGTTGAAGAAGGCAAAGCACGCGTGCCCGACGGCGCCGGCTTAGGCTACGAGTTAGACCGAGCCGCGCTGGAGCGTTTCCGCATCGAGAAACCCGCTTCGCGCCCCGAGCCCGAGCGACTGATCGAAACCACGTGGTCAAGCGGCCGCAAAATGTACATCGCCAACGACGGCAACGTGAACTTTATGCTCAATGCGGCTCGCGCCGGCAAGATGCCTTACTTTGAACGGGGCGTCAATACGCGCCTGGTTCCCAATGACGGTTCTGCCGAATGGAAATCGCTGTATGAAAAATCCCGCACCGGATTGCATTTCGTGGGCTGAAGTTTTGTGTCGACGCGACTAAACCGCGCCCGCATCCGACGAAGGCGATGTTGTTTCCTTCGGTTTCACTTCAACCAACGTGTCGAGCAGGCCTTCTTGCAGCACAACACCCGATTGATTGACCAATTTGCGGCGCCACACCACTTGGCCTCGCCGCCGCCCCTTGGGGATTAACTCGACAACTTCCGTTACCACGTGAACCGTGTCGCCAATGTAAGCGGGCTGCAAGAACCGCCACTCGCGAATGGCCACGAACGCCGCCGTTTTCACATAAGGCGCCGTGGTGCTAAGTCCCGCCATCCAAGACAGCCCCAACAACCCATGGGCAATGGGCTTGCGGAAAGGGGTTTGCCGGGCGAATTCATGATCGACATGCAGCGGGTCGAAATCGCCCGTCATGCAGGCGAAGTTCACCACGTCGGCCTCGGTAATGGTGCGAGCGCGGCTTTCCCAGTGATCACTCACGTGCAGTTCGTCAAAATAGAGCGGTTGCGACATGTCAAACTTGGAGGACGACGGTTCTGATTCGCCAATTATCGGGCGCCTCGGCTGAGCCGCTCAAGTGTACACCGTCGCATGAGGGGCGACAGCCATGAGAGGATGCGGCGCCTGGGGTAAGTTCAACGATTATAGGGCGAATTCCTTCATCCTAACGGCCGCAAGACACGGTCAAAAACCGTCGCGCAGCTTTCCCGGCAAAGATGAGATTTGGTAAACTCAAGCCAGCCTGCCTGGCGCCGCCGGTTCGGCCGCTTGGGGCCAAGGAAGCGAACGGCGTTAACGCGACCTGCCCCCTAACTTTGCGGTTCTTCTGCAAGAACGCCACAAAAGTTCAGGCGACGGCCATACAGTAAGGGAGGACGGCGTTTCTCTGCGGCCGGCTCCCCCCGATTATCGCAATACGACGAGGTCACGGAATATGAGAAGCTTCTCCCTCGCCGCCGCGGCGGCGCTAGTCTTGGTCGTTCTCAGTGCGGGTTGGAGTGCGAAACCGGCGGCTGCGCAAGAGAAACCACCTGCCGCACAGGCCAAGTCCTCGCCCGAGGCCCTGCGCATTTACACCGATGCCGCCAACTTCCAAAACAACGGGGCGTTCGATCTGGGCGCGGAAGAGTGGGAAAAGTTCGTTCAACGCTTCCCCCAAGATCCGCTGGTCGGCAAGGCGCAGTATTACGCGGGCGTGTGCCGCTTGCAGCTGCAGCAACACGACAAGGCGATTGCCCACTTCGAAGCCGCGGTGGCGAACTTCCCCAAGTTCGAGTTGGCCGAGGACGCTCGCTTTAATCTGGCGGCGGCGCAGTACGGTCTCGCGGGGTTGGAGTCGACCCCTGCCGAGAAGCGGCAAGAGTTATACAACTCGGCCGCCGCGGCGTATGGCGCGTTGATTGAACAGTTTCCCCAAGGCAAATATCTGGATCGAGCGTTATTCTGGCGCGGCGAAGCGCTTTATCGGCTCGATAAGAAAGCCGAGGCGATTCAGGCGTATGCTCGGGTGGTGCAGGAGCACCCCAAGTCGTCGCTGCGGCCCGATGCCCTGTACGTTCTAGGGGTGACGCAAGAGGAGCTGGCAAACGTTGACGAGCGCTTTCGCGATCCTAACGTAAACGCGGTTGTTGGTTCTCCGCCCGAAGGAGCCGCACGATATCTCGAAGCAGGCAAAACCTATGACACTTTCCTGGCCGAGTTCGCCAATCATGAACTAGCGGCGGAAGTGCGCATGCGCAAAGCCGAGACGCTCCTGCAAACGGGGAAACTGGCCGAAGCCGAGAAGCAATTCGCCGAAGTCGCGGCGCTGGAGAACTTCGCACAGGCCGATCATGCCGTTTCGCGGCAAGCCTTGGCGATCGCGCGGCAAGATCGCTTCGTTGACGCGGCGAACCTCTACGCCACGATTCCGACTCGTTGGCCGCAGTCGCCCTATGTGGACGAAGCGCGAATCGAAGCGGCTCGCGCATTCTATCGCGGCGAGCAATTGGATCAGGCGGCGACGTGGCTGCAAAAAGTGATCGACTCCAAGAGCAAATTTGCATCCGAGGCCGCTCATTGGTTATCTCGCATTTACCTGCGTCAAGGCGAGCCGCAAAAAGCGGCCGAATTGGCGGGCGCGGCGATTCCCGCCGCGAAAAATGATCCGTACTTGCCTGCCTTGAAGATGGATCAGGCCGAGGGGCTGCTGGAAAGCGGTGCGAAGGAAGAAGCCTTAACGCGGTTCACGTCCATCGCGCAGGAGCACGCGAACACGGAACATGCGGCGCCGGCCTTGTATAACGCAGCGTTCGCGGCGATGTCGCTCGGGCGGCACGATCAATCGCTCAAGACCGCCCAAGACTTTCTAGCGAAGTTCCCGAACGACCGGCTTGCTCCCGATGTGAAATACATTGCGGCCGAAAGCCACTTGCAATTGCGTAATCCGACGGAGGCGGCCACGCTCTTCGCCGAATTGGCGTCGTCCGCGGGCGATCATCCCGATTTGCCTCTGTGGCGGCTCCGCTGGGCGAATACGCTCTATTTGCAAAAGAAATATCAAGAAACCATCGACACGCTCACACCGTTGCTCAAGACCTTCGAGAAGCCGAACGACGCGGCAGAGGCGCAGTTCTTGATTGGCGCCAGCCGGTTCTACTTGAACCAGCCGGCGGAAGCGGCGCAAGCGTTGGCCGCGTCAGTCGAGGCGGCGCCCATGGGGCCGCGTGCCGAAGAAGCGCTGCTCGTGTTGTCGCGGGCCTATCGAAGCGAAAACAAGTTGGACGAAGCAAAAGCCGCGGTCAGTCGCTTGCTCCAAACGTTTCCGCAAGGCGCGTTGCGCGATCAGGCGTTCTACCGCTTGGGCGAATACTTGTACGCCGCGGGACAGCATACTGACGCCGTGAAAGCCTATGACGCCGTGATGACGAATCATGCACAGTCGGTGTTTGCGCCGTATGCGCTCTATGGCAAGGGTTGGGCGTTATTGCAAGCGAAACAGTTTGCCCCAGCCTCTGAAACGTTAACCAAGTTGCTGGAACAGCACCCACAACACGAATTGCGCGCCGAGGCGTTGTTCGCCCGCGCCATGAGCCGCCGTCAGACCGGCGATCAGCAAGGCGCTATTGACGACATTACGGCGTACCTTGCGGCGGGCGGCACTCAGGAACACCGGCTCGAAGCGCTCTACGAGCGTGGCTTGGCCGAACTGGCTTTGAATCAACCAGCCGTCGCGGCCGCGACCTTCGAGTCCATCTTGAAAGAAAAGCCGGACTATCTCGCGGCCGACAAAGCGCTGTATCAACTGGCGTGGGCTCACAAAACCGCGGGCGACAACGACAAGGCTCTGGCGTACTTCGCGCGGCTCGCCCAAGAGCATCCCAATAGCCCCTTGGCCCCCGAGGCGCACTTCCACTTGGGCGAAAAACAATATGATGATGAAAACTACGCCGACGCGGCGAAATCTTACGCTACGGCCAAGCAAAAAGCGGCTCGCGGCGATCTGAAGGAGCGCGTCATCTACAAGCTGGGCTGGGCCAACTATCAGCAGAAAATCTACCAGGCCGCACTTGCTGAGTTTAATGAACAGTTGACCGCCTTCCCGCAAGGCGCCCTGGCCGGCGAGGCCCAGTTTATGAAGGCCGAAAGCCTGTTCAAGATGGGCGACTACTCCAACGCGCTCCCGGCTTACGATGCCGCTTTGCAGAAACCGCTGGCCGATGAAACCGCCAAGTCGCTCGTGCTGTTGCACGCCGGTCAGGCCGCTGGCCAGCTGAAGCAGTGGGAAGTAAGCCTGCGGCATTTGGAGTCGCTCATTGAGACCTACCCGGAGTCGCCCTACCTCGCGGAAGCGATCTACGAACGCGGTTTCGCCCGACAAAACCAGGGACAACTTGACGCGGCCATGGCCGATTACCTCCAAGCGGCCGAAGCCAGTCGCGGCTCCGTAGGCGCCCGAGCGCGGTTCATGCGGGGTGAGTTGTTCTTCACGCAAAAGAACTACGACGAAGCTGTGAAAGAGTTCCAACGTGTGATGTTCGGCTTTGGCGGCGAACAATCACCGGAAGATGTGAAACCGTGGCAAGCGAAATCAGGCTATGAAGCGGCCCGCTGCCGCGACGTGCAAATTCAGACCGCCAAAACCGCCGCGGAGAAGACCAAAGCCATCGAAGAAGCGCGGCGGTACTATTCGTACGTGGTCGAGCGGCATCCCACGAACGACCTGACTCCCGCCGCCAAGAAGCGACTGGAAGAACTGCAAAAACTGTAAGGTAATCGGCAACAGCGCAGCGCCTCGCAGAAGGCCGCGCGAAGATCAGACCGGCGCTTGATCGTGAACCGCCAGGGCGCCGCATCCTGGGGGCGGCGATATGACCAGCGATTCAACCTCGACCATGGCGCCACTGCGTTTTCGCTTGCTCCACGTGTTCTATGTGATCGCACTGCTGGGCGCCTCGCTGGCCACTTGCGGCATCGGCGGAATGGTCATCGCGGTCATTATTGGGATGTGGTGGTATCGACAGCTACGAGCGGATCCGGTCACTGCGGCCCGAAACAGTCTACGTACGCTCTTGTGGGGATTCGCCATCGCCGCGTGCCTCACGGGTTTGGTTCTTCCCTTGGGGTTAGGTTCACGAAGTGGAGTGTATGTGACGCTTTGCCGTAGCAACCTGAAGCAAATTGTCGTCGCCCTGCATCACTACCACGACGTTTACGGCTCGTTTCCTCCGGCGTATGTTGCGGACGACGCCGGCAAGCCGATGCATAGCTGGCGCGTGTTGATCTTGCCGTTTATGGAAGAGCAGGCTTTATACAGCCGATACCGCTTGGACGAACCGTGGAATAGTCCGCGCAATCGCTTGTTGCTGGCGCAAATGCCCCGCGCGTACCAATGTCCGACTCATACCGATCGTCGTCGGCCAACCACGCACACGTCGTATCTGGCGATCTCCGGACCGGAGATGGCGTGGAACAACGCACAGGCGCGAACTTTAGCCGATTTCAAGGACGGAATTGACGAAACCATGTTGGTGTTGGAAGGACGGCCGCACCAGGTGTTGTGGACCGAACCGCGCGACCTGACCACCACTCAAGCGATGCAGGTGCTCACATCCCCGCCCTTGAAGAACGACGGACACCACGCAGATCACGAAGATCGTTTGTTTCTTCGCGTTTGGGGACGAAACTCCGTAATGGCGGATGGTCAAACTCGGTTGATGGCGCCCAACCAGCCACGTGAACGGATGGCGCGCCTATTGAACATTTCGGACGGACAGTCAGTGACTTGGCAGGAACTCAACGAACACGACGATGTGCCAGAACGACTCAATCGGCGCCTGATGTTTCGCCTGATCGTTTTGGCGCTGGTGATTATCGCACCGTGGTTTTGGCTGCGACGCAACCAGTCGGCAAACGGAAAGTGATAGATCATTCTCCGCTGGTTTTCCATTGGCGCATGAAACGAAAGGGCGCAATAAAAAACCGCCGGTCGATGTAGGGCGACCGGCGGTTGGCGTGGGTTGATTCCCGGCGTTCGACGCGCCGATGAACTGGTTTAGTTCACCGTCGCGGCGATGCGGCGATTGTCGATCAAATTGAGATAATCGACCGTGATGTTCAGGATTTCATTGAAGTAGTAGTCGCGCTTGACCACTTCATCGCGGCCGTTAAGTTGCTCTTCGTACTGCTTCTCTTCTTCCTTGTTGGCGTTGAACTGTTTTCGCTCGGCGAAGAATTTATCCTCGTTGAGCGGCGCCGTTTTGCGCTCTTTCAGTTCAACATACTGTGCGATGTCTTCCTTGAGCTTTTGGAACTCCTTTTGCGATTCGCGACGGTTCTTGGATGCTTCGGCCAGCTTGCCCACCACGTCGGGCGAGCGCATGTCGTACTTGGAGTACGTTGCCGCGGGCACCCGATCGAACTCAACCGCGAAGTCGAGGTCGGCTTCGCTGACGTCCATGTGGTCGGTCAGCGAGGGGAGGGTGATGTCCGCCAGCACGCCGCGTTTTTGAGTGCTATCGCCATTGGGACGATAGAACTGTTGAATCGTGATCTTCAACGCGCCAAGGTTCGGCGGATTGGGAATCTTGAACATTTGCGAGCCAAGGTCCAAAAGGCTTTGCACCGTACCCTTGCCGTGGGTCGAACTGTCGCCGATCACCAGGCCGCGATCGTAGTCTTGGATTGCGCCGGCGAAAATCTCGCTGGCGCTGGCCGAGAACTTGCTCGTCAAGACCACGAGCGGTCCATCCCAGGCGACGCCTTGTTCGGTGTCGTCATACACGCGAACGCGTTGGTCGTAGTCCTTCACCTGCACCACGGGGCCTTCATCAATGAACAGGCCGGTGAGGTTGATCGCCTCGGTCAAGCTGCCGCCGCCGTTGCGGCGCAGGTCGAGCACCACGGCGTCCACGCCGCTCTTGCGGAATTTCTCCAGGATGATCCGCATGTCGCGCGTCGTGCTCTTGAAGTTCTCGTTACCCGCTTGAGCCGCTTCCATGTCCATGTAGAAGCTGGGCAGGTCGATCACGCCCACTTTGTAGGGCTGGCCATTCGCCTTCTTGCCTTCTTCAAAGATCACGCTGCGGGCTTCGCTGTCCGACAATTCGATCTTGGCCCGCGTGATCTTGTAGACTTTTTGTTCTCCGCCGCCAGCGGGAATAACGCCCAAGCGAACGACGGTGCCTGCTTTGCCGCGAATCAACCCGACCACGTCGTCCAGGTTCATTTCGGTCACGTCGACCATTTCGCCGTCTTCACCTTGGCCGACGCTCACCACGCGATCTTCGGGTTTCAGTTCGCCGGCTTTCTCGGCGGCGCCGCCGGGAATCACTTTGCTCACAATGGTGTAGCCGTCTTCCATACGCAGGGCCGCGCCAATGCCGTCCAAGTTCAACCGCATCATGATGCGGAAGTTGTCTAGCGACTTGGGCGACATGTACGTGGTGTGCGGGTCAAAGCTCGTGGTGATCGAAGTGAGGAACAATTGCAGCAATTCGTCGCTGTCGGTTCCCTGCATTCGTTTGGCGAAGCTGTGGTAGCGACGCGCCAGCCGGTCGCGCGCTTCCTGGCCCTCCACCTTTTCGTCTTTCAGCATCAGCAAGTCGTACTTAATGCGTTTACGCCAACGGTCGGCGGCTTCTTCAGCGGTTTTGGGGAATTCGGCGGTGTCGCCGTCGGTGATGATGACCTCATCTTGCGAGAAGTCGAATTCTTCTTTGAGCAGGTCATCGACCGTTCGTACGCGCTCGTCGATCCGTTGGAGGAGCCGCTTGTAAACGGTATAGGCGAAGCTGATGTCGCCCTTTTTGATCATGTCGTCTAGTTCATGCTTTTGACGCTTGAACTCCTCGACATCGGACTGAAGGAAGTAAACCTTCATGGGGTCGAGGTTCTTCAGAAACATGTTGAGCGAACGCTCGGAGATTTGGTCATCCAGCGAATGCTTCGAGAAATGGTCGCGCCGCATGAGCGAACTGACCAAGAGCGCGACCTGGCGATCGGTCGCTTGCGGGCGGTCCAGGTCGGCTGCGGCGAACTTCCAGATTCCCGCAGACACGGCCCCGCTCAGGACCACCAGGAACACCAGACCCGGCGTTTGCACACGGGCCAAAGGGCGGAAAGAACTGCGCATGGAAATCCCTTAGTGCGAAAAAGCAGGAGAGAAGGCAGGGCGGTCTGATCTGCGCAACTTGCCTAATCAAAACAACTTACTTTGATATTAAACGGAACGCCAAAACGAAACAACCCCGACGTATCCACGACAAACGCCTGGAACGGCGTCGCCATCGCCTCCGAGCAAGTCGCAAACCAAGCAACACAACCTGAGCCGCATCTTACCGTTACGAACGGCATGACCCGGCGGTTCGAAAGCTGGCCATAGAGGCGATTGCGGGCGACCAAGTTGTGCTTTACTGAATTCTAGACAGTTCGCCCCCGAAACAAATGAATTTTTCTGCCATCCTTAAAATAGTGAGTATTCTTCGCCGCACCATGACGCCATGAAGAGAAGCAAATCTTCTTGCATCCGTAGCGCGGGTGACCCGAGGTTTGCTGAGGTGAGTATTTCCGGTAGAATCCTGCCCGCGTCACGCCGTTTGACTTTCCCGAGACGGTGGATGCGCCTTCCCGTCGGCGAGACGGCAAGATAGATACGGACGTTGTACGGAACCAAGTGGTCAAACCAGGGCCACGCTTTACGGAGTTGTTATGTTTCGACGATTCTTTGTGGTGATGGCGGTTCTTGGGTTTGCCATCAGTGCGGCACGGCTTCCCGCCCAGGAGCGACAACCGCTACCGCGGTGCTTTCTCGACATTGCGGCTGATGGTCAAAAACTGGGGCGGATTGTGATCGAGTTGCGCGCCGATGTGGTTCCCCAGACTGCCGAGAACTTCCGCGCGCTATGCACCGGTGAAAAGGGTTTTGGCTACCGCGGAAGTGCGTTCCACCGCGTCATTCCCGAATTTATGTGCCAAGGGGGCGACTTCACCAAAGGCGACGGCACTGGCGGCAAGTCGATCTACGGCGCCAAGTTCCCTGATGAAAACTTCCAGCTTAAGCACACCGGCCCCGGCGTGCTCAGCATGGCCAATGCAGGCCCCAACACGAACGGTTCGCAGTTCTTCCTTTGTACGGTGAAAACGCCCTGGCTGGACGGCAAGCATGTGGTGTTCGGCCAGGTGGTCGAAGGCATGGACGTGGTGAAGAAGATCGAAAGCCTCGGCACGCGCTCCGGCCGCACCACCGCCAAGATCGTCATCGCCGACTGCGGCCAACTTTAACAACGCGCCGCAATCGCCCTCAGGCGAGCGTTGCGCGAATCGCGCAGAACGCTCGCCTGAACACAATCGGTGAGCAATTCGTCGAACTCGCGGCGCACGATTCCGCACGTTCGTGCGGTGCGCCTTGCTTGAGAATTTTATTCTCGGTCAATCGATCCCCGGAAGTTCTTTCTGTAGATTCCCGCTTGCGCCGCGTGGCGGTTTGTTGGGCGGCGCTTTAGGATGAGGTTTAGCGGCGGACTGCGCGCCGCCGGAGCGACCTTATCACCGGGGCTGGTGTTGTGTTTGCGTACCTTACGTGCTTGAGCGGTCCCCAGGCGGGCGCTACTTTTGCGCTGAACGCGCAGGAGGAGTGCCGCATTGGTCGCGGGACTGACTGTCACGTGGTGCTGACCGATCCGCTGAGTTCGCGCGTGCACGCCGTGGTGACGCACCAAGACGGCGAGTGGTGGGTGCGCGATCTGGAAAGCCGCAACGGCTCGTATGTGAATGGGCAAAAGGTGGACGAGGCCCAGTTGATCGAAGGCAACACGCTGCGGATTGGTTCAACCGAATTCACCTTTCAATTGAACAATCGTGCGACCCTGGAAGCCGCGCCGCGCGACGTGAACGTGACGCAAACGCTCGTGCGCGACAAGGCGGTCGTGCCGGAAGACACCGGCAACTTCGCGATGGCGGCCCTGCGCGACGCCGACCATGCGCAGGACTTTCTGACGCTGTATCAGTTGAGCATTCGCTTACTCGGTTGCGACGATCCGGACGAAGTCATTGCGGTTTCGCTCGATCTGTTGCGCGCGCGGGCCAAGGCGGCCATTGCGGGGTTTTTGTGGGTGAGTGATGACGGCCGGCTTCGCCCCAAACTGGTTATTCCCGAGAGTGCGGCCGATCGCGTAACGCTCAGCCGCTCGCTTACGGAGATGGTATGCCAGCAAGGCCGTGCGGTGTGGGTCGCCGAGACGACCGCCGTGAACGAAACGGAAAGCCTTTCGCATTTCGCCGACGCCATTTGCGTGCCGCTGCGCCACGAAGGGGCGACCGTTGGAGCGATTCATCTTTACCTGGAGCGAGGACGATTTCGAGCCGACGACCTGGAGTTCTCCATCTCATTGGCGAACATCATGTCGACCGCGCTGGTGCGCGCGAGAAAACAAGCGCAACTTGAGGCCGATCATCGCCGACTGGCCGATAAGTCAGCCAGTTTTGACGAATTGATTGGCGAAAGCGCTCCGATGCGGCAATTGAAGGAAAAGTTGGCGCGCGTCGCTCGCACCACGGGATGTGTGCTCATTCGCGGCGAGAGCGGATCGGGCAAAGAACTCGTGGCGCGCGCGGTTCACCGGCTCAGTCCGCGAGTCGATCGGCCGTTGCTTTCGGTCAACTGTGCGGCGATTCCCTCGGAGTTGATGGAAAGCCAACTGTTTGGACATGTCAAAGGCGCGTTCACCAGCGCCGACAGCGACCACAAGGGCTGGTTCCAACAGGCCGACTCTGGAACGTTGTTTCTGGATGAAGTGGGTGAGATGACCCTCGAGGGGCAAGCCAAGTTGTTACGCATTCTCGAGGGGCACCGCTTCTTGCAAGTGGGCGGATCAAAAGAAATTAGCGTTGATGTGCGCGTGATCGCCGCCACTAACCGCGACTTACGCGAATTCGTGCGCGAGAAAAAATTTCGTGAGGATTTGTATTACCGACTCAGCGTTTTCGAATTGTACATTCCCCCGTTGCGCGAACGCGGCGACGACCTAAACTTGTTAATCGACTTCTTCTTAGAGCACTTCCGCCGACAGCATGGCCGTCCCGGTTTGCCGTTATCCAAAGATGCACGCAAGAAGTTGCTGGCGTACCACTGGCCGGGGAATGTGCGGCAGCTTCGCAACGTGCTGGACAGCGCGGTGGTGCTGGCCGACGGCGATTTAATTCAGCCGGATGATTTGGGACTGCGCGACGCAGGCAGCGATCAATGGGAGTCGCTACGGCTCGACTTTTGGGAACAGCGTTTGATTAGCGAAGCCCTCAAGCGTGCGGGCAACCAAGTGCCCGCCGCCGCTGAACTCTTGGGAATCAGCCGCGCCACGTTGTACCGCAAGATTGACGATTACAAAATCGAACGGCCGTGAACGGCCGATCGGCTCAGGTGTCGATCACTTGGCGGCGTAAAGTTCGGCATATTCCAGCACCCAGAGGTCGATCAATTCAATAAAGTCTTGTGGATCGACATCGGGAATCGGTTCGTAGTGAACGCGGTTGAAGATCTCTTTATTGCGAATCGTTCCCTTGGCGGTCAACTCTAACACACCGGCCGAGGAATGGGGCCGAATGGTGACTTCCAAGCGGCTAAACAGGTTGGTGCGTTTTCCGCTGCTCACTTCGAGATTGTCGCGATTGCATGCGGCGCCCCAACCCCGGTCTCCGTAGAGCGTCTCGTATTGAAAGCCGGGAAAGTGGTTCGCCAGCTTCTTGATATGCGACTCGATATGCTCGGAAAGCAACAAGCGATACTGCGTATGCAGGCTCTTAACTTCCTGTTCGGTCATTTCGCGCCGGCGCGCTTCATGTTGCTCGTTTTGCTTGCGTTTATGACCGCGTTCAATGGCTTTTTGAAGCCGATGTTCGAATTCCATAGCGCATCGCCGGGCAGGAAGTAAAGGATCTCTGTGCCCGTAGTATAGCATAACCGCGCCAAGGATGTCGCGGTCATCTTGAGTCCCCAGGCGTGCTCGGGTGAGACGGCAAGCCTGCACGGCTCGACGGTTACTTTGCGAAGCCTTGTTCGTCGCGCACGCGCTCGTGGAGGTAGAGCTTGATCGGCACTTCGCCAAACTCAAGTTGCTCGCGCAGAACGCCCAGGAGGTAGCGCCGATATTGCGGCGAAAACGCAGAAGGCTCGGTGCAGAACAACACGATCGTGGGCGGTTGGCTGGCTACTTGGGCGCCGTAAAACAATTTAGGGCGGCGGTTCTTGTGCAAGGGTGGTTCGTTACGCTCGACCGCGGCCCGCACGATCTTATTGAGTTCGGCGGTTTGTACACGGGCCATGCTCTGCTTGTACAGCATTTGAGCGTGGTTCAAGAGCGCCTTCACGTTCTTGCCCGTTTGGCCCGTGACGAATGCGATGGGGGCGTACCACATCGTTTGAAATGAGTCACGCAGGTAACGCACCCATTTTTCGGTGGGAATTTTGCCTTGCTGCAAGTCCCACTTGTTCACTACAAAAATGCAAGGTTTGTACTGTTCGGCGATATAGCTGCAGAGCTGTTTGTCGACTTTGCTGATGCGGTCGGCCGCGTCGAAGAACAGCAGCACCACATCGGCCCGGCGAATGCTCCGTTGGGCGCGGTGCGTGCTGTAAAAGTCGAGATCGGTTTTGATTGCTTTGGTGCGCGTCAACCCTGGCGTATCGATGGCCAAAAACGTGCGGCCGTCCATGTCGAAGCGCACGTCGACGCTATCGCGCGTGGTGCCGGGCACCTCGCTCACGATCACGCGCTCCGCCTGGGCCAAGGTATTAATGAACGTGCTTTTGCCCACGTTGCGGCGGCCTACCACGGCCACTTTCATTTCCGGCTCGGCTGCGGCTTCGGCTTCGTCCTCACTGGGCGGCGGAAGCCGCTCCATGATCATCTTCATCAGCTCATCTTTATTGCGGTTGGCTAGCGCGCTCACGCGCACCAGCTTGCCACGCCCGAGCTTATAGAATTCATCGGCCTGGGGGTCGAGCGCTTCGCGATCGGTCTTGTTGGCCACGCAAATGATGGGCATGTCGACATAGCGGAGCCGCTTGGCGACTTCCTGGTCCATGGGCGTCAGGCCAGCGCGTGTATCGACCACAAACAATACGATGGTGGCTTCTTCGATAGCCGCGTCGATCTGGTCTTCGACTTGTTCGGTCAGATTGTCTTCGTCTTTGGCGCCCATGCCGCCGGTGTCGACCAGCTCGAAAAAGCGGTCGTCTTCGTCCATCAGGTGAGAAACGCGGTCGCGCGTGACTCCGGGACGATTATCGGTGATGGCCAGGCGTCGCCCTGCCAGCCAATTGAAGATGGTCGATTTCCCAACGTTCGGGCGACCGACAATGACAACTTTTGGAATACTCATAACGCCTGGCGCGCCTGCGGCGCGCAACGGGAGACAAAAACTCGATCAATGCAGCAACTCCGGAGCTGGCGCTCCGGAAACCCCTTCCCGTTCCCACCGCCTCGGGCAATTTTTTTCTTTATCATAGTTCGGGCGCGCGAGTAACGATAGAGCGCCGCGCGCCCGAAAGACGAACTGCGCCAAAGAGTCACGGTCCTCGTCACTCGGGGTCCAACTCTTTGGGTCGCCAAAGGTTCAGGAGTTTCCCCCGCGTGTGGGAGGTGAAGTCGCTCCAGGTCGGAAGCTCAAACGTCACCCGAGCTAGCGCAGCCGTGGATAAATGCTCCTCGTCGCCTGTCAACTGCGCGAGCAGATCCTCTAAGCCGGGGTTATGACCGATCACCAGAACGGTCTGGCAGTCATGGGGCAGTTCGCTCAAGACCTCGCGGTACATCGCGGGCGAAGCCAAGTAAAGTTCAGTGCGGTATTCGATTTCCCCGCGATAGCCGCAATGCCGCGCCACCTCGACCGCAGTGGCTCGCGCGCGCTCAGCGGTTGAGGAAAATACACGATCGGGCAGTAAACCTTCGTCGGCCATTAAGCGCCCCATTCGTGGTGCGGCGGTTTTACCGCGCGCGTTCAAAGGCCGATCGTGATCCGACACGGTGCTATCGTCCCAACTCGACTTGGCGTGTCGCATTAAGAGGAGCGTCTTCATCGAGTGGCCCTTTCCGTTGGTTGGTTCCTCGAGGGCGTCTCACCGCTTTCGATTTCGTTCTGCACCGCACTTTGCCGTGGAACTTGATAAATCTCAAAGTGGACGTTGTCCGACGGATGTACCGGATAGACGCGCGGCCAGCCGAGACGTCGCGTAGCGCGCGTGCGATCGATCACGACATACTGGACATTGTACCGATGCGCCAACGCCAGTAATTGGTCGTCGGTGTAAGCGGTAAGCCCCTTCCATCCCACGGGTCCGTACACCTCTTGAAAGCGACGCTTCCATTCGATCAGCGCCGCAGCGTCCTGCGGAACATCTTTCCAAGTGACGACTTCCGCGCGCTGGGCATACCATTTGAATGTTTGCTGCGCGCGCGGCGTGAGGAACCGTGCGTCGGACGGCGTATTCTCCTGGACCCATTCGCCCAGGCGTCGCCAGCTATTCCAGATGGCTTCCGGCGCATATTCCGCGTGAGTACGGCGGGACAAAGACTGCCGGTCGGCCCCAGGCCGAAAATCTTGGCGTCGATCCGCGAAACGTAAGCCGACGCCGGCAGCGGCCAAGAGCATTGCTGCCGTTAATGTCAGCGAATGCATGCCAGGACGGCCTGTTTCCCAACCAACCAAGAGCGCGCCTAAGGTCAGTACGGTCGCCAGGGGCGCGAGAGCGTCGGAAAGTCGAAAGAAGTAAAATTTTAACAAGCCGGCGGCAAGTGGCGGGTTTTGTTGAGTCGCAAGAAATATGATCATCCCCGCCAGGCCAATCAGTAAACCGCCGGCCGTGAACAGCCATAACCTTCGTAAGCCTGCGTTGACCGAACCGGCGCGAGCGGTCAATACGCACAAAAGCAAACCTCCCGCCAAGAGCGCCGCATACGCTGCATACTTCTGCGGGGTGAAGCTGGAAGGGAGCAAATGATGCGACAGGCGGTAGTACACGTAAATCTGGTTCGCCTCGGCCGATGTGACGGAATCGACGCCGCGCGAGAGCGCCAAGCCAGGAATCAACCCCGGCAGCGCCAAGACAAAACCTCCGGCGAGCGCTGGCAGCATGGCGATCAACCTTGGGCGATCTTTCCCTGCCGCGAGCCACGCCAGACCTGCGGCCACGACACTCCACCCCCCCACCAGTACATGAAAAGCCGATGCGGCGCCAAACAGCAGCCACATAGCGCGCCAGCGATTCCGCACGAGAGCTTCGATGCCGAGAAACACGAACCCAAAGGCGAATCCCTTGGCTTCAACACCGTCCACAATCCATTCACCCGCCAGTTCGCACCAATCCAAGAGTAGGATCAGCAGCGCGCCGGAAAGTACAGAAAACAAAGGACGCGGCGCCACGGCCCAACTGAGTCGCCGCCAGGACCACGCTTGAAAGATCCACATCGCGATGCGGCCAACCCATGCGGCGGTAGGCAAAGACAACAGCGCGGCGACCCAACCAAACGTCCAATAGAACACGGTGTGCGCGTCGGCCGAATCGAGGAAGAAATCGCCTTCGCACCAGGTGGGATCCCAATAGTGCCGCGCCTTAGACAAGTAATGCGCTTCGTTTGCGTCGGGCGGGAGACCGCCGCCCCACAAGAAAAACACCAGGACGATCAGCCCGACCTCTGCAGCCGCCCAAGCGCGTCGCGGCGCCGTCGCTTCAATAAGGCGCTTGTCCTGTTGCACATCCACAGACATTACCCAGCGGAACTTAGACGAAATTTGCGCCCGTAGTCATCTATCATAACCTTTCCAGGCAGGACGAACCGAGGGCAAATCGTGAAGCGCCAATCAAAGAGTACGCTTTACCGCGCGAGTTGACATTCCAGAGCAGACAGTACGTCCGCGTCGCTGGGCAATTCACACGTCAATACCGCTCGCAAGGGGATCGGCGTTTCGTCCATCCGGTACGCTGTCCCGGTTTGATGGACGCCGTAAACCGCCGTTGCGAAAGACACGGTCGGAGTGAACGAACAGGTCTCGGTCGGATAATCGAGAATGATTGTAGGAATACGTCGCAACATGGCCTGCGCTGCTTCGGAAAGCGCTGGAACGCCTTCACTTCCCACGAGCAAACAGGCGTCCGCCTCGCCTCGTTCAAGAACTTCGTTAGCGGAGTATTCGCCCGGATTGTAACGCGGATACCCGCGCGCCAAGTTCACGCTGAACGGAAACCCCGTGGTCCAGCACAACACGCTGTCGGCGCCTGCCACGTCGCCCGGGATTCGCATGCGTCGCGCATAGAAACGGGTATGTCGGTTCAAATCGGTCACCAGTCGCAACAGAGCTTCCACATTGGCATGCGGCGCGCCGTGGCGAGTTAATCCTAACTCAAAGAAGACGATACCCGACCGGCATGACATCAACTCTTGGGCCAACTGGTTTAGGTCAGCGCTCGAAACGCCGCCGGCGCTGCATTCTAAAGTTAAGCCGTTCACCACCGACCGGAGGGCCCAAATCGCCTCGAAGTCGCCGCCTGGCGCAACCTTTACGAAACGGTCTGCAAGGGGCGTTGTTTCGGTCTCGCGCGTATCAACGACAATCAAACGCCGGTCGCGCCGACCCTGGGCCAGAAACATCCCCTGCGGATCGGCGGAGTACCGTTCCAAGTGGCGTGGGTGGCTCTTGACGGGGTTTGACCCCCAGAACACGACCAGATCGCACCGGTTCTTCGCTTCGCCCAGGCTACAGGTGCTTTCACCCACCTGCTGGAGAGCCATGATCGACGGCGCATGACAACGTGACGCGGTCGTGTCGATGATGGCGCCTAATCGATCGGCAAGACGAACCGCCGCGCGCTGCCCTGCGGTGCTGCTGCGCGACAAACCGTAAATCAAGGGCGACTTGGATTCGCGCAGGATTTGCGCGGCGCGGCCAATCGCGGCGTCCCAGTCCGCGGGCCTCCCCTCGAGCTGCGCCGTGGGCGGAGTTTGCGTGTTTTGTGCAAGCAACCAAGGTTCGGCAAGTTCGCAGGCGCCCTGGGCGTGGAGGATACGGTTGTTGCGAACCGTGACGCGCAGGTCGTCGCACACGCAGCCACACAGCGTGCAGGCGACATCCTCGATGACGGTTTCTTCGATCAAGCGGTGCTCGCGGTTGGCTTGAGGATTCACGGCCCGCTAGGCGACAGGCCCTAGGCATGAACTTCCGTGGTGATGCTGCGGCCAGTTAGAGTTCGTTCATTCAGGCAGGGTTGCTCAACGTTTTGAGCAGCCAGGCTCGCAATTGTTTGAGACTTAAAGGCATCGCGACCGCCACGTGACGTTGGTCCAGCTTGGCTTCTTTCGCCAGCTTCTTTTGTTTCTCCGAAACGAGCAGGATCGACGGCACCGCGCGGGTGCTTTCGTTTTCCTGAAACTGGTTGAATGCGTTCAACGCCATGTAGCCGAGTTCAATGCTGGAAAAAATTACGCAATCGGCGGCTTTGGCGTCATCTTCAAAACGGCTGATGGCGCGATCCGGGTTGCTGATGACAAGCACGCGGTAACCGCACTTCTTAAGCGGGTCGCGCAACATGTCTTGAATTTTGGCGTTTGACTCAACCAGCATTACCGTACGGTCTAAACCTTCTTCGCTCATCGAGACGGTCGCGCGCGGTGCGGAAACCTCGGATGAAGCGTCATCCTCCCAATTGCCTGACTCCATTTTGCGCTGGAGCAGTTTCAGGTCGACCAGCATCTCATTGGGAGTTTGATAGCGTTTTTCAGGGCGGAACTCCATCGCTCGGTTACACACCTGAACAATGGGCCGCGGCAGATCGGGCTCTAATTCGGTCAGGGGTTTCACATTTTGGTAACGCGTTATCGACAAACGCTGGCTGCGTTCGCGCGTTTCCGCAAGTGGCGGAACGCCGGTCAAAACGTTGTACATAATACAACCGGCGAAAAAGATGTCGCTTCGTTTGTCGTCTTTTCGCACCCCGGTGGCTCGTTCGAGTCCGGCGTAGTCGATGGTGCGCGGGTTCTCCATATCGGCCAACTCCGACTCGCTCATGCCGCCGGCAACCGCCGCCAGGCCAAAGTCCACGAGTTTCGCCCGACCATTGGAAGTCAGCAGGACGTTCGACATCTTTAAGTCACGGTGGCACACGCCTTTTTCAAAGGCGTAGGCTAGTCCGCTGGCGATATCGGTCATAATGCGAATCGAGTCGCCGGGAGAAAGTTTGCCCCGCACTTTAATAAACTGCCGGAGGTTGCTTCCCTCGATGAACTCCATGACCATGTAGAGATTGTTGCGTTCTTTTTCCACCTCATAAATCGGCACAATGTTGGGATGCCGCAAGAGCATGCCCATTTGCCCTTCTCGCTGGAAAAGGTCCGTCTTGACGGCGTCTTCGGCAAATCGCTTGCGCAGGACTTTGACGGCCACGATCCGGCCGTTCTCGCGATGCACGCCGCGATACACCCGGGCGAATGTACCGGAGCCGACCAGGTACAACACCTTGTAGTGCCCGTAGAAATAGCCGTGCCGTTCGCCGCGTTGAAGACGCTCAAGCTGAAAATTGGTGAGAAATCCTTGTCGCACCAGCGCCAGGCAGAACTCATCGGGCGCTACGTCGTGCCTGCCAAACTCCGCCCAAACGCTGTTGAGCTGGCGTTCGTCAATGAGACTCAATTCCAGGGCGCGGCGACCGATTTCTTCGGCAGTCCAAACGGCCTCGGCCATCAGCAAACCATGCTCCTCTGCTGCTCTTCTTTGATCACGGGCAAGGCAAAGTTCAACGTGTCGACCCAGCGCTGCCGCGTCGGGCTGGAACGTTGAACTGCCGGGACGTCTCTCCATCCTATTTGACCGGCCGCCCGTCGGCAACTTGCGAAACAGGCAGAAGCGCGAAAGAGGCGGCCCCGGCACGCCGGGACGACGTTCCAAGCGTGCGCGTTCGGGACTGGACCCAAGGGGGAAGTCAAGGCTACCATGCAACGAAGTCTGCTTTGCGACGGACGCCGGTTCTCTTTCATTCGCGGCGGACGTGCGATGCAAATCGGATTGGAACTTTGCGGGTCCCTTTGCAAACTTCAACCCCCACGATTCATGGCGACTGAGGTCGGCGGGCTGATCGCCCAATTGGAAGACAACATCTGTTCGGTCGTTCTCGGCAAGCGCGAGGTCGTGCGCAGGTGCCTGGTCGCATTGTTAGCAGGAGAACACTTGCTGCTCGAAGATGTGCCGGGAGTAGGCAAGACGTTAGTGGGTAAGGCGCTGGCCCGTAGCGTTTCGGGGGAGTTCCGCCGCATTCAATTCACTCCCGACTTGCTGCCCAGCGATATCGTGGGCGGGGCGGTGTTCAATAACCAGACATCGGAATTCGTCTTTCACGAAGGACCGCTCTTCGCCAATGTGGTATTAGCCGATGAAATCAATCGCGCTCCGCCGCGCACGCAAAGCGCGCTCTTGGAGGCGATGAGCGAAGACCAGATCTCGGTGGACGGCAACCCGTACGCATTGCCGAGTCCGTTCATGGTGATCGCCACGCAAAACCCGTACGAGTTCGAGGGGACGTACCCGCTACCGGAAAGCCAGTTGGATCGCTTTCTGATGCGCATCTCGATGGGTTATCCGGATCGGACGGAAGAACGCCAGGTGCTTGTCAGCCATCGCTTGAACGAGCCCGTCAACGAACTCGCGCCCGTGATCGACATCAAGCAGCTCCTCGACCTGCAACGGCAAGTGCGCGAGGTCATGGTCGAGGAATCCGTGGCCGACTATCTGTTGGATGTCGTGCAGGCCACGCGCAACTCGCCCGATTTGCACTTTGGCGTCAGTACGCGCGGCGCGTTGTGTTTGTATCGCGCTGCGCAAGCGTTAGCGCTGATCGAAGGCCGCGACTTCGTCGTTCCCGACGATGTGAAGCAACTTGCGGTTCCGGTATTAGCCCACCGTGTTATTACGCGCGGGTTTCTGCAGGCTGGCCAACGCGCGGTGATCGAATCGCTTATCGAGCGATTATTGGATGAAGTGCCGACCCCCGAGTAAGGCGAGATTTCAAGTTCATCGCAAACCTGTTCGAAATTGCGCAAGCCCGTTGGCGAACCGATTTCCGACTAGTAAAACTTGCACCCCGTTCAAGCTGCGTGCGGTTTCCCGTAATACCGTAAGATTCTCGCTTCCCAACCGAATAGCCGGAAGCCGGACGAAAGTGTAGTGGGAATTCCTTGATCTTTGCTCCCACGCGCCGTAGATTCATGCGAGTGACGCATGCGCCAAAAGCGCGCCGGCGAGATCTTCTGGGAAGATTTTAAGGATTTTACCTATGTTTGTTGGATCGGTCGTGGCGTTTGTCGCCGGTTTGACGCTGTATGCCGTGATTCGCGTTTTGATCACGGGCTTTTACGTGGTCACGCCCGATCAACGTGCGGTCATCACGAGTTTTGGCCGTGCCGAGCGGTTGTCGGAAGGAATGACGCCCAAGGTGGACGAACCATTCCTCTCCGCCGAAGAACAAGAACGCTACCGCTATCCGCGCGTCCGTGTGGTGCATCCGGGAGGGCCCTACTTCAAGTGGCCTTGGCAAAAGGTGCACAAGGTAAGCATCTCAACACAGGCGCTCGACCTATCGTGGGATCCCACCAAGCGTCAAGAAACGGTCGAGGCCGTGACCAAAGACAATTTGACCACCGGCGTGAACGGCCAAATCCGCTTCCGTGTCAGCGAAGGCAATCTTTACGCCTATTTGTTTGGCGTGGCCAGCCCGCTGGAACATGTGATGGGGTTCTTTATATCCGTGCTCCGCGAACGCATCGCCAATTTCGTTGATCCGCGCGGGCAGGGATTGATGGTTTCGGCCACGGAAGGTGAAAAAACCAACGACGAAACCGCGGTCGAACTTTCAGAGGGAGTGTCCATTAACGACTTGCGTAAGAACTTGCCCGTGCTCAATGCGTTTATGGAGGAGCAATGTCGTTCGACGCCGGGCCGTTACGGATTAGAGCTAGACGCTGCGTTGATCACCACGATTGATCCTCCGCCCGAAGTGGACCGCGCCCTTTCGGCAATTAATAGCACGCGCAATCAAGTTGCGGCGGATATCAGCACTGCCCGGGCCGATTCGGAACAGCAAATCACGATGAGCAAACGGGCTGTGGAAATCGCCGCGAACAACGCTCAGGCGGAAGTCGCGCCGTTGCGTGAATTGGCCAACACGTTGACGGCAATCAAAGAAGAGGGCGGATCCGACGCGATTCGCACGTATATTCGCAACATGCGCGTTCCTTTGTTGGAGCGTGCGCGGCGCGTGGTGATGACAACCCACGGTTCGTAAGTCGTCCCTTAAACCGTGGGCTGAATCTCCCGCGTGATCCTCGAAACCTGACCCCTGACTCCTGGCTGAGTACTTCTATGCTCCCGCTGTTTGCCTTTTTCGCCGGGTTGATGTTCATTCCCATCTTGCTCGGCTTGGCTCGCGTGTTTGGCGTGTACACCGTTGTGCAAGAGGCGCAAGCGCAGGTTTATACGCTCTTTGGGCGCGTGGTGGGCGTGATTGATGAACCGGGGTTGCACTTCCCCATCATCGACTTTGGACCGCAGGCCCTGTTGCTTCCCTTTTTTGGTCAGCGCCATTTTGTGAGCACGGCGCTGAAGCAACATTACCTGCGCGGCCAGATGGTCAATTCCGAAGAAGGTACGCCGATGGGTGTGGGTATTTGGTACGAGATGCAAGTAAACGACCCGGTCGCTTATTTATTTGTGAACGCGAACCCGGAAGGCTCGCTCGAAGCGAATGTGGCCAGCTCTACGATCTCGACGTTGAGCAACCTGGAAATGGACAAGATGCTCGAAGATCGGCACTCCCTCAGCCGTACCGTACGTTCAGCGGTGTCGCCGCTCTCAGAAAAGTGGGGTTATCGCCTGGGGTCGGTGTACATTCGCAAGGTGTTCTTTACCGACCACCAAATGGTTCACAACATTACGGAGAAGGTCGTTAAACGCCTCGTGCAAGTCACCAGCGCGATGAAACAAGATGGTGAAAACCGCGTCGGACTGATTCGCAGCGAAACCGCGTTCAAGGTCTCGCAAAAAATGGCGGAAGCGCGTGCGATGCGTCCCGCGGTGGTGGGACGCGCGCTCAATGAAATCGCCCGGCAAGACCCCGAAATCTTGCAAGCCGTGACCGATGTCCTCGAAACCGAAAAACTGCTTGCATCGCATGCGTCGATTGACATGGTTCCCAACACCTCCAACTTGCTCCTGCAACTGGGCAGCCCGGGTGTAAATTCAGAGGCGCCCGTGGTGGCGACGTTGCGGTAAACGAATTATCTCCCCTCGCCTAGCACCTAGTAGTGCACGCCGGTTTGCCGTAGCTTGACAACGCGAACGAAACCCCGAAAAGGCATGATCGTCAGGATCGTGCCTTTTGGTTTTTTGGAGGTGAGAGAAGTAACAGCCAAACTCGCTTGCTTCGCCGTTTCCACGACTTCTTGACCTCGCCGTCGCTTACGCCCTGCGCCGCCGTCAAACGCAAGCTAGGCTTGCATAGATTGACCGTAATCCCTTGGCTTGGGCGACAGCATGTTTACGATTCTCGTCATCGTAGCTGTATTTGTAGGCGTAGTGACCCTGGTGTTGGGCGTCGCGACCATGTTCCGCGGATCCGGCGGTACCCGAGCCGAAGACCGCTTGCACATGTTGACCGCGGGCGGAGGTCGGGGGCAAGCGCGCGATCCGGAAAAGCCGAATCTTTTGGCCCAACCGTTAGATGATTTTCCCAGCGTGGTGGAGCAGTTCTTCTCCCGCTTTGGCAACTTGCGGTTGTACTTGGAGCAGGCCGACAGCCGCATGTCGCCCACAAAATTTTTCATCATTTCCGGCGCGTTAGCGCTTGGTGGGGCGGGGTTGTGCTTTATCACGCCCGTGCCGAAGGTGTTCGCACCATTCATTGGCGGTTTGCTGGCAGTGATTCCCTTGTTCGCCGTATGCTTGAAGCGCCGGCGCCGCATTCATGCTTTTTCGCGCCAGCTTCCTGAAGCGCTGGAGCTGCTCGGTCGCGCACTTCGCGCGGGTCATAGTTTGGGCGCCGGTTTTAATCTCGTGGCGCAAGAAATGGGGCAACCCATTCGCAAAGAGTTTCAAACCGCCTACGAAGAACAAAACTTTGGTATTCCGCTAGAGGAAGCTCTCGAAGGCATGACCGAACGTGTTCCCAACCTGGACCTACGGTTCTTTGCCACCGCGGTCATTTTACAACGGCAAACGGGCGGCGACCTCGCCGAAATCCTCGATAAGATCGGCCGTTTAATTCGCGAACGATTTCAAATCTGGGGGCAAGTTCAAGCGCTCACGGGCGAAGGCCGCTTGTCGGGCATTGTGTTATTGGCCCTTCCGCCGGTGTTGTTCCTGGCGATTCTGTACTTGAACCCCGAATACGTGATGATGCTTTTTACCGATCCGATGGGCAAGAAGATGTTGGCGGGGGCCATCGTCCTGCAATTGATGGGCGCCATTGCGATTCGCAAGATCGTCAACATCAAAGTGTGATTCCGCGAGTCGCCCAGGCCGCCTTTTAACGCGCGTGGGAATGCGATCGGCGCCGAACTAGCTCGAAGTGAACAAATCGACGAGGCATGCGACTACGATGACTGTCTTGCTGGGAATGACCATGAACTACGCCCTGTTAACGCCCCTGGCCGCCTTCTTGGCCATCGCCGCGCTGGCGTGGTTGGCGTTAGAACGGATGACCGGCGTTTCCGACCGAGCTTATGAACGCTTGGATGAGATTCGCGATCCTCGCAAACGTCGCCGCGACGAGCGTGGCCCTGCGGCCAAAGGCGGGGCCATGACGCGGCTTATGGAGAAAGCGTCGCCTGCGCTGGCGAAACCGCTGGCGCCGAAGTCGGAAAAAGACGTAATTAACCTCAAACTGCGACTGGCGCATGCCGGATTTCGCAGCGATGGCGCCGCCTCCGTTTTTTTGATGATGAAGTTCATCGGACTCGTTGGCGGGGCCTTGTTTGCCGGCGGCGCCGCGCTGCTGTTCTCCACGTTTAGCATGTTCACTTTGTTAAAGGTGTTCATGGCGGCGGGGCTGCTCTTCTTCCTGCCCGACGTCGGCATCTGGTTCCTCGGAAAGCAACGCAAGCAAGCGATCTTCCTAGGATTGCCCGACGCGCTCGACTTGATGGTTGTGTGCGTCGAGGCTGGACTGGGGCTGGACCAGGCCATGCGCAAAGTGGCCGATGAAATGAAGAAGTCGTATCGAGTGATCGCCGAAGAGTTCGGTATGTGCAACATGCAGTTGCAAATGGGTAAACAACGCACCGAAGTGCTGCAAGACCTGGGCCGACGCAACGGTGTGGAAGACCTCCGCACACTTGCATCGATCATTATTCAGGCCGACAAGTTTGGCTCGAGCATTGCCCAAGCGTTGCGCGTGCAAAGCGACGCAATGCGCACCCGACGACGTCAAATCGCCGAGGAAAAAGCCGCGAAAACGGCGGTTAAACTCATCTTCCCGCTTGTGATCTTTATTTTCCCCGGCATCTTTGTGGTGCTGGTTGGTCCGGCGGCCATCACGATGATTCGCGAGATGTTCCCCGCCATGCAAGGCTCAAAATAACCGACGGACGTTCCTCGCAGGCGTGCTGGGACGACTCATAGTCCCAGCCACTTGCGCGCTTCCGCCACGAGGCGGCGTTGCGCCAACGTCGCGAGGGATTCCTCCAAATTGCGACTGGCGAGTCGCGTTTTGATATCGAGGTGGCGGTCGTCGATCTCGTTCCGGTCGAAGTCGATTTGACGACGCAAGGGTTGTTTGCTAATCGCGCCGCGTCGGTCGATCCGGTGAGGTGGACGGTACTCGAACGTCGCACCAAAGTCCTGCCCCACGGTATGAACCAGGCAAGCGTGCCGTTCGTTCTCTTCGCGAAACAGGTGCATTCCGTTTTCCGGCTCCCATAAGGCAAACGCCAGCGGACCGGCCACGCGCAACGCCACGCCAACAACGCCGTCTTGTGGCGAATTCAAAAACCCAAGCGGCTGTTCAACGGCGATCGCGCGTAGCACGGTATCGTCTGAGGTTTTCAACTTCTTGAGATTCGTGTCCGCCGTAACACCGACGAGAAACTCTCCTGGCGGCAAGGGATTCGCCTCGCCATCCGCCAGGCGCTGATAGATGCTTTCGTTCAAGGCACGCAGCGCGAAAAGTCGTACCTGGAAGTTCTGCGCGACCGACGCGCGGTAGTAACCCCAGGCAAGTTGGTTTAACCATGCCGGCTGCTCGCTGTAAACGACAAGCGTCACCAAATTGGAGTCGCCGAAGTTAAGCGCGTACAGATCGAAGATCAGTGCAGCCAGATCGCCTTCGTGTAGTGCGGCTTCTTGTGTCTTTTCAAGCAGGTTCACTTCCTGTCGAGCATAACAGGGCGCCAGGATGCTCTCCTCCAAAGCGGCCGCGTCAAACGCCATCTGGCGTACGCGTGCAAGCAAGTTGCGCAACACGGGCAAACGTCGCAATCGCTCCAACTCAGCCGGGGCGACATATTTGCCCTTCGCCGCGCGTTTTTCAAGCTGCTCCAGCCGGAAGAGCGTGTTTTCGATATCCAGGACCGCGTGCGACTGCTGAAGTCGGAAGGCTTCGCGCCGCAGTTCGACACACCGCCGGGCAATCGTCGCGAAACGAGGATGATTCAATCCTAAGGGATGCTCCTCGTTGCTGTCTTCGGTCATGCGGCCGAAAGTTCGTACTCGCAATCCTTTGGGGGCCAATTCAATTTCCGTTGCGAGCGGCGTTTCTTGCGCGAATTGATTCAGTGCGTCGGCCAGCGGCGCCAAAAGCTCGCGCTCTATCGCACGCTTGAGCGGACGCGCGCCATATCGCGGGTCATAGCCTTTTTCTGTCAGGTGGGCCGCAAGCGGTTGGTTCAGGTCGAGATGCAAGTCGCGGTAGCGTACGCCATCGCGTTTTTCAAGGAGATCCAACTCCCGCCGCGCGATTTGGTTGATCAGTTCTTCGCTAAGCGAGTTAAAAGGCACAATTCGGTCGATGCGATTGAACAATTCGGGCCGGAGGAAATGCCGCACGGCTCGCAAATAGTGCGAACGTACGCGGTCGGCGGCCATGGCCGCATCGCCAAAACCGAGCGACGACCGCTTGTGCTCTACGGCTCCAAGGTTCGACGTCATAATAACCACGCTGTTGCTGAAGTCCGCAAGCCGACCTGCGGCGTCGGTAAGACGTCCCTCACCGAGCACTTGCAACAACAAGTCAAACAGCCGGGGATGCGCTTTTTCGAATTCGTCGAGCAGGACCACGCCGAAAGGCTGCTCGCGAACTCGCGCGGTCAGCAACCCTTCTTCTTGGAATGAGCCGCCGATGAGACGGTCCGCCGCTAGGGGATCAGCGTACTCGCTCATATCGATCCGCGTCATACGTTGCGCGTCATGATAGAGGAACTCGGCCAGAGCCTTGGCCATCTCCGTTTTGCCCACGCCCGTAGGACCGATGAATAAGAGCGAGGCGACCGGTCGGTGCGGCCGCGTCAGGTTTGCTTTAATCGCTGCGAGTAGATCGACAATGAGATCGACCGCTTCGTCCTGACCCAACACGCGCGCGGCGAACCAGTTTCGTGTTCGACCCAAATCCAGCGGGCGCGATTCATCCAATAGCTCGAGCGGCAAACCGGTCTCCGCGGAGAAAGCCGCGGTCACCGCGACCGTGTCCAGTGGTGAAATCTTTTGCTGGGGGGCCGTCGCGGCAGGCTTGGTTGGCTCGCCGCGGACGCCGCTCGGCTTGTGGCTTGATGTTTGCAACACGCGTGGACGTCGGTCCTCCAACAGGTTGTGCAAAAAGCGCAAAGGGCGCCCAGGATTCGCAGAATACGTTGCATAACGGCGATGCAAACGATCGATCGCATCGAGTGCTTCTGGGGATATCGGCGATTGGCCCGACGTGCGCTGCATTGCGTACTGTTGAAGGATGCTCTTGGTTTGCTCCGCGGTAGGCTCGTCGACGTGAATCTGAATCAAGGCGTTCAGCAGGTTCGGCTGACGGCGCTCGATATGCGAAAGCTGTTCCGGCGTGCATTCGCAAATCGCAAGCACGTCGCCGCGTTCAAAGTAGGGACGCAAGAAGCTGGCGACGCCTTGCTGATTGCCTTCGTGCTTGCCCACTTCCATCAATTCCACCAAGTTGCCGAAGTGGATAATGGCCTTCTGTTTGACCGCCTCCTGGCAAAGCCTACGACAGCGTTCCTGCCACATGCCGTACCCCGTCATGCCGGAGACCAGTCTTGCTCCACTGGTGGCTCGCAACGGACGACTTGCCAGATTGAACGCAACGCGGCGGCGCGCCATTTCGATCACAAGGGCGGTTTTTCCTACGCCCGACGCGCCCACAAGCAGCACGGAACGCGGTCGGCGACCGGTGAGCGTCTCGGCGACTTGATGAATCAGCGCGTCGCGCTCGAACACGGCGCCTTGCGCCATTTTGGCCAGATCGCTCGTCACCTCACGTAGCGTCGAGGGCCTTTCGTCGTCTTCCTCAACGGCTCGTTCGCGCGGTGTTGCAACATCGGCCGCGACGCTTTGGGTTTGCACACTGACATCAGCGGCGCGTTGCAGCCATAAGAGCGATCGCAGGGAGGTGGTCGCCTTTGAACGCATTAGGGCGAAGCGGATATGATTCGGCAGCAGATTTTGCAGGTGTTCTTCGCTTTCCGCCAGAATCTCGATGTCGAGCATCGGCACATAGGCGATCAGGGCCGTTTCGCCGTGCGTCCAAGTAATGACATGAAAACTTAACTCGACAGGTTGCGACCAGGTCTGAGCCTTATGCGGCGCCTCAAGCTCGATTCGCACCTGGCGCACCTGAGGAGCCCCGGCGGCGCGGCGTCGATATAAAGCCGCGGCGTTTTCGTGCTTGATCACCCACGATACGCCCCGTTCGATCTCGGTCAACAAGCGGTCGATCTTTCGTCCCAACGCCGAGACTTCAGGATAGAAAAGCGGCGCCAGCCAATGCCCGCCGTGATCGAGCGTGACATTCACTATCTCTAAACGAAACGGGAGCGTAGGCATGCGTGGACCAACAAGAGTGGAACGATTCGTTTTCTTATCGTTACGTCGCAGAAAGGCGCGAAACAGGATCCGATTTTAGCACGTTTGAGTTGCGGGATTGATCTCCCCGACTTACGACCTGTGCTGCGAATCACCGTGAGAGACAACCTGGCGACGCGACAATCGCTGGATAGTTTTCCCGCCCTGCCGAGGCCAAACTTGTTGCGCCGTGACTTCGTTCGATGAGAAATTGCATGAATCGGGGGCAACCCTGCCCCGTTGGTTCGGCGCCTCAATCTGCATTTCAGGGGTTTCGCGTTAACTGCGAAGGCGCATCGCGGTTCCTACTGCGGTTCAATTCCCTTCGAGCCGAATCTTCCAGACGAGTGCGCGGTCGATTGCACGTCGCTCGGCAGATTAATCGAATGATCCGAACGAAAGTTCCGATCAGGTTCGCTTGCAAATGCGGTTATTGAGGCGATACTGAGCATGCCGGCGCCGTCTCCGTTCGTTTCTCCCCCAAATTTTCGACGCTGCGATCCGATGCAATGACAGAACCCAGTTCCGAGCTTCCCCTTGAGGAGCCGTTCAAACCGGCGCTTCGGCTTGATTCGCCATTTGCTGAGGGCGCGTTTCACGACGCGGATCGCTATTGCTTGCGATGCAACGAACGCCTTTACGCCAGCGGCCTGGCGCAATGCGGCCGATGCGGCTTGCAATATGACGGCGGTAATCTTGAGACCTACCGCACGAAGCCCATGTTTCTGCGGTGGAAGTTTTGGTTTCCCGGCGTCATGACGGCGATCGTGTGCGGCGTCGTGAGCTATGCCATTTGTCTGCAAGCCGGAGACTTGGGGTTCGCCCTGTTCGGCGCCGTGCCGCTAAGTATGGGCGCGATTCTCGGTTATAGCACGCGGGTCGGTCAGTGGGGCGCCTGGGCCGTCGTGCTCATGCTCTCGCTGACCGTGGTGGCGACCGTGGTAGGCTTAGTGACCATCGGCGCCGCAGGGGTATTCTGCGGCTTGACGTTAGCGGCGATTTTCATTCTGCCCGTCGCGGCAGGTTTCATGTTCGGCGTTGGCGCGGGGGCCTTGGTTCGCGTGCTCTTGGCCAACAGCCAATGGGATCAGCGATGGTTTTTACCGCTGATCGGGTTCATTGCATTTCCCTACTTTGTCCAGTTGGTCGAAAGTGCGACGCGCGGGCCACTGGGCGACTCGGTCGTTACAACCCGCCTGAGCATCCATGCCACGCCGAAGGAAGCGTGGAATGCAATCATGTTCTACGAGGAAGTCGAGCATGAGGCGCCATGGCTGTTGAAACTCTCGTTGCCAAGACCCGTGCGCAGCCACGGTTCCAAAGGCAATGTGGGCGACGTGGTTCGCTGCGAGTATGAACGCGGCTACATCGTCAAACGCATCACCGAAGTCGAGCCAGGCCGGCGGCTCGCCTTTGAAGTTCTTGAACAGAAGCTTTTCAAAGAACGCGACCTGATGTTGCAGGACGGTAGTTTTGAGATCACTCCGCGCGAAGATGGACGACTGGACCTTGTGCTGACGACCCGTTATGAACGACGTCTGGCGCCTCGCTGGCTGTGGGAGACCACGGAACACAAAGTGCTTCACACCTTGCATGGCCATGTGCTGGAAGGTATGCGACGCAAAATACTTCAAGACCGCGCGGCGCCGGAGGCTCCTCGGGAACAACCGTATCGCCGCGATACGTTGCCTGCCCCCGCGGCGACCTGACCTTCGATGCGATCGCACCGTCTTTATCCCATGGGAGGCGTGAGAGGTGGAGCGGCGATGAACAAACCCCGATTTCCGTTTTCGTCAAAACCGCCGCTTCCCCAGCGACCGCAGTTCAACCTGCGGAACCTGCTGTATTTCACCACGGGACTTTGCGCGTTATTTGCGATTTTGGGCGCGCTAGGAGTGAGTGCGCGGCACGCCTTGATCGGTTTCGCGTTTGTAACGTCCATCGTTCTGGTGCAAGCCGCATTGGTCGAATTATTCCAGCGACGATAGGGGTGGCGGGCGTTCGCTATTCGTCCCGGTTAATGATCCACGAGCGCGCCGCTTCTTGGTAGTGAGGTTCGAAGTATCGGATTTCGGCGGTCGTGAACGGCTTGCAAAACACGGTGATGCCGCTTTCCCATTGTTTGTCGCCCACCACGGCGAGTCGTTCGATGTCGTTGAAATGTTTGGCGCTGAACTTGATGTCGGCCCACAGCGCGCCGGCGTCCCACCCGGCGAAATCTTGGAGTTCCAGATAAATGCGAATTTTGCCCTGTTGCTCGATCAGCGAGTCCACGTGCGGAGTAAATTGTTCGTAGTCTTCCTTACGAAGCTGACCGCTCACCCGCACTTCGATGACTTGCGGCGCCGTTGACGCTTGCAGATGGACCGGCATACGAACTTCCAAGAGAGTTGTCGAAGATGATACGCACGGCGCGACTCGCGTCGTCGTGGGTAATGTACTATCATCCAAGCTCTTGGGTTGCAAGCGCCATGAGCGACAATCCGGCGTTTTCCACGGAGTTGCGCGAAACCAGAACACACATCAACGGAAATCGGCTTTTCTGCGAGGGCTGCCCATGTCATTCACTCCTCCCGTGCTTACCTGCTTTTTCGTCTTGATGGCGATTGCTTGTGCGCCGGCCGACGACGCCGTGCAGCGGCCGTTGGTGTTATCTCCTTCGCCCGGCAACCCTCGGAACAGCGAGGGTGATTTTATAAAACTCAACGATGGCCGCATGATGTTTCTGTACACCCATTTCACGGGCGGTGGTAGCGACCATGCCGCGGCGTATTTGGCGGCGCGGTTCTCTCAGGACGGCGGCGAAACTTGGAGTGATGACGATGTCGCCGTCGTTCCTAATGAGGGCGGGTTTAACGTCATGTCGGTCTCGCTGCTGCGCCTGGCCAACGGCGAGATCGCGCTGTTCTACTTACGGAAGAATTCGCTAGCGGATTGCCGCCCAGTGATGCGCGTTTCGCGTGACGAAGCAAAAACCTGGAGCGAGCCGACCGTGTGCATTGACACCGTCGGCTATTACGTGTTGAACAACGACCGTGCGGTGCAGCTTTCGAGCGGCCGATTGGTGCTTCCCGTCGCCCAGCATAAGAACGACGCCGAGAAAGGAGCCTTTGACGGACGAGGAATCATCAGTTGTTTCCTGTCCGACGACGCAGGAAAAACCTGGCGCCAAAGCCGTACCGTCCAGCAGGGGGAACGACTTACGTTTCAAGAGCCGGGAGTGGTGGAACTGCGAGACGGCCGACTGATGATGTTCGTTCGCACGCCGCACGGCAGTCAGTACGTGGCGTATTCCGAAGATCAAGGCGATACCTGGAGCGATTTGGCGCCGTCGAACATCATCTCGCCGTTATCGCCCGCCTCGATCAAACGCATTCCGCACACGAACGATCTGCTGCTGGTTTGGAATAACCACGATGGCGTGGCCGAGGCGTATCGCGGTAAACGCACCCCGCTCACTGTGGCGATCTCGCGGGACGAGGGACGCACCTGGGAGCGAACGAAAACATTAGAGGACGATCCGAACGGTTGGTATTGTTACACCGCCATGGAGTTCGTAGAAAACGATGTGCTCTTAGCGCATTGCGCCGGCGACCGGCGACAGGGCGGATTGAACACGACGCAGATCACACGTTTCTCGCTCGGGTGGGTTTATGACAACTAGGCGTCCGGCTGTCGACTTCGCCATGCCGATCTAACGCTGTCCTCGGGCGCATTGCTTATGACACCGTTGATCTTGGTGATTCTGGGTGTTGTAAGGTGAGTGGTTTGTTTCATGCAAACGATTCACAAGACCTGCGACTTACGTTGAAAAAATTGCAAGCACGGGTTTATTTCAGACGCCGTAATTGCCACGGGGAGATGCTGCATGTCGCTAGAGAACGAAACGCGGGCTAAACGTTTTTTTGAAGAAGTCTGGAATCAACGGCGCGGGGAGACGATTGAAGAACTCATTGATCCGGAGGCCGAGTGTTTGCCGCCGGTCGGTACGGCGATGCGTGGAGCGAATGCCTTCCGTGAGCGCGTCCACGGGCCTTGGCTGTCGGCGTTTCCCGATATTCGCTTAACCGTCGAAGGAACCGTCGCCGAAGGAGATCAGGTTGCCGTGCGCTGGACGATGACCGGCACACACACCGGCGAAGGATTGGGTCTGCCGCCGTCCGGACGTGCGGTTCACCTGCGTGGCATGACCTGGATCCGTTATGAGAACGGCAAGATGCGAGAAGGCTGGGACTGCTTCGATTTAACCGGGCTGATGCAGTCGCTGCAAGTTCAGTAGAGATCTTGCGCCGGCGGCCTGCGTAGCGGTTCCGTGTCGAGCGACACGTGACCCAGAGTCGCGCTGCCGCGCTCCCGAATGATCATGCCCGCCAATTCCTCGTGCTTCGTCAAGACGAAGCACGAGTTCCTTCCGCAGAGCGAAATGCTTTGCACCGTTAGTCGGCTGCACCTCGGTGCGACGGATCGTTTCTGAATGGTCGACCTTCACTTGCTCGTGGGGTTGAGTGCGTTGCCCGCAAGCCGTGAGCCCGCGCCGTTACTCCTGACGAGGCGAGATTTCGACCTTCAAGCCATCGGTCCAGGTCTTGTGCTCGTCCGTGTAATACAGGTAAGCGCGGTTGGCGGGACCTGTATAAACGCCGGGAACGGCGGCAACCAGGCTCAGGGGAAGTTCGACGCGCTCCTCTCCTTTCAGCGACCGCCAGTACAACACAACTTCGCGCCCGCGAACTTCGTACGCCGCAATCCGATTGGCTTCCACTAATTCTTTAAGCTGGTCGTGTCGCACTTCCAGTCCGCCGGGAATGCCGATAATCGCCAGCGGCGTGGGAATCGCTTCGTCCGAGGTGTTGATCACCACAACGTTCGCTTCCGTAGCGCTGCCTTCTTCAATTTGTGCGTCGGCAAGCGTTGTCTCGAGTTGCAGTTTGCATTCGTCGGATGAGTTTGGTTTGAGGCTATGGTAGTTCACCGTGACCGAATAGGGCATGGCCGAACCGTCGTTCATTTGCAGTTGCACGGAATGCTTGCCCGGCGTGAGGAGCGCGGCAAGATCCGGCAGTTCGATCACGCCTTGCGTGTCTGCGTTGAAAGAAATCGGCTCGCCGACCGGCTTATCATCGACAATTAACTCGACGGACCCCGGCGCTTTGGGCGTCGCGCGAGAGGCGTCATACGCGACGATCGCACGCAGCGCCAACACCGTTGATTGCGTTGAGCCAAAGCGACCCGCCTTGCAGACCTCGGCCAGATACTTGATCGACTTCTCGACCTGTTCGGCGTAACTGGGGTTTTGAAGCCACGCCGTTACGGCTAAAGCGGTGGTTTCGATGGCGAGCGCTTCGCCGCCGCTACCCACGACTGACTGCGTCGCGCCGTTCAGCGAACCATCTTCCGTTTGCGATCCGGCCAGCTTGTCGAGCAGGTGATTCAGGCCTTCTTCGTCGCCGGCCTTGGCCAGCACGTTCGCGGCCAGCGCGACGACGTAAGTATTTGACGACTTTTCGCCCGCGTCACGCACCCATTGCACTTCCGTGGTCAGGTCGGCATTGATGCCCGACTCCAGCAGCGCCCAAGTATTGTAGGTATTAGCGCATTCGGGATCGGTCACCCACGTATGCAAGGTGTGCGTCTTGCGATGATAACCGCCTTTGCCGTCGCGCTGGTCGAGCATCCAGGCGCGCGTGCGCTTCAGCATTGCGCCATCGACGTGCCGCACCTGGCTCATATCTGAGAATTCCAACAGGCCGTAAGCGGTTAACGCATCGTGCCCCGGATCGCCGCCAAACCATTCGAAGCCGCCGTTGGGCGATTCGAAGCCGAGCAGCCGTTTGTAACCGGTCTCGAGAATTCCAGCACTGCGTTCGATCAGCGACGCATCCACTCCCTGGTGCGACATAAAGTACTGTTGCGCCATGACCAGCGGATAAATGGTTGAACTGGTCTGCTCAAAGCATCCGTAAGGCTCTTGAATCAGCCGTTCCAGCGCTTCGGTCATGTTCGCCAGCGGTGTGGGGTACACCACGACGCGCGTTTTGATGCTACCCGGCACGACCGTGTCAGGAATCTCCATGGAATGCAGCACCGTATCGCCAGGAGCCAAAATGCCCCCCTTGCTCGTTTCGATCGGGAACCCGAGCGGAACGACATTCATGCCGCGCGTGACGCGGTCAGCATAGGCGCCCGCATTGGCCGAAAGTGTGATGTTCGCCGGTCCGTGAAACTTGTCGATGCGGATATTGAGCATCTGGCGGGCCCTTGCTCCCGCGGCGAGGGACAAGCGGCCTTCATGCTGGGCACTGGACTGGGCCGAATGGGCTTCGACGCGCCAGGTCACGTCATTCAGCGGGGCGTTTGTGGCGTTGACCAAGCCAATCGGCAGCCGCACGTAGTCGCCGGTGGTCACTTCCAGCGGCATCTTAGGCTCCAGGTAGAACGGCTCGACTGATTCGATCGTCAAATCGCCTTGACCTAAGCCGCCGTGGGCCGAGAAGGCGTCGGCAGCGATGCGGAAACTTGTGACCGAATCATTCAAGCCAAAGGCGAAGGTCGCCTGACCGCGTTCGTCCGTCTTCAGGCCCGCGTGCCAGTAGAGCGTCTCGGCAAAGTCGCTGCGCTCGCCCGCTGGACGGTTCGGTCGCACTTCGTGAGCGTACACGCGCACCAAGACAAAGTCGCTTCGCAGCGGCACGGCGCCGGCGTTGCCCAACAGCCTGCCTTCCGCTTCCGTTTTCGCTGCTCGCTCTAAGGCGCGCCGCGCCCGCTGTCCGACTTCCGCCTCCAAGCCCAAACCTTGAGCTTCGGAAGGCGCCTGGTCCCCCAGCGGATTAGCCGCGACATCGCGATCGGCCAGATCATCTAACTGCTGGCGAGCCGGCTCTTCGTCGGGAAGTGGTCCAACGGCGCCACCGGCAACAATGGGCTCAGGGGCGGGCTCGCCAGGGAACGCACCGTCCGCTTGCGGGGCCGGAGCGTTTTCCTCCGCCGCCGTGGCGCTGGCTACTGCAGGAGCAGAAAAATCTGCGGGAACCGGAGCGCTCTTCGCTTCCGCGACCAGCGGCGCGGGCGCTGCCGCCTCGGGGGGCGCGGGAACCGCTCCTCCGAAGAAAAAGTCCATGCGGTTTGCTGCGCGCAGTTGCTCGTCACGCACCGTGACGATCCGAAACGCCAAGGCGCGTCGTGCGTCATCGCCGTGGTCTTCGAGAAGTTTTTCCCAGTTCATCACAGCGAACCGGCGCCAGCCTTGCACGCCCAGCAACAAGTCGACGGCGAGCGGCGCGTCCTTGTTTTCCGCGTCCAGATAGACGTGGGCGTCCGCCAGGTCCTTGACTTCATTTTCGAGCAACACCATCACCGGCAAACGCGGAGGTTGGTCCCGCTTGTCGAGCATTTCCAGCACGCTTTCATCGGTCACGGTCAGCCCTACCATGGCGCTTATCGGCTTGCCGTCGCCACCGGTTGTCTCGACCTTCACTTCAGCTTTGCCGCCGGGAACATATTGCTCCTGGTTGGCGGTAACCTTGATGTTCAGGGCGTTCGCCGGTTGACGGAACACGAGCCGCTCGGCCAATGGTTGGCCGGACTGACTCCACACGGTGACAACGAGAACACCATCCGCCTGGCCGGGAGCGAGAGCGAGTTCCTGCGGCTTGCCCGGCTCCAGCTTGAGCGACTGCCGGGAGATTTCTTTCTCACGCTGACGGAGCGAGATGATATACTCGCCCGCCGGGGCGGCGCCGACCGCAACGTTCACATCGCCTCCGGCGGACGAGATGTTTTCCAACGCAGTAATAACCGCCCCGTTTTCTTTCACTTCGGGCAAGGGATACGTCGTGGCAATGCCGGCGGGCTCCGTGATGCGCAGTTCGTACTTCTTGCCCAACTCGGGGGTGAACGTGAACCGACCTCGGCCTTCGTGTTCGCTGCGGAACTGAGCCACTTCGGTCCCCTCGCCGTCGACCACCACTCCCGCTAGATCGGCCGGGTCGCCGTAAGGCGTGAACGCCTCGAAATAGACGCGACTCGGCAGGCCCGCCACGAGGTCGCCCCCTTCCGGATACATGGTCAGATCGACCGTTTGCAGCAGAATAGGAATGGTCTTGCTGGCGGTTTCGACCACGCCGCCGTCTTCAATCACCAGGGCGAGCGTTCCTTCGCCTCGGGCAATCTGCGGCGGAAGGTCAAAGCGGGCTGTGGCGTTGCCTTCCGGATCGACCTGAGTCGCGCCGCGGTAGGCTTCCATCCCATCGACGCGGGCAATCACGGTGACGGGCGCTCCGGAGGGAACGCCTCCTTCGGCACGCTCGGTATGAAGCGTGGCGACGACGGTGTCTCCGGCGCCGTAACCGTCGCGCAGGAATTTGATTTGACTCTTGAGCCGTGGAGCGCGGTAGGCGCGAATATCAAACTTCCGTTCGGCTGGCGTGTATCCCTCATGGGGGTAGGTGAAACTGATCGTATATTCGCCGCCCGACTGGTCTTGAGGCACGTCCCATTGGAAGCCGACGACGCTCTCCTGACTGACGACTTGCCCCGAGGCGACGACATCTCCCTTGGGGCCTTTGATCTCGATGACCGCGTTCGCCTCCGTTCCAGCGGGGAAGGGTTGGCGGGTCGCATGGTGCAGCAAAACGCCGCGAACGTAAAGCTTTTCGCCTGGGCGATAAAGCGGTTTGTCCGTGCTGAGAAACGTGAGATAGCGTTCGGCGCCGCCGAGCTGATCGGTCGAGATGGCTCCGGGTTGGGGCCCGCCCGGCTGCGGCGCCGACTCCTCGGCGATGCCGCCGTTCCACAATAAAAGGGCGGTTAACGAAAGCAACAAGACCCCGCCAAAGCACCGAAGTAAGGTTCGGACCGACATGGAACGTCTCCTTTGCGACACGACTCCTGCCACGCAATCGCTAAATGGTACGGAATGGAAGTATAGACGATTAACGCGGCAGGAATGCTTTTCTTAGAACGGGCTAAGAAAATTGCTTGCTGATTTTCCGGAAGCATCCGGTGTTGCCGTTTCGAAATGACCCGTTCACGTCCGTGATAGAATATCGCCAATTCAAGGTCGTTCGCATGTCCTCGGTCATGAAACCACGGGCGAGTCCTTCTTCGGCGCCGCGGTTGGGGGTGATCCACTTCCTCCTGTGGATGTTGGGCTGCGCGGCAGCGCTCACAGGTTTTCGCGTGATGACCAACTGGAGTGAAATCGCCGCCGAAGATATGGCGACGGTACGCGCAGCCCATTTAGGCATGAGCATGGCCTACGGCATGGCGGCCGTGACATTTTACCTTTTGCTTCAATGCACTTGGCGTCGCGATGGGAGTTTTCCCTCGCAACCGGGCCACTGGTTGTTGGTGCTAGCGGCTGTTGTGGCGCTGCTCGATGGTGCGATGGCCGTCATCTCGAGATCGTTCGCCGCATGGCGAGGATTATACCCTTGGGATCAATGGATGATTCACCAGGTCGGCGGCTGGGGGCTTGGCGCGATCCTCATTCTCGCCGTCTTGTGGCGCGTCCGCCTGGAATGGCGGTGGAGAATGCCGCTATTCGTGGTTTTGCTTCTCGCGATCTCGCGCGCGGTTTTGCTATTGACGATATGGACCACCTATGGGCGAGGTGTGATGTTCGTCCCTTGGGCCTTGCAGGCGCATCTTCACGGGGCATGCCTCGCGTTGGGAGTCATGACGCTCGTAACCGCCATGGCGAGCGATTTACTCTTACGGCTTCGCCGCGACTGGATGCATTGGACAGGCGCCGTGACTTGTCTGGGAATGGCGAGTGTTGCCTTCCTAGGGTATGTCTGGTTTGAGATTCTTCGAGTCGTTCGCTAAGGTTCGGGGCTTGCGGTTTCTGGCCGTGGAAACGCGAATCTCAACCATTCCGCCGCGGCTACAGTTTACTCTTTCGCGATCAGCTCTAAGCACATGCGCCGCACGTCGTTGGGATTGACGTTGGGGTTCTTTTGCCGTGCTTGCCCAATCAAGGAGCCGATCGCCTTCTCTTTGCCATTCTTCACATCCGTCACGACGTGCGGATTCTTGGCGAGAAGCTCGCGGCACAGATTCTCCAGGTCCGACGCATCAACCTTCTCAATTCCCAACTTCTTCATCGCTTCACGCGCAGAAAGCCGGCTGCCGAGCATCTCGGCAAAAATGGTCCGAGCGCGAGCGTTGTCCACTTCGTTGTTGCGAACTGCTTGCAGAAGTTCGGCCAAACGCAAGGCGGATACAGGAAACGCGTCGATGGCGCACGCCGTTTCCTTGAGCGTGCGCAGGACGTCTTGTTGCACCCAGTTGCTTGCTTGTTTGCCATCGCCGCTCGCCTGCGCCAGTTCTTCGAAATAGGTCAACACGCCGCGGCCTTGGTTAACAATCACATCGGCGTCATACGGCGTGATTCCGAACTGAGAGACAAGTCGTGCGCGCGTCGCCGCGGGCAATTCGCCCAGTTGCCGTTGTACCTCTTCAATTTGTTCGGGCGTGGTGGTGACGGGGCAAAGGTCGGGATCGGGAAAGTAGCGGTAATCGCTCGACTCTTCCTTGTGTCGTTGACCGCGCGTGACTTGCGCCTGATCGTCCCAGCCGCGCGTTTGCTTCGGAACTTGTCCTTTGGTTTGTCCCGTTTCTTGCCACACTTCATACTGCCGCTGGGCTTCGTAGGACAGGGCGCGCTCCACGGAACGAAAGCTGTTCATGTTCTTCACTTCGACAATCGGCGTGGCCACTTCGCCATCAGGCGTGTCGATGTGCAGGTTGATGTTCGCGTCCACCCGGAGGCTCCCTTCCTCCATGTTGCAATCCGACACTTCCAGATACAAAAGCAGCAGTTTCAATTCTTCGAGATACGCTTTCGCCTCTTGAGGTGACGACAAATCGGGATAGGTGACGATCTCCAACAACGGCGTGCCGGCCCGGTTCAAGTCGATGCGGCTGTCGGCTTTACCTGCCGCTTCGTCATGCATGCTTTTGCCGGCGTCTTCCTCCAGGTGGGCGCGGATAATGCGCACCCGTTTGGGCGCGAAGGCGTCTTTGGAATCGCTGATCTCAAGCCAGCCCTCGCACGACATCGGCAAATCGTACTGGCTGATCTGGTAGCCTTTGGGCAAATCAGGGTAGAAGTATTGCTTGCGGTCCCATTTGGTGTAGCGGGGAATCGTGCAGTTCAACGCGACCGCGGTTCGCAGCGCTAGTTCATAAGCGCGCCGATTCATCACCGGCAGCGAACCCGGCAGACCGATATCCACGGGGCTGGTTTGCGTATTGGGAGGCGCGCCGAAGGCCGTGCTGCTGCGTGAAAAGAGCTTGGTTTGCGTCTTTAGTTGGACGTGCGTCTCCAGCCCGATGATGATTTGGTAAGGCGCCTTCTCAACCCTGCTCATCTGGATCTCCCAAAGCTTGGATCAACTGAGCCGTCGGCTCCGCCGCTCGGCCACGCTCGCGATTGTACCGTGCCCAGGCGGGAGCAGGGATGTGTGGGCCTTTGACAATTCTTGAAGAAATTTGCGCAAACTGGGGAAAAAGTCTAGTCAACGGTGCGCGAAGTGCTATCATGATAGCACTGTGGAAATGTTGTCGGTAAGTGATTAGGCTGCTTACCCGTTTCCGCAAAGGTGGCCCTCTACGGGAGACAAGGTTCATGGCAGAGAAAAAGAAAGCGGCTTCGACGGCGAAGAAAGCCAGCCCCAAGGCCAAAGGCTCCAAGCCCGCTGCCAAGCCCGCCGCCAAGCCGGCTAAAAAGAAGAAGTAAGGATACCACCGCTGCGGCACGGCCGG
Source organism: Planctomycetota bacterium (assembly GCA_963204915.1). GTDB lineage: Bacteria > Planctomycetota > Planctomycetia > Pirellulales > Pirellulaceae > JAHWKS01. The sequence continues at coordinate 345,734 of CAUJHS010000022.1, read as the reverse complement.
CCGTTCTCGCACGGCCGGCCGCGCGGCGGGTCGGGTAGACGCTCGCACGCCAACGAGCCCTTAACCCGGAATGGTTTCTTCGCTCGACGGCCGGTTCTGAAACTCCAGGACCTTCTCACACCAGCGGGCCGCTTCCAGCAAGGGCTCCTCTCCCCGCCACCGGCCGATCAGTTGCAACCCACACGGAAGACCTTCCGGGGAAACTCCGCAAGGAAAGCAAACCGTTGGCAGCCCCGCCAAGGACCAAGGCGAGTTAAACGCCGGATCGCCCGTGGTTTCCAAGCTGCCGGGGGCTGGCGTGGGTGTGGCGGAGGTCGCCAAAACGTCAACCTCGGTCAATAAGTCCATGGCTTCGTGGCGGAACGTGGTTTGAAACTTGAGCGCCGCCGCATAGTCGACCGCGGTGATCGACAATCCTTCTTCAATCAGCGCGGACATGTTCGGTCCGTACTGATCGCTGTGGGCGTGGTATTGCCAGCGATGATGTTCGGCGGCTTCAACCGCCATGATGCGGCGATGATTGGAATGGACTTCCAGGAAGTCTCGGGGGAGAGGCAACGGCTTGATCTGAGCGCCGGATTGCGCTAGTCGCTGCATGGCGTCTTGCGTGGCGGCTCGAACCGCGGCATCGGCGCGCTCGTCGAAAAACTCGCCCAACAGACCAATGCGCGGCGGCGTGGGTCGACTTTCGGAATGCGCGTCGGGCCCCTCCTCGCCACTCAGGAGGCGCCAAAGAATCGTCAGATCGTCCACCGTGCGCGCCATCGGGCCGGGGTGGTCCAAGTGAAAACTCACAGGAGTGACGCCCTGCAAGCTCAGTGCGCCGAAGGTGGGCTTTAAGCCGCACACACCGCAATAGGACGCGGGTCGCGTGATCGAACCGCCGGTCTGCGAGCCGAGCGCCGCGAAGCACATTCCCGTGGCGAGCGCAGCCGCCGACCCGCTGCTTGATCCGCCGGGAGTATGGGTGACGCGCCACGGATTGCACGTGGGCGAAGGATCAAAACACGCGAACTCTGTAGTGACGGTTTTGCCGACAATGACCGCGCCGGCCTGGCGCAGCCGAGCCACGAGCGCGGCGTCGCGCGTCGCGACATTTCCTCGCAGGAGCGGCGACCCGGCTTGCGTCGGCAAACCGGCCACATCGAAAATGTCTTTGATTCCAACGGGGACGCCATGCAGCGGACTACGGGGTGGTTTACCGGACGCGAGTTCCTCGCCCAGCCGCTGCGCTTCACGCCGAGCGCGGTCTTCATCCAGGCATACCCAAGCATGGATGGTCTTTTCCCAGGCATGAATGCGTTCAAGGCATTCGTTCAAAAGTGCGGTGGGCGTCGTGTCGGCGCGCTGAAGCCGCGCCGCGGCTTCGCCCAAACTGTGAACAAGGGACATGGTCAGAGCATCGCCAAAGAGAGTTCATTAGACCAAACAAGGTATACTTGTCGGACATCTTACGCGTCAGCTCGTTTTCAACCAACATGGTTCAATCGGTTCGTGCGTCTTCCCGGGGGTTGAGGAGATTTTCCTATGAGGGACTTTCCGACTGCGTTTCGTCCGCAACAGGTGGACGCCACGGCGTGGATTGCGCCGGGCGCCGTGGTGCTGGGCGATGTGACGATGGGCCCGCGGTCCAGCGTTTGGTTTCAAGCGGTGATTCGCGGCGACGTGGAAAAGATTGTGATCGGCGCCGAGACGAACATTCAGGACGGATGCATACTGCACGCCGATCCTGGTTTTCCCTGTACGTTGGGCGACCGGGTGACGCTCGGCCACGGCGCCATTGTCCATGGCGCCACCGTCGAAGATGACGTGATGATTGGCATGCGGGCGGTGGTGATGAACGGCGCCCGCGTGGGCCAGGGAAGCCTCGTGGCGGTCGGCGCCGTGGTGCTGGAAGGCATGGAAATTCCGCCTGGCTCGGTGGTCATGGGCGCGCCGGCAAAAATTCGACGAGTTTGTGAAGAGCGCGACCAGGCGCGCATTCGCCATGCGGCGGAGCATTATGTCGCTGCGGCGCAGGCGTTCCGCGCGGGGCAGGCCCACGATCAGGGGCCGGCCCCTGATTAAAGGTGGATTGGCGTCGCTTCGACAAAGCGACGGCCGGGCCGTGCGAACAGGTGCCGGCTGACGGGGGCGAAGCCGTCTTCTTCGTCGAAGTACATGTAGTGCGTGATGCGGACCATCTTCTCGTCGATCCAGATCATGTTGAACGAGTTCTTTTCGCGTTCGCGCGCTCGGCCGCGGCGCGAGGTCGACGTGCCGCACTGCACGATAATGACCCCGCGCTCTCGGTGTTTCCCGGGATAAATATCGAGCGAGTTGCCAATGTACGCCCGGTGCAAGTGGCCGCCGAGGATCATTTCGACCCCCAGATCATTGAAGCAGTTCATGGCCCGCTTGGCCTTGGGCATGACATTGCCTCCTTCATAATCAGGGGCCGGGGCGAAGTGATGGTGGGACACGATGATGCGCACGGCGTCTTCGGGCGCATCTCGAAACGCCTGGGCCACGAAATCAAGCTGCTCCAAGTGAATGCGTCCGTTCACAATCGAGCGTCTTGGCGAGGTTGAGTTGATGGAAACAAACACCGCGCCGTCCATGCGGTACACGTAGTCCAGGTCTTTGTGAATGTATTCCTGGTAAAGCTCGTAAGGGTTAAACCAGCGTTCCGTAAAGCGGTACAGCGGAACATCATGGTTCCCTGGCGTTACGATCACCGGCAACTTAGGAAGTTGATCGAGAAAGGCCCGCGCCTCTTGAAACTGCTCGCGCGTGGCGCGTTGCGTGAAGTCGCCGCTCGCCACGATCACATGCGGCTCCAGGGCGGGCGCGATGCGCAGAAGCGCTTGCCCCACCTTGGGCACATAAGGAGGGCCAAAGTGAATATCGGAAATATGAAGGATCTTGAGCATCGCTTCCTTTCCTTCGAAACGTTGGTCGAATTCTCCTTAGTTCGGTTTCGACTCTTGAACGGCGTGGGCTAAGGTGGGAATGTCGGACCGCCATTCTCGCAGCAGGAACGTCATGGCGATCGACTCCAGGTTCGCCAGAATCACCGTAACAAACGCTAAACGCAGCGGCCACAGCGAAATGTCAAGAATCAACGCAGCGACGCCGACCGTCACTAAGAACCACGAAATCTTTGACATGCGTGTATGGTAGTTCGGCAGGCAACCGAACTTGCCAAAGCAAACCGCCATGGAAAGTACATACGTACCAAGGAGGGTCGCCAGCCAGTAGCGCTCGCCCCAGAAAATGTCGCGCTCCAGCAAATACACGCCCCAGGCGATGCACGCATAAATCGCGACATCCGAAAACGCGTCCAGCCGGGCGCCGAACGTCGTTTGTTGATTCCAAGCCCGGGCGATTCGGCCGTCCACCCAGTCGGTCATCAGGAGCACCAGCGACAACGCGAGGAACGCCATCGACCAGCCCTGTGACGCAAGCACGACAACGCCCGGCGCGGTCAAGAGCCGCGTGACGCTGATGGCGTTGGGGACATTCACGAATTGCATGAAACCGGTGGGCGCCGGCGGTGAGTTCTGCATGATGGTTGTGTTGCGCCAACTCCGCGCCGCCGTGCGTCGTGTGCGTCGAATTTCCTGGCGAATCGTCGGTAACGACGTTGGTTGCCAAAGAACTTAGGCGACTGCCATCGCCCCGTTATGGCGATTGCCGTTTGTAATTCATGGCGTTAGTAATCAAGGAATCGGACAAAGTGAAAAAACAACGGCGCCGTGATCGTCAAACTGTCAAAGCGGTCGAGCACGCCCCCGTGCCCGGGCAGCAGTGTTCCAAAATCTTTGACGCCCCGATCACGCTTACAGGCCGACATCATCAAGTCGCCGACGATCCCTCCTGATGCAATTATTGTGCCCGCCAGGACCGCGGGGAAAAAGGGGATGTTCAACCACGGCGAATCGCCCCAGCGCTCAGGCGTTCTCGCCAGCGGGGTAATCCACGGAGCCAAGAGAACAGCGAGCAGGATCGACGTGGCGCCGCCGCCGAAGAAGCCTTCCCAGGTTTTGTTCGGCGACAGTTTCGGGGTGGCTTTACGCCGGCCGAACGCGCGACCCGTCAAAGCTTGCGCCATATCATTGGCTTCGGTCATTACCAGCAGGAATAGCAGCCACCCGGCGGCGCCTCCCACAGGATTGCTCGACTCCGGCAGAGTCGGAAAACACGCGGCATGCGAAAGGCCGTAGACGCTGATCAGAAGCGACCACTGCACCACGCCGACCGAGGTCCAAAACCCCTGCGTTGACGCCGACGCCATGCGCACCGCCGGAAGCACGATCATCGTGGCAAGCGGCACGAACACAAAGAACAGCGGCTCCCAGTTCAGCCAGATCGCCAAATACTGCAAGGGAATCAGCAAATAGGCGAACGCCCTCACCGCCCGGGGAGCCAGTTCCGGCGGCTGGACGCGCATAAACTCGCCCAGCGCCAAAGTACTGAGAACGCCAAACGCCAAGGCGAGGCCGGTTCGCCCCAGGCTGACCGCGGCAACGAGCACCACGATCAACGCCCACCATGTTTTGAGACTGTCAAGAAGACGGGTGGCTTGCGGCGTGGGGTGGAAAGCCCGCCAAATGATGCGGATGACCGTTCCGCCCGTGAGCGCGACAATCATGGCGGCCAGAAACCAGGCCGAGCGCGGCGTCATCCCGGTCAGAACGGCGAAACGTTCGGCCAAAGCCTGAAGGGATTCAAGAACGGTCATGCAGCGCTCAAGTAGTTGGACCCGGAATGCCGCCTGCCGACATGATCAGAAACGCCGCAGCTCGATTCCGCCGGTTCATTGGGGTTCAAGTAGGTCAGATTCGCGTGCGATCTGCAAGGGTGAAAGGAAAGAAACGACAGCGAAAAATCTGGACTTCTGGCGTCGGGTGTGTTGTAATGCAGCCGCAGTTTGCGCATTCCCGACTGCGGCCCGTCACGCCGTCCGTCTACCCCTTCCCACCTTTTTCCATCTTAACAAGGAGTGTGCCATGTCCAAGTTGACACGTCGAACGTTTGTCAAAGCGACCGCGGCCAGCGCCGTGTTTCCTCTGTTTACCGTGGCCGGCACCAAGGCGTCGGGTCGGGTGATTGGCGCCAACGACACAATTCGCGTGGGCGTGGCGGGCATTAACGGCCGAGGCGGCGCGCACATCGACGAATTTGTCGGCATGAAGAATGTCGAAGTCGCGTATCTCATTGATCCCGATAGCAGTTTGTTCGCCTCGCGCACCAAAAAGGTGCAAGACCGCGCTGGCAACACGCCCAAATGCGTGCAGGACGTAAGGGAAGCGCTGGAAGACAAAAACTTAGACGCTGTTTCTGTCGCTACGTGCAACCATTGGCACTCGCTCATTGGCGTGTGGGCCTGCCAGGCCGGCAAAGACGCCTACATCGAAAAGCCGATCAGCCACAATGTGTTCGAAGGCCGCCAAGTGGCCGAAGCGGCGAAAAAGTACAACCGTGTGGTGCAGCATGGCACCCAGCAACGCAGCAGCGAAGGCCGCGCCCGCGAGATCGCGGCAATTCATTCGGGAAAATACGGCAAGCTGCTCGTCTCCAAGGGCTATTGTTGCAAGCCGCGCTGGAGCATTGGCATGAAGAAGGTCGAGAATCCGCCTAAGCATCTCGACTTCAATTTGTGGCTTGGCCCCGCGCCCGAACAGCCTTACCACGGCAACCTGGTGCACTATAACTGGCACTGGTTCTGGGACTTCGGCAATGGCGACACCGGCAACCAAGGCGTGCATGAAATGGACGTCGCCCGCTGGGCGATCAAAGACGCCACCCTTCCCAAGAGCGTGTGGAGCTTAGGCGGCCGCTTCTTGCCGGGCGAAGAAGATCAAGGCCAAACGCCGAACATGCAGCTGGCCGTTTACGACTATGGCGACACGCTGCTCGTGTTTGAGACTCGCGGCCTGGTGGCCAAAGAGGGTGCTCCGCCGCAAAAGGTGGCCAATGAGTACTACACCACCGAAGGCGTGATTCGCGACGGCAAGTTTTATCCCAACAATGGCGGCGCTGCGGAGCCAATTAAGGGCGAAGAGGCCCACGTCACACCGGGCGGTTCGTTCGGCAGCTTTATTGCCGCCATGCGCAGCCGCAAGCCCGAGGATATTAACGCCGACGCTGAAGTGGGCCACTACTCCAGCGCCCTGTGCCACTTGGGCAACATTTCGTACCGGCTCGGCGAGTCGCAACCGTTCAGCAAACAAGCGCAATCCATCGGCGATAACAAGCAGGTCGTCGAGGCTTTCAATAACTTGCGCGAAAACCTCAAGGCCGTGAAAATCAACCTGGACGAGACGACTTACGACCTCGGCCGCACGTTGACGTTCAACGCCAAAACCGAGCGTTTTGAAAACGACGACGAAGCCAACGCACTGCTAACCCGCAAGTACCGGGCGCCGTTCGTCGTGCCCGAACAAGTTTAGCTTCGTGCGGATGCGCGATGACAAAATGCGGATTGACCTAGTGCTTCAATCCGCCTGTCGCAATGCGCCTGCGGCTCTGGGCTAGGGTTGCCTGGTTTCCTGTTCCAACCAGTGCAGGTAGTCCTCAAGCCCTGCGACAACGGGCAGGGCCAGGATTTCAGGCGTTTGATAAGGGTGCAACTCGCGCAGGGCTGCTTCCAGCTGCGGGTAAAGGTCTTGGCGGGTCTTGATCGTACAAACCCATTCTTCCGCCGTTTCGATGGCGCCTTGCCAACGGTAACAACTAGCAACCGGACCGCTGACCTGCACGCACGCCGCGAGGCGGCGTTCGACCAACGCCTGTGCGAGTTTTTCGGCGTCGGCTTTTGTAGATAACGTTGTAACGACTTGGATGGCGCTGGTCATGGTATTGCCCACAGGCAAAGAGCCGGCGCGACGAGCCGGCTCTGGAATTTCCAAGCGAGTTTGCCGCTTTGTGAGGAGGGTCGCTTGGAACGGGCGGTTACGGCGCCAGCAGCAAACGGCTCGGCGCCTCGAGGTAGGAAATCACGTCGTTCAGGAAACGAGCCGCTACGGCGCCGTCCACCAGGCGATGATCATACGACAAGCTCAGCGGCATCATGAGCCGCACGGCGATCTCATCTCCGGCGCGCACGATCGGCATCTTCCGCGAGCGGCCAATGAGGAGAATGGCCACTTCCGGCAAATTGATCACCGGGGTGGAGTACGATCCGCCGATGGCGCCCATATTGCTAATGGTGAATGTGCTGCCTTGCGTATCCTTGGGATCGAACCGGCCGTCGCGTACGCGGTCGGCCAGTGCGGCGACTTCGCGGGCGATTTCGGAAATCGATAATTGATCGGCGTTTCGCAGCGACGGCACCACCAGGCCACGGTCCGTATCGACTGCGATGCCAATGTTGTAATACTCCTTGTAAACGATTTGACCGCTTTCCAGGTCGATCGTGGCGTTCAGCAGCGGGTTGGCCCGCAGCGCTTGCGCTACCGATTTGACGACGAACGGCATCGTGGTCAACTTGACGCCTGCCGCGGCGTAGTCGGCCTTGCTGGCCTGCCGGATCTTTTCCAACTCGGTGACATCCGCGTCGTCGAAGTTGGTGACGCGCGGAATGGTCGACCACGATTGGTGCATGCGATCGGCAATCGTGCGGCGGATCCGCGGAAGCTTTTCCACGCGCACCGGCCCCCAGTTGTCTCTGCTTTGATCGCCTCGGGCAGTGGTGGGCTCCGAAGTTTCAGTGTGTGCGGCAGGCGGTTTGGCCGAAGCTGCATTTCCCCCGTTGCTGCGATGCGTTTGACTTGCGCCGCGCACGGCTTCCAGCACGTCTTCCCGGGTAATGCGCCCGCCGTCGCCGGTGCCGGTCACTTCGGCCAGGTTGACTCCGACTTCGCGTGCGAACCGGCGCACTGCTGGACTGGCCGGCACAACCACGTCGCTTTGCTCGGCTTCGGTGTGAGCCAAGGGTTGCGTCCGCAGCGGCTTGCTCTCGGCGCGGCGATCTTCCCGTTCTCGATCTGAGGGAACCGCCTGACGTTGCTTGACGGCCTCCTTTTCTTCCTTGGGCGCCTCGAATTTCTTCACCACAGGAGCCGGGCCTGGTTTCTCCTTTTGTTCTTCCAGCGGTTCGGCGTCGTCGCTGTCCGTGGGCGCGGCTTGGCTTTCCTCGCGACTTTCAGCCTCTTCCGCCGCGGGCTCTTGTTTGTTTTCCTTAGCGGTTGGCGCTTCTTCCTGCGGTGGCGACTTTGCAGCCGGCTTCTCTTCCTCGGCGGACTCGCTGCCCGCTTCAATGGTGACAATGGCTTGGCCGATTTTGACGGTGTCGCCTTCCGAAACGTGCAGCTTCGTGATTTTGCCGGCGTGCGTGCTATCGACGACGATGGTCGCCTTGTCGGTTTCTAGTTCGACCAGGCCTTGCCCCTTTTCGACGATGTCGCCCTCTTTGACAAACACTTCCAGGACATCGCCCGACTCGATTCCTTCGCCGATCTCGGGGAGTTTCACTTCAGCCATGAGTTGTTGCGGTGTTCAAAGGGTAGAAATGCAAAAAGGTCGCTCGCTCCGCGAGTGGACCGGAGAAAGTCAACTTAGCGCGGCGCGCCGTTCGTCCTGCCGTGAGGAGCATACGTCCCACGCCGCACCACGTTGATCGAACTCTGCGGCTTGCCATGCAAGCCGGACATCCACCGGAGAACGAACCACCCGCGTTACATGTACAGCGGATTGGGCTTGTCCGGATTAATGCCCAGTTCTTGAATCGCTTTGGCCAGGTCGTCGGGCGATAGCTTGCCTTGCTTACTAAGCTGCGTCAACGCGGCAAGGACGACGAACTCGGCGTCCACTTCAAAGTGCCGCCGCAGCTTGGCTCGCGTTTCGCTGCGACCCATGCCGTCGGTACCCAAAACGGCATAGGGGCCGGGAATCCAAGGCCGCAATTGTTCGCCCACGGCGCGAACGTAGTCCGAAGACGAAATAAACGGACCTTCCACTCCCTGCAACACGGTTTCCAAATAGGACTTGCGGGGTGGTTCGGTCGGGTGCAGCATGTTCCAGCGGGCCGCGTCGTAGCAGTCGCGGTACAACTCGTTGTAGCTCGTCACGCTCCAGACATCGCTGGAAATGTGGAACTTCTCCGCGAGCGTCTGTTGCGCCTTGAGCACACTACGCAGAATCGCGCCGCTTCCAAACAACTGCACCCGGTGTTGGCCCTGCTCGGCGTTGACGCTTCCCACCCGATAAATTCCGCGGATGATGCCTTCGGCCACACCCTCGGGCATGTCGGGCATGGCGTAGTTCTCGTTCTCCACGGTGATGTAGTACATGGCGGTTTCGCCCTCAGCGTAAAGCCGACGGAGTCCGTCCATCACAATCACGGTCGTTTCGTACGAGTAAGCAGGATCATAGGCGCGGACCGTGGGGAAGGCGATGGCGTTCAAGTGGCTGTGGCCATCCTGGTGCTGCAAACCTTCGCCGTTCAGCGTGGTGCGCCCGGCGGTGCCGCCGATGATGAAGCCCTTCGCGCGGCAGTCCGCGGCGGCCCAAATCAAGTCGCCAATGCGCTGGAAGCCGAACATTGAGTAGTACACGAAGAAGGGAATCATATTGATTCCGTGCGACGAATACGCCGTGCCGGCCGCGATGAACGACGACATCGAACCGGCTTCGGTAATGCCTTCTTCCAAAAACTGGCCGTCGCGCGCTTCTTTGTAGTACGCCAATTGGCCCGAGTCGACCGGTTCGTACAACTGCCCCGCATGGGCGTAAATGCCGATTTCCTTGAACATGCCCTCCATGCCGAAGGTGCGCGACTCATCGGGCACAATGGGCACGACATGCTTGCCAATCTTCTTGTCGCGCGTGAGCTTCATGAGTAAACGCACGAGGCCCATCGTGGTCGACATTTCCTTGTCGCCGCTGCCTTCCAGGAACCGTTTGTAATCTTCCAGCGAGGGCACTTCCAACGTGGGATGAACCGTTGGCCGGGTAGGCGTGTAGCCCCCCAGCGCCTTGCGGCGTTTGTTCAAATAGCGCATTTCGCGGCTATCTTCCGGCGGCTTGTAAAACGGGGCTTCAGCCACTTCCTGATCGGAAATGGGAATGCCAAATCGGCTGCGGAAGTCGAGTAGTTCTTGCTCGTTGAGCTTCTTGGCGTTGTGCGCCACGTTGCGGCCTTCGCCTTGCTCGCCCAACCCGTAGCCTTTGATGGTCTTGGCGAGAATCACCGTGGGACGACCCGTGGTTTCTACGGCGGCCTTGTACGCGGCGAACACTTTCTCGGGGTCGTGCCCGCCGCGGCGCATGATTTCTAGTTTGTCGTCGGGAAGGTCTTTCACCATTTCGAGCAATTCGGGGTACGCCCCAAAGAAGTGCTCGCGAATGTACGAGCCGGGCATGCTGACGTACTTTTGATACTGGCCGTCGACCACTTCATCCATGCGTTTGACGAGCAAGCCTTTTTCGTCGCGCTCGAGCAGGATGTCCCAGTCGTCCCCCCAGACCACTTTGATCACGTTCCAGCCGGCGCCGCGGAAGAGCGCTTCCAACTCCTGGATGATCTTGCCGTTGCCGCGTACGGGGCCGTCCAAACGCTGCAAATTGCAGTTGATCACAAAAATCAAGTTGTCCAGCTTCTCGCGCGCCGCCAGAGTAATGGCGCCCAGCGTTTCTGGCTCGTCGCATTCGCCGTCGCCCAGGAACGCCCAGACCTTTTGTTTGGAAGTGTCTTTCAGGCCGCGGTCGCGCAGATACTCATTAAACCGCGCTTGGTAAATGGCCATGATCGGTCCTAGACCCATCGATACCGTGGGAAACTCCCAGAAGTTCGGCATGAGCCAGGGGTGCGGGTAGGACGACAAGCCCGGATGCGGCTCCAACTCGCGCCGGAAGTTGACCAGGTGCTCTTCGGTCAACCGGCCCTCTAGGTACGCCCGGGCGTAAATGCCGGGTGACGCATGCCCTTGGAAGTAGACCTGATCGCCATCGTAGCCGCTTTCGCCGCGCCCGCGCAGGAAGTGGTTGAACGCGACCTCGTACAAGGTGGCCGAAGAGGCGAACGTGGAAATATGCCCGCCAATGCCCTTGGTTTTTCGATTGGCGCGAACCACCATCGCCATGGCGTTCCAGCGAATGATGCTCTTGATGCGTCGTTCCACTTCCCGGTCGCCGGGATACGGCGGTTGGCGGTCGGCAGGAATCGTGTTGACGTAAGGGGTGTTCAGCGTAACCGGCAGCTCGACATCGGCCCGGCGAACCTTTTGCTCCAGCTTCGCAAGTAAATACTGTACACGCTCGGGGCCTTTGGTCTTGAGCACGTACTCCAGCGAATCAAGCCATTCGGCCGTCTCTTGCGGATCAGGATCCTGCATCTGCGAGACGTATTCCGGAGAAGCTTTTTTCGCGCCGTCCAAGGTATGAATTTCGGCCATGCAAGTCCCTACGTAATCGATATTCGTTCGGCGGAGTGCGCGACCCGCGCGCATTCCGAGGGTCATTCACAACGTCGAGTTTGGCGAACCAACGCACGGTCGAACCGGGTTCGCCGCTTCTCGTTAAAAGAATTGTGCGCAAAGGAACGCCCAGGGTAAAGAAGCGACCCGTTCCTCGCTCGTACGGTATGCCGTAAAGTTTTACCAGAAAACGGGTTGAAGTGAAAGCGGAAAGGGCGCCGGTGAGCCCGGTGGTATGGGGACTCTATGGCGATGCCCGTTGCTTCAATCCGCGGTTGACCCTTGTGGATTTTTGGTTTTCGCCACAAGAGCTACTTGGCGGCCGCTTCCTTCTTCGGCTTATAGATTTCCGTGGCGGTTCCGAAAAGAACCTCCGCGGCGTTCATCACGGTCTCGCTCAGGGTGGGATGAGGGTGAACACTCGCGGCGACGTCTTCGATCTCGCAACCCATTTCGATCGCTAACACGGCTTCGGCGATCAACTCCCCGGCGCCGGGCCCGACGATGCCGCAACCCAACACGCGTTCGGTCTTGGGCTCGACGAGCCATTTGGTCAGTCCTTCACTGCGTCCCAAGGCGATGGCTCGACCGCTGGCGGCCCAGGGATAAACCGCGATTTCGACGTCGCGTCCCTCTTTCTTGGCCTGTTCCTCGGTAAGTCCCGCCCAGGCGATTTCTGGATCGGTGAAGACCACGGCGGGAATGGCGCGCTTGTCGAAAACGATCGTTTCGTCCTTGAGGGCCGCGACGGCGATACGGCCTTCATGCGTCGCTTTGTGAGCGAGCATTGGTTCGCCGGCTACGTCGCCAATCGCCAGAATGTGCGGGTCGGCGGTGCGCTGACGACGATCGCACTTGGCGAAGCCGCGAGCGTCCAGTTCAACCTGCGTATTCTCCAGACCGATGCCGCGCGTGCTGGGACGGCGACCCACCGACACCAGCACGCGGTCGTATCGTTCGGTACCGAACTTACCGGGCCCTTCGAAAGCGACTTCCACGCGATCGCCGCGATCACCCAGCGAGCCGACCTTGGTGTTCAGGTAGATACGGCCCTCGAACAGCTTCTCCAAGCGTTTATGAAGAGGTTTTACGAGGTCGCGGTCCGCGCCGGGAAGCAGTCCGTCCATCAATTCGACGACACTCACCTTCGAACCGAGTTGGGCGTAAACGGTACCCATTTCCAGGCCGATGTAGCCGCCGCCGATGACGAGCATGGTCTCGGGAACGTCTTGGAGCGCTAGGGCGCCGTCCGAAGTCGTGACGCGAGGCGAGCCAATGTCAAACGCCTGCGGAAACGCGGGGGTCGAGCCGGTCGCCAGTACGCAGTGGTCAAACGTCAGCTTGCCATCTTGGGGGACCGATTCGTGCGTGCCTTCCAGCCGGAGCGTCGTAGAGTTCTCGAAAACGCCGCGCGCTACGATATGCCGCACTTTGCGCTTCTTGGCGAGTTGCCCCAACCCGCCCGAGAGCTTGCTGATGACTTCATCTTTCCGGGCGCGAAGCTGATCGATATTTACCTTGGGCCGCTCGTAGGTAACTCCCCAGTCGTTGCGCAGTTCGTCCACTTCGCCAATGACGCGAGCGACGTGCAACAGGGCTTTCGAGGGGATACAGCCGCGCAGCAAACACGTGCCGCCGAGACGAGGTTCGGCCTCGACGAGGGTCACATCCATGCCCAAATCGGCCGCAAGAAACGCTGCGGCGTATCCGCCCGGACCACCGCCGAGCACCACGATGGGCGCGTGCATGAGGGCCTTTCGTGAAGGTATGCAGGCGCACTGCTTGCGCCATCACTGGAAGAACGACGCACCCCGCGTAGGCAACGCAGGGAGGGTGCGCCCGCCACGATCTGCTACCGCGACATGAACTCGACGACGATGTTCTCGTTCACCGGCAGGCTGACGTCATTCCGGCCGGGGTTGCCCAACACGGTAACGGTGAGGTTTTCAACATCCACACCCAGCCAATCTACCGCTTCGGGCGACCGATCCGCCAACACGGCCTGGTAGACAGTCTTGATGTTGTCGCGAGTCTTGACCTTGATCACATCGCCAGGACGCAAAACATACGACGGCGAAACCGTCTTGCGGCCGTTCACCGTAAAGTGGCCGTGAACAATCCCTTGGCGCGCCTGGGGACGGGTCTTGGTGAATCCGGCGCGTCGCACCACGTTGTCTAACCGGCGCTCACACAGAATGAGCAAATTCGCTCCTGTGTTGCCCTTCATGTGTTGGGCGCGGTCGAAAAAGCGACGGAGCTGACGCTCCAGAATGCCGTAGTGATGCTTGATCTTCTGCTTTTCCATCAACGCCGCCCCGTAGTTCGACGCGCGGCGACCACGTTGGTGCATACCGGGGGGGTTATCGCGGCGCTCCAAAGCGCGCGAGGCGCCGGCGCTTTCATAAATCAACTGGCCAATACGGCGATTGACGCGGGCTTTAGGTCCAGTATATCGGGCCATGCGAGAGACTCTCCGAACCTCAATAGGGAAACCGAATATATTGACGAATTTTCGCGAGCGTAGCAAGGGGGTTTGCCCGCGCAGAAGCCCAGCGCCGGGCTTGCCGGAGGGCCATGGGGCGCGAACCTTCCGCGCCCTTCTCAACTCTGATGTGTTGTTAGGTTGTAACGCAGTGTTCGCGACTTGGAAAGGCCGACCCCGTGGTAACCAACCCCAAGGTTTGTCGTTTTGCGACCCTTTGGGCCTATGCCGGCCAGTGCATTGCGTGGTTTGCGTCCCGAGGGTGTGGCGGACAGCACAGGACCCTCCGAAGGTCCGGGGCCTGGTTCGATTCCAGGTCGGGATACTTGCGCGAAACAAGGTTCAAACGCCGGGGGCGGCTCGCGCTCGCCGTGCGCACCATTCCCAAGGTGACGATGGGCGCACGCTCTCCCGTTCCTCGGGTGCGCGTTCGACCGACGGGAATCACCGATGCGAGGCGGAAAGAACCGATTCGCCTCGCTTGTTTCTCTTTCGCTTGACGCTGGAGCCAGACGGCCCGGCAACCGGCTGCAACCCGGTGAAAGTGGGTTCGACTCCCACCAGCGTCTCTTCTCCGGCTCAGGCTCGCCGCGCCAGATGTTTGGCGCGCTAGGATGAGATTTAATCTCCGGCTCACCATCAACAGCGACGGGTCCGGCGAATCGCCAAGCCGACAAAACGGGCCGCGCCGGGGCGCTAGCTCCCAGCCTCGCGGCTCTCGACTCAGGGTTCTTGGGGAAAATCTTTCCCGCCGCGCACGGCGATAAGCACCAACACAACACCCAAGGCCATCATTCCGGCCGCGGTGTAGTAAGGCGTTTGCAGTCCGATTCGCAATAAAGGAATGCCCAGTCCCGATCCGGCGATGCGGGCCAGTGCGTTGACGCTTTGCCCCACTCCCAGTACGGCCCCTTGTTGGTGGGGGTCGGTGCGGCGCGAGAGGAGCGAGTTGAGCATCGGCTGCATAAAGGCGAAACCGGTCACAACGACCGCTAACGCGCCGATCAGCAAGCGAGCTGAACCTTGCGCTACCGCAGCGATCATCAACACAAAGCCGAGCAGTTGAATCCCCCCGCCCGCGACCGACAGCGAGCCTTCCGACGCTCGTTTGGCCAGGCGCCGCACGAGTCCGCCTTGCACCAGGGCCAGCGTCAAACCGATGTAGGCGTAGGTCAAACAAACTTGCCCCCAGGAAAAGGTAAAGGGACTGGACGACTCTTGGTCTCCCTTAATGAGCAGCGACAGCGTGGTTTCAAAATTGGCGAACGAGAACACGCACACAAAAATTGCGAGCAACAGCACCCCGATCGATGGTGTCGCAATCGCGCGGCGAAATCCGGCTCGGTCGATCAGCTCGCGAAAGGCGCCGTTGCGGCCTGGCTGTAACGATTCGGGCAGGAGAAACGCCGCCATTCCCAGCGCGAAGGCGGACAAAATTGCCGCAGCGTAGCCTGGCCACGGTCCTGGCGGCGCGCCCTCGTACGGGACCGCCAAAAAGCCAAACAACGGGCCGAACGTGAATCCCAGTCCAAACGCCATGCCAATGAGCGCCATGCCGCGCGGGCGCTCGGCGAGGCTGGTGGAGTCAGCAATATACGCCTGAGCTGTCGAGATCGTGGCGCCTGCGATCCCGGCGCCAATGCGCGAAGCGAGTAACAACCAGTAACTTTGCAAGATCGTAGCGACGCCAAAGAGCGTGTAAAACGCCACGGATCCCGCCAGGCCGATCATCAGCACCGGACGGCGGCCAATCCGATCGGACAATCGTCCCCAGAAGGGCGAAAAAATCAATTGCATGACCGAGAAGCTCGCCATGAGCAGGCCCAGCCAAACGCCCGTTTCATCTTCGATGAAATGATCGGCGTAAATTGGCAAGAGCGGCAACACCATGCCGAAACCCAGCAAGTCGATAAACACGGTCAGGAAGATAACGGCCAAAGAGCCTTTCGTGGAACGCTCATTCATTGCGGTCAAAATCTCGGAGTAGTTCGGCGCCGTGCGCCAATCGAAGCGGCTCCCGTAGCGGCCGACGCCACGGAAACCCGCGCAAGGAGACAAGCGACCAATGTACCGGCGCGACGGTCGTTCGCCAGTCGCCTTACGGAAACTTGCGGAATCGGCTAAGACAACCACGAACCGTGGGAAGAAGTTACAATGGACGTGATGTTTCGTTCTTGCCCGTTTCGTCCTTCCCTTTGATCGTGAGACGCCAATCATGCTTCGGATTCTGGTTTTCGTCGGTCTCATGTTCGTCGCTTCGCATGGCGCGGCTCAGGATGACGGAACGGTCCCGGAGAAACAGACCGGTCAGGCGGCTTCTCCCGCGGCGGAACAACTTTCGGCGACCCCTGCGTCGCCGGTGGAGCGCGGCAAATATCTGGTGCATCACGTGGCGATGTGTGTCATGTGCCACACTCCTAAGACCGAAGACGGCAAGCTCGTGACCACCCGGTTGTTGCAGGGAGCGCCCATGCCGGTCGGGTCGCCGTATCCGCGTCAACGCTGGGCTTTTCGCGCTCCGGCGATTGCGGGCCTGGGGGGGTTCTCCGAAGAATCGCTGGTCACGCTGTTGCAAACGGGAAGCCGCCCGGACGGCGCGGCGCCAGAGCCGCCGATGCCGTCCTACCGGATGACGGAAGAAGACGCTCGGGCGGTGGCCGCGTATTTGAAGTCGTTATAAGTCCTGGCCTTCGTGCAACTTGGCGTCGCTTGGCGCGCCAAACGCTTCCTCGAATCATGCGGCTATGAGCGCAACCAATTTCGAAAGCCGACGCCGCGCCGAACGCCTGACGCGCGAGGAGCTGGCCAAATACCAGCTTCGGCGGTTGAATCACTTGCTCGAGACGATTCTCCCGCACAATCGGTTCTACGCCGAGAAGCTTGCGAGCTTGCGCCGCCCTCTGCGCAGTTTGGACGAGTTGGCGCACTTTCCTTATACGAACAAGGACGACTTGATGGGCGAAGCGCCGATGTGCGTGGCCCAGAACCTGACATACCCCCTGGATCATTATGTGCGGTTTCATCGCACCTCGGGAACGCGAGGACGGCCGATGGCGGTGCTCGATACGGCCGAAGACTGGCAATGGTGGCTCGATACGTGGCAATTCGTGCTGGACGCGGCTCAGTTAGAGGCGTCGGATCGCGTAGCCATGCTGTTCTCTTTCGGGCCGTTTATTGGCTTTTGGAGCGCGAACGATGCGCTCGTAGCGCGGGGGTGTATGACGCTGCCTTGCGGCGGCATGAGTACGTTGGCCCGCCTCGAGATGCTTCGCACGGCCCGCGCTACCGCCATTTGCTGCACTCCCAGCTATGCCTTGCACGCGGCGGAAGTAGCGCACGAGCAAAAGATCGACCTGCGGGCGCTGGAAGTACGAAAAATCATTGTGGCCGGAGAGCCGGGCGGATCGGTCCCCGCCATGCGGGAACGCTTAGAAACCGCTTGGAGCGCCCAAGTGATCGATCACGCCGGCGCCACAGAGATCGGTCCCTGGGGCTACTCCGATCCGCAGGGCTTGCGCATCGTGGAAACCGAGTTCCTGACCGAGTTTCTTTCGCATCAAACCGGCCATGCGGCGCGCGAGGGGGAGTTGGCGGAATTGGTTCTTACCACGCTGGGCCGCTATGGTTCGCCCGTCCTGCGCTACCGCACCGGAGATCTTGTTCGACCGATTTGGAAGACCGACGGCGAAAACCGCTTTGTGCTACTTGAAGGCGGCGTGCTCGGCCGGACGGATGACATGATGATCATCCGCGGCGTGAATGTGTTTCCCACGGCGGTCGAGCAAATCTTGTGCGGTTTTCCCGAGGTGGTGGAGTACCGCTTGACGGCCCGGAAACGCGGCGCCATGGATACGCTGACCATCGAAATTGAAGACCGCCTCAACCGACCCGAACGTGTGGCGCAAGACCTCAATTTGCGGTTGGGGCTGCATGTCGAAGTGCAAAGCGTGCCGCTGGGTTCACTTCCTCGGTTTGAAGCCAAAGGCCGGCGATTTATTGACGAACGACGCGCGACGCCCAACTCTTAGAGAGTGGAGAGTGGAGAGTGGAGCACTCGCTCCGCGAGTGCTGCTTGCTGCACGCTCAAAACGATGCTGCGCAAAACACTCACGGAGCGAGTGCACCACACGGAAGGTGCGCTACACGGGAAGGTCGTCGCGTTGGATAAGACGCGCTAGCCGGCCGGCTTGCCGCCTTCGTAGTTGTCGGCCTCGATCAAATTGAGCGACGCATCAAAGGCGTCGCCCGGCGTAACCCAGATTTCCCCGTGAGTGTCGTCCTGCTCGGCGTGCACGCAGTGATGCCGCACGAGTTCGAGAATCGCCAGGAACACGCCGATCATGGCCGACTTGTGCATTCCCGGTTGGAACATTTCGCCGAACGACGCGCGGCGATTGGCGACCAGCCGCTCGTGAATGCGCTGCATGTACACTTGGATCGGCGTATCGTCGTAAACAATCGTCGGCGGATGCGCCGTGGCGTTGGCGCGCATCACGCGGCCGAAGGCGCTCACCAGGTCCCACAGCTCGACGTCGTGAATCGGTTGCTCGGCCGGGTCGATCTTGCGCGGCGGCAGATCATCGGCCAGGCGCGTGTAGCGCTGCTGCCACCGCCGGCCGCGATCCTCCAACATGCTGGCGGCGTCTTTGAATTTTTTATATTCGAGGAGTCGCTGCACGAGTTCTTCGCGGGCTTCGTCGACCTCCTCCACTTCTTCGCCCGCGCGCGGAAGCACCATGCGCGACTTGATTTCGATCAGCGTGCTGGCCATTTCGACGAAGTCGCCTACGTCGTTGATGTTCAGGTCGGTCAGCACTTCCAGGTGCGCCAGGAATTGGTCGGTAATGGGCGCAATGGGCACCTCGGCCACGTCGATCTCATGCTTGCGCACCAGATACAAGAGCAGATCCAACGGCCCGCGAAAGATTTCCAGATCAACGCGAAAGTTCATACGCTAATTCCGTGCTTGCCAGACCGCAGGATCGCGGCTTCCATGCAACACTCCGAGAACCTCGATTCGATCGTCCCAAGGTCGGAAATACAGCAAGTACGGGAATCGCGAGAGTTTTGCGAACCGCACATTCCCGGAAACCATGCAAAGCGACGTGGCGAGTTTCCGATCTCGATGAGCAGCGCGTCAATCGCATCGATGAAGATGTCACCTAATCCCGAACTTCGTTCTTCATACCATTCGCGCGCCGTGACCAAATCGGCTTCGGCTTCCGGTCGCAGAACAACGGGAAGACTCATGGCTTGGACCGCAGGCGCGCACGGACCTGTTCCCAGGGAATCGCCTTTTCCGGAGTTGCATCAGAAAGTGCGACCCGCCGCTGCAATTCCTGCCGATGCCACTCGGGAACGTCAGAATCGGACGACGGCTCGGGAATGCTGTCCCAAAGTTGGGCGATCAAATCCAGCTTCTCGGACGCGGTCAAATGGGAGAAGTCAAAGTCGGCAAAGGGCTGTGGCATAGATGGTTCCCAACAGATGCGCAGTACGAACATCATACCATGTCGAAGGAACTCTCCCTATCCATTTCTTGCATCTCGTCTTTCTCCCGCTTCGACCTTCCCCGCCGTCACTTTGGGGCGCGGCGAACCCAGGCGGCGGTGAGTTGCTCCGGCGGGGCGCCGTACACTTGTTGGAACGCTTGCGGGAATTTCGTTCCCCGCTGAATTTGCCCCAATAGCGCGTCGAACCGTCGCGAATCGCTCATCAGAAACTTGACGAAGCTATAACTGGCCACGGCGGTCGGTTCGGCGGGAAGTTTGCCCTGGAGAAAGTCGGCAGGCTGGGTCATCAAGCCAACGGCCGCTTTGACGTTCTCATTCCACGCGACCACCCGAGGATCCTCGGGTGTGATGCGCGAGGCCGCCACGCGAGCCGCCCCTTCGCGGAACCACGCGGGCGAGTCGCCCAGGCTGGCGGCGTAAACGCCCGCGACTTGCTGCGCAATCAATCCTTCCAGCGAGTATTCGTCGCCGCGCGGAACCACCACGGCGCCATAAGCGTCCAGCGTGTCGAACCGGGCATGGCCGCGCCATTCGGGCGGAAGTTCTCGCTTCTCGGCCATCTGCCCGAACTCGCTGTAGTCGTAGCGTTGGGCGAACACGAACAACGTGACGCGGCCTTTAACCAACGGCGCATCGGCCGGCGCTTTGAAAATCTTCGCAACTTCGGGCGCCATCGCTTCGGCCTTTTGTCCGATATCGGCCAGGGTGTTTTCGCCCACATTTCCGACCAGCAGGAAATTGGTCGTCTCGGCCTTTTCCATGGCAATGTTGGGCATGCCGAGGCGCCAGTTTTGTTCGGCGATCTTCGCTCGCTCGGCGCTCAGCTGGTCATGCGTCGCATGGGTGGCGCGATACAAGTCGGCCACACGGCGCACATCGGTGGCCGGATCGGGACCATCAAACCGGGCGCCTTCGGCAATCCACGTGGCGAACTGGGCGATGACCGCGTCGCTCAACGGAGGTCGGCGCAACGGCATCCGATCGCCGGCTTCCCCTTTGAGTTTACGAATGATCAAACTCTCGGCTGCCTTGCCAGGGACAATGGGGCTGCCGCTGTCGCCGCCGGTGAGCAACCCGGTGAAGGTGGTCATGTTCAAGTCGCCGCCCGGTTGCTGACCGTAACCGTGGCACGTGGCGCACTCTTGTACGAGCACCGGGGCGATGTCGCGCGAGAAGCTGATCTTCTCTTTGCCCGTGGCCGCGGCGACTTCGACCTTCATCGGCTCCGGGGCGGGAGCGCCGCCCGCCAGACTGGCTAGATTCATGGTTCGATTGGCGCCGTCGAACGGCGCGCCGGCGGCGATCCATTGCTTCAACTGCTCGAACTCCTGCGGTGATACCTTGCCGCCGCCGCGCGGCATGTCGCCGGTTTCAATCACTTCGACCAGGCGGCTGCCAACCGCGTCACCGGGAAAGATCACCACACCGGCTGGCGGGCCTTTCATCAGGTCGTCAAACGTGGCCATGCTGAATTGCCCCTTGCGATCGCGAACGTGGCAACCGCCGCATTTGGCCACAAGCATGGGCGCCACACTCTTCACGAAGCTAACGCCGCCGCTGCCTGGCGTACTACCGCTGGGTGTGGAGGGAGCCATCCCCGGCTTGGTCAGGGGCGGCAGCCGTACGCCTTCCAACTCCAGCAAAGCGTGGGCTTTGAGCAACCGAGGGTAAACTCCCTGCAACAGCCCGATCACTTCCGAGTCGCCGCCAGCGGCCAACTCGTCGAACTGCGCTTGCACCTCGGTTAGCACCTGGCCGCACTCTTTGTATTTGCCTTGGGTGTACAAATTGCCCGCCTTTTGAACGGCGGTTTCGAGGTCGCGAATCTGTTTCCGCTGCTCCGCCGTGGGAGCTGCCGCCGCAAGCGAAACACAACCAAAAGCAAAGAAAAGTGCGAGGATGAGCCTTGGGCAGTTCACTAAATCACTCCAAGTCGGAAATGATGTTGTCGGGATGTATCTATTGTGCATGCCGAGAACGACCCCAGGAAAGGGGAAATCGCCCTCCTTCGCCCCTTTTTGCTCGCGGCCCGTGGGAGAACACCCCCGGGCGAAGAATTGAAAGGAGATTGAGCCAATGAGCCGGCCTGCGGCAGTTAGGCATTCCGCCAAACCCGGCCGGTTTATTGCACACTTTCGGTCGGCCGGTGGGTTTGCATGCGGCGGTTCCACGCGGCCAGGCTTTGCCAGGCGGTTGTCAACACGCCGCCTTTGGCCAGACTAATCAAAAGTCCCGCCACCAGACAGACGAATCCGCCGACCAACCAGTCGCGACCTTCGGCCAGCGGCGTCTTGTCCAGTTGAGCATGCCCGGCCCGCAGCGCCGCGGCCGCCAACCACATCGACGTGACCAACAGGCCGACCAGGTGCGCCATTTCCTGCTCGCGTCGCCAGTAGACGGCGGCTATTCCCGTCAGAGCGGCGGCGTAGGCGGCATGAACCGTCAGCGGCGTGTTGATAAAGACGGCTGGATACACCGCGGCCGCCAGCGCCGCGAGCAGGGGAATAAAATACGGCGCGGTGCGACGCAATCCGCGCGCCAGTCGGTCGTTAAACGTCAAACCTGTCGCAAGAATCGCCAGCACGAACAGGTGGAAAGGAAGGTATCCGCTCGCAACCAAGTCGTGCTCGCGGAAGGGCCAACACCCGGCGCCAAGGGTCATGGCCGTTACCACAAGCAGGCGCCACGTGGCGCCGGTGCGCAGGCTTTGGGTTAACTGCCACACCAGAATCGCGCCCAGTGGGGCCGGCTGCGGCGAAGCAAAGGTTCGCCAGTCGACCGTGCCGGCGTCGCACACGGCCAGCAGTGCTAAAGCCAGCATCACGCCTCCTTCGGCCAGGGCGACGCGTCGGCCTAAGGCGAACAGGTAAAAGGCCAGCAACAAGCCCGCAGTCAAGCAAATGGGGCTTGATAAGGCGCCTCGGAGCAGCGACAGAAACTCGACCTGCGTCGGGTCGATGCCGGGGCCGGCTAAGGCCAAAGGAACAAGCGTCAAGGGTGCGACCATCGCGACGAACTGGGCGAAGCGGTTTCGCGAAGCGAGTCCCATTTCTAGCGTCAACAACGCGCAGGCCAGCACCAGCGGCGCTAGCCAATACGCGCGGAACCCGGACGTCGCTCCGCTTCCGCCGTCGAACGCGAACGCCAGACTGTACGCGCGCACGCCGACGCCCAAAGCCAGAAAGAAGAACATCGTCCAAGGGAACAACGGCCACGGCCACGGCGTCCCGGCGGCACATTTGGTGTTGCGTCCCCAGCGCGCCGCGGGATAGAGCGCCAGCAAAATCAGCGCTCCCAGTGTGGGGAACAACATCAAACTTGCGGCGCGCCAGGCTTCTTCCCGGCGCTGCACCAATTCGGCCAGCCAAACCGGGTACGCAAACAACAACACCAGCAGGGCGTAGTAAGGTCCGCGATAGATCCACGTCAGGCGGATGCCGAGTGCGCGCAGGATCGCTTCCGAGAGCGCGACGGAAAACATCAGCCCCAGCAAGAGAAACTGCCGGCCCGCGGGCAAATCGAGCAGCGTGAGCGGGTCAAAACTCATCGACAACGCGACGAGCATCAGCACGATCACGACCAGCAGGGTGCGTGCATCCTGCCACACGCCGCCCAGGCGAATAATGGCCCACGCGGCGCCGGCCAGCAACACCAGGTAGCCGCACAAGAGTCCGAACATCGGCCAACCGGCCGCGGCCGCCTCTTGCCCGGCCACCGAGCGCCACACGCCCGCCAGCACCAACGCGGCGCTAATGACATAGAAGGGATTATTGTTATAAAGCAGATGTCGCAGCACGGCCCACGAAGGACGGGCCAACAGCGAGTTCGACGACATAGCGGCGTCTCCTCAAGATGAGATGAGTGCAGACCGCGGAAGAACACGCCCGCGCGTGGCCATCCGCGGTCAGGCCAAAGCTTCCTGACAAGAAATCTCGTAAGAAGAGACGCCTGCTTCTCCATCCGCCGCCAGATGAGCTACCAAGGCGGATGATCCTGGGATATTTTTGTTGTAGAACTGCGTCACAACACCGTCAACGAAAATGCGCACTTGCTCGCGCGCCAAAATCATTCGCCTTCACGCCTGACCCCCGACCCCTGCCTTGTACGCGCGCGTTTTGACCTGGTGGACGATTCTTCGCATTTGCCTGGAAGAGCGGCTGGTGTACCGCGGCGACTTCGCCCTGGCCACGCTCATGCGCTTCATGCCCATCGTGACGCAGATTTTTCTGTGGTACGCGGTGTTTGAAGCGGCGGGCGGTTCGACTATCGCCGGCTATTCCTACCGCGACATGGTGGCGTACTACCTGCTCACCATGCTCGGCCGGGCTTTCTCCAGCATGCCGGGGTTGGCTTCGGGCATCGCCTCCCAAATTCGCAGCGGCGAGATCAAGAAGTTCCTCATTCAGCCGGTCGACCTGCTGGGGTTTTTGTTTCTCAGCCGCTTGGCGCACAAGCTGGCGTATTACTCGGTGGCGATTGGCCCCTTTGCGCTCGTGTTCTTCCTGTGCCGCGACTACTTCGAGAACTACCCGCACGACGCGGCCACGTGGGCGGCGTTTCTCGCCTCACTGGTCATGGCGTTCCTGATTGGCTACTTCCTGGAAGCAACGCTCGGACTGATCGGCTTCTGGTTCCTGGAAGTCAGCTCGCTGTTGTTTGTGTATATGCTGCTGAGCTTCTTCCTCTCGGGGCACATGTTTCCGCTCGACATGCTTCCTTCGCCGTGGAAGCAAATCGTGGTTCTCCTGCCGCTGAAGTACCTGGCGTATTTCCCTTCCGCCGTGTTTTTGGGCAAGATTCAAGGCGCCCGGCTGGCCTACGAACTGTGCCTGCAAGCCGCATGGGTGCTGATCTTCATCGCCCTGAGCCGCGTGATGCTCCACCGCGGCTACCGCCGCTACAGCGGCTTTGGAGGGTAGACGTGCAAATCAGCCGTGGAAAACCCCAAATCAGAAATTCGAAAAAAAAATTTACAAACACGGTGATATATATTAGGATTTCGCTTCGTAATCCTCTCTTCGGTACGTAATCCTCTCTTCGGGATATTTAATCGTAGGTCCAGTTAGACCGGAGCCTTCTCGTGAAAGGCTAGTTTCGTGCATTCAAGAGATTCATCGGTTGAACTCAATCGGAACTGCGCGTCGAAAACGCACGGCGGCCTGACACTGGTGGAAGTCCTCGTTTCGCTCACGATCGTTAGCCTGTTAGTTAGCTTGGCTCTGGTGGCGGTGAATTATTCGCGATCTTCAGCGCGGCGAGTGCAATGTAAGTCGAACTTGCGCCAAATCGCCCTGGGGGCTGCGAATTACGAAGCGACACACAAGGTTTTCCCGCCCGGGAGCGTCAAAGGTTTTGGTCCTCTGGTTGGCATACTTCCGTTTGTTGAGCAACAAAGCGTTTACGATCAAATCGATTTTGATCGTACTTGGCGCGATGCAGCGCAGATTCTGTCTGGAACGATCATCCCGATCTATCTTTGCCCAGCCGACCCAGCGAGCCCCACGATTTCGGTGAGTACAGGCGCACTACCTGGAACCAACTACGCAGGCAACACGGGAATCTGGTATTTTCGCGGTGGGTTTGATGGCATGTTTCGCTATTGGACCTCGCTTCCAGGCGAAGGACCTCCTATTCGGGCATCCGACGTAAGTGACGGCTTGAGCGCCACCGCATTATTTTCCGAAGTCTTGCGCGCCGATTTGTCACACGCTCGTCTTCGTACGAATTGGATTACACCCGCGAGTTATTCCAGTGCGAACGAACTTGATGCGTTTGCGAACTATTGCGGTTCGTTGCCGTCACAACCAAAGAACCACGGCTGGAATGGTTCGCCCATTGACCGTGGGACGCCCTGGTTCCGCGGAAACGTGGCCGCCACTCTGTATAACCACGGCGCGTCGCCCAATCGCCCGAGTTGTTTGAATCAAAATGATATGACGAGCGCCTTAGCGCCGCCGGTCAGCCTGCACCGAGGTATCGTACACGGTGCATTCGCCGATGGGCGCGTCACGGAATGTTCCGACCACATTGATATTGAAGTTTGGCGCGAGTTGGGAAGTCGTGCTAAGCCGAACTCCTAAGTCATAGAACGATTGCGGGCACGTTTGTGGTTGTTAGGGTGTTGCATCAATGGCAAGAACCCGCGAAACACTATCGTTATGGGGCGAATCATCTCGGGCGAGCCGCCGGTGGCTCGGTGTTTCGCCACACCTTTGCATACTCCTGTCGTTTTCGGCAACACTTCTTCTGCTCAGCGGTTGCGAAACGCAAGTCGAGAGTCCCGACTATTCCGTTGGGAAACGTCGCCCCAAGTTAGAAATCGCGGTTCCCCTTTCACTTGCGGTTGTAGATCGAGCCGCAGCAAAGGAGCTTTCTGCGATCAATACCTCTCCTAAGTGCTGCTTAATTGTCGAAGGAAAAGCTCCGCAACCCCCTGTAGGAGTTCCTCCGCTCGTGCTTGTTTCGATTGTGAATAAGTCGGGATCGCGCGAAGTAATACGAAATGGCGCCGCCGGTGGCGTCGAATATGACTCGGTCGATGCCGAATCGGGAACCTTTCGAGTCGAAGTCGAAGCGCCGGAAAAACGCGGCGACTATACGTTAGTCGTCGCGTTGGGAAATGATCATTATCTGGCCACAGCTAAAGTTCGCGTTCGGGAATAAGTCATCGCGAATGTCGTGGCTTGGTCAGGGAAATGTAAAAATATGTCGTTTGCACATTCTCGCCCTGACCCGCGTGATGTTGCACTGCGGCTACAGCGGTTTTGGAGGGTGAGAACTCTACGCCATCCCTTGGAAAAGCGTCACAAAGTGCCCCGAGGTTACGCCAACTCTTTGCCGGAAAGATGTGGTTTGGAAGGAGTCGCGCGCGAGGGATTTTTGGGCGGTGTTTTACTCGAACTGGCGTACAAGATGCGTTCGATCTCGTCGGCCGGCATGCCGCGGTCGATCATCGCCTGTTTGAGCTGCGCGTCGATGGAATGCTTTCGCATTTCGACGATTCCCCACACGAAAAACCAGGTAATGACGATCGCGGCGCCCAAAACCAGCACGGCAATATCGGGACGCGAGAAAATCGTTTGCAGAACGCCATTCATGAGGGAGTCTCCCAAGATCAGGGCAGCACACCAGCCGCACGCTGGGCGCGGTGTCGGCGATGACTGGAATTCGCCGGCGTGACGCGGATCTTGGCGGAAAAAACTGGTCGCCAAAGAAAAAATCTCCTTGGCGTTTGGTTCCTCGCCGCCTGGATGTCGGCTGACAAGTTGGCGGACGTTACGGCGTGAAGTCGTCGTCGGCGGTTAGGCTTAAGGCGAACTCGGCCAGCAAGTTGGCGGCGCGGTCGATGTCGTCCAGCGAGATCACTTCCACGGCGCTGTGCATGTAGCGGTTGGGAATGGCCACAAGGCCCGTGGCCACGCCGGCCCGGTTGATCTGCATCACGTTGGCGTCGTTCGGAGTGGCCCGGCCGGTGGCGGAGCGCTGGAAGGGAATATCCTTGGCGGCGGCCGTGTCCATCAGCTTCTGCGTGACGATGCGGTTCATATTCGGACCGCGGAAGATGACCGGACCCTTGCCAATCCCGATCTCGCCTTGTTGGCGGCGGTCGATGGTGGGGCAGTCCGTGGCGTGCGTCACATCGACCGCGATGCCCACATGCGGGTCGATGCTGAACGCGCTGGTCTGGGCGCCGCGCAGGCCGATTTCTTCCTGCACGGTCGAAACCGCGTATAACGCACAGTTCAGCTTCCCCTGGCCGGCGCGACGCAGCGCTTCAATCACCACCCACAGCCCGGTGCGGTCGTCCATGCCGGGCGCATTGGCCAGGTTGTTGCGCATTTCCTGGTAGCCCAGGTTGAGCGTCACGGGATCGCCCACCTTGATCAGCTCGGCGGCTTCTTTTTTGTTCTTGGCGCCAATGTCGAGCCACAAGTCTTCCAGCTTGACCACCTGGCGGCGTTCTTCGTCGGTCAATAAGTGGATCGGCTTGCGCGCGATCACTGCGGGAATCGGTCCGCCTTCGGCCCAAATGACCATGCGCTGGCCGATCAACTGTTGCGAGTCCCACCCGCCGATGGTTTGCGCGTAGATGAACCCGTTGTCGTCAATTTGCGTGACGAGCATGCCGATCTGATCGCAGTGGCCGGCCAGCATGACGCGGAGCTTGGCCTTGGGGTTCTTGCAGGCGATCACGTTGCCGTGGAAGTCGGTCGAAACTTCATCGGCGAACGATTTCACGTATTCGCGCACGACTTTTTGAATCCGCTCCTCGTAGCCCGAGGGACTGGGCGTTTCGAGCAGGCGGATCAGGAATTGTTTGGCGGAAGCGTCCATGGGGCGAAAAAGCTCGATCAAAGGAAAGGTTCAACCAGTGGCCACGCGCCAGGCAGGCGCGTTGTGCAAATTCTAAACACACAGGGCCCAATAAAAAAACCTCCCTGCGCCAGCCCGAAGGCGCAGGGAGGCAAATCACTCGAAACGGAAACCGATGTTGACCAAGAGACCAGGACGCCGTTATTTGGTGTCCGACGTCGAATTGGCGCCGCGCGCGGTCTTGACGACCGGCTTCTTCCCCTTCTTACCGGCCTTCTTGTGGCTGGCTTTCTTGGTGGGGGACTTCTCGGCCACGGTGGTGGCGTCAACGGCTTGCTCCAACTCGGCAATGCGCGCCTTCAGGGCGTGCGTCTCTTCGCTGGCTTCGGCGGAGACTTTGAGCGTCACGTTCTCGACGAGCAATTCATGCAACGGCTCCAGCAATTCTTGCTTCGTTTCGAGCACGGCGTTCAACGCTTCCACGTGCAGCTCGTGATTTGCTTCAAGCATTTCCACGCGAGCTTCCGCGAGGGCCTTCTCCGAGGCGACCTTCATGAGCGTTTCGGTCAGCTCTTGACGTTCGGTCACGGCGGCGAGCTTAGCGGCCAGCTCCGCGTTCTTGACCGCCATTTCGGCCACTTGCTCCAGCGCTTTCTGCTTGTGCGCTGCCAATTCAAGTTGCGCCTGCAATTTGGCGTTCTCCACGGCCAAGTGCGTCGCTTTTTCGCTGCGCGCTTGCAGTTCGTGCCAGGCTTCGTCACGAGCTTGCAGTCGAGCCGTATGGCTTACGGCTTCCACCAGCATGTCGTGCATCTCATGGTTCATGGGCGCGCCATGCGGCGGAGGGCCCGGAGGCGGCATGAACATCGGAGCGCCAAAACCCGGCGCGAAGGGCGCATGCGCCATGTACGGTCCCGGCGGAACGGGAGGCGGAATGGGCATGCCGGCGCCGCACGCGATCTCAGGATTCGGCCCGTACACATGCTCGACGCATTCGAGTTCGTTACACACCGCACCGCGCGGGCATGTAGCCGTGTTGCACGCGCCCGACTTGCTGCACCCACCCGCTTTGGCGAACACCGCGCTGCTCACGCAATCGCAATTCAATCCCAGCAAGCACTCTTCTTCAGCGCTTACCAGAGCCGCGCCGGGCGTTTTGCCGCACAGGCACTTTTCGCTGCACATCGAGTTCTTTCCGCAGGCGCATGCGTCGCCGCAGCCGCAATCTTTGTTGCAGCAGCACTTCTCGCCAGCTTCGCCTTGGGCCATCGTGGCGATATACGCGTTAATGGCCGTTTCGCAGGCGGCTTGACACTTGCTTTGGCAAGCCGTCGGGCACGCACTCGCCGTGCAGGCCGCCGACGCAGGACAAGCTCCCTTGCCGCTGCAAACCGTGGCGGCCGCGCAAGGCGTCGCGCTGGTGCACGCCGACTTGTTGCACGCCGAGGCCGTGCAAGCTGCCGAGGTCGTGCAAGCTGTAGCGGCGCATGGCGACTTATCGCAGGAAGAAGTCGTGCAAGCGGTCGTTGCGCATGCCGAAGCGGGGCATGCGCCCGCACTGCGAACGCTGACCGTCGAAGGACAACTTGGTGCCGCGGCGCATTCCAAACGCGGCAGATCCGAAGGGGAATGCGGCGACTCGAAGTATTGAACGTCGCCTTCAAAAGCGTACGGACTAGGCGCGACAGGCGTATCGGCCTGTGCAAGCACGACATACACCAGACCGACGCCCAATAGCCCCGCGGCGATCGGCCAATAACGGGCGAGCTTCATGTAGAATCCTCCGTGAACAGTAGACGAGACCCAGCGTCCGCCCCGGACGCTCGTTGGGGGGCGGATCATACGTCACGGCGGAAGAACAACGCAACGGCAATCTGCCGCACGTCGCATAACAAGGATTTTCCAGAATTGAGCGTGGTGCATCGCAAGTCAGCCGCCACGCGCTAGCGTCCAATTCTCGCGAGGAACCGTGAGCTAGCACCCAGCGGCTGATGGGCGCCGTTTGCAACAGTAGCCGCGACCCAACGTTTTCGCGTCTTGGTCAGAGCGTTATCGCGCCTTCATGGGATGTGCGGAATAACCAGCTCAGGGAAATTACCAGCCCAACGAAAAGGAAAAGCTGGTCGAGCCGTGATACGGCGAAGCATACGAGCTATAGGGATAACCCCATGCCGAATAACCGCCGTAATATCGCGGACTGGTGTAATAGTTGTACGGCCCAAAGCCCATCGAGGGGCGATACGTCGGCGTCGACCGCGGATACCCATAATAGTACGACGTGCGCGGCGCCGAATAATAACCCGGTGAGCGATAGTACTGGTACGGGTTTCCATAGTACTTGCCGTAGAAACTGTACCCCGGGGTGGTGCGCGAGTAGCCGCCGTGTTGCGAATACCCGTAGTTCTGACTGGGACCATAACCGGGATGACCGTGACCGTCATCCGCACGTACTGCGGCGCCGCCTACGATCAGCATGGCCGCAATGGCGAGAGAACTAAGAAGCGTTTTCATGGTTAAACTCCAAAAGGCGTATGCGGAGAAAATTTGACATGCAAAGGAAAGTCGCCACTCTTCAAAGCAAACGCTGCGCCTAACCATGGAAATCGCAAGGTGCGCGGTTGGCGCACGCCGCATCGCGACACATGAGGCTGAATTGGTGAACAAGGAAAACAGGGTGTTCCGGGCAAAGGTCGTTCGGGCTTACGTGGTCGAAAGCGTGCTGCGGAATTTGACCGGCGCGAACTTGTCTGATTAAATGGACCTGCCCACCCGTTTTAGCCTCCCTTCCCTGGCTGGGAATTGCGCATGACAAGCAGGACCGCGTTGATGCGTCACCCCCCACGCTGGCCTTGGAGTTTGGTGCTCGTCTTCGCAGGGGCGACTCTTTCCGCCGATGGCGAGGAACCGCCTGCCGCACACGGCGATTCGCTCCCCCCGGCGGCGCAGCGCACGGTTGATTTTGTGGCCGACATTCAGCCGTTGTTGCGCACTTCCTGCTATTCGTGCCACGGGCCCGAGGCGCACGAAGGCGGCCTGCGCCTCGACGCCAAAAAGCGCGCGTTGGAAGGCGGCGACACCGGCGCGGCGATTGTCCCTGGAAAGAGCGATGAAAGTCGGTTGATTCATTTAATCGCCGGCCAAGACGAAGATCTGGGGCTCATGCCGCCCGAGGGGGAAGGCACGCCGCTTTCCGCCGAGCAAATCGGTCTTCTTCGGGCCTGGATTGACCAAGGCGCGGTGTGGCCCGAGTCGGCCGAGGCGTCGCCAGCGCAGGTCGATCATTGGTCTTTCCAACCCATCGCGCGCCCGCATTTGCCCAGTGTGCAAGACGCGTCCTGGGCGGCGAACCCGATTGACGTTTTTGTCCTGGCGCGATTGGAACAAGCGCAACTGGCGCCATCTCCCCCGGCCGAGCGGGAAACGTTGCTGCGTCGCGTGTACTTGGACTTGTTGGGCGTGCCGCCTGAACCGCACGCGGCCGCGGCTTTTTTGGCCGATGAGCGGCCTGACGCTTATGAGCAATTGGTGGACCGGCTGCTGGCGTCGCCGCATTACGGCGAACGCTGGGGCCGGCGGTGGCTCGACCTGGCCCGCTACGCCGACAGCGACGGTTATGAAAAAGACCTCGCTCGGCCGCATGCGTGGCGGTATCGGGAATGGGTGATCGGCGCGATCAACGCCGACCTGCCGTTCGATCAATTCACGCTCAAGCAAATTGCTGGCGACTTGCTTCCCAACGCAACGCTCGACGACCGTATCGCCACGGGGTTTCATCGCAACACCTTGCACAACACGGAAGGCGGCATCGACCCGGAGGAAGATCGTGTCAAAAAGACCGTCGATCGTGCGAACACCGTCGCCACGATTTGGCTGGGCCTGACCATGGGCTGCGCCCAATGTCATTCGCACAAGTACGACCCCATCACCCAGCGCGAATACTTCGGCCTTTACGCATTCTTCAATAACCTGGACGAAGCGAACCCGGAGGTTCCCGGCGAGAAAGACGCCAAGGCGCAAGCCGTGGCCGAGCGCGACACGCCGCGCGAAACGCATATTCACGTGCGCGGCGACTTTCTCTCCCCGGGCGATGTCGTGTCAGCTGGCACGCCGAGCGTATTGCCGCCTTTGACGATGGAGCACGCGTCGCCGAACCGGCTGGACTTGGCGCGGTGGATCGCCTCGCCCGAGAACCCGCTTACCGCGCGTGTGGCGGCGAACCGCGTCTGGCAAGCGTTGTGGGGACAAGGCCTGGTGCGCACCTCGGACGATTTCGGCCTGCAAGGCGAGGCGCCCTCGCACCCGGAACTCTTGGACTGGCTCGCCTGCGAACTGCGTGACGGCGGTTGGAGCGAGAAGCGGCTGGTGCGCGCGATCGTCACTTCGCAAACCTATCGGCAGTCGTCCGCTTTGCGGACGGAGTTGGAAGCGCTCGACCCCGAAAATGTGCTGCTGGCGCGGCAAAACCGGTTGCGGGTCGAGTCGGAAATCATTCGCGATCTGGCGCTCGCGGCCAGCGGTTTATGGGATTCGCGAGTTGGCGGTCCGAGCGTGCGTCCGCCGCAGCCGGCGGAACACGCCACGCTCACGTATGCGGGCAGCGCCAAGTGGGCCGTCAGCCAGGGCGGCGACGCCTACCGCCGCGGGTTGTACACCTTTTTCCAACGCACGTCGCCGTATCCCATGTTCATGACGTTTGATGCGCCCGACTCGAACGAATGTTGCGTGCGACGCGAGCAAAGCAACACGCCGCTCCAGTCGCTCACCTTATGGAACGACGGGGCGTTCTTCGAGTGTGCGCAAAACCTGGCGCGCCGGGTGGTCGGCGAGTCGCCGCAAGGCGAAACCGCGGAAGAAACATACCAACGCCGCTTGGAGTACGCCTTCCGCCTTTGTCTGGCGCGCACGCCGGATGCGGTCGAGCGAGACGCCGTCGAGAAACTATTTCGTTCGCAAGTGGAAATCTGTCGCCGCGACCCGCAAGCGGCCCAAGCGATTCTCGGTTCAAGTCCCACGCAAAGTTCCACGCAGCCGGAAGAACTTGCCGGATGGGTCATTGTTGCACGCACGCTAATGAACCTGGATGAATTCATTACGCGGGAATAGAGAAAGCGTTATGTCGATCGCTCGCTCCCCTTTGTCTGATTCGGATTCACCGGACCGGCGCCAGTTTTTCACTTCCGCCGCCTCGGGGTTGGGTGGGGCGGCGCTGTCTTGGCTGTTGTTGCATGAAGGCGTGTTGGCGCACGATGGCGCCGCGTCGGGCAACCCGCTTGCTCCGCGGCAGCCGCACTTTCCGGCCAAGGCCAAGGCTTGCATCTTTATTTTGCCTGAAGGCGCGCCGAGCCACTTGGACCTGTTTGACCCCAAGCCGAAGTTGCGCGAACTGCACGGCCAGCCGTTGCCGGAATCGATGGTCAAGAATGTCCGTTTCGCCTTCATTAAGAAGGAAACGGCGGTCATCGCGGGAAGCGCCCGGGAGTTCACGCAGCATGGCCAATGCGGCATGGAGCTTTCCGACTACTTGCCGCACCTGGGCCGCTGCGCGGACGACTTGTGCCTGGTGCGCTCGATGCACACCGATGCGTTCAATCATCATCCCGCCCAGTTGATGTTGAACAGCGGCGTGCCGCGCTTTGGCCGCCCTAGTATGGGCGCCTGGTTGAATTACGGTTTAGGAAGCGAGTCGGACAACCTGCCGGGATACGTGGTGCTGTCGGCCGGGCGAGGCGGCTCCGGGGGCGTGTCGAACTGGACGAGCGGCTTTCTGCCGTCGTCGTACGAAGGCGTGGTGTTTCGCAGCCAGGGAGAGCCGGTGTTGAACCTGGCCAATCCGCCGGGACTTTCGCGCAACATGCAACAACAGGGACTGGAAACCCTGACGGCGCTCAACCGGCGCCGGCATGAGCAACTGCACGACCCGGAAATCGCCAGCCGCATCGCCTCGTACGAGTTGGCCTTTCGCATGCAAGCGGCGGCGCCGGAACTGGTCGACCTTTCGCAGGAAACCGCAGCCACGCTCGACGCCTACGGCGTGACGCGGCCCGAGCCCAATCATAAAGGCTTCCGCGGCGGCGGTCCGAATGTGTACAAGCAGTTCGCCACGAATTGTTTGCTCGCGCGGCGCCTGGTGGAGCGCGGCGTGCGGTTCGTTACGCTGATTCATGCGTCGTGGGACCACCACAGCAATATCGACGCCGAGTTGAAATACAACTGCGACATGGCCGACCAGCCCCTCGCGGCCTTGATTCAAGATCTCAAACGTCGCGGTTTGCTCGATACCACGCTGGTGATCTTTGCCGGCGAATTCGGGCGCACGCCGCTGGCCGAGAATCGACCGGGACGCGAAAAAGCTCCCATGGGCCGCGATCATCACCCGTACGCCTTTAGCATTCTGATGGCCGGCGGCGGCATGAAGGGCGGTTTCACGTACGGCAAGACCGACGAACTTGGCTGGTCGGTGGTCGAGAATCCGGTCCACATGAACGACTTCCACGCCACCGTGCTGCATCAGTTTGGCTTGGACCATTTACGGTTGACGCACAACTTCAAGGGCTTGAAGGTCCGTCTGACCGATCAAGGCGGCCGCGTGGTGCAGGACCTTCTGAGCTAAACGGTCCGTGCGGGGCGAACAACGCTTCGAAACACATTCTGCTGGCGCCGCGTCCGGGGCTTGTTCTCGGCGGCGATTTATGACATGAGAATAGGCGCCGGCGCCAACATGCGGCGGTTTCATTCTCACTTAGCCCGTTGGGGCGCCCTTGCGCGGCCCCGACGGTTTGGAAAATTCCCATGGGGTTGATTCCCTCCTCCTTGATCGAGGTGCGGCGCACCAATGGCAAAGGCCGAGGGGTATACGCGCGGGCTTTTATTGCGGAAGGGACCATCATCGAACGGGCCCCCGTGGTGGTGATTCCCGCCGTGGAGATTGATGAAAACCCTTACGATACCGTCTTAACGCGATACTGCTTTCAATGGGGGCGCGACACGGTCGCCTTGGTGCTGGGGTACGGCTCGTTGTACAACCATTCGTATCGGCCCAACGCCTACTACCGCGATCGACGACCCCGCGTGAAAGAGTTTATCGCCCTGCGCGACATTGCCCCCGGCGAGGAGATCACGATCAACTACAATGGGTCGCCGCAAGATCAATCGGACGTGGGGTTTACAACCCGAGACGAGTAATTACGAAAAAATCAAAAATCCTTTCTGGTTTTCGCCAAGAACACCCCGTACGATACGAATACCCATTATCGGCTTCTCCGCCACTTCCCTTGCGATTCCGCATTCATGTTGATTCCTCGTTTCTCCCTGCGGTGGTCGTTGGGCGTCGTTACGGCGCTGTGCTTTTTTTTGCCGATTGTGGCTGCGGCCGTACGCGGGCAACATTGGGCTGTGGCGATCGTCATTGCAGCGGGCGCGGCCGTGCTCATGGCGAGTCTCTACGCCCTGTTGTTTTGTACGGCTTGGGTGTTTGGGCTTCCCTTTAACCGACCGCAGATTCGGGTGGAGTCGCCGTTCGCCACCGACCGGCTGCCGCCGGTTGTGGTGTCGCCTCCCCCCGATCCTTTTGACTGAGCCCAACGCATGGTGGACGCACAACGCGTCGCATGTGCGCCGGGCAGGACCTTGTATTCCAAAATGCTGAAGGCGACGGAGAACCTTGCTGTGAAACATGCAAAGTTGTGGCGCATGTCATGGGTTGTGCTGTGGCTGGGGGCTATTCTCAGTCTTGCCGTTGCCCCGGCGGCCGCGGGCACCGGCACACGCGTCACGCTGCCGGTGGGCTCCAAGATCAAGAGCGGCCTGCGTGTGAATATTGACACCACTTGGGTCGACTCATCCGGTTATCGCCCGGTGCAGTTGGAGTTAATCTCTTGGCCGCCAGGACCTGCGCCGGCCGATCGAACGATTCGCGTGGAGTTCAAGCCGTCGTCCTGGCGCGGCGGTTACGCCTGGTGCGGCGTGACCAAGTTCATCGAAATTCCGCAAGGCGCCGCCAGCGTGCAGGCTTCGATCTCGGTCCCACAGCGCGAACAGTGGAATACGTTCCAATTCGAGTTTTACGAAGACGGCCGCAAACTGGAAGACCTCAGCTACCAAGGGGGCATGGTGACCCTAGGCAACTACGGCTGGACCGAGGCGTCGCCAGCGATGTTGTTCATTGATTCTGACGCTCCGCCCCGCGCCTTGCGCGCCGCTCGGCTTTCGGAGCTTCAAATCGCCGGGGAAAAAAATGAGACCTTTACCTTGCCCGACGTGCGTGGCCTGGCCGAGGTGCGTCCTCCGCCCGATCTCATGCAACTTGGCTATTCGCCCGACACTCCCGCGAATGACCTCTCGTTGCTGACGTCGCTTACGCGGCTCTGGTCGAGAATCGAAATTTTGCCCCCTTCCGACTTATCCACCCGGTGGATCGACTACACAGGCATCGACTTGGTGTTCATCTCGCGGAAGGATTTGCAGCAATGCATGAAGCAGAATCCCGAGCAATGGCAAGCCGTGCGGGACCTGATTTCCACAGGACCCACCTTATGCGTTTATGATGCTGGCGATGAATTCCAGCACCTGGAGGCGCTGGAAAAGTTATTGCAACTTCCACCGCTTGCGCCCGATCCGGCGGCGGCGCGGAATCGGGGCTGGACCTCGCCTTCCGCCGACCTTTTCAAGCGGGAACTCATCGGCGCCGAGCAAGCGTACAACAATCAATACTGGTACGCGCAACAGCAAGCCCAACTGGCTCAAGCCACAATCGCCGCCTCCATGCAACCGGCAGGCGAGGCCAAACCGCAACCGTCCAAGCCGGTGGAAAACATCAAGTTCGTGTGGCGCCCGGCGAACATGGGGCTCGTCGTGGCCATCGCTGCCGAAAACCCGTTTCCTGGTCGGCCGCAAGATTGGAGCGCCGTGCTCAATGCGGTGAACGCCGGCAATTGGATGTGGTACCGCCGGCACGGAGTCTCGCTCAATCGCCGCAATTTAGATTACTGGAACTTCTTAATACCCGGCGTGGGCCTGGCGCCGGTGAATTCGTTCCTGGTGTTGATTTCTCTGTTTGTTGTGGTGATTGGCCCGATCAATTACTTGCTCCTGGTGCGGCAAGGGCGGTTGTATTTGCTGTTGATTACGGTGCCGCTGGGCGCCATTCTCGTCACGCTGGGGCTTTTCTCCTACGCCCTGGTGACCGACGGCGTAGGCGTGAAAGGGCGGCTCCGCAGCTTCACCGAAATTGACCAGCGCCGCGGTCGCAGCGTGTCGTGGTCGCGACAGTCCTATTACGCCGCGATGACGCCTTCGCACGGCTTGCAGTTCCCCGAAACCGCCGCGGTGTATCCCTTGGAGGTCGAGCCGAACCGCCAGCCGAACTATTACCGCAACCGCTATCGCATTGATTGGGAAGACGGTCAAACTCTGGCCGACGGTTATATTACCTCGCGCGTGACCTCGCAGATGACCGTGGTGCAAGCCCGAGAGACATCGGCCCGCGTCGAAATTTCCGAAAGTCGTTCCGGCGCGCCTCAGGCGACGAATCGCCTGGGGGTGAAGGTTGACTACTTCGTCATGCGGGACGCACGCGGCGACTTTTACGCCGCGACGAACTTTTCCGAAGGAAGAACCGCCACGCTGGAGCCGGTCGCTTGGAAGGACGCGGCGAAAACGCTGCGCACCGCGCTGGCCGCGGCTCGTCCCAATAATCCCTCAGGCTATGACCCGCGCGAGCATAACGACGCGCTCGACTTTGGCCGCTCCACGTATTACTGGTGGGGGGGCGACGTCGATTCCGGCATGGCCGAACCGACCGCTGCGAACAGCCTGTTGGAACGCGCGCTGCGGCGCGTCTCGTCGGACGACCCGGACGCCTTGCCCCCGCGCAGTTATGCGGCGCTGGCGCCCCATTCGCCCGAAGTTCCCCTCGGCGTGGAGCAAATCAAGCCGATGCGAAGCGTTCATGTGATTACCGGGCAATGGTAACGCCCGTCGCGCCTCATGTCATCACGGACAGGCGTCCTCACGGACCGCCGTTTCCGCCCCGGTTCAACGCCCTGTAGGATCGCATGATATCTTCGACCCCGATGATTGAACTTCGCCGCTTGCACCGGTTTTTTGGAACGGTGCGTGCGGTGGATGACGTTTCGTTCGAAGTTTACAAAGGCCAGGTGTTTGGCTACATCGGCCCCAACGGCGCCGGCAAGACCACCAGCATGCGCATTCTCGCGACGCTCGACTTGCCGTCCTACGGCGATGCGTGCGTCGATGGTTTCTCGGTGGTGAACGACCCCGAACGCGTGCGGCGGCGCCTGGGCTTCATGCCCGACTACTTCGGCACGTACCCCAACGTGAATTGCCGTGAGTATTTGGATTTCTTCGCCCGTTCGTACGGGTTGGCAGGCAAAGAGCGGCAACGCGCGTTGAAAAGGGTCATGGGTTTCACCAAGTTAGACGGTCTGGCGGAGAAACCAACGCGCGGACTTTCCAAAGGCATGAAGCAACGTCTTTGCCTGGGCCGCGCTATGATCCACGACCCCGCGGTGTTGATCTTGGACGAGCCGGCCGCGGGGTTGGACCCGCGCGCTCGCATCGAACTACGCATCATGATTCGTGAGCTGGCCGCCGAGGGTAAGACGATCCTCGTCAGTTCGCACATTTTGACCGAACTCGCCGAGATGTGCGATCAAGTCGGCATCATCGAACAAGGCCGGCTGTTGGCCGTGGGCAGTGTGGAGGAGATCCAAAAAGCCCAGCGGACCCACAGCGACGTCAAAGTTCGCGTGCTGGACGGCGCCGCGCCGCTGGCTGTGTGGCTGGAGCAGCGCAGCGATGTCGAGCAAATCGCGGTCGAGGGCGAATTGGTTCACTTCTCGCATCAAGGCGACCGCCGGGACGAAGCGGCCTTGCTCCGGGAAATGGTTCAAGCGGGATACCAAATTGTCGAATTCGGCTGCAAGCAGAAATCGTTAGAAGACGTGTTCATGCAGGTCACTCGGGGGGCAGTACAATGACGACCATGGATTCTCCGTTTCTGAATAAGGCGGACTCGCCCGCGGCGCCCGGACGACCGTCGTTGGGAGATCGCCTCGATCCGCTCCTGGAGCGCGCCGGCGAACGGCTCAACCCGATTCTCGTCAAAGAGGCGCGGCAAGCGCTCAAGAGCAAACAGTTTGTGGTCACCTTTACGTTGTTGCTATTGTGCGGCTGGGGCTGGTCGCTCTTGGGCATCGCGTTCCTTTCGCCGGGCGTTTACTACGCGCCCGCCGGACCGTTCATGTTGGCAGGGTATTACTTTGTGCTGGCCGCGCCGCTGCTGGTGGTGGTGCCGTTTGCCGCGTTTCGTTCGCTTGCGGCCGAACAAGAAGACGGAACCTACGAACTGGTTTCCATCACGGCGCTTTCTCCCCGATTGATCATCACCGGAAAACTGGGCAGCGCCGTGCTGCAAATGATCGTGTATTTCTCGGCGCTCTCGCCGTGCATTGTGTTTACGTACATCTTGCGCGGCGTGGATATTTTCTCCATCGGCCTGATCTTGTTCTGGACGTTCATGTTCTCGGTCGGTTTGTCGGCCGTGGGGTTGTTGTTCGCCACGGCCTCGCGTTCGCGGAACTGGCAAGTGTTGTTTTCGGTCGTGTTTTTGCTGGCGCTGTTGTTGGCCGGCCTGTTGTGGTCCATGGCCGTCATTCAGATCTTGTCGGCGGGCGGCACTCCCGCGTATGACCAGCCGGACTTTTGGCTCGCGATCCTCGCGGCGCTCACGGCGTACGCTTCGTTCTTCGTGCTGATTTTGCAGGCCGCCGCGGCGCAAATCACGTTTGTGAGCGCCAATCGGTCGACGCGGCTGCGCATCACCATGGCGGTGCAGCAACTGTTGTGGATCGGTTGGGTGATCTACTTCTGGCTGCGTCATCCCGACGATGACGCCTTCTTCATCATGATGATGTTCCCGCCGTTCTATTGGGCGCTCGTCGGAGCGCTGATGACCGGCGAAACTCCCCAGCTATCGCCCCGGGCGCGGCGTTCTTTGCCGCAAAGTTTTTTGGGTCGCGCGTTTTTGACGTGGTTCAACCCTGGTTCGGGAACCGGCTACGCGTTTACCGTCGCCAATATGTTCGCGCTGGCCCTCACGGTGACGATCGTTGGTTTTGTGTCGCACGCCTACGGGTTTGCCGGACAGCCGCACGACGAACGCTGGCTTGCTTTCGCCTGGATGGCCGTGGCGTATGTGGCCGCGTATTTGGGCGTTGGCCGGCTGATCTTGCTGTTCATGCGACGGTTCGTGTGGGGCGGCCTGGCCATGGCGTTTGTCATCCAGGTGTTCGTGGCCGCGATGGGAACCATTCTTCCCTTCCTGGTGCAGCTTTCCGCCTTGGGCGTCCGCTTTGCCGACGAATACACCTTGATTCAAACCTCGAACTGGGCGTGGACCATGTACGCCATTTTGGATAAGGATATCGTCGGCGTTGATTACTTCGTGTATGTCATCGTGCCGGTGTTTGCCGGCGTGGTGTTCGTGGTGAATATGATCCTTGCCGCACGTGAGGTCGCCGCCGAACGCGAACAAACGCCGCAGCGCGTGGTCGAAGATGAACTCCGACTCCATCCGGAAAAAGCTCCCAAACCTGCCGGACCGCAAAACCCCTGGGATTACGACACAGCGGCTGAACCCGCCACGTCCTAGAGCGCGTTTCACGCAGGTGTGACGCCCCCAATGTAGTCCACTCGCTCCGCGAGTGGTTTGCGGCACTCGCGGAGCGATGGCGCCACACTGAAGATGTCATCACACTTCGATAAAATACGCTCAAGCGTTTGGAGTCCTCCCCTTAGGCCGTTTTTCATTGGCGCCCATCCCGCGGGGATGCGGCTCCACGTGGGACGCAGGGTTGTTTCGACCGAGCGAAGGTTGTTTCGACCGAGCGAAGGTTGTTTCGCCCGAGCAAATGAGATCTCAGCAGGCGAGGGACTACGCGCCAACGGCGCCAGTTTTGACAAGGAACATTTTTGACGAGGAACACGCCCCTGATGACCGATGCGGCCCCGCCGACGACCCAAGGTCTTGCGAACAGTCAGTATCGCATTCGAGACCTGCTTGCCATTACGCTGGGTCTCAGTTTGCTGCTTGGCGCCGGGCGCGCCATCGGCGGTAAGATCGAACAGGAGGAAGCTCTGCTCGCGCTGCTCGGGTCTGCGTCGATTGGCGTGGCCGCCTTCTTTCTGCGGCGCCGGTGGGTCTGGGGAATCTGTCTCGCGGCGACGTTCGTGTTAACCGTGATTTTCGGGACGCATTCGGCGTTCCTGCGATTCTCGATGGGGTCCGTACTTGCGGCGCATTTTTTATTCGCCGCGATGCCCGTGCTCGCTCTCGATGTCCGGCAACGTCGCTGGCCGTGGGCGGCCCTTGCCGCGGGATGTCAAATCGCCGCGGCGCTTTACGGTTGGGAAGCGCTCAGCACCATTGCCTTCGCCGCCTTGTCGAGTTGGCTGCTTGCCGTAACCGCGCTCGCTTGGCGCTACCGCCAACTGGCCCGCCAACGGGCGTCGTTGCGCTTGCCCATTGAAAAGGCGTCGTAAGCCGCCGCGGCGTTACGGCCGTCGCGGTCGCGAAGGAAGAGGGCCGCCCGGCGGAGGAGGAGCAACCAGATCGTCCTCCGGCGGCGGCGCCTCGCCGTCGTTGCCGCTAATGCGACGACGCACGCCGTAATCCTCCATCAAATGGTGCAGGGTGTCGGTAAACTCGCTCATCAAACGTTGCAGCGAGTCGCCGCTGCGCGGATAAAAATGCGTTTGGTCGTGATACCGCCGATCGGACACCCAGCCGCGAATGTCGTCTTCGATGTGATGCACCAGTTCGTCCATGTGGTACAAATCTTCGGCAATGTGGTCGTCCGTGTCGTGCCGTTGTTCATGGTAATGGTCATGAACCAGCTCATGAATATGTTTGGCGTCTTGCAGCACGGTGTACATTTCGCGATAGGTCTCGCGATAGCCAGGATTGCGACGATAGTTGCGATACATTTCCAGGCACACCGCGTTCGCCTGCCGTTCGAGTTGGGCGGCCAGCGCATCGACATGGCTTCGCCCCCCGAACTTATAGGTGCGCGGTTGCGAAACACGCGGCGGAACAACCACGGTGCGCGGCGGCGCTTGGATTTGCGGAGGACGGAATTCAAACCGAATTTGCCCCAGGGCGGGACTTGCGCCCAGCGCCCCCAGCATGGCGACACACGCCAACATGCCGCGGGTTGCGCGCGGCCTGAAAGAGAACAGTCCATTCATCGTCACAACTCCTACGGATTGAAATTCAACGAAAGACCGCGACGCCGCCTCTCGGCGCGACCGCGCAGTAAGTAGCAACTCGTGTGCCGCGGCCAACCCACCCGCTCGCTTCATCCTTGAGTACAAACCCTTGGGGACGCGGTGGCGCCGCCCTGCACGATACCGTTTTTTGGCACAGGCGACCGTCACACGCCACGCTTCGCCGGTGAGAACTAGCCCGCCTTGGCGTGATGTCGTTCGAATTCCTGCCAGTCGGGCAGCATGCCGCGCGCGTCGAGCGGCAAAGGTCGAGGTTCGGTAAGAATTTCTAAGTCGTTACGCTGCCTGGCTTCGGCCAGGTACGCGCGACTGCATTCCACCTCGGCGACGTCCAGGGTGTTGCGAATCCACATGAGGCGTGCGTCGGGCGGCTCCACCAAACCACACGTGGGCAATGCGTGATCCAGCACTTCCCGATCGGTAGGGTAGTCTAAAGGCAGCATCGCCGCTGTGGGGTGTCCCCCCGTGAGGCAGTTAATCCGCGTAATGCGCTGGTCCATTTGCTCGATCGCTCGGCTGAGGCAGAATTCGCTCATGCCAATGCCCGTGGCGTTGCCGTGCGTCGCTTCGGTCAGGCTGCGCACAATAATGCGGCGGATCTTGGGGAATTCGTGCTCCACGGCGGCGTGGTCGTTGTACTTGCGTCCCACCACATTGGTGTCCATGCCCGTGCCGCTGATGTTCTTGCCAATTTCATCGACCAACAGCAAGTCGGCTGTGGCGAACGGAAGCTTCGGCAGCCATTGGCGAGCCAGCA
This sequence comes from Planctomycetota bacterium, assembly GCA_963204915.1. GTDB lineage: Bacteria > Planctomycetota > Planctomycetia > Pirellulales > Pirellulaceae > JAHWKS01. Next base: position 302,966 of record CAUJHS010000022.1, on the reverse strand, counting down.
ACAACAACTCCTTCTCGCGTTCCTCAAATTCGTGCGGCGCCACCGCCGTGATTTGCGCGGTTTCGTCGTAGCCGTTTTCGACAATCGCCACACCGGCCGCCACGCGGCATCGGCTCAGCACTTCGCGCCCGACGCTGCGCAAAATCTGGCCGAAGCTGTAGTTCATGATCGCGCGGTGGTAAATTTTGGCGCCTTCATGCTTACCCAGGCCAATGAGCATCATCTTCATCAGCCCGCTTTCAATATCGCCCACGAAGCCGGTGTGCGGCTTGATTCGGCCCATGACCACCACATGGTCCGCCTGAGAGGCATGGCGGTCAAAGTGCACCGGGAAGCCTTCTTCGGCCTGGCACACGATGACCGTTTCCATACTGGACCGAATGGGGCAGCCGACGAATTCCTCCGTAACGCCGTAACCTTCCACAATGCCGCGTTGCCCTTCGGCGGTGCCTCCGCCGTGGCTCCCCATGGCCGGCACGATGAACGGTTTGGCGCCCAACCGCAAAACGTGCTGCACCACGGCTCGCGCAATCAGGTGAATGTTCGCGATGCCGCGGCTTCCCACGGTAATGGCCACCGATTGGCCCGGCTGCACCTTCTCCTTCAGTTTTAGTTGGGCGAGTTGCGCCTCGGTTTCCAGCGCCACATCCTCCACGCGCGGCCGCGGCAGGTGCTGACGCACACGAAAGATTTCCGGATAAGCAGTCATGCGCCACGCCGACGGTAAAGGAGGGAAAGCACGCCCGCGTCCCACGCGACGCGAAGCCATCGCCCGTCATTATGCCAAGCCGCCCTCCTTTGGGAAAGCGATGACCGCCATGCGTCGTGCGAACTTTGGCCAACGGCGGACCTCAGCCGCGAGGCGCTCGCCTTATGGTACGTCACGAAAACCAATGCTTCCGCGTCGCGGCCGATTTCCATGCACCGGCGACCCGGCCCCATTTCCGCCCTGGCAAGACCGCACGCAAAAGCCAAGATCGGCCGGTGGATTACGAACTGACTCCAGGGATGAAACTTTCGAACTCAAGGTCATACGATGGAATGGCTCATCGACGCGATCGCCGGGATCCTGGACCTCGTGCTGCAGTTGTTTCACCGCTCCCGCGACGATTAGCCGCGGCCGGTTCACGGCCTGCGACTTGGGTCCAAACCAGGCGCTGCCGGATTACAGGGCGCCCATCATTCCTGTGATGGCGGCGTTCGTGGCGGCCGCATTGTGGAGTTGGATCAGCTGTAGCGCCATCTCTTTTGGCGCGAGCGTCTTCAACATTTGCAACAGTTCGTAGGGGCTTCCCTGGAACAGCTTGACCGTCGCATCACGGTCGGCCGCCTTCAATCGCTGAATGGCGCCATAGTCAAACCGGCGCGTGATCAGGTCGAAGCGTCCGAACTTCTTCAACTCCTCGCACAGCCGGGCGCCAAATTGAACGTCATCCTGTGTCATGGAACACCTTCGTTTCAACCCGTACGTTCACCACCAGGAAGTCATCATGGCCAACTGCAAACCATTAGGCAACCTCAATTTGGACACAGCGTTCTAGGGCATCAATACATGGTCCAGCCGACGGCGACCTTACAATGCGGAAGGGACTTGCGTAACTCCTCTTTCCAATGTCGGCCAATCTGGCCGCTTCCTACTTGGAGTTCGCTGAGCCAGTCCATGGCGCGCAGGTGTTCCATGCCTTGGTCGGTAAACGCGCCGCGCAGCATAAGCCAGTCCAGTTGACGCAACTGGGCAGCCTGTTTGACTCCTTCGTCCTGAATGGGCGTTGCGTGGACGTACAATCGTTTCAATTCGTGCAACTCTCGGAGGTGCTGGAAGCCGCGCCCGGTGACGTTCTCGCACTCGGATATATTAATGGCCTGAACATCCGGCAAATGTTGGAACGCTTCAAAATCCTGATCGGATATTGGGCTACGAATGAGGTTGACGACCGTCACTCGATTGAAGTATTCCGGAGGCGCCATTTGCCGCAACCAAGCCGGACCAGGCGGCGCGGCGTCACGAAGGTACGGGCTTGTTATGCCGCATTGATAATCAAAGACTACGCTGCCTTCCAACGCACGAATTCGGTCGATCGCGGATTTTTGCTGATGCGCCTTATTTACAACGAGACCCAACCCAACGCTTACCAAAGTCAGCAGCAACAGGAACAGCCGCAGGCTAACTTGAAGCCAACGCGGCCGTCGTGAGGAAAGCCCGCCGGCGCCCTGCGGTGAATCAACAGCATGCATGACGTTACACTATGCGATTACCGGGCAATGCAGTCTCAACCAATCACGACTCACTATAAACGATTTCCTATCGTGTAGCGCTAAGGAACCAGCAAACAACCTCTGACACACCGGGCGACGAAACCCGATCGAAACCGGAAACGGCTCGCACCCCGCGCCATAAGTTCCATTTCGTCGCGGCCCACCTTTCGGTGCGCAAACGAAACACCGCGCAGCGTGAACCCAACTCGTCGTTTCGCTCTCAGGCTAGTTGCCTTCAGACGTGTTTCCCGATCGCTGAATTTGGACGGATGACCGCTATTCGTTGAAAATTCGTATCTCGCATTGTTACATGCTTTGGTTTCCCTGCGCCACTCCGCGCACGTTGGATTTACCGCCATGATGGAATTACACGAAGACGTCACGTCATTCCCGGCTATTCCGGCGGACAATCGCATTTTGTTCTATAAGCGCGACCGCGCTGAGTTTGGGTTCCTCTCGAACTTCGCGCCGGCGCCGGTCACGATAGACGGCGAAACCTGGCCCACGTCCGAACACTACTACCAGGCCCAAAAGTCGCGGCGCGAGGATTACCGCCAGGCGATTCGCTCGGCCAGTACGCCCGGCAAAGCGAAACGCTTGAGCGCCGACCCCGCGCTTCCGCGCCGAATCTCGCATAGCTCGTGGTTCCGCAAGAACCAAGTCGCCCTGCGCGCCGACTGGCCCGAAATCAAGGTCGAAGTCATGCGCCGCGCCGTGCGCGCCAAGTTTTTCCAGAACGACCATTTAGCGCAGCGGCTGCTGGCCACGGGTACGGCGGAACTGGTGGAGGACTCCGGAACCGACACCTTTTGGGGCATCGGCCGATCCGCCGACGGTCAAAACTGGCTCGGCCGCATCCTGATGGAAGTGCGCTCCGAATTGATCGCCTCGTCAGAGCCCCGTGTTGAGGCGGTCCAGGCGGGAATCAGTCGCTGAATTGAACCTCGCCCCGCGCGCGGCGTTCCAAGGGGAGCAGGCTGTGATAAATCACTCGGTGCAGGGGAGTCGGAACTCCGGCTCTCTCGCCAAGTCGAACCACGGCGCCTGTCCACGCCTCGAGCTCCGACGGCCGACCCGCCGCAATATCGCGCTGCAGGGAGGATGTGGCCGCGGCGGGCTGAGCATCCACGGCCGCCATGGCGCGCTGCACTCCTTCGTCGGGCAAACGAACCCCCAGCGCCCGAGCCACCGCGAAAATCTCCTCCATGGCTTGCTCCAGAAGGCGCCGTGTTTCGGGCATCGCACGCAGCACCCCCAGCGGCGCACGCGAGACAGCGCCCACGCCTCCCAACGGCACGACGAACAAAAACTTCTCCCACAGCGCCGCCTGAATGTCCTTCGCAACCTCGACGTTGATTCCGGCCTGGCGAAACGCATCGGCAATCGCCTGCACACGTTCGCTCGGCTCGTCATTCCACTCGCCGAATGTGAACGACGCCGGACCGCCCAGGTGACGGATATGGCCGGGTCCCGCCACTTGGCTAAAAATGCGCACGAGCCCCGGAAGCACCCGTTCTTGGCCTAGCGCCTGAGCGACGAGGTACGGCGCCTCGACCCCGTTTTGCAACGTCACCACGGCGCCGCCGACAGCCAGCTGGGGGCGAATCGCCTCGGCAGCCTCCTGAACCTGCCAGGTCTTCACCGCCAGCAGCGCCACATCGACCGCTTCGAGCGTGCCGGGATCATCGGTGGCTTCGACGGGATGCAAATGGAAATCGCCGTGAACGCTCTCGACTCGCAAGCCGCTTTTTTGGAGCGCCCGCAGGTGATCGCCTCGGGCGAGAAAGCAAACCTTTGCGCCCGACTGCGCGAGTCGTCCGCCAAAGTACCCGCCCACGCCGCCGCTGCCGAAGACCGCAAAACGCACAACGCCACCTCGGTTAGTCTTTGGGAAGATTGGCGTCGGGCATCCGGCGCTGAATCTCGGCCCAAAGGGCCTGGTGAAAATTGTCTTCCACGTCGCGTTTCGTCTTGGTGCTCACATCGCGTGCGAAGGTGTCGCTGTCTTTTGACTTTTCGTACTCGACGGTCAACTGTTCGCTGCTGGTCGCATGCACCGGAAAGCCGCCCAGGTATTTGCCTTCGGCGACATCGAGCACATACACGTTGGCGCCCAATTCACCGCCTTCAAACGATTGATCCTCGCCCAGCCAAGCGCGTTTGGCCGCTGTTTGCTTGACCAGGAGCACGTAACGCACCTGCAAGAGTTCGTCGCAATAGCGTTGCACGTCCTCGGCCGAACCGATGTGCGACGGCGGCTCGAACAGGCACCGGGCGTAGAAGCGATAAAACGTGCCCGACTTGCTATCCCAATCTCCCCGCAACTCAGGCGTGTCCAGCAAGACCAGGTTTTCGTCCTTCGGGAGGAACGAGCCGATCGACGGCGGCTCGACCGGCGCCGGCGAGCGCTCCGCCCGTTGGTGCGTCATGTAATCGACAAGCTCCTCAAACTTCGCCTCGGTAATGAGCACCGCATTCCATGCCGAGCGAACCTTGCCGTTCTCATGTTCTTGGAAGTCGGCCGCCACTCCGGGAAAGTGATCGCCGCCCTCCGGAAGCACCCGTTGCGCTAGGTCCCGGTCAAGCTCGACATACCGTGCCAGTCGTTCCGCCACGGGTTGGCGGTACTGCAAAACCAATTGCTCGGCCCGCTGGCGGTCAAGCTCCTCTGGCGATGGCCCACTGTTGCACGCCGGAAGCACGCACGCCAGCACGCCCAGGCACAACCAGCGGCGCGATCGATTCCAAGGAAGCATCGTTCGATTCCTGAACTCGGTTCGTCGTCAAAGAGCAAAGCCGTTCGTGCTTAGTCAAGATGAAGATGGGAGGCCACGCTATCCGCCGCCACGCGCTCGCGTGCGGTTCTCGCATCGACGCCATCGCTCACACCCGCGGCGGATGCCGAAAACGAAGTCTTGATGCAGCACGAGTTTCGTCGGCTCCGAAACCACCGTGTTGGCGCACTGCTTGCCCCGTGGAGGATCATGGGAACCCAACGAAACGCACACGGCGCCGCCGCATTATATCGTTCGCTCTTGGAAGCGTGAACAAGACCGAGAGGGGCTGGCGAGGGGCCTCAGTAACGCCCCCACAAGTGTTTCATTTCAAGACGCCGCAACAAACCACGTCAACACCGCGTGAGATGTTCCATACCGCTCGATCATCAGTCCGTCGCTTTTTGATGGCTTGATCCACGCGGCCGCCTACCGCTGCAGGAGGATAGCGCATTCGTGCGCTCGCCTTCCTTAGGGGTGGTTGGAGGCCGTGTCGCGCGTCATTCAAGCTGCACTAAACCCGCTCGTCATGGCGCCGAACCTGAAATCGCTTGCTTTCTCCGGAGGGAGGTTTGCTTCTTTGATCGCTCGCAAAGGGCCGTGCAAGCAGGCACATCAGGCCTACTTTGATTATACTGAACGTATGTTCAAAATCAAGAATTCATGACGAGGCCATGCCTGTCTGCAGCGACATTTCATTCGCACGCGCAGATCGAATTGCGTCAGAACTCTTGACGCGTCAACCATTTCCGCAGCAAGCCAGGGTCCGCAACTTTTTTTCGAGAAAATTTCGTTCTCTCCGCGCAGACGCGCGTGTTCGCCGGTGTGACGAACCGCGGCCATCCGTCGAAACCCACGTGGCGCCAACCGCTTCGGCATGCGGCGCTGGGGCGATTTCCCGCGCGGCCCATTAGACGGGTTTTTGTGGCGGCTCCAGGGACTGGCGGCGGAGCATCGACTTCGCCGCCAGGCCGCCTGCAACGCCGGGAATTGCGCCGGCGAGAACAAACGCGATCCCAACCACGGCCATGTACGCGTCCTCGGTCAGCCTCAAACCGCCCCCGCGCCCGCCGCCCCCGCCGCCCCCGCCGCTAAGAGTTTCGACGATATACGAGAATTCAGAAATGCAGCAAACCACGACCAATCCTATGCTCGTGAGAGGGAGAACAACTACGGAAAGGACCCCGCCGACACATGCACCGCCGATCGGATGGCCAATCAGCCCCGCGACGCACCCGATCGTCCCCCCAATCACGGCCGATACAAGCGCAACAAATGCAAACGCGTCCGGTTGCATTTGACCCTGCGTAGCCACAAGCAAGGCAATGGGCCGACAGATCGCGCCAGCGACGGCCCCAACGGTGGCGCCATGGATGGCTGAATCCGAGATGGTAATCGCCATCCTCGGAGGTTCCTGGAAATGGTCGAACCAGTTGACGGATAATCGCGCCGACATTCCGAGCGGAATGCTGCCTTTGGGGGTGTGTCCTTGTCAAGCGGAACTGCTTGTAACGCCGCATGACGCGCTTTGCCCAAAGAATTGTAGGGTGGGCTGTGCGCATCAAACACATCGGGTGATGGGCACAGCTCACCTCACATCTTGCGGCGCCTGCGATATTTTTGAACAAAGCCCGTTGGTGCAATGAATTCTGTCCGGTCGGCGCCGGCGCATTACGCTAGGCCACTCTTGTGATACAATATCGCCATCCAATCAGAGGGGCTTTGCATTCACAATTTCATTCTTCACAGGCGCCTCCCATGCGCTCGTTCCGGCGTGGTCGAATTAACTGTGCGGTGCTGGGCGTTTTGCTAGGAATTCCTGTGCTGCTCGGCGTAATCCCTGAATTGATGACGTGGGAACCCAACGCTCGGCCCGCGTCCTCGGTAAACGAGCGAGCGGCGGAAGCGTATTACCAAAGCGGCTTCCAAAAAATGCAGCGTGAAGATTGGGAGGGCGCCATCGCCGACTTTAACCGTGCCCTGGAGCGGGTCCCCGATTTCGCAGGCGCCTATCACGGTCGGGGTTTTGTGCGGTACAAACAGGGTGATTGGGAGGCCGCGTTGCCCGACTTCACCAAGGTCATCGAACTGGACCCGCAGTTTGCTGAAGTGTATGTCCATCGGAGCGCAACGCGGATAGAACTTGGCGACTTGGATGGCGCCATCGCCGATTGCGATCAGGCCCTTCAACTTGATCCGCGGATGACCAAAGCCTACTTTTTCCGCGGCAATGCTCGGTTCGAGAAGAAAGATTGGGACGACGCGATCGATGACTACTCCGAAGCAATCCGTTTAGAACCACAGTACGTCGACGCCCTGTGCAACCGCGGTATTGCCCGGATGAACCAGAACGAAGTAGCCAATGCTCGGGCCGACCTCTCCCAGGCGATTGAGATCGATCCTCAATGCGCTATGGCGTACGCTTACCGCGGAGGGATCGCCTTGGCCGAGGGCGATCGCGCAGCGGCGCGCGAAGATTTTGAACAATGCCTGAAGTTGGCCCCAGAGCTTCAAAGCCTGGTTGCAAGCTTAAGCCAAGAGTAAACCAATCCCTCGCACAGCGCCTGGCGGCGAAGCGCCGCGCCGCCCCAGCAAGCACGGCCAAAGATTTTCATCGCAGCGAGAGAAGCCGGCGCACTGGGGCGTCGCTAACGCTCCGCCGCCAGCCATCCCTTTTCGTTGGTACGACTAACTCCGGCCGCCCCGCCGTGACACACACCTTACGCCACTACCAGCGGCGTTTTTCTATTGGCTTGGTGAGAAATGCGGGCTCGTCGCTCTCGCCGGATCGGCGTGGGGCGTTCATTCCAACATGAGTTGCAGGATGTAGACGTCGAGCCAGCGGCCGAATTTGCGGCCGACTTCTTTGAGCACGCCGACTTGGACGAAGCCGGCGCGCTCATTGAGGTGAAGGCTTTCCTGGCTGCCTTCCGCAACGCGGGCGATCAAGGTGTGGTATCCAATGCGGCGGGCTTCTTCGACGATCGCTTCTTTGAGCATGCGGCCGATGCCTTGGCCGCGGTGTGTCGAGTGAACGTAGAAGGACGTTTCAGCAGTTCCGTCATACGCGGGCCGATCGGACCACCGCGTGAGGCAAGCCCAACCAACCACTTGGCCATCCGCCTCCGCGACGAGGACGGGGTACTTTGCATCGTGCGAGCGCAGCCACTCCGCACGATCCTCCGTAGTTTTCGGCTCGGTGTCAAAGGTGGCGGTGGTGGTCAGGATCGCTTCGTTGTAAACGTCAGCAATCGCCGCCGCATCGGCGAATTGGGCGCGGCGAATCGTCACCCAAGAATGGCCAGGCGTTTGCATTGCTCACCCAAAAAACCAGAGGCTGCCGTTTGACTCGTTTCGGCGTTCGCGACTGCGGCGGGTGGCTGGAGGCGGAGCAGAGCGACGCCCCAGCAAGCAACGCCGACAAATCGGATCGTAGCCGATGAACTCGACGCGCCGGGAAGCGACTGCACTTCTCCGACAGACGCCACGTTTGTTATCGTCACTGACTTTGGCCGTCTTTTGTTGCGACCTATCGCAAGAATCGTATCATAAGGCGAATGACGCATCCGCATCAGTCTCAGCATCGCAATTATAACGCGCCAGGAGACGCCCACGAGTTGACGTTCTCTTGCTATCACCGTTTCCCATTTCTCAAGGCGGAGCGAACCTGCGAATGGATGAAAGAAGCGATCGAGGCGGCGCGTGAAGAACAAGAGTTTGCATTATGGGCGTACGTGTTCATGCCAGAACATGTCCATGTGATCGTCTGGCCGAGGCGGCATCCTTATGACATCGCCAAGATCCGCCACGCCATTAAAGAGCCGGTCGGCCGGAAGGGCATTGCTTATCTGGCCGCTCGTGCGCCCCACTGGCTGAAACGCATCACGCGCCAGCGCGGTAAGAAGACCGAGCGTTTGTTCTGGCAGTCAGGCGGCGGGTACGATCGCAATATCACGTCTGGCAAGACATTGCTGCGCATGATCGACTATCTCCACCTGAACCCCGTGCGCCGCGGCTTGGCGGCGCGTGCGGCCGAATGGAAGTGGTCCAGCGCCGCGTGGTACGAAGCAGGCCGGCCAACGCCCATCGCCCTGGACCCCATTCCGCCAGAATGGCTGACGATGGACGACGCGTAAACTTTCTTCATGCCAGCCCACGTCAAGGCCCAACAAACCACCCATCAAAGCGTACTCATGACGGAGGGCTATTAGGAAAACTCTAATAAAGTCAAAAGCTGGTAAGCTGGGCGCCTGGCGGCGGAGCAGCGCGACGCCCCAGCAGGCACAGCCCGAGAATCCCATCACAGCGAGAAACGCCCACGCACTGGGGCGTCGCTACCGCTCCGCCACCAGCCACCCCTTTTCGTTGGTACGATTAACCCCGGCCACCCCGCCGCCCTGCGCTATGGCGAGCCTTGCGGGCGCGCCGTCAAGATTTCGCAAAGTTCAAGCAACATTCGTATGCCCGCAACGAAAAAACGAGCTTCAGCAAAAGTGCAACGAAACGTGTCCATTTCGTGAATCGCCTCATTTCGATATGCCTTGTAGAGATTCATTGCTGTACTGGCAAATCGTCGTTCAACAACATCCTGTGAACGCAAGCGATTATGTAACACCGTTCCCAAATCAATTCCTGGGACGGCCTTGAAATCAGCTCGCCAAACCCTCTTTGTCAAAGCTTCAACGGCTCGGCTCGGGCCAAATCGGCAATGATCTTTTCTGCTTGTCCATCTTCGGGATGCGATTCAACGAGTCGACGCTCGGCATCCTGCAAAGCATAACGGATATCATCCCGGCTCGAATTGGATGTCACCCGAAAGACGCGAGATGCTGCCTTGTCCACATCGTTACCTCGGGCAAAGTAATCCAAGTCGCGCACTTGCCCTAACACCTCACCGAAAGCGCACCAGAGAACACCTAGCAGTCGGTCGATATGTGAGCGTGCGCGATCAATGGAAGTCGGTCCTAAGATGTAGACTTGATCCATCTTTTGAATTTCGGATGCGAGAAGACCTCGCCCCACGCTGCTGGACTTAACAAGATCCGACTCGACTAAAGAGACGATCAAAGCTTGGTCGACTCGATCTGCTACGGCAAACCGGAATTCATCGTCGTAGGAATGCACGTTGAGGGCGTAAGCCAAAAGAAAGTTCGAACCACTTTCACAATCGGCAATTGCACGACCAAATGCCTCGCCAAGTGACAGTAGGTCGCCGTAGCCATTGGTGCGAGCGACTTCGCCAATCAACTGTTGAATGGCATCCTTGGCTTCCGGACCCGAGCGTCTCAGAAAGGCACGGTACTGTTCTGCCTTTTCGTCGTGGATATCGAACGCATCGCAGTATTCGACGACTTCCAGGATCGCATGCTCAAATGGCCCGTACGCCGCATTGATGCCGAAAACCTCGTCGGCTTTGGAGAGCGACAGTGAGTGCTTCAGTTCGGCGAAAATCAGATCGAGTAGCGATTTGCGCGAGAAATCCTTGATCTTACCGAGATTGTAAAACTCTTTGCTTTCGATGAGACTCGGCATTATCGGAAGCAATCGGCGCCGCACTAAGTCGAGGAAGTACGTGTCTCGTCGTTCATACTCACCAAGCAATTCACCAAGAAGTAAAGACTCTGTGGGGAAAATATAAAAATCGGGCATTGGCGGCATACCTCGACGGTTGATCGACCGATTTATGCGCTGGCGTCCAATTTACGATTTTTAGCTCCAAGCACGCTTCTCTTTACCACCGTTTTGTACTTGTTACATATCTCGGGCCCAGCATCAACGGTGAACGCACGTCTATTGTCGCCCTCGCAGTTTAGCGAAACACGATAAGCGTATGCGGTAATCCTGGTTTTCATCTTGTCAGATTTACTTTGACGAGGCCGTGGCGGCAGAGCGTGGTGCCGTCGCAACAAGCACGGCCAACAAATCGTAGCGCGTCCAAGGAAGTCTATCTCGCTACGGCGTCGCGATTGTTCTCCCAACAGCCGACCCTTTTCGTCGTGGTTAACAATTACCACCAGTCGACAGCGCGTTTCATCGCAGTGACTTACCGATGCCGTTCATCGTCGCGTACTCGTGTGGAAACGATAAATCGTAGAGTCTGTATCACCTTCTTGCACGTACGTGGCAATTCGTTTCGGGTTTTCATTAACTTGGTCCTGCCGTTCTGCGGCCCGCATCGCCATATTACGTCCTTCGGGAGTGAGTGTCGAAAATTTCTGCGAAGCCATTTCAACGACTTCATGGTCAAAAGGCAATGGCAACGCTTTAAGTAACTGACGTACGGAAACCCGCATGCCATCAAGCGGCCCATCAATCAATTGTATTTCGATAAGTCGTTCCGATCTGTTGTTTTTGTGATGTTTCATAAGTCGGCTCGAAACATTGTTTCAAAGGGAGATGGACTGTGTGCCAGGTACGTTCCATCGAACGTTCTAATAACGTACGTGGTTGTCGCCTGGTGCCACTGCTGGCTTGCCCAGCAGTGTTTCCTGGCAGTTCAGCACTGCTGGGCGAGCCAGCAGTGGCACATGATTTACTGCTTGGGAGCTTACGAACAGCCCATGCTGTTGCCGCAGTTGTGGCAGAGGTAGCAGTTGCCGTTTCTTACGGTGATGGCGCCGCAGTTGTCGCAGGTGGGGGCGTCGCTTTGGAAGCTGGCGAATTGCTGGCTGCGTTCGGTGCCGTGGGGGTTGTCGGCCAGGAAGGCCACGCCGGCTCGCTCGAGCAGGGCTACGTCGATCGAGCCGTTCGTCTTGCCGTTGGGGGCGTGTCCGTTGCCGTTGGGCGTGTGGCCGTTGCTGGTCGGTTTGGCCAGCGCCGCGGGAGCAGGGCCGCCGTTTCCTTTTTCCACTGGCTTCACTTCGGCCTTGGCCGGCTTCTTGGCCTCGTCGGCCGGTTTGCCGCTGCCGCCTTTGGCCTCGGTCGGCTTGCCTTCGCTGCTGGCCGGCAATTCGCCGCGCGCGGCTTCCCGGTAACCCGGCATGAAGGTGATGGCCAGCCAGCGGAAGATGTAATCGACCAGGCTCTTGGCGATGCGGATGTCCGGGTTCGTGGTGTGGCCCATCGGCTCGAACCGCGTGTGGCTGAACTTGTTGACCAGCACTTCTAGCGGCACGCCGTATTGCAGGTTGATGGAAATGGCCGTGCCGAAGCAGTCCATCAAGCCGCCAATCGTGCTCCCTTCCTTGGCCATGGTGATGAACAACTCGCCGGGCCGGCCGTCGTCGTACAAGCCCACCGTGATGTAGCCTTCGTGCCCCGCCACGTTGAACTTGTGGGTGATCGAACGGCGGGTGTCGGGCAGGCGTTCGCGGCGCGGCCGAGACGCGGCTTCTTCCTTCTTCGCTTTCTTCGAGCCTTCCGACTCGGTCGACAGCGGCTGGCTTTGCTTCGAGCCGTCGCGGTAAATGGCCAAGGCCTTAAGGCCCAACTCCCAGCCCCAGAAGTAGGCGTCGGCGATGTCGTCGGGCGTGGTCTCGGTGGGCATGTTGACCGTCTTGCTGATCGCGCCGCTGATGAACGGCTGCGCGGCGGCCATCATCTTCACATGCGCCCGCCAGCCGATGCTGCGCACGCCGCCAGCCGGCTTGAAGGCGCAGTCGAACACCGGCAGGTGCTCTTCGTTCAGACCCGGAGCGCCTTCGATGGTGTCGTGCGTGTTGATGTAGTTGATGATGGTTTGAATGTGCGACTCATCGTACCCCAGCGTTTGCAGGGCCAGGGGCACAATGCGATTGACGATCTTGAGCATGCCGCCGCCGGCCAGTTGCTTGTACTTGACCAGGGCGATGTCCGGCTCGATGCCGGTGGTGTCGCAATCCATGAGGAAGCTGATCGTGCCCGTGGGGGCCAACACTGTGGCTTGCGCGTTGCGGAAGCCGTGCTTGCGGCCTTGCTCGAGGACTTTGTCCCACAGTTTGCGGGCCGCATCTTTGAGAAACGCCGGGCCGGCGTTGTCGATGTGCTCGACCGCGTCGCGATGCATGCGCATCACTTTGAGGAACGGCTCGCGATTGGCGGCGTAACCATCGAACGGACCGACCGCCGCGGCCATTTCGCTGCTGGTCAAGTTGGCGGCGCCGTGGAGCAACGCGGTGATCGAACCGCACACGCCGTACGCTTCGGGCGAGTCGTACGCGGCGCCGCTGGCCATGATCAGGCTGCCCAGGTTCGAGTAGCCCAAACCGAGCGGGCGGAAGCGGTGGCTGTTCTCGGCGATGCGGTCGGTCGGGTAGCTCGCATGATCGACCAGGATTTCCTGCGCGATGAAGAACAACCGGCACGCCGCGGTGAAGCCGTCCACATCGAACGCGCCGTCCTCGCGGCGGAACTTCATCAGGTTGATGCTCGCCAGGTTGCAGGCGGTGTCGTCCAGGAACATGTACTCCGAGCACGGGTTGCTGGCGTTGATGCGGCCCGAGTTGGGGCAGGTGTGCCACTTGTTGATCGTGGTGTCGTACTGCACGCCGGGGTCGCCGCAATGCCAGGCGCATTCGGCCATGCGGCGCAGCACGTGCTTGGCGTCGTAGGTGGGGCCGTCGCCGCCGGTGGTGACCAGGCGCGTGGTCCACTTGTCGCCGCGGCGGACCGCGTTCATGTAGTCGTCGGTCACGCGGACCGAGAGGTTCGCATTCTGAAAGAAGACCGAGCTATACGCTTCGCCGTTGAAGTTCGATTCGTACTTGCCCGAGGCGATCAGCGTGTGGGCCTTTTGCTCCTCCTTCCACTTGCACTCGATGAACTCCATGATGTCTGGGTGCCAGACTTTGAGCGACTGCATCTTGGCGGCGCGGCGCGTTTTACCGCCGCTTTTGACCACATGGGCGATCTGGTCGTACACGCGCATGAAGGAGAGCGGACCCGACGGACGGCCGCCGCCGGAAAGCTTTTCACGCTGCGACCGAAGGGTGGAAAGGTCGGTGCCGGTTCCGGAGCCGAACTTGAACAGCATGGCCTCGCTGGTGGCCAGGCGCATGATGTCCTCCATGTTGTCTTCGACGCTTTGAATGAAGCAGGCCGAGCCTTGCGGGTACTCGTAGGGGTTGTCGGGCTGGCGAACTTCGGCCGTGGCCTTGTCCCAATGCCAGTTGCACTTGGCGCCGCGAATGCCGTACTGGTGGTGCAGGCCCACGTTGAACCACACCGGCGAATTGAACGCGCCGACCTGATGCAGGCACAACCAGGTGAGGTCGCGATAGAACCGCTCGCCGTCTTCGGCCGTGGCGAAGTACCCGTCCGCGATGCCCCAGTCGGCAATGGTGCGGGTCACGCGATGGATCAACTGCCGCACCGAGCGTTCGCGCTCGGGGGTGTTGTTCTCGCCGTAGAAGTATTTGCTGACGACCACATTCGTGGCTAGTTGACTCCAGGGCTTGGGAATTTCGCAGTCGGTTTGCTCGAACAGCACGTCGCCGTTTTCGTCCTTGATGGCGGCGGAGCGTAGCTCCCATTGCACCGTCTCGAAGGGGTCGGCCACATTCTCGGGGCAAAACCGGCTCTCGATTTTTAAGCCGTTTTTCGAGAGGGAAGCATTCATTGAGGAAACCATGGGGTGTTGAGCATCAACGCGGGCCATTCGTCACGATCCTAGTGAGGAAATGGAAATACCGGACCAGCACAAAACTGTACACGAGTATACTGGAAGAGGTCGGCGAAAAGTCCCAAAAACTTGGCGAAAAGAGAAGCGGCGGCCGTTTGGACCAGCAGAAGTCCTCCAGTTTGACTCATACCAGATGTTGTAGCAGCACTTCATGCTGGCACAACATGTAGATAAAGCTGAGTGTACGGATTCTCGCCGACGCGTCAACCAAAACCCGAGAATTGACGTAGGTGCAAAAGTTGTCGAGAGTTATAAAAATCGCACCTAGAGCCGAGGCGGAACTGCTAGCGAAAATGTGCTAGCAGAAGTCCATGCGCCGCTTTGGTTTACAAAAAAACCTCCCAGTCTATCGACGGGAGGTTAAGAAATTGCGAAATTTATAAATATTTTTCGTTAGAATGGCTGGTCCGTAAAGAACCAATTGGACCTGGTTTGGCCAGCGCGCTGGAGTAGAAACGCGCAGGTTGACTTGTCGCGGACCATCTTTTTTGCCCCGCACGCTGCCCATTCCTATGCCGAAAGGGAGCGTCAGCGTGGGGAAAGGTCTTGCGCTGCTTCGGTTTACGCTTCCGAAGCGGCCGGTTCTTGGCTTTCTTCCTGCACGCCATGGAACTTGCCAATGCGTACGCGCGTATAAAGCTGGCGATGGCCGGTCTTACGGCGGTAGTTCTTGCGGCGACGGAACTTTTGCACGATCAACTTTTCGCCTTTGCGCGGGCCGACGATTTCCGCCTCGACGCTGATGCCTTCCAGCGTGGGAGAACCAATCTTGACCCCTTCCTTGCCGGAAAACAGCACGACGCGGTCGAAGGTGATCTTCTCGCCGCTGGCCAGTTCACGGTAATCCAGGTCAAGCAGTTGACCGCTTTGCACTTTGTATTGGCGTCCGCCGTCTTGAATAATCGCGTACATTGTTCCATCCACGGGCAAAATCACAACCAGGAAACCTAAGAATTTACCGCACGGTCCTCGTTTCGTCGAGACCCGTTCTCGCGGAGTTACGGGCGAAAATCGCGTGCTGGGGGCGGCCTGGCGGGGTTTACGCTTCGTCGCGATGCACGGTATGGGGCGAAAACGCGGGCAGGCAAATGGCCAAGTATTCGGCTCCCTCCGGCGTACTGTAGCGAACCCATTCGCCAGGCTCGGTTCGCACCGCTTGCCCAGCGTGGACCTCCAGGACTCCCGACTGATGTTCGACGCGCAGCACCCCGGATAGAACGAGCGAAACTTCCTCAAACTCGGGCGTTTGCCCCGGTTCTTGCCAGCCCGGGGGCGACTTCATGCGGGCGATACTGACCTGCGCATGGCCCGTGTTGACCCGGCCGACGAACTCTTCAATGCTCTTGGGTTTGTTGCCCGCCGCGGTGATTACGGTGGGTTGCGAAATGAGTTGCGGCATGGTTGGGTTGCTTTCCCTCGCAATGAATCTGAAAGCACAGGCTTTACCGAGACGAACGACGACCCAAGTAGCGGCTGATTTGCAGCGCCGCGCTAATGATCACGGCCAACAATAACGGCGAGGCGAGCGTGATCAACAAGAACGCCAATTGGGGTGAGTGGGTCCCTGCGGCGCTGTCGTTGGGTCGCGCCATGTTTCCTCGGACCAGGTAATAACCCGCCGACGACATCACGCCGCAAACCAGCATGACGAGCATCATGGCGCCAAGGCCAAAACGCGGCTGCCAGGTGTGCCCGGCGTTTGGCGCAGGGTGGGAAGGCGCCGGCGCCTTTGACGCCTGCGAGCCGGGTTTTTTGATGCTGTTCGTCACGGCCGCTCTCGCCAGAAGAAATCTTACCGGTTGCGTGAACCTTCCTCTTGCCTTTGATCATACCGGTAAGATCGCCTCGGGGGAAAGCATTTACAGCAATTCGTGAATCACTTCACCGTGGTCGATGGCGGGCACGGGCCGGCCGGAATGATCGAGGAAGTGCAGCGACGGATCGACTCCCAGCACATGATAAATGGTGTGGTGCACATCGCCGGGACGCAGCGGGCGGTCTTGCGGAGCTTCGCCCAGGCGGTTGGTCGAGCCGACAATTTGCCCGCCCTTGAGTCCGCCGCCGGCGAAAAAGCAGAACATGGCGTTGCCCCAGTGGTCGCGCCCCGGGGTGCCCATACTCATGGGGGCGCCGCCGTTGCCGCCGTCGTTCATGCGCGGCGTGCGGCTGAACTCGCCGCACAGCACGACGAGCACCTGGTCCATTAAGCCCCGGTTGCTCAGGTCGGTCAACAAGCCGTGCACCGCCTGGTCGACTTTCGGCAGATAGTTCTCCATGCCGGTTTTCAAGTCCCAGTGATGGTCCCAACCGCCAAAGTGACACGTGACGAACGTGGTTCCCGCTTCCACCAATCGGCGGGCCAGCAATACGCTTTGCCCCCAGGTGTTCCGACCGTACGATTCACGCACTTTCTCATCTTCGCTGCTTAGGTCGAACGCACGGCGAGCCTGTTCGCTCGTGACCAGTTCATAGGCCCGTTGGTCGAAGCGGTCGATCGCTTCCAGTGAGCCCGACTGATCGACCTCGCGACGCAGTTTGTCGAATGACGTGAGCAACGTGCGGCGGTTTTCCAGCCGCGAAATGGTCATCTGGTTTTGCAGCGCGATGTTTTGCACCTGGAAATTCGCAGCGTTCGGGTCGCCGTTCGTTTCAAAGGGGTTGTGCTGTACGCCAAGGTAATGCCCGCCGAAATAACCGGGCCGCAGCCCAATGCTGCTGGCATAGGGGACGGCCACATTCTCCGGCATGCCGGCCTTGCGCGGACCCAAGACCTTTGTGGCGATGGAGCCGAAGAACGGATACTTGCCGGCCGTTGCTCCGCCGCTGACTCCGGCGCCGCGGCCGGTGAGCATCCAGTGTCCGCCGGTGAAGTGGTCGCCGGTGTCGTGATGCAGCGAGCGAACGATGGAGAATTTGTCGGCGATTTTGGCTTGTAACGGAAACAACTCCGTCACTTCGATGCCCGGTACGTTCGTACGAATGGGGCTCCAAATGCCGCGGTACTCCGGCGGCGCCATGGGCTTCATGTCGTACATGTCCATGTGGCCGGGGCCGCCATCAAGCCACAACAGAATGACGGAAGTGTCCTTGCGGGTGTGTCCTGTCCGAACCGTTTCGTCTTTCGCGTGCAGCACGCGACCCAAACTGGCGGCGCCCATGCCGGCAACGCCGACTTGAAGAAAGCTGCGGCGCGACAAGCCATCGCAATACTTGGTTGTGCCGCCAAGGTGGACGCGCAGCATGGTGGGTTCCTCTTGTGGTGAGACCGTCGGTCCGTCAACATATCAGTAGGCGTTGATGTTGGATGATTCTAAGCCGACGTTCGGCGCGGCGTCAACTGTTTCTCATCGTTCACCTCCCGCGGTTTGGGAAGGTGCAGATCTTGGAGTAAGCACGGTTGGGTTGTCGCCGCTTTCCCCTTGGTGGGGTCTGAGGTTGGCGAACGCATGCAGACCCGGCCGATTGCCTAATCGGTTTTCGCAGAAAACTACGCACGAACCGGAGGTTCTGCGGTACAATGACCCGTTTCCAGATCAATAAATGGATTTTTCTGGGATAAGGTTTCTACATCCCCTGAGGACTTTTCTATAACTCCTCGGCATTTGAGACCTTTCGCGATCTTTCCGGCACGGGCGTACTTCCCTCGACGCCGCATTTTCAAAGTCTTACGGAGCAACGACGATGCCCGCTCTTCAAGAGCCGTCGATCAATGGAACGATTGACACTGCGTTATTAGTGCAGGCGTTAGCCGCGTTGGAAAAAGGCGATTTCTCGGTTCGACTGCCCGCCGACTGGACCGGAATCGCGGGCAAAGTTGCGGACACGTTCAACCGCGTGGTGGAACAAAACCAGCAAATGGCGCAAGAGTTGGAACGCGTCAGTCGCGTGGTGGGCAAGGAAGGCAAACTCAGCCAGCGCGCCTCGTTGGGCGCGGCTTCCGGATCGTGGCGCGACTCGATCTCTTCAGTCAACACGTTGATCGACAATCTCGTTCACCCCACCAGTGAAACGGCGCGGGTGATCGGCGCCGTGGCGCAGGGAGATCTCTCTCAAACGATGGCGCTGGAAGTGGACGACCGTCCGCTCCAGGGCGAGTTCCTGCGCACCGCGCGGCTGGTCAACAAAATGGTTGATCAGCTTGGCACCTTCGCTTCCGAGGTGACGCGCGTGGCGCGCGAAGTCGGCACCGAAGGCAAGCTCGGCGGTCAGGCCAAGGTGAAAGGCGTGGCCGGCACGTGGAAAGAGTTGACCGAGTCCGTCAATAGCATGGCTGGCAACCTCACCGCCCAAGTGCGCAATATTGCCGATGTGACCACCGCCGTGGCCTACGGCGACTTGTCGAAGAAGATCACGGTCGACGTGAAAGGCGAATTCCGCGAACTCAAAGACACCATCAACACGATGGTCGATCAGCTCCGCTCGTTCGCCTCGGAAGTGACGCGCGTGGCCCGCGAAGTCGGTACGGAAGGGAAGCTCGGCGGGCAGGCCAAAGTGGAAGGCGTGGCCGGCACGTGGAAAGACTTGACCGACTCGGTGAACATGATGGCGTCGAACCTGACGAACCAGGTGCGCAACATCGCCGACGTTTCCAAAGCCATCGCCGCGGGCGACTTGTCAAAGAAGATCACGGTCGATGTAAAAGGCGAAATTCTCGAACTCAAAGACACCATCAATACGATGGTCGATCAGCTCAACTCGTTCGCCTCCGAGGTGACGCGCGTGGCCCGCGAGGTGGGTACCGACGGCAAGCTCGGCGGGCAGGCCAAAGTGGAGGGCGTGGCCGGCACGTGGAAAGACTTGACCGACTCGGTGAACTCGATGGCGTCGAACCTGACCGTGCAATTGCGCGACGTGTCCAAGGTCGCCACCGCCATCGCCTCGGGCGACTTAACGCAAAAGGTCACGGTCGATGTGAAGGGAGAAATCCTTCAGATTAAAGACGTGATCAACACGATGGTCGATCAGCTCAGTTCGTTCGCGGCCGAAGTGACGCGCGTGGCCCGCGAGGTGGGCACCGAAGGGGCCTTGGGCGGTCAGGCCAACGTGGAAGGCGTGGCCGGCACGTGGAAAGATTTGACCGACTCGGTGAACATGATGGCGTCGAACCTGACGAACCAAGTGCGCAACATCGCCGACGTTTCGAAAGCCATCGCCGCGGGCGACTTGTCGAAGAAGATCACCGTGGATGTGAAAGGCGAAATTCTCGAACTGAAAAACACCATCAATACGATGGTGGACCAATTGAACTCGTTCGCCTCGGAAGTGACGCGCGTGGCCCGTGAAGTGGGCACCGACGGCAAGCTCGGCGGTCAGGCCGATGTGCGCGGCGTGGCGGGCACGTGGAAAGATTTGACCGACTCGGTGAACAGCATGGCGGGCAACCTCACGGGGCAGGTGCGCAACATTGCCGACGTAACCAAAGCCGTGGCCACCGGCGACTTGTCGCGCAAGATCACCGTGGACGTGAAAGGCGAAATTCTCGAACTGAAGAACACCATCAACACGATGGTCGATCAGCTTCGTTCGTTCGCCTCGGAAGTGACGCGCGTGGCCCGCGAAGTGGGCACCGAAGGGCGCCTCGGCGGACAAGCCAACGTGGAAGGCGTGGCGGGCACGTGGAAAGACTTGACCGACTCGGTGAACTCCATGGCGGGCAACCTCACGGGGCAGGTGCGCAACATTGCCGACGTGGCCAAAGCCATCGCGGCGGGCGACTTGTCGCGCAAAATCACGGTCGATGTAAAAGGTGAAATCCTGGAGCTGAAGGACACCATCAACACGATGGTCGATCAGCTCAACTCGTTCGCCTCGGAAGTGACGCGTGTGGCCCGCGAAGTGGGCACCGACGGCAAACTCGGCGGTCAGGCCCAAGTAAAGGACGTGGCGGGCACGTGGAAAGACTTGACCGACTCGGTGAACTCCATGGCGGGCAACCTCACGGGGCAAGTGCGCAACATCGCCGATGTGTCCAAAGCCATCGCCGCAGGCGACTTGTCGAAGAAGATCACGGTCGATGTCAAGGGCGAAATCCTCGAACTGAAAAACACCGTCAATACGATGGTCGATCAGCTCAACTCGTTCGCCTCCGAGGTGACGCGCGTGGCCCGCGAAGTGGGCACCGACGGCAAGCTCGGCGGTCAGGCCGAAGTGAAGGGGGTCGCCGGCACGTGGAAAGACTTGACCGACTCGGTGAACTCCATGGCCGGCAACCTCACCGGGCAAGTGCGCAACATTGCCGAAGTGACCAAAGCCGTGGCTGCGGGCGACTTGTCGCGCAAGATCACGGTCGACGTGAAAGGCGAAATCCTCGAATTGAAAGACACCATCAACACGATGGTCGATCAGCTTCGGTCATTCGCTTCGGAAGTGACGCGCGTGGCCCGCGAAGTGGGCACGGAAGGCCGCCTCGGCGGTCAAGCCAACGTGGAAGGCGTAGCGGGCACGTGGAAAGACTTGACCGATTCGGTGAACTCCATGGCGGGCAACCTTACGGGGCAAGTGCGCAACATTGCCGATGTGGCCAAAGCCATCGCGGCCGGCGACTTGTCGCGCAAAATCACGGTCGATGTGAAAGGCGAGATTCTCGAACTGAAAAACACCATCAATACGATGGTGGATCAATTGAACTCGTTCGCTTCGGAAGTGACGCGCGTGGCCCGCGAAGTGGGCACCGAAGGCAAACTTGGTGGTCAGGCCGATGTGCGCGGCGTGGCGGGCACGTGGAAAGACTTGACCGACTCAGTGAACTCCATGGCCGGCAACCTCACGGGCCAGGTGCGCAACATTGCCGACGTGTCGAAAGCCATCGCCGCGGGCGACTTGTCCAAAAAGATCACGGTCGATGTGAAGGGCGAAATCGCCGAGTTGAAAGACACCATTAACACGATGGTCGATCAGCTTCGCTCGTTCGCTTCGGAAGTGACGCGCGTGGCCCGTGAAGTAGGCACCGAAGGCCGCCTCGGCGGACAAGCTTACGTGGAAGGCGTGGCGGGCACGTGGAAAGACTTGACCGACTCGGTGAACTTCATGGCGGGCAACCTCACGGGGCAAGTGCGCAACATCGCCCAAGTGACCAAAGCCGATGCCAAGGGCGACTAGTCGCTCAAGATAACGGTCTACGTGAAAGGCGAGATCTTGGAGTTGAAAGACACGATCAACACGATGGTCGATCAACTCAACTCGTTCGCTTCCGAAGTGACCCGCGTGGCCCGCGAAGTGGGCACGGAAGGCAAGCTTGGCGGACAGGCCAACGTGCAGGGCGTGTCGGGTACGTGGAAAGATTTGACCGACTCCGTGAACATGATGGCCGGCAACCTCACGGCTCAGGTGCGCGGTATCGCGAAGGTGGTCACGGCGGTGGCCAACGGCGACTTGAAACGCAAGCTGGTCTTGGAAGCCAAGGGCGAAATCGCCGAGCTGGCCGATACGATCAACGAGATGATCGATACGTTGGCCACCTTCGCCGAGCAGGTGACCACGGTAGCCCGCGAAGTGGGCGTCGAAGGTCGGCTCGGTGGTCAGGCCAAGGTGCCCGGCGCGGCAGGAACGTGGAAGGGTTTGACCGAAAACGTGAATCAGCTCGCGGCGAACCTGACCACGCAAGTGCGCGCCATTGCGGAAGTAGCCACGGCCGTGACCAAGGGCGACTTGACGCGCAGCATCACCGTCGAAACGGCCGGCGAAGTGGCGTCGCTCAAGGACAACATCAATGAGATGATTCGCAACCTGCGCGAGACGACGCGCATCAACACCGAACAAGACTGGCTCAAAACGAACCTGGCCAAGTTCAGCCGCATGTTGCAGGGTCAGAAAGACCTGAACGCGGTGGGTCGACTGATTCTTTCGGAACTGGCGCCTGTGGTCAGCGCACAGCAAGCGGTGTTCTACATTTTGGATTCGTCGAAGGAGGCGCCCGAGTTGACCTTGCTGGCCAGTTACGCCGACAGCGGCCAGAACGCGCTGGGCGCCCGGCTGCAACTGGGCGAGGGACTCGTCGGGCAGTGCGCCGTCGAGAAAACCAAGATTCACATCACCAACACCCCGCCGGAATACATTCGCATTTCTTCGGCCCTGGGCTCGGCGCCGCCGCAAAGTATTATCGTGCTGCCGGTCGTGTTCGAAGGGCATGTGAAAGGGGTGCTTGAACTAGCGTCGTTCGACGTATTCAACTCCACGCACCAGGCGTTTCTCGATCAGTTGACCGAGTCGATCGGCATCGTGATCAACACGATCGAGGCCAACATGCGCACGGAGGACTTGCTCAAGCAGTCGCAGTCCCTCACGCAAGAGTTGCAAGCGCGTGGCGAAGAACTGCAAAAGACCAACGAGGAGCTGCAAGAGAAGGCCCAGTTGTTGGCCCACCAAAACGAAGAAGTGGAGCGCAAAAACCGCGAAGTTGAACAGGCCCGGCAGGCCTTGGAGGAAAAGGCCAAACAGTTGGCGCTTACGTCCAAGTACAAGTCGGAGTTCTTAGCGAATATGTCGCACGAGCTGCGCACGCCGTTGAACAGTTTGTTGATTCTCTCGGATCAATTGTCCAAAAACTCGGAGGGGAATCTCTCAAGCAAGCAAACCGAATTCGCCAAGACGATTCACTCGTCGGGCAACGACTTGCTCATGCTCATTAACGACATTCTCGACCTGTCGAAGATCGAGTCGGGCACGGTCGTGGTCGACGCGACCGACTTGCGCCTGGACGACCTGGAGCATTATGTGGAGCGCACCTTCCGGCACGTGGCCGAGTCCAAGGGAGTCGACTTCCACCTGCGCATGGCGCCCAACCTGCCCAAGTCGATGTTCACCGACGCCAAACGTTTGCAGCAGGTGCTTAAGAATTTGCTTTCCAACGCCTTCAAGTTCACGCACCACGGCAGCGTGTCGCTCTCGGTCGAACTGGCCAACTCGGGTTGGAACACCGAAAACGAAGACTTGAACCGATCGCCCGCGGTGTTGGCCTTTACGGTCAGCGATACCGGCATTGGCATTTCGCCCGACAAGCAGCAAATCATCTTCGAGGCGTTTCAACAGGCCGACGGCTCGACCAGCCGCAAGTATGGCGGCACGGGCTTGGGTCTGGCGATCAGCCGCGAACTTTCTCGGTTGCTGGGAGGCGAGATCCGCCTGACTTCGGTTCCGGGGCACGGCAGTACGTTCTGCTTGTACTTGCCGCAAACCTACACGCCGCCGCGCACGTCCCGGAAGGCGGCCGTTGCGAACGAAGCGGCGCCTTCGCCTGCCGACGCGGCGCCGACGACGACTTCCGCCTTGCTTTCGACCGTCAATCGTTTGACCATGCCGGCGATTCTGGCGCCGGAAGAACCCGAGTTGGATTTCGTGTCGCTGGTGAACGAAGCGGACGACGACCGTAGCGTGATCCAGCCGGGAGACCGCGTCGTGTTAATTGTCGAGAACGACCTGGGGTTTGCGAAGTTCCTGCTCGATACGGCGCGTGAACGGGGCCTCAAGGGGCTCGTCGCGTCGACAGGCGCCGGAGCGCTGGTCATGGCGCGCGAATACAAGCCCAGCGCGGTCACGCTCGATATCTTCCTGCCCGACATGGAGGGCTGGCGCGTGCTGGACCGGCTCAAACATGATCTCGCCACGCGGCATATCCCCGTGTATGTCGTCTCGACCGATGAATCGCGCGAGCGGGCTTTGGCCTCCGGAGCGCTTGGTTTCATCGCCAAACCCATTCAAAGCAAAGACGCGCTCGTTGTGTTGCTTGACTCGATGGAGGAGTTTCTCAATCGCACCGACAAGAGCGTGCTGGTGATCGAAAAGGACGCCGCACGCCGCCGGCGCCTCGTCGAACACCTGGTGGAGGATGATGTGAAGATCTGGGAGGCGGCCGATGCGCGAACCGCCCAGCAACTGCTGCAAGAACAGACGATTGACTGTATTGTGACCGGGCCGCAGCCCGTCGAACTGGATCCCGAGGTCTTGTCGGAAAGGCTTTGCCAGCCGCCGTTGCATACGTCGTTGCCGTGGATCGTCTTTGGCGAGAAACACCCCGCACACGATGGCGACGGGCGTTGGCGCCGGCTGGGAGAACCAGCCGCCCTCCGTTTTGTGCAGTCGGCCGAGCGATTGTTGGATCAAACCTCGCTGTTCCTGCATCGCGGCCTGAGCGCCCTTCCCGAGGCGCGGCGCCGAATGCTGCAAGATCTGCACGAATCGGATAAGTCGCTGGCGGGTAAGCGCGTGTTGATTGTCGATGACGACATCCGCAACATCTTCGCCCTATCTACGGTGCTGGAAGAACACGATATGGTGATCTCCTCGGCCAGCAACGGCCGCGACGCCATTCAATTGCTGCGCGACGACCCGGACGTAGAAATCGTGCTCATGGATATTATGATGCCGGGCATGGACGGGTTTGAAACCATGCGCGAGATTCGCAAAATCGTTGAGCTGCGCGACCTGCCAATTGTGGCGGTGACCGCCAAAGCGATGAAAGGCGACCGTGAAAAATGCATCGAGGCTGGCGCCTGGGATTACCTTTCCAAACCGGTCGATCCGCAACAAATGCTCTCGGTGTTGCGGTCCTGGCTGCATCGGTAAGGTTCAAAGCGTGGGCCGACCTGCGGTGAATTGTTTGATCGGACGCCAACGGGCGGCGCCCGAACGTGGTATAACATCGAGACACCTGTTGCGGCGGGCCGCAAGGCGAGTTCCCTCACCTTGCGAGTCTGCCTAGCCGTATTTTCCTTCCTCCGGTTAGAATGGCGGAAACTCGGTTGCTGCATGGTGACGTGACGAAGGATTTGCGTGATGCCGATTTCGGCGGATAACCGAATCAATATTCTGGTAGTCGACGACTTGCCCGACAAACTCCTCGTCCTGGAGTCGGTGTTGGAGGAGCTGGGTGAGAACGTCGTCACGGCGCGCTCCGGCGCCGAAGCGCTGCAACAAGTGCTCAAGCAAGACTTTGCGGTCATCCTGCTGGATGTGAACATGCCCGATATGGACGGCTACGAAACGGCCGCCCTGATCCGGCAACGCCGCCGGTCGTCGCATACGCCCATCATCTTCGTCACGGGGTTTGCCGACGAAGTGCACAAGGCCCAAGGCTACTCGCTGGGCGCGGTCGATTACATCCTTTCGCCGGTTTCGCCCGACATTTTGCGCACCAAGGTCAAAGTGTTTGTCGATCTGGCGCGCATGTCGGTCGAGGTGAAGCGGCACGCCGACCAACGCATCGCGCTGGCCAAGGAGCAAGCCGCGCGTGAAGCCGCAGAGCGCGTGGCCGAAATGCTGCGGGCGAACGAGGAGCGTTTCCGCCTCGCGTCGGAGGCGGTGAACGGCTTTATCTACGAGGTGGAGATCGCCACCGGCCGCATGAATGTTTCCCCGGGCCTGAGCGACTTACTCGGTTTTTCACCGGAAGAAGCCGTCCACATGCAATGGTGGGAAGACCGGGTGCATCCGGACGACGCCGCGCAAGCTCCTGCCGCGCGCGAAAGTCTTCTCGCCGACTGCCCTCGCAAATATCACTACGAGTATCGCGTTCGCCATCGTGATGGAAGCTGGCTGAACGTTTGGGACCAAGGCCTGGTGGTGTGCGACGCAAACGGCCAACCCGTGCGCCTCGTCGGTAACGTGGTGGATATTACCGAGCGTAAGCGAGTCGAGGAAGCGCTGGCCGAGGCGAACCGCCGCAAAGATGAATTCCTGGCGATGTTGGCCCACGAGCTGCGCAACCCGCTGGCGCCAATTCGCAGCGCGATGCAAATTTTGCGGATGCAAGAGGCGCTCCCCTCGAACTTGCAGTTGGTGCGTGACGTGGTGGATCGCAACGTCGCCCAAATGGTGCGCCTGGTGGACGACCTGCTGGACGTTTCGCGCATCACGCGCGGCAAGATCCGCCTGCAAATGGAGCCGGTCGCCCTGGCCGAGGTCGTCGCGCAGGCCGCCGAGATCAGCCGACCTTTGATCGACTCGCAAAAACACCAACTGTTGGTCGCCGTGCCCGAGCAGCCCATTCGCGTGCATGGCGACGCGACTCGCCTGGCCCAAGTGCTGGCCAATCTGCTGAACAACGCCGCGAAGTACACCGACGAAGGCGGTCGCATTTGGCTAACGCTCGAATGCGTCGACGATCACGCCGTGCTGCGCGTGCGCGATACGGGCGTTGGTTTACCGCCGGAAATGCTGGAGGAGGTGTTCGGCCTGTTTACGCAGGTCGATCCTTCGCCCGATCGCGCGCAAGGCGGTCTGGGCATTGGGCTCACGCTTGTGCGGCGGTTGGTCGAAATGCACGGGGGTCGGGTGGAGGCTTCGAGCGAAGGATTGGGCCGCGGCAGCGAATTCGTGGTTTGGCTGCCCAAGCTGCGTGAAGCGGAAACGCACAAACCTT
The DNA here is from genome assembly GCA_963204915.1 of Planctomycetota bacterium. Lineage (GTDB taxonomy): Bacteria > Planctomycetota > Planctomycetia > Pirellulales > Pirellulaceae > JAHWKS01. The sequence continues at coordinate 275,983 of CAUJHS010000022.1, read as the reverse complement.
CGAAGCCGCAAGGCGACTCCCATAACGCCCACGCTCCGCGTCTGCGCGTGCTGGTGGTCGACGATAACGTGGACGCCGCCAAGACGCTGGCCATGCTCTTGCGGCTGGAAGGACACGAGATTCGCATGGAGCATGACGGCCTGGCGGCGGTCGAAGCCGCGCAAGCGTATGCGCCCGATGTCGTGCTGCTCGATATTGGCCTGCCCGGCCTGGACGGTTACGAAGTGGCGCGCCGGTTGCGCGCCATTCCTGCCCTTGCCGACACCGTTCTCGTGGCGCTCACGGGGTACGGTCAGGAAGAAGACCGCCGTCGCTCGGCTACGGCCGGGTTCGACCATCACTTGGTCAAGCCAATTGACCTGCAAACGCTTGCGTCGCTGTTAAGCGGGTGCGAACCCATTACCCGAGTCTCGGCTTCCGCAGGACCGCTGCCTTGCCGGTAACATGAATTCCCGATTCTGGGAACTACAGGGCTGACTTCTCGGGCTTGGACAGGTTCTTATCCACAATGCCCCAAATGATCAGCAGGTACGCGAAAGCGCGCACCCAATAAGGGATATTCGTCGGCGCGTCGTAAACGTTCACCATAACAAGCATGAAGCGCTCGGCCGCCAGCAAAAAGAACGAGAGCGCAAAGAACAAGAATAGCCGGTCGCGACTGCGCTGGTGAAAACGCAAGAAGAACAGCCCAATGACCACGCACCCCGCGACGATGACTCCACGCAAGAATTGATCCATAGAAAGTTTTCGTCCCGTGAAGGCGACTACTCCGATTCCCACACCAGGCTGTACGTCAAGCAGGCGATTCCCACTGCGGCTACGGCCTGGCGAAACACGACCAGGCGTGGCAATTCAATCTCGGGAATCACAAACAGGTCGTAAAACAGAACCGCGTTCTCGGCGGAGAGCATGACAAAACACAAAGCGCTCCACGCCAACAGGCGCACGCCGGTGCGCCGATAGCCTCGGTACAACAACGCTGCACACACCAGCGCAGTCACTACGCCCAGCAGGTTGACAAGACCTTCCATCTCAGCCATGTCAGTCCTCCTTCTTCAGCCGAAAGGCGTCGGCGAACGAGCGGAATGTCTCCTTGGGCTTTTCGTACACCATTTTGATCAAACTCACCGGACGCTCCACGTACGTCTTGACGAGCTGTTGCACGGGCTCCTCCAATTCCGCTGGGTGCGGCCCATGCCGGCAGGTCAACGGTTGTTCTGAAATAATCTTGAGTAGCCCGCGCGAACTGAGCGCTTTAATGTGCGCTTCGACCGTTTCCGCAGGAACCTGCAGCGCATGAGTTAACGCGAGTGCGCTGTGTTCTTTGTTCGCTTCGGTCACCACAAGGCGCAGTATCTCCAACTGATCGACCGCATCGATGTTCGCATAAAGGAATTGTTTGACGGTACTCGGGATCGGATCCACCGAGACTACTCCCTGAGCGTTGGCGTATTGAGGCTTCCGTCAATAAGGCCGTTCAGGTCAAGTGGTCCAAGGAGCCACGGGAGCCCGCGGGAACGCCCTTGCCCGCGTTCCGACGATGCGCGCTCCGTCTATCGTTACGGCTCGGAAGTGAGCCTTCGAATTGCCTTGGAAAACAAAACGGCAACGCCCAGCGCGAGGGCAAGGCGCCGCTCCTTCGAACCCTAACACACATTACGACGGGGCGAAACCCCGTTGTTGGATCTGTCAGGGCGGCGCGGGGCCAAAAAAACGTTCTTGACCGTTATGGCGCCTCTTTTGCTTGTCGAAGCGCCGCCCGAATTTGCGCTAGCCGAGCGGCCAACTCTTGTTCAAAACCGCGATCGACAGGGCGATAATACTCACGCTCGACCCCCAGATAATCTTGCGCCGCCACGCCGCCTTCCGCATCGTGCGCATACTGATAACCCTGACCATGCCCCAATTGCTTCGCACCGCGATAGTGGGCGTCGCGCAAATGCACCGGCACGGGCAACAGCCGGCCTTCGCGCACGTCCTGCCGGGCCTCGCCAATGGCGACCGTGGCTGCATTCGACTTGGGAGCGCACGCCAAATACGTCACGCATTGCGACAACGTTAACTGACACTCCGGCAAACCGACGAATTCGCACGCCTGCATGGCCGCCACCGCCAGCGGCAGCGCCTGAGGGTCGGCGTTGCCCACATCTTCGCTGGCCAGAATGATGAGCCGGCGACACAAAAAGCGGACATCTTCGCCCGCCTCTAACATGCGCGCCAACCAATACAAGGCGGCGTCGGGGTCGCTGCCGCGCAAGCTCTTGATGAGCGCGCTTGCAGCGTCGTAATGGGAGTCGCCGGTCGGGTCGTATTCGATGGCTTTCCGCTGCACCGACTCTTCCGCCAGCGCCCGTGTGAACGGTACCGGACGTTCATCGCTCGACAGCACTCCCACTTCCAACGCGGAAAGGGCCCGGCGCGCGTCGCCGTCGCATACTTCGGCTAAAAAGTCGAGTGCGTCGTCGTGTAAGACGATGGGCACATCGCCCAGGCCGCGCTCGGCGTCCTTCGCCGCACGGCGCAGCAGTGTCTTGATGTCCTCGCGGGACAGCGGCTCAAACTGGAAAATCTGGCTGCGGCTGACCAACGCGCTATTCACTGCGAAAAACGGGTTCGAGGTGGTGGCGCCCACAAGCGTCACCACGCCTTCTTCCACATCCGGTAGCAGTACGTCCTGCTGAGCGCGGTTGAAGCGATGGATTTCATCGACAAACAGCAGCGTTTGTTGGCCTCCCAGTTTGAGGTCGTCGCGCGCCTGGTCCAGCACGGCCCGCAGCTCCTTCACGCCGCTGGTCACGGCGCTCACTTGCACAAAGCGGCGCCGGCTTTCGACCGCCAGAAGTCGGGCGAGCGTCGTCTTGCCAGTGCCTGGCGGGCCATAGAAGATCACGGAACTGAGACGGTCGGCCTTTAACAACCGGCGCAGCAGCTTGCCTTCGCCTAAAAACTGCTGTTGCCCCACAAACTCCGCCAAAGTGGAAGGGCGCATCCGAGCCGCCAACGGCTGCGCGCGCCGCATGTTCTCCGCTTCACTTTTTGCAAACAGATTCATACCAGTGCGAAAAGCAAGACTTGTGCCGGAACGCCCCCCCCGCGAGATTTTACCATCTTTTGCGATCGGTTATTGCGCCGCGGCTTGCAGATCTTGGCGCCAGGTTTGAACTTGCACGGCTTCAGGACGCAGCGTGACTCGCACCGCCCCATGCTGCGCCGTGTGGTAAACGCGGCTTCCCGCCTGCCGATACGCATGAGTGACGAGTTCCGAAACATCGTCGCGCGAGCCGCTAATCACGATCGCTTCGGCTTGCGTCCACGCCGCGAAACCAGGCGGGTTGCTGCGTGCGCTGCCGTGATGCGGCGCCAGCGCGACATCGTAATCGACCGGCTCCTCCGCAAGCAGGTCGTCCAGGGCATGACCCTCCAAGTCGCCGGTAAGTAGCAGGCGTCGGCCCCACGCTTCAACGTGCAACACCAGGCTGTTGGCGTTATCGGTTCCCAGCGCGCCGCGCGGCGGCGGGTGCAATACCTCGATGGTCGCCGAACTCCCGGCGTCCAGCCGATCGCCCGCCGAGATCTCGCGTAGCGGAACGCTTGCCTGATGAATCGCTTGCCGTAACGCAGTGAGCGCGGCGTCGTCATGGTCGAACATGACCGGCGAAACATATACGGTCCCTACCGAGAACCTACTGAGTAATTCCGGTAGGGCGTTGTAATGATCCACGTCGGCATGCGAAATCACCACCGCGTCGACGTGCCGCAGACCGCGAGACCACAACACCGCCGCAATCGCGCGAGCGGCAAAGCTTGGCGAGCCCATTCCGCCCGCGTCGTACAACACGGTCTTCCCGTCCGGTGTTTCGATTAAAACGCTGACGCCGTGCCCCACGGCGATGAACGTGCAAGCCAGCTCCGGCGGCGCAATGCGGCCCTGCAGTCGGAGCGAGCTTCGCAAGAGGTCGCCCGCAAATTGCTTCTGCGGCGCCGCCGGCGGAAAGCCATAATCCGGCGGCGCGAGTCCCAGCGCCATCCACACCGTGGCCAGCGCCGCCGTCCAACGGGGCGAAGGCCGCCACGGTGGCAAACGGGCCCAGAGCGCCAATAGGGCGTAGCTGCCCAACACCCACCAGGCGGCCGGGCCGGGCGTCCAGAAGTGAACGCCCAACGTTCGCTCCCACGTATGCAAGATCCACTCCAAAAGGGTCAAGCTCTGTTCGCATACCCAGCCATACGCCATCGCCAGCGGCGGAGCCAAATCGCCCAGCGCTAGCACCGCAAAGCCAGAGAACAACGCGACGCTCACAGGCGCCAAAAGCAGCAAGTTGAGCGGAATCGCCTCGGGCGAAACGATGTGAAAGCGAAACATGGTCAACGGCAACACCGCGGCCCACACCGCCGCGCTCACGGCAAGCAACTGGCTGGTTCGGAAGATCAACCAGCGCGCCGCTTGATGCGGCCAGGGTCGCGTGCGTGCGATAAGCCGGTCGAGCGGATCACTCGGCCACAACCGCCACTGCGCTACGTGCGAACCCGCCAACGCAATGGCGGCGACCGCGAGAAAGGAAAGCTGTGCTCCTGTGTCGAACAATTCGGCGGGATTCACCGCCAGCACAACCAAGGCCGACGCCGCCAGCGCGTTGAAGGTTTGCAAGGGCCGACCCAACAACCGGCCGAAACCGACGAAGATAACCAGCATGGCGGCTCGAACCACCGGCGCCTGCGCGTCGGTCAATAATGCGTAGAAGACCACCAACACAATGACCATGCCGATGGCGACTTTCCGACGCAACCTGAGCAGGCGGGCCGCCAGCCAAAAGCCGGCCGTCAAAATGGCGATGTGCGCGCCCGAAATGGCCAAGACATGCATCAGGCCCGTGACGAAAAAAGGGTCTAATCGCTCGCGATCGAGTTGTTCGCGCGAGCCCAGGAGCAGCCCCGAGGCGAGCCCCGCCTGGCGAGGTCCGATGTATCGCCACAAGAGCGCGTCGCCGCGATCGCGCACCGAGTGGAGCCAGCGTATGAAGAAGCGTTCTTCGCCGCGCCCCACGAGCGTCACCGCATCGGGATGATCGACCCACACGCGGCACAATTTTCGCTCGGCGCGTTCGTGCGTGGCGAAGTCAAACTCGCCCGGGTTCAACGGCGGCGGAATGCGTTGCACATGGCCGAAGACGCGCAGCCGGTCGCCGGCGCGCACGTCCAGCAAGTGACCATCCACGCTCATGGCGACGTGGCCGACGGCGTCGCGCCACTCGGACCCGTCGCGCACGCGAACGATACGCGCCGCAAACCGTGTTTGGTCGCCGCGTTCATAAGCCGATAACTGCGAAGGCGGCGGCGCCGGCCGCCAGCGCGGGTTCTCGATCGCGATAATCTCTAAGCAAGCGGGACGCAGGTTTTCGTCGGCCCAACGGCCCAGGTCGTCGCGAGGGAACACGCTCCAAGCCACATGATGCCGTGCGCCGCCAAGCAGCATCGTGGCCGTCACCAGGAAGCACGCCGCGAGGACGAGCTGTTGTCGTCGCCAAGCGAGCCACCAAATCGCCAAGCATAGCCCCGCGGCCACTAGCCAGATTTCAACACGCGCCGGCCAAATGCGGTCCCAGGTGACGCCCAGCATGAACGCGGCCGCCAGCGTGACCAGCGGTTGGCGCGCAGGAGCCTGGCAGCGCTGGAAGCAAGACTCGCTGAGTTCCCACATGACGCCGTCCGTGCGGGCGAAGGACGCGAATTCGTCGCATGAAGCCGAAATTCACTTGCCCGCAGTCTGACGCAATCCGGCCCGGCGTCAAGCGGCCCTTTCGGCCCCCGCGGACTCGGCCGCGCCGTCATGACGAATCAGAGCGCCCGATTCCGAGCGGAAGGCGAGTTGCACTTCGATGTTCTCCCACATCACCAACTGGTCGCCAAGTCGGAGCATGGCGCGAATATCGCCGTCTTGGGAGACGACGAAGCCCAAGGCGCCGGGGTTTTCATGGCAATAGCGAATCATCGCCCGGTGCCGCGTGCCAAATTGCTCTAAATCGCCGCGTCGCCGATGTTGGGGCGATCCCGCGGGGTCGCCGGCCAGGGTGAGGTTCTCCACCGGTTCGCCGCTGCGCACCTCGACTCCAAAACCGAGCACGCGCAAGCGCCGGTCCATCAGCACGAACCCGTCGACGCAGGAAAGCGACGCGATAAAGTGCGTGCAGCCCAGCACTTCGCTCTTGCGCTCGTCGAACCGTTTGCGGAATTCACGCTGTTGGTAATGCAAAGAACAGGGCAGGACATCACGCGAGCGGTCTTGGCACACTTGCGCGACTTGCTGCACGACTTGCCCCCGCAGAAATTCATACTGGTCGATGCCGAGCAGCGCACTGGGCAGCCGCGAGTAATGAATGCGATATTTGACGTTCAGCCCGCTGGAGGATCCCGTGGGGGAAATGATCAACCCGCCGCCGTGTTTGTACCGCTGCATGCTCATCAAGATGCGGCAAATCGCGTTGATCCACCGCACCTGCAAACACGCGCGAAAGGGAGAGTAGTTGCTGGGGCCGGCGGCGCCTTCGGCGGCGAAACCTTCGTCAATCAAGAACGCGCGAAAGTGCCGCTCCAACAGATCGTGGACCGGGCCTTCCCACAGCACGTCGTGGTAGTCGCGCACCAGGCTGTTTTGTTCGAGGCTGCTGATGAGCCGGTAATTCACGTAGACCGAAACATTCCCTACGCCGGTGATCGTGGCCTGGAACAACCCTGGCCGCGGCGGCGCCACGGCGGCGTCGAGCGCGATGAAGTCGCTGTAACGCAACTCTTGATCGACCAAACCGCAAATCGACAGATTCCCCGCGTCGTCATACGTCACGGCCAGCGAGGCGACCGCCGGATCGGCCGCGCGGGCGAGTTTGGTCAGGTTGCGAATATCCAGCGGCGCCGGCGACTCAAATCGAACTTCGCTCCAGCAGTCGGCCGGCGCGGGTTCGCAGGTAGTGAAGGTGGTTCGATGCGGGTCAAAAAAATTGATGGTGCACACCGGCGGGAGGCCTTCGTCGGTCTTGAGACTGGCGAAGTACAGGGTCTCCATCAACTTCACCAGCACCTCGACCGGCGGCGAGTAGCCGTACTCCGCCATAAACCGCTGAGCCACGTGCCGCGCCAGATCGGCGGGAAAATGCGATTCGCGCTCCATCACTCACGCCTCTATTAAACGGGCTTTCTCGCACGAACCGAAATACCGTAACCCCCTTCGCCCGGTCAAGGCCAATGCCCAAGCCACGGCGCTCTTGCGCCGGAAAACGATCTTTTAATTCGTGCCTTGGTAACGACTTACGGCAAGGCGTCGTCGTTCGCCAAAATTCGCATTTCTCGCGCCGACGAGATTGCTTGCGACGCATCGTCCGTTGTATGCTGGGGCACGCATAGGGCCGGAGAAAGACCAAGGGAGCGACAAGTGATGCAACATGTCCTGCTGCGTGTGGTGGTGAGCCTGGCGCTAATTGCCCCAATGTGCGCCTCGAACAACAAGGCATGGTCTCAAGAGGGCGCGGCGCCGGCCGCCAAGTCCGAAAAGCCTTCCTTGTTTAAAAGATTATTGATTGATACAGCCGTCGAAGCCACCGTCAACGCGGCCGAATCCGCCGCAAGGCGGAATGCCTCACGCAATTCCGCAAAGCCCACGCCAACCACGAAACCAGCCGGCGCCAAGTGTTTGGAAATCAAGTTGGATCGCGAATTGAAAAGCGTCGTGGTTAAGGAATCTCCGCCGATTCGGTTGGCGCGCGGCACGCAGAAAACGATGGAAGACATCGTCCGTGTGAAGCACTCGGTCACGATCTCCAAGGGCTGGCATGTTGAAGCCGAAGTTCGAGCCAAGGCTGAGGCGGCTTGGGCTTCGCTTGAAGCTTCGGTGCGCGGCGGCATTGAACGCTCAACGAGCAAGACCTACGGAACCGAGACCGAACGCAAACGTTCGGTCACGTTACAGGGAGACGGTGTTTCCGCAGTCAAGGTGCTGTGGGTGGAGTATTTTCGCACCGGCATGGCGACCTTGGCGGTCGACGGACAAACCCTCGAAGTTCCCTTCGAGTTTCGCGAAGATTTCGATTTATTAACCACGGAGGCCGGCGCCGCAGGCGAATTGGTTCGCACCTGGTCCGATGTGACCGGACAATACGCCGTGCAAGCCACGCTGGTTGATGTTAAGAACGGTCACGTGCGCCTGCGGAAAAACGACGAACGGATTGTCGCCGTCCCGCTCGAAGTGCTGAGCGACGCCGATCGCCGCTACGTGACGGACAAGACGCACGCGGCAGACCAAGCGACTCCCTGAAGATCGTACGACCGGACGCGGGAAATGTCCGGTTGTGGGCAGTTTTCTGGATTAACCCGTTAGATGAAGCATGCAAGGCGAAATCGCCTGCGCGCTAGGAATGTTGCATCGCGGGCGATTTTCGCTTGTTCCCGTTTCTGATTCGCCTTGGTGGGAATGTTCCGGCGGTCGGGCGCATCGTAAAAGATGAGGCGCGGCATTTGCGTTAGCGATGCGCGCCGTTGGTCTTGGCGTTGGTGGGAGGGGGGAACGGTTCTCCCTTCGCTTTCTTTCCTTGGTCGAGGAGTCCTTGAATGACGTCTCGGGTGCGACTTTGCGCGAAGTGTAAGCAACCCATTGATCCCGATCGAATTGAATGTTTGCCGGCCACGCGGCTGTGCGCTCCTTGCGCGGCAGAGGTGGAGAACAAGTACGGCGGCGAGTTCCGCACTGTGGTGCGCGAAACCAAAACCGGCCGCAAAGGCGGTTTGAAAATGACCGGCGTCGATTATGAAGTCGAAACGGAACGGAACCCGAAGGTTCCCCTGCGATTCGAGGAAGAAGACGAGCACGAATCGGACGAGTAAGGGACGACGAAGGGTTGAGTTCCGTTACTTCGCGCCTTCGGCGGCCTTCCAGGCGTCTTGGCACTGGCGCATGGCCGAATTGAGATTGGCGATGGCCGCCAGGCGCTGCTTGGGATCGTCGTCCAGTGGGTCGCCAATCGAAAACCCGAGCCGCTCCAGGAGCAGCGCTTGCAGCACACGTCGCGCGTTGGCAAGCGTCGTGTAGCGGCCGTCGGACAGACCTAGCTGATAGGTCCAAACCAATTCCTCCGCAACGACTTGCGCATTGGCTTCCGTGACGGCCGAGTCCGGGTCGAACCGCTCAAGCAACATGCGAGTCGAAACGGGGCGGCGCGTTTGCCGTTGCGGACTGAACGACGATTCCAGCCCCGCGGGAAACAATAACCAGGCGGCGCCCAAGGGCCCGCCGGCTGCGGCGCCAGCCGATGTAATGGCGCGTTCGTGGTCGAGATCGTGCTTCAACATTGCGGCTGGATTTCGCTTACCCTCGGTTGGACTTGGCCAAGTCGCCATGATTTCCGTCGTCCACCACGCGGCGAGCGCCTTGGACACGATGTGACGATTGAGCGTGCGGTTCTTCAACGCGCGGTCCAACGCGAATTCATCGGCGTATTCCGGCAACAACCCTAGAGCCGCCGCCTGGAGTAAGGCAGCGTCGGTCGAGCGACTCACGAACTCAACGGGCACGCCCGTGACGGTCCAGTGTTCGGCAACTTGAGCGTTTCCTAAGCGGCCCCAATCGCCTTCTTTTTCACTGGGCGGCATGAGACCTACGGCTCGCAAAATGGCCAAGGTGCGCGCTTCTTCGGCCGACGCGCGATACGCTGTGGTTCGCAACGCCTCTTGGGGCTGACCAACCTGTGGCGCGGCCGCCATCAGCAATCCAGCGCCGATCAGGATGCAAATTTCCCGGTTCATGGGCGACTCCTCGGCTAATCGCCAGCGCACAGATAGGTATTTTGTCCTGAGCGACCGGCCTGCCGATTGTAATTTCGGCAGGACTTGCCAAGCAAGCCAACGGACGCCGGGCGTTACACGCCGTGCGAAAGTTTCGGATGAACGAGCACCGACTGGATATGCTCCAGCGACGGTGGTTTGACGAGATGTTCGTCAAAGCCGGCGTCGAAGCTACGGCGGCGGTCTTCATCTTGTCCGTACCCGGTAACGGCGACGAGCAGCACCCGCTCCAATTCCGGGTGCTTGCGAATTTCACGGCCGATCTGGTAGCCATCCATGCCGGGCAAGCCGATGTCTAACAGGACAATCTCTGGCCGATACGATTCCAGAATCTTTAACGCCGTAACGCCGTCATGCGCAATTTGCACCTCGTGCGAACCGAGCGTGGTTAGCAGCATGGCCAGCATTTGCGCCGCGCCGACGTTATCATCCACGACCAACACCTTGCGCCGCGTCTTGGGCGATGGCGCAGGGTCCCGCGGCTTCGTTCCCGGTTGCGACTGCAAGATCGGGAGCCTTACGGTGAACTCGCTGCCGCGCCCGGGGCCTTCGCTGGCGGCCAAGACCTGCCCGCCGTGCATTTCGACCAGGCTGCGCACCAGGGTCAGGCCAATGCCGAGCCCTCCGGTCGAACGATCCAGCGACCGCGAGCCTTGGGTGAACAAGTCGAACACGCGGGGCAAAAGCTCTTGCTCGATGCCCGTGCCGTTATCGCGCACGCATAGCACCGCTTCCTGACCGTCGCGGTGCGCCGAGAGTTCGATTCGTCCGCCGCGTGCGGTGTACTTGGCGGCGTTGTGAAGCAGGTTTCCCACCACTTGCACCAGCCGGACCGGATCGGCGGAAAGCCAGATCGGTCGATCGGGCGCAAAGACCGTGAGATGTTGCTGTTGGCTTTCCACCAGGGGGCGGACCGACGCGGCGGCGCGGCGCAGAATAGCCGAAAGTTCGACCGGCTCCCGGCGCAACTCGATGCGTCCGCGAATGATCCGCGAAACGTCGAGCAGGTCGTCCACCAGGCGCACGAGGTGATCGACCTGTTCCTGCATGAGTTGGATGGTCTCAAGATCGACCGACCGGGAAACCGCCAGAAAATCGAGGCCCGATCGGATCGGCGCCAGCGGATTGCGCAGTTCGTGCGCCAACATCGCCAGGAACTCGTCTTTGCGGCGGTCCGCGTCGCGGACTTGCTGGAACAGGCGCGCGTTTTCGATCGCGATGCTTGCACGGTGCGCCAAGTCTTCGGCCACCGCCAGGTCTTCGTCCGTGTAATGTCGGCCTGATTCGGCCGAGGCGAACGTGATCGCCCCCAACGTGCGGCCGCGCGTGACGAGCGGCGCGCACATGTAGGATTGCAGCCCCAATTCCTGGATCAAACGTTTGTGTTCTTCGTTTTGCGCTGCGACGTCCACCATGGCGGGAGTAATCTCGGCCACGCGTTCCGGCTTGCCGGTGCGCAGGACGTGAGCCGCGCCCATCGCGGCGGTGGGATCTACAGGGTATTGCTCGAGCAATTTCTCCGCCACTTGGATTTTGTTCGGGTCCACGTGCGCCATCGCCAGACGCTGAAGCGTTCCATCGGCTTCGACCGTGTCGATGGCGCACCAGTCGGCGAAATCGGGCACCGCCAGCCGCGCCACCTTTTGCAGGGTGCTTTTGTAATCAATCAGCGCGGCGAGCGACTCGCTGGCGTCGGCCAGAAAGCGCAGCGTCGCCTCGGTACGTTTCTGATGGCTGATGTCGCGTTCGATGGCCGAGGCTTCCACGATCTCGCCTTCGGCGTTGCGAATGGGCGATACCCGGAGCGAAATCGGAATGCGCCGGCCCTGCTTATTCACGCGCTCCGTTTCAAAGTGATCGACCGCTTCACCCTGCCGGACTCTTTCCAGCACCGCCAGCAGCTCCGTTTTTCGATCGGGCGGCACGATGGTTTCGTACAGAGGCCGGCCGAGCGTTTCCTCGGCGGTGAAGCCGAACAAGCGTTCGGCTCCGCGATTCCAGGTGGTCACGACGCTCTCAAAGGTTTTGCCGATGATCGCATCGTCCGACGATTCGACCAGCGCCGCCAGGCGGCTGCGCACCTTCTCCAGGTGCCGAGCCTCGGTCACGTCACGGAACACGAGCACCGCCCCGACGGTGGCGCCGTGGGCGTTGCAAATGGGTGCGGCGCTGTCGTCAATCGCGTGCTCTACGCCATCGCGTGCAATTAGAATGGTGTGATTGGCCAGCCCGATGACGCACCCGTCCTTGAGCGCGCGTAAGGCCGGATTCGCCGCCAGTTCGCGCGAGTATTCATTGACGATGTGGAAGACCGACTCCAACGGCTGCCCGTCGGCCTCGTCGAGCGGCCAGCCGGTCAACGACTCGGCGATCGGGTTAAGAAACGTCACGCGCCCCTGCTTATCGGTCACGATCACGCCGTCGCCAATGCTCAGCAGCGTGATGCGCAGAGCCTCGCGCTGGTCGTACAGGTCGCGCTCGGCGTCGACGCGGCGGCGAATTTCTTCGCTCAGCTCATGAATTTTCTGATTCAGCGCCGAGAATTGCCCCAGTCCTTTATCGCGCGGCGTGAGCTTCAGGACAAGTTGCGCTTCGCCGGTTGCCTCGTCGCGATCGACGAGCGCGCCGTCGCAGCGGTATGCGGTCGTAGCGCCCTCCGCGTCGCGCAGGGTCAGGGAGGAGAGAATCGGCTCGCGGCTCCGAGCGCAGGCACGCAACAAGTTTTCCAGATCGTGGGGCGAGGTCGCGACGAAGTTCGCCAGCGGCCGACCTACCACCTCGTGCGGCTCCAAACCGATTGATTTACCGTGACGATTAACGGCCAGAACTTCTCCCTTTCGGTTCAGCAGCAACGCCGCCTCCGAGAAGAGATTGCCCAACAACAAGAATTGCTCCGGCGTCATTCCAGCCAATTTCGTAAACTATCTACTCTGAGAAATACTCTCGCTACCCTTGGAAATACTCGCGGCCTTCCGCGGCCTGGGCCTCTTGGGTCGGCTTGAGATACACCACCACGCGGCATCCCAAGTCGCCCCGCGCTATCGCCTCATCGATAACTACTTTTGCATACCCCAGGTTCTCCGCGGCGATGACGCCAAAGACGTTCGAGGTCATCATGCATAATGACGGCCGGCCAATCACCTTGTCACCAAAGGGACACGCGCGATTCCCCAAGACGATCTTTTCGTCGTCCTGGTGCAGGATGAAGAAATCTCCCTGAATGCGCCGCTTCAAGTCGACCAGCACCTGTGCGACTTGCTCGCGATCCAACTGCTTCACCTCCAGGGCGGTTTGGTAGCCTTCGTTGATTTGGTCGCCAATACGCTGGCCTACGACACTAATAAAACCCGAGGCTTCCTCCAACCCCACCACATCCTGCAAGGTCCCCGAGAGTTCGCGCAGCAAGGTGCGCAAGAAGACGTCGCGGTCCAACGGCAACGGAGCGTCTTGGATCACGGGTAAGGACGTTGTCGAACTATTCATCAAACGCCTCTCCTTTCCAACGTAAGAAGCAGTTCCGCGTCCAGGCTCAGTCGCGGAAAGGGCTGGAGTGTAGTGAAAAACAACCAACGATGCGAACGGCAAATTTTGCAGAGTCAGGCAGACGACAACCGCGTCCCAGGAGTCAAGGTTCCTGATCCGCAGCGCAATGGCGAATTGTCGTAAACGCCTTCACCCCGCACCGCCTTCCCCCTATTCCTCGGCGCATCGCTACACTATCAACCCGGGTCGCTACAAGCACGGTAAGATTCACCCACTTTGATCGAACGGTAGGGAGGTGGGCTGCAATTCCACCCTGTAGCGGTATGTGGTTGGTGCGCGCGTATGAACTCATCAGGTGTGGCGCGTTGCTATCACGAGATAGCAATCGGCGCGCCAAACCCGACGCGACCAGTCAAGCTTGTTTGTTTGGCCACGGTTCGCGTTGTCATGTCCGGCAGGGCTCGGTACAATCCCTCGCCCGGAACCCCCGCGCCCGTTACGAGGAGCCACGGAATGGAGCTGCATCGGTCGCCTTCATCGCAACTCACGTCTTATCAACAACTTGCATTAGGGCGTGAAGTGCTATGGCAGGAGGCTCAGGCCCTGCTTTTATTATCGGAACGAATGCCCAAGGCATTTTGCCAAGCGGTTGAAGTCTTGCTTTCCTGCGATGGCAGCGTCATTGTCACAGGGATTGGAAAAGCGGGTTTGATTGGACAAAAAATCGCGGCTACGCTCGCATCGACCGGCACTCCCGCTCACTTTCTCCACCCGGCCGAGGCAATTCATGGCGATTTAGGACGAATCAGTCCACGCGATGTCGCCTTGGTTCTCTCCTTCAGTGGCGAGACGGAAGAAGTTGTGCGACTCTTGCCGGTACTCCAAGAATTTCGCATTCCCGTGGTGGCGATCACCGGGCGAAAGCAGAGCACTTTAAGCCAACAGGCCACCGTGACGGTTGACTTGGGGCATTTGCAAGAGGCTTGCCCGCTTGGACTTGCGCCAAGCACCAGCACCACGGCCATGCTCGCATTGGGCGATGCCGCCGCATTGGTTGTGAGCCGCTCGAAAGGGTTTTCCATCGAAGATTTTTATCGCTATCACCCCGGCGGCAGCCTGGGACGACGCCTGATGCGCGTGGAGGAGGTGATGCGCCCCGCCGCCGAATGCCGCATCGCCGAAGATTCACACACGGTCCGCGAGGTGTTGGCGGCGGTCCGGCGGGCAGGTCGCCGCACCGGCGCGATCATGCTGATCGACCACGAAGGCGCCTTGAGCGGCATCTTCACCGATTCCGACTTGGCCCGCCTGGTGGAAGACCGACGCGACGAACGGCTGGATCGACCGATTTGCGAAGTGATGACTCGCCACCCAAAGGCGGTGCGCTGTGGCGTGCGGTTGAGTGAGGCCCTGGAATTGCTGGCCGGGCGGAAACTGAGCGAATTGCCCGTAATTGACGACGCCGGCCGACCTTGTGGCCTGATCGACATTACCGATGTGGTCGGATTGGCCCCACAGTCCGCGCCGTCACAGAACGCCGCTTCGCAGTCGACGCACAAAACCCAACGAGCCGCGTAAACCAAAACCATGGGCCTGTGACCGCCGTACATCGAAGGCATGCGGACCACTCACGTGGCCATAGCGTTACGTGATGGGGCTAGTCAAATGAGAGGTCTTAGGGCGGGGCGGCTGTTTGCGGTACTGGCCGGTGCTGATCGTTAACTCGTGTTCTTCCAACCTTTTGCGACTTGTAGCGTCGATGAAATTCGATCTTCGTTGTCAGCCGGTTGAACTGCTTCTTTCCGATGTGGACGGCGTTTTGACCGACGGCAGCTTGGTATTTGACAACCAAGGCATCGAAACCAAGGCGTTTCACGTGCGCGACGGTCTGGGAATCAAACTTTGGCGTCGAGCCGGCTACCGCTTCGGGGTGGTGACATCGCGGAACTCCCACATTGTGAAAACGCGCGCCGCAGAACTGAGTTTTGATGTCTTGCGGCAGGGAATCGAAGAGAAACTCCAAGCGGTACAACAAGTTATGGCCGACTTGAAGCTGTCGGCGGAACAGGTGGCTTACATTGGCGACGATTTGCCCGACTTGCCTGTAATGCGTCACGTTGGACTGGCCGTGGCTGTGGCCGATGCCGCGCCGGAAGTGCGCTCGGCAGCCTCGTTGGTTACCAAGCTCCCCGGCGGTCGGGGGGCAGTACGCGAAGCCATCGAGTCGATCCTCAAGGCTAAACGCCGCTGGGAAGATCTCATTCAAAAATACGGAAGTTAGGTTTCTGCCAAGGTTTAGGGATATGGAATTGGCATTGCGCTTCGACTGGGGTGTTTGAACCACGTGCTTTCGCGTCTTTCTCGCGCCGGCGCCGCATTTTTAGCCGTTGTGGCTGGGTACTTGATGTACGCGCTCGTGGTGACGCCGTGGATTGAACCAACCTTCCAACGCAGCCGGGGCGGATCGGCGTCAGGGAATCGCCATACCGAGACGCATCACGAAGCCCGACGACGAATTCTCGAATCGTTGTTCCCCCCTGATGCATGGGAATTGAATGACCCGCGAGTGAAGGTGCTGGAAACCGATTACGGCATGCTGCTGTTGTTGGATTACCGCACCCAGCAGGGCGCCCATTTGGAAATTCACCCATGCACCTTGGTGCTGGAAATTCCGGGAGAGAAAGGAAAGCCGCCTCGTCACTTAGCGTTGCAAGCGCCTGATGGCGCTGCGCTGGAATTTGACCGGAAGATTGACCTGCGCCGGGCCGAGATCGGCCGACCAATCGGTGGGCGGCTTCAGGGCGAGGTGCGTATCTTCAGCCCGCCCACACAACCCAGTCGCAGCGATCAACTGGAAGTTCGCACACAAAACGTGCAAATTAATGGCCAGAAAGTTTGGACGCCGCATGACGTAAGTTTCCGCTTTGGCAATAGTTACGGCAGCGGGCGCGGTTTGACGATTGAATTGCTTCGGGCGAATTCGGGACGGTCGACCGAGGCGGGCGCTTTTGCGATTGCGGGTGTGCGCAACTTGGAGCTGGCCCATTTGGACCGCGCCCATTTCGAGGCGCCGCCCCAAGATATGTTCGCTTCGGCGGTGACGAAGTCCGTCAGCACTCCGGCCCGCCCGGACAAATACCAGGAAGCCCTGAAGGCGCCTTTGGAAATTACGTGCTTGGGGCCGTTCCGCTTCGATTTTGAAGAGTACGTGGCGTCCTTTGAGGATCAAGTGGATGTCCACCGGCTAAACGCCGACGGACCAAGCGATCAACTCAATTGCCGCGTACTCGAAATCTATTTTTCCCCGCCGCAAAGCCAACTTCCTTCAGGATTGCGCCAGGTTCGCGCAGAAACCCCGCCCGCGCCGCCCGCTAATTCCAAGGAGATGGGCAAAAACATCGTCCGTCGTTTAGTTGCGGTCGGGCATCCGGTGTTTGTGCGCGCCCCTTCCGTGGGGGCCATTATTCAAGGCGATCGGCTGGAATATGACGTTGCGGCAGGACGCCTGCGTTTGGAAAACCGCCGCATTTCATTGCTCGGCGATGGGTCGAACGCAGAGCCTGCTTCGGGCAACGCCATTCTGGAACACCAGGGGCATTACTTCGCCGCACCGCGCATGCAGTACGAATTGGGCCCGGACAACCGCCTTGGCAAACTTTGGGCTTCGGGGCCGGGCGTGTTTCGCGGGCCGCTTCCCAAAACGTCGCAACATTTGCCGGAAGCCCCTGCCGGCGAGACGCTGGAAGTCAATTGGCGTGGGGAAATCCGCCTTCGACCGTATGATGATGTCCACGTCGCCTCGATTATTGGCGGGGCGGTTGCGCAAGTCGGACAAATCGGGAGTTTTCGGGCCGGCGAACTTCATGTGTGGTTGCGCGAGGTTCCCATCAAGCCCGAGTCACCAGGCAAGCCGGAAGGATCGGCCGAGCCTGACCCCGCACCGCGGTATCAAATCGTGCCCGATCGAATGCTCGCCCAACAAGGCGTCGATTTACAATCGCCGCGCTTAAGTGGGGCGACGCGAAAGCTGGAAGTGTGGTTCGAAGATGCGCCGGTGTTGCCCGAGGATCCGTCGGCCCAATCGCCGGGTTCCTTGCACTCGCAGGGGGAAAGCCGTGTCCGGCAACAAGCCTTCGACCTTCGCGGGGAATTGGTGCAGCTTCGGGTGCTCCGCCGTGGCAAACGAGCAACCTTAGAGGACGCTACCATTCGGGGGGGCGTGTTATTACGAGAAACTCGCACGGAAAAGCCCGGTGAAACACCATTGGTCGTTTCAGGCGAATTGGTCGAGTTGCGTAGCGCTAGCCGACCGGGCCTCAAATTGATCGTGCTGGGCGACGCCCAACGAAACATCCGGGCCCAAGCGGGTTCTCGCGGCATGGCGTTCACGGGCTGGCAATTGCAGGTCGATCAAACCCTAGGCCGCGTGTGGATCGACGGCCCTGGTCGTTTGACTCTGCCGCTGCGTCAGCAGTCGCTCACGCGTTTTTCCGGCATGCCGGCGGCGGGTGGTCGCGGTCCCGCATCACTGACGGTTCAGTGGCGAAAAGGCTTGGATTTTGACGGCAAACGCGTATTGATCGAAGACGCCGTGGAGACACGCGGCGAGGGGCAAGTTATCCACGCCGATTCGCTCCAGGCTTTTCTAAGGCAGCCGCTCGACTTTTCTCGCCCCGAGCAAATGGAGCAGGTGGAAGTTTCGCGGTTGCTGTTTGGAGGACGGAAGGAGGACGTTCACGGCGTAGCGTTAGAGAACCACACGGCGCAAAACGGCGTTACGACGTCGATGGATCAAGGTCACGTTCGCAACCTCGAGGTCGATGTAGCGACCGGGCAGTTGTACGCCTTAGGTCCAGGTTGGATTGAAAGTGTCCGCCAGGGTGGTTTCAATCTTGCCAGTCCGCTTTCGGGTGCCCCGTCGTCGCCTGTTCCCCAGGGGGGGCCCCCCGGCCTGACTTTCCTGCGTGTTGACTTTCAAGAAGCGATTACTGGCCAAACGTTCTCGCAGGATATGTCGCAATGGAAGATCACCTTCCACAAAGAGGTCGAAACCATGGTGGGGCCCGTCACCCGCTGGGAGGAACGGTTGAACGCCGACTCGCCCTCCGGACTCGGCCCGCGCGGCATGTTGCTTACCAGCGATGAGTTGAGCATTGTGCAAATGGGGGTGAACCCCCAAGGCGATCCGCAAATGGAGTTGGCCGCGACCGGACGACCTCACGTGATGAGCGTCAACTTTACCGCCGATGGCGACCGGCTTTCGTATGACGGCGGCAAGGGGCTGTTGGTGTTGGAAGGCGGCCGCGAGGACGCCAAGTTTTGGCATCGGCAGAACACGGGCATTGAAATCGACGGCGCCGCCCAGCGCATTCAATATTGGCCGCAAGAAAATCGACTCGACGCCGACTTGCGGTTTCTCGATTTGACCGGCATTCGCAACGCGCTCACGCCGCGATTGCCGCGGCGATAACGCCTGCCGCACTCTTGGACGGCGCCAACGGCTTTTGCGCCGCGATTTCCGAGCGTCGATCTCGCCAACTGTGAGTTTTCCGCAGCGCAGTTTTTATCTCGACGGGTACGAATCGTCGCAAGTAAGTGATTCGTGGAATGTTTCGTTAAGCGATGGTGTTCTGAGTTGCTTTGAGCAAGAGTGAATATGAACAAAGAGATACAAAATCATTAAGTTGTACATTTGTTCGTTATAATACAAGGTAGGCATGATTTTGCCGCCGATTGGTTACGACCACCCCTGGAATGCGGGACGGCGCCTTTGCTCCGCAGGCGGGCATCGGCTACGCCAAGAGTAAGAACGGGTTTTCCGCACGAGGCCGCCCGGCGACGTGAACCGCCGAAATCCGGGATTCGTACAACCGAAAAATTGCGTCAACTCTCGGCTTGGTAAGGACTTGTGTTGAATTCGCTAACTTGACAGCGAGGTTGGGGGCAGTTACCATCAAAGTTCACCCGGCTGGTAATTTCTCCCTGGGCGCGATCTGCCTTGGCTTGGTGTGCCTTCCTTGTGGCCTGGAGCGCAATTCTGCTAGCTCGGAGCCGTGGGTGGTAGTCAGACAGGTGTTGTGGCCGGAGCTAACGGAGATCACCCCCCGACGAGAATACGATGGCGACCGCTCCTCCTCCCCCCGCTCCGGCACCTCCTCCCGTCAAAGTGACCAGCAAACTTGCTGACGACCAATTACGGGTGTCCACGTATGAGCGGGTGGCCAGTTCCGTCGTCTCGCTACTGATTTTTCTGGGCGGGTTAGTTGTCCTGTTGTTCTTAGTCTTTCTGATGCAGCGCCTGGTCCGCGTCGAAGAGACCGTGCCGGTGGAATACATTGAGGAGCCCTACGGACGCGGCGATCATGCGGCGGGTTTCGCGCGGGATCCGGAGCCTCCCGGTGCGGAAGAGTTAGAACAGTTCGAAGAGCCGCAAGTCGAACAATCGATGGAAAGCGTGACCGACGCCGTGACGAGCGTCTCGGCCAATTTGTTGCTGGTCGAAGGCGTGCAGGCGGTCACCACGGGAGGCACGGGGCAGGGCGATAGCCGGCCGCCGGGCCCGCTGGGCGACGGCGATCCCGATGTGATTCCCCGCGCGGAACGTTGGCAGATTCAATATCCTTCGTCCAATCTGAAACAGTACGCGCGCGTGCTGGACTATTTTAAGATCGAACTCGGTGTGATTGGCGGCGGGCGC
Organism: Planctomycetota bacterium; assembly: GCA_963204915.1. GTDB lineage: Bacteria > Planctomycetota > Planctomycetia > Pirellulales > Pirellulaceae > JAHWKS01. The sequence continues at coordinate 255,978 of CAUJHS010000022.1, read as the reverse complement.
AAAGAAGTGGAGTACGCCACGAATCTGGCCGGCAAGCCGACGAAGCGTACGGGTTCGCCGGATCAGGAAAAACGTTTATATATGACCTGGCGCAGCGGCGAAATGAAGCAGGCCGACTCGCAGCTTCTGTCGCAAGCGGGCATCAACACGGGCAGTGCGGTTCAGATCCAGTTTATTCCACCGGAAGCCGAGAACCTGCTCGCGGCCGCCGAACACAAGGCCATGGGCAACCGCAAGTTGAAAGAAGTGCAAAAGACGATTTTTGGCGTGCGCTCCCAGGGCAGCGGGTTTGAGTTTTATGTGATTGAGCAACGGTATCGCGCGGCGGGCTAATGAGGGCGCGCAGGGCGAATTCGCCTGGGATCAACGCCGTGAGCGTAGTGTGGTAAGAACGGCCTTTCTCTTTTCTCTTCACGAATTTCGTCCATGGAACTTTACGACGTATACATCTTTGTCGGCAATTGCATTTATCCCTGTCAGGGCCTGTTGGCGCTTTGGGGCGCCTGGTGCGCCATCCTCGTCTATCGCCGCGTTAAAAAAATGCAATTCAAGACCGAAGAAGCTCAAACCGAGTTTCTCGGACAATTGGAGGAACCGCTGCTCAGGCATGATTTCCAAACTGTCATCGAAGCGTGCGAGCAAGACCCGCGCGTGGTGCCCCAATTGGTGCGCTTGGGCGTCATGAATCGAGACGTTGGGTTTTCCAAAGTCCGGCAGCTGATTTTAGAGCGCTTTCAACAAGACGTGCTGGCCGACTTCGAACATCGGCTGGCGTGGGTCAACACCGCCATCAAAAGCGCTCCCATGCTTGGCTTGCTTGGCACCGTGCTCGGCATGATGGGCGCCTTCGGCAAATTGGCGTCGGCCGAAAACATCAAGCCAGAAAACCTGGCGGGCGACATTATGTTGGCGCTCATTACGACGGCGGTTGGCTTGGCCGTCGCCATCCCCCTGATTTTGGCGTTGACGGTGATTAGCGTGAATATTCGCAAGTTGGAAGACCTCGTGACGCTAGGAACAACGCGTTTTCTGGAAACGTTTCGCGTGGCGATGAGCTCCTGGGAAGATAAGCGCGCCAAACAAATGAACCTCAAAGAACGCGAAGTCATGGCGCCGCGTTAAACCGTTTCGGCCCGTTGTCGCGCAGCGAGATCAATCAGGAGAGAAGACGCATGAATCCACGTTGGGCTGACGACTCGAACCACGAGGCGCCGGAGGATGAACCGGCGTTGCAAGCGGTCGAGGAAGAAGCGTCGGTGCCGCAAAGCCGCGTGCGCGACGACTCCGAGATGGACATCACGCCCATCATCGACATGACGTTCTTGCTGCTCATCTTCTTCGTCGTTTGCTCGAAAATGGATCCCGGTTCGGGAATCACGTTGCCGAACGCCAGGCACGGCGACTCGGTGCCTGTGGCCACGGCGGTGGTGTTTACCGTCAGCGTGGGAGGCGAAGAAGCCTTGATTTACAAAGGCGAAGGCGAGATCGAGGCGAACCTTTTGAGTGGTTCGGACGTGGCGGAAAAAGAGAACCAAGTCACGGCGTACATCGAACAGCAAATGGCCGAAAACCCGCAGATCACGAGCGTGTTGATTCTCGCGGAAGCGGGCGTCAAACATCGCGATGTGTCGCTGGTGATGAAAGCCGCAGGATCGGCCCAAACGACCGAGGGAAGTCAGTTGCACGTGGCCGTGATGGAAAGACCCTAGCGATGAGAATCTATTTTCGCTGTCCCGACTGCAATTCGCGGCTGTGGGCGCCGGCCGAACTTGCCGACGGCGAAGTGTTTTGCGCCGAGTGCGGCGAAAAGCTGGAAGTGCCGCGACTTCCGGCGCCGGGGCAGCCGCGTTTCCCCGAGCCGGTCGCGATCGCCAAGGCGGTAAAACTGCGCCCCGATAAGCAGTTGGCCGACGGCGAGGTCGACATGACGCCGATGGTCGACGTGGTGTTCAACCTGCTGATTTTTTTCATGGTCACCGCTTCGTTCAGTTTAGAGAAGGCCTTGCCGGTGCCCATGCCCAAGATCGACGAGGCCAGCACCAGCGCCGTCCAGGAGCTGGTCGAGGAAGAGACCGACACCATTACGGTGCGGGTCGACAGCAACAGCACCTTCCGCGTGATTTGCCCCGAGTTCGACGAAGAAGCGCCCAGCGAACAAGAACTCATTATCAAATTACGCACAGCCCGCGATGTGACCCCCAGCGCGAACAAATTGATGGTCATTGCCCACGGCGACGCGCGGCATGACAAAGTGGTGGCCGCGATGGACGCCGGAACCACCGTCGGCATGGACGGAGTGAAGCTGACCACCGTAGAAGAAGATGAGTATTGAAAGGGCCATACACGGCCGCCGCCGGAGCTAGGTCGGAAGCCGCCGGAGCTAGTGAGGAACTGGACTCCGGTTGAACCGCTGACCCTGACTCCTCTCGCCTTGTACTGCCGCAACCACGAACCAGGTGCCTCCGCATGAATGCGGTCGAGTTTCTCGACAAATTAGAGCAGCAAGGGCTGCTCGATATGCAACTCGTGGCGAAGCTGCGCCAAGAGGTGGCCGGCGCTCGCAAGACGGTCTCGGCCCAGAAGATCGCCAAGTTGTTGATCGACAAAGGGCACCTTACCGCGTTTCAAGCCAAAAAGCTGATGGACGACGGCGTCAAGAGTCCGGTCAAAGGCGGCGGCGCGCCCGTTGCGCCGCGAGCGCCCCAGGCGCCGGATGATGACGGCGGCTTGGATTTGCTGGAAGACCCCGCCGACAACGATTTGGGCCTGGAGCTAGTCGACGACGAACCGGCGCTGACGCCGACCGATGACGACGGTCTGGAATTGCTCGACGTGGTGGAGGAGCCGCCCCCCAAGGCCGCGCCTTCGTCGCCCTCGTCACGCCCATCCGGCAAAGCGCCAAGTAGCCGCAAGCCCGAACGCGAAACTTCCGCGCTGCATACCGACGATGACATTTTCGGACTGACTCCGGTCGACTCGGGCGCACTCACGCCGATTGGTTCGGGCGTCGGTTTGACGCCAGTGAAAGACCCCGCCAGTTTGTCGGGAGCCATCGCTTCCTCGGCGCGGGGAGGACTCGAACCGATCGACCCCTTGGCGACCGATTTATCGGCGCCCTCCGACCTTTCCGCCGCCGATCCGATGGCGGCGCCCCCCGCCAAACCTGCGGCGTCTCCGAAGGCGATTGGCAAAGTTCAAAAAGTCAAAGGTCAAAGCCAGTGGGACACGCCGCTCATCGTGCTGGGCGGCGGCACGATCATCTTGCTGGCGATTTTGGCGTTTGCACTGTTCCGGTTCATCTTCGCCACGAACGCCACTGAGGTGTTTAAACAGGCCGACGAGGCGTATAAGGCGGAGTCCTACACGCAGGCGATCTCGATCTTTGAGGACTTCCTGGCCGGTTTTCCCAAAGATCCGCAGGCCGGCGCCGCGTGGGTGTTCATTCGCACGGCGCGCTTGCGTCAAGCGGTCGGCGGGGGCAACGGCGAACACGCGTTAACCACTGCCAAAGAAGTATTGGCCGAGATCGATCAAGCGATCGGCATGGAAAACCCGCCGGTTGAGAATCTTCCCGCGGCCTTTAACGAACATGGTCGGCCGGAGTTGGCCAGCTTGTTGCCGTCCATCGCTGCGGCCTTCGCGACGCAAGCCAAGAATGCCGCCAGCATGACGGAGGCCGAAAAATTCGTGCAGCGGGCCGACGAAGCCATGACGCTGGTGAACAATTCGTCGTATATCCCCTCTTCGCTGCGCGAAACCGTGGCCGCCCGCATCGACACCATTCAAGAAGACATCGCCATTGCTCGGCGAAACATCAATCGAGACAAAGCTCTCGATCAAGCGCTCGCAGAAATCGAACTCGCCCTGGTCAAGAACGACACCCCCCGGGCGTTTGAATTACGTAAGGCCCTAATCAAAACGTACCCCAGTCTTGAGTCGGATTCCGCCGTGATCGAGGCGGTTCGCAAAACGACCGAGAAAGAACGCGAGTTGGTCGCCCTGGTCGAGGAGCCGCGGCAACCCGTGTTGGAGGATCCTCCCTCGGGCGAATCCCTGCAAGTCGTCACCGCCGCTCCGGCAGGAAATCCCGCGCCGGGCGTGAAGGATCAAGTCATCACGTACCTTGTACGCGGCGCGGTTTACGGGTTAGACGCAACTTCGGGCAACGTGCTCTGGCGCCGGCCGGTGGGCATGGAGACGACCGTCCATCCGCAAATGATGGCGCAAGAGAATGGGGCTTCGGTCGTGTTAATCGACGGACAAGACCACGAGGTTGCTCGGGTGGACGGAAAGTCGGGCGCCCTGCAATGGCGGTTGCCGTTGGAGTCGAACGCGGCCACGCCGGCCGTGTTGGGCGAGCGGATCTTCGTCGCCTCCGAGGCCGGCTTGTTGTTTGAGGTAAACGCCGAGACAGGCGCTTCGGAAAGGCAGGTCAAGTTTCCGCAACCGTTGCGTTCGCCCCCTGCGGTCGATGAAGCGCGCGGCCTGTTGTTTCAGCCGGGCGAGCATTCGAATCTGTATATCTTGTCGTCCGAAACGCTCGACTGCAAAGCGGTGCATTATTTGAATCATCGGGCCGGCAGTATCGTCACGCCGCCGGTGCAAAGCCGGGGGCAGTTGTTCGTGGCCGAGAACGCCGGCGCGAATTATTGCTTCATTCACATTTTGCCTGCGACCGACGAACCGGAAAAACTCACCCCTTCGCAAGAACCGTTTCGGTTGCAAGGCAATGTGGTGGTTCCGCCTTATGTGTATGAACGTCGCGTCTTGATCGTAACCGACTTGGGCGGCATCTACCTGTTTGAGGTGGACAGCGGCAACAAAACCAAACCGGTAAGCATTGTGGCCGAGTTGCGTCCCACGTTGCGCGAGCCGACCTTTGGCTACAGCGTGGCCGAGGAAGGTCAACTATGGGTGGCCGATGCACGCCTGACACGGTACGAAATTCAAGCCGCCCGCGGCGAACTGGCGCGGCAAAACATTCGCGATGAAAGCAGCATTTATGTGGCGCCGTTGCAGCGTCGCGGCAACGTGTTGTTCCATGCGCGAAGGCAAACGAACGCCGAAGGCGTGATCATCACCGCGGCCGACGCGAACACGCTACGTCCTTATTGGACGGCCGATCTGGGAACGCCCATGGTAGGCTTGATCGCCGATCCGGAACGCTCTCTGGTTGCGGGCGTTTCGGCGCAAGGCGACTTGTTCCAGGTAACGCAAGAAGTGCTCAAGGCGGGCATGAATACGCAGCCGCGCCGCCCAGCGGCGCGTTCCGACGAATCGGCTTTCGCGGCCGCACAGCGCTTGCCGGACGGTCGTTGGGTCTTTCCGGGAGTCGCGCAGAAGAACCAGGTGTTAATTGTCGATCCACAATCGGCCGCGGCGCCGCCCAAGCTCGTTGAACTCAAAGCGCCCGAAGGGCGGGCCACCGCGGCGCCGGTCGCCTTTCAAGGCGGTTTGCTTGTTCCCTCGAGCGCGGGTTTGGTGTATCTGGTCGACGCCGACAGCGGCGAGAGTTTGGCTCTACCGCTTCGTCCGCCCATGGAGCCCGGCCAGGAAGTCTCTTGGCAGGCTCCGGCGATTTCGGCCGACGGCAAAGAGTTCATCATCGCCAACGACCATCCGAAGATTTATCGCGTGGTGTTGCGACAACAACCGAAGCCGCACCTGGCGGCGCTAACCGAACGCGACTTGGAAGCGCCCCTCGTCTCGAACCTGGCGACCGCGGGCGGTGTCGCGTATGGCGTGGAACGCACGCCCCAGGGCGACTCGCTATTAACGTTTCAATTACCGGGACTCGCCTTTGAACGTACGCCGTTGCCGGGCCGCCTGGCCTGGGGACCGCATCAACTGGACGACTCCGTGTTATTGGCTACGCATGACCGTCTGATGCGATGGGACGGCGGCGAGGCGCCGCGTTGGGTTCAGCCGCTGCCCTACGGACCGCCGCTTAATCCGCCGTGGGAGTTGAACGGCAACTACCTGTTCGCCTCGGTGCAGGGCGCAGTGTGGAAGGTGGCGGCGGAAACAGGCGAAACGTCGAGCGCCACGGAGTTTCGCGAACCGCTGGCTGCGGGGCCCGCCGTGGTCGGGTCACGTTTGCTCGTCAGCGGCAGCGACGGCGTGTTGCACCTTGCCCCGCTCGGAGAGTAAGCAAAACAACCATGGACTCTGCCGGACCACACCGCGATACACGTTCACACGTTATGCAATACGGGTTACGGCCTTCGGCTGGGATGCTGCTTTTCACCCTGGCGCTGCTGTTGCGCGCCGCCACGGGCTTAGCGCAAGATGAGGCCGCCCCGGAACAACCGCCAGCCGAATCCAAGCCGTTCCAGCTGCTGCGCGGCGAACCGTTCGACCGGCTCACCTTGGCGGATGGCGTGGTCATCAAGATCGTGCCGCAAAACTTCCCAGAAGGCAAGAAGCCGGAAAGCCCTAAGCCGGCTGAGCAACTCACGATCGAACTACTGGACGAAGTCGCAACGAAGTTTAAGGTCTCCTGGAAAGACATCGGAAAGTACGAACAATTTCAGGAAATGGTGTTGCAAGACGCGCAAACGCTCACCAACCTGGCGCAGTTCGATTTGGCGTGGGATCACTTTCTTTTCCTTCGCGAACGGTATCCGCAAACACCGGGTTTGAGCGAGGCGTTCCAAGCGTTTCTGTTCGCGAATGCGGGCAGTCTTTATCAGCAGGGGCAACTGGAGCGAGCGCTGTCGGTCATCGAAGAATTGCACACGATGAATCCCAGTTATCCGCGCGCCTCGGCGGCGTTGGGCGCCGTGGCGGGGCAGGTGCTCAAAGGATACATCGACACGCAAAAGAACTACCGCGTGGCGCGGCAAATTTTGCAGCGACTGGAGCGCGACCACGGCGAACCGATTCGCAGCACGCTGGATACCTGGCGCAATCGTTTGATCGAATTGGCCACGAATGAAAAGAATCAGGCGCAAACGCATGTCGCGGCCGGAAATTTTCTCGAAGCGCACGAAGCGCTGCGGCGCATGATCCGGGTGTGGCCCACGTTGCCCGGCGGCGCTGAACTGGCCACCGAAGTTTCGGAAAAGTATCCGCTGGTGGTCGTGGGCGTAAGTCAGCTTTCCGGGGAGCCCGAACCGAACCGTTTGGACGACTGGGCCGCGCGGCGCGCCGGTCGGCTCAAGTTTCGCATGCTCACCGAGTACGAACGGCACGGTCCGGAAGGCGGTCTTTACCGGTTCCCCCTGGGCCAATACCTGCGCACCGACGATGACTTACAACTGCGGTTTCGTTTGAGCAACGATTTTCTTACGGGACCGATCGCCCTCACCGGATACGACGTGGCGCGCACCTTGCAGGCCCTCGCCGAGCCGAGCGCTCCGCAATATTTGCCGGCCTGGGGACAATTGGCCGGAGAGCTGGCCGTCGAAGGCGTTTCGAGCGTCGTGGTGGAGCTGCGCCGTCCCCATGTCCGGCCCGAAGCGTTTTTGCAAACGCCGTTCGATTACCTGGCGGAAGTTTCCGCAGGAAATCCTTTTGCGCCGTTCACGCCGGCGCCATCGCCCCGGCCGAACGAAGTGCAGTACGTACGTAATGACGCCTATGCGTTCCGTGGGCCCGACCAGCCGGCTGTGGTGGTGGAACGTCGTTACGAGGAAGCCCGCCAGGCGGTGCAAGCTCTTCGCAACGGAGAGATCGACATCATCGACCGGCTTTATCCTGCCGATGTTCCCAGACTTCAGGGACAACCCAACATTACCGTCGACCGATACGACGCCCCCTCCGTGCATCTGCTGGTTCCCAACGACCGCAACCCGTTCCTCGCCAACCGCACGTTTCGCCGGGCGCTGCAATTGGCCATTGCGCGTGACGTGATTCTCAATTCGATGTTGCTGGAAGGCGCTAAAATTCCCGGTTGCCGGCTGGTCAGCGGACCGTTTCCCGCGGGCGTAGGCGCGAACGATCCGCAAGCGTACGCCTACGACTTTCGCTTGGAGCCGCGCCCGTGGAACTTGCAACACGCCTTCGTGCTGCGGGCGCTGGCGATCTCGCATATCGAGAAGCTGCATGAAGCCAAGTTGAAAAAGGAAGAAGAAGCCGCTAAGAAGCAAGCTGCATCGGCGGCGCCGGAAGCAGCGGCCTCGACCGAGTCGTCCGACGCCGCCGCGCCTGAAACCAATCAAGCTGCGGCAGCCAAAGCCGATGCGGCAGCCAAACCGGCGCCGCCCAAATTGGGCGTGCTGAAGTTGGTGTATCCTGCCACGGAAATCGCGCGGCGTTCGTGTCAGGCGATTCAGTTGCAACTCAAACAAATTCAGATCGAAGTCACGCTGGAGGAGTTGCCGCCGGGGAAAGTTCGGCCAGACCAAGACGACTATGATTTGCTGTACGCCGAAGTCTCCTCGACCGAACCGCTGGTGGATGCGCGCCGCATTCTCGGCGAGGGAGGCGTGGCCAAGATCACGAACCCGTACATTCGTCAGGCCCTGCGCGACTTAGACGCGGCCAGCACCTGGCGCGAAGCGCGCAGCCGGTTGCTGGAACTGCACGAGCGCGTGCATACCGAGTTGGTGGTGATTCCGTTGTGGCAAATCATTGACCATTACGCGTATCGCGCGAATGTACAAAACATGACTCCTCAGCCGGCTCAGTTGTATCAAGACATCGAGCAGTGGCGGATTGTCCCGCGACCGCTCACCGAATAGTTCGCCGTGTGGTGTTCGAGTTGATTACGTACCATCGGTTTCGCCATTGAATTGTTCAACCCCGATGCCGTTCCTTGTTCGACAATCGGCGCTTGTGGCCTTCCTGCTGGCGGCGTGGCTTGCGGCTTCGCCGTCGGTCAAGGCGCAAGAGCCGGTTTGGCATTACTCGCCGTACCAAATTCGGGTGTGGACCGCCTTGGCGCCTGCGGCCGAGTTGAACGCCGCACTGGAGCAGCGTTTGTTGCGAACCCTGCAGGAGCGTTCCGAAGCAGTGGCGTTGGCCCCTTGGACCGTGCAGGCCGAGCCGGCGCCGGCAGTCTTGCAGGGCGCGATGCTGGCGGGCTTGAAGTGGTTAACCACAGAGCAACTGTTGCCGCCGGAGGAAACGCCGGCCCCCGCTTCGGCGTCGACTGCCGCAAAGTCGACGGCGGCGCTTTCTGCGGGCGCTTCGTCCTCGTCGAGCGATGCGCCCGCCTCGGCCGAGCCGCCCTTGAACGGCGGCGCGTCCGCGCCGGAAGCTCCCTCACCGCCGCCAGACTTTACCGACGTCGTGCAGAAGCACGATAAATTGATGCTGTTGCGCGTGGCGCCCGATCGAGGCGGTTTCCTGATCGAAGCTCGCGAGCTGGATTGCCGCACGCGGCAATGGAGCGAAGTCGTCTCGCGACATGCGGCGCATGCGTCGCTCGTTCCCCTGGAAGCGTTCCGAGCCGTCGAGGCGGCGTTTCGTCCGCTTGTTCGTATCGAGTGGGTCAAAGGTTCGTCGGCGACCGTTCGCCAGCGCGCCGGTGGGTTAATCGAAAACGAACACAGCCCTGCGTTTCTTTCGGACGATACGGTGCTTCTGCCGGTCGTGCGGTTTAATGACCGGCACGGCAAACCGCGGAGAGATGGAATTCAAATTGCCCCCTGGGCTTACTTGACGCTCAAAGAACGCGTGGGCGCGGGACGTTTGGAGTGCGAGTTGATTGCGGGCGTCGCCACCGCGCTGGGCGCCCGGAGCGGAAGCCGCATCGAGAAATACGGCTTGGCGGTGACGCCCCGGCACGATGCGACCACCATGACGATACGGGCTCGACCGGCGTCGCCGAAAGATCCTGAGCCAACGGAGCCTCTGGTGGGTTATGAAATTCACGAACGTCTGCCCGGCGCCGAAGAACTCGCGTTTGTCGGCCGAACCGACTGGCGCGGCCAGGTCGACATTGGGAAATCCGATCACCCGGTGCGCGTGTTGTACGTCAAGAACGGCAGCCGCTTGTTGGCGAAGTTTCCCGTAGCGCCGGGATTCTTGCCGCATGTCGATGTCAATGTGATGAACGACGACCATCGGTTGGAAGTCGAGGGTTTCATTGCGGGCCTGCAAGGCCGGATTATGGATCTCGTCGTTGCACGCGAAGTGTTGGCCCTGCGCATTCGCAAACGCATTCAGGACCAGAAATTCGTAGAAGCGGAAGCGTTGTTGATCGAGCTGCGAGGGCTCCCCTCGCGTGATCAGATTCAAGCCGAACTGGACCAGGAAGCCGCTCGACAACGCTTGCTTCCTGCCGACCGAGCCACCAAAGCGGCGATTGATAAGCTCTTTGCCGACACGCGCGCGATGATCGCCAAGTACCTCGACAACACGCTTCCACAAAAGTTGGATCGTGAGCTGCAGCAGGCGCGACCTGCGGGCGCATAATCTGGAGCGGCACTTGCAGATGAGGCCATTCATCACGTTGACGACGGACTTTGGCGAGGGAAGTCCTTACGTCGCGGAGATGAAAGGCGTTATCCTTTCGCTGGCGCCTGAGGCGCGCCTGATTGATGTGACCCACTCGGTTCCGCCGCAGCACATTCGGCAAGGGGCCCTCGTACTGGCGCAAACCACCGTGCGTTTCCCGACCGACTCGATCCACGTTGCGGTGGTCGATCCTGGGGTGGGGACGTCGCGTCGGATTGTTTACGCCGAGATCGCCGGCCGGCACTATGTCGCCCCGGATAACGGCCTCCTCGGTTTGTTGGCCCAGCGCCATGCGGCGTCAAAGGTGATCGAATTAAGCAATCGCTCGTTTTGGGGCGCCAGCGTCTCGTCGACCTTCCACGGTCGGGACATTATGGCGCCCGTCGCCGCGCAATTGAGCCGCGGCGCCGATCCGGCCGACTTAGGCCCACCGCTCTCGGCGCTGGCGCCGTTAGACTGGCCCCAGCCCGCGTGGGAAGCCGAACGGGGGCAGGGAGAAGTCGTCGCCATCGACGGGTTTGGCAACCTCATCACCAATCTTGAGCAAGGCAAGCTGGCCGAGCTTCTCGCCGCATGGGGCTCGACTGGCGTCGTGCACGTTTCCTGCGCCGGGCGCACGATCGTCGGCTTGTCTCGCACTTATGGCGATGCGGCCGCCGGCGAGTGTATCGCCCTGGTGGGGTCGAACGATCGTCTGGAAATTGCGGTCGTCGGCGGCAATGCACGCCAACTCTTGGGGGCGACGCTGGGAACAGCCGTAATCGTCAAAGTGCGGGGGGAGCCTCCGCCGCAAAAGTAGCATGTGCGAGCCGCCGCGTTCTGGCCCGGTTGTTGGCTTGGAGAACGCGTGGCGACCCTTTACAATACCCCCTACCTAAAAACCCCCGGCGGAGGCTGCCTGTGGCGGGAAAAATTGAAGGCGCCGTGGTGTCGTACAGTGAGTCTGGCAATCTGGTCACCGACATCACGGCCGAACAACTAAAGAACGTTCCGACGGACGAGAACTTGATCATCGTGTGTGACGAGCACGAAACGATGGGTATCTTTGGCGCCGCGCACAATCAGCCCCCGATGACGTATCTGGCCATCTTGGGCGAGAGCGGTCATTTGGAACTCACCATTGTAGGCGACAGCGCGCGGGAAATGCTGGGCATCGTGCGCGGCACGCCCGTCGTGTTGAAGTGGTAATTGAGATGCGATTTCGCGCATTCGCGCCTTTCTACGGTTGAACCGCTTTCCAGCCGAAAGCGCGAAGCGGCGCGCTACTCTTTCAAAGGTCTACGCCACGAGCCCGCGCTTGGACGCATTGCGGCGTTACGCCCGCGGAGATAGGCGGTCGAGCAGCGTGAGGTTTTCTCGGACGCGAATACGAGGATGCTCCGCCGTCAGCGCTAACGCGCCCGCCAGTTGTTGCGCGCGTGCGGCGGCTTCATGTGCGGCTTGCACTTGCCCCGACTGCATTTGCGCCGAGGCCAAAGCGACGAGGAAATTGAAGTAATCGGGCGTATGTCCCGCGTCCAGCGAGTCGAACGTGGCCAGCGCTTCACTCAGGCAACCTTGCGCCGCGGCTACGTTCCCTTGCGAAAGCAGTACGGCGCCGCGTTCGCCCCGGCTAATGGCTTCTTGCAGGCGATTGCCAATGGTGTGATGCAACCGTTCGGCTTCGCGCAGGCAATCGAGCGCTTCCTGATGCCGGCCCAGTCCGGCCAGGGCGACGCCGCGATTGCCGATATTCAGCGCAATCCCCGAAGTGACGCCCAACTCGCGGTTGAGCGACTCGGCCTCACTGTAACAACTGAGGGCTTTTTCGTAGTCGCCGCGGTCGGCGTACACCAGACCTCGATTGCCACGATTGACCGCCACCCCGCGTTTTTCGCCCAGTTGCCGCGCTAGACGCTCCGCCTTGTCGAAGCATTCGATCGCCTGGTCGTATTGTCCCTGATCGGAGTAAACCGTACCGCGGGCGGAAATCGCCAGGTGCAGCAGGCGTCGGTCGCTCAGTTCTTTGGCCAGGCGTTCCGCTTGTTCAAAATCGGCCAGCGCCGCCGCATAATCGCCGCGTTGTGCTCGTAAGTGGCCGCGTTGCCGGGCGATCGTCGCAAGATCGGCGCGATCTCCGATTTCGCGCGCGAGGGTTTCCGCCTTCGCGTAGCATTGCAGGGCTTCGGTAAAATCGGCTTGTTGCCACACCACAAACCCGCGCTGCGCGATCGCGGCGGCGACGCAATGGCGGTCGCCGGCGCGACGAGCCAGTTCTTCGCTTTCCTTGACCGCCGCCAGAGCGCCTTCCATGTCGCCGCGCAATCGCCGCATGACGCCTTGCTGGCGGAGCGCGCGGGCCGCGTGCGTCAAGGCTTCCTCGGGCGAGGCGTCGGATCGTGCGCCGCCGGCCAACCGCGTGCGCCATTCCGAGACGGCTTGATCGGCATACCAGGCGGCAAGGTCCCAATCACCCGAGGCGTGACACGCGAACGACATTTCGGTCAACAGCCGCGGCTGCCAAAGAGGCGGCGCGCCTTGGAGCGCCCGTTGCAGTCGAGGCAGCCGTTGGTCGGCTGGGCCACGAATCGCCAAAACAGGCGCCAAGGCGAGAATCGCCTGCGCCGCCAAATCGGGACGTTCGTGCGCGAGCGCCCAGTCCTGCACGGCGAACAGGTTGTCGGTCTCCAGGGCGATGCGATCGATCGCTTCCAAACCGTCACGCGTATGGATCGACTGAGACCAGGACTCACAATGCCCGATCAAACACTCTGCCAGGCGCGTTTGCAACGCGGCTTCTTGCTCGGGCGAGAATGTGCTGCGCCGCTTCTGTTCGCCGAACTCGCGAATCGACTGATACATGCCCAGACGCAGTTCGTACCGCTCATCCAGTGTGCGCAGCAGGCATTGCTCACGAAGGCTTTGCACGACGTCGATCGCTGGCGGCGCGTCGGGGAAGTCGGACAAGTCGATCACCGACTCGGCGGCGTCCAGGTAGAATCCTGCCACAAACGCGGAAACTTGCAGGAACGCTTCGCACTCCCAGGGCTCCAGGTGGTCGTAGCTCCATTGGATGGCCCCTTCGAGCGTCCTTTGCCGGTCGCTCAAGTCGCGCCGCGTTGATTTGAGGAATTGCAATTTCTGATCGAACTTCTTCAGCATTTGCGCTGGCTTGAGAATCTTAACTCGCGCGGCGGCCAGTTCGACCGCCAGCGGCAAACCTTCCAACTGGGCGCAAATACGGGCTACATCGGCCGCGTTGGAGGCGTTCAGATGGAAGCGCGCGTCGGCCTCTTGCGCTCGCCGGACGAAGAGCTCAACACTGGAATAGCGCGCCGCCTCGGCCACGGTTTCGAGAACTTCATGCGGCGAAGGGGCCGCCAAGGGCGCCAACTCGTATTGCCGTTCTCCCTCCAGGCCCAAGGGTTCGCGGCTCGTGACGAGGAACTGTACGTGGGGCGCCCGCCGGCGCCATGCGCCAATTGTGGCGTGTGCGTGCTCCACCACTTGCTCGAAATTGTCCATGATCAACAACAGCCGCGGCCGGTACTGGAGCACGCTTGAAACGCGATCGACCGGCGGTTCGCCCTCCGCGGTTGAAGCGCCAAAGGCCGCGAGAATCGCATTGGCTACGCCAGCGGCGGTCGTGACGGCGCTTAAATCGGCCCACCAACAACCGCCGGGCAACGGCTGCGCCAAAAGCTGGGCGACCTGCTGTGAAAGCCGCGTTTTGCCGACTCCGCCGGGGCCGAGCAACGTCATTACGGGCGTCTTTTCATCGAGAATCCAGTGTTTCACCTCGGCCACTTCCCGTTCGCGCCCGACAAACGCTCCTGAGGGATGTGGCAAGTTGGAGAGCGCCGTCGCCACACTGCTTTGATGCGTCGAAGCGCTCATGACCGAGGCGCTGCGCAGGAACGACGACCGGCTTAACACCAGGGCGAAGTCGCTGCCCGACGTTTCCGCGATGTCCGTTTCGAGATAGCGACGCAAGTCGTCGCACAGGTCGCGGGCCGTGGTGTACCGCCCCGAGACATCTTTCGCCAGGCACCGCAAGCACACACGCTCAAGTTCGCTGGGAATCGCGTCGTCAATTTGGCGCGGCGGTTTGGGCTCGCGGTGGACGATTTCGTCAAACACATCCTGCACTTTGCGTCCGCCAAAGGCGCGCCGGCTCGTCAGCAACTCGTAGAACATGACGCCTAGGCTCCAGACGTCGCACCGGCCATCCAGGCGGTGCGATTCGCCGCGCACCTGCTCGGGCGCCATATAAGCGGGTGTGCCGGAAATCTCCCAAGCTCGGCCGCGTTGGTCTTCCTCGTGAATGGCCAGACCAAAATCGGTGACGTGAGGATTACCCTCCCGATCGATCAAAATATTGGCCGGTTTGAGATCACGATGCACGAGGCCCTGCTTATGGGCTTCATGCACCGCTTCGGCCACATCGGCAATGAGCCGTGCGGCGTACCGCAGGTCGCGCCGGCGAGGCCAGTCGTCATGCAACACATCGGCCAGCGACTTGCCGTTGATGTATTCCATAACGAGGAAATACTCCTCCTCGTTCGCTTGGATGTCGTGAATGGCCACCAGCACTGGATGACGCAACTGCGCGGCAAGTTGCGCCTCTTCTAAGAACTGTTTGCGCGACCGGCGATTGCGCATGTGCCGGGCATGCGGCGTTTTGATCGCCACTTGACGTTTGAGCTGGGGGTCATTCGCCAGGTAGACGGCGCCAAAGGCGCCTTCTCCCAACAGCCGGACCACTTCATATCGGCCGATCTTCGCGGGCAGGGGGGGCGCTGCGGCTTTGGGCCCTGGCTGAGAAATGTCGGGAACGGGCAACGCCCTGGCTTTGTCGTCCAGGTCATGCATCGTTGGCATTTCGGAATCCGCGGCATGCGCCAACAGGGGCGGCGGCGCCTCGTCGTCGGGCACATCAGGAGTTTCGCGATGCGTGCCGACCGCGGCCTTGCTATGGGTCGATTCGCTTTGCAGTTCGCGTTCGACTCGCGAGAGCCGCGCCGGCAATTGCGTGGTGTATTGCGGGAAACGCTGCATGTACTCCCCAAGCGGCGGGCTATCGCCCCACCGGCAACGCACACGGTACTCCTCGGCAATCAAATCGAGTGAAAGCTCCAGGTGAGGATATTGCGCGGCGTAATCCTCGAGCCGCGCCAAGTGCGGCATCAGTCCTGCGACGGCGCCCTGAGGTGACGGTGATTCGACGGCGACGGGCGCTGCGGCCGCGTGCCCATAATAATGCCGCCAGCGGTACTCCAAGTCGATCTTGATCAGTTCCTCAAGCACCGGGCCAGACAGAGGAGGCGTTGACCCCTCCTTGGGAGCTACAAATTGAGCCAGGTTGGCAGGGGGGCGCATCCTCCATGCTTCTTCGAAGCGATCGAGCAAAGTCTCGTCGTCCGGTTGAATCCAGGCGGCGTAATTTTCGCCCGACGAAACCATGGGCGCGCACTGCTAGAAGGGAGGAATGCGGCGCAACGTCGCGCCGGGACGAGTTCGTTCACGTCGTGGGGTTAACTAGATCATACCATCAGACCGGGTGTAGCCCAACCTCTGGGGGAAAAACACGGCGGCGAAGAAGCTGCACGAAGGATCAAGAAACAGAAAGAGCGCGGTCAGACTTGTCCATCCGCCGCGCCTTGCCCCGACGCACTCGAAGTATTTGATTATTTGGACTGCCCGAGCGGTCCGAGGAATCGGTTGACCATGTCGTCAAACTGTGAGGTCTTGTCCTCGATCGCCACGATGTAATCGCCTGGATAAATGGCGTAGTCCGACTCCCAAGCCACGCGGCCTTCGCCCGCGTCCCACATGGCCGTGAGCCGCTGTCGCGGGCCGCCGTTTGGCGGTGTGCGCAACACGTACAGCTCCATGCGTTTGAGTTTCTTGGTGGCGCCCGACTTTACTAAGGCGTCTTGGATATGAATAGTTTCGGTATAGGGGATTTGCGTGATTTGCGGGGTATAGCCGTCGCGGCGAATCTCGACGGTATAGGTTGGGCCCGTCGGTTGTTTCGGTTCTTCGGCGGCCGGTTTCTCTCCCTGCATCCATGCGAAGGGATTCGCGGCGCCCTCTTGCGGTTGTAATGTTGAACAGCCCGCCGAACTTAATGCCGCGATCGCCAATAGTGCAACTCGCCCATAACCTGGGACGCGCAAGGCTACCATGTGCCACTCCTTTGCAATTCGCAAGTTGCCGATTCGGAATGCCTGCTACAATCGCGCAACTTGACCATGTCGGCAACATCGACGACGAATGGACCTGACTTGAGGAAAAACGACCAAAAAGGCTCACGGAACGCCAACGCCGATACGGCAAGGTCTCTCCTAATCGGAGAGAGGAACGCACACGCCCAAGGGGCCCACGGTGCGATTTCGGCCGTGAGTTTTCGCCTGTTGCAACGCGGAAGCGGCTGCCGCATAGAGCTGCTCAGGCGAGTCTTCATTCGGCGCCGCCTCCGAACCGGGAAGCAGTGCGTAACCGGCGCTTACGGTCACAGGAAAGGGCGTTTCATCGCACGACGACAATGCGAAGGAACGTCGCACGCGTTCAATCACGGAGCCCGCAGCGGCGGGGCGAAGGTTGTCGAGCAGAAGTCCGAACTCGTCGCCTCCCAAACGAGCGACATGATCGCCTGGCCGGACGCTGGCGGCCAGTTGATGCGCGGCGGTCCGCAGGAGTGCATCGCCCGCGGCCAGGCCGCAGGCGGCGTTCACCCGCTTGAAGAAATCGACGTCGAACAATGCGATCGCCAGGCAATGACCCGAATTTCGCTTCTCACGGCAGCGGCGGTCCAGTTCCGCATCCCAGGCGCGGCGGTTCGCTATTCCTGTGAGCGGGTCGGTCATCACCATGTGAGTGAGTGCTTGATGCGCGAGAGCGCCTTCGCGCTTCTCGCGCCGTAGTTGCACGATTTGCCATAGCAGCATGCAGGCCAGCCGCAACTCCCGTGCAGTGCAGTCCTCGGGCAAGCACACATCGCCGGCGTTGTCGTCACCGGTGTTGCTCGGACCAATGAAGATGACTCCTGCATCGTCATGCGCGCGTGGCGTATCGGTCACGATCACATCGGGGGTTGCATCCGGCGCAAGGTCGTCGGCGTTTTTGAGGACCTGCGCCGGCAGCGAGGCCAGAGCCTCGGCCCAACGCCCTCGATGTGTGGAACGGTCGGTCAGCAAGAGAATCGTCGGATAGCTCATCGGCCTACCCAGGGGGAACTTGCGGAGACTCCATTTTAATCAACTTGGCTCCGACCGACGAAACAGCTCTTGCGATGGCCTGCACACAAACTTAGGGAACAACTGCTTGGCAGGTTTGCAGCGAGTAGCGCTTCACTGTTAATCTAGGGGAACATTTGGCCGACGGATTCTGATTCTGGACTTGTGGCAAAAGGAGCAACGACGATGACGTGGCGCACCCTGACGATCGTTCTCGGAGTATTCATTGCGGCGGCGACCGGCGCTCCGGTGGTGGGAGAAGACCAATCGGCGGCGGAACAAGTCGACCTGCTGGAAGGAAACAAGCTTGACTCGCACTGGACGACCAAGGGCAATTGGACCATTGACGAGCACGGCGTGGTGACGCTGGCCCCGCGGCCCGGCGAGAAAGGCTGGTCGCGCTTTGACGCGTACCTTTGGTCGAACAAAACCTATGATGACTTCGTGATTGATTTCGACTACCGCGTGCAACCCCATGGCAACAGCGGCTTCTATTTCAACGTGGGCGACATGAGCAACCCCGTGGCGAAAGGAATTGAAGTGCAGATTTACGAATCGCACGAGAAAGGCCCGGATGCGAAACTGACCGACCATGATTCAGGCGGCATTATTCCCGGCATTCCGCCTACGAAGAATGTCGCCAAGCCGGCCGGCGAATGGAATCACTTTCAAATTACCGTGCAAGGCGAAAAACTGACGGTCAAGCTCAACGATCAGGTGGTCAATGAAGTGAATCTGAAAGACCCCAAACTCGCGGGTCGGCCGGACCAAGGCTACATCGGGTTCCAAGACCATGCGTTGCCGTTAGCGCTACGCAACATTCGCATTCGCGAGTTGAAGTAAACGGCTGCGGTAAATTGTTTGGGTCAAACGGCTTCTTGCCGTCGGCTGGATGCGGGCGTCTCTCATCGCCGCATGGGGCTGCACGAGAACACCGTGGTGTGAGTTGGGTCGGTAATGACGTTTCAAGGAACATCGCGCATGCGCTGGGTTCGAGCAAGTTGGCTTTTTCCGCACATCGGGTTCGTCCTGGCCGGGTTAACGATTGCGTTTGCGGCGCGCCCCGCCTGGAGTGAGTTAAAGACCTGGGATGGCCAGCATGATGTGGACCGGATTGAAGTGACCGTAGCGTATTTTCTGCCGCGCGATCGCACAGCGCTGCCGGACTGGCGCGAACGCGTCGATTACTTCTGCCGGCGCATCGAGAAGTTTCATCAGCGCGAGTTTCAGGGACAATCCACCCTGACGACGAAAGTGCATCCGGAGCCGTTCCGTTCGACTCGCACCACGCCGCAGCTTCGCGCGGGAGACGGCAATTTCATCTTTTTTCAAACGTTGCGCGAAGTGGATCGCACGCTGAAGTTTGGACAAGGCGAGCGTACGGCCTTTCCGATACTTCTGGTTTTGAGCGATGTGAACTGGCGTCCGCTGGATGATTTTTATCGCGTCAAGCCGACCGAGAATGGTTACGCGTTTGAAGGCATCTTTGACCAAGGACGGCATCATCCCGGCGCCGAGTCTGGCGGCGCTCGGGCTACGTACCTGGCCGATCGCGGCGTCGGTTGGGGGCTCGTCAGCGCCGACGGCTGGCGCGTTCCTTACGCTGGCTCGGACTGCGTTGTTTATCACGAAGGGGTGGGGCACACCATCGGCCTGCCGCATCCTGAACCGGGGAACGATTCGGTGATGAGCTTCGGCCAGTACCGAGGATGGATCAGCCAGTCTTGGTTGGATGACGAACAGAAGCGGCGTCTCGGCTGGACGCCTCCCAAGGCGCCAGCCGACCGCAAACGCGACTTGTTCTCGGTGTTTCAAGCCTGGCTTGATCCCTTGGTTCCCGAACCAGGGCAGGACGTTGCGTTGCGGTGCGAGTGGCCTCAGGGGGCGGAAATCCGGTCCTGCCGCGTCCGAGTGCAGACCGACGTGTTCGGCCCCTGGCTCGATGTGGCGAATGTCGCTGCCGGCCCAACCCCTGCCACGTTGCGTCTGGGGCGATTCGACCGTCCTACGCCCGTGAGTTTTCGAGTCGATGTCGAACTTGCCGACGGGCAAACGGAGGAACTGTGGGGTTACTTTCAGGTGCGCGCTCAGCCGGACATGTTACCACTTCCCGTGGTTCATGCGGAAAGCCCGCCCGCGTTACGCGACCACGCACCGGCCGTGGGTGACGAAGTGGACCTCTTGGCGATGATCGACGAACAACGCGATCGTGTGGCCGGCGAATGGCGGCGGCAAGAAGGCCGAATTGAGTCGCCCAAGCAGTATGGGGCTCGGCTAGAGATACCCTATCAACCCCCAGAGGAATATCAATTGACCGTGGTGGCCGAGCCGCTGGATGACGCGAACGGCTTAATTCTCGGCCAGCGGAGTGGCGCGAACCGGTTCCTGGTGCTCGTGAACTACGCCGCGGGCGAGAAACCTTTGAGCGCGCTGGAAAACGTGGACGGCAGAAACGTGGGCGGCAACGAGACCACCGTACCTGGCGTGTTCTTGAAAAAGGGTCGCATCTCACAGGTTGTTTGCACCGTGCGGAAGGACTCGGTTCGGATGCAAGTCGACGGGCGCGAAATCATCAACTGGCAAGGCAAACCCGAACAGCTGTCGCTTTCGGACTATTGGCAAACGCCGCGCGAGAACGCCCTGTTCCTGGGGGCGTATGACTGCCGCTACCGTTTTTATCGCGTAACGCTGGCCCCGCTTTCGGGAGAAGGAGTGCGCCTGACGCCCGAAGCTGGGGAATAAACGTGCGGCGCCAGGGATCAGTCAAACAGCCCTCAACGCCTGGCGCGACGGTTATGACTCGTCTTGTTGACTCATCCACTTCGGCAACGGCTGAGAACGCTTCTCCGGAGCAGAGCAGCGCCGAGCGTGACCAGTTCGCGCCAAGCGTGGGCATGCGGCCGTGGCAGTTCAATTTGCGGCACGCGTTCGAGTTGATTACGGCGGCGGCTGTTGCGGCGGCGCTCGCGGCATATCACGGGGCGGGAGCGCTGGTCCTTTCGGCTGGGCTGTTTGTGTCTTGGTTGAATACTCGGGGGCGTTTGGCGCCCGTGCAGACGAAGCGACATCGGCCCAAATTCTTTTACGCCGCGTGGTTACTATTTTTCGCGTCGTTGTTCTTGCCGGCGATGAAGGGGTGCAACAACACGACGATTCCCGGCTGGCGAGCCGCACACGCCTGCGCGATGGTGGAGGTCGAAATTGCGCATCACTTGGTTGTCCAGCGGCAGCTTCCGGAGGAGTCCAGTCTTTCGGCCTGGGGCCAGTTGGGATGGTTTACCCTGCTGAATGTGGCGAACTTACTCGCGCTGCTTTCGCCCTGGTTGTTATGGCGCCTACAGCGCGACCGTGGGGCGCGGCTGGGGGCGGCGCTGGCCGTGGTTGCTGTGATGGTGTGGAGTGTGCCGCTGCGCGACCCCGAGATGCTGGTGGGCTGCTACGTGTGGTGTGCGGGGTTCATTGCTCTTACGGCCTCTTACCGCATGGGTCCTAAGACGTTCGCCCTCATGGCTCTGCTGGCCGTATTCATCGCGCTCGTCTGATGGACGGGAACAAAAAACGGCTCGACGAGGACGTCGAGCCGTTGGCGGTTCTTGAACTGAGCGGCGTTTAGTACTCTTCGCTTACGGTGATGCCGGGGAGCGGAATGGGGTACTTGCCGTTATTGTCGGCCTGGATGGGGGCGGGCCCATCCAGCGCGAGTTTGTCCACCCCGGGTGCGAACTCGTGCTCGCTGTTCAGAATGTCTTCGTAAGTGATGACTTGCCCAGTGTGAGCGGCCATGCGGCCCATCGACGTGACGAGGCTCGCCTTGACGCCGCGCTCCACTTCGTTGTGCGGCTTGTCTTCGCGGATCGAGGCGATCAGGTTGTCCCACTCCAGTTGGTACGGGTTGGGCTCCGGCGGCGGGAATTGCCAGGTCAATTCGTCTTTGGTCATCTTGTGGCCCTTGTAGGTGCGGCACTTGGCGGGCGTGTGGGCCGCCGACGAGATAACCGCCGAACCTTTCGTGCCGTGGGCGTAGCTGGCGAACTCATTGTGGCAGCCGGGCTGCGTGCGGCCGTCGACGTACATCTTTGTGCCGTCGGCAAAGGTGTACTCCATCGAGTACACGTCGAAGTTCTGATCCACCATGTCGCCGCGGTAGTGCCGTCCGCCGCAGGCTTTGGCTTGCACGGGCCAGGCGTCTTTGATCCAGCAGCATTCGTCAATGTTGTGGATCAGGAAGTCGCTCACGGCGCCGCCGCTGGCCCACAGGAAGCCGTGGAAGTTGCGAATCTGGTACATCAACTCGCTCACGCCTTCCGGTTTGGGGCCGCACGCCGCCGTACCGGTGGGGCCGGCCATGCGGTAGGCGCGCAGCAAGGTGATGTCGCCGATCTCGCCGCCGCGAATGCGCTCGACCAACTCCTCGCGCGCTTTGCAGTGACGGCACATCAGGCCGACGCCCACTTTCAGGTTCTTCTTGACGGATTGTTCGCCCAGCTCGAACATGCGCTTGCTCGTCGGGCCGTCCACCGTGACCGGCTTCTCCATAAAGACGTTCAAGCCCTTTTGGATCGCGTAGGTGAAGTGCACCCAGCGGAAGGCGGGCGGCGTGGCCAGAATCACTACGTCGCCCGGCTTGAGGCAGTCCATGGCGGCCTTGTAGCCGTCGAAGCTGACGAACTTGCGGTCCGAGGGTACGTCAACTTGCTTTTCGTGTTGGTTGGCCAGGTTTTGGAAGCTGTTGCTCAGCCGATCGTCGAACACGTCGGCCATGGCGACGAGCTTAATGGGGCCGTTCTGAACCGACAACGCATTGCTGGCGGCTCCGGTGCCGCGACCGCCGCAACCGACGAGCGCGACTTGCACGGTGTTGTCCTCCGCGGCGTGCACGAACCGCGCGGCGCCGGTGACCAGCGTTCCGGCGGCGGCGAGCGCGCCGGCGTCCTTTAAAAACTCTCGGCGGGAATTAGCCTGAGGTTTCTTACTCATACAGAGCATTCCTGAGGTAGGGGTAATGAATAGCGAAGCCGTGTGACCAGGGTTATGGTCGTCGTGGGGTCATGGGCGTCGCCCGGCGATCGACGGCCTTCGGGCCGCGGTTACTACTCTAGTTGCCTGCCACGCTCGCGGCGAGTGGCCGCAAGCGGCGAGACTTCGAATGAACCGCCTTACGGCGGGTTTACCCGTTAGTGGTCTTTCATCCAGTTGGCGGCGTTGTCGCGATCGACTTGAACCGGTTCGGATTTGTCCCACTTGGCGGCTTTTTCCTCGTCGCTTGGTTCGGACAAAGGACGAACAATTCGGAAGCCGACGTGCAACGCGTCGGTCAAATACCAAATACTTTGCGGCACCTGCGGATCCTGTTCGATCCATTGCTCGTCGGACAAATCCCGCGCGGCAGAGCGGAGGCGTTCGGGGTCATCGCCCCAACCGCCGCCGCGCACCACGCGCCCCCAGAGCTCCAGGGGAACCACCAGCGGGTCTTTCTCACCGCCTTTGCGGTCGCTGTAATCTTCGGTGTATTGATCAAGCACCCACTCCGCAACGTTGCCGTGCATGTCGTGCAGACCCCAGGGGTTGGGCTTCTTTTGACCAACCTTCTGATACTTCTCGTTTGAATTTTCGATGTACCAGGCGTAGTCGTCCAACTCGGAAGGGTCGTCGCCAAACGAGTAGGCCGTGTTCGTCCCCGCGCGGCAGGCGTATTCCCATTCCGCCTCGGTCGGCAAACGGTAGTATCGGCCGGTCTTGGCGCTGAGCCACTGGCAGAAGGTGCGGGCCGCATGTTGCGACATACAAATGGCCGGGAAGCCGCGCTTCCCCATGCCGAAGGACATATCGGTATAAGGCTTCGTGGGGCGTGACAACTGGAACACATCGGCGAGCTTGTCGCGCGTGTTGGGGGCGATGCTGAACACTTGCCGCCGCGCGATGTCCATGTCCGACATCCACACTTCATAGGCGTCCCACGTGATCTCGCACTTGGACATCCAGAAGGGCGAAACCGTCACCTGGTGGGCGGGGCCTTCGTCCTCACCGCGGTTTTCTTCGCTTTCCGGCGAACCCATGATGAATTGACCGCCCGGAATCGGAAGCAGCTCAATCTTGGCGGTGGTGTGTTCGATCACCTCCGAATAGGGCTTCATCTCCGATTCGCTGGCGGCTTCCGCGTTTGGCACGGGAAGCGGATCGGGATGCGGCGCCGCCGAGAGGCGACCTGAGACCGCAACGGTCAACAACGCCGCAGCTAGCGTTCGCCAGCCCCTACGGCGCATGAACGGTGAATAGGAAGGACGACTCATGCTCCAAGTCCTTATTCTCAAAACAAGCGGCGGCTTGTCGTGGGTCAGCCAAGAGACAAGCAGCGCTCCAACGACAGGAAACAGTGGTGGGCTCCAATCGAAAGCGCCTTGAGGCGGGGACATTTTGCGGCGCTTACCGTTATCATCGTCAGGCGCCCAGCATACGTCAAGCGGCCGAGTACGCCAGTCGGGGGGTGAGGGGCTGCTAAACGCCAATCTCACGGCCGACGACCACGACATGCTGACCTCGCGCGACGGGCGCGACCCAGGCCTGAGCCAGCACCACGCCTTCCACACCCGCCACGGCGGGCCACGGCTCGGCATCGAGGTGGTCAAAGTCATGTAGCAAGCCGACCGTTTGTCCGCGCCGAACTGCCGACCCACACTCGACCAAAGGTTCATAATGACCGGCGAAAGGCGCTACCGTGTAACATGCGCGGTCGACGACTTCCAGCTTGCGCTGCGCGCCGGCCTGATGATAGCCGATGGGCGCAATCTCGCCCTGCATCTGGTTGTGATGAATGGCCGCGGCGCGCACGCCGTGTTTGCCGTAACGCACGCCTTCCGCGTTGACCGCCCGTCCCCAGCCAAGTTCGGTGCCTACGGTGATTTTGCCCAATCGCTCGGCCTCGCTGGGAAGCAGCCCGGGAGTCATGTTTTGATACACCATGAGCAGCGGCACGCCGAACCAACGCGCCGTGTTTTCGATTTTGCGCGTCAGTTCCGGGTCATCAAGTGGATGAAAACTGGCGCACAGACCAAAGCGGGCGACATCGCCGCCGGAGTGCAGATCAAGCACGACGTGGACCCGCGGCCAGATGAATTGCCGCACGAACGCGGCAATGCGATGGGTGATGCCGGCCAACGCTGGCGTGGTTCCCGCGCCGTCGACAAACGCCCGATTAAGGTTTACTCCGTCGTCGAGGGTGCTTTCGCGTGTGCCGGCCCAGAACGCGGCCGGATTCAGCACGGGAATTAGGATGATGCGTCCCGTGACATGTTCGAGGTCGATCTCGCGCAGGAGATGCTTGATCGCCACGGGGCCTTCATACTCATTGCCATGATTCGAACCGAATGCGACCAATCCTTCGCCCTGTTGTGCGTGCGGACCAACGAACACGGTCAGCGGCAGGAGATGATCTCCCCAGATGCTGTCATGCTCCAGCGCGACCCAATAATCGCGCCGTCCGGGCGAATCCAAGTCCAAGTGATCGGGACGAACAATGCAGCGAGACATAAAGTAGGTGGGGGCGAGCGGAGAAAGTGGAAGATCGACCCGTGGCGTAAGGGGGGCTTGTTGTTCAAGTGCGCGACGCGTCGTCAAAATGGGGGCAATGGCGCGAAGGTCCTGACAAAACGAATTCGTACTGTCCGATAGGATGTTGTACTGTCGAAATGAGCGGGCTGGTAACGTGTGGAGAGGCCGACTTGAATATGAGTTGTTCAAAACCAAGCCGAGTGCGTCACTTGGGCGGTTGATTGAGTTCTGTACCGTTTGGGCAAAATGGAAGGTCCATCATATTCGCTTGCGAGCCTGGGTCAAATCGTTGCCAAGGCGGTTAGCAACCTTTGACGGAGTGGAATGCGGAAGTTGCGCCTTTGCTTTATATAAATTCCTATTGAAGAAGGATTGTCAAATGCGGTTTGCCCCGCGATGATGGCGGTTAGCGTTGCTGGACTGCCAACTCAAAATGGGAGCGGGGGCGCGTGATGGATTTGAAAGATTGCGCCGTGCGTCGGGAAGAAGCAGGGCGATTGCTGGGCGAACACGAACACCGTGAGCGCGCCATGCAGGTGGTGAATAGCCTGGCCGATGGCTTAACAACCTTACGAAACCTGCTGTTTACGCGCATTCACGAGGATGTTGAATCGAAGATCGGCGCCGATTCGATGCTCCTGCCCATTTCGCCTCTCAAGAGCGAACTGGCGGCGAAAGTTGAAATTGAACTCTTTGAGATTGCCGAATCGGCCTATCGCGCGCACGCGCGGGGCTATGTTAAAGATCGCGATTGGTACGTGGCGTGGCTGGCCAGTTTGCGGCTTGGCGACTACGCTCAGAACCCCCAGGTCCGCAAGCGCCTCGATCGTTATCTTGCGCTGAACGACGACGAACGACGACTGGCGTTTTCGGGCTACCTGGAAAAGGTGTACCCCGAGGCGCACCGAGCGCCGCTTGTCCTTTATCGCCTGTATCCGTTGGCCGTGGATATCGTTACTGCGGTGGCGTTTGGACATCCGCTGGATGCGAACGAGCTGCGCAACCAGCAAATGTTTTGGCTTCCTGCGATTCAAGACTGCCACGAATGCCACGGCGCGCCGCTAGAAAATAGTGAGAAGTGTCGCGTCTGTGGCAATCCGTTATGGAACTATCGCTGGCTCACAGTTTCTGAGTAACTCGCGCAGGCGGATCGACCGCGTCGAGGTTCGGCGCTCATTTGGTCAAGGTTGCCTTTGTTGCGGCTGGGGCAAGCCGGGAAACAGCGGAATGAGCCGGCCTCCTACGTTCAGCCGGACTCCCTGGGGAATTGCTTGAGGCGGTCCAATTCCCGGAGGAGGTGGAACCGCCGGAACGCCCGGCGGCAGAACCGGACGATAGAATGGCCCCGCGTTGACCACCGCGCCCTCAGGCGGCGGCGCCATGCTTAAGACGCCGGTTTCAACAGGCGGTTGCGGAGGTCGGGGCTCGTCGGTAAAGCGGAAGGTCACGCCCAAATACGGAAGCGCCAACGTAACAATATCGCCCGCGGGGTTGGCCTGGAGCGTGTACTTATCGTTGCCCATGCCGGCGTTCGCGGCCATATCGTTCTTTTCGTAAATCAGTGTACCATCGCGTCGATCCAGGCACATTACCGCCAACGCATTCCGATGAGCGCCGCCTCCGCCGCTGCGCATTTCTCGCCGCATAAGCAGCAGTACGGGCGTTCCTGTTGGTTGATCGAGTGGCAGGCCCCATTGTTCGACGAACGCTGGCGACGGCCATAGCGATTTCCCCGTGACGCGATCAAACGCATAAATGCGCCCGTTCACCAGCGGCGCATCGGGAATGGCCGGCGGCTGATAGGAAACGGCGCCGTCTTCACGGTACAGCGAGTTGGTAAAGAGCAGGTACTGATCTTCCGACGGCAGCACGTAGATGCTCTTCAGCGAACGTTCTCGCTCCAATTGCGTTTCGATCAATGTTGCTCCGTCCACAAGAGAAAGGAGCGTAAACTTGCCGCTGGGCTCGAGCACCGCCAGCTTGTCCCGCTCCACAAGACAACCCTTGGATTCAAGTGCGAACGAACGTTCCCAGTCTTGCGGCGAGGGGGCCACCAGATCGTCCATGCGCAACTTCATTTCTTTCGACTCTTGCCGGAAACTCAACACGCGCCGGCCGAGTGTGGTCCAGCGATTGCTGCGCGCCGGTACGTCGCGATGGCCGAGTAACGCTCCGTCGAGCGCTCCGAGCACCATCGCCTGGCGGCCGTCATGCGGAATGACGATCAGATATTCTTCGTCGCCAAACACTTCCGAACCGGGTTCGATGTTTTCCCGCGTCCAAATGGGTTCGCCCGTGAGCGGATGAACGCACAACAGTTCGCTGCGTCGTTGCAAGCACACGCCATGCTCGTTGACGGGGCCGAATCTTCCGATAGGAACGGACCCATTCGCAGCAAAATAAAGGGTGTCGCCCCAAGGATTATGCTGCGGCACCTGCGCAATGCGCTGCCCGCGAATGTTGCTGTCGGGTTCATGGTCGACGTCTTCCGACCATAAGGTCGCTTCGCCGGCGCCTTGCCCACTGTCCAACGTGTTGAACGCCATTAATTGAGCGCCAAAAGACACTAACACCAGATGGCCATGCGCCTTGGCGTGGTACACGCTGCTGCTCGACGGATTCATCGGATACCGCATGCTTTGATGCGGGTTCGCCACGAAAATCGTCGTCAACTCCCGGCCGTCTGCGTCACGCAACACCAATTGGCTCTGCGGCGGATCGTACGCAATGCGCACTCCCGCGGGCAGTCCGCCGATCGACTGGGTCAGGGGAATGGGAAAAACTTTTTGGTAGGGTGAGTTATTGGCGAGTTTGTCCTCGGTGGGCGTCGACTCTACGCGGCCCGTCGGCCAGACATGCCTGCCGGCCAAGGCTTGCCCCAGCGGCGTATCCTGACCGATAGCGGCTAAGAGCTGCGTCGCAGTCTGGTTGTTTTCCAGGATCGCGTCTGGCCAGTATTGTTCGAGCCGGCGATAGTAATGGGCGGCTTCGCTCCAACGTTGGGCTCGCTCCATGAGCCGCGCCAGCGCGAAGTTCGCGGGCGCCGCCACGGCGGGATCTTTTGCATCTTGCAGCCGCACAAGCAGGAGTTCCGCCTCAAGGAAACCGCCCGATTCGATCACTTTCTCGGCTAGGCGCATGCGAGCCCGATCGGATAACGGATGCGACCCAAAGTAATTGATGAAACGATTCAACGCAGAAGGCGCATCGGCAGCGAGGGCTTCTTCCAACCGCTGCGCGACAACGGCGTCGATCGCGGCGCGTTGTTCGGCTTCCGCCGAGTCAATTAGTTCCTTTAACCGGGCGCGAATCCAGCGATCGCGCCGCACCGTGAGATGAGCGCCAATCTGATCCATCGGCGGTCGGGCCGGTCCAACGCCTTCGCGCAATTCCAGTCCGGCCAGTTTGAGCGCCGAGTCAAAGGCTTTGTCTAACTCTCCGGTCTTCTGGTAACCGGCGATCAAGAGCCTCAAAAATTCGCTGCGTTGATCCGACGTAGGGTCGAGCCGCTGAATTTCATCGACGAAGTCGCGATGGGCGGCGAAATCTTGCGCCAGAAATTTCAGCATCGTATCGATGAGCAACTGCCGCGTGTAATCGTCTTGGTTGTCCAACTCATACGCGCGCCGCAGGGCGACGAGCGCTTCGTCGTCCTTGCCATCGTGCCGCAAAAGCTGAGCTTTCCGGGCGACCGCCCAGGCGTCGTCTTCATTCGACGCCAAACGCTCGGCCACGACCTGCCGCAGTGGCTCGACCTGGTACAACGCCCCAACCCACTGAGCGCCTTGCGAGACGATTTGCTCGCGATGGCAAATCAGATTGCCCAGTGGTACGTCGGTTTCAACGCGGGCCTCAACGCCGCCCGTTCGCAAATCGAGCTGCAATAGCTCAAAACGCGAGCCTTGTTCATCCTTATCGTTCGAAGCACCATGATAAACGGGTTGGAAGTAATCGCCGTTGCTCACGAAGCCGCGCCCTGTGGGAAGGCCGGCCCCTTGCTCCCAAAGAATCTTACCAGTAGCCAGGTCATAACCGGTAATGTGGCTCTTGCCGACCACGCCGACCCGACCACCATGGACGCCGCCAATAAATAGCGATTCGCCGCGCGGTTGTTGCCAGACCATTTCACCGGTGAGCAAATCCAAACAGTGGAGGAATTCCGATTCCACGGGAGTGATCAGCACGCGACCTTCGGAAATCACCGCCAGACCATCGGCCCAACGTTTGCCCATTTCCGGCGATTGCGCGTTGTACATCATCATGCCGGCAATGGCGTTTTGGCTGACGGCATTGCGTTGGTATTGATAACCCCACAACAGCGATCGTGCGGCGACATCGACCGCGACCACCGCGCCGGCTGACGTGGGACACACCAGCACCCCGTCGGCAAACGAGGGCGTGGCGCCCGCCAGTCGACGATAGGCGTCATACATGATGGTTTCCACCGAGGGATCCACATGCGCCAATTGCTGCGCCCATTGCAACTGTCCCGTGGCGGCGTCCAGCACGACCAGACGGATCTCGGCGTTGACTTCCGCAAGGGTGTAAAGTTGCCCCGATAGCGGCAACGGCGGCCCGAGGAAGAAAGCGCCGGCCAACCGAGGTTCGTTCTCGCCATTCTCACCCCCCACAATCCAGCGCAACTTGCCTTCGCCTCGAAGATCCAGCGCCACGAGCTGATTGAACGACTTGGGCGCTTTGGGATTCGGAATGCGAAATCCTCCTTGGCCTACGAGGGTTTGACGCATCCCCTCGAAGGCGTAGCCCAGATCATGCACAAAGTACACCGCTTCACTGTCGCTGCTGATTTGCCCGTACGGCGCATCCTCCCAGATGCGCTGCTTTAACTCTTTGCGCTGTTCGTCTTCCGCTAGCGGAGTCGGCAGCGAGTCGTCGCTTTCCAGCGAACGGTCGAAGATGGAGTTGGGAGGCGGAAACAGCCAGACGCGCTTGCCCTGCCGAAAATCGACGCCCACCACTTGTTCCGGAGTGCGCATGACCACTAAATCGCCCACAGCCAGCGGTTGTCCCGCCGGCAGCGCAGGCACTTGCGCGCTGCGAAACTCGGACTTGTCGATCCGTGCAATGGTGTCGACGTCGGCTGGGTCATTCGACACCGGCGCCTTCCAAATGAACTGCGGCAAGGGAAAGCCGCCCGCGGTTTGTGCGTTACGGGCGGGATCGCCCCGAAATAGGGTCCAATCGGCGTCCCGCAGCGAACCGCTCTCGCGACGCGCCGCGACAACTTGCCCGAGCCATTCCAGCGCGTCGGCGTCGGCGGTGAACAACGCGGTTTGCTCATCGCCAATGCGTACGCGGCTCTTCGGCGAACGTCGCTTCAAATCGACCAGGACTTGCCGAGCGCTTTCCTGCAAACCGGCGTCAAGCCAGCACTCGGCCAGGAGCACCGACATCTCTGGATCATACTTCGTGCTGGGGTTATACGGCGCCGAGGCGGCCCCGTGCTGAGACGCTTGTTGTGACGCTTCCGCCAACCGCTTAAGCCATAACGCCCCAGCCAGCGGTCGGCCGCGTTGGAGATGATAACGGCCTAACAACATGGCGGCTTCCATACCTGCTTGCGTATGGAAGTAAAGCCGCGCGACCTGAGCTAACTGTTCGGGGTTCGCCTGTTGGACGGCTTCGTCCAAGAGTTGCTTGGCTTCGCGTCCTAGTTTTTGTTCATAGGCTTCACGACCGCCAGGGGGCATGTTTCCCAGCAGTCGACGCGCTTCGGCCTTGAGGCTGAGTTGCGTCGCGTCGTTCGAGTCGCCAAGGAAATAGTCCTCCATCTGAGGATCGACTAACAACTGGTTGAGCGCATCCACGGCATCACCGTAGCGTTGTTGCGCGATGGCCTCTTTCGCTCCCTCGATGAGTTGCCGCAACTCGCGGTCGGGCAAGACAAACACGTTGTCTCGCTCCTCTCCTTCGGGGCGAGGATTGCCGAAAATCACTTGAGCCCAAAGGGGTGGGCTGCTCGCGAAACAAAAAATGACGCCAAAGAAAGCACCCCTAATTAGGGTGGAAAACAGTGGGCGACGCCAACTTCCAACGCACGGTAGTCGATCCATCCTCATTCCATATGCTCCCGAGGAGGGGGAAATCGCAGCGGGCGCTCCGCGCGCAGGGCGACGGCGCAGCCTCACTGGTAGCCTATCTTATTCCTTTGTGTACGCGGGGGCAACGATTTGCCTGACGGCGATCTGACCCGCCTGAGAGAGATCGGAAAACTAGCGTTCGAGCCATTTTGGGGTCGCACTGGGACGCGGGCCCCATCTTGCCGCTCGTCCGCCCAATCGCGTCAAAACGGGTCCGAGAAGTTGGAAAAAGCGGAAAACTTGCCGCAAAGCCCCATTTTCTTTTGAATTTCCCGCGTTTTTTGCTCATCATGGGTTGCAAAGCGGCGGGAAGGATTTTCTAATTTCCCAGTCTTTTACAACAGACGCGAACAAATCACTTCACTTTCACGAAAGGGTCGTCACCATGGCGAAGGCCGCTCAAAAGGCCCCCTCGAAGTCGGAAATCTACGCCAACATTGCCGAGAGCACGGGCTTGAGCAAGAAGGACGTAGCCGCAGTATTAGAAGCGCTGACCCAACAAATCAACGACAACATGAAGAAGGGCGCCGTCGGCCAGTTCACGATTCCGGGGCTGTGCAAGATCGTGCGTGTCGAAAAGAAAGCCCTCCCGAAGCGCAAGGGCCGCAACCCCGCCACGGGTGAAGAAGTATGGCTTAACGCCAAGCCGGCCAGCACCGCCGTTAAAGTACGCCCTCTGAAGGCGCTCAAGGAAATGGTGGGCTAACTGCCCTCAGTTCGGCGCACCCTGCCAAAACACAGGCTCCTCGCCTCGGCGCACCTGCCGGGAGCGAGGAGTTTCTTTTTTATACCTTACGCTACGCGTTCGATATTCGCCCTGGACAATACACCTTCAGGCCTTTCGTCGCCTGGCTACGGTTTTGCATTTCGGGCATCAATGTTTCGCAATGACCTCCGCGGCTTTGGCGCAAAGGCAGACGGCTTCTTCGGCGGTTTCGGCTTCAGCAATGGCGCGAATGATCGGCTCGGTATTGCTGGCCCGCACGAGGAGCCAGCTCTTGTCGAAATTCAGCCTCAAACCGTCTTGATAATCGGGCGTAGCCCCCTCGAACCGTTGTTCTAACGCCGCCAACACGCCTGCAATCTTGCAGGCGTCTACGGCCATTTTCGTTTTGTGAATTTCGTACCGCGGCAACTCATCGGCCAGGTCGGCCACAGTCTTGCCGGTCGCGGCCATCGCGTCGAGAATGGTCGCCATGCCCACGAAACTATCGCGCACGTAACCCACTTGCGGATTGATGGGGCCTCCGTTGCCTTCGCCGCCGAAGGTGGCCATTTGCGTGAGCATCACTTCCACAACATTGGCTTCGCCCACAGGCGTGCGGAAAAACGGCGCCCCGTATTTGGCGGCAATGTCCTCGTTCATCCGGCTCGTAGCGCAGTTCACCACGACCGGACCGGGGCGCAGCCGCAGCACATGATCCAGGCACAGCGCGAGCGTATACTCCTCTCCCAAATAGCGGCCTGATGCGTCGATTACGGCCAAACGGTCGGCGTCGGGGTCTTGGCAAAAGCCGACATCGACCGCCGCGTCGGCCACTTCGCGACAAACCGTTTGCAGGTTTTCCGCGATGGGTTCGGGAGAGTGTTCAAATAATCCATCCGGTTCGCCGCCGAGAATGGTCACGTCACAACCGAGCGCGTCGAGCAACGCTCGTCCCAAGACGCTGCCAGCGCCGTGGTTCGAGTCGAGCAGTACACGGAAACGCCGCGCGCGAATCGCTTCGACATTGACCGTCTTCAGAACCAGGCGCAAATGTTCATCATGGGGGTTAGGGCAAGGACGAACATCACCGATCAGCGTATGATCAACCCAGCCAATGTCGCCGCTTTCATAGCGACGCAGCACTTGCTGGCCGGCGGCGGAGTCGAGGACCCGCCCCCGCGCCGAGAAGAGCTTTAAACCGTTGTACTCCGCCGGGTTATGGCTGGCCGAAATTTGCACGCCCCCCGCCGCGGCGTAGCTGCGCACCAGAACGCCGGTGGTTGGAGTGGCGGCGATGCCTGCGTCGATCACGGTGCGTCCGGCGGCGCACAACCCGCCGCGCACCACATCGGCCAGCATTTTTCCGGTAGCGCGGCCGTCGCGGGTCAATACAATTGGCCCGTCGGGAAGACCCGTCGCCATCGCACACGCATAGCGGAGTGCGACTTCGGGCGTAAGGCTTTTGCCTACGACGCCTCGCAGGCCGGAAACGCTAATGATCAAGTTGCTCATCCGTGGCTGCCCTTTGAAGAGTGCGCGTGAAGCAATCCCTCGATTTGACTCCATTATTTTTTGTATTCTGAGGCGCCGCACAACCCCCCTTGGCCGCGTCGCCCGGAGCGACGCGCCGGCCAAACGTTGCGTTTTTGATCGCAACTGCGCTTCGATGCGTTCCCACGGAAAGCGGTGCGTTCGGCCCCTCACGAACTGGGACGCCATGCCATCAGCGGGGTCGTGCCGTCAATCAGCGAGTTTGACGAACGTGTTCGTCAGGCAATGAGGTCGTGCAGGACGTGGCCGTGAACATCGGTCAGGCGACGGTCGATACCGTTGTGTTTCACGGTCAGGCGCGCATGGTCAATGCCCAGCAAGTGAAGCACCGTCGCATGCACGTCATACACGCGCGTCGGATGATTGCGGTCCAACGGCTTGTAGCCCCATTCATCCGAAGGGCCATACGTGACGCCTTGCTTGATCCCGCCGCCGCAAAGCCAGTTGGTAAACACATAGGGGTTGTGGTCGCGCCCCTTTTGTCCTTGGGTCGAGGGGAGTCGGCCAAATTCCGTGGTCCACAGGATGATCGTATCGTCCAACATTCCCCGTTGTCGGAGGTCTTGAATCAAGGCGGAAGCGCCCCGCGCCATGCCGCGCGCCAGCGGGAGGTGATCGCGCTCGATGTCTTCGTGCGAGTCCCAATTGCGCCGAGGAAAGCCGTTGTCATTGCCCGACCAGATTTGCACGAAACGCACGCCACGCTCCAGCAGCCTGCGGGCCGTCAGGCATTTGCGGCTGAAGTAATCGGTTTCCTCCACCTCGTTGATTTCTTTATCGAACTCGGTTTTTCCATGGTCCAAGCCGTACATCTTGAGGATGTAGACCGGCTCTTGAGAGATGTCGAGCGCTTCGGGCGCCGCCAGCTGCATGCGCGCCGCCAGTTCGTACGAGCGGATGCGCGCTTCAAGACGCGAGTCGCCCTCACGGCCTTCGCGGTGACGTTGATTCAAGCGGCGCAATAGTTCGCTTCCGGCCGCTTCCGACGAGGCGGTAATAAATTCTTCGCCCCCATCGGGAAATAAATCGGCAATCGGCGTCGTCGCCCCTGGTCGAATGACCGTGCCTTGATGCTGCGCCGGCAGGAACGCGGCATGCCAGTTCTTGGGGCCATTTGAGGCGTAGCCGCGGTGATCGGGCAGTACAACAAACGCCGGGAGGTTCTCGTTCATGCTTCCCAAGGCGTAGCTGACCCAGGCCCCCATGCCTGGAAAGCCAGGAAGTTGAAAGCCTGTGGCTTGCAAGTATGTGGCTTGGCTGTGAACTCCGGTAGTTCCGACCAAATTGTGGATGAACGCAATTTCGTCGATGCATTCGCCCAACGGGGCGACGGCGTCGCTGAGCATCTTGCCGCACTCGCCATAGGGGCGGAAAGCAAAGGGCGACTTCATCCACGGGCCAAGCCCATCCTGGAAAGCTTCGACCTTCTCACCAAAGTCCGACGGTTTGCCGTGATACTTCTCTAACGCAGGTTTGAAATCGAACAAGTCAACCGGGCTGGCCGCGCCGGCCATGAACATCTGCACGACACGCTTGGCTTTCGGCGGATGATGGAGCACTTGGGCAACGCCTCCCGAGCCCGACGCCGGCGCTGCGAGCAAGCCGTCTTCGGCCAAGAGACTGGCCAGCGCAATTCCTCCCAGACCTCCGCCGGAGCGCCACAGAAAATCTCGCCGGGTTGTTTGCGTAGGGTGCATAAGGTGGTGCTTTTTGGGGACTCTCGCGCGTGATGCATGGATCCAGGCCGAATCAGCGCTGTTTAGGCGTACTAATCGACGAAGACAAACTCATTCATGTTCAATAGCACGCGGCATGTGCTGGGAAGTCCGAATTCGTGCGCATGCGCCACGAGCGGCTGCAACTCGTCGTCTGCGGGATCGCGCGATGTGGTCAAAAGGAACCCGTACGCCAGTTGTTCGGGCAACGTTGACTTGTCACGCTCCAGACGTTCGGCAAAACGCCGCGCCATGGCCACCATGAAACGGTTATTGAGCATGGTCAACGCTTGGAGCGACGTCAGCGTTTCTTCCCGCTTGGGAACCGAAGTCGAAGGATCGGCGCAGTCCAGCGTATCCATGAAAGGCTGGGGTTGCGACCGAACTAAAAAGCGGTAAACCGCGCGGCGATGCGTCTTCGGATCGTCCGGATCGTACAAATGGTACTCGTAGTGCGGCGAGTGCTCGGGATGCTCAATCACGAAGTCCATGAACCCGGGCCCTCCCATCGTCAGGTCGAGTTTGTCCGCCGCGGTCAATGTGGCGTCACGAATTTCCTCGGCGGTCAGCCGCCGACGGTTCATGCGCCACAACAAGCGGTTGTCAGCGTCCAGAGCGTTCGGATCCCTCGTCCCGGCGGGCGCCGCGGACGCCTCTTGTACTCCGTCTGAGGGGCGTCGTTCCGCGCTCGACTGGCGATACGTCGCACTCGTGCAAATGAGCCGGTGCAGCGATTTGAACGACTGATCGCCGTCCCGAAATTCACTCGCCAGCCAATCGAGCAACTCGGGATGCGAGGGGAGCTGGCCTCCGCGGCCAAAATCGTTGGGCGTGTCGACCAGGCCGCGCCCGAAGTGATAGAGCCACACGCGGTTGACGATTGAACGCCACGTGAGCGGGTTATCATGATGCGTAATCCATTGCGCCAGCGCCACGCGCCTGGCGCCTTCGTCAGCACGCGTGGGCAATTCAAACTCGGCCGGTGTTCCGGGCACGAGCGGCACGGCGCCAGGGCTTACCACTTCGCCCGGCTTGTTCACATCGCCACGTTGGAGCACGCGAATTTCTCGTGGGCCAAGACCATGCCTCCCGCGGAACGCGCCGCTTCCCTTGTGGACCACGCCAGCGTACACCAGTTGCGGCGCCGGCAGCGAGGCGATCTCGGAATCGGCGGCCAGGATTTCGAGATTGGCCTGGTCGCGCTGCTTTGCCAAGTCCGGCCCCAAAAGTTCCGCTTCAAGACGTTTCTGCTGCGCGAGTAATTCCTCGCGCTGCGTTGTTATGGCCTTGGGCCGAGCGAGGGCAAGGAGCCGTTCGCCAACGTCCGACGCCTCCTGCAACGGGTGTTTGCCGTAAACGCCGTCGATCAACGCTTGCCGCGTCCAACGCGGCGGCGCTTCGATCGAGTCGTGCGAGGCGACCGCTTGCACGGGAATCAGCTTTCCGCCTGACAGGACGGCCAGTTCTCCTAGGGCAAAGATCCAGTCGTTGGTTGGGGCGGCGTCCTTTTGACGACGGCTCCACAACCGTGTGGCGGTGACGCGCACGTAACGTCCTTGCACGCCGCGTCCTTCAATGAGTACGGGTACGGCGCCAGGGCGATCTACATCGGCCTGGGTTTGATCTGCCAGCACCGTGGGTTGCGTCAAGGATTCGTCCTGGCCAATTTCGACGCGAAATCGCTGGGGAAAACCAAAGTCCGCCCAGCCGTATTCGTCGGCCCCGAAGAGCAAGATTTGGTCAATTGCCACGGTTTGGCCGAGATCGACTTGCACCCACTTCACGACATCTTGCGAGGCCGCCACGGCGCTGTGATACCCGTACGCTGGGGAACGAGGCCGACTGTCGGGCGAGGAGGCCGAGAGCTGACGCTCCACGTCGGCCAGCGTTTGCTCGATCTGGACCAACTCGGGCGACTTCCGGCTGGTAAGCACGTCCTGGATCGCCGCAAGGCGCTGCTGCGCGTTAACCTTGCGCTCGATCAATTCGGCCCGACGCTGCGCAACGGCGGGATCGGCGTCATAAGGTCGGTCGGCACGGTCCAAGGCCGCGAACACGGCTTGTGTGCGGTAGTAGTCGTGTAGGGTTACCGCGTCGAGTTTGTGATTGTGGCATCGGGCGCATTGAATCGTCAGGCTGCAAAAGGCGTTCATGGTGTTGCTTACCATGTCGTCCCGATCGAGGTTGCGGGCCACTCGGCCGTCATATTTCGTTTCGGGCACTTCGGCATGACCGATGAAGTCCCACGGTCCTGCCGCAATGAAACCGGTGGCGATCATGCCGTCGGGCGTATCGGGCCAGAGCACATCACCCGCCAATTGCTCCTGCACAAAGCGGCTGTAGGGTTTGTCCTCATTCAAGGCGCGAATGACGTAGTCGCGGTAGGGCCAAGCGTGGGGCCGTTGCTTGTCCTTGTCGTAACCGTGCGTGTCGCCATAATGGACAACATCGAGCCAATGGCGCGCCCAACGTTCGCCGTAGCGTGGCGAGTCAAGCAGGCGATCCACCAACTTCTCGTAAGCCAACGGATCGGCGTCGGCGAGGAACTGCTCCACTTGTTCAGGAGAAGGAGGCAAGCCAGTCAGATCGTACGAGACCCGGCGAATTAAGGTTCGCCGGTCCGCCTCGGGCGACGGCGATAAACCCTTCTCCCGCAACGTACCCAAGATAAAGGCGTCAATGGGCGTGCGGATCCAACTGTGATCTGCCTCGGGCGCTAAGGGCGGTTCTGGACGCTGGATCGGACGCCACGACCACCAATCGAAATCGGTCACTTGCGCTTCTTGAACGACGTATCCGGCCGGCCAAACCGCGCCTTCGGAGATCCATTGGCGAATCGCGGCGATGTCGGCTTCAGGCAAGGGGGCGCTCTCTTTCGGCATGGCGGGCCGCTTCCCGTTCTGCGAAATCAAGACCTCCAGTAGGTAGCTTCCTTCAGGATCGCCTGACACGACATAGCCGCTGTTTTCGAGATCGTCCCAAGTTTGCAGCGAGAAGTCGCCTTTCCGCTCGGTGGCGTTGTGGCAACTGTAACACCGGCGCTCGAACACGGGCGCCACGCGCGTGCGAAAGAGGTTCTGGTCTTCCTCGGCGGTTGCCAAGGACGAAAGAGACAACCCCGCGAACATCAGGGCGTTCAACAACAGACTACGCATGGGGATCGCTTGCTTTCTTCGGCGTGCGGGCGGGGCGTCGAAAGGTCGCATGTAGGGACGTGCCGTGAATCATTCGCGGGGATAAGGATTCTCCCCCAGGACCGCGGCGGTGACCAAAGGGGTGGTTAAACGGCGCCGCCAGGGCTTCTTGATGTTGGAGCGCTCGCGCGGTCTAAAACTTTCTGCAAGTCTTGCATCGAGGCGCGTACGTGGTCGCCCATCGCTTGCCGGGCGGCTGCGGGTCGCCTGTCTTCAATGGCAGTCAAAATGGCTTGATGCCCACGCAACGCCGGTTCAACGCCGCCGTGTCCGATCGTTTCGACACGCGACGCGCGTAACAATTCGGCCATCGCGTCTAAGAGATACACGAACAGGGGGTTGCCGCTGGCTTCCGCCAGAATTCGATGGAAGCG
Organism: Planctomycetota bacterium; assembly: GCA_963204915.1. Classification (GTDB taxonomy): domain Bacteria; phylum Planctomycetota; class Planctomycetia; order Pirellulales; family Pirellulaceae; genus JAHWKS01. The sequence goes on along the minus strand of CAUJHS010000022.1, from coordinate 217,168 downwards.
AACGTCGGCGTCAACCTGGGCTTCCACAGTGGGCGACTCTTGCAAGGAGACGATTGCATCGCGCAAGTTCTGTATGCCCAGGACATCGATGCGCTCGGCCGCCAAGGCTGCAATTTCCGCCTCTAGAGGAAGCCGCACTTCGGCCAGATGTAAGAGCGAGGCGGCGGAGCGGCGCATTAGCACCTGTAAGTTATCCGCAATTGCTCCATGCGACGCCGGCCGAATTCTGGGGCGGCGGCCCTGAGAAAGTTCGATAAGTCCTTGCGACTGAAGCCTTTGCATCGCTTCTCGTACAACGGTTCGAGAGACGCCCAGTTCGCGACAGAGGTCGTTTTGCGGAGGCAATTCGCCCGTCGTTTGATACGAGGCGGAGACAATACGCTCGCGGAGGGAGTCGACAACCTGTTCAACCAGGGGGCGTGCGGCAAGGTAGGGGAGGACGGGGTACTGCATGAAAACCGCCAAACTTGGAACATATCATACAAGTTGGCCCACTCTAACGGTGGTTATCGCCTTTGTCAACTTTTTTTCATGCTCACTTGCTGTGACGTAGGGTTGGAAAACCTTGTCGATGACGCCGAAACGCGAGGGCACGCCATGCTACCCATCGAGAACGGGAACCAAGCGGACGCCGCGAGTTCCCTAGATCTGCTGCACTGTGACCGTCAGATCGCGCGACTGGTGGAGCAGCTTCAGCGCGATAATGAAATTATTTCACAACTGGTGGCAGGCCGCCAACGTCGGCGACGCGAGCTATTGGCCGCTCAGGAGCAACGCCTGCGAGCGTTGCGATCGGGCGAGGAATTCGACTCCGAGTCTGCCTGAGTGCGCCTCCTGCCAACCTGTTCAACGCTGTGACGTTTGTTGCGCTGCGCGCAGGGTTCGCCCACCTGGACGGCCGCCGCGTCTTATTCCTCGCCGTTTTTACGCTGCTCGATGGCGCGCAACGCCGTGCTTGCCCAAGTACGAATGTTCTCTTGGGGATCACGGTCGGCAAGCATCCGCAAAGGGGGCAAACTGGCTTCACCGCCAATGTCGCGCAGCACATTCATGGCGGCTAAGCGCACGGCAAGGTCCGCGTGATCCAAATGCGCGAGTACGGCTTCTTCGCTGGCTGGGCCGATTTCCACAAGCGCCCGGGCCGCGGCAACGCGGTCGGAGGGAATCAGCAAGCGTGCGGCGACAGGTTCGGCTGACCGGGGTGCTCCAAGTCTACCCAAGGCTTTCAGCGCGGCTTCTCGAACCGCGGCGGAATCCTCTTGCAACATGCGCGCCAATGTGGCGAGGTCGCTGGGCCCGGACCATTGCGCAAATGCCGCGGCGGCCGCCTCGCGCACTTCGGGTTCCTCGCGCTCCGTCAGCGCCGCCAGGCGTTCGGCGGTTGCAGCACGGTCCTGATTGGGTTCGGTCTCTTGCAATAAGCGAAGCGCGGCGAGCAACGCCTCCTTGTCTGGGGAATCCAAGTCCCTGAGCGCCTGGGCAAGATCCAACGTGGGGGCGGCGACCTCCACCGGCGGCGGACTTTCGGCAGGTTGCGGCGCCGTGCGGTGGCAGGACACCTTAATATAAGTTTCGCGCGAGACATGCGATTCGTTGGCTACGAGCGTGAACTGCCATTCCACGGAACGAAACGCCCCCAACTTGCGATCAAACACTGCCTGGCCCCCTCCTGACATGGTGAGGCGGGGCTTAGCGCCGATCGTCTGTAAGGTTGAAAGCTCGAACTGCCGCTCAATGGTTGCCTCCTCCTCGTTCCATGCGGCAAGCCGATAACGATTCGTCTCTTGCGCCTCTAGCACTTCTGGCGAGGGACGCAAGAAACGCGACGGCGGATAACGACTGCTCCGGTCGTCCAGTTCGACGCGGGTCTGGTTCGAACTGCTCCACTCCGCTTGCGGTTTTTCTGAAAGCGGAAGCAACGCCAGGCGGGATAGATCGCCCAAGGCGTAGGGCAGCGGCGAACTACCACGGATGCTTTCAATGCGGCCGCGATCATCAATGCTCAGCGTGCGATCTTGGGGAAAGCCGCCGAAAGGTCCTTGATCGAAGGGCGAAGCGAAGTCAAAAGGCGACCGACTTAGCGAGAACGGCAAACCGGGGTGAGGCCGTCGAAAACCGTGCAACGTTCCAAATGCGGTTAAGTCGGCGCGCTCCTTCTCGGCTGTGCGAACCGTATATGTCAGGCTGCCCTGACGAGTGTCAATTCCCGTGCCGTCTTCGGCTTCGATCGAGATGGCGTACATGAGCGATTCGCCCGACCTCCAGCGATACCGCAACAACGGCGGCGGATCTGCGGGCGCGCTGCGTCCGCTGGCGGGAAGCGATGGTGTTTCGTCCTGTTGGCCTGGACGCGGTAAGGAGCGCTTGAGCACTTCGCCCGGCAACACCGCGATATCACGGCGCGAGGCGTCTTGGGCGCTGGAGATCGCCGGCCGGGGACCGCCGGGAAGGAACACGATCATCAATACCGCCACGAGCCCCAGGGACAGCCAGCTCCAGCGGTCGGTCAGCGGTAAATTAGGGTCCAGAATTCGCCCCAGGCGGCGCTTGGCTGGATGTCGCGACTCCATCACGCCGAGCGCTAAGGGCGGAGCGGCGTATCCCAGAATTGTCGATACTTTCACCAGAGCCGAGCCGTAAGCGTGGCGACGGCCTTCCAGGGCGGCCACGGTCATTTCGTCGCAGGCGTCTTCGCGCAGTCGGCGCAGTTCGTAATTGGCCAGCCATACCAGCGGATGAAAGAAGTAAACCGCTCCCAGCACGGCCTGCACAAAATTCACAAGCGCATCATGCCGCAGAATATGGTTCAATTCGTGGAGCAGCACGGCTTCTAATTCATCGTCATCCAACTCGTGCGGCACACGTGCGGGGAGCAAGATCACCGGCCGGCGCCAACCTACGACCAGCGGCGTCGTACAACTTTCTGAATTGCGCAACTCTACATCGCGCGTGAATTCCAGTTTCCAACGAGCACGCCCAAGAATGCGCAGGAGGCGCGGGTCCAGCTCGCGCGAAGCCTCACGCACCCATTGTCGCGTGCGTAGGGAGCCAAGCACGAGCAACCCGAGCAGTGTTAGAGAAACGCCGGCCCACCCCAGCAGCAACAAGGCCGCCCAAGACGGCGGTGCTGCCGCTGAAAACTCTTGGGGATTGGTAGGCGCGGGCGTCGAAGGAACGGTCGCAGACGCTGCGAGGGCGTGCGATGGGGGAACTTCCGGGGACGTCGCCGTTTGGTCATTAATGTGAGTAGCATCAACGGCGTCACTCGCAGGTAGCGACTCGGCGGGCGCGAGCGAAACGACGGATAACTCCGATTCGGCAGTCGGTTCAGGGGCGTCGACCTGTGCGACTTCGATGCGAGCCTCGCTGCGAAGCCACCATCCCCAACCCGTTGGCAGCGACATCGACGGCGGAATCACCAGTCGAACCAGCACCACCATCCACAACGCATACCGAAATGAAGCCGAGCGCCGCCGGCACATCCAAGCCAAGAACACCACGATGACGGCGAGCAGGGCGACCTGCACGCTCATTTCCACCATCCACGCGGACCACGCTTCGGCTAGGCGTTCGGTGGCCGCTAAGGCGGACGCGGTCATGAAGCCTCCTCGTTTGGATCGACGGAGAGAGGTTGATCGGACTGTGGGTGAGATGCCTCGCTTGGTGCTCCCTTCAACTCATGCGGCGTATAGGCGTCGAGCATTTGGCGGAGTTCTTCTGCTTCGTTCCGCGTTAGCCCGCGACGCTCGACCAACCGTTGTATGAAAGGCGCGGCGGCGCCTTCCAACACGCGATCCAGGACATCGTCCACCACGCGCGCTACGGCTGTTTTGCGACGAACACGCGGAGAATACTCGTAGACATTTCCTTGCCGGCGCCATTTGACGTAACCCTTCTCAACGAGCCGGTCGAGCATCGTTTTGACCGTGCTGTAAGCCCAACCTTGTTGCGGCTCCAGGTCTTTTTGCAAGTCCGTGGCGGTGGCGTGACCGCGCGCCCACAGGGCCTCCATCAGCACCCACTCGCTTTTGGCTACATCGGGAAGCGGTTTGTCTTCAGACATAAATCCTTGCGCCCTGAAGTGTCTCGACAGATGTCGAGAGTATAGAAACGCCGCGGAAAAATGTCAACCATCGCCGCACCAGAGAAGTTGGGGATGCTTTTGTAAACTGCGGCAAGGAGATGCGCGGTGCTTACCTACGGTCAGGTTGCGTGAGGAAGTAAGAGCCGCACGCTTGTGCGTGGCGGCGAATTCAAACGCGCCCACTACCCGCGGAAGAGTGACCCATGGGACGATGGCCGCTATTGACCCTTCGCGCGCGAACGCAGCGACTCGCACACTTCAGGCAGAGGGTATTCCGTGATCGCCATGTCGGCCACGCCGGACAACTCTTGGAGTCGCCGCCAGCCGCGCGTGACCAGTTCTTCCCGCTCGCGCACAAACGCGGGGTCAAGCAGAGTTTTGGCGAACGGGCCCTCGATCGTGACCGGCGGGAAGTCATCGGCCACGATAAATTGCGCCAGCACGGGGTTACAGCGGATATGGCGTTCCGGCGACGTATGCAATGTTTCGGGATCGAGCATCCCGATCACAAAGCGAAGGTAAAGGTCGCTCTCGGTGAGATCGGCGACCTCCTGACCGCATACTTCGCAGAGATAACCTTCTTCACATTTGGCCATGAGCTGGCGTAAGCACGTAAAGGCGACTTCGGCCGACGGTGGTTACAAACCAAGCACGTCGTTCATGGTGTAGAGCCCCGGAGACTGTTTGGCTGCATACTTGGCGGCAGTTAGCGCGCCCAGGGCGTAGCAGTCGCGGTTGGAGGCGCGGACGGTTAGTTCAATCGTTTCGCCCAACATGCCCATGATGATGGTGTGTTCGCCGGGGTTGTCGCCCACACGAACTGCGTGGTAGCCGATCTCATTCCGCGGTCGTTGACCGGGACGGCCCTCACGACCGTGCACATGTCGCGTAATGTCCATCTCTTTTGCGATAATCTCCCCAAACCGCAGGGCGGTGCCGCTGGGCGAGTCTTCCTTGTAACGATGATGTCGCTCGATGATTTCGACATCGACGCCGCTGGCGTGGTTTTTCAGCGCTCGTGCGGCGATTTCCGTCAACTTCATGGTCAGATTGACTGCCAGGCTCATGCTCGGCGCCCAGACCAAGGGGATGGTTTGCGCTGCGGCGCGAATGCGCTCTTTTTGTGCGTCGGAATGTCCTGTGGTGGCCAGCACGAGCGGCAAACGCCGCGCAAGGCACAAGTCCAACACCTTTTCCGTTCCTTCGGGAATGGAGAAGTCAATCACGGCGTCCGCGTCCGCCGTGAGATCGGCCGCCAGCGGAACGCCGATTTCGCCAAAGCCGGAGAACACGCCCGCGTCTTGGCCCAAAGCCGGATGATGCTTCCACTCTAACGCCGCGACAATTTGCAGTTGCTGATCTTCGCTTCCTAGGGCGACCAGACGCTTGCCCATGCGGCCGCCGGCGCCGTTAATCGCCAATCGTAATCGATTCATTGTGGCCTCCTCGCTCAAGGCTTGAAATGGCTCGCCGTCCGTATTGGGAGTTTGCCGCGCATCTCGCCAGCAAACGGTGGCGCGGAGTTATCCGTACAGTCGGATTGCTTTGATGATCTCGTCAAGTTCGTTGGGAACGACCACGGCGCGATTTGCAAACGATGCGCGGCGCACCCCGCGTTTTCCGAGCACGCTATTGAACATTTCCTGGTCGGCGCTGTGATAGGCCACGGTCGCCGTGGGATCTTTCAACTGGTGGCCAGTAAGGATGCACACCACGCGCTCATCGGGGCCGATGACTCCTTCTTCCCGCAAAAGTTTGGCGCCCGCCACGCTCGCGGCGCTAGCCGGTTCGCAACCGAACCCGCCGGCTCCGACTTTGGCCTTAGCGTCAAGAATATGCTGATCGTCGACCTCGCGGACGACGCCGTTACAGTCCTCTAAAGCGCGTAGGCACTTTTTCAGGTTCACGGGGCGGTTAATTTCGATGGCGCTGGCGATGGTATCGGCCTTCTTTCGCGATTCGTCCAGTTCGTGATGGTACTGGTCCACGATCGCTTCATGAACCGCGCCGCCGTTCCAGCGCAGACCGCGTTTTTCATACAGTTCGTACAGCGTGTCGGCGCCGGCCGCGTTGATGACGGCGAGACGGGGAACCCGTTCGATCAAGCCCAACTGTCGCAATTCGGCAAAGGCTTTGCCAAACGCGCTGGAATTCCCCAAGTTGCCGCCCGGAACGACAATCCAATCGGGCGGCTCCCAGGCGAGCGCTTCGAGCACCCGGTACATAATGGTCTTTTGGCCTTCCAACCGGAAGGGATTCACGCTGTTCACCAGGTAGATGCCCAATTCAGCGGCGACTTCTTTGACGCGGGCCATGGCGTCATCGAAGTCTCCCAGAATTTGCACCGTTAAGGCGCCGTACTCCAATGCCTGCGAGAGTTTGCCGTAAGCGATCTTGCCGGATCCGACGAAGATCACCGCACGCATCAAACCAGTGACCGAGCAATACACCGCGAGCGAGGCGCTGGTGTTGCCTGTGGAGGCGCAGGCCGCCCGCTTCGCCCCGATCATTTGGGCGTGGGTAAAGGCGGCGGTCATGCCGTTGTCTTTGAAACTGCCCGAGGGGTTCATGCCCTCGTACTGCAAATACAACCGGCCGGCGTTAAGGCCCACGAACTTGGCTACCGCGTCTGCCCTCTGAAGCAGGGTTTGCCCTTCTCCCACCGTGATGACTTTCTCGGGTGGGGCGAAGGGCAGTAACTCGCGAAAGCGCCACACGCCGCTCAAACACAACGGGTCATTCCGGTGGGACCACTTGGCCTCAAACGCCTTGAGCGACCTTGGCGTCGACGCGCGACTCCAATCATACGCGACATCAAGCAAATTACCGCACCGGGCGCACGCCACGCGAGCGTCATCCAGACTGTACGTTTCTCCACATTCAGGAGAAATGCAGCGTTGAAAGGCGACTTCCCCAGCCACGGCAAACCTGTAGGAAAATGAGCAAAGTGAGCAAAGGACGGCGTGAATTCGCGGGAGTTTCCAACGCCGGGTGTCGATGAATTCGTTAAAAAACGAAGTATCGTCACGCAGGGCGGGTCAATCTCACGCGGATCTCAAGAGTCCCCCATTGCGAGTTTAGGTTACTCCGCCGGGACTCACAAGGCGGCGCACGAGGTGTTTGTAGTTGACGTAAGTGCCTACCGCCTTTACGATTATTGTTATTCCCACCCTGTAAATGGGCGCATGGCCCGCCTGCCTTTTCCGCACTTTGCTGGAGTGTAGTAGCAATGCTTCAACGGCTACGATTCCTCCTCCTGCTGTCGATGGCTTTGACGGTGTTGTCGGCGACGCCTCAGAGTTTCTTTGCTCCGCTATTCGCCGAGGAGCCGGCGGCATCTAAAGATGGGACGGCGCCGGCCCCCACGCCCGAACAGGTCAAGTTCTTTGAGACGGAAATCCGTCCTCTCTTGGCCAACAACTGCTACAAGTGCCATGGCGAGGAAAAGCAGAATGGCGGCCTGCGCGTTGATTCACTCGGAGCACTCCTGGCGGGTGGAGATTCCGGACCAAGCATCGCGCCAGGGGCTCCCGACGAAAGTCTCTTGATCGAGGCGATCAATTACGAGTCGTTCGAGATGCCGCCCACGGGAAAACTTGATGAACCGGCCCGCGCCGCGCTAACCCGTTGGATTGAAATGGGCGCTCCCTGGCCGGGCGACGCCGGAGTGGCGGTGCGCACCGAAGCGACAGCCAAAATCACCGAAGAAGACCGCGCATGGTGGGCCTTTCAACCGGTGCGTGAGCCAGAAGTACCGATGTCGGATGACGGCGGTTGGGCGCGCAATCCGGTGGACCACTTTATCCTGCAAAAACTCAAACAGAACAACTTGACGCCCAGTGATGAAGCGGACCGCGTAACGCTTATTCGGCGCGCTTCGTTTGATCTGACCGGTTTGCCGCCGTCGCAAGAGGAAATCGCCGCGTTTCTGGCCGACGCATCGCCACAGGCGTACGAGGCAATGATCGACCGCCTGCTCGATAGCCCGCGGTATGGCGAACATTGGGGCCGTTACTGGCTCGACTTGGTCCGTTATGCGGAGTCCGACGGCTACCGTCAGGACGCTTACCGTAAGAACGCCTGGCGTTACCGAGATTACGTCATTCGCTCCTTCAACGCCGACAAACCGTACGATCAGTTCGTTCGTGAACAACTTGCGGGCGACGAGATTGCCCCGCATGACCCCGACGCATTAGCCGCAACCGGTTATTTGCGTGCGTGGGTCTATGAGTACAACCAGCGCGATGTCCGCACGCAATGGTCGACCATTTTGAATGATGTGACGGACGTGACCGGCGACGTGTTCCTGGGCATGGGCGTAGGATGCGCGCGGTGTCACGATCACAAGTTTGACCCGATTCTGCAGGAAGACTACTACCGGTTACAGGCGTTTTTTACGCCCCTCCTCCCGCGCGATGATCAACTGTTGCTCAACACGGAAGAACGCCGCAATTATGAGGAGAAACTGGCCGCGTGGGAGACGATGACCGCCGATGTGCGGGCCGAACTGGATGCGTTCCTGCGGCCCTATCGGGAGTCCGCGGTTCGTAGCATCATCGGCATGTTCACAAAGGACATTCAAGAGATGGTGTATAAGCCGGCGGCCGAGCGCGCCCCGCTAGAGCATCAATTGGCGGAGTTGGCGTATCGACAGGTGGACACCGAAGGCGGCGGCGTCGAGGCGAGAATCAAAGGCGATGCACGCAAGAAATACGATGAATTGAAAGCCAAACTTGCCGCGTTCGATGCGCACAAGCCCACGCCTCCCATGGGGTTGGGGGTGTGCGATGTCGGGCTCGCGGCGCCGGAGACGACCATTCCCGGCGACCGTCAAAAACGCGATATTCCTCCGGGTTTTCTGACTTTACTCGATCCGGAACCGGCTCAAATTACGCCGCCCGATGGACTCGCCTCGACGGGCCGTCGCACGGCGCTAGCGGAGTGGATAAACCGCGAGGATAACCCGCTGACGCATCGGGTTATTGTCAACCGCTTGTGGCAATACCATTTTGGCCAAGGGTTGGTCGCCACGGCGAGCGACTTCGGCCACTTGGGCGAACCGCCAAGTCATCCCGAGTTACTCGACTGGCTGGTCGTGCAGTTTTTGAACAACGGTCGCCAGTTCAAGCCAATGCATCGCTTGCTGATGACCTCGGCCACGTATCGCCAACTGGCCACTCGCCCCGCCTCGGAGGTCGCCAAACGTGTGGACCCGGCAAACCGCTTGTGGTGGCGCATGAACATTCGTCGACTTCGAGCCGAGCAAGTGCGTGACGCCATGCTTGCGTCCACGGGTGAACTCGACCTGACCGCGGGCGGCGAAGGCGTCGATCACGCCCAACCGCGCCGTTCGGTGTATTTGAAGGTGTTGCGTAATACGCCTGAGTCGTTGCTCGAAGCGTTCGACGTGGCCGACGGATTTAACAGCACCGCGCAGCGAGCCACGACCACCACGGCGAATCAAGCATTGTTGCTCTTCAACGGTCCGTGGATGTTGGCGCGGGCCAAGTCGCTCAAGACTCGTCTCGAACGAGAAGGAGCGCAAGACGATCGTGCGTTCATCGACGCGGCCATGCGGCATACGCTCGGCCGGACGCCAACAACTTCCGAATTGGAGGCGGCGACCGATTTCCTGCAAAAGCAAGCTCAGCGCGTCAAACCGGCCGCTCCGACACTGGCCGCCGATGCGCCGACAGGCGCCATGCCTCAACGCGAAGGACAAGCCGCCGACCTCGCGGGCAACGGCAAACGCTCGCGCCTCGCCGTGCCCGCGAACTCGGAGCTTCCTGCCGACGATTTCACCATCGAGGCGTTCGTAATGTTGCGTTCGCTTTACGAAGATGCGTCGGTGCGCGTGATCGCCTCACAATGGACGGGCGATAATAACCAGCCTGGTTGGTCGCTTGGCGTGACCAGTAAAAAGTCCAAATACCGGCCGCAAAACCTGATCTTGCAACTCGTTGGCGCCGCGCCCGATCAACCACCGAAATATGAAGTGATCGCGTCGAACATACACCTCGAGTTGAACAAGCCGTACTATGTGGCGGCTTCGATCAAGACCGGCGGCGACGCCGAGCGGGCCGCGTCGTTCTACGTGAAAGATCTTGATGCGAGCGAAACCGAACTGCAGTCGGCTCGCGTGCCATTCCAGGTGAACGGCTCCCACCGCAGCCAGGCGGCGCTCGTGTTGGGCGGACGCGATGGTCGCCAAGCGAGCGATTGGGACGGCCTCGTGGACGACGTGCGCTTGTCTGCTGGCGCGTTGTCTCCGGGACAGTTACTCATTAACGCTACGGCTCGGCTTGATACAACGGTTGGCCTATGGCGTTTCGAGAATCAGCCCGGCTTCTATGCCGATGAGTCGGGCCGGGGCAATAACCTGCAAACGGTGCAAGCGGCGTCGTCGCCGAATGCGCTACAACCGCACGATGCGGCGCGGATCGATTTCTGCCACATCTTGCTGAACGCCAACGAGTTTCTCTACGTCGAGTAACTCGCCGCGACCCACGCTTTCACGCCCGTCGCGCTTCATCGGGCGTTCCCTCGCGCGCCACGAGCCGCAACAGCACCGGCAACACCACGAGGTTGCCGAACAATCCGCCGAGCATCGTCAGCCCGACGAGTACGCCAAAATAGACCGTCGGCACGAATTCGCTGGTGGCCAAAACGCCAAAGCCGCACACCAACGCCAGCGTGGCGAAGATCGTCGCGAGTCCCACGTCGTGTTGCGTGACTTCTAACGCCTCCACGACCGTCTTACCGGCATCGCGAGCGCGCCGAAACGAGAGGACATAGTGGATCGAGCTATCAATGGAAAGTCCGATGGATACAGCGGCGATCATGGCGGCGCCCATGTTGATTTTGAAGCCGAAGTCGGCCAGCCAGCCCATCACCCCCATGACCATGAAAATGGGCAGCACGTTGGGAACCAGCGAGACCACGGCTAGGCCCACGCTACGGAACACCAGGATCATCATGACGAAAATGGCGGTTGTCGCCATGGCGAAGGTCCACCATTGGTCCTGGATCAAACTGTCGATCAAATGCGTAAGCAACACGAAAAAGCCAGTCACTTCCGCGTCGGGAAACTCCTCCTGCGCGATGCGTTCGACCTGCGCAATCACCTGCCGCTTTTGTTCGGCGGGCTGACGCTCCGCCGCACGCAGCATGATGCGCACATAGCGTTGATCTTGCGCTTCAGGATCTCCGCCGTACAGGGCGCCGAAAAATTCGGGCGCCTTGTTACGCATCGCCCCCAGGCTGCCGGCAATCAGCCGCTTGCGAAGAAAATTGGGCATCTTATCGAGACTGACGGGCGACGCCGACCCAGCCGTGTTGACGATATCCGCCAGACTGATCACCTTCGTCAGCGCTGGGCGCTGTTCGCCATCAGGCGTCGTAATGACAACTTCCTCGCGTAAGCGTTTCTCCAGCCGTAGGATGCGCTGAAGATAACTCCAAGAGAGCGTTTCTTCGGCTGGCACAATCACATCCCACACGCCGGCGCCGCCTAAGTTGGTTTCGATGAACTCGTACGAGGTGACAATCGGGCTGCCCGCGCGAAAGTTGCGCGTGAAATCGGTTTCCACTTCAAGACGCACGGCCCCGGCCGATGCGACCAGCGCCAGCCCCACCAGCGGCACGCCCAACGCGTAAGGATGCCGCTCGGCCACGCGCGCCATCGCGCGCAATTGCTGACCGAATGCGCCTTCTCCCCATACGCGAGCTGGCGGGGCGTTGCGCCTTCCGGCCAGCGCGAGAGCGGGAATGACCAGCGGACAAGCAATCATCACCATCAGGGCGCCTAAGGCCATCATCAGGCCGAAATCCTGAACGGGGCCGACTCGGGCCAACGCCAGCGAGCCGAACCCAGCCGCATCGGTCGCGAACGACCAAATCACCGGCGCCGCCAAAATGACGCCCGCGCGCAACAGTGATTCTCGCGGGGCGTGTCCCCAGCCGCGTTCTTCGCGGTAGCGCACGATCACGTGGACCACCGTGGCCACACCGACGACCGTTACCACGGCGGTCAACATCGAGCTGACCATGCTGATTTGCAGTCCGGACACTGCCAGTGCGGCGCGCGTCAACAGCAAGGCAAGTTGCACCACAAGGACAGGAATCAACACCCAGCGCACGCTACGAAAGAAGGCTACGATCACCACCGCCATGAGTACGGTCGACCAAATTCCCAACCGTCGGCCGTCCTCTTGCACGTAGTGAAAACCGTCCGAGACCATGACCGGCTCGCCAGCGATCATGCCCGACGGAAGTTTTAGGGCTATAGCGCGAAGTTGGTCAATTGTCTGTCGGCGAGAGACCTGGGCCTCATCCTCCGGCGTAAGCATGCACATCACGGCGGCCAGGTCGCCGCTCGCGCTGTGAGTGAGGTTTTGGAACAAGTCGCGATACCCCGTGGCCAACACGCTCTCCGGATTGACGATCCGCTCATCCATGAATCGATCGAGGCTCAGGACGCCCTTGACGCCGGCAACCGCCTCGAGTTGCTGCGAAATCTGCATCAACCGGCGGATGCCCTCGCCATGGGGATGGAGCAATTCCTCATCGCGAAATACAACGAGCACAATTTCATTGCCGCCGAACACACGCTTCACCTTGCGATACGGCGCCAGCAGCGGGTCGTCATCGGCGAACATGCGCTCAATCGAGCGGTCAAACGCGACCCGTCGCGATGGCGCATACGCCGCCAGGGCGAGAACCGCCGCCAAGGCCAAGAGCGCCCAGCGCCAGCAAATCAACCCCTCGATCGCTTTCTCCGTTCCGTTGTTCATGCGATCTCTCTATGGACCTGCTACGTCGCGGCAAGCGCGTTCTGGCATGACGCTCGACGTTCGTCGCCCGAGTTGGCGCCGACCGTACTAAGTGCGTTTGTACTCTCTCTGGTCTTGACGCATAACTCCCCCGACGACCACGAGGCGATGCGTGACGCCCTTGTCAACAGCGGTATGTCGTCGCAAGTAATTGAAGGGAAACGGTTTGCAGTGCGTCAATTGTCGAGGAATCCGCCTTGTCGTGCGGGAAGGCCCTCTTTATAATCCCCGCGCTTGTTTTTGCGCCCATGCGGCGGTGGGGCTTCTTTCGACGCCGCCGTGATTGAGCGCCTCGGGCAAGGACGCCGCCACTGACCGGCATCAGGGATGATCTCGCCGTGGCTGGGGCTCGCGCAGTGTCAATGCGCGTCGTCGCTCGCGGTGCGCTCATGGCTTTGCGCGGAATCATAGCGTTTTGCCTTGGTTTCGTAGTGGTTTCGTCGGCGGCGCAGGGGCAAGTCGAACTTCCGCCGGCTGATGCGAACGCCCCGGTTTTGATTTCCGCGAAAAGCAGCGCTCGTTGGCGGCAGGGCGAATACGACGTCTGGCATCTTTCGGGCGATTGCCGCATTCGGCAAGGAGAACTCACCGCGCAAAGTCATGACGCTGTGGTTTGGGTCGCCATTCCGCAAGCGGGGCCGCAAGAACTGCATAAGGCAATTGTCTATTTGGAAGGCGACGTGCGAGTCGAGCACAGCCAAGGTGGCGCGCCGCATCTTGCCACGGGGCACGCCACGCAAGCCTTTCGCGGCGACGTATGGCTTGGCCGCTTCCACTCTAACGCTGCGGTTGACGTTAGTGCGATTACCCTTACCGGCGAACCACCGGAAAAGCCGGCCGTGTTCTACCGAGGCCTGCGAGCGCGAGAAGTCGAGTTGATGCAAAGCGTGTCACGAGTTGAGACGGTGTCGCGCCAGCGTAACAGCTCGGGAACGATCCGACCCGCGCAGTTCGCGGCGCCCCTTGCCGCTCCGCCGCCAGTCGCAGGACCAGCGAATGTCATTCCACCCAAGCGCATTCGGGTCTTTCCGCGAGGGCCGGCCGGAGTGCCCGTGCAGTGGTTTCCCAGCCCCAGTGGTGCGGAACAAATCGGCGTCCTCAGTGCGGGCGTACAGATCGTGGTCGAAGGCGTGGTGATTGAAAATCTGCCGCGGTTAGGCACGCTTGATGTCGGCGCCGTATCCATTCTGACCGACCGCGCCGTGGTTTGGACCAACGCCCCACTTGCAGCCGATCTAACGGGCGAAGCTGCTACGGTCGATAACGCCATGTGGGAGTTTTACCTGGAAGGGAATATTGTATTCCGCCAGGGAGATCGAGTGATTTACGCCGACCGCATGTATTACAACGCTACCCAGGAATATGGCGTTGTGTTGGGGGCCGAAATTCTCACGCCTGTGCCGGAATACGAAGGCTTGTTGCGGCTCAAAGCCGATGTGCTCCAGCAGTTGAACCGGCAGACTTTTGTCGCTCAGGGCGCCGCCATTACGTCCAGCCGCCTAGGCGTGCCGCGCTACTGGCTCCAATCGGAAACCATCACCTTCCAAGACAACCACGTCCCGGTCGTCGATCCGTTAACCGGGCAACCTATGGTCGATCCGCAAACGGGCGAACCCATGATCGATCACGAGATGCGGGCCGAAAGCCGCAACAATTGGGTCTATGTGGCGGGTTTGCCGGTGTTTTATTGGCCCACCATCGCTACGAACTTGGAAAAATCGACGTTCTATGTCGATGAAGTGCGAATCGGCAATGATCGTGTGTTCGGCTTTCAACTGGGAGCCGATTTTGACGTGTACCAACTGCTCGGCGTGGCCAATCCGCCAGACAATACCGAATGGACCATCGGGGCTGACTATCTCAGCGAGCGCGGCATTGGCTTCGGCACGAACCTGCAATACGATCGACAAGGCGTGGTTGTGCCGGGGCCGTATCGCGGGTTCCTCGATGCATGGTTTATCAACGATCAAGGCTTGGATAACCTCGGCATGGACCGCCGCGCGCTTGCTCCCGAGGAGGAATTCCGCGGCCGAGCGCTGTTCAACCATCGCCACTTGTTGCCCAATGGCTATCAACTGACGGCCGAGGCCGGTTGGATCAGCGACCGCAACTTCCTGGAACAGTATTACGAGGAAGAATGGGACACCGGTAAAGACCAGGTCACGGCGCTCGAACTGAAGCGCACGGTGGATAACACCTCGTGGAGCCTGTTCGGGCAAGCTCGCGTGAACGATTTCTTCACGCAAACCAGTTGGCTGCCGCGGTTCGATCACTATCTTACAGGACAGGATATTTTCGGAATCGCGACTTGGCATGCCCATTCGAACGTTGGCTACGGGCGGCTCGAGACCGCTACGGCGCCGCAAGACCCGATGGAATTGCCTGTTCAACCTCTGGCGTGGGAGACGGACGCCGAAGGCCTGCGCGCTGCGACGCGACAAGAGATTGACATTCCCCTGTTGCTTGGTCCGGTCAAAGTCGTTCCTTACGCTTTGGGCGAAGTCGGCCACTGGGAGGAAGACATCACCCAGGACGACGTCACTCGCTTGTACGGGCAAACCGGTGTGCGATCGAGCTTGTCGTTCTGGCGTACCGACCCGCTCGTAGAAAGCCGATTGTTCAATTTAAGCGGGCTGGCGCACAAGATTACTTTCGAAGGCGATGTTTTCGTCGCCCAGGCCGATGAGGACTTGGATCGTTTCCCCCTCTATGACCCGCTGGATGACGATTCACAGGAACATTTTCGACGACGGTTCATTGACCGCACGTTCGGGGGAGCCTTGCCTCCGCAGTTTGACGAGCGGTATTACGCGTTGCGCTCGGGCATGCAAGGTTGGGTCGCCGCCACAAGCACCGAGATCGCCGAGGATCTGACCGCCGCCCGACTTGGCGTGAGCCAGCGTTGGCAAACCAAGCGCGGGTTGCCTGGCCAGCAGCGGATTGTGGACTGGATCGCCCTGGACGTGGAGGGCGTGTTGTTTCCCAATGCCGACCGCGACAATTTCGGCGAAGAACTGGGCCTCGTCGACTATAACTTCCGGTGGCACGTGGGCGATCGTGTAACGGTGCTGTCGGACGGGTTCGTCGACTTCTTCAATGACGGACTGAAAACCGTCTCGATCGGGACAATGTTAAGCCGGCCCGGAAGGACGGAATTTTATTTGGGTTTCCGCACGATCGATGGGCCGATCGAAGCGAACGTCATCACCGCCTCTGCCAAGTATCGCATGTCGGAGAAGTGGATCGCCGATGCGACCACCTCGTACGACTTTGGGCCGACGGGCAACATCGGCCAAAGCGTGGGAATCACGCGCATCGGCGAGTCGGCCTTGTTCCACGTTGGGTTCAACGTCGATGAAAGCCGCGATAATGTGGGCGTCATGGTTTCGTTGGAGCCGCGGTTCCTTCCCTCGCGCCGCGGTACGATTGCCGGCGTTCCCTTAGCGCCGCCCGGTGTGATGGGCTTGGAGTAGGCTCGTAAGACCATGCCGCTGTTTCACCACGCGGCCATGGGCGCTGCTCCATGTCATTCCTTGGGCAAAGTCACGGGAGAAACAAACCCCGGCGGTTTTAACGCGAGCACGTCGCATTGAACGTGGCTTAGGATCATTTCGGCCGTATTCCCCATGACCAGACCCGCGGCGCCGGATCGGCCAACCGTTCCAAGCACCAAGAGATCGACTCCCTGGTTGTTGACGAATTCCGCTATGGCGCGGGACGGCTCCCCTTTGACGACATGCACGTTGTGGTCGCCGGGAAGCATTTGGTATTCAGCAAGAAACTTCGCCATGGCCTGATCCACCTCGGATCGAGCTCTTGCCTCGACTTGCTGAAACTCGTCTTCCCGCATGCGGCCTTGCAAGACGCTTTCGCCAAACAGCGACCATACGTGAATGACATCGAATCGGGCGTTCAAATGCTGAGCCAACGCTCGCGCCATTTCCACCGCCATACGGTCGAGTTGATCGTGAACCACGTCCTGCGGCGCCGGATCGACCGCAGCAAGCACGCGCCGCAGCCGTGTCGGCGAATCGGCCTGAACGGCCCACACCGGGCAGGGGCACTGGCGAAACAGCCGCCAGGTGGTATTCCCGAAGAACCGCGTTTGACGGCTTTGCGGGCCTTTCACGACGCGTATGACAAGGTCATGTTTGTTCCGCAGGACTTCACGAATGATCTCCACCGATGTCTTGCCGGATGCGGCCTGCGTGGCGACGATCAGACCTTGGGCGCGCAACGGTTCGGCCAACGCTTCGAGTTGCGCCTGTTTTTCCTGAAGGAGCGCCTCGCGCACGTGGATGTGGTCCGCCAGCGCCAGCCGCACAGGCCAGGAAAATTCGGGAAGCGCGTCGAAGATGGTCAGCCGGGCTCCCGTCGTTTTTGCCAGAAAAGCCGCGGCCTCCAACGCGGGATGCGCATTGTGACGCGTATCTACCGAAACCAAGAGATTCTGAAAACGTTTCATCAGGCGGTTCTCTCAAAAAGCAATGCGGATGCCGAAACGCAGGATGCAGGCGATGTGGCGTCTGCGTCGTGCCGTTCTGGAGGCTATCGTTGCACAATCTAGGCGGGCCAACAACCTTGCTATGACGCAGTCCTACCCGGTTGTTCTTCGATCCGCACGCGTATTGAGTTTCCGGGGGGCCGGGACAAGTGCGAACCTCGATCGCGTGTCGCGAGAAGAGGCGGAATGACGTAGAATTTCCTACAGAAGACACGACGGCGCCGTTAGGGCGTTTGCCAGGAAATGAGGTGGGCTATGCTCCGGAGCATTTTGATCGGTCTGGACGGATCTTCCTACAGCGATGCGGCGGTAGAACTTGGACTGTACTGGGCCAAGAAGTGCGACGCCATGTTGGTCGGCATCGGCGTCATCGACGAGCCGGAAATCACGCGTCCCGAATCGATCCCTTTGGGCGCCAGCGGTTTCAAAAGCAAAATGGACGACGCGCGGTTGGCCGACGCCCGGCGCCAGGTTGAACTGTTCCTTGACCGGTTCGCCGGACGCTGCACCGAAGCAGGGGTGGCTTATAAACTCCAGGAAGACGTGGGGCATCCCTGGGAGCGAATTCTCCAGGAAGCGCAACGCTATGATTTGATCCTGTTGGGGAAAAAAACCTACTTCAACTTTGAAGTGTCCCATCAGCCGGATCAGGCGCTCACAAAAATACTGAAGAATAGTCCTCGCCCTGTCGTGATTTCGCCCGAACGCGCCCAGATTACTGGACCGGTGCTCATCGCGTATGACGGCAGCCTGCAAGCCGCTCGAACGTTGCAAGCGTTTCAATGGTTGTTACCCTCGGCGGACGACGAGGTGCACGTTGTTTCGGTCGACGCCGACCCGATCGAAGCGGCCCGGCAAGCCGACCGTGCAGTCAATTTTCTCGGGCTTCACGGCATTCAAGCTCACCCCCATGCAATTGCCGCAGCGGCGTCGCCCGCATCGCATATTTTGGAACATGTTCAACGGCTTGGCGCCGGATTACTGGTGATGGGCGCCTACGGCAAGCCGGCGCTCCACGAATTCTTTTTTGGCTCTGTGACCAAAACACTGCTGAAAGAGCAATCGGTTCCCTTGTTCGTTTATCATTAGAGCGCGTTTCACGCAGGTGTGAAGGCCCCAATTTGGTGCACTCGCTCCGCGAGTGGACCACACTGAAGAGGTCAGCACACCTCAATGAATTTCGCTCTAGCCGCAAGAAACGGAAACGCGAGGCATGACGCCTCGCGCTCGTTCGCAAAGGGCGGAACGATGTTCCGCCTTCTTCGTTGGCCCTCGAGGTTCTCCCCAAGGGATTCCGCCCAGGCTTGGCGACGCCACGCCCGCGCTTAACTACACGTCAAAGCCTTCGCTGAACAAGGCGTCCAGAGCGGCTAGGTTGGTTGTGTCGTCCTCACCGTCGAGAAGATCGACCGTGTTATCGTTGTCATTGGTATCGGCGTAAACAAGCACGGCGTTCTCTTCGTCTTCCGTCAGCAACTCGTCTTCGGCAAAGGCCGAGACAGCCGAATCATACTCCTGCTCTTGCAGGCGGCGGAAGTAGCTTTCCGACGTGATGTTCGTCAACACGTGATAGCCGGGGAACGCGGCGTCGGCGCCTGCGTCGATGACGCTCACGCCGGCCGCGACAATCGCCGCGCCGTCAATCGCTTCGCCTTCGCCATTGGCCTCGCCGCCGCCGTTCTGGATTTGGTTTCGCAGGAACGTGACGATCGGGAGCAAGTCGGCGACGGACACAATCTCATCGCCGGTCGGGTCGACGAACGGCGTCCGGTTAGGAGCCGGACCGTTGGGCGTGTTCTCGAGGTCCGTCGGGTTTCCGAAGTCACGCAAGGTGTTGACCACGAGCAACGCGTCGAGGAGCGTTACTAACCCGTCGTCGTTGACGTCCAGGTTGTTCGAAGGATTCTGCCACGGGTGCAGACGTGCATTCACGGTAATCGTCACCGTGGCCACGTTTGAGAACGCGCCCGTGTCGTCCGCCACGCGGTAGGTGAACGTGTCGACGCCGGTGAACGTTGTGTCCGACTGGTAGCTGATGGTGCCGTCGCCGTTGATGGTCACGAAACCGTCGTTGGGCGCGTCGACCACTTGCACGCTCGTCAAATTGAGCGGGCTGTCCGCGTCCGTGTCATTGGTCAACACAGGGATGCGGGTCGAAATGGCCGTTTCGGTGGTGCGCACGTCGTTCTGTGCAATCGGCGCATCGTTCACACCGCTCACGCGAATCGTCACCGTACCTGGAGCCGACGTACGCGCGCCATCGGTCACACGGTAGGTGAAGGTGTCGTCCAGTTCGTCGCCAGCGCCCAAAGCCTGCAACATCGCTGCGGTGCGCGGGTCGTACGTAAAGACGCCGGTTTGCGGGTCATACGTAACGGTCGCGCCGTTCGCGCTGGTTTGCGGGAAGCCGGCGGCGACAATCGTCAGGGTTCCGCCGCCGCCTTCGGGGTCGCCGTCATTGGCCAGGAGCAGCCCGCCGTTGAGCGTCAACACATTGTCTTCCGTCGTGCGGAATGCGGCCGGAGGCGGATCGACGCCCGGATCGGGGTTCGCCTGCGGATCGTCGTCGGTGCCGGTGACGGTGATGGTCACCGTGCCGGTGCCGGTGGCGTTGTTGCTGTCGATCAGCGTGTAGGTGAACGTATCCGTGGTCGACTGGCCGGGGCCGAGCGCCTGCAACGCCGGAGCCTGACGTGGATCGTAACTAAACGTGCCGTTGGCGAACACTTGCACGATCGCGCCCTTGTTGCTGACCGCCTGGAAGGTGCTCAGCGTGAAGGTGTCACCCTCGGGATCCGAGTCGTTCGCCGTGAGCCGCACGCTCATATTCGGCGAAATGACCGTATCCTCCGTGGTCGTATAGGCCGGGTTGTTCGGCGTCGAGGGGTCGTTCACGGCGCGCGGCCCGTCGTTGGCGCCCGTCACAGTAATGGTGACGGTTCCATTGTAGGTGGCCACGCCGTCTGTGGCGGTGTACACGAACGTGTCGGTCAACGTTTGCCCAGACCGCATGGCTTGAAGCGCCGTCGAGGTGCTGGGATCGTAAGTGAACGTTCCGTCGGCGTTCAACATCACTCGGGCGCCGCGGTTCGAGTTGATCGTGTTGGCAATCAAGGCGAGGTTGCCTTCGGCGTCCCGGTCATTGGCCAACAAGTTTCGCAGCGCTGGATCGGGTCCCAAGATTCCGTCTTCGCTCACGGTGTAATTCGGGTCGCCCGGCGTCGTGGGATCGTTCACGCCGATCGGTGCGTCGTTCACGCCCGTGAGGGTGATGCTGACCGTGGCCGTACCCTGGAGGCTGCCGTCCGTCACCGTATACGTGAAGGTGTCAACAACGATCTCACCCGCTTCCAGGGCTTGAATAGCCGTCGCTTGCGTCGGGTTATAGCTGAACGTGCCGTCCGCATTGACGACGACCACCGCGCCCATGGCGCTCGTGGGCGTAAAGCTCACGAATGTGAGAGGATGATTCTCGGGGTCGCGATCGTTGATGAACAGCCGTACTTGGTTGTTCGTGGCGATGGCCGCATCTTCCGTCGTGGCGAAGTTCGACGCGGTGTGCAACACGGGATCAGGATCGTTGCCGGGGGTCGGAGCGTCGTTGGCGCCAGTCACCGTGATGCTGACCGTGCCCACGCTGAGCGGCGAACCGGCTAGATTCGTGCCATCGGTAATGGTGTAGGTGAAGGTGTCCACCAACGTTTCGTTGACGTCCAGGGCTTGCACTGCGGCAGCGCCGAGCGGGTTGTATGTGAACGTGCCGTCCGCATTCACCGTCACTTGGGCGCCATTGGCGCTGGTCGTTTGGTAAACCATTTGACCCGGCGTGAGCACGATCGAAATCGGATCGTTGTCGGTGTCGAAGTCGTTCTCCAGGACGCTTTCGGTCGAGTTCAGAATCGCGTCTTCGCTGGTTCGGAATTGGGCCGGGTCGTGAACCTGAGCGTTCGCGTCAGGATCGTTTACCGCCATCGCCGGAGCGCCGGGGATGATGTCGACGCGGTAGTCCTCCACTTCGCCGTCCGAAGCGAGACCGAATGGCTCGAGACCGCCCAAGCTGCTCACCCGGAAGCGAGCATACGTGGGGCTAGCCGTAGTCACTATCGCCGCAGACGTGGCCCGGAAGGCCAAGTCGTTTTGACCCAACAGCAACGGAACGCGGTCGAAGATCTTTTCGCCCGGATCGCTCCAGTCGCCGTCTCGGTTGAAGTCGACCCAGGCGTCTAGCACGCCGGCTCGCGAAGCGGTAACCGTGATCGGTGTGTCGATAAAGGGGTTAATCGCGCCGCGGAACACCACGCCATCTTCGTCGTCGCCGCCAAGGTTGACCGTGGCGCCGCTCACGGTGGGAGCCAAACCGGAGATCGCTCCGCCGATGGCTGTGGCCAAGGCGCTGGCGATGCTGTCGGGCGTGCTGTTGGCGGTGAAAGGCACAGCCAGGTTGCCCGAAGTTGTGGCGCCGTTGCGATCGAATTCAAACGTGAAGACGCTAATTCCGTTGTTGATCGTGAAGGTGTCGCCATCGGCCACGCCGCCGACCACGCCGGTGCGCGAGAGGCTGGTGGCGCCCGCGAGGTTCACGTCGCCGGTGGGGTCCGCGATATCAAACTCAACCACACCGTTGCCTAAGTTGCGAGCCGCCAGGTTCAAGCCCGAGAGTTGCACCGCAGCGACGATAGCATTCGCGTATTGATCAAGCGTGGTCGATTCGTCGAAATCGATGCCGAAGTTCGCGGCGAACATGCCGTCGTTGGTGAACTCGAACGTGAAGTTCTGCACGCCATCGCTAAGGGTGAACGTCTCGCCGTTGTTGATCGGACTGGCCGAGCCAATTTGCGTGACCTTGGTGCTGGTCGTGTTGACCGTCAAACCGGCGGGACCTCCCAGGTGAACTTGCCCGGCGCCCAAATGCACGGGAGTCAATCCCAGATCGCGGCCGGCAGGATCGGCCTGGAAGTCTTCGATCGCTTGAACGATCGCCTCGGCGATTTGCTCGGGCGTGCTGGCGGCGGTGAATTCGACCGCTCGCACACCTGCGCCAACGGAGCCGTTACTTTCGAACTCGAACACCACCGAGCCAACGCTGTCGGTCAGCACGAAGCGTTCGCCGTCATCAATACCGCCGGTCTTGCCGCCTTGGACGGGAACGATCAACGTCAGCACTTGCGGCAACTGGGCCGCTGCCGCCGCACCCGGCGTGGTCAGGCTGGCCGGGGCGACCAAAGCGGGGCTCATGGCGCTGTTATTCGTCAGCGTGTGCTGATTGGTTCCGCCCAAGTTGATGCTGGCGCCGTCGAACACGATGGGACTCAAGTTCAACAGCGAAAACCGGCTGCGAATTGCTGCGACCACTTTATTCGCCACGTCGGCCGCTGTGTCGGCGCCGGTAATGGCGACACGTGTGTTCGTCGGGTCGTTCAAGTCCGGAGCGCCGCTTGTGTCGAACTCGAAGGTGACCGTGTTGGCGCCGTTGGTGAGCGTGAAGGTTTCGCCGTCGCCAAAGGCCGAGCCGGGCGGCACGGTCAGCGAGAACGGAACCCGCGTTTGCAGCGTGAGCGGTGAAGTTCCCAGGTCGATACGGTGATCGGTGTCGTCGCCCAAAGCCGAGGCGCTGGGTTGGCCGTTTGCGTCGGCATCAACGCCCGAGCCCAGGAACAACGGGTTTGTACCCGTGATGACGTGCCGCGCTCCGGCGTCCACAAACCGCGTCGGATAGCGGAATTGCCCCATCGGATCGATCGAACCGTCCGGAGCGTCGCCGAAGTCGAGGTTGGCGCCGCCCAGGAGGATGGTGAACCGCGTTTCGCCAGCCGGTTGGTTCGGCTGCAAGTCGTTGCCCGCGATGTCTTGTATCGCATTGACAAATTGAGCAGCCGTTCCGCTCGTGCCGGGATTGACCGCCTGCACGCCCTCCAGCGTAACTTCCGGTCCGCGAGCCACCACGGTCACGTTGGTGAGCAACCCTTGCGCTCGGGCGCTATTCACCGC
This sequence comes from Planctomycetota bacterium, assembly GCA_963204915.1. Classification (GTDB taxonomy): domain Bacteria; phylum Planctomycetota; class Planctomycetia; order Pirellulales; family Pirellulaceae; genus JAHWKS01. The sequence goes on along the minus strand of CAUJHS010000022.1, from coordinate 193,761 downwards.
GTTCAGAATGGCGATGGCCATGTCGGAATCGGTGAATGAATCATCCGGCGTGAAGACCACCGGCACCGCGGCCGGCACGCCGGGCGTGCCGATCTGGCGGAGCGTGGTGTTCTGCACGTTCAGGCTAAAGGCGCTGTTGGCGCCGCCCAGGTTCACTGCCGAACGCGGCACGCGCGTGGGTTGCAAGTTGAGGTTCGCATTCGAGATGGCCGTGACCAACAGGTCAGCGATTACATCAGCCGAGTCGCCGGTCTGGAACGGAATCACGTCGTTATTGAGCCCGGTGATTACGCCATTGTTGTCGAACTCAAACGTGACGGTGTTCAAACCGTTGCTGATGGTGAACGTTTGACCGTCCGTAATGCCGCCAACACCGGCGCCGCCGAACGGCACCTGGATGCCGAAGGCGCGTCGACCGCCGGGAGCGCCAAACTGAGTGACGCCTGGATCGGCCTGCGCCGTGTCCACCAGGTGGTTGACCGTTCCGCCCACGTGGATGTGGCCGTCGCCCAGGTAAACCGGGCTCAGGTCCAGATCGTAATTCCCGAACGAGACGGGGCCGTTATTCTCGATGTACTCGATAATCCGCAGGGCCAGGTCATCGGTCGCATCGGCAATGGTGAACGGAATGGCGATGTTCGCCATGTTGTTCAACGAGCCGTCCGCGTCGAACTCAAACGTAATCACTTGCGCGGGCTGGTTCGGCAACGCGTAGTCGATGGTGAAGTTGTCGCCGTCCATCACCGGGCGCGCCACACCACGTTGCGTGAGCCGGCTTTGCGACGTGTTCAGCGTGGTGGTCGAGGTCGCCCCCACGTGCACCTTGCCGCCGGGCAACACCTTGGGCGCCAAACCGAGGTTCGCCGCGTTCAAAGCGTCCACAATCTTTTGCGCGATGATCGCCGCCGAATCGTTCGGCGTGAACGGAATCGCCCGGTTGTTGGGGTTGCTCAAGCCGCCGCTGTTCAAATCGAACTCGAACGTGACCGTTTGAGCGCCCACCGAGACGGTGAACCGGTCGCGGTCCAAAATGCCGCCGGTGCCGCCGCCCTGGACGGGAACCTGAATTTCGAGCGACTGTTGCACGAACAGGCTGTAACCGCTTTCGTATTCGAATTCAACGCGGTTGCCGGCCGCGTCCGTCATGTAGAAGTCTTCACCGTCCAGTACCTCCGCGCCATTGGGCGCGTCGATGAAGAATTTGTCGGTGTTGTTCAGCGTGATAACGTACACGCCGCCCGGCAGGAAAATGCCGGCCACAGGAGTCAGGCGAATCACATTGTTTGTGCGGTCATAAGCGAAGGTGTAGTCCACACCTTGCACCATGCGGCGCCCGTTCTCGGTGATCGTGACTGCTTCGGGGGTGACGGAGTTGTCGTCCACGCCCACGCCGTCCTGGGGATCAACGGCGCTGGGGCCGTCGTTCAATTGCACCAGGAATTCAGTGAACACGCCGTCTTGCCGCTGCACCACCGAGACCGTGGGGTCGCGGTCGCGGCCTTCGGCGTCGTTATCGCGCGGGTTGAGCAGGAAGGCGTTCACGCCGAGCAAGTCGGCCCGGTCCAAGGCGCCGCGGTCAATGAACGGCGTTTCGCCCGTTCCACCCGCCGGCGGATTGACCACGGGATCATCGACTCGCAGTTGACCAAAGGCGTCGAACTCCGGCGAGATAATCGGCGAGGGGTCAATGCCCAGCGGCGTCCGGACGCGGAGCATCTCATCTCGATCGCCGAGCGAATTGATGCCGCTGTCGATCGCTTGCGAACCAAGCGCCAGGTAGTAGTTGTCGTTTTGAGCGTCCACGAACAGCGGATCGCCCGACTGCAGCACGATGGGGCTGTCGCCCAGCGGGTTGCCCGGCGTGGGAATACCCGTGGCGTTGACCACGTTGTCTTGATACAACGTGCCGCCCACGACGGTGGTGTTCGAACCGTTCCGGACAATGATGCCCGTATCCAAGCCCGCCACGATGTTGTTCAGCACCGTCGGGCTGGCGAAGTTCTCGACCAAGATGCCCGCACCGCCGCCCGGCAGCAGCACTTCATTCGATGAACCGAATCGCAAGTTATCGATCCCGAAGCCGAAAGGCTCGTTACCCGTGACGAAGAACGAGATGCCCGCGATCACGTTGGCGCCGCTTGCGTCGGCCAGACCAAAGGTTTCAATTCCCGTGGCCGTATTCGTCACACGACCTAGTACAGTGCCGTCGGCGGCATAGGCCTCGATGCTGACTCCACCCACGGCGTTGAAGAAACCGCCATCTAAGGCCACGGCCGCGACCGGCGTGCTGAACAACACCGAAATCGGACCGTTAAACGTTGGCGTGCCGCTGAGCACGGGCGACGTCGCATTGGACGCATCCGTGACGATGCTCACGTTGGGCGCGGCTGGGTCCAGTTGCAGCGGACCCGTGGGTGTGTTGTCGAGCAGCGTATTAGGATTGCCGTTCGTTGCGCTCTGACCCACAAAATGTCCGCCGAAGCTCACGTCCATCGTGCCGAACGTCGGCACGTTCGTGAAATTGTAAACGGGGTTGGTTTCGCCAATCGGATGTCCCGCCTCGCTAAACACGACGGTGGTGGCGGCTGGGGTGAACGAGTTGGGGCCAATTCTCACTAGGCCTTGTGGGCCCGTCGAAATCGACCCACCGAAGACGGTGTTGTTCACGATCCGTCCGAATGGCACCGAAGCTTCTTGCGAGCCTTGCGTCGCATCTCCGGCAAAGCGGATACCGCCGCCATTGTTGCGGAAGACGATGTTGTTCTCGATCACCGCCGAAGGCACGAGCCGTTCATCATTCAATTCGCGCAGGTTGCGCACCGGGCCGGGGTGCGGATTGTTTTCGCCTGCTTCCGATCCACGGTTCCCAGCGTCAAAGTTGATGCCGAACTCTTCGGAGAACGAGATTTGGTTCGAGTGAATGATGATCTGGCCTTGATCCCGGAAGCGATTGTTATCGCTCGAGTAGTCATGCTCGATCACATTGTTCGTCACCACCAGCCCTTCGCTGGTGCGCACCGTTTGCGGCGTTTGATTCACGCCGAAGAACGTGGCGTGAATGTCGCCAAAGTTAAACGGATCATAACCGACCGCGTTGCGGTTGTCCGGAATGTTGCCGATCACGTTGCCGTGCAGGTTGACCGTGGCGCTGGTCGAGCTGAGCCCCGTCACCGTGCCGTCGGACAGCGTGGCGGTAATATCGAACGCGTCTTGCACCTGCGGGCTGTTAATCGCGTCGCGCACGCGCTCGGCGATCACATCGGCGGGTTCAAAGTTGCGATAGGCAATGCGCACGTTGCCGGCCTTTACGCCGGGGCCAACCACGAAGTTGGCGTTGGGAACCGGCACCTGGTTGGTCAATTCGGTGTCGTCGAACTCGAAGGTGAGCGTCTTGACGCCGTCGCTGAGGGTGAAGGTGCGGCCTTCTTTGATCTTCCAGCCGGCGGGAACCGTCAACGAGACCGAGTGCTCCAAGCGGTCGTTCGTATCGAACTGGCGTTCGATGTCGAGCAAGCCTTCCACCAGCGGTTCGCGAATCAGCGGATGCGAAAGCGACGTGGCGTAGTCGGTCGCCCGGCGGATCTCCACCTGGTACGCGCCTTCCGCCACTTGCTCGAAGCGTCGGTCGCGGTCGTTGCTAAACGTGGCGGCGGTATTGGTCGAATCGAACACCATTTCGCCTCGTTCCGTGAAGCCGAGAATGATGTCGTCGATGTACAACCCTTCAAAGTGGTTGTTCTGGCCGCGCCAGCTACGTAGCGGGTGCGTGAATTCGCCGAACTCGTCGCCGGGCAGCACGAACTGCGGGTCGAAGTTTTGGTCGAAGAACAAATCCTGACCGCCAGCCAGTCCGAACTGCGCTTGTGGTTGGATGATCGTTACGCCCGGAGGCGCGCCGAGGCGATCCACCACGCGATGCTCGATTAACCGGACAATCTCTTCGAACTGCTTCACCAAGCGACGGTCGCCGCCTTGGTACACATCGGCAAACACTTGCGCCAGCGAGTCCGCCACCTGCACGTCGGTCATGCCGGCGTACAGCGGAATCCGCACGTTCGCCGGGTTGGTGACGCCCGCCGAACCTTCAATGAACCGGTTGAACGGATAACCACGCGGGTCGGGCACGAGGTTCGTCGAAATCATCCCGCTGCCCGGACCAGGAATAATCCGCGCGCCGGGGATATTCACCCGGTTATCGACCAGGTGCGTATTGACGAACGTATAGGGAACTTCAATGTCGTTGCGGAACGATTCATAGAAATCGAGCGCTCCGCCAGGCAACACTGGCTCGTCCGGGTTACGCACGTCGATGGTTAAATCGTATTGACCCGTGGTGAACGAACCGTTGCCGCTACCTTGGAAGTCAGGGTCAAAGCCGAACTGGTTGCCGTTGCCATGCACGACGATGTAGTAATAGCCCGGCTCGGTGATGAAGCCCGGTTCATTGGGCAGTTGCTCGGGCGGTACATTCGGATCGGCTAAGGCCGTGCCCGGTTGATACACGATGCGCGAGTCGGTTCCCAATCCGAATGCGTTATTGTTCGACGCGACACGCGTTTTGCTCGTGGCCTCGTACAACTCGATGAACGTATCCAGCGCGTTGCCGTAGGCGTCGGTATCGGTCGTGATCGTGATGCTCGCGCCTTCGGGAATGCGAATGCGGTAAACATCCACATCCTGCGAGGCGGTCACGTTGGGGAACAATGGCTGCTCGGTCACGGGGTCGAGAATCAGCTCTTCGTTGTCGCCAATGGCGCCCGTGGCGGTGAAAGTGTCGCCGCCCATGATCAACCCAGTGCGAATGGCCGTGTCGCGGGTGTCGTTCGTCGGCGCGCCGGGAACCGATTCCGTCGTCGGATCGGCCGTGTACATGCCCGGCACGTAATTCACTTCGACCGCCACTTGGATGTTGTACGCAACCTGCTCGGGCGTATCGAAAATCGAGTAAGGAATTTCGATGCTGCCGCCGGTCACGCCATTGCCGGCGCCGCTGGTTTCGTTGTCGAACTCGTAACGGACGCCGTCGATAGTGAAGAAGTCGCCGTCGAGGATCTTCGCGCCCGAGGGAGCCACCAGCGTATAGCCAGTGTCAACTTCAAACGCCGTGCGTGCTCCAGGGAAGCCGGTTTCGAAGTTGTAGTCTTCGATGACCATGTACATCTGGTCGCGCAGCTTCGCCCCGTCGATGGCGCGGATTTCATCGCCTTGCGTGAGCGGGTTGCCCACGTCCATGCTGCCGGCCGTGCTGAAGTCGAACCGCAAGCGGACATTGCTCTTACCGGCCAAGGGGGACACATCGACCCGCGCTTGCCGCCAATCCGGGGCGTAATTGGGATCGGTAGGCGGCGTCGGGTCTTCGAAGATTTCTTGAACTCGAACCGGGCCGATAGGCACAAAGTCCTGGTTCTCTTCCGGCAATTCGTCGAAACGCGGTAGACCGGGGTACGTAATCGAGTTGCTCGTGGTGAGCAGGATCCAGTCGCCGCTGTCGTCCGTGGCGAACACGCGGAACGAGTCGCGCATCGGCTCGCTGGGCGAGGTCACATTTTCCGCATTCATGAGGTAGTTGAAATACAACGCGGGCTTGTCGGCTGCGGTGTAGCCTTCCAGGCTAAACGTGGCCGATTCGAGTGAACCGTAGGCGCCACCCGCGAAATCGTACGTCTGTCCAACATTAAGACCGCCATTTGAGTTCGTTCCCCATCGCGGGCGGAACGGGTCGATATTGTTCAAACCGTATACGAACGCCGCACGCGTCTCGCCAGCGTAGCCAAAGTAGAAACTGGTTTCGCCTTCGCGCTCGTCATTCACGGGCGCCGTGCGATTGTTGTCGGCATCGGGATTGTTGTCGTCATACGAACCGGTCGCCATGTCGAACGTGATCGGCACGCCGTGACCTTCGTCGAAGTAACGGAAAGGATCATCCGTGGCAAAGACCGTTTGATGCCACAAATTGAAGTCGAGGTTCGAGAAGTCCAGACCTTGCACGTTGCTCAGGCCCGTGCGGAGAATGGTTTGGTTGTCGTTGAACACCTTCTCCAGCGTACCGGGAACCGGGTTCTCCGGATCGATGGCGATCATGTTGCCGTTGATGTCCATGGCGAACACCAGGTTTGCATAGCGGCCTCCTTCCGCATTCACCGGACCCGCGGTCAAACCTTCGAACGGCAGCGGCGTATCGTCGATCGGGGTGGCCGTGTCATTATGATCGAACAAGTTCGCGATGAACGTGAGCGACGCCTGACCCGGACTGGTGCCTTGTACGCCCGCCGAACTAAACACGTTGTTGACGCGGTACAAGCCGCCTTCGTCGCTCACGGCATAGTGCTGGCGCGTGCCTTGAATAAACGCCATACCAGTTACTTCGCCGCCAGGCCCAAAGCCGCCGTCGTTGACGATGGCGCCCGCGCCCGGACCGCTGACGGTTAGTTGCAATTGACCTCGATCGCGGAAACGGACTTCCAGTGCGTCGACCGGGCCAACGCCGCCGGCGAAGAACGTGTCAATCTCTTGCACAAGGACGGGCGGGTCAAAGGAGTCGGCTCCGGCCCCCATGGTCGCCGCTTGCCGCGCGATCCACGCATTTCGCAATCCTTGGGCAACGGTCGCTGTCGTGTCGAGCGCCGTGGCGGTATACGAGACGGTGTCAAGCACTACGGGCGGCGTATCTTGCGTCAGAATGTTGATTGAGTACAAGCCCGGTACCGCAGGCGTGTTGGCTCCGTTGCCGATCCTGATTGTGGTGGCTGTGCGCAATCGCCCGCGCTCCACGATTTGCGTACCGGCGCCCAAGGCCCGCAAGTCGGGCGAAGCGGGACGCGTCCCGCCTGCGCTGATCGCGGCGCCGTTGTCCGGATTGAACATGTACAAAATGTTCTTATCGTGACGAACCCGCGTGTTGAACGGTGAAATGTCATCGCCAGGAAAGAAGTTTCTGCTTCCGACGGCAAACAACCGCAGGGCGTTTCCTTCCGCCGAATAGGTCATCGCTTCGAAGTGGTATCCATCGCCATCGGGGTCGCCGGGGCGGCTTCGTTCCGTCCCGCCAGCGCCGGTATCCTGGAAAGTTTCGATACCATCGTCGCCAATCAGCTGCGTGGCGGCTGTGCCTGGATCAATGCGGAAATACCGGCCTGCGTCGGCGTCGGTGGGGTCGCCCGCTTCCAAGTCCGTGAAGAACGCATAAATCTTGCTATCGTGGGGATGGACGACGATGTCGCCGACGTCCAGCGGGTAGGTATTGCCGACGCGCGTTTCGGTGGTTCCCGTAAACGGATCGACCATCCACATCCGCGATGTGTCGGTACCAACATCCTGGCTCACAAACAGCGACACGTCGCCCAGATTGAAGCCCACGCGTGAATCGAACGTGATCGGCCGGCCTTGTGCGTCAAACCGCGTAAAGCCAAGATTGCCGTCGTTCAAAATCGCCGTGTGTTCCGCCGGATGGTTCGGATAACGCTGCGTGTTGACGTCGTTGTTGTCACGCACCGTGGAATTGATCGGATCGACGTTCAGCACGCCGTTGAAGGTGTCGTCCAGGCGATCTTCAATAATCCGCTTGGTGGACGAGATCGGCTCAATGCGCGTCAGTACGTCGGTCGCGGTGCGCCGTTGGAGCTGGTCCAGCACCGTAGGAAGTTCGATGCTCGTGCTGACCGCTAAATAGTACGTTCCTTCCGGCAATTCGACCGGGCCGATGTACGGATCGAGCGAACCGACGCTGCCGCGGTCCAGGTTGTCCACGTCGGCGCCATTGAGCGGTTCGGGTTGATCTTCCGCAATGTTCGAGTCGCGCCCGGTCAGAATCAACCGGCCTTGCGCGTCGAAGATCGACACGGTTGTATTCGCGCGGGCGATGCCATCGGCATAGTCCAGATCGAACACGACGGGCATGTGCCGCGTAGGATTGGTGTAGTCGGGAATGTTCTGCAGGTTTTCGTAACGAATCTCGAAGCGGTAAAAGTCGACATCGGGATTGGTTTGGTTCGGAGCGAACGGCAGGACGAGTGTGCCCGCAATGGCGATGGCGGCGCGGTCGGTCTCGGCCAGGTTGCCTACCGGTTGAGCGGCGCCAAGCGTGTCGTTGTTGTCATCGTGCGGTTGGCTAGTATCGACGATCTCGACGGCCTCGCCCAAGAGCGGCGAGTGAATGACCTGACCATTCACTTCGACGCCGTTCGTGGCGTAGCGAATATCGGAGAAGCGAACCGTGGAGCCGGGGAATTCATCCACTTCGCGCAGGCGGACCTGGAATTGGTACTGGCCCGAGGTGAGTCCGTCCAGCAACTTCGTCGGGTCGCGTAGATCGGCGGGGTTGCCGCCCGCGGCGCGGTCAATGTTGCTGCTGCGAATGCGTACATGGTACGTCGGCAATTGGGCCGGATTGGGTGGGCCAGGCAGCACGATGCGGAAACCGGCGTCACGCGGGTTGCTCGTCCAATGGTCCTTCGGCAGGAACAACGACTTTTGCAACACGTTGGCGTCAATGTTGTCGCTCGTGGCGGGGTTGTTCTCGAACAGCGTTTCGGCCCCGATGCCTTCGTAGTATGAATTGTCTGACTGGGCGATAATGCGGCCTGTCGAGTCGATCAACTCGATCACGGTATCGAGCGAGTGCGTCGTGCGGTCGACGTCGATCCAAACTTCCGTGCCCGGCTTCGCTTTGAAGCTATACACGTCCACATCGCTCGGCGCATTCAAAGCGCCGTGTACTTCGAAGCCGAGTCGCAGATTGTCGTCGCCGCCCTTTTCATGCGGCGCCAGCGAACCGAGGGTTTCGGCCGCGGAAGGCGTCGAGTTCGTGCCGGGGGCCGCGGCGTCTTCCGTCTCCAGTTCGAACACGATCTCGACGTTGCGGTCGTGGGCGTAGCGGCTGAGTTCGATGCTGCGCCAATCTCCCGGGGCGGCTTGCGTGGTGCCCAAGTCGCCGTTCGTGTCGTTCTGCGGCGTGCCCTGCGGCGTGAAGCCGGCTCCGACGGAGTCGTCGCGCAGCGACGTAAAGATCACTGGGAAGCCGGGCTGACCGCTGACGTGCAGCATGCCGCCGATGCGGTCGTCGATGTCCAGCGCATTGCCCGTAGCGGTAAAGCCGGCTTGGGCGCCGAACAGTTTGACCACGAGGCTTTCGTTGGCGTTGTTCTTGAGCCGCAGACCGCCGTAGGTGTGGAAGTCGGGCACGTAGATGCGATCGCGCACGACGTGGACGATGTCGGTGTCGTCCCACACGCTTTGCGTGGTAAGGATGCCGCCGCGCACATCCAAAGCGTTGAGGCCGTTGATGATCATCCGGTTCTCTTGCACGAGCGGCCCGGCATTGCGCTGGAACTCGGTGAACCGTTCGGCCAGACCGCGCGACCGGCCGTAATCCAATTTCAGCTCATGATTCAGCGCGTTGGCGTTGATGCTGATCGCCGCGGCGCCGGTGGTTTGACCGTTGTTGCGGATGATGTTCGAAACAATAATCGGCTGGGCGCCGCGAACAAAAATGGCGGCTGGCACATTAGCGCCAATGCCCGCGCGGTTGGTATTGCCCAACTGCCCGCCTTTGCCGTTGGCGTTGTTCTCGATCACGCTGTTCGTGATGCGCGCCTCGGCCTGGTGAATTTCGATGACGTTAAAGCCGGAAAAGCTTTGGCCGAGCGTGGTCACGCCGCCGCCGTAGGTGAGCAGGGCGTGGTCAATGCTGGCGATGCTGGAGTGATTGAACACCAGACCGCCCCAGTTTCCGGCGGCCGGAGTGCTTTCGGCGGCGCCCAGGGCGTCGTCGTTGTTGCTGTCAAAGGTGCCGCTGCCGCCGAAGCGGTCGTCCCGTTGCGAAGTGAACACGATGTTCAGATCGTCGGTGCCTTCAGCGATAAACTGCGTGCCCATGTTCGCCTGAATGCGCGCGCCTTCCAATTTCACAACGGCGCCGGGGTCGATCGCCAGGCGAGCATCGAACCGCGGACGATGAATTCCTTCCAGCGTGTTGATGTTCGTATCCAAAATGCCGCCGACCGGCGCCGAGGTGCGGTCGCCCAATACGGCGCGGAAGCCCAACTCGGAGCCCGTGTCAACAAACACGGTGTCGGTCCGGTCCATCTCGGCCACCAAAATGTACGGCACGTTGGCCGGCACATCGTTGGCCGAGCCTTCGCCTGGCAGCAAAGGCCGGCTCAGGCGATAGACGCGTCGACCGACGAACTCGCTGTTCGCGGGAACTTGCGGAATGCCGTTGATCTGAATGCTGCCCTTCGTGTCGGCATCGGGGGGCGATGCTTCGTTCACGGTGGCCACGGGCGGGTTGTCGGTTGGCGAAGGAACAATGGCCGAAGGCGGCGACTCGAAACCGTTCCGATCGACAAATGTAAAACGATACAAATAACGCTCGCCCTCGTTCAAATCGCCCGGCGTAACCGACGGCGGGAACGTGACGAGGTTGGTCGGCGGAGCGACGCGCTCCAAGAAGGCGCCGCCGGGCGTGCCAGCCAGCACGAGGTGTTCCGACAGCAAGTGCGGAATGTCGATATCGTCCCATCGGCCCGAAACCGTTTGCTCGCGCAACGCGGCGCCGGGAACCGTGGAAATGCGGATAAACAACCCGTTTTTCGAGTTGTTCGATATCCGGTTGCCGTGAACGTCAGGACCGACGCGTTGGAAGTCGGATGTGAAAACATCCGGGAATTGCGCTTGAGGCGCGTGGAAGTTCGTTTCTTCAAAGCTGTTCGGATCGGCCGAAATCGCCGCATCGGCGCTGAGCGTGATCGTGTTAAACGTCACGGTCGGGCGCGATTCGATCATTTCGACGGGGCTAATCTTTTGATCGACCGAGCCGATGTTCACACGCCCGCCGCCGTAGCGAATGTTGGCGTGGTTGACGTAATTGAGGAAGATGCCGCGGCGTTCCCAGTCGAACCGGGATTCGCGCAGGTCTTGATCGCGGCGGAAAAGCAAACCGCCCCAGTCGCCCGCTTGCGGCGTTTGCGGCACATTCGGGTTGGTGTCGACGCCCGTCGTTTCGTCGTTGTACGACGTGAAGATCACGCTGTTCGTTGGCGTGCCCAAGACCTGCAGCGCGCCTCCACTCCGATCGACCGAAGGGGACTCGCTACCAACGTTAATGCTGGAAAGACGCGTCTTAAAGATTGCGCCTTCATCCACCATCATCGTCACGTCTTGCGGAATGTCGAGCAGACCACCGTCGGCAAGAGGCGTTCCGGTGCCGGGGGCAAAGCCCAACACATACGGCAGGTTGTCGGCCACGGTGCCTAAGTTACGGTCGGCGCCGCCATTGCCCACGACACGCACCAGGTACGGAGTAATCGGCTCCAGGGCCGGACGCGCGGCGCGCTGCGCGGCGATGAAGCTGAACGCCGCTTGAATGCTGTTGAAGGGGTTGTCGCGCTCGCCCGTGGGTTGCGGTTGGCCGACCGGCGGTTGATTCGCTTTGTCGACGAAAATCACGGCCGGGTCGCGCACGGTCATCGTGCTGCGGTTCAAGGCGGGCGCCGTGCGGAACCAGAAGTCGTACACGCCGCCAGGCGTTCCGTTCGCGTCGCCGTCGAACTTCGTGCCTGTGTCGTCCAGCAGGGCGCTGTTTACTTCCGGACGGAAGTTTAAGCGAAGCTGATAATCGCCCTCCGACGTACCTCCGAAGCCTGTGTCATTAATCGTGGGATCGTATTGATCGTTGCCGCTGGCCGTTACGCCGAGATAGTAAACGCCCGGCTCCAACTCGAGTTCGATGTAGGAATCTTCGCTGAAGTAATCGTCGTTGCGCGCAATCAGTTCGCGCACCGCTCCGCCACTCAGGCGCAAGGGCGAGTAGTTGATCGGCGCCGTCGAGAGATTCGTTGAAGCCACGCCGCTAACCACGGCCGCCTGCACCAAGGCGCCGGCCATGGGATGAGCGTTCAATACGCCGACAAGGTCATCGGCTTGGGTTCCCGCAGCAGGATTCGAGTTCAAGTCGACGGTAATAATGGAGCCTGCCACGCTAATGCCCGGGGCTCGCGTAATGGCTCCACGATCGCTCTTGGTGACGATAATCTGAATTTCGTCGCCCGAGGGACCCGCCGTGCGTGCGCTAAAGTTGATGGCGACCGCGCCATTCGTATTGAGGCTCGACGTGACCGAAGCGACGGCGTCCGTCTGACGGTACAACACCATATAGGTGTCAAGCGAACTGGAGTCGGGCAGCCGCTCGGAAAACGTCTCGGCGGTGAACAACCCCGCCGCTTCAATCGAGAAGCGGTACAGGTCAATGTCCTTTTGCTGCGGCCGGAACAAATGTTGGCCGTGAACGATGTCGTGGTCACCCGGGAAGACCGGCTCCGCGGGCAACACGGGGCCGATGTCGCCGACATCGGTCGCGGCTGGATTGAGCGGGCCTTCCAAGTGGCTTGTTTGCAGCGTGAGTCCCGGCAACTCGGTCGAGAAGCCTAGGCCGAGCAACTGCCCGATTTCATTCATGGCGGTCTGGAACCAGTTGCCGCCAAAGGTATCGTTCCAGGCTTCGGCGTTGTCCATGATGACAATGCCGCCGCCCAGCGGTTCAGGTTGCGGATCGTTGGGTTGGAGGAACCCCTGCGCGTCGGGAATCACATGCGATACCGCCAACAGGCCGCCGGCGCCCGTTGGGAAGAACGGATCGACCGCGCGAGGATCTCCTGTCGCGATGGTAAAGCCTTCGGTCGCCGTTTCGACAAACTCAATGCCGTAAAGATTGCTGAAGATTTCAAAGATCTCGCGAGCGCGCTGCATTTGCGCCGCGGTGATCACGTTAGGCAGCGGACTGCCCTGGAGGTCGTAACCAATCGGGTTGATTTTGTCGAAGTTGTACTTGTACGTCGGAATGACGTTGTCGCGGTCCTTTTCTTCTCCACGAATGTGTTCTTCATACTCGACATGGCGGTGGCCCGGTTCGTTCTCAGCGCCGGGCAGGTCGAGCGGGAAAAATTGCGGGTCAATTGACGAACTCAGCAGAACGCTTGAGGTGAGTCCTAAACCGGTATTGAAGTTCGTTTCCAAACCGACGGCCGTCTCGAAGCGAGAACCGGGTTCGACATTGATCGTCACATCGGCGCCGGCCGGGGTATTGCCCGGAGGAATCGGACCAGCAAACACCGGCGGCGTGACATTCCCGACGGGTTGATACGGGTCGGCCTTGCTAAAATCGACGGTGTACCCGAGGTCCTCCATCGCCGCGATGGTGATGACGCTCAAGGGATTGTCGTTTTGAATGCCGTTGTAATCTTCATCGGTCAAGCCCGGCGTGGCGGGGAACGCTGGCGGATCATTCAACACGACTTGGTCGATCAAGCGGCTCGATCCAAGTTCGTTACGGAAGATCGATTCGCGCCAGTGCAGCTCTTGAATTTCGGAAATCGTCTTTTCGCCGAACTCGTTCGAAGGAATCGGCACCGAGAAAATGTTGAAGGTCGAAGCATCGGCAAACTCGATCGGCACGGAGAGTTCGCTCACGCCGAAAACGGCGTTGTACTTGGCCAACGCCGATTGCCCCGTATAACGCGGATCGGTGCTGCCCGAGCCTTGGACGAAACCGAACAATTGCCACAGTTCGCCAAAACCCAAGGCATGGGCGATTTGATGAGTCATCTCATCGACCAGATGATTGCCCGTGCCGGAGTTGCGGGGATCGGTTAAGGCGCGCAGGTCGGCCACGTCAAACCGCATTAACGCACGCCACGGCAGCCGCGAATCGGGACGCAGCGCCGTGGGAATCGATTCGCCGAAAAATCCACCGGGGCCATCGCTTTCAGGACCGACGGCCGCTTCGTTCAGTCCGAGCACGGTGATGGCGATGTCGTCAATCACGCCCACGTCGGGCAGATCGCCCACGATGATTTCTTCCCACCGATCGGCGGCGGCGCGCATCGCTTGCTGGAACTCGGGGGCGATGCTTGTATCGGGGAAGATCAATTCGATGTTGAATCGATCTTTCGCCGTCGCGGCGCCTGCTACATCGATGGTCGTAGGCGCGGCTGGTGCGACTTCATCGGTGCCGATGCGCAGGCGGAACGTGCTGGCCTTTCCGGCGAGCGAAGGTTCGACCGTGGCCGCAAGATTTTGCAGGGGCGCCGCGAAGGTCAACGTGGCGGTGTCAGCATCCTTGTCATATACGACGAGAGTGGGATTAAAGATCAGGTCGTCGTTGTTAGACGTGGTGTCCCGCGTGTGAATGAGCTGATAGAACTCGGGATTCTCCGCCGAGGATTCATCCAAGTCGTCATTGTTAAAGTAGACGACGATCTGATTCTCGGCTTGGACGAGTTTATTGGTCGCGGGATTGCGCGTCAGGGGCTGCGGCACGACCGCTGTGATTTGCGCCCCGAGGTCCAATTCGAACAAGACCGTGTCACGGTCTGTGCCCGGAACCTGCGGCACAAGCCGTTCGCCCAGGGGGTCATCGGAGGTGTCGGTGTTGCGAATGGCGCGTATTTGCGGCGTCACATTGGTGTTATCAACGGCAAACAATTCCAGACGATATTTGTCGTCGGGGAGCGTTTCGCGGAATCGCATCACGACTTCGTTCGGCGCGTCGCCGATTCCCACGAAGCCGGGCGTGACAATCACGTCATTCCCGTTATCGAAAACCCCGTCAAACCCGCTGCGCGTCAGTCGCACGCCTTGTGCAAGGGTCGCCGAGTTGATGGTTTGACCTTCCTGGAATTGAAACACCAAATCACGGGGAGCAATATCCCGGATTTCGTTGTTTGTCAGAATGTCGCCATCGTTGGGCTGAACCGAAATCAACCGTGGCCCGACGGCCATCAATTGACGTTCCTCCAGTTTTTCCAACCGCATGGAGCGCGAAGGAACGCGGTTTTTCGCGCGGCGCAACACTTTGCGACGATTGCCTTGTTTCATGGAGCGCACAGACGAAGAGCGGAAAGGTCGCGGGGACATGAACGTATAGTCTCGACAGGTGCGAAAATGCGAACAGGGTGCAGGAGCCGAAGGCGCGCAACCTTCTTGCTATGAACCGTGGAAGTACCAGAGCAGGTGAACGGCTACCTCATCCCAGACCAGCCCCGAATTGCGGGCGAGGCTCCCTATGCGGCAAGATCGATTATAAACACGGCGCAAACCATTGCAAAGATTTACGGGGGGAGTGTATCCCAAATCTCCCATCTTTCCTAAAAATCCAAGTAATGGTTATTTGGATTGTGCGACGTATTTGATACTCACCAGCGAGGGTCTCGCGCGAACAGCGTTCTGGCTGAGTTGGAAACGCCACTCCCCATTTCTTCAAAGGAGGGGTTCGGACAAAATCCTAACGTTGCTATTGGACGTGCATTGCTTGACTTTTGTTCCGACGATTTCAAAAAAACCGGCCCCTATTTTTGCGGAGGCTAAAAGTCCATCATTTTTAGGGGATTTTCACTCGCGCAGCAGCGCTTATTACGGCTTGGAGTCAAATTGATAAGAAGTCGAGCGTAGGGATAGGGCTACGCAGTCGGGTGACGTCTTGTGATGAAGGGGGGGTGTTGAAAAGCGCGATCAAACTGTGTTGAACGGTCCAGGAGATGCTCTAGCCACGCCCGTGGTTTGGCGATGCAATGGAATGCCATCCGCTATCCGGGGGGCCACGTCATTTTGCGGCCGCCGAGCAAATGAAAGTGGAGATGGTCAACGGCTTGCCCTGCATCGCGTCCACAGTTAACGACGACGCGATATCCTCCCTCCAGGCCAAGGTCATTAGCTAAACGGGGGATTACCGACCAGAGATGGCCCATCAAAGCCGCATCGGCGGTTTCGAGATGACTTACCGACGGGATTTCCTTCTTCGGGATCACCAGCACATGAACTGGGGCTTTCGGATCAATATCTTTAAACGCTAAGCACTGATCGTCCTCATAGATGATGGTTGCTGGGATCTCACGGTCAATGATTCGCTTAAAAATCGTTTTATCGCTCATGGCGCAATTCCTTACGACAGTATGAAACGCAGTAGAAGCTTGGACTTCATAAAACGGATATTCTGCGCGGCGGTCAAGTGAAGGGCAGGAGACCATGCGGTCTACCGCAAGAAGTGGGGGGTGACAGGCAGGAAATCAAGATGAGGCGTCCCGATTGGTATTCGTCGATTTTTGAGAAATATTGGTTTAAGCCAACGAATATTTTTGCCGATGACAGGGACACCCGGCGACGTGCGAATTGGTCGGCGCCGGTCGGAACAGGTGAGAGAATTGCCGAAGGATTCGGTTGGTTTTCTCTGGTGAATGTGTTGTCCCTCATCACTTCGGGAGCCGCAGGATGCGAGTTGCTCGCTTCACGAACTGTCTGATTGTGGGAGCCTTTGCGGGCTGTGTTGGTTTGTCCCAGGTTGCCTGGGGACAAGGCGTTCGCGATGTCATTGGCGCGGACGGGGTGACGTATCGAGAAACAACCGAAGTGGTGCGAAAACCCGTCGCAACCACGACTTGGCAGGAACGTCGCGAGACCGTACTGGTGGATCGGGTAACCACCCAAATAGCGGAGGCGGATCGCAATGTGCTGGTTCCCGTCGTGCAATATGAATGGCAACCAAAAGTTCATGACTGGTGGAATCCGTTCAAACCGGCCCATGTGGCCTACCACATGGTGCCCGTAACGCGCTGGGAGCTGCAAAACCAAGTGGTTCGCACCCCGGTAACCTATCGCGAGACGATCCCCGAAGAACGGGTGGTTCGCACGCCGCAGCGCACGATGGACTTTGTCGAAGAAACCGTGACTCGTCGCGTGGCGATCAATAGCGACACGGGTCAACCCTTGACCTTAACAGAAACGGGCGGAGCCACTTCGATTGCTCGCAGCCCGGCTCCTATTGGAGGCGTAATGCGAATGCATGATTCGCTCCCGCGGCAAGGCGCGGTCATTCAACGCTAAGATCTATTGGCGAACGTGAACCCGGCGTTGCGTATTCGATACGCCGCCGTGGCAACGTTGCAGACATCGCGTTCAAGAAGTGTTGGACGCTTTGGCCGATGAAGCTCGCGCAGCGCGAATCAGATCGCCTTGTTTTTGGGCTTCGTCTGTCGGCGTCGATCGAGCGAGCGCCAACAATACCAGACGGCCACAGTGGCATAGGGTCGCCAAGGTTCGGCAATTGTCTGGCTGGTGGCCTTGTCGGGAAGATCGTCGAGCCCATAATGCCAACGCAACGCCGTTCGGACCCCGAGGTCGTCATAAGGAAACACATCCCATCGGCCGAGGGAGAAAATCAGGAACATTTGGGCCGTCCAACGCCCAATTCCTTTGATTTGCGTGAGCTGCTCAATGATTTGTTCATCTGACCGCCGGCCGATGCGCCTCAATTGGACATCGCCAGCAGCCACGCGCTGGGCAAGATCCTGCAAGTAGGACGCTTTTTGCGGTGAAATGCCCGCGGTGCGCAATTCCGCTACCGACAAGCTGGCAAGACGCGCAGGAGTCAGGCCTTCAGGACCAGCCAGATTCTCTAACCGTCGACGAATCGAATGGGCGGCGCTGGTTGAGATTTGCTGGGCGATGATCGAGCGGACCAGCATTTGAAAGCGATCGCGCTCCAACCGTAAGGTGAAAGGTCCTACCTCCTCGATGATGCGGGATATAACGGGGTCGGCGTTGCGAACGTGGTTGATCGCCGCGAGAACCTGCTTGTTGACGCGCCCCATGCCGCCGTCCTATCGCTTAACCCCAGAACTGCCACCAAGGTTTTGGCGGCGGTTTGCGAACCCCGGCTTTACCGAAGTTATGCATGCGCTGGCCATGCGTATTGACGGCGCCCTCGACCTTCGCGCCGCTGAGCTTTAGACCGGCGGTCAGCGCTTTGGTCATATTGGCGGCGGTCAAATCGGCCTCGGATAGGTCGGCGCCCGTAAGATTAGCGCCGCGCAAATCCGCGCGCGAGAGGTTCGCTTTATGAAACACCCCGCGCATGTCGGCAATGCTAAGGTCGCAGCCGATCAAAACCGCCCGGCTCATATCGCAGTCGGGCATTTTGGAGTAACGGAAGATCGCCCCTGCAAAATTGGCGCCATGAGCGGTTACTCGCTCCATGCTAGCTTCCGTAAAGTTCGCGCCGGGCGCGTTGGCTTCGCTCAGATCGGCTCCCGTGAGAATGGCGCCTTGGAACAACGCCCCGCCGAGTTCGGCTCCCGTAAAGTTAACGTCGCGCAGGTCGGTATTGCTCAAATCACAATCGCACAGGTTGCGGCCCGAAAGGTCAGCGCCCGCAAGCCGCACGCCCTGCAAACGCTGACCCGCCAACGCTTGCGCTTCGCAGCGGTAAATGACATCCTGGGATTCTTTATGCCGGATCTCGATCATCCACCCACCTTGCGTGAGAGGAAACCAGGAAGCGTTAGTCAAGGAGAAAGCAAACTCCCCGACGTGTTCCGTAGAGGACCGACTCCCGAGGGGCGGCGCCAGGACGGTATTCACCTACGCTCCCCCGAATGGATCGAGCAATTGGCAAAGCCCAATCGGTCGGGGGGTGTTCGCAGGCGACTCGGCGGGTTCAAAGCGCGCTTAGTATAAGAGGACGTTGCGCCCGTTGCAAGGAAATCTTGCCCACAGAAATTTACCCAGGCGCTACGCCGCAGGTAATTGTCAACAAGCAAGCGTGGATGATTGGGCTCCGAGTCCGTCCTCTGACAACTTAGGAAATGACCGCTGTTGGCTGCGCGGGGGCTTTGCGAGCCGAAAGCGGGTGATCGGAAAATGCGAGATGTTGGTCCAAACCAACCACTTCCAGGCGAAGTCCTTGTAACTGGAAATCGCGTTCAAGCTCGTGCAGCTTTTCCATCACGCTATGATCGACGAGGCGGGTTTGGGAAAGGTCCAAAACCACGTTTTTGCGATCCTCTAGTCCTACCCGCACCAGTTGCCGGCGGAATAAAATCCAATTGGTGAAGACTGCGGAGTATCGCGCGGCCACAAAGATCGAACCGTCAGCCTGTTCTTCCACATCCAGATGCGGCTTGAACACCGAACGCATCGGAACGCCGTGCATCAAATGAAGCATCAGTTCGACCCCCACGCCAATGGCCACGCCGACGAGCAAATCGGTGGCTAACACGCCGATCAGCGTGATGACAAACACCGCCAATTGCTCCTTACCAATCTTGTAGACGTGGTAAAACTCGCTGGGATGCGCGAGCCGAAAACCGACGAACACCAGCATGGCTGCGAGCGCGGCCAGGGGGATCAAGTGCAAGTACATAGGGATCAGCGCAACGCACGCCAGCAGAAACACGCCGTGCCATAAGTCGGCAAAGCGCGTTCGGGCGCCGTTGTCGAGGTTTGCTTTGCTGCGCACAATTTCCGAAATCATGGGCAAACCGCCGACCATGGCGCTGCAGAGGTTGCCCACCCCGACGGCGATGAGATCTCGATCTAGATTGGTCTTTCGCTTCCAAGGGTCAATCAGATCAATCGCTTTGGCGCTGAGAACCGATTCGAGACTTCCAATGGCAAAGAACATGAACGCCCATTTGCACGCGGTGGGCAGCGTGGCAGGATTCGTAAACGCGGTGAAATCGGGATAGGTAACGTAGTCGAACATGCCCAAGACGCGATCGGGCATATTCACCAAGTACTTTTCACCCAAATAGAACTGGTGTCCCCCCAGGGTGTAGTTATGGTTTTCCGTAAGGTGCAGGTACATGCCCATGGGAACAGCGAATAGCAGCACGATCATGGGGGCGGGCGCCGCGTCGAGTACGCGGTGCATCTTTTTGATGCGCGGCCAAAGAAACATGATGACCACGCTTAATCCTCCCAGGAGCGCGATCGCGGGGTTCATCACCATGAGAAAGTGCGGGATTTCGCGCAGCAGTTCGAGTGGTTCGCCTTTCGCCTCGACTCCTAACATAATGGGGAATTGCTTGGCGATGATGATCACGCCGATCGCCGCCAACATGCCATGCACCGCCGAGAGCGGGAAGAACTCGCCCAGCACGCCGGCCCGCAGCAAACCGAGAACAATTTGCGCCACGGCCGCCGCCACACCCACAGCCAACACGAGCCGGTAGGCGTGCATGTCGTTTTGCGAGAAGCCCCCCACGGCTCCGTCGCCACCGAACGATTCAATGGCGCCGATGGCGATGACAATCAAGCCCGCGGCAGGGCCTTTAATCGTTAACTCGGAGTTACTAATAAAGGTGGTCACAATAGCGCCAACGATGGCCGTAAAAATGCCCGCGATGGCAGGGTATCCTGACGCAAGCGCAATTCCCAGGCACAACGGCAGGGCGATCAGAAACACCAGGAACCCCGCCACAATGTCATGCGAGAAGTACTTTGCGAATCCCGCGGCGTCGCCACGTGGGATTTCATGCGGCGTCGGAGTCGATGTGGCCTTGGATGGATGTGACATACAATCGACCTCGATAGTTCAACGGGATGGAAGTTGGTAGTTGCGAAGATTAGGACGGGAAAGCCATAAGGCTAAGGAGCCGCAGCGGCGACGCTTTCGCCCTCATGGCTAGGGGGTTTTTCTGCGGGAGCGTGTAGTCCTTGCCGCGACTGGACGATCTCCATCGCCGCGCGATACCGCGAGGCGATTCCCGGTTGCGGCCACAAGCCGCCGCCAAGAATCAATAGGGTCAGGGCCAGCACGGCGAATTGCTCCACCGGGCGGCTACGCAGCGAGATGGAAGCCGTACGGCGCGTGCCGGTAAAAACGCGAAAATAGGCATGCAACACCGCGATGCCATTTAACGCAGCGGCCAGCACCACCGTCACACCCACATAGGGGTAAATCTGTACGACGCCGTCCACGAGCAACTCGGCGCCGACGAAGCCAAAGGTGCCTGGGAAACCAACGCTGGCTAAACCCGTCAACAGGAAGAAAGCCGCCAAGATTGGCGTATGTTCGTGCATGCCGTGATGGTCAGCCAGCGACAGTCGCCCCGTGCGCGACTCGATCGCCCGGAGCGTCAGGCCAAATCCTGAAAGCGCTAGCCCCACCGAGAGCCACACGCATAGGGCGCCGGTCAAGCCGACGGGGGCGGCGGTTTCCAGACCCACTAACACGAGCGAAGAGTGACTCAAAAACAGGTAGCAAAAGAATCGACGCGCCTCGCGTTGGACAAGCGCCATCCCTGCCGCGTACACAGCGGTAAACAGCGAGATCAACGCAATGCTGCGGAGCGCCCAGTCCGGGGCGATGGGCAACACCAGCCGGACCGCCGCGTAGGCGCCGACCATGGGCGTGACGTAAAGCAGTGCGCCGCCAAAAGTGGCTTTCTCAAACAAGTCGGTCATCCAGCAGTGAACGGGCACAATGCCGCTGCGCAGCAAGACCGCCGCAGCGAGCAACGCCACGGGGAACAGCGAATGTTGGGCTTGAGAGCCTTCCCATTCCACCAGACCCCAACCGGCCACCAGCAGTACGATGAATAATCCCATGTGGGCGGTGTAGACGCGCGTCGACTTCTGCCGCGCTCGCAATTCAACCCATGGCGGGATCGTGCCTATGACGAGTAGTGCGATGACGCCCCAGGGTTCTTTGCAACTGAGTGTGGCGAGCAAGATCGCCTCGGAGATGAGCGTCCAGGCGAATGCGAACCGGCGCACCTTGGTCCGCAACGTGGCGACGACGGTCATTAGGTAAAGCAGAGCCGCCAGCGACAGCAGCGGTGCGTTCAATTGATCGACGACGAACACCTCTCGCCCCAGGGCCTTCGACACCAGGTCCCAGTGGTCGTGCGCTTCGACGACGGTCAAACCTTGAATCACTTGAAGCCAACGAAAATCTTGCCACGCGCCAAACGCGCACGCCAAGGTCAAACCGCAAAACACCGCACAGTGATTTTGAGCCCTTTCCGACTCGGCCACGCGCGATACCCATAGCGCGCCGAAGAGCGGTACAAAGATCGCAAGCTCCAACCAAGGAAAATGCAACTCGGTCATAGGAGTTTCTCCAACCGCTCGAGGGTTTCGGGCGAAGGTTGCACGCGGTCGGACTCTCGCGATTGCCCGCCAGATAGAAAATCAGTCCACTTCCGTTCCATGCGGTCACACCACTGAAACACGCGCACCACAGGGCGGACGCCGTAATCGGCCAGCCACGCGTCGAGATAGCCTCGCTCGAGCGCCAAGCGATAGAGCCAAAGGCGAAGACCCGCCGGGACGCTTCGTTCCCACAATCGCGACGGATGCGACAACCGAGCGCCAATGGCGTTCTCCAGGGTGGCGTAATCGCGTAACAACGTTGGCGCTCGGAGGAGTTGGAGCGTACGCAGGCAAGCGTGACCCAAAATGTGCGCTAAAGCGATGTAGTACAGCCCCAGGCCGATCTCGGCCACAATGATTCCGACTTGCGTGGCGGAGGAGAACGCCAAAGCGCTCTTCACATCCGACTGGACGCGCGCCGCCATGGCCGCCAAGATCGCCGTGAGCAAACCGAGCGTGACGATCGCGGCGCACAGTAAAGGAGAAAGTTTCAGAATCGGACTGACGCGCAATAATAGGAACGCACCCAAATGGACCGACAGAGCGCCGTAAAAGATCGCACTGGAGGGCGTGGGGCCTTCCATCGCGCGAGGCAGCCATCCCGTAAAGGGGACGAGCCCGGACTTTCCCGCCGCCGCCACGAGCAATAAGGCGCCGACAAACAAGGCTTGATTCGGCGTGAGCGCGGCTTGTCCTTCGGGCCAGGGGCCGGCGCCCATGAGCTTGTCGAACTCGCCGCCGCCCGTCAGATGATGCATGGTCAGCGCGGCGACCAGGAACGCCGCATCCGCCACACGATAAACCGTCCACACCCATTGCCCGTTGCGGGCCGGCGCGGCGCGATCCTGAAAAAACGCCACAAGCAGCGCGGACGATAGGCCCACTAACTCCCAACCAAAGAACAAGGTCTCGATGGTGCCCGACAGCGACGTGACAATCATGCCCAGCAAGAACAAGGCGTATAACAGGAAGAACCGCATGCGCCCGGGCTCACGTAGCAAGTACACATGGGAGAACGCTCCTACGGTCCCGCACAAGAGATACGACAGGATTACAAACGGGACCGACAGGCGATCAAACACGAACTTGAGTTTGAAGTGAAAGTGTTGTTCGGGAATGATGACCCAGTTGCCCAGTTCGATTGGCACGTGGCGCGTGTCGAGCAGGAGCATTAGCCCCAGAATCGCCATAGCGGCCAATAGACCCGTGACCACGGCGGCCTGCGTGAGTTGTCCCATCGCCGCTTCGCTAGGCGAGCGATCCAAAAGCGCCATCAGGCCCATGGCCGCCACCAGCACAGCTGGAGCAGCGACCACGCAAATGCCCAAGACCGTAAAAATCGTGTTGTAGTCCATAACAAAGATGCAGCGAGGCGTAAGCCACGCACTAAGGAGTTGGCTCGGCTTTACGCGTCCTCCGATGGCGACGACATGGCGGCGCGCACACGTGCGAAACCCAAATGGCCGCGCCAACCGCGATACCAGTCCTGCGACGAATCCACCTCAGGCAAGGTGTTGGATCCTGGTCGGCGACGTTCAAACCGGCCGTTGCGGAACACGTGAATTTCCGACGAGTGGGGGCTTAGCGTCGCCAGAAAGACCCATTCATTTCGCACGAGTCGATCGATCTGCTCGTTCTCGCGCATGATTTGCAGCATGCCTTCGGGTGTCGTCTCAATCACGAACAGTTGTCGCAGCGGTTCGTGGATTTCCACCATCTGATTCGACAAGCCGGTGCGAAGGTCGCTCGCGGCGCCGGCCATCACGCCCAGCAGCGACGCGACATTATGCGGCAGCTTAGTGCCGCAGCCCCACCCCGCGGGATCAACGCACGAGAAGTAATACTCCAGGCTGATGCCCGCACATACCGGAATGGCGGCCCTCAGGATGCGCGCCAAGATCGTGTGATGTTCATCGTCACCAGCGGGGTCGTACGAGGTCAGGAAGGTGCGGCGGTCTAAAAACAATCCTCGCGAGCGGGAACGTCGCGCCACGAGGGTGACGGCGTTCGTGGCGTGATTGTATTCGGGTCGGGTTTGAGCGAGGTCTTCGGAGCGACCTTCCACATGTCGCAGCGCCGCTTCCGGCGAGAGCGTCAACGGCGCGGTTTCGAAACGCCGGCATCGTTCGTGAGCGTTGCGCTTGCGGGCCTCATCGATCACTTCCAGCGTTGCGTCAAAGTCTGTTTTGTGTGAAGCGGGCAGCCGGTCAAGATCGAAGAACGTGACGCTATCGCTACAGGTGTTGTGGTAGGCGCCGATGAAAACCACGTCTTGAGGAATGGTCAGGCCGCGTTTGAACAACAAGTCGCGAACGCGCGAATCATTCGCCATGCGGGCAAACGCTCGGGCGTTGGGCCCGCCGCGGCTTCCCGCGCACGCGCCACAGTTATAGGCCGATTCGTGCGGGTTGTTCAGGCTCGACGAACCATGCCCTACGAAGACCACCAGTCGGGCAAAACGCGAAGTCAGGCCGATATCGCGGAGTTGCCGTTCGACGATGCCGGCCATTTCGTCGACGGTGTATCCCATCGCCTCCTTGTGGGGGCCGGGCGGAACATCGCTTCCACGTTCTAAACGCAATTGGGTGACGGGAGGCGATTGCACCAAACCGCCGAACTTTTTTCGAAGTTTGGCGGTTAGCCGTGGAAACAGGACGCGTGTCACGAGCGGAAAAGAGGCTAACGAGCCAAACAGCGAGGTGAACACGCCGCCCAGTAAGGTGCGGCTTCCAATGTGCCAGCGGTGGGTCGCGGCGCCGAGCACGCGCCGCGTTTGCGACCGGCGTCGATGGGTTTCTTCGAAGATGTAGACCGGCTCTTCCTCGACGTAATGTGACGGACGTAAAATGATCGGGCACAGCGGCGTAAAGTGCGCATCGGTCAAACCGCGGTAGTACATAACCACGCCAAAAAATCCCGCTGCACCAAACGTTTCACACGCGGGCTCGATCTCCTCTAAATGGCGTCGAAACGATTCCTCGCGATCGTCAATACAAGTGATCAGTTGGAACTTGGGCTTGCTCGCGCGGCCATTCCCGCTCGGGTTGCCGTTCGAAGTTGCTCCCGCGCGTCGCAAACGTGGCGTCGCGGCCGCTTGATCGTCGCGGCGCTGATGCAAGGTTAGCGCGTCAAGCGCCTGGTTCATGTACAACCGCTCGAATGCCTGATGATAAATGCGCCGGCGTTCAACGTCAGAGAACGCTTCAATCTCTTGAACGAGCGTCGCCCATTCCGCTTGCTTCATGCCGTATAGATCTTGTGGCTTCCAGGCCAACGCCTGGGCGAGTTGGAAAACCATGAAGGCGCGTTGTTCGACACTCACCGCGTAATGCCCTGGTTCAGGCGTCACGGCGCGCCGCGCCGCGGTGCGCAACTCCTCCAGGGGTCCGCGAAATCCCAATCCTTCACGGGCGGCATGCGCCAGAGCGAACCGCTCCAGAATGAGTCGGACGGCGAGAAACTCAATCAGGCTGCCGGTCGGCGCGGGGTGCGCTACGCGATCTCCGCGCGTCTCCATTTGCCAAATCATGCCGGCAAAGCCACGCAGCGAAAGCAAGATGGCTGAAAGGAACGCCTCGCGCTCCTCGGTCGCTACGCCCAGCAACGAAAGCGACTCGTCGATGCACTCCAGCGGTCCGGTCTGATTGCGCACCAGCTCATCGAGAACTTTGTGAAGTCCTTCGCGCCAAACGTCGGGCGGTCCGCCGGGTTCGCGGTACAACGCCAGGAAAGCCCGATAAAACCCTTGATCGCGGTTGGGCAATCGCCAATGTGCAAAACCTTGGTCCAGGAAGGCGCCGCAAAAGCGGATCAGCAACTCATTCACGGGTTCATCGCTGTCGGTGCCCGTGGTTTCCAGCAACACATCGCGCACGCGCACCGGCGGCGGAGTCGGGACGAACGAAGTATGTACGCCATGCACGCCGTGGTAGCACATCCGCCACAACACGTGCAACGTAAACGACTCCCAGGTCGCGGCGCTCCACTCCTCGATGTGGGCTTCGCCGAAGGTTTGAATCAGGTCGTGAATTTCGTTCTTGAGGAATTCGTCGTCCGCGACAGGGCGTCCGCCGTTGCGCAGATCGCGCATGACCCAATGCCGCGTTTGTTCGATACTGCGTTCGCGAACGGACGCCGGCACATCGGGCGAGAAGCGGCGCAGGGCGTCGGTCTCCGCCACGACCCAGCGAAGCTCGGCGGCGGGCGCCGTTCGCAAGGGATGTTGGAGCATCGCTAGCCGCAAATGGTACCGCGTGCCAAGAAATCCGAGCAGAACATCGGCTTCATCCCCCAGGTCGTCAATCAAAACCGCGGAAATGTCTTCCGTGCGAATCCGTTCATGGATCATCATCTCACGGTATCGTTCTTCCGAAAGATACGGTTCACAACCGAAGATTCGCGAGCCTTCCACGACCGCCTGGTCGAACGGCAAGTCTTCAAAGGCGTGAAGCGTGTTATGGTGAACGAAGACGGTGATTGGCCCTTGGGCCGGCAACAGGTGGGCCGCATGCTCGATGAGATGTTTTAGTTCATCAAGCTGTTCCGACCGATCTTCTTGATCGCGCAGCATCACGTTCCAAGTTGCAGTGGTGGGCACAGTAGTGGGCTGCTTCAATGGTTCGAATCGACTTGTGTTCGCCTTGACGGCGTAGTACTTGGCGATTCGAAGGGTTTAGAAAAACGACGCAACCGCTTGCCTGGTTTCTCAATCGCTGATGTCGAGCTTCGGCCTGAGGCGCTCATGCCGCCGCTGCTGACCACGCAGGTGGGGATCTCCGACGACAACCGCCATGTTCTCGTCCAGGTACTATCGGATCATACGTACGCCAGGGCGCATTTGGGAAGCCTGAGAATCGCTTACAATACCGTTAGGTTGCCCACGTCCTGTCCCGCGAGGGAGTTCGCCTTTCGTTTTCGCAAGGAACCAAGCGTCCGACATTGCCGCAACTTCACCGGCGTCGCTACATTGGCAGTGTTATTGCCGCCTGTGGGTGAATGACTTGTGCGCTGTTAGAACCCGAAGCGAGCCCATCGAAACGTATGCATGGATTTGGCGGACCGGAGCTGGATGTGAGAAAATGGTTACTGCAATGAATATCTTGGTGATTGAAGACGACCCTTCCATTGGCAAAACGTTGGTGCAAGGGTTCACCGAAGCCGGCCACCCTTGCCAGTGGGCCAAAAACGGCAATGACGGCGCGCGCCTCGCCGCTGAGCAGCAAGCCGACGCCATCGTGCTCGACTTGATGCTTCCCGGAGCGCCGGGACTCGACGTGCTGCGAGGCTTGCGGCAACAGGGGATCGATACGCCCGTGGTGGTTCTTACCGCCAAAGGCGCGGTGGAAGATCGCGTGACGGGATTGCAAAACGGAGCGGACGACTACCTAGTCAAGCCGTTTGCCTTCGTCGAGTTGCTTGCTCGGATCGAAGCGGTGTGCCGCCGCACGTCATCCCGCCCGCTGGCTACGTTGTCGAGTGGTCCCTTGACGCTCGACCTAACCACGCGCCGCGTGACCTGCGACGGTCGCGAAGTCGAACTCACGCCAACCGAGTTCAGTTTGCTCGAGTTGCTGATGCGTTATGCGGGCCAGGTCGTCACGCGGAAGATGATGTGCGAACATATCTGGGGTTTTGACTGGGACGGTCCAACCAATGTGATTGAAGTTCATGTGAATCGCTTGCGCCGCAAACTGGGCCGGCAGCGCGACGACTGGATCATTCGCACCATTCGCGGGCGTGGCTATTCGATTCCCTCGGCGGCGTAACGCGCTACCTTTTAGCCGCGCCGGAGGGAACGGCAGCGGCTTGCAGGCCGAAGGAAGAACAGGGTAACTCGCGTGGATCACGCTCGCTCTCGACTGGAGCATGTTCGGAGCCAATTCGGTTCGTTGCGCTTCCGGTTGACCATGTGGAATACCGTGGTCGTGTTGGGGGCGTCCATCGCCGCATTGCTTGCGCTTCGCGAAGGAGCACGCTACACGCTCCAACAAGAAACCGACGTATTGCTGCGCGAAGAAACCATGGAGTTGGCGCTGGCGGTGCAACAACTCCACCCCGATCAGCAGGCCATGGCCGAGGAGTTTGCACGCAAGGCGGATAGTCACGCGCAGCATGGTTGGTTTGTCGAATTGCTAGACCCGCACAACCAGACGGTATGGCAGAGTGATAATACGCCCGGCGATTTACAACCGCCTGCGAGCGTAACGGAGACACGATTCTCGCTGTTCAGCGACAAAGATTATCGCGTCGCTCAGCGACGGCTGAGCGATGGAAAAACCTCCGGTTATCTCGTGCGCTTGGGAACTCCGGTGAGGTACATTCATCGGGATGTGGATCGGCTGATGCGGTCGATGTTCCCGATCGCCTTGGCCTTGAGCGTGGTGGCCCCGCTGGGCGGGTATTTGTTAGCACGTCGAGCCACATCGCCCATTCGCCAGATCATCGCCACCACGCGCCGCCTGCGTCCTAGCCGGCTCAACGAGCGACTTCCTCTGCGTGGCGCCGGCGATGAGCTTGACCAACTCTCGGGCGAAATCAACAACTTTCTCGATCAAATCGCCGGTTATTTGGAGCGGCACCGCGAGTTTGTGGGCAATGCGGCTCATGAACTTCGCTCGCCATTGACCGCCATTCAAGCGAGCGTGGACGTCGCTTTGAACAAAGACCGTTCGCCGGAAGATTACCGCGAACTGTTGTTCACCTTGAGTGAGGAATGCGAACGTTTGCGGGTGCTGATTAATCAGCTGTTGACGCTGGCCGAGAATGACGCCGTCGGATTAGAGCGCCCAACGGCGCCAACGCCCTTCGATGAGATTGTGCATAAGTCGCTCGATGTGTTCGCGGCATTGGCCGAGGATCGAAATATTGCCCTCAAGCATGAGGTGCAATCGCCTGTCGTGGTTCCCGGCGACGGGGCTCGTCTGCGCCAAGTGGTCAACAACCTGATTGACAATGCGCTCAAGTTCACGCCATCTGGCGGCCGAGTGACAGTGAACCTGTGTTGCGACACGAGCCGCGACTGCGCGGTCTTTGAGGTGCGCGACGACGGAATCGGCATTCCGAGGGAAGAGTTGCCGCGGGTCTTCGATCGGTTTTTCCAAGTCGACAAGTCGCATCATCGCGACGGAGAGCACGGCAACGGGCTGGGTTTGAGTATTGTTCAATCCATCGTACAACTGCACGGCGGATCGATTGAAGTGGAAAGCGACGCAGGGAAAGGAGCGACGTTTCGCGTATCACTGCCATTACGGGCCGACCAAGGCGAGAACCGTACGTGATAACCGTGCCTAGAATTCGAGTTGCGCGCGGCACGCGTAGATGTCCGTGTCCGAATCGCCGAAGGCGACGCTATCGAACATGACGTGAATCCAATTGAACTGAAGTTTCGTGTACGCATTCCAGTACCAATTCAAGCCCACCGTGGTATCGGTCATACGGCCGGGATTGGCGCGAAATCCTGCGATAGGAGCTGCCTCCGGGTCGTTCAAATTAAGATAAGAAATGCGCGCCGCAACTTCCCAGGCGCCCCAACCGCAGAACCCTCGTTCTTCAAGCGAAAAGAAGTCTTCAAACGGCGTGACGCGATCGAACGCGCCAAACGTACGGTTATAGCTTCGGTTCTCGCCCGTCAAAAAGTAGCCAACCTGTCCGTAGGCTCCGTCATAAAAGAGAGCAGGCCCGCCAATTTGGCTCACGGTATTCACTAGGTATTCGCTCTGGAAGTGCATGGGCCCGTATTGACCCGCGAGCTCCACTCCGTAAAGTTCGAAGTCACGAGAACGCAACCGTCCAGTATCGGCGAAAAATGGCGTTCCGGTTGCGACGTTGCCGATATCGGCGGCGTCTCCCACAAAGAACTCAGGAATCGCACGGGCCTCAAAAAACGGTGTATTCGCCACGTTATCGTCTTCTGTGTTTCGGCCGTAAGTGAAGTTGCCGCCGATGTGGAGCAAGTAGCGCCCTTCGGCGGCTTCGTCATACCACAATAAGTGCGTCATGCGGCTGGCGTAGGAGAACCCGCCTTCATCGCCAATGTCGGTTCCAAAGCGGCTATCGCCAATCGTGCCGTTATTGAATCCGCCCGTGCGATAAATGCTGTTTTGCCAGGTGGTCAGTTCGCTCTCCGATTTGTCGTACGCCATGACGCCGGTGCGGCGAAAGGGATCAAACGCCTGAAATAATAGAGGGCGTTCCAAGAACGTAAGTTGTCGGATTGGCGTGTAGGAATCCATCGTGCAAGGTTGGCGGAAGTGCCCGATGCGCACCGCGCCCACGACCGGTAAGTGCGTTTGCTCCAGCCACACATCCTGGAAGCTCGGTCGGCCCGCGGTGGCGAAATCCATTTCAAGCGAATAGTTGGTGAACTCCGCCACACTGCCCACGGCCTGCAGTCGCGCGCGGCGAAACCCCGCGCCGTCTTGAATGTCGCCTACGCTGGCTACGCTCGTCGCGTCTTGGCCGAACCAGCCCGCGTCGACGTGCATGAACCCAGTGATTTTCACTTTGGGAAATTCGGGCGCTGCCGGTTTGTCGGCTGGTTTGGGCGGTTCGGGCTTCTTCTGAGGGGGTGCGTCTTTTGTGTCGTTAGGGGCGTTCGGGTCTTGATTGTTTGGAGATGCGCCGTCCGTTTGCCAGCCGATGACCGCATGAGGGCTGGAAATCTCACGGTCTTGGGCGATATTGGCTTCCCGCATCGCTCGAAGCTCGCGCTCCGTCTGTTCAAGACGTTGCAGCACGTCATGCCATTGTTGCGAGGATATTGGCGCCGGTTCACCGCCATAGGGCGCTGCCTGAACGGCGGCTTCGAAAACGATGCTTGGCGGTGCGGCTAGATCTTGGCCCGCTGTCGAGCGCCCGGCCGCGAATACCGCGAACGCAATGAGCCAGGACTTCGTCCTGTCCATTTGAAATTGCATGAAGCATCCTTCGTTCCGACGAGAACAGCAATGACGAAGGTATTATCGGTAGGGTCCCCGTACGTTGTTCACATTACGAAGATGTCAGAATCGGAACACCTTACGACATCAGCGATTCCGTTAAAGTTGCCGCGCCTGCCCGGACGACGAACTGAGCGTCAGATCGCCTTGGCCTTTGGACGCTTCGCCGCCCAAGGCGGTCTCGCCTTCCGATGCCGAGAGGAACTTCAT
The DNA here is from genome assembly GCA_963204915.1 of Planctomycetota bacterium. Classification (GTDB taxonomy): domain Bacteria; phylum Planctomycetota; class Planctomycetia; order Pirellulales; family Pirellulaceae; genus JAHWKS01. The sequence continues at coordinate 162,691 of CAUJHS010000022.1, read as the reverse complement.
GAACCGACGTGTGTTTGTAGCGACCCTGGCGAGTGGCGCCTTAGCAACTCCTCTTTACGCCGCGGGGGTGCGCTCATGTCATCAGTGTGGAAGTTGCAACCACGTGCGTAAGGTTTGCCGGGTCGTGTGCGAAATCGAGGAAGTGAAGGAAGTGGTCTACGACTGCGAATGCGAAGATTTTTGCATCCCAGGTCCTTCGCAGAAATGCGGTTGCCGCGAAGTTTGCACATGCGGCAAAGTGCGCACCCGTCGCAAACTGGTTAAACATGAAGTGATAAAGAAGGTTCCCAAACACAAGTGCGTCGTGGAATACCTTTGTTCACCATGCTGCAACGCTCGACCCGCTGCGACCGATCACGCATTAGCGAACGAGAGCCTGGGCTTTGCGCCGTACAAATAACCCGTCAATAGAACGGTTGACGGGGAAGAAGCCGCGTGTCTGCGGGAAGCGTTACTTCGCCTCAAGTTTCAAGCCGAGCTGAGCTAGGCGTCGTCCTAACGCGCGGCAAATGGCGGCTTCGTTCTCGTCGATCGGCCGTTGGTTGTCGCCGCCCGCTACGTGTCCAGGGCCGTAGGGTGAACCGCCGCCTTGCGTGGTAAAAAGTTCCTGCACCGAATACGGCACACCCACCAACACCATACCCAGGTGTAACAGCGGCGCCATCAGGGTCAGGGCGGTCGTCTCTTGGCCGCCATGCAAACTACCGGTGGAAACAAAGACGCCTGCGGGTTTGCCTTCGAAACTTCCCTTAAGCCACAGTTGGGAAAGCTGATCGATTTCGTTTTTCAATTGCGATGACACATTGCCGAACCGCGTTGGCGTGCCAAAGGCAAAGGCGCCGGCGTCGCGGAAGTCGTCTTGCGTGACATAGGGCACATCTTTTTGCAAATCACGTCCGGCTTTCATCTCCTCGCGCGATTCAATCACCGAGGTGGGGATGAGTTCGTGGGCTTTACGAATGACGGGCTCGGCGCCAGGCACTTCTTTCACGCCTTCGGCTACAAGTTGCGCCATCTTGTACACGTTGCCGTAGGTGCTGTAGTAGACGATCAACACTTTCATGAGTGACTCCTTTACTAAAGGGAACAAAGCGTCATTGAGCCGAGCCGTCGACTGCGAAACATGGATTGCGAGGGAGGAAATGAAAACCTCGCCAGTGCGACGAATTGTTGGCTTTCATTTTTTTGCCACGCAGCGAGTTGGTGCTGCGCGTTTCCTTAGATTTCCAATTCTCGCCGGGCGCCGTTGCGCACCACCGTCACGGCGAGGCGGTGTTCGTGCGAAAACTGCGCCAACAGCCGATGAATGTCGTCCACACTGGTCACAATCCGATCGTGAACCGCGACAATTAAGTCTCCGGCGCGCAGGCCCGCTTTAGCGGCGGCGCTGTTTGGCTCCACGTCGATCACTTCCACGGCTTGATCGCCGATCAAATCCAAGTCGCGTATCACGGCTCGCGACAAGGCCGTGGTCGTGGCAACGATCCCCAAGCGTCGGCGGCGAACCTGACCGTGCGTTAGTATCTCACTCATTACCCATTGTGCGGTGTTGCTTGGTACGGCGAAGCCCAGGCCTTGCGCCATGGCGACAATCGCGGTGTTGACCCCGACCACGCGGCCGCGTGAATCGACGAGCGGACCGCCCGAGTTGCCGGGGTTGATCGGCGCCGAATGTTGTACGATGTTTTCGATCAACCGACCTTCACGGCCGCGCATGCTGCGTCCCAGCGCGCTGACGACGCCTGTCGACACCGTAGCGTGAAGTCCTAGCGGGCTGCCAATTGCAATGACCAATTGCCCTACGCGCAGCGCGGCAGAATCGCCGACTTCCGCGTAGGGCAGATCGCGCGCGGCCAGCCGGACGAGCGCCAGATCTGTCGCCGGATCATCTCCCACTACGACCGCATCGACACGATCGCCTTCGACGGTCTCGGCCAGCAATTTCGGACGATCGCCGACGACATGGCTGTTCGTGATCGCGTAGCCATCGGGCGTAACCAGGAAGCCGGTTCCCGATCCGCCACGGTCGCCGCGTCGACCGGAAAGACTGACGACCGCGGGTGAAATCGTTTCGACCACGCCAATCACGGCTCGGGAATAGGCGTCCAGCAAGTCGGCGTCATCGTGATTGGGGGACTTGGACTTGGCGCTCTCCTGGGAAGCGTCGCGCGGTTCGCCATCGGAGGCGATGCGATAAAAGTGATTCGAAGGAAATCGTGCACTCATCTTTGCACCGTTCCTGAAATGGTGTTGTGTCGAGGCTTGAGGATCGTCGTGCAAGGAATTATTCGCAGGGCGACGGTTCAAGTCAGGCGAGGTCGAACAATAAAACTTCGGCGGGGTCGGAAGCTTCGACAACCAGCAACGATTCTCCAGTCGTTGCAGCGCCGTCTCCAGCGGTCAACTCCTGCCCGTTCAGCCTTGCGGCGCCTCGTAACACTTGGAGCCACGCATGACGCGACAGCCGCAGCGCGAACTCTAAACCCTGACCGGCGTCGAGGGTAGCCAAATAAAGGTCGGCGTCTTGATGGATCGTGAGCGATCCGTCGCGACCCTCGCGCGAGGCGACGATTCGCCATTGGTTATGCCGCTCTTGGGCGTCAAAACCGCGCTGTTCATAACTGGGCGACAAGCCCTTACGCTCGGGAAGCAGCCAGATCTGGTAAAGGTGGACCGGCTCCGACTCCGACGGGTTGAACTCGCTATGCAAAATGCCCGTGCCGGCCGTCATACGCTGGAGTTCGCCGGGGCGTAGCACCTCGCCGTTGCCCATGCTGTCGCGGTGTTCCAGCGCGCCGGAGATTACGTAGGTGACAATTTCCATATCCCGGTGGGGATGCATGCCGAAGCCTTGTCCTGGCGCGACACGGTCTTCGTTCATCACGCGCAGCGCGCGGTAGTGATGATGTCGAGGATCGTAATAATCGCCGAACGAGAAAGTATGGTACGTATCGAGCCAGCCATGATTCAAATGGCCGCGTTCCTGAGATTTGCGAATCTGTAGCATGTTCCGGCGCTCCTTAAGGTGTATGAAATATCGTGATGTAATGTTGCGCAGAGCGCAACGCACCTTCGTTGCGGTTAGTCACACGGCCCGAATTTAGTTCTACGTGATTTGTTGATATGTAAAGTATTTGCCCTAAGCAAACCTACTCCTCAACGGTGGAAAGTCGGGCCTTTTCCAATAGCCGACTCAGCGCATCCAATTCATCGGGGCGTAGATGTCCGATCAGCTGCTCGTGCATACGCGCCAATGGTTCGTCGATTTGCGATAACAACGTCACACCTTGGGAGGTAATCTCTACGAACACCACGCGGCGGTCTTCGGTGCAGCGTCGGCGAAGGACAAGGCCCTGCTTTTCCAACCGATCAATCAATCCCGTAATGGCTGGCGCCTCTTGAATCATTCGATCGCCTACTTCCAGTGAGGGGAGCGGATGGCCCTCGCCTCGCAGGATTCGCAACACATTGTATTGCGAAGGGGTCAGACCATACTCCCGAAACAGCCGACCGAGACGATTCTGAAATTGGTCCGCCGTCCGTAAAAGATTCAAAATCGCCTCTTGGGCCGGCGAATCGAACGGCTGTTTCTTTTTCAGTTCGTGCTGGAGGCGATTTCCGTCCACCCAAAACCTCATGCGGTGATCAAGTCTTGTATTTAGTTTATATGTTAATAAATGTTTAGTCAATAGTGATGTGCGCGATATTTTTCATCCGGTGTTTGCGATTCCCAATCTGAGAGGCGCGGCTTGGTCGATTGGCGGCATACTCGCTGCCAGTTAGCGGCGACTGCGACGGTTAAGTAGCTGACATTCCTGATATACTTTGGCTGGCACGGAAAAACGGGGAGCATCGCATTTTCGCAAGGTCGATTCTTGAAACGCATTCATATCATCGGACGGAAAAATAGCGGGAAGACGACATTAGTGGTGGACCTCGTCCGGCACCTGACGCGCCAAGGTCTACGCGTCGGGACGATCAAGCATACGCGGCATCACCACGAGTTGGACACGCCCGGCAAAGATTCCTATCTCCATCGACAAGCAGGCGCGGCCGCTGTTGGGATTCTTTCGCCCGACCTGAACGCGGTCTTTTGGCCCGCCTTGTCTGGTGAAGACGCGCACCAGCGCTATCAGCGCATGTTGACGTTGTTTGCGCATTGCGATCTCGTGTTGGTCGAGGGGCACTCGCAAATGGACGGCCCAAAGGTGGAGGTCTGGCGAGCATCGGTCGCCGAAACGCCGCTTGCAGCGAGCGATACGGACATTCTGGCCGTAGTTAGTGATGACGCCGCCGCGGTTCGAACTCCTGTCTGGCCCCGGTCGGATGTCGCGTTGATCGCGGCGCGCTTACAGGAGTTGGCGGAGTAACTTGTTGCCGAACCGTGGGAGCGTACGCATCAAGCGCCAAGTTGGCAGCCTTCGCATTCCTCAGGACGTTCGATGGCTGATGGAGCGGCGAAGTGCGTCGGCGGCGGAACATGGAGAAGCGCGCGTTCGGAGGCGACAAGTGCGGCCAGAAAACGGCCTGCTGCGCTATAAAATCCGCCCGCATCTTCGTGGTCAAGCAAACGCGCAAAGGTTGGCGTCCACCACGCCAGATGTTCCTGCAAAAACCGTCTTTGGGCCTGGCGGCAAATGTCGACATGTTCCTGGGAGCCCGGCACGGCGCTTTCCAGCGCTTGCCGCTCTTTGGCCAGCAGGAACGCCATGAACTCGAGTTCAAGCACCACATGGTCATGTCGTTCGGGATGGCGTCGCGAAGGTTTCAAACCAAACGCGCGGTAAAAGCCGCTCACATCGCCCAGAGTTTGCGAACGTTGAAACGTGTATTTGCCGTTAATGTACTCCGATTCGCAGGGCGGACAGGCAGATGACGCGAGCAAGCCGAATGTCGCCTCGTACCTTTCGTTCAGAGCCATTGACGACTGCGGCAGGCGGGCTAACACGGGTGCAGGGTCCAGGAAGCTGACCGGAAACTCGCCCAAGGCTAAGGGGTCGGCCACTGCGTTCGGTTCACTGCGCACCAGTTCTGCGGCGGCAGCTAAAAAACCGTCGCTTGCCAGGTTATGCAATTCCTCCCAAGACCCAGTTCGTGGATCAAGCAAGGTTAACGCGGTAAACCGGTAAAGCACTTGGCGAGCCATGCGAAGCGCCACGTCGTTTTCCGAGCAGTTGTTGGCGATCATGCACTCTAGGATGGTTGGCGGTAGAGCAGTTTCGTTGGCGGAACGTCATGCTGAGCGGCGGCGCTCAACATCATCTAAATCGAGTTCAAGTGCGCTTCCCGAGGACGTTCGAATGTTGGCTCTTCGACGGTGATGCGGACTACTTCCTTGTCGAACTTGTTGAAGCCCAAGACCGTGTCGTTAAAGATTTCCTGAACGCGGGTCTCTCCGGTGGGAAGGGTGACTTCCACCTCGGCGACTTTGTCGCCATGTTCGATTTCGTAACGGAAGAGGATTTGCCGGCTGGCGCGGAACAATTGCAGCACCGCCATCAGTTCGCGGTCCGGGCAGGAGTACTGCTCGATGGCGTGCTCCACGCCGGGGCCAAACATTTGCGTTAAGTAGTCGCGCGGGACCCACCGCGGCGGAATATAGAACCCGTTCGGCTCGGTGCCAAACTGCGGGTACAGCGGCAACGCCACCTGACGTTCGCGAATGAGAAAATACAACGGGTTTTTGGGATCAACGGCCCAAGCGCCATTTTCTTCCAGCTTGATTAAGCCTTGCAGGCGAATCTTTCCGACGCAGGCTGCCATGCAGCGTGTTTCGCACGGTTCACCCTCCGGCGAGAGCGCAGGATCCCGGCCTTCGATGCGCGGATAACATGCAATGCACTTCTCGCTGGTCCGCGTGGTCGGCCGATACATGGTCTTCTTGTAGGGACAACCTTCCACGCAGTACCGATACCCGCGGCAACGGCTTTGATCGATCAACACGATGCCGTCTTCGGGACGCTTGTAAATGGCGTTGCGTGGGCAAGACGCGAGACATCCCGGATAGGTGCAGTGATTGCAAATGCGAGCGAGATGGAAGAACCACACTTTGTGCTCGGGCAACTGCACCGAGTCGCCGTAGCGTTCAGCTTCATTCTGACGTCCGCCGGTGGCGGTGTCTTCATGAATGTTGGGGCTGCGCCACTCATCGTCCTCGGGCAGATAACCCAAAGCGCGGCGTGGCCCATCGGGGCCAGGAACTTTCTCGGCCGCTTCGAAAATCGTCATCCCCTCGAACACGCCATAAGGTTTGCTGGCGGGTTCGGGCGCCGAGGCGTTCCACACCTGACCGCCGGGATTGGCTTCCTCGAGCATTCCCAAGAGTTTGGCGTCCCAGTGTTGAGGATAGCCCCCGTAGGGCTTCGTCTCGACGTTGTTCCACCACATTAACTCTTGGCCCTTGGAGAAGGTCCAGGTGCTCTTGCACGCCATGGTGCATGTCTGGCATCCAATGCAACGGTTGGGATTGAAAACAAATGCGAACTGCCATTGCGGATGCCGCTCTGCATGCGGATAACTCATCGCGCGGCCGAGTTGCCAGTTGTAGACGGCAGGCATGGGATTCAGGGGGCAGGAGTTAAGGTGCGCGGCGGAACTCGTCGCACACAAGGATCATTTGGCAAATAGATCACGCACGCTCCGAAGGAACGCGGTCGGCAATTTGGATTTGTAGCAGTTCCTCGACTTCCTCTTCCACAGGCTCGGCCTCCCACGTGCGCATGCGGAATACGCCGCACCGCGCCAGGATGCTTTGCAGCCGAGCGCGTAAGTCCGCCTCTCCAAAACGACGCAGAAGTCCGTGGAAAGCCTGATAGTTAGGATCGCGGGCCAATCGCAAAAGGTCCTCCGCGCCCCAACCCATACGGGCATACTCTTCGACCAGCAACTGCAACATCAGGTCGGGGTCGCCGGGAACTTCGAACGCGTGCAGGCTGAGAGGATCCTCGGGTGTCGCCTCACGCGCCGTGGGATGGGTTTTCGGAGTCGCTTGTGGAGTGACCATTGGCCGATCGTCGGTTGAATGAGTGAGTTTCGCGGCATCTGGCTACCGTTTTTCGCCAGCGAGAGGTGGTCGCCGAATATTGGTAAAGCGTGTTACTTAAGTTGAGACTTGTGGGCTACCGGCGCACCTGAACGTAACCGCCCGCGATGTATTGCTGGTTCTGCGGCGTTTCTTGGCCGGGGCTATAGCCACTCGCGGCAGGTTTCCAAAGGCCTTGACCACCTAAACCGCCGTCCTCCGCCTTGGTGATGCGAATGAGCGTTTCCTTGGGCACGGTATTGACCGCATGGTTATCTACATCAAATCCAAACACGAAGGCCATGCCGCCGGTCTTTTTATGGAACAGCGTATCGGTCTGGTGCATGGGCATTAGCCAGTTGCGCGTGATGCTTTGGTGCGAACCGTAGCGATAACTGGCCTGGTAGCCAGTGTCGGCGGCCAACGCACGTCCGTCAGGTCGCGTTTCATGCGCTTTGACCGACCGCTCGGTGCCAATCCAGCCGGTATGCTTCATGATGGTGAAGTTATACGGCAACCCCGGGTTGAACTTCACGCGCACCATGCAACGGAAGGCCTTGTGGCGGAAACCTTGATCGTTCTTCCAGCCGATGTATGGTCGATCTTCCTCGTTCGCATCGACATAAACGTAGTCGCCTTCGTGAATGCCTGCGTCGCGTGCGGCCTGAGGATTCATTTGGATTTGACGATCGGCCACGCCCGGCGCGCGCTTGTCGGTGCGGTGCGGATCGCCAAAGTTGTCGCTCCAGATCCAGTGCCAATCGACTGTGGACCACGAGGAGTGCGTCGAATGCCGGCTCTTAGGCGTGGTGCAGAAGAACCGATACCCCTGACTCCACAGCGGGTTGGCGGTCTTTTTCACTTCGGCCCAGGGCATCTTGATGTTACGCACCTGGCGTAGCTCGGGATCCATGGTGTCGCGAGGAATGCCATAATCCACCGGGCGAGTGAAGGGACTGGTGGAGACAATCACATTGGGCAAATACGGCGTGGCCTCGACCGCTTCGCGGTGAACGATTAAGTTTTCGCCATACTCAACCGCTTCGGGCAAATCGCAGTAACTCGCGAGGCGGCCGCTGTCGGTATAGAAAGGAACCGAGTCGTGGATTTGCTCCCAGAACGACACGCGCGGATAGGTGCGGAAGAGCATTAAGGCGGCGCCAGGTTCACCGCCGTACTCGCCCGCCAGCATCTTGTCAACGTTGTAGGGCCCATCGACGCCGCGCGTGGTGGTGCAGTTGTCGAACACGCGCTGGATGTAAATTTTGGCGTTCTTCTCGGTGACGAACTTGAAGTAGTCGCTAAATCGCGGGTCCTTGGTTTTTTCCGTCAGCGCGCGTGCAACGCCGGCAAACACTTCGGCGTCGTCGACCGAGTCGTGCACGGGGTCAATGCCGCCCTTCCAGACTTGCAAAAACGGATTTGAGCACGAACCGCCGCACTCGTAATCTTCCATTTCGACCCACGAATTGACCGGCAGAACGACATCGGCGTATTCAGCGCTTCCGGTCCACTCGATTTGCTGATCGACAATCATGTCGATCTTGGGCAGCGTGTGGACGATGATATTGTAGATCCACTTCGATTGGTTAAGAAAATTGGCGTTGTTGTACCAGATCACCTTCGTCGGCGTGGGTAGGTGCGTCTTGCCGGTAAAATTGCGCGTCTGCCCGTTGGGTAATTCGACCGTCATGGTCTTCTCGCCGCTGGCCCAATACGAAGGATCTTCTACATCGGAAGTGTGACGAATGTTCTCATGCGTCAGCCGCGCGTTGGGATCAACCACCGGAGCGAAGGGATCTTCGGCGCTATAGGTCCCCACACCGGGTCCGCTCCAAGGCGAGGCTTGCAGCAACGCCCCTTTGTAGTTGCCCGCCCACGTGTAGGCTCCGGCGCCGTGTTTGCCGATGTTGCCTGTCAGCATTAACGGCAGGTACATCGCGCGGTTGTGCAGCGTGGCGTGAAAGTAGTGGTTGATCCCCTCGCCAATGTGAATGGCGACGGGATGGCCTGCTTCGGTCGTGGTCCAAATGTCCTCCGCCAGTCGGCGCACCTGGTCGGCTGGCGCTCCGGAAATTTCCTCCACGGTTTTTTCGTTGTAATCTTGAAGATGTCGTTTGTACATCTCGAAGATCGTCATCACTTCGACTTCCTGGCCATCTGCCAGCTTGACTTGATGCGCACCTTCGAGCGCCGCTGGAATCGTCATGTGTTGGCCTACTTCGTCGCGACTTATGAACGCGACGGCGTTCTTCTCGCTGTCCCAAACGCAGAAGTCGCCAATTGTTTGACGCTGGTCATCTTTCAACCCTTGAATCTTGTAAGACGGTCCGTCGGAAAGATCTTTCGGCTGATAATTTGCGTCGACGTCCTGCGGACGTAACCGAAGAAGCGTGTCAGTTCGCACGAGTAGCGGGAAGTCGGTGAACTGGCGGCAGAAGTCCTCCTTGTACCAGTGGTTATCGATCATGATTTTCGTGACGCCCAGCAAAACGGCGGTGTCGGACAAGCCAGGGCGCACGGCAATCCAATAATCACTTTTGGTAGCCGGGCAATTATATTCTGGGGCGATATCGACCAATCGCCCGCCACGCTCCATCACTTCATTCAGCCAGTGCGATTCTGGCATCTTGTTTTCGATCAGGTTCTTGCCCATCTGGATGACCAGTTTGGAGAAACGCAGATCGTTGAAGTCGATGTCGGCCGTTTGCAGGCCATGCACAAAAGGCATGCCGGGCGCCTGGTCGCCACGCCAGGTGTACTCGTTCCACTCGCGCGCTCCTTTCGCCTCCTCGGGCGGGACTCCGCGCACATGATGGTCGAGCAGTCCCAAGAGATTCCCGAAGCGGTAAATGCCGAACTTGCCCACGAGTCCGTGGATGGGCAAATTTGAACCGATCTTGATTGTCCGTGTTCCGGCTCCTTCGACCTTGTCGATCATGACCTGTTCGTAGCCGTCTTGCTGCAAACGCTTGACACCGTCCGGGCCGCTGTAAGCGCGGGCGATGGCGTCCAAACCAGCGGCGACGTACCGATACATCTCGTCCCACGTTACACGCACAAAGCCGTCGTTGCCGCGATCGTCAAACTTGTATTGCGTGCGGAGCTCGGGCTTCTCGGAGAGTGAAGGGAAGCCGTCGTCGGCCCATTGCTTCCAGCCTTTGCGCAGCACGGGACCTTTCAAGCGATACGGCCCATACACGCGACGCTGCATGGTGTAGCCCTTGGGGCAACCGCGCGGGTTCCACGCCTTCGTGGCGCGGTTGCCGTAGAGGTCACCGTAACGGTCGTGATCGTAGTTTTGTTCGCTACGAATCATCACGCCATTGCGCACAAAGGCTCGCATGCGACACATGTGCGTATCGTTGGGCGCGCAAATCCAAGTGAAACTGTCATCATAGGCGTATTGATCCAGGTAAATTTTCTCCCAGTCGCGCTGGGGATACGCCCCCAAGGGGTTCTCAACGCTTACGGGCTCAAAAGCCCAGGGCTGTGGTCCCGCGGCCAACAGCGCGCCACCCGTTGCGGCGCATGCTTCGAGAAAGCGGCGACGTGAGATAGCCATGTACATGCTCCGTAGGAACGTGGGGTGGTTTGGGATATCGCGTGAGTGGGTGTAGCAAATCGCGCCGTGGGAGATCGGTGCGACGACCCAAAGCCGCTTGTGCGACGGGGCTCATTCCAATTCCAAATCTTGCCAAATTGTCACCTGCTTCTTGCTGCCGCGGTCGTTCTGATTGCCGTCCCAAATGGCAAAAGCAATCGACGCTTTTCGACCTGGCTTCAGCGCGACGCCGTCCGCAGGATCGTCGACCGAGAGTACGCGATGCAGAACGACGGTCCAACGTCCGTCGTTCCAACGTCCATGACCTTTCACCAATTGGCTATGCGGCATCCGAAACGAAAGCGACCCGGGACTAGCGGCTGCGTGCGTCGTCGCGGCCGAATTATCGGCGATCGTCGAAATCTGGTTTCCGCTGGCGCGGGCTGGCAGCGAAATATCAGGTTGTTGTTCATCGCGCGCTGCGTCGCGTTGGAACTCGGGCGAAGCGACAACTCCCTCGTGGAACGGATATACATCGACAACCATTCGCGGGTATTCCGCCTCGACCGGCCTGGGCGCCTCGCGACCGGCGCTCCAAAGCCAGACATCGACGGGCGAATCGGCAAGACCCATGCCAAAGAACGGCTCGGCGGCGCCTGCGAAAAGTTCAACCGCCACCCCGTCTTCAAAAGCGCTGGTGGTGATCTCATGGGGGTCTTGCGTCTCGTCGCGCCATGAAATCAACAGTGCGAGAGTTTGACCATCGTGGACCGCCTGAACTTGAAGCTGCGGATCGGAATTATCTCGCCACCAAAGCGGAACCATGCGTAACGCCATCGGATCAACGCTTGCCCATAACGGATCTTCGGCGGTCTTGGGCGTCGTGGCGACCGACTTGGCCTTCAGGCGTTCCCGATTAAGGATTGCGTTTTGCCGCGTTGATTCATCGGAAAGCGATCGCACAAAGTGAGTTACGTCGATCATCTCCTGCGGCGTCATCTTGCTGGAGCTTGGCATTGGCGTGCCAGGCATGCCATAGGCGATGCGGCGATATAACGAAGCGACATCGTGACCACCTTTGAAAATGCCTCGGGTAAAGTCGCGCGGACGCGTGGGTAAGCCTTCGTCATCGACCATCTTTTGCTGGCCATCGCCTTTGCCATCGGACCCGTGGCAGGCGGCGCAGCCTTGCTTGACGTAGAGGTCTTTTCCTTGAGCGATCGCTTCAGGAGTCGGCTCACCGATTTCCGGAACTTCCGACTCCGCGCCTGGCGTCGTGCGCCGTTCGACGAACTCCTGGACTTCTTGTTGGATCTCAGGATCCTCGAGCTCCTCTTCGGTCAGCCCTTCCTGCTCTTGCAACGAGGTGAGATAGATACGACCGATGCCCTCGCGATAGAGCCGCAAGACTTCGTCGACCAAGGCTTCTCGTTCGCCTTGGGAAAGTTGCGGCCAGGGCGGCATCGACGAACCCGGCATTCCCCGCACAAGCACGCTGTGCAAGTCGTTCCGCGTGGGTGCGCCATTGATGGTGCTCGCCAGGCGAAACTTGCCCATACGAAAGTCGCGCGGCTTGGGAAACAACCACGCTGCAGCGATCCCTTGGCCGTCTCCGGCGGCGCCATGACAGGCAGCACAGTGCCGTGCGTAAAGTTCCTTGCCGTCGACGACAGCCGACTTTCCTTGCGAGGCCGGCGGGACCGCGACTTCAGCCGACGCTTCAGAAGTCGAACCAGGCTTTGGAGATACGGTCGGTTCTGCCGATGCGGGTGGGGCCGTTGTTTGAACGGGATGTTCCGTCCGCGGCGTGGGCGCGGCCTCTGCAACGTCGAGCGCAGCGTTCTCCGGTGGATTGACTTCGGATGAATGCGCTTCCAGGGGCGGCGATGGCTGTCGCCGTTCGGCACAGCCGAAGAGCACTGCTGCTCCGAGCAGCAAGAGGGATAACGCCATGAGGCGAGTAAGCAACGCCCAACCTTGCTGAGAAAATCGTTCAAGCATCCTCATGCTCCCTACTCTGCTTGCAAGTGAGATACGGGCTACCATGCCGCCGGACGTGACACGGGCGAAAACGATTCCTCGCTTAGCGGTGCGGTGTCTCTTTTTCGGCCCAGGAGCTTAAAGTGGATAATTGGATGTTATTATCCAGATTTGGGTGGCTTTGTCAATCTTTTTCTTTTAGCTTCGTCGAGTCATCGGTTTTGCGACGTTAGAAACGTGCAAATGCGTTTGAATTGCGAACCGTCTCGCGATCGGCGCAGGGACGAGCACATGCGGTTCGTTGCGTCACCTTCTGGAGATCACCACGGTTTTGGGTGGCAGTGCATTTGAGTCAACGGCCGCGCACGAACGCGCGGGTTTTGCTCCACTGACCAAGCGAACTCTTGGCAAGCGCCCAGCGACTAATGGCCGCAGTATGCCAATGCGCCCATTGCCGGGTTTTATTGTGACGAGACGTAGCGCCTGTACGCTGAGCAGGTTGTTGAAACCGGTGCAGCCAACAGGCAAGTATCGCGACGTGCGGGAAGTCTCAGGTTGGGCCGCCCATCGGATTACGCCGCGGCGGGCGACTTGTACAATGAACGTGGCGGGCGGGACATGCGCGAAACGCACTTCATTAAGAGGAGCTTAGCTAATGCCTCGCGGCGACAAATCAAAGTACACCGACAAACAAAAACGCCAGGCTGAACATATTGAAGAGAGCTACGAGCAGCGCGGCGTCCCGGAACAAGAGGCCGAGCGACGCGCGTGGGCGACGGTGAACAAGTCCAGTGGTGGTGGTAAAAAGTCGGGTTCAGGACGAGGAAAAAAGGCGAGTTCGGCGTCTGCAAAGAAGAGCGGCAAAAAAGGAGGTAAGAAGACGGCCAAGAAGTCGACTCGAAAGAAGGCGACGAAGAAAAAGACCGCCAAAAAGAAAACGAGCAAGAAGAAAAGTTGAGTGGTGAAGCGCCATCACCGCGCGGCCAATTCGGAAATGGTTCAACTTGGTGAAGACGGACTTAGGGCGAAGTGTTGAGGCTACGAGAGTAACCCCAACTCGTTCAGAGAGCGGTACAGTTCGGCCGTGTCGCGGTAGATGCGAAAAGCGCCCGCCTTGCTGAGTTCGTCTTCGCCGTAACCTCCGCTTAACAGGCCGATGCTGAACATGCCGGCGCGCCGCGCGGCGAGAATGTCCCACACCGCGTCGCCGACGACATAACATTCCGTGATGGGCGCCTGAAGCCGCGCTTGGCAAGCGAGGAACAAGTCCGGCTCGGGTTTGGCCCGAGCTACATCGCCGCGCTGAATGACGATCGTGTCATCGGGAATTTGCAGCGCAGCCAGTGATGCGTTGATATCCGGACGTTGGCCGGAAGTGGCGATACCATGCGCTACGCCCGCGTCGCGCAGAAAACGCAGCAACTCGACCGCGCCCGGCAGAGGTTGGCGCGTGGGCAAGAATTCCTGAAACAACTCGCCGTGTCGCTTTTTGAGCGCCGCGGCTTCCTGCTCGCTTAGCTCGCGGCCGATCTCTCGAACTACCAGCCGGGCGAAGAGACCGCCGCTCATGCCAACCCTGCGATGGATGCGCCATCCGTCGATGGGCAAGCCAATCTCGGTGAACGCTCGTTGCCAGGCAAACACGTGCGCATAGACCGTGTCGATCAAAGTGCCGTCGAGGTCAAAGATCAACGCCTGCATGAGCCGGCTCCAAGCGTTCCGTTTTGCTTACCGCGCCAGTTTAGAACCCACGCGCGGCGCGAATGTCTTCAAAGTCGCGCAGATGATAGTCGATGTCGATGTAGTCGAGCAGTTTGCACAGTCCGCGCAAGGCCACGCCCATGCCATCAGGTCCGCTGAATCCACCGAATTGACCACCGCCTTTGACATGGGGCTCCAGGTCGAGGAACACGCCCGGCACTCCTCGGCGTTTCAGCTTTTGTTCGAGCTTGACAAGCATCTGACGGAAGTCGAGCAGAATCGCTTCGTGCGCGCTGTCGCCTTGGTTGGCCGGCACAAAATGTTTGAGCGCTTCTTCATCCACATGGCCTGGACCGGCGGGCGGCGTGGCGTGTTTGTAGTCCTTGATGTGCATCCAGCCGATGCCTGCCTTCATAGCTTCGTACTGCTGATAGACCTGGTAGGGGTTATACCCCTGCGACGACAAATTGCCCGCATCGAAGATCAACAGCAGCGCCGGATGATTCACTTGGCGGTGAATATCTCGCAATAATTCACCGTTCGAGCCTACGAGATTTGCTTCGACTTCAAGCCCGAATGTCAAGTCGCTACGATGACATTCCTCGGCGATTTGTCCGAGTTGATCCGCGGCTTGCGACAAATGCTCGCGCGGGTCGGAGCCGCGCGGATGATAGAATGAGAAGCCGCGAATAAGCTTGGTCTCAAACGCGTGCGCCAGTTCGCATGCCTTTTTGACATCGTTGTGTAGATACGTCTCGAACGGCACATAGCGATTTTTCGTACCGTCGTCGATATCTTTCAACTTCACTTTGCCGATAGGTGAACCAAGTGACGAAACGCTTAAATCGTACTGGCCCTCTAAATGGCGAATGTGGGTGATCTCGTCGCGCGTCAGCTCCATTACGTTCTTGACGCCTTGTCCGGCGTCAATGAACCGAATGGTGTAATACTGTAAGCCCAGAGCGGCAAACGCGGCGAACTGTTGTTCGGCTGTTTTTTGCAGGGCGGCCTCGTCGGCGAAGCCAGAAAGGACGACTTGTGGCTTATCAGACATGAAATGTGAGCCGAAGTGAACTAGAAGGCAGGGCAGGGGAGGCGAATCGAACAAGCCGGTGTCGTCCGAGACGTGCCCGGGGTTCGTCAAATTACTTCTTTAACTTCGATGCGGCTGGCGGATCAAGGTAAATTGTACAGTTATCATGTTGCTGCAAGATTGACGCCGGGCACTGCGGCGTGATTGGACCTTCAACGGCGCCCTGCACAGCTTTGGATTTGCGCTCATCGGGCACACTGCAAATGATCCGCTTAGACTTCATGATTTGTCGCACCGACATCGAGATCGCTTGCCGCGGCACGTCGTCCAACGTCGGGAACCAGCCTTCGCCTAATTGTTGACGGCGGCAAGCTTCGTCCAACTCGACGACCAGGTAGGGCTTCTCAGTAGTAAAGTCTGCCGGTGGGTCATTGAAAGCCACATGGCCGTTCTCGCCAATGCCGATAAACGCGACATCCGTTGGATGTTTCTGAATCAATGCCCCCAATCGCTCACATTCGGCTGAACAATCACCCTCGCCATTGATATAATGAAATCCGCGCGGCGGCGTGGGCAATTGCTCCACGAACCGCTCTTTCAGATATTTGCGGAACGAGGCAGGGTGCGTTATTGGCATACCCGCGTATTCGTCCAAATGGAAGCAGGTGACGAGGCGCCAGTCGATGCCCGGCTGTTTCACCAAGTGCGAGAGCATTTCAAATTGCGAGGCGCCCGTCGCTACGATGATGTTCGCTTCGCCGCGCTCTGCAAGCGCCTGGCGGATGGCCTCGGCGCCGTCGCGAGCCGCCTTTTCACCGAGTTTGTCTTTGGTTTCTAATACTTCAACATGCATGACTCGATTCTCCCTGCGCGAAGGTTACAGCATGGAGGCAATGGCATGGGTTTGCAAGGGGAGGGGGAGTCGCCCGCCAAGGTCATCTGACCGAGGTTTCTCTGCTCGGCACTTGCGGTGTCATCGCGGAAATTGCGAGTCGCCCTCGTTCGCCGATACGTTGGAAATCTATCGGACTTTATCGCTCTAATCCGGTTTTACCCATATGATCGACCCCGAAGAATTAATGCGACTGGCCATTGAACAGGCACGTCAAGGCATCGCGGTGGGGCAATCTCCCTTTGGATGCGCCATTGACCGTCAAGGAAGCATCCTTGCCGCGGCTCATAATCGCGTTCTCGCAACCACGGATATTACTGCGCATGCCGAAGTGAACGCCGTGCGTGAGGCGTGTCGTACGTTGGGCGATATTTTTCTTGACGGCGCCGTGGTGGCGACCACTTGCGAGCCGTGTCCGATGTGCATGGCCGCGCTCCATTGGGCGCGGGTCGACACGGTTTATTACGGCGCCACAATCACCGACGCGGCCCATGCAGGTTTTAACGAACTCAATCTGTCCGCATCAGACCTGTTGCGCCAGGGAGGCAGCCGCGTACGATTGATCGACAATGTCTTGCGTGAAGAATGTCGCGACCTGTTCGACCAATGGCTTCGCTCGCCGCAAGCCAAAGCCTACTAACGCGCTTCGCGATACTGGACCGTGACGCGCGTCGTGATGCCGCCGCGCGGGCTAAAATCGGCTACGAGTTGCAAAGAGCGTGGCGACAACACCGCGACCAAATCATCCAAGATGCGGTTCGTTACGTGTTCGTAGAAGATCCCCTCGTTGCGGAAGCGTTGCAGGTAGAGCTTCAAACTTTTCAACTCGACACATTTTTCGTCGGGCGTATAAGTGATGCGGAGCGTGCCGAAGTCCGGTTGGCCCGTTTTCGGACAAACGGAAGTGAACTCGGGACACACGATCTCGATCACATAATCGCGGTGCGGAAACTGGTTGGGAAAGGTTTCCAATTGGTTGCGGAAGTCGTCCTGAACAGCCATGGATTACACGAAGGAGTGGTCGGTAATTAGTCGTTAGTTGGTGTTGTCAACTCGTCCACGGAATTGTTGGCGCCTGCGTCTGGAATGGCAAGTTCCGCTGAAGCGCACGCCTGAATCAAGAGCTCTCCAATCTGAGCCACAGCCGTTTGAAGCGAACGTACGGCCATTTGAAAGTTGGTGTGGTTGGATATCTCGGGCTGGATTTCGCCGAATAATTCCGTCGCCCTGAGGAGCTTCTTATATTTTTTGTTCGCTTGCTTGAGATAGGCTGGGGCGTCGTTCGCCTGTAACGACGACCCTAGGGCGAGCATATAATCGTAAAGGGTGCGGTGCACTTCGGCGAGATCTTCGTCTTCCTCGGCTTCTTCACAATGTTTTAGGAAGGCTCGCACCATCCATACATGCGCCAACAGTGTGTCGATGCGCGTCATCGCTTCCCAAGGCGTCATGGCGCCAACCCGCTTGCTGATTTCATCGTCAAATGATCAATCCGCTAACACCAATCGGTTCGCGCCGACTTCGTTGCTTGTCAAACATTTTCGGGACGACGTTGGGGTTACGTTCGCTCGGCTTGTGTCGTTTCGCGTGGTTCTGTCGATTTCCCATGTCCATGCTTGGCGCTGGTGTGCGGTTTGGCGGCGCGAGGTTGGAAGACCAAGACCATCACAGCGCCAATAGCGACGAGGATCAACCCGGCAAGGAACCATGGGCTGAGCTGGTCCCAAGTGTTCTTCATTGACACTGCGGTCAAAGTGTTGACCACAGGTGCGCCGCCGAAGATTAACGGCATGACGTAAATCGGCTTCCCCCCCGAGGAGAGGGCAAGGATCGTCCCCAGGGCGCCGAACGCACCGGCTGCTCCCGCCGCGGAACTCCAAGCAACACCCTTTACGTTCCAATCGCTGGAGAGATCGCCTTGGGCGCCGAGCAACAACACAGGAACGACGATCGCAATGAGGAAATAGGCAAAGCCGACGCAGATGAGCGGTTTGAGCCGACCGCCGCCCAAATCGTGCTGTCCCCAGTGTGTAAAAATGCCATACATGCCCCAGCACAACATCGCCATGGCGATACCTGCGAAAACTAAGGGTAGTTGTCGCAACTCGGGACCTGCCATTGCGGCGCCGCCAGTACGCGGCTGAAACACCAGCACCGTTGCAGCGCCGGCCACGACGATTGCCAAGCCGGCGATAAATGTGGGACTGATATGTCGCCAGTTGCGGGAGGTGTACGTCGACACCAACGTGTTCACAACCGGGGCGCCGCCAAATACAAGCGGCATTACGTAGATCGGATGTCCGCCCGATGCCAGAGCAAGAATGACGCCGAGCGCTCCGAACGCTCCAACCGCCCCAGCCATCGAACTCCAGAAAATGCCTTTGAAGGTCCAGTCGCCGCGAATTTTTCCTTGCGCCGCTAGTACCAGCAGTGGCACGACCATGGCGATGATGAAATAAGCCAACCCCACACAAATGAACGGCTTTAAACGACCGTGCAGCTCGTGTTGTCCTGTGTGAAGGACATTTCCATATAACCCCCACGAGAAAGCGGTTAGCGCAATGCCAAAGAAGACCAGTGGAAATGCTTTCATGCAGGCGTACTTCCGGCGGGAGGAACAGTCGAGGATGCGGCGCCTTCGTTCTCAATCACGCATCAGACGCATCGCAATTCTCGAATCTATCACAAAAGGAGCCCGTCGTCAGCCGATCCCGCGATTGTCGTCGTCGTAACGCGAAACAACCGCACCGAGATGCAAGCGCGCGACGACGCACCCATTTTCCCATAACCTCTAGGTGCACGGCGCGTTAAACAACGCCTAAAATAAATACCAGGACGCACTAAGGCGCCTAAGCTGGATCGTGTCACGGTTGGCCTCTTCCCGCGTGAACTTATGTCCCCATCTACAACCTCCTCCTTTGAATCTCTTACCTGGGACGATCTGAACCTTGCGTTTGGACCGACCGTTGTCCAGCGCGGCAAGCAGTACCAAAAGGGGCATGCCGTCTCGGAATTGTCTCAAACCGACGACGGACAGCTTGTGGCGTGGGTCTTGGGCACACACCGTTACGCGACGAGAGTGGAGATGACCGCAGGTCAGCCGCGTGGCGCGTGTTCATGTCCATATGCTTCGAACTGCAAGCACGCGGTGGCGGTCGTATTAGAGTATCTGGATTGTCTCAAGCACGGCAAAGCGTTGGCTAAGGCCGATGCAACGGACCCTCGCGTCAGCCCGGATTGGCCCGCGTCTTCATTATCCAATCAGCGTGATGATGATGGTGATTGGGATGATGAGGACCAGGAAGACTGGAACGACGAACCAGACGAAGATTGGGATGAGGACGATATCGATGCAGACGATCGTGAAGGCCAACCGCCGGGCCGCGTTAGCCGGCCAATTGGGCGCGCCGTCACGCAACGACGCAACTCGGATCCTTCCGAGGCAAAACTGCAAACCTTCATTCGTCAACAGACTTCGGAAACTATGGCCGCCTGGCTCATCGAACTGGCCGACATTATTCCGGCAGTGCGGCAGAATTTAAGCGATCGTCAGTTTGCTGCGTCGGGTGCAATAGATGAACTCATCCTGGAAGCTCGGCAGGCGATCGAGGAATTATCTAACGAATCAGATTGGGCAGATTCGTGGAGCGAGACCTCCGCGATTTCTAGTTTCGCCCGCGTGCGTGGACTCTTGGCGTTGTTGTTAGAGCGAGGCGCCGCAAACGTCGTGATCGACCTAGGTGAACGCTTGCTCGACTCGTGTTCCCATGCGGAATATCTTTGCGATTCGGACACCGGCGCTGACGCGTTGGCCCAGTGTGTCGACGTGGTCTACATGGCGTTGCCTCAATCTGGAAAGACTCCGGCCCAACAAATCCTGTGGGCGATCGATTTGCAGCGGCACGACCAGTTTGATTTGTGTCGAGGAAAGGCGGTAGAGCATTTTTGGAGCCAACCATTTTCGTCGGCGACATGGAGCGAGGTTGCTGATGTTTTGTATGAAAAACTCAAGAAACCACTGTCGAAAGCTGCGCAGAACGACTTCATGCTTCGTAGCCGCCGTGAGGTGATAACGAATCATTTGCTCGATGCATTGCAGAGAGCGGACCGCGAAAACGAGATTATCCCTTTATGTGAGCAAGAAGCCGAAAAAACTGCGTCGTACGAGCGATTAGTGGAACGTTTACTTTCCGCGGGGCGCGGCGAAGAAGCCGTGCAATGGATTCGTCGCGGCGTGGAGGCGACGCAAAAACAGTATCCGGGCGTCGCCGCGAAATTGCGTGAGCAGTTGCGGGAATACCGTCAACATCAGGGCGATTGGAAAATGGTGGCCGCCGATCTGGCCCAGGAGTTCTTTCATCAGCCTTCGTTGTCGCGATGGCAGCAGTTGCTTGAGGTCGCCGAGAAGGCGCAATGCCGTGAAGCGGTGGAATTGGCGGCGCGGCGCTTCTTGGAAACGGGCGCGCCGCCGCAGTCTCGCTCCCGTGGAGCGAAATCCCAAAGAATTCCACCTTGGCCTCTCCCTGCCCCCGAGACGCTGATGGAGCTTGCGGCGCGTTACGGACATCGGGACCAACCGCCGTTCTATGGCGTGTTGATCGATTTGGCTTTTGCCGAGGACGACCCGAAAGCAGCGTTACGTTGGTACGATGAGGCCTTGAAAAATAATCGTCCCATGCGTCAGTACGATGAGAAGGTGGCTGATGGGATTGTCGATATCGAACCTGATCGCACAATTGCCTTCTGGGCTAAGGCGGCCGAACGTGAGATCGCTAAGGTATCCCCGAGCGCCTATCAAGCAGCGGCGCATTACCTGCGAAAGATTCGTCGCGTCTTGCAAGGGCTGGGCCGTAGTGAGGAATGGCATGAGTATCTCGGGCAGCTTCGTCAGACGCACCGCCGCAAGCACCGCTTGATCGAAGTGTTGGATACGCTCGAGGAAGGTCCGATTCTCCAAGCTTAAACTAATGTGCGCCGTCACGTCCTATGGCCGGGTCGGGCGATCGTTCGTAGGCGGCAGTTGGAATTCTGCTTTGCCCGCATCGCGCTCTCGGGTTGCTCACGCTGTTGGCGACGGCCTACAATGGGCCGATTTCCAACTTCGGAGCTTTCTGGCATGAATGACCCCGACGACCCGAATGCGCAGCTGCGACGCGTCATCTATGCGCTTCTCATGGTCGCGGCCTCGGGCACAATCGTCGGTCGCATTTGGTGCGTTTCGTCGTCGAGCGGCAAGACGCCGTTCCTCAGCGCGAACGATCGGAGTCGCTGGAGCACCATTCGAGCGTTAGTCGATCATGGGACCTATTCGATTGACGCGGTGGTGCTGGATGCGCGGGGGCGGTTTGTCAAAGACTGGCAAACCATCGATATGGTCCGGCATCGCGGGCCGGATGGTCAGGAACATTACTATTCGAGCAAGCCGCCGCTATTTCCAACCTTGTTAGCGGGACCGTATTGGTTGATACGCCAAACGACCGGAGCCACACTGGCCGGTGAAACGATGTATCTTGGCCGAGTAATTCTCATTGTGGCCAATGTGTTGCCTTTGGTTGGAATGTTCCTCATACTGGCCCGCCTCGTTGAGCGTTATGGACACACCGACGGTGGCCGTGTTTTAGTCATGACGACGGCTACACTGGGCACATTCCTGACTACGTTCGCCGTGACGCTCAATAATCATCTCCCAGCGGCGGTAAGCGTGCTGATCGCCGTGGATGCGGCGATTCGCATCTTGGTCGAAAACGATCGTCGTTGGCGCTGGTTTCTTATTGCGGGGTTTTTCGCAGCGTTCTCTGTGGCAAACGAGTTGCCTGCTCTGGCCTTTGCCGTGATGCTCGTGGCAGGATTGCTTTGGACGGCTCCGCAAAAGACCTTCGTCGCGTTTATACCTGCCGCGGCGCTCGTGGCGGCGGCGTTTTGGGGAACCAATTGGATTGCCCATCAAAGCTTGCGCCCGCCGTATGCCCATCGAAGCGACGGTGCGGTCTTAACTCAGTTGGATCCCGTGCTCATGTCGGAACTCGATGCCGGCGCCGCTCCGCAAAAGTTGCGTCAAGCGGCGCAAGCGGCCGGAATTGAGCTTTCGGAGCAAACTACTGTCGAAACAAGATCGCCCGGCGCGCGGTGGGTGGTTTGGGATCCTGTGGGACACGACCGCTTGGCAATCGTTGCGGAAGGCGATGTGTTGAATCTGCGCGCTTGGGATAACTGGTATGATTATGAAAAAAGCTACTGGACTAGCGGGCGGGCGACCGGTGTCGATCGAGGTGAACCGTCGATTGCAATTTATGCATTCCACGTGCTAGTAGGACACCATGGCGTTTTCTCACTGACGCCCGTGTGGATGCTTTCGGTCGTGGGCGCCATATTGTTGCTCATGCGCCGCGAAAGCAAACTGCGCGGCGTAGCGCGGATGACTGTGCTTTTGACCGTCGTTGTGTTGGCGTTCTATATTTCACGACCCTTGATTGATCGCAATTACGGCGGCGTAACGAATGGATTGCGATGGAGTTTTTGGCTGATTCCGCTATGGTTGCTCGTTATGATTCCAGCCGCTGACGCCGCCTTCAAGCGCCGCCGATGGTTGATCATAACGCTGGTGCTAATCTTCATCAGCATCGCCTCCGTCAACTACAAGCCGCTCAATCCATGGTCGCACCCGTGGTTGTTTGATTATTGGACCTACCTTGGTTGGATTGCCTATTGACCCGCGCGAGGTAGGATTGCACGTCTTAGCGTCAATGCGCCTACGTACGATGAAACTCCGGGTTTTGCCATCGTATGGCGCGTATCGGGAGAATTTCGCCAATGGAGAGCAAGGGCTTTCCGGACTTGGGCGTCCGGCATGGTCAGCTTACGCCATGTCCTTCGACGCCGAACTGCGTTTGTACGCATTCGGAAGACGTTCGACATCAAATCGAGCCGCTGTCCTCGTCGGGAACGGCCGCTGACGCCATTACAGCGATTCGTCGGCTGTTAGAGCAAATGCCTCGTGTACGGTTGGTTACGCAGACCGACACCTACCTGCACGCCGAGTTCGCCACCGCAGTATTCCGCTTCATCGATGATGTGGAGTTCTATGTCGATGAAACGGCGGGCGTAGTTCATTTTCGCTCGGCGTCGCGCGTCGGTTACTCTGATCTCGGCGTGAACCGTCGACGTATGGAGGGAATTCGTGAGAAATTCCAGCAAATCGCCGCCGAATAATCCGCCAGGCGTCCTCATAAAACCGCGGCCAGCTTCTGGAATGAAATAGCGGTAAAGAACGCGTGAATTCCGACGGAAAATAGAGGATCTATGAGCAAGGCGAAGGTAATCTTAATTACTGGCTCCGGGCGAAATCGTGTAGGAAACGCGATCGCATGGTCGCTAGGAAGGGCAGGGCGGCGTATTGCTTTGCATTACCACATGTCGCAAAACGAGGCGCAGGAGACGCTCCAGGCCATGCATAATGCTGGGATCGACGCAGCAGCGTTCCAGGCCGACGTTACCAATGAGTCCCAAGTCGACCAAATGTTCAGCGAGGTCATATCGCGTTTTGGCCGACTTGACGGCCTGGTGACGACCGCTTCAATTTGGTCGCCGAAGCCGATTGAGGCGACCACGGCGGAAGACCTACGCCGCAACTTCGACGTCAATACGCTTGGCGTCTTTCTATGTGCTCGCCGCGCAGGACTTCTTATGGCGCAGCAACCCGAAGGAGGCGCTATTATCACGTTTGGCGATTGGGCCATTCAACGTCCGATGACCGACTACATCGCCTACTACACGTCCAAGGGGGCAATTCCTACGCTCACGCACGCCCTGGCTGTTGAACTTGCTCGCCGCAATCCGCGAGTGCGCGTTAATTGTATTCATCCAGGACCGGTGCTATTGCCTTCCGACGCTTCGCCAGCGAAGCACGAACGCACCATCGAGCATACGTTGCTCAAGCAGGCAAATCGCCCCGATTGTGTAGCGCATGCCGTTGAATTCCTCCTCGAGAACGAGTTTGTTACTGGGGTTTGTTTGCCTGTGGACGCCGGCCGCACCATCTATGGCGGCGACTCCTTCAAGTAAGAAGGTATAATCAAAGTGTGGATTCGCAGGATCTGAGGGAGACGACGATGCGTTTTGGCTCGTTTTTGCAGATGATTTCGGTCATTGTGCTTGTCGCGGCGCTTGCTCCTCTGAGGGCGAACAGTCAAACCGACGCCGAGCTAACGCGCGCCCGGAACAAACTGGTGGACGAAGCGGTGATTCGCGCCGGCGTACGCGACGAGCGCGTCATCGAAGCGATTCGTAACACGCCACGACATGAATTTGTGTCATCGCAATTTCGTCGCCAGGCGTATTTCGATATGTCGCTTCCGATTGGGGCGCAACAGACGATTTCGTCGCCGTTCATTGTGGCGTACATGACGGAGGCGCTCGATCCTCAGCCGACCGATAAGGTGTTGGAAATCGGCGCCGGCAGCGGTTATCAGGCCGCAGTTCTGAGCCCCTTAGTCAACGAAGTTTATACGATTGAAATCGTCGAGTCGTTAGGAGAGCGCGCGACCCGTACGTTGCGACGTTTGGGTTACGACAACGTACATGTCAAGATCGGCGACGGATACCTAGGTTGGCCGGAGCATGCTCCCTTTGACAAAATCATTGTCACCTGTTCGCCTGAAAAAGTTCCGCAGCCTTTGGTCGATCAATTGCGGGAGGGAGGCTTACTTGTCGTTCCCGTTGGCGAACGGTACCAGCAAACGCTGTACTTGATGCGCAAAAAGGACGGAAAGTTGGAGTCTGCGGCGTTGCGTCCCACCTTGTTTGTGCCCATGACAGGTGAAGCCGAGCGCGGCCGGCAAGTTCAGCCTGATCCTCGCAATCCGCAAGTTGTGAATGGCAGCTTTGAGCAGTCGCCGGGAGAAAACGGCTATATACCGGGTTGGTACTATGAGCAGCAACACGCTTGGGAAACGGAAACCACCGCTCCGGACGGCGAACATTACGTTGCTTTTCGCAATACAGAACCCGGTAAATCAGCGCATTTATTGCAAGGATTCGCCATCGACGGCGGCCAGGTGAGCCAGCTTGATATTTCAGCATGGGTTAAATATCGCGATGTGGTTGTGGGTCGCTCGCGGGAAGAACTGCCTGTTGTCGCGGTTACCTTTTATGATGGTAATCGCAAAGAGTTGGGCAGTTGGTGGATGGGCCCATTTCAAGGAACCAGCCCCTGGCGCAAGGTGACGAAGACCGTCGCTCTACCGCCTCAAACCAAAGAAGCGATACTGCGAATTGGATTGTTTGGCGCAACCGGGGAAATCGGCCTCGATGATATTCGTTTTACGGCTAAACCTTAAAGTTTGCTAACAATCCTTAGCGCGTACGCCGCTCGATTGGATCCCTCAAACTTAGTCGCCAAACAACGCGCGTACATCTCTCGCCTTTTACTCCGCAGGCGAAGTAATTGGCCTTGCGCCATGTCGCTAGTGCTTTGACGTGTGCTTATCTGGGCAAGCTTCTGCCTATCGCGGCAAAACGGTACGTCCGGCGTAGTCGGACTTTCCTTACATATTTCCATCAAGTTCTTGAAATGCGTGCTAAGGTTGCTAAAGTAGGGTGACTGGGAAAACCAGTTTGATTTCACGGATTTTTCCTAGACGGGTCCTTAGTTCACGGGGGATTGCTACATGAGACAGTTGTCGTTTCGGGGGTTAGGATATGCGGCAATGATTTTTGCCGCAGCGACATTGAGCGCGGGCGACGCTGATGCGGGATGGCATTCGAGTGGTGGAAGCTCCAGCTCGGGCGGCTCCAGCGGTAGTTGGGGGTCGCACGGCAGTTCGGGTTCCCACGGTAGCTGGGGAAGCCACGGTGGCGGCTTGTTCTCGCGCATCCGGGCTCATTTTGCCCACCGCCATCACCATCATTCCAGCGGCTCGTCCGGCAGTTGGGGCTCCAGTGGCGGCAGCTCAGGTTCTTCCAGTTCGTACAGTAGCTGGGGTTCTTCGGGCGGCAGTTCGAGTTCCTACAGTTCGTATAGCAGCTGGGGTTCCTCGGGCGGCAGCTCGGGTTCTTCCAGTTCATACAGCAGCTGGGGTTCCTCGGGCGGTTCGTCCAGCTCCGGTGGCGGCTACGTTGCTCCGTACAGCGGCGATTACTATGAAGGCGCTCCGGTAACGCCCGCTCCTGCGGCTCCGGCAGATAGCACCACTCCTCCAACTGGCGGCGAAGGCGCGCCGATGCCTCCTGCGGCCCGTGCCGATAGTGGCGTGTTGACGGTGAGCGTTCCTGCCGACGCGAAGGTCTACGTAAACGGCAAGGCGACCACAAGCACGGGTAGCGTGCGGCACTACGTTTCGCGTGGTTTGCGCAACGGATACAAGTACGGCTACGAAGTTCGCGTCGAAGTGCAACGCGAAGGTCGTGTTGTTGAAGAATTTAAGACGGTTGAAATGCGAGCTGGCGAAACCAACCGCTTGGCCTTTAACCTTAGCAAGCCAGCCGAAGTGACCACCACATTGACGATCAAAACGCCCGAAAACGCCAAGGTTACCTTGGCAGGTGCGGAAACTTCGTCGACGGGGCCGGTGCGCGTGTTCAGCACCAAGCAATTGAGCCCAGGCCAAACCTGGTCCGACTACACGGTGCAAGTTGCCTGGGAGCAAAATGGCCAAGAGTTTGTCAAAGAACAAACTATCTCGCTCACGGCAGGCGACGTACGCACGCTGGAATTTGTTGCGGACGAGGCCAAAGTCGCGTCGGCCCAATAACTCTGAATAGCGCAATCAACGCTAACTCGTTTTGAAGCAGAAATAAGCGCCCCGCGCGGCATGGGCCGTGCGGGGCGTTTTTGTTTCTTGCGTTTGCTCCGACGCATGTTTCCTAAACGCAACCTATAGTTGCACAAAGGCGCCGGCGGCGCGATAACACGTGGCGTTCCGTCAGCATTCGGTTGCCTTGGGTAGGTTTTGGAACGCTTGGGGGTAAGCTTCCTGCTAACACAACGGCCCTATCCGTAAAGGAAAGCCGAACTGGTTCGCGGCCTACCGTCTTTGCGTGCATTCGTTCCTACGGCCTGACGCCCGGTTTGCGTTAAGGGAAGGTCTATGACATCCGCCAATACCGAATCAACCGCGCCCGCACGAATGCCCACTAGGGTGCTTGCGTTGCGTTGGCGCCTGCTCGTTAGTGTGCTTGTGGTGTTGCATCTGGCGGCGGTGTTTGTACCACCGTTTCGTTTTGCAAGTCGGTCCCCGCAGGGAGAGGCGTCGCCTTTAGCGGACATCGCGTACCGCGCGATGCGGCCGTATATCAATGCTGCGTACCTGGATCACGGGTATTTCTATTTCGCTCCCAATCCTGGACCGAGCCACCTTGTTCGATACGAGATTGACCAAGGAGAGGGCAGGGCGCCAATCAAGGGCGTATTCCCTCACATTGAGCCCAGCCGGCCGCGGTTGATTGGCACGCAGTTGCCGCGCCTGATGTACCATCGGCATTTCATGTTAGCGGAATCGTTACATGCGAACTTCACGCCTCCCGAGCCGCCGGAGGAACTGCCGGAAAACGAAGAATTGCGACGCGCTGTACTCGACGATTGGCGCCGTCGTCGCGAGATGTACGTCACGCTCAAGACTTCGTTAGAGGAACACCTTTCGGCAGCGCATGCGGGGCGCCCGGTCAAGATTGTGCGCTTGGAGCATCGTCAACCAACCCCTGCGGAGTTTGGCGAGGGAATCAAGATCAATGACGAGCGGCTTTATCGCGATTTGCCGGAGACGATTGTTGAAACCGTACCTGCGGGAGGCGCCCAATGAACACAGTTGTTGCCTCGGTTAAGCATTGGTCCCAAGACTGGGGAGTTGCCTGGAGCCGTTTTTGGTTCACGCCGGCACAACCGCATACGCTCGCCCTGTTGCGCATTCTCGCGGGCGGAATGATGTTCTATACGCACTTGGTTTGGACGTTGCACTTGGGCGCCTTTCTCGGCCCGAATAGCTGGGTGACGCGCGAGGCGTCGCTCAAGTTGCACGAGGATACCTACGCCTGGAGCTATTGGTGGCTTGGGCTTACGGATTCGCCGCTGGTAATGTGGACCCTGCATCTCGTGGCGTTGGCGGTGTTCGCCATGTTAACTCTGGGCCTTTTCACCCGCGTCGTTTCGGTGCTCGCGTGGTTCATGGCCGTGGCGTATTGCCATCGGCTTGTGGGGGCGATGTTCGGCCTGGATCAGACGAACACCATGATCGCCATGTACTTGATGCTTGGCCCCGCCGGAGCCGTATGGTCGATAGATCGCTGGCGCGCTACGCGCCGCGCCGCCAGGGCAGGGGAGGCGCCTCCCGTCGTTCACTCGACCGTGAGCGCTAATGTTGCTACGCGATTGCTTCAATTGCATCTATGCATCGTTTACCTATTTGGCGGTATTGGCAAGATGCGCGGCGAACTCTGGTGGGACGGTAGTGCGCTTTGGTATGCCTTGGCGAATTACGAATACCAGTCGCTGGTGATGACATGGGTCATTCAAGCACCATGGCTTATCGCGCTGTTGTCAGCCGTGACGATGTTCTGGGAAACGTTTTATTGCTTTATGGTGTGGCCGCGTTTAACCCGCCCCATTGCGCTGGGGCTCGCATTCTTTATTCATGGCGGCATCGCCGCATTCATGGGAATGATCACCTTTGGCTTAGCGATGATCTTCGCCAATTTGGCTTTCGTTCCACCGGAAACGGTTCGTTCTCTTGTAGAAGGAAGGTTAAATCGAAAGGGTAGGGGAGGGCAGGGCGCTCCCCCCGAAACCTCGGAAACTCCCCTGGTACGGCAGAGAACCGCGCGGCGAATCCGAGAAACGGTTTCTGCAAGGCTCCGTACACCTAACTAAAGTTGGGCGCCAACTTACGGCTTGCTGGGCTCCTCAGGAGTGATTTCCGGTTGATACTCACGGTCTCTTTTGCGAATTACCTCGGCCGTGATGATCTTGTCCGGCGTGGGCAACCGGCCAAGCGACGAAGGGTCGCGCCTCGTGAACTCGGGAAGAAGCTCCATTCCCTCGATGACGCGGCCAAACGCGGTATGCTGTTTATCCAAATGCGGGGTGGGGCGGAAAGTCAAAAAGAACTGGGAGCCTCCTGTATCGCGCCCGGCATGCGCCATGCTTAACGTTCCACGGAAGTGCATGCGCGCGTCTGTCTTGTGACATTCGCACTTGATGGTGTATCCGGGACCGCCGGTGCCGTCGCCTTTGGGATCGCCGCCTTGCGCCATAAAGCCGGGCAATACGCGATGGAATGGAAGTCCGTCGTAAAAGTCCTGTTCGACCAGGGAGATAAAATTCGCTACTGTGTTCGGAGCTTCATTTTCGAACAATTCGATAACCAAATCGCCTTTGGTCGTGGTCAAACGGACGCGAGGCAAGTCGTCGGCTTGGGCCTCTTTCTCACGAAGCT
Organism: Planctomycetota bacterium; assembly: GCA_963204915.1. GTDB lineage: Bacteria > Planctomycetota > Planctomycetia > Pirellulales > Pirellulaceae > JAHWKS01. The sequence continues at coordinate 133,096 of CAUJHS010000022.1, read as the reverse complement.
CCTGCTCACGCTCCCACTTGGCCTGTTCTTGGTCGATCAAACCCACGTAGCGAGTGGCTTCGCCCCGTAGTGAGTTTGTCTCGCGGGCTTGGTCAAAATATTTCTTCGCCGAATCAAAGTCGTTCACAGAAAAAGCGGCGACTCCCGCAGTAGCGAATAAGCCCTTCGCGTCGCTCTTATTCTCAATTAAGGGCTTTAATAGTTCGAGGGCGGGTTCGTAGCGATCTCGGCGAACGAGGTCCGCCGCGAGATCCGCCAAGAGTTGCGCGGCCTCGGCGTTTTCTTTTGGCGCCTTCGTGTATTCATTCTTTGCGGTTTCGCCCAGTTGTTGAACAACTTGCGCGTGTTCGGCCAGCAAGCTTTGATATTCTTTTCGGATTGCCGTCTTACGATCGGGCGTCGCGGTGCGCGATTCTTCGATCAGCTTTTTCGCTTGCTCGGTCAACGTCTCAGATTTCGTGCGCAATTCCACGAAACCTGGAGTTTCCGAGGCGCCGGCGGCGGGAGCTTCCTGCCCGACCGAGATATGTGGGCCTACCAAGACGAGAGTCGGTGCGGCGACGATTGCGCACGCGATAATCCAGCCAAACATACGTATGTGCATAGCGCACTCCATGATTCGAGAAGAAGCGTCCATTAAATGAAGAAACACGCTCCACATAAAGATCATCGGTGTGGAGCGTAAGTAGGACAGGAAACGCGTCTCATTCGCTATTCGCCCGTCTTCTTCGGCGTATATTCGTGATCACGTTTGCGAATCACTTCGGCCTTGACAATGGTGTCCGGTTCGGCGGCCGTGCTTGCCGAAGGATCGCGACGCTGGATTTTATCCAACACGTCCAGGCCTTCGATTACACGGCCAAACACAGTGTGACGACCATTGAGATGCGGCGTCGGCAAGAACGTAAGGAAGAACTGAGAACCTCCCGTATCGCGCCCCGCATGAGCCATGCTGAGCGATCCGCGGAAGTGCATCCGGGCGTTATCTTGGTAGCATTCACAAGGGATTTCATAGCCAGGACCGCCGCTTCCGTCGCCGTTGGGGTCGCCTCCTTGAGCCATAAAGTGCGGCAGGACGCGATGGAACGCTAATCCGTTGTAAAAGCCGTCCTCAACCAACGAAATAAAGTTCGCCACCGTATTGGGCGCTTCGTTTTCAAATAACTCAATGACTAATTCGCCCCTGGATGTGGTCATTTTAACGCGTGGCAGATCGTCCGCCTTGGCTTCCTGCTCTCGAATCTCTTGCTCCGCGGCCCAAAGCGTTTTGTATTCGTCAACGTGATCCGCGAACTGCGATGCTTCAGGGTTTAACGCGTTCAATTCTTTAGCTTTCGCCAAGTACGCGTCAGCCTCATCAAAATGATGTAGGGCGAAGGAGGAGCCGCCTGCCACGGCGTATAATGGCGGGTCCTGCACATCTCCGTTTAACAAGGTTTCGGCCAGATCCAATGCAGTCTGATATTGTTCTTTGTTCCATGCATCTTCGGTGAATTTCACCACAAAGCGCGCTAGATTCCTGTCATCAGGCGATGCGATGAACGCTTTCATGGCTGTGGAGCGAACTTCGGGGATGAGCTGATTCCCCTTAGCGACTAACTCGTCCCACTGTGTTTGCAAAGCGGCCGTCTCGTTATCATCGGCGACCTGATATTTCACTTTCAGCTCGCGAAGTTGTTTCAGCACGTCCTGCCAGGCCGCAAGCTTTTCCTCGTACGACTGCTTTGCCTGTGCGGCTTCCTCGGGTGTGAGTTTTGGAAGTTCCTTAGCGCCCGACTGCGGAGCGCCGGCCGTGGGTTCAGCGTTAGGCTGATTGGCTGGGGCGTCCTCCGTCGCCGATGGTTCGGTTGACGGTTGTGCTGCTGGTTGTGGCGAGGCAGGTTGCTCTGAAGCAGGCGGTTCCGCCGCGGGTGGCTCGCCGTCCTGATCCTCGTTTGGTTCAACCGGTTGCGCCGGCGCCGTTGGCTCAGAGGCTTTGTCATCTTGGGCTTGGGCGATGTTCAAACTGACCGGCATCGCCAAGACTGTGGCTAATACAATTGCTCGCCAAGCGAAAAACATGCGAGATGCTCCTTCTAGGTTATTGATTGAATCATTAAGATTACCAAAGCCGGGCGGCTAGGAAAGAGGCGGGCCGGGCGCAAAGCGGAACGCTTTCTCACCTTACGCAGGAGCCACAAGGCTGGTTCGTGGCTTGCGTCCAGCGTACGCGGCGTTGTACCGAAGAGGCGGGAACAAGAACGGGGCATGTGGCGGACTATTTTCGGCCTTTCCAATATCCTAGACTTGCCAACCCATCACGATGCCGCAACGCAAACGAAAACCGCCGTCAACTCAACTACCGGCCAATCCAAGTGAAGTACGCATCATTGGTGGCAAATGGCGGCGACGAAAGTTGGTCTATCATGGCGACCCGGTCACCCGGCCCATGAAAGATCGAGTACGAGAAGCCGTATTTAATCTGATTGGCCCCTCCGTTGTGGGGACGCATGCGTTGGATTTGTTCGCAGGCACGGGCGCTCTGGGACTCGAAGCGCTTAGTCGAGGCGCATTGCGTGCAACGTTTCTCGAACGACATTTTCCTACGGCTCGGGCTATCCAAGATAATATTCGGGCGCTTGAAGCGAACGATATGGCCGAGGTCCTTCCTGGCGATACATTTCTCTGGGTGCGCCGTCTTACCGCAGCGCGAGATTTCGACGACAGCCATCCTTGGACGGTGTTTTGCTCACCGCCCTGGGATTATTATGTTGATCGTAAAGCCGATTTGTTGGAAATCATCGAAAAGATTCTTGCGATCGCACCCCCGGGAAGCGTTGTCGCGGTTGAATCGGATGACCGCTTTGATCCTGCGGAGTTGCCGAATCACGAACAGTGGAATGTGCGACCTTATCCCCCCGCAGTGATTGCATTGAGAAGGACTTAAATTGGCGAGCGCTTCGAAAGTTTGCGACGGTTCGCATGCACGAGATTTGTGGTCGGCTAGTCCGGTTCGCCGATTTCACGCAGATATTCCGCAAGACGAGACTGCAAGTCGACCAGATCTTGCCAGCGACGCGTGTCCAAGGTGGCTCGTTCGACTTTATCGTCAACCTTGACGGTTTGCAGCAAACGGCGGATGCGCAAGTGCAAATACTCCAAGAGTTCCGAAAGCTGAGCCGCCTGACCGGGGCTGAGACGCTCAGGAATCTGGGGCGGCTCAAGAAGATGCATTGTCGATTGGATGTCTTCTCGCTCGCTGAGACTCAGTTCAAAGTCGAGTTTTCCCGGTGGTCGTTTCGAACTGCTGCTTGATTCCTCACGATATCGTGTGGCGTCGGTTCCCGTTTCTCCGCGTAACTGCGCCAATCGTAGGGCGATTTGATCTCGGCTTCCAAAAAGCAATACCGACCGTCCTACGGTGATCATGTCGCCAAATCGGAGAATACGCAGTTGCACGTCTTCGCCGTTGACTTTCGTACCATTGGTGCTTTCCAGATCGGTCAGCACCAACTTCTCATGGTCCTCTTGGATCTTAATATGATAACGGCTGACCCGTTCATCATTGAGTTGAATTGTGTTCCCTTCCTCGCGACCGATGGTGATGGGGGGCGCTAGGTGATCGAACACGCGCCCTCGGTCAGCGCCGTCCAGAACGCGCAACGAAAACCGGGACATCGCCTACCGCTCGTACAAAGGGGACAAACATGGAAGGTATGCTGCGAAGCGCGGGCTCCATCCTTTTCGGCTTTGCAAGGAAGCGGGTTGACCTCCGGGAACGCCTCCCTGTGCGCTTGGCAACTAACCCAAATTCTAAGCTCCGTCGCCCAAAATGGCTAGACACTGTGGAAATTCCGACCCAAGGGGATGAAATGCCCGTTTGCGTTCACTAAAATTGACCCCCATACCTCTGCATTGCTTACATAGATCGTTCCTGCCCTTGGGCCGCCGGCCTGACGCATCTTACATTTCGCCGCCCCGCTTCTTCACTTCATGTCATGAAATTGTCATCAAAATATGTTTGTCTGGCGCTATTGGCGACCATTGTCCTAACGTCACAGTCTTCAAAGGGGGCCGACTGGACGCCCCAGAAAGAAGATCGCATCGTCCTCGTCGGTAATGTGTTGGCCGAACGGATGCAGCACGACGGTTGGCTGGAAACGCTCTTTCAGGCTCGATTCCCGCAACACGGGTTGTCGTTTCGCAATCTCGGTTTTTCGGGAGACGAGGTCAATCAACGCTTACGCTCAGCCAACTTCGGTAGTCCGGATGAATGGCTCACGCGAGTCCAGGCAGATGTAGTCTTCGCGTTCTTTGGTTACAACGAGTCGTTTTCCGATCAAGCAGGACTGGCGCGGTTCAAAGATGAATTAGACGCATTTGTCCAGCACACGATGGGACAAAAGTACGATGGCCAAAATGCGGCGAGACTCGTTTTGTTTTCTCCCATTGCGTTTGAAAACCTGAATGATCCAGACTTGCCCACAGGTGCGGAGCACAATCGGCGGCTGGAATTATACACCCAGGCGATGGCGGAGATTGCAGAGAAGCATAACGTCCCCTTTGTCGATCTATTTCATCCAACGTTGCAGGTTTACGAATCGTCGGACGAACCATTCACCATGAACGGCCACTTTCTCAATGAACGTGGCAACCACGCAGTCGCAGAGATCATCGTTCAGGCATTGGCGCCGAAAGCTACGTCAAATTGGACGTCCGAATCTTTGGAAAAACTGCGGCAGGTCGTGAAGGATAAGAACTTCTACTGGTTCCATCGATACCGAACAACGGACGGATTCAACGTGTTTGGTGGTCGGTCGAGTTTGAAGTACACCGACGACATCAGCAACTGGGATGTCATGCAGCGCGAAATGCAAGTTCTCGACTCGATGACCGCCAATCGCGACCAAATTATTTGGCAAGTTGCACGCGACCCAGAGGCAACGACAGCCCAAGTCATTGAAGAGAAGATAGCTGCGCTGGATGGGACCACTCCGTCCTTTATTCCTGTGAAGACCAACATGCCAGGACCACTGGAAGGCGGCAAACACAAGTTTTTCGGTGGAGAAGAAGCTATCAGTATGATGACGGTTGCCGAAGGGATGAAGGTTGAACTGGTCGCCTCGGAAGACATGTTTCCGGAAGTAGCCAACCCGGTGCAAATGGCGTTTGACCCGCGGGGGCGTCTTTGGATCGCGGCTTGGCCCAGCTATCCCCACTGGAAGCCGAAAGATCCGATGGACGACAAGTTGCTCATCTTAGAGGATGACAATGGGGACGGCCGTGCCGATCGTTGTAAGACGTTTGCCGGAGGTTTGCACAACCCGACCGGTTTTGAGTTCTGGGGAGGCGGCGTGCTCGTGGCTGTGGCGCCGGATCTCTTGTTCCTCAAGGATACCGACGGGGACGACGTCGCCGACGTACGTGTGCGGGTGCTGCACGGCTTGGATTCGGCAGATACGCACCATGCCGCAAATAGCTTTGCATTCGGTCCCGACGGCGCGATGTATTTCCAGGAAGGAGTGTTCCACCAATCTCAAGTTGAAACGTTACATCAAGGCTCACAGCGCAATAACAACGCATGTGTTTGGAGGTTTGATCCGCGCACGTGGCGGGTGGACCGATATATTCCTTATGATTTTGCGAACCCACACGGACATGTCTTTGATCGTTGGGGCAATGATTTTGTGCATGACGGCACATCGGCCCAGCCTTGGCATGGCGCGCTGTTTTCCGGGCATTTAGAGTTTCCCGCGAAGCACCCCACGCCGCCGCGTCTGTATCAGCAGCGTACTCGCCCTTGTCCCGCGACGGAGATTCTTTCGAGTCGACACTTTCCTGAACGCAATCAAGGAACCTTGTTGGTGGGCAATGTGATTGGTTTCCAGGGAATCCTGCAGTACAAGATCGCCGAAAATGGCGCGAGTTACGCCGGCACAGAGATCGAGCCGATTGTTTCCTCGTCGGATCCTAAGTTCCGACCGGTGGATTTTGAGATCGGTCCCGACGGCGCGCTGTACTTTGTCGATTGGCAAAATCCCATTATCGGACACATGCAGCATCACATTCGCGATCCGAATCGCGACCAAGAACACGGCCGTGTCTATCGGGTCATTTGTCCGGATCGACCTTTACTCACGCCTGTGAAGATTGTGGGTGAACCGATTGAGAAGTTACTCGATTTGCTTAAGTCGCCGGAAGACCGAGTGCGCTCTCGCGTTCGAATCGAATTGAGCAATCGCACCACGCAAGAAGTTGTCCGCGCGACCGAAGAGTGGATCGCGCGTCTTGATAAGTCCGATACCGACTATGAACATCACTTGGTCGAAGCGTTGTGGATTCACCAGCAACACAACGTTGTGAACGAGCAGCTAATCCATCGCGTGCTACAGTCGCCCGACCACCGCGCCCGGGCTGCGGCCACGCGCGTGGTGAGTTATTGGGCCGAGCGTTTGCCTGGTTCGCTCGAACAGCTTAAACAACTCGCGGCGGATAGGCATCCGCGTGTCCGATTGGAGGCGGTGCGCGCGGCAAGCTTTTTTAGAACTGCCGAAGCAATTGAAGTTCCCATTATCTCCGCTGAATATCCCACGGATGAATACTTGGATTTTGTGCGCACGGAAACGATGAAGGCGCTCGAGCCCTATTGGAAGGAAGCCTTGGCCGAGGGCCGCACGGTCTCGGTTACCAGCGAAGCGGGAATGCGATACCTGTTGCGCAACGTCACGACCGAAGAACTGCTCAAGATGCCGCGCGACCGGGCTGTTTTTCTTGAGATGCTGTATCGCTCCGACGTGTCCGATCAGCAACGACGCGACGCCGTATCGGGATTGGCCAAACTGCAGAATAAGCCCGAGTTGCACGTGCTGTTGGATGCCGTCAAGGGATTGGATGAAAAGGCCCAGGACTTGAGCGTGGTTTACGCTCTTGTGCGTCTTTTGACCGAGCGTTCGCCTAGCGAGTTGGCGGCAGTCCGTAAAGAGTTTGAGACGATGGCCGCAGACTCGCGGCTGCCGGTCTTACGGCAAATTGGTTATGTGGCGCTTATCTCGGCTGATGGTGGGGCTGAGCGCGCCTGGCCATTTGCGACGCAATCGGCGCGACGCTTGGCGGATTTCGTAAACGCTGTTCCGCTAATTCCTGACGCGACTGTGCAAGCCAGCCTCTATCCTCGTATTGCGCCGTTGCTGCAGGGATTACCTGAATCGCTCGCCTCAACAGACGCAAAGTCAAAGGGAACTTACGGTCGCTATGTTCGAATCGAACTTCCCGGCAGGCGACGCACGCTAACGCTAGCGGAAGTCGAAGTCATGAGCGACGGCCGTAATGTCGCTCGGCAAGGGAAGGCGACTCAAAGCGCGACTGGGCATGGCGGCGAAGCGCAGCGCGCGATTGATGGCAACAAGAATCCGTCGTACGGAGGCGGAGGTCAAACGCATACTCCCGAAGACCGTCCCGATCCCTGGTGGGAAGTCGATTTGGGCGGCGAGTTCCCCATCGACGCAGTTGCCGTTTATAACCGCAATGAAGGCGATCTAGGTAACCGATTGGACGGTTTTACGTTGCGCGTGCTGGATCGCAATCGCGGCATGGTGTTTCGTCAAGAGAAAGTCCCGGCCCCGAAAGAGAAAGTTGAACTGGTCCTCGAAGGCGGCGGTCCCGAAGGTCTGGTGCGCCGCGCTGCGATGAACGCACTTACGTACTTGCGCGGTAAAGAGTCAGAAACATTTCAGGCGCTCGCCGCGTTTATTCGAAACGACGTCGACCGACTTGCGGCGATTCGCGCAATTCAGCGAGTGCCGCGCCGCGACTGGCCGCCTACGGAGGCGTCGTCGCTTATCGAAAGTTTGCTGGCGTATATTGCGACGATCCCACAGAACGAAAGGACCTCGCCTGCTGCGTTAGAAGCGCTGCAACTAGGAGATTCGTTGACGTCGCTCCTCCCTCCAGGCGACGCTACACGGGTGCGGGCTCAATTGGGCGAACTAGGCGTACAAGTGGTGCGGGTTGGCACGCGGCCGCACCGAATGGCCTTTGACAAGGAACGCTTGGTGGTGCGGTCTGGCAAGCCCGTTGAGTTTATTTTCGAGAACACCGACATCATGCCGCACAATTTTGTGATTGTGCAGCCTGGCTCACTCGAAGAAATTGGATTGTTGGGCGAGACAACCGCGCAAACGGCGGACGCAATGAGCCGTTACTTTGTGCCAAAGTCAGATAAGATTCTCCTGTCGAGCAAGCTGCTTCAACCACTTGATATGCAGCAGTTAAGCTTCATTGCGCCCGAGAAACCGGGAGTGTATCCCTATGTTTGCACGTATCCTGGTCACTGGAGACGAATGCACGGCGCACTTTATGTCGTCGAAAACATGGATGAATACTTAGCCGATCCGGAAGGCTATCTCGCGGCTCATCCCTTGCCCATTCAAGATGAATTGCTGAAGTTGAATCGCCCGCGAAAGGAATGGACTTTCAATGACTTGGCGCCCTCGCTCGTGCAGTTGAGTGAGGAGCGATCCTTCAGTAACGCCAAGCAAATGTTTCAGATCGCAAGCTGCGTGGCGTGCCATAAACTGAACGGTCAAGGCAACGAGTTTGGCCCCGATTTGACCAAGCTCGACCCAAAATGGACGCATGAGGACGTGTTGCGCGAAGTGTTAGAGCCGTCGAAACGGATTAACGAGAAGTTTCAACCTTATAGCTTCGTGCTCGATAACGGCAAGATCGTGACAGGTTTGATTTTGGAGGAAACGCCAGAGTTCGTTAAAGTTATCGAGAACCCGCTAGTTAGCCAAGAGCCTACCACCATTCCCAAATCGTCGATTGACGAACGGGTGAAGTCCACCGCTTCGATCATGCCCCAGGGTTTGCTCGATAAGTTGACGGCGGATGAAATCCTCGATCTGCTTGGTTATGTAATCGCGGGCGGAAACGAAAAACATCCGCTTTTCCAAACCGAGCATGAACATCATCACCATTAGATTGGCGCGATAAGGTGGCACCGAGTGACGGATCCATCGCGAACGAAAAAAGGTCCGCATCACACCTACGTGATGCGGACCTGAATCTACGTAATTCGCCGTATGAACACGTAATTGCTAGGATGTTGAGGCGTTCTCGACGCTCATCGGCGCCGCAGCAAAGGCGGCCATAGAGCAGGGTTGAAGCTGATACGGATTTGCAACTTCGGAAGCGACCGCTTCTTCTTCGTTCCCGGCAATGTCTGCAGCGGTGTCGAATAAGAGCCGCCAAGGCGTTTCGCCCGGCGGATCGGGAAGCGTGAAGGGAATGGTCATAGCGTGGTCGGCGTTAAACAACAAGATCACGTGGTCACCGTGGATGGTTTCGCCATGATCGTCCACGTCGATTTCGCCGCCACGATAGTGCACACCCAGACAACGCGCTACTGGGTTATTCCACGCTTCATCTGACATTTCATTTCCCGAAGGTTCAAGCCACACAATTTCCTTCGCCTCGGCGCCACGAAGTGCTTTTCCATGGAAGAACCGTCGCCGATGGAAAACCGGCTGTTCGTGGAATATGCCAATAACCTTCTTGGTGAAGTTCAATAGCGCCTCTCGCGAAGACGTCAGATTCCAGTCCAGCCAGGAAATTTCATTGTCTTGGCAGTAGGCATTGTTGTTTCCTTTTTGCGTATGTGCGATCTCATCGCCTGCCAAGAGCATTGGCACGCCTTGTGAGAGAATGAGCGTGGCGAGGAAATTGCGTTTCTTTTTCTCGCGCAGCGCGTTGACATGAGGATCGTCGGTGGGCCCTTCGGCGCCACAGTTCCATGACATGTTGTCATTCGCCCCGTCCCGGTTGTCCTCGCCGTTCGCCTCATTGTGTTTGTGGTCGTACGAGACAAGGTCGTTCAGTGTAAACCCATCGTGACAGGTGACGAAATTGACGCTCGCGTGCGGACGGCGGCTGCTCCATTCATACAGGTCGCTTGAACCGCTGATTCGTGTTGCGAATTCCGACGCAACGCCGCCGTCTCCTTTCCAGAACCGTCGCACGCAGTCGCGGTAGAGACCATTCCATTCCGACCAACCAATTGGAAAGTTACCGACCTGATAACCGCCTTCGCCAAGGTCCCATGGCTCCGCAATCAGTTTCACCTGCGAGATCACCGGATCCTGGTGAATGATGTCGAAAAACGCACCCAGTTTATCGACCTCGTGCAGTTCGCGAGCGAGCGTACTGGCCAGATCGAAGCGGAACCCGTCGACGTGCATTTCAGTCACCCAGTGTCGCAAGCTATCCATGATGAGCTGCAGCACGCGAGGGTTCCGCAGATTCGGCGTATTGCCGCAGCCCGTGTAGTCCATGTAATACCGTGGATCGGGGGCGAGGCGATAATACGCGGCGTTGTCGATGCCGCGGAACGAGAACGATGGCCCCAGATGATTACCTTCACCGGTGTGGTTATAAACGACGTCCAGAATAACTTCGATTCCCGCATCATGCAGGTTGCGAACCATGGTTTTGAACTCGCGCACCACCTCCTGCGGAGAGTCCGCCCAGGCATAGCGTGGATCCGGCGCGAAAAAGTTCATTGTGTTGTAGCCCCAATAGTTTACACGTCCTTTGTCCAACAGGTATCGGTCATCGGTATGAACGTGGACAGGCAACAACTCAACCGCCGTGACTCCCAGGTTTTGCAGATACCGCACCGAGGCTTCGGAGCCTAGGCCCGCGTAAGTGCCTCGCATTTCCTCCGCCACATCAGGATGTCGCTTCGTAAAGCCCTTGACGTGGACTTCATAAACAATGGATTTGTGCGCGGGGACATTGGGAGCACGATCGTCGCCCCAGGTGAAGGCCAAATCCACCACGGCTCCGAGCGGCGCGTACGCTGCGTTGTCGCGTTCATCAAATGAGAGATCTTCGTCCTTATGCCCGATAATGTAGGCATGCATCTCGTCGTTCCAGCTTGGCATGCGTCCAATAGCTTTCGCATAAGGGTCAAGCAGGATTTTGTGGTGATTGAAACGGTGGCCATTCTTTGGGTCGTACGGGCCGTAGACACGATACCCGTATAACTGACCGGGCCGAGCATCCGGGAGGTAAACGTGCCATACGAGATCGGTATGTTCGCGGAGCGGAATGCGAACCGACTCTTTAATGCTGTCGGCCGTATCAAACAAGCAAAGCTCTACCTTCTCAGCGGATTCTGAATAAAGCGCAAAGTTAACGCCGCGTCCATCCCATGTAGCTCCTAACGGATAAGGACGGCCAGGCCATACGCGAACATGATTCATGGTGCTAATCCCGATTCTAAAAGACCGACTGGAAACCGACGGAAAATATCGTGCAAAGGAAGCCCCATACCGTCCTCATGCTGCGTAAGTTGAATTTTTTCGCCGGTGATTGCACACCGAAAATAACTTGGCGCTTCTACGGGCAACTTCAAGATCACATCCTCCCAACCCAATTGAACGGCGGATAGGCCGCTCTCGCCCAGACGTGTTGTAAACCTTGGCGTTATGGTAAGCACCCAGCAGTCATTCTTACGCCGCGCAAAGGCGAACAGGTTTTCGCTACGCTCGCCTTCCAAGTAGAGTGGTACGTAGTCGCCTTCGAGAAATACATCGGGCATCCGACTCCGTAGTCCCAATGCTCGCCACACGAGAAGCAGTTTGACCCGAGGGTCAGGCCATGCTGCCAAAATTTCCCTGGTTAGGCGAGGCCGGTCTTCTTCGGCGCGGCGCTCGAGGTCTTCGAGCCATTCTTGACGAAGCGCAAAGTCGACGGGGCGACGATTGTCCGGATCAACCAGGCTAAACTCCCAGAGTTCAGCGCCTTGGTAGAAGTCAGGCACGCCCGGCGTACAAATCTTGATTGCCGTTTGCGCCAGCGAGTTAAAGAAACCATGATCCGCAATCCGTCGGACGAACGCGTCCAGATCAGAAATAAATTCGCTCGACTGTGCGGGGTTAAGAATCGCACGAACGAATTGCACGACGGCTTGTTCATACCCCTCCGAAACGTTGAGCCAACTTGTATTAACCTTGGCTTCGCGCATTGCTTTTTGCATGTAGGCGCAAATACGTTCGATAAAGTCCTCGGCGGGCTGGCGGGCGGCGCCATCGAGCGGCCAAGCGCCTAATAAAGTTTGATAGATCAGGTATTCTTCATTCCGGTCGGGGGCAAGCGAGCCATCAACCTCGACACGGTGTGGCGTGTTCAGCAAGCTCCATCTCCGCACGGCTTGGTTCCATGCCTCGGGAATTTCCGATAGCACGTTTAGCCGGGCTCGCATATCCTCGCCGCGCTTCGCGTCGTGCGTACTTGTTGCAGAAAGCGCGGTCGGCCAGTCGGCGCGGCGGCGCGTCGCTTGGCGGTGAAACTCTTCAATCGTGACGCCCAAACTTGACGGCTCGCCGCCAACTTCATTTAACGACGCTAACGGATAGTAACGGTAAAACGCCGTGTCCTCCAAGCCCTTGGCCATGACCGGTCCCGTCACTTGCTGGAACTTCAGAACGAATTCACGACGCTCCGCCAATTCACCATCGGAGACGCCCGCCGGCTCCTGTAGCAATAGCACGGAAGCGAGGAAGTCAAAATACGCCCAACTCATAGCTTTGTTGCGCAGTTTCGCCAGCCGGATCGCCATCATGATGCGGCGAATATCTTCGTCACTAGGAGTCACGTCACGCGGGCGCACATACGTGCGATAGACTGGGAAGCAGGCGATCACCTCGCGCAAGGTGCGGACCAGCGAGCTAAATGTGAAGTCGCGCGACCAACGGTTGCGTGTTGCGAGCCGATTTAGCCGCCAAGCAAGCATGTGAAGCTCACTGGACATTGAATAATTCAGCACGGCCCGTTTACTGTGATACAAGATATCGGAAAACGAGTCTTCTAATCGGGTAAAGCGTCGGTAGGATTCTGTGATCGCCTCCACGCCCTCCCGACATACAAACAATCCGTTCAATGTGTTCAGATAGCCGTACCCGGTAGCGCCGCTCACGGGCCAGTCGGCGCGCAATTCCTCATCGTGCGCCAGGATTTTCTCCACCACGACGTAAAGCTCGCTTGGCGCGTTGGTGTCGTTCGAGGCAGCGCAGTTGGGGTCCGTACGACTGCGGCGCCACTCCTTTTGCAGGTTTTCAAAATACTGTGTTGGATCGTACAAGCCATCAGGATGATCGATGCGAAGCCCCGTAACCCAACCTTTGCATAAGAGCTGAAACACCATCTGGTGGGCGGCCTCAAATACCTCCGGCTCCTCGACCCGAATCGCTGCGAGTTCGTTGATGTCGAAAAAGCGACGATAGTTGATTTCGTCCATCGCGGCGCGCCACCAACTTAGACGGTAGGGCTGCGCGTCCAACAGAGCGTCTAATTTGTCGAAACTGTGCGGAACGCCCGCACGGCCGTTCAATTCTTCAATCGCTCCAGCCAAAGCGGCGTGGACCGAAGAACTTCGCTCGAGCAATTCCTGAAGCCGCCGCGCAGCTACTTCTTGCTCGCGATACCGAACATGAATGTGTTCGGCATCACGGCTCTCCGGCGGCGGAAGGTTTTCTAATTGGGCAATGACGCTTTCCAGCTCCAGGCGGTCTGTGTCGCTCGGCGGCGTTTCATCTGGCAACCGCTGCAATGTTTCACGCAATACGGTAGGCCATGTATAGGGACTGAGAGGAAAGCGACGTTGATAATACTGCACGTAAAATCGCCGGTTGGCATACACGACCTGCAGCTCTTGCTGCTCAAGAATTTTACCGAACGAATCACCAAGGACGGGCAACAGCACTCGGTGTTTGAGTTTGTCGGTCGGCGGGTCCCAGTCGATGTCGAAATGACGCGCGCAACGGGCGCCTTCGCCATTTTCCAGCACATCCTGCCACCACAAATTATGCACGTCGTCGATTCCCATGTGATTGGGAACGACGTCGAGAAGCAGCCCCATTTTCAATTGACGTAGTTTGCCTGCCAGGTGTTCCAATGCGGGTTCACCACCAAAGGCCGGCTCGATTACTTGGTGACTAACGACGTCATAGCCATGGGCACTTTGCTCGCGAGCGCGAAACAACGGCGAGAAATACAGGTCGCTAACGCCGAGTTTGCTCAAATAGGGCGCTAAGGCGCCAGTCGCTTCAAAACCAAAATCCGAACGTAGTTGCAAACGATAGGTCGCCCGCGGAGCGCGGATGCTTTTCAGAGCTGCCGTCATGGAACAAGAACTTCTTTCCTTGGATACCCGCAAATGGCAGGCCTTTCATAGCAACTTGCGCGCCAATTTACATTTAGCTCGTGCATTAGAGCTTACCGGCTTAGAAAGCCCGCGACAATCAAACAGGAGCAGGAATCACATGGCGTCGTTGTCTGCGATGTATCACGTAAGCGAAAACCTCAATATTACGAGCGCGTCGGTGATGGTATGTCGTTTGCACTGCCTCCGCGCCTCCTCGGATATGCGGTGGCTCGTTGAGCCCTTATCGTGGATGAACCGAAATGGGATTAACGCCATCGGTTGAATGCGAAGATATTCGGCCAGCACTTTTAACAAAACTTCAAAGCGATGAATGGTGATCAGGTTGTTCGATCGTTGCCGGTTGGTGCTGACATGCAATCCCGAGGCGGCGTGCACTTTCGCGTTTGGGCTCCTCGTCGGAAAAAAGTGACCCTGGTCACTCAGGCTCCAACCCAGGGGAGTGCATTCGACCAACTTGAGATGCAGTCCGAGGCGAATGGCTACTTTTCTGTGTTGGCGCCGCAGGCAACCGCTGGGTGGCGCTATTGGTTTCGTTTGGACAACGACGATTTCAACTACCCCGATCTTGCTTCACGCTTTCAACCCGATGGCGTACATGGTGCAAGTGAGGTGATCGACCCAAACGCCTATCGTTGGAATGATGAAGCATGGCGCGGCGTTTCCCTGCGCGGTCAAGTGATCTATGAAATGCATATCGGTACGTTCACCCGTGCGGGCACGTATGAAGCGGCGATCGAACAATTGCCCAAATTAGCTGACGTTGGCGTAACGTTGTTAGAGGTTATGCCGTTGGCTGAATTTGCGGGAAATTTTGGTTGGGGATATGACGGCGTGCAGTGGTTTGCGCCAACGCGACTATATGGTCGCCCCGATGACTTCCGGCGTTTTGTGGATGAGGCGCATCGCTTGGGACTGGGGGTCATTCTTGATGTGGTGTACAACCACTTTGGGCCGACGGGCAACTACTCGAATGCGTTCTCAGACGATTACATCTCACGGAAACATTCCACCGAATGGGGCGATGCGATCAATTTCGACGGAAAGAACTCCCAGCCCGTTCGGGAACTTGTCGCCGGAAACGCCGCTTACTGGGTCCGAGAGTTTCATCTGGACGGTTTACGTCTTGACGCCGTACAAGCCATTGAGGATGACTCGTCCGAGCATATTCTCGCCGTGTTGCAAAAACAGGCCAGACAAGCCGCTGGCAACCGTTCCATTGTGATTTTTGCCGAGGACGAGCATCAAAAGGTGCAGCGCATTACGCCGGCAGAACAAGGCGGATCCGGCCTTGATGGTGTTTGGAACGATGACTTCCACCATTCAGCCCGCGTTGCCGGAGTTGGGCACGCCGAATTCTACTACAGCGATTATGCGGGCACGCCCCAAGAACTGATTTCTGCGATCAAATGGGGCTACTTGTATCAGGGACAATGGAACGCGCGCCAGAATAGGTTTCGCGGCACGCCGACATTGAATCAAGATGCGGCCCGGTTCGTGACGTTTCTGCAAAACCATGATCAAGTCGCCAACTCGGCCCATGGACGTCGACTCCACGAACTAACTTCGCCAGGGCGGTTTCGCGCTCTGACAACATTGTTGCTTTTGTCGCCGAACACACCGTTACTGTTTCAGGGACAGGAGTTCGCTGCGTCAAATCCTTTCCTCTACTTCGCGGATCACGAAGTCGATCTTGCGAAGTTGGTCCGCGAAGGCCGCTGGGAGTTTCTTCGTCAATTTGGCCGCGCCGCCGGGCTGGCGGCGCCCATGCCCGGAACGGATCCCGAGTCGCAAGAAACATTTGAACGCTGCCAACTCGACTGGCGCGAGTGGGAGCAGCACAACCGCACCGTAGCACTGCATCGAGACTTGCTGCGTTTGCGCCGGGAAGATCCTGTATTTGCTTCACAGGACGCCGGTGCGATCCATGGCTCGGTCGTGGGAAATGAAGCCTTCGTTCTTCGCTACTTCGGGCGGGAACACGGCGATCGTTTGTTGCTCATCAATTTAGGACGTGATTTGGAATGGCGCCCCACGGCGGAGCCGCTCGTCGCGTCTCCCGTTGGCGCGTCTTGGCGCGTTTTGTTCTCGAGCGAAGAACCAATGTACGGCGGGACAGGAACCGCGCTCCTGGACACGAAATCGTGGCGCCTTTTGGGACACGCTGCGGTGGTGTTGGAACCAGAGCCGATGAAATGATTTGCGAAGGACGTCTCCTGCTGCATCAATAGACGTCGCGTCGGTAACGACGTTGCTTGACCAACATGGCGACGTAGTGTTTGGCGTCATCTGCCGAGTGATTCCCGTGACGCCGCACAACCTCATGGAGCGCGGCGTCAACGTCTTTGGCCATTCGCGATGCGTCGCCGCAAACATAGAAATACGCGCCTTCCTCAAGCCAACGGAACAACTCGGCCCCGTGCTCCACCATCCGATGTTGAACGTAGACTTTCTCGGTGTTATCACGACTGAACGCGGTATCCAATCTTTGCAACACGCCGCTCGTGCGGAACTGTTCGAGTTCGTCACGATAAAGAAAATCACAATCTTGACGCTGATCGCCAAAGAATAGCCAATTGCGACCCGGCGCCGCCGTAGCCTGACGTTCGTGCAGAAATCCGCGGAAGGGAGCGATGCCCGTGCCCGGCCCCACCATAATGATTGGCGCCGCGGGACTCTCAGGCAATGTGAACCCATGCGATGCTTGAATGAACACCGGAATCTCGTCGCCCGGCGCTACGCGGTCGGCAAGCATGGTCGACGCCACGCCTTTGCGTAACCGGCCAGCCTTCTCCCAAAACACCTTTCCCACGGTCAAATGGATTTCATCGCCGTGTGCTGCAGGCGAACTGGCGATAGAGTACAAACGCGGCGCCAACGGTGTTAGTGTGGCAAGCAGCGCCTCGGGCGAGGGACGTGCGGAAGGCGCGATTTGCAGAGCATCCAACACATCCATCGTCGCCAGCAAACCATCATTCTCGCCCAACGTGCGCAAGCGACGGCGATCTTCCGGAGCCGCCGCGAGCTTGAATAACAGTTCGATCAGCTCTTCAGGCGCGTTCTTCAAATCCACGCTACGCAGCGAATGAAAAAAGGCGGCTTCCGTGCCGCTCGGCCCTATCACGACTTCCTGTCCTGTGGCCCCCAGAAGGTTCACAATTTGGCTTATCAAAGCATCGCAATTTGTGGGAAAGACGCCCAGGGCGTCACCCACGCGATAGGTCAGACCGCTGCCAGCGAGGTTCAGCCGCACATGTCGCGTTTCCTTTTGCGAACCAACGCCATTAAGTTTCGAGGACTCGACTAGCTTCGCTGGAAAAGGATTCTTTCGGCAATAACAATTCGCCAGCATACTGGGCGCCGTCGGCACTTTTGCCGGCGGACTCGCCTCGATGCCGTCGTTCGAAGTTTGATGTTCTTTGAGAAGGCGTTTAATCGCTTTAACCGTAGGAGCTCCGCCCGGTGAACAGAGCGAGAGGTTTTTCTCCTCACCGCGACCAATCGCGAGTGAATACGTCCGGCACACGTATCCGCACGCTCCGCAGTCGAGTTGCGCCATGGCGGACATCAATTGATCAGCGATCGGTCGGTCCGAGGCCAACTGCATCCGCTCCTCCAGCGATAGCGCGGGATCATGCCAAGGGGGCGACTCCTCCGCTTTGCTCGTTGACACCGTATCAGGGGCTTTGCCCGCCAAAGCAGGCAATGCATTGGCCGCGGTATGAAGGGCTGCTTCGGTTGTTGGTTGATCTGGCGTCTCGGCAAGACCCAAAAGACCTGCGAAGAAACCATCGAGCCAAGCCCGCTGTTCGCTCGTAAAAGGCGCGCTCGGGGGAAGCAAGGAAACAGCCATAATGTTCACAACGCAAAGTGTGAGGAAAGTCGTTCTGCATCAAAGAAACCAGGTTGAACAGGTCCTGATTTCACAACGAACGCAGGATGTACCTAAGTAGCCGAGGTAAGCCGTTAATTACGCTTTCACGAGGCGATCGCCGGAGTCGAGGCCATGTCCTTGCTGAACGTCGTTGTTAGGCGAAGCATCGTTTGCAGTTCCTCGACTGTTCGCCGTTGGGCGAATTCCGTAAACGATTCCTTGGGCGTCAGGCGGTGTTCCGTATAGGCGAACAATAGTCGAAATATGAATTCCGGGACTTCGGAGAAAGGAACTGAGCGCGCCAACTCACGTCCAATACCGCGCCGGGCGTCCCATCCTCCGCCTAGGTAAATGTGATAACCTTCTACCATCTCATCTCCAATTTCCACGCCCGCCGCGAGCAGGCCAATGTCGCCAAGATAGTGTTGTGCACACGAGTGGTGGCAACCCGTGAGGTGAATGTTAATGGGCTGATCGATCGAAAGCCGTGATTCCAAGTATTCCGCCAGCATGAGAGCGTGGCCCTTCGTGTTGGACGCTGCGTATTTGCAACCCGCATTGCCAGTACAAGCGACTAGGCCCGCGCGGAAACTCGTGGCGCGCCAATCCAGGCCAAGCAGTTCAAGGCGTTGCTGAACGAGGGGGATGTTCGTGTCATCGATGTCGGGAATCAGTAAGTTTTGCCATACCGTAAGTCGTATCAACCCGCTGCCGAACTCATCGGCGATGGAGGCGAGCCCTTGCATCTGCCGTACGGTTAGGCGGCCCACGGGCAATACGACTCCGACATACGATCGGCCTTTCTGTTTTTGCGAATGAAACCCGATGTGTGCGAAACGATCTTCGGCCGGCCGCGGCGTCAAATGTTGTCTGGGAAAACGTCGCCAAGTGAAGGAAAGCAGTTTTTGCGATTCATCCAGGAATTTCTCCATGCCCCACGTGTCGAGCAAGTACTTAAGCCGCGCCTTATTCCGATCAGTACGATCTCCGTGCGCTAAGAACACGCGGACGATTGCCGCGGCGGCAGGAATGCATTCATCAGGACGGAGCAACACTCCGGTTTCTCGCGTGAAGTCTTTGTGACCCGTGATTCCGCCCAAGCCCAATTCGAAGTACACACCGGACGGCGTATCAGAGGTCGCGTGTTGCTCGGGCACATGTACGGCGCTGAAGCCGATGTCATTCGTGTCTTCCAGAGCTCGTATGCCGCCGCCGCCGTCGAAAGCGATGTTAAACTTCCGCGGCAATCCGTACATTTCACGGTGCTGCAAAATGTAATGATGCATCTCCTTGGCGAGCGGCAGCGTTTCAATGAGTTCTTGAGGATCGTAACCACTTGTTGGGGTAGCGGTGACATTGCGAATATTGTCGGCGCCGGCGCCTCGGTTCATCACGCCGAGATCGGTCAGGGCCTCGAGTACGTGCAGGCCGTTACTTGCCGAAATCTCTCGAAGCTGCAAATTCGCCCGAGTGGTAACGTCGGCGTAACCTCCCGCATATCGCTGCGCCAGGTCGGCGATCCCGCGCAACTGATGGGAAGACATCGCACCTCCCGCAAACCGAAGGCGGCACATAAAGGAATCTTGCGCGGGCGCGACGTAGAACAAGCCGTGATACTTGTATAGAAACACATCGGTTCCGCTGGGGAACTGGCCGGAAGCGGCGTTCCGACGCATTGATTCCCACATTTCGAAGGGCGGTTTGTCGCGTTTGGCCTGCTCCTCTTTCGTCAATTTCTTGCCCGTATTCAGAAAACGATTCTGCGCTTCGTAATGGGGTTGGTCAGGGCCGTGTTGAATAGGTTCCGAAGGCTTTGTCGGGCCAATTCGAACAATCTCGGACGAGTTCGAGGGTCTTGCGCAACCCGACAACACAGGCAGCCCGCGCACGGCCCGTGCGACATCCGAGCCGAGCACAAAGCCTTGAAGATAATTCTGTTGTTCCGGGGTGAAACTGTTGTCGTGCGCCATGACGAAGGAATCGTGTTGAATGAAACTGCGAAATAGGTCGCGCCGGACTGCCAACACCGCTAAAGATCGACATCGCCGTCGGCAAGCGGACGGATATTCACGGCGCTGTCTTTGTAGGACGGTTGACGCGAATAAGGATCAAAGTGAGCATGAGTCAGCTTGTTGGTTTCCTCATAATGCATGGGCATAAAAACCTGGCCCGGCGGCGCCGTCGCGGTGACAAACGCGGTCGCCTTGATCCGTCCTCGCGCCGATTCGACCACCACGGGCTGGTTCGGCTTAACTCCCGCTTGCTTCGCGTCTTGAGGATTGATTTCTACGTACACTTGTCGCGGATACATCGTTCGCAGCACTTCGGACTTGTCGGTTCGTGTTTGGGTGTGCCACTGGGCAGCCGTTCCGCGCCCTGTGATCAATAACAGGGGGTAACGCGCGTTCGGTGGCTCGGGCATATCGCGCGGGGCTTCAAAGAGGAATTTGGCGCGCCCATCGGGGTGTAGAAACCTGCCGTCTTCGAATAAGCGACGTTCGGGACGATCCTCCGTTACACCCTCGGGAAACGGCCATTGAATACCGCCGGATTCGTCCAGCATGCGGTAGTCACGGATTCCGGTTATGTCGCAAGGTTGCCCGCGCGAACATTTCTTCAACAGGTGGAACACCGCCTCGGGCGACGTCCACCGAGAGAACATTTCGCCGCATCCCCAATACTGCGCGACCAGACGGAAAATGGAAAAGTCGCTCAACGCTTGTCCCGGCGCTTTGGATACTTTCTTCAATAAACCGATGCGTCGTTCCGAGTTAATGAACGTGCCTTCCTTCTCGCCCCAACCAGCTGCGGGCAGAACCAGGTCGGCGATCTGAGCGGTCTCCGTGCTGTGGTACATGTCTTGCACGACAAGGAAGTCGAGGCGGCTCAAGATGTCTCGCACGCCCTGTTGATTGATCCACGAATGGGCAGGATTAGTGGCGATGACCCAAAGACCTTTGATTTTCCCCCGCAAGATCCCTTCGATGATTTCGGGATAGGCCCAGCTATTTTGATCGGGGATGCGGGCTTCGTTGATATCGAGAATCTTAGCGATCTTTTTACGATGCGCCGCGTTCGTGAAGTCATGCCCGCCGAGCAAGTTCGTGGTGTTACTGAACAGTCGAGACCCCATCGCGTTGCATTGGCCGGTAATCGAGTTCGCGCCCGTGCCTGGCCGACCGAGATTGCCCGTCATCAGCGCGAGATTGATCAGGCATTGTGCGGTCCGCACGCCTTGATAGCTTTGGTTGACACCCATTGTCCACCAGAACGAAACTCGCTTTCCACTCGCGATTGTTTGTGCGGCATGCTGAATGGCGGCCTCGTCCAAGCCCGTTTCTTTGACGACGCGCGACAATGGATATTCGGCCAGGTGAGCACGAAATTCTTCGAAGCCGGAAGTATGCTCCTGAATGTACTCCGAGTTGATATGGCCCTGTTCTACAAGCCAATAGGCAATACCGTAGAACAAGACCATGTCCGACTTGGGCCGCAACGCCAAATGTTGTGTGGCGGCCATTGCGGTTTCCGTTCGGCGAGGGTCGACTACAAGAATCTCTGGGCGATGCCGATTGCGAACGATGCGTTGCCACAAGATCGGATGGGCAATGCATAAGTTGGAACCAACCAGAACGATGACGTCCGATTCTTCCAGATCAGCGTAGGTGTAGGGCGGCGCGTCGAAACCGAACGACTGCTTGTACGCGACGACGGACGTGGCCATGCACTGCCGGGTATTTC
This sequence comes from Planctomycetota bacterium, assembly GCA_963204915.1. Classification (GTDB taxonomy): domain Bacteria; phylum Planctomycetota; class Planctomycetia; order Pirellulales; family Pirellulaceae; genus JAHWKS01. The sequence goes on along the minus strand of CAUJHS010000022.1, from coordinate 111,278 downwards.
CGTCGCCGTGCAGCATACCCATGCCGAACTTGGCAAGGCTGCCCAGGAGCGCCATTTCCTCGGTCGCGATTTGTCCCGTACTGAGAAACGCGACGGACTCGGGGCCATGCTGCTGCTGAATTTTTTGAAAGCGCTCGCAGAACGTACGAAGCGCGGCGTCCCAATCGACAGGAACCAGGCGCCCGCGATGATTGCGCGCCAACGGAGTGACGGCGCGGTCAGACGCCGTTAATACCGACAGTGCTTCCCAACCTTTGGGACATGCAGCGCCTAAGTTCACCGGATAAATCGTTGCGGGACTAATGTTGATCGCCTCACCCTGATGCAAGTGAATATGCAAGCCGCAGCCGGTCGAACAGAAACCGCATACGGCGGTTGTGACGGCGTCTGGCTGAAGATGAGCCGGTGTTAAACCTAAACTGAAGCGCGCAGGCTGCAACGTCAATTCGTCCGATAGTGCGCCGTTGGTTTGATGTAGCCACTGCCGCGCTTGCGCCGCGAGCGAAGTTCGGGCCGCCTCGTACTGGGGAAGAGCGACGTTCATGAAGCGGGCACTCCTGGCATGCGAGGCGCGACGACCGCGGCAAAAAACGACCGGCGCTCCAAGGACTCGCCGGTCATCAACAGGACAAGCATCAGCAGCGTGATGATTCCGACAAAGAGAGGGCTGTATCCTCGTGGCGCAGCAAGCGTGTTTTCTGCGACGAGCGCCGCCGGAAGCAAAACTCCGCCGACCGCGCCAACGAAGAAACGAGCAAGCGTGTTCACTTCGAGCGGCCCGGTCAGTATTAGCGCGGTGCGTTTGAGCGTTGTGTGCCGACGGTCTCGAAGATGAAGAAATACAGAGCCTTCGAGAAGCAGCTTGCTCGTGGCGGCGAGCATGACGCCTCGACATAACGATCGACCGTAGTGTTGCATTACCTCAGCAGCGCTCAACGACGGAGACCACGCAGCGGCGGCAAGCGAGATAAGCAAAACGACCGGCAGCCCGAGCACGCAGGATGTCAAGAAGAATTTGCTTGTGGTAATCGGAAAACGCCAGAATGTGCGCCCCGTGTCGACATAGACCATGGCAGAGCAAAAAACCGCGAAAAGTCCCATGGCGGACGCCGCTGCGCCCAGACCGGTGCGCACCTCGCTAGAGATTGATAGAAACGATCCTTGGAGCCAGGTGGACGCCGTGTAGAGCGATGCAAAAGCGGCGAAGAACCCGAATGCGATGATTTCCCGGCTGAGCCACGACGTTCTCAAGCCCAAGATCGCTCGAAACGCATAGAGCGGTCTTCCCAAGTGCAACACCGATGCACCCATGCCTAATAACCCCAACAAGAGCGCGGCGATGGCGTGTGCGGGTTGAACGCTAGAGAGCAATTGATTCTGACTGCGGGCAATCCAGGCAAAGATCGCTTGGTCTGCGGCAAACGCTCCCACCGACATTTGCGTCAACAACAACATCACCACCAGCGGCGTATGCGCGTGTTCGGTGCGTGCGGCGTAATAATCGGCAGGCAACAAGTTGCGAGGCAGCGGACGCGCGCTCTGGTAGATCGTTGTGGGTAAGGTGTGCTCCGGCTCGGCGGCGCCCGGAAGAAACACATTGTTTTCGCTTTGGCGAGCAACGTCTTCGCGATCGACGACCGTTATGCGTATGGCGCCGTTGGGGCAAGCTTGAACGCAGGCGGGCGGCTCACCGACGGAAAGCCGGCTGTGGCACATGTCGCACTTGCGCACAATACCCAATTCACGGTTGTACTTTGGCGCATCGTAGGGGCACTTGAAGATGCAGTACTGACAGCCAATGCACTGGTCGTCCAAGTGCCGCACAATTCCCGTTTGCAGGTCTTTTTCGTAGGCCTTAACGGGGCAACCTTGGAGGCAGCCAGGCTCGAGGCAATGGTGGCAAGACGAAGTAACATGTTGAATCACCGGCAAATGAGCGTCGCCCCCGTGCAACAAGCCGACGCTTCGCCAAGTCTCGCCCTCACGCAAACCATTCAGACTATGGCACGCCGCGACACAAGCCTTACAGCCGGTGCATGCGTCCAGGTCCACCTCGAAAGCATATTGCTCGCCGGAGCGCGGCGCGGCAAGGGGCATCAAATCGCGATACCGCTGCGTTGGAGTTGATGCGTTACCTTGCTCCTTCCAAAAGGTGAATTGCTCAACGGCGGTCAAACGCTGCTGTTCCGCGAGCATGCGCTCGATCTCCAACAAGGGAGATGTTTCGAGAGCAGCGGCGTTCAGAACCGACATGGCTAGTTCAACATGAGTAAGGGCGCGGCGCTGCCATAGCGCGGCCCGGCGGACTCTAACGCAAGTAGTATGCCGCGCATGCCATTTGGCCGGAGTGGTGAATTACTAGTCGCACAAAGGTAGTCATTTCACCAACTTACAAGCCGCGCGTGCAGCGAAGCGCGACGGCAGTGCATGGGTAGGACATCACGCTGACTGACCGAGTTGCAAGAAAAGTGGGCACGGCCGCATAACATCTGGGCAGCCCATGGCGGCGACCTCAAGTCATTCAAGTTGTTAGCGAGGCGTTAACGACACACAGCCCCAGTATTTTCGTAGAAGAACTTGAGATGTACTTGCTGAGCAATTCCCGAAGGTTAGTTTTGGCGCGCGGGTTGCAAACCGGAGCCGGTTCAAGTTTTGTCTCTTTCAGAAAGAAAGATCGGAAATGCAGGTGACGGGAAAAGCAACCAACCTGTGGGGCAACTTTTTTCAATGGAAGATGCCTCAAATACGCGCGTTCCATATGTCGTGGTTCGCGTTCTTCTTGTGTTTTTTTGCTTGGTTTGGAATTGCGCCATTGATGGTCGTGGTGCGCGATGAACTTTCGCTGACGAAAGAGCAAGTAGGTTGGACCATCATTGCATCGGTCGCCGCCACGATCCTGTCGCGTTTGGTGATTGGTTGGCTTTGCGACCGCTATGGGCCGCGTCTTACCTACACTTGGGTGTTGGTCTTAGGGGCTCTTCCCGTGATGGCCATCGGGCTGGCGCAGAACTTCGAGACGTTCCTCCTGTTTCGTTTGCTGATTGGCCTGATTGGCGCCTCGTTTGTCATTACGCAGTATCACACCTCGATCATGTTCGCGCCCAATGTAGTAGGCGCAGCCAATGCGACGGCCGCAGGCTGGGGTAATCTCGGAGGCGGAGTCACTCAAGTGGTTATGCCGGCGGTCTTCGCGTTCTTTGTCACGGTGTGCGGTTTCAGCGAAGCCATCGGATGGCGGCTTTCGATGATTTTGGCAGGAATGGTCTGCCTGTTGACAGGGATCGCCTATTTCTTTCTTACGCAAGACGCTCCTGAGGGAAACTTCAAAGAACTGCGGCGAACCGGCCGCCTGCCCGAGGCGAAAAAATCGCAGGTCTCGTTGTGGGCCGCCTGTCGCGACTACCGAGTCTGGGCGTTGTTTGTGGCCTACGGAGGGTGCTTCGGCGTCGAGTTAACAATTAAGAACATCGCCGCCTTGTACTTTGCCGACTACTTTGGTTTAGGACTGATGGCTGCGGGCCTGATGGCCGCATGCTATGGCGGTATGAACCTGTTCGCTCGTACGTTGGGCGGCGTGCTTGGCGATAAGTTCGGCGGACGCTGGGGACTGCAAGGGCGCGTGATGTGGTTGTTTGCTGTGCTGTTTTGCGAAGGCCTTGCCCTGATGTTCTTTTCGCAAATGCGGTTACTTGTGTTAGCGCTGCCTGCCTTGATGATCTTCGCACTGTTTGTGCAAATGTCCGCGGGCGCCACGTATTCCGTGGTGCCATTCATCAATCGAAAGGCCTTGGGCGTTGTTTCTGGCGTCGTCGGAGCCGGTGGAAACGCGGGCGCTGTCGCCGCGGGTTTCTTGTTCAAGAGCGAGATTCCCTGGCCGACAGGCTTACTTGTGCTCGGTGGCGTTGTAACCTTGTCTTCGATGCTCGTGCTGCTTGTACGCTTCTCGCCTGAGGCGGAAAAGGAAGCGCGCAAAGAATTCCATGCCGCAATCGGGGCCGCTCCGGCAGCTCCGCAACTTGAACCAGCAGTATAACGACGCACCGTGCACGCTCTCACCAACGACCCTGCTTGGCGGTGCGCCACGAAATCAAGGGCCGTTCTAACCATGAACGACCCCGTTAGAAACGTTGGGAGAGTGCGGCTTTTAGGGGGCGGCCAATTTGGCGATTTCGTCCGCAGTTAGCGCGCGATCAAAAACGCTGATTTCATCGAGACGGCCTTCCCAGTTGGATTGGTTATCACAACGCCCGCCAAAGAAAAATTGATCGAACGCCTTGGGAAAGTCGGCAATTGAGTCGACTTGAATCTCTGGCTCTTTCGCTCCGTTCAAGTAAACGCGCACGGAGTCGCCATCGCGAACAAACGCGATATGGCTCCACTTCCAACGAGGAACTTCGGTTCGTCCGATCGCAGGTTGATTGGCGGATTCATCATCCCCATGAAAGAAGATTAGTTTTCCTTGACCGCCAGCAACGCCGCCTAATCCAAGGTGATCGCCCTGCGTTCCCAAGCCATGATCGCGGCCGCGCGAGAAGATCCAGCCGGTTACGTCGCGTCCATTGGCTGGCATGCCGTTCCAGGCCCACGCGGTGATCGAGTATTGGTCGCCCAACTCGGCCACGCGCGATTGAAGGCGGCCGCCAGCAAAATGCGCGGCGCGATTCTTCTCGCCGTTGGCGCAGTAGCGATTGGAATGCGGACCTTCTAAGTAAAACAGCACTCCGGGCTCGTAAATCGCATCACGATGTTTTCCGCTCGCGTCGATTGCTCGCGGCCCTGCAAACTCATCCAGACGCCAGTGCGCCGCGGGACGCGCCGCCAATACCGTCTCAAGCCCGGGACCGCGGGACTGCCCCGGTGGGCGTCGCGATTGCGCCGAGACTTGTTCGAGAAGTTGAATCGCGGCTTCTGCAATTTTGGGTTCCGCCTGGACCTCAAGACCTGCCGAGCGCGCGGCCCACGTGTTGTAGCCCCCTAGCAAATGTTGCTCTGGTGGCGGTATATAGCCGTCGCCGCCGTTGGCCAGATCAAACACCATCGTTTGACGCAATGGACTTTGGGCTTTGATCTTCAAGCCGGTCAACGCGTAGGTCTCTGTGGGCGTCGTGGCGATGGCGATATCGCCGATCCGCAGGGCCTGCACGACGACTTCGGTTGACTGCTTTTCATGCAAGAGAATTTGTTCGCGCGCGTAGACTTCGGTTGTGTCCTTCGGAAGTCGATCGCCCATGGCCTGAACGATGCGTTGGGCCCATTCAAGCCGCTGTTTATCGGGCGTGCGATAACGAAGGTTAAGCCGAGTTTCGGCCATGGCCAGATCGGCGTCCTCTTGCCAGGTAATTCGCTCGTACGCGTCGCCTGCGATTTTAACCAACTCGGCCGTGTATCGTTCGAGCGTTTGATCCTCGCCTTGCGACCCTTCTGGCTGCGAGTAGTCGCGCCGCCAAATATCGCCGCTGCATCCATGCGACATCGCGCCAACAAACGGCGCCTTTCCAGCCGCATCCTGGGGCGACAAACGATCTTTGAGCCCTTGGGCGAACAGGCCAAAGTAATCGGCCGAGAGTGCTTCATCGCCAAAATAGTGCATTGAGAAGTTCGCTAACACGGCTAAGGGCCGTCCCTCGCGCGACTGAATTGCCATGAGCGACAGATCAGGATCTTCGGGGCCGGACTCGCCCGTCACGTCGTCCCAGTTTCGTGCCGCATGCATGTTGGCCCGCACCGTCAAATTGCCAAAGGGATCCTCGGCGATGCGGTCGGGGCGGCGCACCCAGCGCCGCAGCGCCGTATAGGCGCCGGCGTCGGCCACGGCCCAACCGACACGCGCTGGTTCGAGGTTGGCTTCCGCCGCGGCGATGGCTTCCGCAAGTTTTTCACGCAAGTAAGGAACGTAGGCAGGATCCGCATCCGTTCCCAAGCACCCCATGCTCGCTGGAGCCGAGTGCGTATGTGTGGCCGAAATCAACATGTGATCGGGGCGAATCTTGGTCCGGGCGGCCGCCGCCGCTTTGGCCTCATCCAACAACTCGCGCGACATCATGCAACTATCGGCCACCACGATGGCCAAGCGTTCTTCGCCATCATCCAACACAATCGCTCGGAGGTTGATGGGCGTTTTAACTTTGCTTGCCGTACGGCTCAGCATGCCGCCGTTTACTAAGACGGGGAATTGCAGCGGAGTCGCGTCGACCACTGCGGCCCCGGCTCGTAATTCGGCGTGGGCAGGAGCGGTCGCAAGCATTGATAACAGCGCAAAAATGATCCAAAGGTGGAATCGCATGAACTTCTCCCGAGAATCAGGACGTGTTGGCAGGTAGGCGTGCGAACTGCGGCGGGCGCTTTCCGTTTGAACTTGCGTTTCGTGATGACTCGCCTTGCTACCGTATCATCCGGTGCGAAAGGAAACAACCATTTGGACCTGGTTTGATCACTCGATGCTATGTCCATGCGCGATTTGCGTTGACGTCGGTCCGGCAGTGGCGCTACAATGGCCCACAGATTGAACTTGGTTGATGCGTTCGGCCCGACGAATTGCACCTCCCCATTCCCGCCCAAGCTCCTGCCGAAGAGAGGAAGTCCTAATGCCCGCCGTTCGGCTCTACATTGCCGTTCTAGTCTTTGTGATGGGCGGGTTGTTCACGCGCCAGGGTTCTACGGGCGAGCCCTCGGCCGAAGCGATCGCGTTTTTCGAGAAGAAGGTTCGGCCGGTTCTCGTGGAACATTGCCAAGATTGCCATAGCGGCGACTCGCCGGAGAGCGGTCTGCAAGTCGATTCCCTGGCAGGGCTGCTAACCGGAGGATTGCGCGGTCCGGCCGTAGCGCCAGGCAAGCCGGAAGAAAGTCTGCTCGTGCGTGCGTTACGGCATGACGCATCGATTCAAATGCCGCCGAAAACAAAGTTGCCGACGGCCGTCATTGCCGACCTAGCCCAGTGGATTGCCATGGGCGCACCTTGGCCGAACGCGCCACCGGTGAAAAGTGCGGACAGGCTCGCGATGGTCGATGAGCCAGAACTCACCACCGAAGACCGCGCGTTCTGGGCGTTTCAGCCTCCACAAAAACCGTCGTTGCCGGCGGTAGCTGCGTCGGAATGGGTGCAAACGCCGATCGATTTCTTTGTTCTTGCTCGTCTCGAAGGGGCGGGGCTTTCGCCAGCGCCGCGCGCCGACCGACGCACCTTATTGCGTCGGGCGACGTTTGACCTGACCGGCTTGCCGCCTACTCCCGAAGAGTTAGAAGCGTTTCTGGCCGACGAGTCGCCCGATGCGTTTGCGAAAGTCGTTGATCGCTTGCTTGCTTCACCCCAGTATGGAGAGCGATGGGGCAGACACTGGCTGGACGTAGCCCGATATAGCGACTCCAACGGTTTGGATGAGAATCTGGCGTTTGCGAACGCCTTTAGATATCGCGATTACGTGGTCGATGCGTTCAACCGAAACTTACCGTTCGATCAATTTGTTCGGCAACAAATCGCCGGCGACTTATTGCCCGATCCGGGGAACGATCCGCTTCGCAACGACCAACTCGTCGCTACGGGTTTCTTGTGCATGGGAGCAAAAATGCTCGCCGAGGATGACCCGGTCAAGCTGCATATGGATATCATCGACGAACAAGTTGATACGCTGGGCCGCACATTCATGGGAATGACGTTGGGTTGCGCCCGATGTCACGACCATAAGTTCGATCCCATTTCCACGGCCGACTATTATGCGCTCGCGGGTATTTTCAAAAGCACCAAGACGATGGATACGCTCACGGTGGTCGCTCGTTGGCAGGAGCGTCCGTTGGCGTCGGCCCAGGCATTAGCAAAGCGTGCGGAACTGCAAACTCAGATCGACCAATTGCGGGCTGAAGCTGAGCAGTTGAGCCAAGCGAATACGAACGAACTTGTGGCCGCCGCCCAACGCCGCGCGGGAGATTATCTTCTCGCTGCGACGGGGAAGATTCAGGAGCGTGACGCATTACAAAGCATCAAACCAAGAGGAGACCAACCGCCAAGCGACGCTTTTCCGATGATTCTTATCGAAGCCGAAAACTACGTCCGCGGAAACGTGTTGAAAGACGTGGCGAACTACGGCGCCGGCATTGGAGTATTGGTGAATCGAGGCGAAACGCCGAACTTTACTGAGTATGACATTTCCGTTCCGCAAGATGGCGTGTATCAAATCGAGGTGCGTTACGCCGCGGAAGCGGCCCGACCATGCCGCCTTTATGTGAATAGCGAACTTCTTAGCGCGAATATTGCCGATGGCGTGACAGGCACTTGGTATCCTGACTCGCAGCGCTGGGAGGTCGAAACCTTGGCGTACTTTCCCCAAGGTGACCACGTGTTGCGCCTGGAACAACCGCAGTTTTTTCCTCACATCGACAAATTGCTCATGACTCTGGCGCCAGAGCCATGGCAATCTCGGAAAGGGCAATTTACGGCGCGGGCGCCCTTAATCGTCGAGTTCGTCGATCAATGGGCCGCTTATCTCGAAAAGACGCCGTCCGAAGGCAATTCGTTGGTGAGCCGGTGGCGTCAGGCGGTTGCGGCCGATGATGCTGCGGCGCTTCGTCAACTAGCGGACGAACTTCAGAAGTCGGCGAACCAGGAAAGTCCCGCGACCGCAGGCGTTTCCTGGCGAGACGTGATCTATGCGACCGAAGGGCCGTTCGCAGCTCCCAAGACTCTCGAACGTTACTTTCCCAAGGATGTTGTGGATTCGTTGGCGGAGATTCGACGTCGCGAACAGCAACTGGTTGCAACTTTGCCCAACTTTCCTGAAGCGATGGCCGTGTCTGACGGCGATGCTGAGGATCTTGCGATTCATTATCGCGGAAGTCACCTCACGTTGGGGCCCGTGGTTCCCCGCCGATTTCCCCGCGTTTTTGGTGATCAGTTACCTGCCGTCGCCGCCGAGAGCGGCAGCGGTCGGTTGTCGCTGGCCGATTGGCTGACACACCCTCATCATCCGCTGACGGCGCGAGTGTTTGTTAACCGCGTGTGGCTATGGCGCTTTGGCGAGGGGCTGGTGCGTTCGCCGGACAATTTCGGTCATTTGGGCGAATCGCCCACGCATCCCGAGTTGCTCGACTGGTTGGCAGTGTGGTTCGTCGAATCGGGTTGGAATGTCAAAGACCTGCATCGCATGATGTTGCTTTCATCCACGTGGCAACAGAGCACGGAGGAGAATTCCCAAGCCGCGGCGCTCGATCCGGAAAACCGTTTGTGGCGGCGCATGAATCGGCGTCGACTCGAAGTTGAGGCGATTCGCGATTCGATTTTGACCGTCTCTGGAAATCTGGACCGCACCATGCGCGGCTCGTTATTACCAACACCGAATCGGCAGTATGTCACCAGTACGGCAAACGTCGATCCTGTGGTGTACGCGACGCAGCGCCGCTCGATTTACCTGCCGGTCGTGCGCAGCGCGCTGTATGATGTGTTTCAAGTGTTCGATTTTGCCGAACCCAGCGTTTTAAGCGGCCAGCGACAAACCACCACCGTGGCGCCGCAAGCCTTGTTCATGATGAACAGTTCGTTCGTGGCGGAGCAAACCTTGTCATTTGCGCGGCGGTTGATTGCCGACAACGCTTTGGACGATGCTGGACGCTTGCGCCAACTTTGGTTGTGTGCGTATGCTCGCGAACCACGAAACGATGAGTTGCAAACGTCGCTCGGTTTTCTTCAAAGTTATGCGGCGGAGTGGACGATCGCTCGTCCGGATGATGCGGCGCAAGCGACGGAGCGAGCCTGGCAAAGCCTGTGTCGAGCTGTGATCGCGGCCAATGAATTTGTCTACGTCGAATAACGTTGGAGATGCGATGCGAGGTTCTCACTTCGAACGACCGCGGCGCTTCACGCGGCGCACCATGCTTTCCAGGTGTGGTGCGGGTTTTGGAGCGCTGGCGCTCGCCGATTTATTGTCCCGAGAAGGCGGCTCCGCTGAATCGTCGCAGGGACATATCCCGCACTTTGCGCCGCGTGCAAAGCAGGTAATCTTCCTGTTCATGCACGGTGGGCCGTCGCAAGTCGACACGTTCGACTACAAGCCGCTTCTTGAGCGAGACCAAGGCAAACCGTTGCCGTTTCCCAAGCCGCGCGTCGTTTCGGGCGCGACGGGGAACTTACTGCCATCGCCGTGGAAGTTCCGACAATATGGACAATCGGGCGCCTGGGTTAGCGAACTTTTCCCCGCCGTGGCTGGTTGTGTCGATGATCTATGCATTGTGAAGTCGATGCACTGCTCCAACTCACGCCACGGCGCGGCGCTATTGGAGTTGCATACCGGAAGCGATACTTTCGTGCGCCCGAGCATGGGATCTTGGATTACGTATGGACTGGGCAGCGCGAACCAGAATCTTCCCGGTTACATTACGCTTTGTCCCACGTTAACCCATGGCGGAGCGAACGCGTATGGTTCCGCGTTTTTGCCAGCCGATTATCAGGGGACGCCCGTTGGCAATGCCAGCATTCCGGCGGAAAACGCGAAAATTCCCTTTGTCGAGAACTCCGAACAAACGCCGCTCCGTCTTCAACGGAAAGAACTCGACTTGCTGCAAGGTTTGAATCGCAGCCATCAACAGACGACAGGGCCGGACGACGCCCTGGAGGCGCGGATCAGTTCGTTTGAGTTGGCGTTTCGCATGCAGGCCGAAGCGCCCCAGTTGCAGGACATTAGCAACGAGACCGAAGCCACACGCCGCATGTACGGGTTGCATGAGGCCTCAACGAAAAACTTTGGCCGGCAGTGTCTCATGGCGCGACGGTTTATCGAGCAGGGAGTGCGCTTTGTGCAATGCACGCACAGCTATAAATGGGATCAGCACGACAATCTCCGAGCCGGCCACGCCCAAAACGCGCGCGAAGTCGACCAGCCGATTGCAGGCTTGCTGCGCGATCTCAAACAGCGCGGGTTATTGGACGAAACGCTGGTGGTGTGGGGCGGCGAGTTCGGACGGACTCCCGTAGCGCAAGGCGACAATGGACGTGACCACAATCCGCACGGATATACCATGTGGTTAGCCGGCGGCGGCGTGAAGCCCGGGTTCGTGTACGGCGCTACCGACGAGTACGGCTACTACGCCATTGAGAACAAAGTACACGTGCACGACCTTCACGCAACGATGCTTCACTTGCTTGGTTTGGATCACACGCGGCTTACCTATCGTTATGCCGGACGCGACTTTCGCCTCACAGACGTACATGGGTCGGTCGTTCACGACCTGATTGCATGAACCAACGCTTTCCAAAAAGCTGCGTCAGGAGTCGCACCGGTTGAGCGTGTTCGCGTCGCGACGTGCCTTCGCTTATTGCAATGAGGCGAGCGGCGCGACCGCATCCCAGGCGAACACTTCGCCTTGATTCAGGCGATTGTGACCGCATGCAAATAGTGCGCGGCCATCGGGCGCGAATGTGACGAAAACGTTGTGATCCGTCCCTTGGAGTGTGAAAAGCTCCTGGCCAAGCGCGACGCTCCAGAGATGAATGGCGGAGTCTCCTGCGGCGCTCGCAAGTGTTTTCCCATCCGGCGAGAACGCCATCGCTCGCACTTTTTGTGCGTGGGATAAGAGTACGCGAAGTCGAGGTTCGCCTTCAACCTGCACAAGATGAACGGCGTTTCCACGGCCAATCGCCAGTTGTTCTCCATCGGGCGAGAACGTCATCGGCTCACCAGCGTGTGCGCGACGAGGCTCCATGTAACGCTTGATTCGTCGCGTTTGGCAATCGATCAGTGCGACATCGCCATTGGCGAAAGAAATCGCGGCCGATTGCGCATCGGGCGCCAACGCACAGGAGACGGTCGACGTGTGCGGTTCGCTCACTTCGCCAACCAGTCTCCCGGTTCTTAAGTCCCAGAACTTGACGGAGTCTGTGGCGTGGAACGACATCACCGTTCGGTTGTCTGGCAGAATTGCAATAGAATGCACCCAGCTAGGATGAGCAGCCACCGTCCATAATGGTTTTGATTCCCCGAAACGCCAACATTGCACTTTGCCATCGGACCCGCCAGTCGCCCAATATTCTGTGTTAACGTCAAACGTCGCCGCCTTTGCTTGCTCGGCCGGCAAGATCACCTTGCCCATCGAGCCACGCTCTAGGTCGACCAAAGATACTTCGCCACCGGGAAACGTCAGCCCCGCTAATGTGCGTTTGTCGGGCAGGAATAACGCCTGCGTCACGATCGAGTCGGAATGGATCAGTCGTCTTGGCCACGGCGAAGCGCCGACGGTGAGCCGGTGGAGTTTGCCTTGCGAATCGCCGGCCAGAATTGTGGGTTGCGTCGAAACGCCGCGCGCAAAACAAAGCGACCAGATGGCGTGACGTTCCCCAGGAATCAGGTCAATCAGTCGTCCAGTCGTCAACTCCCAAATTCGTATGCTTCCCGATTCGTCGGAAGCGGCAACGTACAAGTCATCGTCGGAAATCGCGACACTCAAAACACGAAGCGTATGCCCCGTAAGACGCCGTACGACCTCTCCGGTGCGATAATTGAAAATGATCACACTTTGGTCAAAGCATCCTGCGGCGCCCAAAGGCGCTGTTTGAGCGATCGCCAAGGACTTGACGCCGCCGTGGCAATAAATCGTTTGGAAAACGGAGCGCGTCGCAGCATTCCAAAGTTTAATTGTGCCATCACGTCCTGCCGAAATCAGCATCTCGCCGTCCGGCGTAAACTGAACCGACTCCGCCTGGTGCGAGTGCGCGCGCAGGTCGGGAAGCGGCTCCATCGAAGGGTACGTGAAACTTCGCAAGACGCCGTCCCAGCACGCGGCGACAAGCATAGCGCCATCGGGAGAAATCGCTAGTTGCGGAATCGGCGTTTGAGAGGGCGACTGATATAGCTTCTTCGCATTAGCGCCCGTGCGCGCATCGCATGACCAGATCGAACCGTCCTCGCCGCAGGCCAGCAGGGTTTCGCCATTGGGAGTGAACACCACGGCGTTGGCGTCATTGGCAAACCCTGTGAGCTCGAAAACCGGTTTGTCGGACGTCGCGCTCCACATCACGACTCGCCGGTCCTCGCTGGTGGTGGCGAACGCGTCTCCGTGCGGAGACGACGCCACTCCGAAAATTTGCTTCTCATGTAACTGTCGCGACTGCACCAACGCTCGTGTTTGCGCCAGTTGTTGCAGGTAGGACCATTCAAAGCCACGCAGGTCTTCTTGGTCAGGCCCAGGCAATTGCCGGTCCAGCAATTCCTGCATTCGTTTCAGATCGGATGACTCAAAAGCGCGCCAGGCTTGATTGATGTCGGCCACGTAAAGCAATCGGCGGGCGGTCGCTTCACGTTCGATAGCGAGCCTCGCCTGGTGCTGCGCGTGAAGGTGTTGCTGCCGAGTCCTGGCCTGTTCGTCGCGCAGCAGGACCACGGCCGCCGACTGGCCAATCAACAAGGCGATGAGTAACGTGACGGAGAGCAGCGACAGAAGCGCCAACGCAGGTTGACGGCGACAACGGCGCCAAAGCCGTTCGAGCACTCCGCTGGAACGAGCCAGAATGGGTTCTCCCGCCAGCCAGCGCTCTAAGTCCTCGGCGACCTCTTGCGCCGAGGCGTACCGTCGCGCGGGCTCACGGTGCATGCATTTTAGGCAAATTGTCTCTAAATCGCGGTCGACCGCAGGGTTGAGCTGGCGTGGCGGAGTTGGCTCGCTGTCGCCCACTAAGAGCAAGGTATCCAAGGGCGTCGGACCACGAAACGGCGGCCAACCCGACATGAGCGTATAAAGCACGGCGCCCAGTCCATACACGTCGACCGCCGTCGTGAGAATTCGGCCTTTGCTACGCGCTTGTTCGGGCGCCATATACGAGGGAGTGCCAATCAACATGCCCGACTGCGTCAAGCCGAACTCCGTGGATTCTTGTGGAGTCAAGTCGAGAGGTCGCGCCAGTCCAAAATCGGTCACATGGGGCTGGCCTTGGGCGTCGAGCAAAATGTTGGACGGTTTGAGATCGCGGTGCAGGATCCCACGTTCGTGTGCATGATGAATGGCGCGCGCCACCACGGCCATGACGGCGGCGGCGTCTCGCGGGCGATTCCGGAAATGGTTGATATGTTGGCTAAGATCGCCGCCGTCGATCAACTTCATGCTGAAGTACAGGCTATCACCGCACTTACCAACTTCGTAGATGGGGACAATGTGCGGGTGATCCAGTCGGGCGACGAGTTCGGTCTCGTTGCGAAACCGTTGTGCATCGGAGTTTTGGGTTAATGAACCGGCCGAGGTGATCTTGATGGCCACCAGCCGGTGCGGAGATCGCTGCCGAGCTTTGTAAACCACACCCATGCCGCCCCGACCCAGCAATTCCAACAATTCAAAGGGGCCAAATGGTTGCGGCGCGGGGATATTCGCCGACGTTGGCTCTTCGCAGAACTCAATCGCAACCGTGTCGTAGGGGTCTGCATCGTAAGCGGGCGTGTCGGACGAAAGCGGCGGCGCTAGCCCTAACTTCGAATCGTCAGAATCACGCAGTTTTTCCATAAGCCAACTCTACTTGCTCAGCGGGCAAGGTGCAGCGCGATCGATGAAAGCGTCTTCCCGAAGCAAAACTGCTTCTCGGGTGTACTGATATGTGCGCTTGCCGTGCCGGAAAAGTCTGGCCCTATTCTATTCAAACGCGAGTCTTTGCCAAGGAAAACGACCTTGGAAACCCCAAGGTTTTGCATAATCTCTGCGAACCGGAAAACGGCGTACTTTCCAGCAGGAAGCCTTGCGCGAAGCGCAAATTCCTTGCAGCAAGCACACCGAGGGAACCCAGCGCACGGCGCATACAATAGACGCTGCATGCTGCGGAGGGATACTTTACGATAACAGCGACACGATGTCGCCTTGGGATAGGATTCATTTGATGAAAACGGAGCAAGCAACGCTGTGGGTTCGCATGAACGGCGCCGGGCACGCCTTTGGACGTGAATTGGGTTGCGATTGTGGTCGTTGCCAGACGGTCAATTACAACATCGCCCCGCCGCCGAACCGATTGGCGGAGTTCGCCGGATGGCCCGATCCGCCAAATCGCGCCAACACCTCAGCTTCGTTGCTGATTGGTAATCGGGAAGGAAATGTCGCGGCCCATATTCTTGTCGATGTCGGCGCGGGAGTTCCTGATAGTCTTGCGGGAGCGCTCATTCCCGGCTTGGATCACGTAACTGGGGTGTTTCTAACCCACTGGCATGGAGATCACGCCTGGGGGTTGAGCCAACTGGGCGAGGGTTTACGCCGTACGGCGCACCGTCGCGAACAGCCCTTTTTCAAGATTCCGCTGTATTGCACTTTGCCAACGTATCATGCCTTGCGCGATCGGATCGGGCTAGCCTATGTCCTGGAACGCTGTTATCGCTTCCAGGAGATTGTTCCTGAATTACCCATAGAACTGCCCGCCGGTCAGACAGTGATTCGCTTGACGGCCATATCGGTCAAACATGGCGCCGCCGACGGCGCCGTCATTTACGTGGCCGAGGCGTTGAAGAAGAAAGTTGTTTTGGCGTGGGACATCGAAACTCCCGACGCCGCCTTCCCCAGCGGTTACACCAACGCCGAAGTGTTTCGCCGGCATGCCACGCTGCTCCAGAACGCCGACTTGCATCTACAGGAGTGCAACTCGTGGGCGATTGCAGGTCGAGGCCATTGCACGTATCAGGCGGCGCGAGCGTACTTTGAGGTCGTTCAAGCGAAACGCACGCTACTCGTGCACCTGAGTGGACACGAAGACGGACCTGGAAATCCCGGATATGGTTGGACCGACGCCCAGTGGCAAGCCGCGGCGAAACCCGACGGCATCGAAGTCGCCCAGCAAGGTATGGTGCTGCGCGTGTGACCCCACCCAATTGGAGTAGTGTCTTGCCAGCTCTAGAAAGATCGCGTCGGAGTGGAGCTATCGCCGGGCTTTACTTCACTTCGTCTTGGCGCGTTTGAGAATGTAATTCCCCTCGTGAACTGCCACCAACTCCCACCCTTCCGAGCCAAGTCGGGTCAATTCCGGGTCAGATTGGGCTTGTGATTCGCCTGTGCTGGTCAGCGTGATGGTAGGCGCCTCGGGGCGAAGCGTAAGATACTCCCATTTCGCAGGCGTTGGCGCTACGGTATCGCGCGACAAATCAAGGCCAATGCAGCCCTGCGCTGCGGCAGTGAACAATAGGGCCGTGTAAGCGAACTTCATAACGTAACGCCCGTGGTTGCGTTCCTTCACGTCATCGTTAACGGCAAAGAGACGCAACAAACTTGAAGAATTCACCCCGGCCGGTTGTTCCAACTTTTCGCGGCCTGTAAGGCTAGGTAAGATGCATCCAGTCTTGCTCACTCCTTTGACCTTGTTTTATCCCCATGTCGCGCAGCGTGTTGTTTCGTTATCTCGATCCGAAAACACTTAGCCGAATGGCGAATCGGCCGCTGGCGCCGCGCGGACTGGTGATTGGAAACTTGGCGGGCGCCCACAAGTCGCCGTTGTCAGGGTTTGCCGTGGAATTCGCTGGCCACCGCGAGTATGTTCCTGGCGATGATCCCAAACACGTCGACTGGCGCGTGTACTTCACGCGGGAAAAGTACTTCGTCAAGCAGTACGAATTGGAAACCAATTTTGTCTGCCATTTGGCGTTGGATGTCAGCAAATCGATGCGTTACGGGGAAGGGGCCGAGCAGAAGCTCGAGTACGCGGCTCGGATGGCGGCCACGCTCGGGTTCGCGGTGGTGCGTCAAAGCGATAAGGTGTCTCTGACGACGTTCGATACTCGAATTCGCGGGTTCGTGCCCCCCAGCAACTCGATGAGTCAAGCCGCGCGGATGACGCACCATTTGGACGAAATCGAGGCGGTTGAAAAGACCGACCTGGCCGGCTGTTTGTTCCAACTTGCCAGTCGCACGGGCCGTCGCGAGATCGTCATGATTTTCAGCGATTTCTTTGGCGACCTGGATGCGCTCGAAGATGCGCTGCACCGGTTGCGTTACCAGAATCATGAGGTGGTGCTCTTTCAAACGCTCCACCATCATGAACTGACGTTCGAATTCGACGCCATGACGAAATTCGTTGGCCTGGAAGCAACCGACGAATTGCTCGCACAGCCTGAGGATCTTCGCCGCGGTTATCTGGAAGCGATGAATCGATTCAACGAACATCTGGAGGAAATCGCCGCCCGCAACCGATGCGAACGCGTGCTTGTGGACACGAGCCAACCCATGCACCAGGTGCTGATCGACTACCTGAACCGCCGCAGTTTGCTCAACCGGGGGAGGTAGCGACAAGCTCAGGACGCGTCGAAGCCTTCCGCGGCGGCAAGCGCCACCGAACTGCCAGTCTCGACGGACTGTTGGGCGGCAAGACATAGCCGCGTCGACCAGCGCCCGTCGTGGCCGGTGCAGGGCAAGGCGGCGCCATCGCGTACAGCGCGGACCATGGCGGCAATCTGATCGGCCAACTCCAGGAGTTCGCCTGTCGGTTTGTCAAAGTGCAATTCTTGCACGGTTTCGCCGAGACCCCAACGAAGTCCAAACTGCGGTTTGTCGCTGCGTGCGTCGGCAGCGCTCCACCATGCCCAAATCAGGCCTTCGGCGCCAGCGATTTTCGCAGTGACGTGATGGCCAAACGCCGCGAGAGTTTGCGACACCACGGCATACGCTTCGCCGGGGAAGTTCACCATTGCCGAGAAGTTGTCCTGAAGCGCTGGCTGCGCAACGCGGCGACCATTGGCCCGCGCGTAAAGGCTCGTTGGCTCACCACGTGACGACATGTACCAACGGGCAAGATCGAAGAAGTGGATCGGCTCTTCGAGAATCCAATTGCCCACCTGGGCCATGTCGTATCGCCAACCTTCGGAGCCTCGGCGGTAAGGAAAGCGCGCCAACTCAATCAGCGCATACAACGGTTCGCCGATGGCGCCTTTGTCGATCAACGCTTTGGCGCCCCCCCACAGCGAGGAAAGCCGTAGTTCGTGGTTGACCGCAAGCACGCGCTGGCGGGCGTCGGCGAGAGCGATCAACTCATCGCAATGCCGTACCTCAAGCGCCATCGGCTTCTCCAGGAGTACGTGCTTGCCCTCCAGGAGAGCGGCTCGCGCCATTTCGTAGTGCAAGGCGTTCGGGGCGACAATATCGACCACGTCAACCTCGTCGCTTTGTACCAACGCCGCGTAATCCTCAAAAATCGTGGCCTGCGCGTGCGTCTGTCGCGCGACAAGCCGACTCCTGTCCGACTTTGCCGCGATCGCCACAAGTTGCGCTCCGGGCGTGCTTTCAATAACGCGCGCGTGGTGGGCCCCAAACAAACCATAACCCACTAATCCAAAGCGAACGTCACCAGGCATAAGCACAACCCGAGTTAAGGTCAATTTGTGCGTTGAGCGATGTTTCTACCTTAGGATAAGCCGCCGCAGGGAGATAGCCGTGGCGTCGCGCCGCGAATCGAAGACGCGAGAAAGAACGGCCAAACTTTGCCGAACTCGCAACAATGACCGCCCTCGACTTCGGTTTGGGGGGTTTGGTAGACTGGCCAACTTAAAGCTGTTCCTTGACTATTTCAGGAGTTGCGTCGTGAGAACGCCGTTGATTGCCGGCAATTGGAAAATGAACTTGCACCGTGCCGAGGCTGTTGCGTTGGCAGAGGCGGTGGTCAAGGCGATAAAAGCCGATAGCGGTAAATACGGCAAAGCGGAAGCCGCTCTTTGTCCCCCCAGTGTCTACCTGGACGCCGTCGCCCAAGTTGTGAAGGGTTCGTCCGTCGCCCTGGGTGCGCAAAACATGTACCACGAGGCGAACGGCGCTTTTACCGGCGAATTAAGCGCTTCGATGCTTCGCGACGTGGGCTGCAAATACGTGGTTCTGGGGCACAGCGAGCGCCGGCACATTCTTGGTGAATCGAATCAAGACGTGAATCGTAAAGTGTTGACGGCCCTCAAGGGAGGATTGTCGCCGATCGTTTGTGTGGGTGAGACGCTTCAGCAGCGCGAAGCGGGTCAAACCGCCGATGTCGTTTGGGAGCAATTCTTCGGTTCGCTGGCGGGGGTCTCCGCCGAGCAAATGCAGCAGGTCGTTATCGCCTATGAGCCGGTTTGGGCCATTGGGACGGGAAAAACCGCCACGCCCCAACAGGCCGAAGAGGTTCATGCCGATCTTCGCAAGATTTTGGAGTTCCGGTACAATACGGCGACGGCGCAGGCGGTGCGCATTCAGTACGGCGGCAGCGTCAAGCCGGACAATGCGGCCGAACTGCTTTCACAGAAGAATATCGACGGCGCCCTGGTGGGCGGCGCTTCGCTCAAGGCCGAACAGTTCCTTGGTATCTTGGCTGGCGCCTAACAAAATTGCCCGGTCGGTTCGCGTCGGCTAGGAACGAGTTGGATGCAGGCGTAACCGAACTGTGGCGACCCGTCTTGGGTTTGGAACAGCGGCGCCACGACGACGAGCAGGACGTTCGTCCGACGGAGTGCTTGACCTTTCATTATCACGGTTGAAATATCATGGCGACATTCTGGCAGTATTTTTTTGGGATTACGTTGTTCCTTACTTCGCTTTTTCTAATTTTGTTGGTGCTTGTCCAACGAGGCCGCGGCGGCGGGTTAGCAGGCGCGCTGGGTGGTCCGGGCGGACAAAGCGCGTTCGGCACCAAGGCCGGCGACACCTTCACCTGGATTACGGCGGGAACGGCGCTGGTATGGATCTTTTTGGCCATGGCGGCGATTAAAGTGATTGGCGAAGGTTCGGGCGGATTCGGCAACATCCAAGGCGCCGCGCCGACAACGCCGACTCTTGAGGCGCCCCTGAATGATCGTGCGACTCGCGGCGATATGCCCGGCGCCGGCGTTGGCACACCGGCCAAGGAAAACTCATCGGCGACTGAAGAGGAATAGGCTGGAGCCCTTGGTCGCTGCCCTCCGCGCCTCTTGGTGAAGTGCTTAAGGCGGGCGGCGTCGCTTGTACGCCGGCGGCCTTTCTGCGTTGGTAGAGACCGTTTGTCTCTCAGGGAGTTGTCTGCTTGATCGCTAGTATGACCGGCTTTGGCGATGCTCGACGCGAGGCGGATGGGCTGACCGCGGCCGTCGAAATCCGCACGGTCAACAACCGTCATTTCAAGCTTTCCGTGCGCGCTGCCGAGGGATACGCCGCACTGGAAACGCAGGTGGAAGAACTCATCCGGCGGTATGTCAATCGCGGAACCGTACAGGTTTGGGTCCGGATTGATCAGAATCGAAGCCCCGATCAGTTTCGCTTCAATGAACTCGCCTTATTGGGCTATTTCCGCCACTTGGAAGACCTGTCGCAGCGTCTCAACTTGAATGAACCGCCGCGCCTCGACTGCCTCGTGGGGTTGCCTGGCGTTGTCGAAGAGAACAGCGCCGCCCAAGGCGATCTTGAACAGGTGTGGCCGCTGGTTGAGAACGCGTTGTTGGCGGCGGTCGAGAAACTCGTGGCGATGCGCGCCGAGGAAGGCCGCGCCATGGCGGTAGATTTGGAGGCGAATTGCGCATTCATCGCCGAAAAGCTCGCGGCGATCGAACGCCAGGCGCCGTTGGTCGTCGAGGCCTATCAAACTCGCTTGATGGAGCGACTCAACCGGCTGTTGGCACGCCACGAGATTCAGGTCGAGCCGGGCGAGATCATCCGGGAAGTCGGAGTATTTGCCGAACGCTCCGATATTTCCGAAGAAATCGTTCGACTGCGCAGTCATTTGGCCCAATTCCTCGATGTGATGAACGGGGAAGACCAATGCGGAAAAAAGCTAGAATTTCTCACACAAGAGATGTTCCGCGAAACGAACACAATTGGCTCGAAGGCCGGAGATAGTGAAATTGCACATCGCGTCATTGAGATCAAGGCCGCGATCGAACGCGTGCGTGAGATGATTCAGAACGTAGAATAGATTCTCGCAACACGATGGGTTGACTCGTTTGCTTCATCGACAGAACGATAGTTCGCCAGGAATAAGCTGTCGTATTCGCCATCTTTCGCCGGTTTATCCCGGCTTTTCGCCAGGTTATGGCCGATCACGCTCCAGGCCGATTGCTCATCATTTCCGGCCCTTCGGGGGCAGGTAAATCGACGGTCGTCGATCGCTTACGGCACGAATGTCCTGTGCCATTGATCCCGAGCGTTTCCGCCACGACCCGGGCTCCGCGCCCTGGTGAAAAAGACGGCGTCGACTATCATTTTCTCTCGCTGGAGGAGTTTCACCAACGTCGCGAGTCGGGAGATTTCCTCGAATGTTGCGAGGTATTTGGTCGCGGCCATTGGTATGGAACGCTCAAAAGCGAAGTGGCCGCTGGACTTGCGGCGGGCAATTGGGTTATTTTAGAAATAGATGTCGAAGGGGCAATGAAGGTGCTCCAGCAATCGCCTGAAGCGATTACCCTCTTCATCCACCCTGGCTCTATGGAGGAGCTGGAGCGCCGTCTCCGCGGCCGCGGCACCGAAACCGAGGACGCCATTCAGCGCCGGTTGGAAATCGCGCGGCATGAACTGACCTTCGCCCCGCGCTACTGCCATATCGTTGAGAATAGAACCGTCCCGCAGGCGGTCCGTGATATTTGCCGGATTCTTACCCGCATCCACGAGGGAGAGGAATGCTCGAAGAACTGAAAGAAGAAAGCATCGTTAACAAGGTCGGCGGTCGGTTCAAGCTGTCGACGCTGATCCAAAAGCGGCTGGTCCAATTGAACCAGGGAAGTCGACCTCTCGTCAAAGCCAGCACCAACGACAAGATGAAAATCGTTCTCCAGGAGATTCTCGAAGACAAGATCTTCTTGGACACTTCGAACGAAGTGCGCGCCGCGGCCGGATTGAGTTTGGGAACCGAAGGCCCCCAGTTTGGTATGGACGACGACTGACGCCGAAAACGCGACGCTAGCACTCTCCGGCGTCTGGTGGAAGCACGGAGTGTTGTACTGGGCGGAATTAACTTCCCTTCGCGCGGCAAAAGCTTGCTTCCTGGCGCATGTGGCGAACTTGGTTTAGCCGACTTGCACCACGGTCCTCCGATTTGCCCTCGTCCTAATGATCGGCCGTGAACTCATCATTGGCGTGACAGGCGGCGTCGCGGCGTATAAAACCGCGGCGCTAGTGAGCCAATTAGTCCAGGCGGGCGCCGGAGTGACGGTCGTCATGACCGCCTCTGCCGAACAATTCATCGGGCCGGCCACATTCGCCGCTCTAACGGGCCGGGCGGTGGTTCGCGAAGTCTTCGACGCTTCAGCGCATCCCCTGGGAGCGCACATCGATCTGGCGGCGAAAGCGCAACTCTTATGCGTGGCGCCCGCCACGGCGAACTTCATGGCGAAGGCCGCTTGTGGCTTGGCCGATGATCTTCTTTCAACGCTCTATTTGGCCTTTCCGGGCCCCGTACTGGCCGCGCCCGCCATGAACAACGCGATGTGGGAAAAATCAGCGGTCCAGCGAAATGTGGCGCAGTTGCGTAGCGATGGAGTTCGCATCATTGGCCCCGAGGAGGGGTGGCTTAGTTGCCGGGTGAAGGGTATGGGCCGCATGGCCTCTCCGGAAGGTATTTTTGCCGCGATCTGCGAGACTTTGGACGAATCCTCTTCGTCCACGCCGGGCGGTTGAACGCCTCTTGGCCGAACTACGAGCAATCATCGTGCGAGCGAACTCCCTGCCCGAGCCGAACCCGAAAGAGCGGTTTGCATTTGGCGAAAACTGGCAGGCGTTTCTCACCTCGGTAGATGAAGCGCGAATCGCCAGCGCCGAAACCTCGATCTTGTCGTTGTTGCCCGGTCATTCGCTCCAGGGTAAACGTTTTCTTGACATCGGATGCGGCAGCGGATTGTTCAGTCTGGCGGCCCGTCGGTTGGGGGCCGAGGTCTGGTCCTTTGATTTTGATGCACAATCCGTCGCCTGCGCTCATGAGCTGCGACGCCGTTGGTGCGGCGACGATCCAGGATGGACCATTCAGCAAGGCTCGGCGCTCGACGAAGGTTTTCTGCAATCCCTTGGCGAGTTCGATGTTGTCTACGCGTGGGGGGTGCTACACCATACGGGCCACATGCACCGAGCGATTAACCTGGCCGCACGGTGTGTGGCTGACGGCGGTTTTCTGTTTATTGCAATTTACAACGATCAAGGCGGGGCCAGTCGGCGATGGCTCCGAATTAAACGCCTTTATCATCATTTGCCCACTCCGTTGAGGCCCGTCCTGGTCGCGATTGTCGCGGGCTTTTACGAAGGTAAGTTCGCACTTGTGCGGCTCGTCAAAGCACAAAATCCGCTACCCTTTGCCGACTGGCGGCGCAAAGCAGTCGAACGCGGCATGTCGGCCTGGCGCGACTGGGTGGATTGGTGCGGCGGTTTACCGTTCGAAGTCGCCAAGCCCGAAGAGGTCATCGTCCCGTTACGACGACAAGGATTGATTCTGGAGAACCTTACCACCTGCGGGAGCGGTTGGGGGTGTAACCAGTACGTTTTCCGTCGTCTCATGCTCGACACTCCTGACCCAGGGAACCGTCGGTCGGTCTCGAAACATGTCCTCTAGTCATCAAACATTACGAAGCTCAACGACCACCCAACCGAAGTGGCGTATTCTCCCCCTGGGCGACTCAGCCGTCATTGTCCGCTTGGGAAATGAGATTAATCGTGCAACATTTGATACGGTGCGGGCTTTGGCCCAATACCTGGAGCATAACGCTTTTCCCGGCTTTGTGGAGCAAGTTCCTGCGTTTGTCAGCGTGACGCTGTACTACGACTCGCGGCGAATTTCACTCGCCGAGGTGTGTGCCTGGATCGAACACGTTGTGCCGACGTTGTCGCAACAGGTGGCCGGCGCGCCGCGTTTGGTCGAAATTCCCGTCTGTTATGGAGGGCGATTTGGCGAGGACCTCGAATTTGTCGCGCAACATAACAAACTCCCGCCTGGCGAGGTCGTCAGGATTCATGCCAACGCAACGTATCTCGTGCATATGCTAGGGTTTATGCCAGGGTTTCCTTATTTGGGGGGCATGTCAGATCGTATTGCAACGCCGAGACGCCCTTCGCCCCGGGTAACAATTCCTGCTGGCTCCGTAGGAATCGCAGGGTCGCAAACAGGGATTTATCCCTTGGAATCACCCGGTGGTTGGCAACTGATTGGTCGAACCCCCCTTATGCTTTTTCGACCGAACGAGAATCCTCCGGTCTATTTACGGGCGGGTGATTTGGTCAGGTTTCGCGCGATCAGCGCCGACGAGTTCCATGCATACCCAAAGGCGGGATCATGGGGTTCCGCGTGATTCATCCTGGTGTGTTAACCTCGGTGCAGGACTTGGGTCGCCGAGGATTGCAGCAATACGGCGTTGTGGTTTCCGGGGCCATGGATCCGCTTGCGCTGCGTGTAGCGAATATCCTCGTCGGCAATGATGAACACGCCGCAGCGCTTGAGACGACCCTGCTGGGACCAGAAGTTGAGTTTCTGGACGAGGCGCTCATCGCGGTGTGTGGGGGGGAGTTGCCCGCTTCGATCGATGGCCAATTCGTACCCTCATGGCGCGCCGTTTGGATCGCCGCAGGGGCCGTGCTGCGCATCGGAAAAGCAATCGCCGGATGCCGAGCGTACTTGGCTATTGCGGGCGGCATCGACGTTCCGGTCGTTATGGGCAGCCGCAGTACGTACCTACGAGCCAAAATGGGGGGCCTCGCCGGTCGGGCGCTGCGCGTGAAGGATCAACTGGCGACGGGGCCGCTCTCGATGCGAAATAATGAGATTATCCAACGTTTGTCGGCGCGAGCCAAGGGTCGGTCATTCGCTGTCGGACGCTGGTTTCCGACAATTTCGATGGCTTATGAGGCCAATATCTCAACGATTCGAGCGATGCGTAGCAGCGAATGCGACTGGCTGTCCCCAGAAAGCCAACAGCACCTTTTCTCCGCCTCCTATGCGTTAACCAAAGAATCGGACCGTATGGGATTCCGCCTTTCCGGACCAAAGCTCATGCTTACGAACTCTGGCGAGTTACTTTCGGAAGCGGTTTGCATGGGTACAATCCAGATTCCGCCCGGGGGGCAACCAATCATCTTAATGGCCGACTGTGCGACGACCGGCGGTTACGCGAAAGCGGCGCAAGTGGCGACCGTCGATTTGTCCCGGCTCGCGCAGATTGCGCCGGGTGCCAAGTTTCGAATCCAGGAAATTTCGATCAACGAGGCGCAGCGGATGTATCGAGACCAAGAAGCGATGCTCAATAAACTTAGGCACGCCGCAACCCTTATCGAGTGACGGAAACCGTATTTCGGATGCAAAGCCTGTTGAATTCCCGGGTTTTTGGTGCGAAGGTCAACCGAGGAAACGCGGATTGATGACGAGGACGGTCGACTTGAATTGTGACGTGGGCGAAGGGTTTGGCGCATGCACGCTAGCGAACGACGCAGCGTTACTTGAATTCGCGACTTCCGCGAATATCGCCTGCGGTTTCCATGCAGGCGATCCCGGCACAATGCGCGGAACGGTACGGCTGGCGATTCAAAAGGGAGTCTCCGTCGGGGCGCACCCCGGTTTGCCCGACCTGGCTGGGTTTGGACGCCGCCGCATGGAGGTTTCGCCGCAAGAGGTCTACGAAATGGTGCTTTACCAAGTTGGCGCGCTGCAAGCGATTGCCCGGGCCGAGGGTACGCCCGTGCGCCATGTGAAGCCGCATGGAGCTCTCTACAATATGGCGGCTGAGGATCCCGACCTGGCCGGGGCAATCGCCAATGCGGTTGCTTGTGCCGACATAACTCTGGTGTTGGTTGGCCTTTCGGGAAGCGCCTTAGTGAAAGCAGGCGAGGCGTGTGGACTGCGAACAGCCAGTGAGGTATTCGCCGACCGCGGATATCTCGCCAATGGCGCACTTGCACCACGCGGTACGCCCGGCGCTATCATCAGCGATCCGGCGCGAGCCGCGGAGAGAGCCGAGCAGATGGTGCAATCGGGTCGTGTGCGCTCCGTCGAGGGAACAGAAGTAACCGTTTGGGCCGACACCATTTGTATTCACGGCGATAGCCCTCACGCTCTTGAAATGGCTCAAAGCGTCCGTCAACAGCTTGAATCGGCGGGCGTTATCGTGCAGTCTTGGACATCGCCGTAAAATATTGCAACGTACAACGAGAGTCGAACGGAGGGGCGCGGATCCGCCGGTGAAGTTTACGCCCGAACTTGAAACGCTATTCTTTGGGAGGTTGAAACGCCTGATCGGCCAGGAGCAGGCTCCGGGCCGCGTCAATGAGTTTCAGGTTGTACTCGCTGGCGGTTTTTTGCAGGCGCGCGAATGCAGCGGGTTCATCGAGGCCGGCGCGCCGCATTAACACCCCCTTGGCGCGTTCTATGACCTTGCGGTCTTCCAGCGCCTGACGTAGATCGTCGGCCTCTTTACGCAAGGCTTGGAACTGGGCGAACCGCGCCACGGCCAGTGCGATGGCCGGCTCTAAATCGGCCCGCTTGATGGGTTTGACCAGATAAGCCTGGACGTGGTCGGCTTCCGCGCGAGCGATTAACTCCCGGTCGTGGAAAGCCGAAACCAAGATGACCGGCACGGGACGTTTCCGGCAAATCGCCTCCGCCGCCGCAATGCCGTCGAGTTCCGGCATGTTAACGTCGGTAATGATCAGGTCGGGGTTGAACGCAAGGCAGTGCTCGACAAGTTGACGACCGTTTTCGGCCACCGACGCCACCTGATGTCCTAATCGAGGAAGCATTCGTTCGAAATAGTCCCGCATGTCCGGTTCGTCATCGGCCACGGCAATGCGGAGGTTCGGATTCATGCCATGTCCCTTGGCAGAGTGATAAGGATTTCGGCGCCAGGGGAGGCCTTTTCGCCGACTAGGATTCGCCCGCCATGTTCTTCGACAATGCGTTTAGCAATCGCCATGCCAAGCCCGGTGCCTTTGGTTTTGGTCGTATAGAAGGGATCAAAAATCCTGCGGCGCGATTCCGGCGGAATGCCTGGGCCGCAGTCGCGAATGGCAATGCAGACCGCCGAACGGCCATCGAGCACGGTATCCGTGCAGAAAAGCGAGATTTCGCCTTGAGGCGGCGACGCCGCAATGGCGTTTTCTAAGACATTGCGAATCACTTGCCCAACCGCAAACTCATCGATTTCGCAAATCCGGTTGGAGCAGGAGAGTTCTTCGTGAAAACGCAACTGTTTCGGCTCGGCCTGAAACTTCACATGAGCCCAAGTGTCACGCCACACTTGGGCGATATCGCACGGTTCTCGGCGGAGCGTTCGCGGCGAGGCGTAATCGCGAACCTCCTCATAAAGGCGGTGCAAATCGTCTTGGGCGCGTTGCACCCGCGCGACCAGGTCGAGTAAATCAGGACGATCTTCGACCTCCATGGCCAGCATTTCCAGGCAGGCCTGGCTGCGCTGCAAGGCGTTTCGGCTTTCGTGGGCCAACCCGGCGACCATTTGCCCGATCGCCGCAAGCCGCGCTGTTTGCACGGCTTTCTCTTCCGCTAGTTTCAGGTCGGTCACGTCGCGATGGGCGGCGACAAAATGCGTGATCCGTTGCTTGTCATCTCGCACCGGCGAAATCAGCAACTCGACATGGTACGCCGTCCCATCTTTGCGGTAATTGATAAATTCCCCCTTGAAGGTGCGTCCGTCGGCAAGCGATTTTTTCAGGCGGGTTAACGTCGCGCGGTTCGTTTCGCGACCCTGCAAAATGCGCGGCGAGTTGCCAATCAGTTCGTCCACATTGAAGCCGGTGATGCGGGTGATCGCATCGTTGGCGAACAAGATTCTTGGGCCGGGAGGGTCAAGCTCTGCGTCGGTGATGATGACTCCTTCCGCGAGGTTGCGAACGGCTTCGGCCAGCAATTGTCGTTGTTCTTCGCTGCGACGCAGTGCGTCTTCCGTTTGCTGGTGCCGGGCGACGCGGGCGAGCGTGGCGCGCAGTATGTCGGGGTTGATCGGTTTGAGAAGATAGTCGTACGCGCCGCGTCGTAACGCTTGAATCACAGCGTGGATGTCAGGGTGTCCGGTGACAATCACCACGGGCGCCTGGGGCGCCAGTCGTTGAATCAGCGGTAGAAACTCCTCCGCCGTACCGTCGGGAAGTTGCCAGTCCAGCACGACGGTCGAAACGGTGTCCCAATCGGCGAGTTGCTGGGCCTGCGAAAAACTGCTCACGCCCGTTAAGCTGTGGCCGTCAATTTCCAGAATGTCGGTCAAATTTGCTCGGGTGTCCGCGTCGTCTTCAATCAGAAGGACGTGCAAGGCGTCGGACATGGGGGGAGAGGAGTTCATGCGCCGGGCGTCGGATGAATCAGACCCTGGATGGTTTGAAGCAACTGATCCACATTGAACGGTTTATAACAAACCGCGTCGGCGCCGGCTTGAACCACCTCGTGAATCTTACGCTCAACGTCGCCACGATGGCCCGTGATGAGAACTGTGCGGGCTTCCGGATTCGTTTGCCGCACCAAATGGAACATCTCGGCTCCGTCCGTTTGGGGAAGTTTCATATCAATCAGCACGACTTGATAAGCCTGTTCGCGCAGGCGACTGGCCGCCTGGGGCGCGTCGCTGGCCAAAGACACGCGGTATCCTTGTTCACGCAATACGTCCCAGAGAGACAGGCATAACTCGTCGTCATCGTCGATGACGAGCACAATCGGTTGGCCGAGCGCCTCATCGATGAAGTGCATCAGATATTTCAGGTCGACCGGTTTCGCCACAACCTTCCACGCCCCGGCTTCGATCGCGGCTTGGGTGATTTCATCGGTGGCGTAGGCCGTGACGATCATGGCTACCGTGTCGGCCCGCAATTGCTTGATCCGTCGATACAATTCGAGTCCGTCCATTCCGGGCATGCGCAAATCAAGCAGCGCCACGTCGTAGTAATTGTCGCGCACTAGTTCAAGCGCGCTAGGGCCGTCTTGGGCGGTATCCACCCGATAACCAAGGTCGCTCAAGATGTCGCGGAGGTTCTCGCAGATGTCCTGTTCATCATCCACGACAAGAACCGCAGGGCGGGAGATGGCGTTCGTCATGTCGCGCTAACCGGGCGTTGACCCGGCAATTGAACCGTGAAGGTGGACCCTTTTCCTTCCTGACTTTCCACGTGTAAGCGGGCGCCGTGCTTTTCAAGAATAGCCCTTGTGATTGCCAAACCCAAGCCGATGCCGCGGACCTTTGTGGAGAACAACGGTTCCGTAATGCGTTTCAGATCATCTGCTTTGATCCCCTGACCGGTGTCGGCGACGGCAATGGTCACGGCGTTGTCGGTTTCTTGGGCGGAAATGGTCAACTGCCCGCCATGCGGCATGGCGTCGCGGGCGTTGCGGACCAAATTCGAGAAGACGATGTTCAACTGACGCTCGTCGCCCCAGACATGTTCAATCGCGGGAGAGATCTGGATCTTAACGGCGATATTTTCTGGAAGGAGCGTTTGTTCCAGCGTCTCGCGAAGCAGGTTTTCAACGGGGACAGGGCGAAAAGCCGGAAGCGGCAACTTGGCGAAATCATTCAGGGCGGTGATCACGCGATCCGCAGCTTCCACTTGCCGTTCAATCCGCTCGAGGTGCTCTGCGCGTTTTGCTTCGGTGGGATTTTTGGCCGTGCGCAGATAATACACCGACGTTTTGACAACATTCAGCGGATTGCGCAGTTCATGGGCGATGCCGCCCGCCACTTGTCCGATGGCCGCCAGGCGTTCGACTTGTCGCCGTCGGTTGAGGTGTTCCGTTTGATACGCGTCTTCGATGACCGCCAAATCCAGGTCAATCAGGCGGTCGAGGGAATTCAAAAGCGATATGAGGTCGGGAATATCGCCACGCCAATCGCGACGCAAGATCACGCGTAAATTGTGGCGCAAACGCGACAGCGCAACACTCGTGTAAACTTGATCGAGGCCAATTTCGACATGGCGCCAACCCACTTTCCAACGCCGACGCACGTAGGCAATGTCGTAACGTCCGGAAAATAACTCGCGTAGCCAACCCATCAGGGTTTGCTTTAATCGTTCGACTTGCTCCGCTCCGCCGGTAATGACGCGTTTGGCGTCGGGATGATGTTCGATCTGATCATAAAAATCTTGCACCAGCGCCGGCAAATGCGGTTCGACAAGGGGCCAGGCGGCGGCGATGCGCGTAGCGTCGTCGTCGCTCCAGCTGACATATCGCTGTAGCTCCTGATAGCGCTGGTAACGTTGCATCTCCTCCATAAATGAATGACTTTAGCCCATCATGGCGTCCATCACAAATGAAATGGGGGAAGGATTCGACGGTACTGCAGGATTTCCGCAGTTCGGCCGCCCTTCCAGAGACAACTCCTCACGTCGAATCGAAACCTCGGCAGGCGCCGATAGTCCCAACTTAACGCTGTTGCCACGGATTTCGAGCACCGTAATCCGAATATCGTCGCCAATAACAATTGTTTCACCCGATTTGCGACTGAGCACTAACATGATCTTTCCTCCTTGATGGGATGGCAAACTACAAAAAGGAACGCAACACTCGCTGTTGATTACTGAAACGCCAAGCGGTTGGAAGCGAGGTCACAGCGAACGATTGTGCGGTGAATCCGCCTCGGTCCAGCGAACGCACGATGCGTGTACGCGAAACCGGATTGGTCGAGCAGTTTTCTTCGCGTGTGAGCAGCTTGTCCTGCACGCTCCGGTGGGCCGAAGGGAGCGAAAGAGAGATCCTTCACGAAGCTCTCTTCAATTGCGAGGCAGGCGGGCGTGGCAAATCCTTGTTGACTCCGAAACCTACCACAGGGATTTGCGGCCTGAAGACTCGGGATCCTTCACGAATCACGATCGACTGCTAAATTTATCGAACTCTCTAGATACGTCAAGCTCAATGTTTTCGCCTTTTTTTGCTTAGACGCTACAAACCGCAAATCGAGCGCCGCGGCGAGCGTTGCAGTTCCCCAATCCTGCGTGAAAGCCGTCCGGGTTTTTTGCGTGGTCTTTCGCGAATTGCGTTCTCAACGGGCGCCGTCCTGCAAGCGGGTTCAAGATCTTACTGCCCGGAATGAAGCTCATTTTGCGCTAATTCGCACACGATTGCTCGTAGACGCGCGCTTTGGCGAAGGCTGTTCTTGACGTCAGCTGGTGCAACCAAGAACGGTCTAGCGTTCGGACCCGTGAAAACTCGCAATAAACCGGGAGTTTTTGAAGGGCTCGCTCCAAGGCGGCGAAAACGGTCATCTGGCACGGAGTTCGCTTCTACGTCTATACGACAAACTGAGCCTCTCAAGTCATTTGAGAGAAAGGAGGCGAGTGATGGCTGCGATCGCAAAAACCAAGTATCTGGGGTCCCCTCCAGACCATCGCCCGCGACGTAGTACCAAGAGCGAAACGCTCTGGACGGTCAGCCCTGATTATGTGGCCTTTGCCTTAATCTTGGCGCTTATGTTCGCCATGATGGCCTTGGCCATGTGGCTGGCGAGCTTCGGTGGCGGCGCGGCCGAGTCTTCGGACTACTGGATGCTAATGCCGTGATGCCTGGGGAAGCCGTGCGTAAACCATTGACGCACGTTTGCAATGCCGAGGAATGTTCGTTCCGCCACGGAGGGTCGAGTGTTCGACCTGAGCAGCGTTAACTCACCTCCTCTGCTCCCTGGATACGAAAGGAGGCGCCTCAAAGCGTGACACCAACTTGGTTGCAAGGAAGCCTCGCGCGATGTGCGACTTTCGACCCATACGTGGCGACCAAAACCCTTTAAGGTGTGTCGCATCCTGCCAACGGGGAAAGTTCGACTCGCCCGACCGTGAGGCTTGGGGCAAATTATGACAATTCGAAACAACTCCGACGGGCCGCAAGGCCCGTCGTCGTTTCTTGACCGGGCTTCGCAGTATCGCATCGCCCGCGATCACATCCTCCTGACGCAAACCGCGTTTGAATTCGAGTTCGAAATGGCCGAGGCGGCTGTTACGGAGATCGCGGGATAATCACGATGATCTCGGCCCCACCGCCGGAAGCGCCGCCGATCTCGATAACTCCGCCATGGGCTTCGATATTGCGCCTCGCAATCGCCATTCCCAAGCCGATACCTCGGGTTTTCGTGGAAAAGAAAGGCTCGAAAACGCGTCCTCGGTGTTCGGGAGTAATCCCCGGTCCGTTATCGCGCACGGTGACGTGTAGTGCGGGGCGTCCATCAAAAATGATTTCCGAGCAAGTGATGCGAATCACCGCTGGGTCGGAGCACGCTGCGAGCGAGTTTTCCAACAAATTGCGGAAAACCTGCACGATGCGGAAGCGATCCACGACGCAAGTGAGATCTGCGTCACAGGCTTCTTCAATGAGCGTTGCTTCGCGTCCCTTGCGCTGCGTTGCGAGCAATTCCCAAGCCTCGCGCCAGACGCTGGCCAAGGAGCACTCGCTCCGATCCAAATTGACGGGGGCTGCGAAACCGCGGATTTCGTCAAAAAGCCGGCGAAGATCTTCGCCGGCGCGCTGAATTCGCGCGATCAATTCGATGGCGCTAGGATCACTCTCCAGCTCGAACTCCAAGGTTTCGGCGTTCGCCTGAATGCGTTGCAAAGCGTTCCGGCCTTCATGAGCGAGCGCCGCCGCCATTTGTCCGATCGTCGCCAAACGCTGGGTTTGTAGTGCGCGCTGCTGGGCTTGCTCTAGCTCGGTAATGTCATGTCCCATGACCAAGACGGCGAACGACGCTCCCGCCGCATCTTTCAACACTTTATTCGACCAGGAAATGCGGCGCCGGGGGCCCTCGCGGGTGAGAATTCCGTGCACCACGCCTGCGGTTTCTCCCTCTCGAATTGCCTGCGCGAATGCCTCCCGAGCGCGGGAGCGGTCCTCCAGCGGGACCAATCGTTCGAACCAATCGTATCCCTGCACCTCCTCGAGGGGAAAACCACAAAGGTCGGCAAGATAGGCGTTAAACCGCACGATATGGGCTTGCAGATCGA
This sequence comes from Planctomycetota bacterium, assembly GCA_963204915.1. Classification (GTDB taxonomy): domain Bacteria; phylum Planctomycetota; class Planctomycetia; order Pirellulales; family Pirellulaceae; genus JAHWKS01. The sequence continues at coordinate 78,470 of CAUJHS010000022.1, read as the reverse complement.
GCACAAGCACCACGGCATGAGCTTTCGCGAGCAAGCCTTCGGAAAACTCGCGTTCCTCGTGCAGCATGGCGTTGAGGCGGTCTCGCTCGGCCCGCTGGCGACGCTCAACATGTTCGGCCTTGTACGAGTCTTCGATAATGGCCAGGTCCAAATCGAGCAATCGGTTCATTGATCGAACGACGTCGGGCAAGCGGGAGCGATCGCCGTCCCAGTTATGACACAACTCCTTGAGCATGCCGTCACGCAACCGGGAAAGCGCGGCGCTGGCGTAGGTTTGGTCGAGTCCGATCTCCGCATGACGTCTCCCGACCCGCCAGCGTTGCACTACGTAGTCTTGATCGTAACAACCGGCGAAAAGCTGTTCGATCCAGCCGCGTAGCGTGTGCTTAAGGCGTGCAATTTGCGCATCGCTGCCGGTGATTACGCGCGCCGTCGCCTCATGACGCTGGATTTCGCGATAAAAGTCGTCGATCAATTGCGGAACGTAGGGCGCGATCTGCGGAGCAGCTTCACGAATGCGCGCAACGTCGTCCGCTGTCCAGCCGACATACTGTTGCAAATCTTGGTAACGTTGAAAAAGTTGCTCAGGATCCATCGACGCGCCCACGAAGGATAAACTCACGATTGTGATGCTAATGCATGGACCGTGACCAGAAAATGCTTGACCGGAAGACGCGGCTCGAAATGAGCTTTCATGTTGCACAAAACTTGTGCGCTGCGAACGCTCAGAACGCGTCGAAAACGCCCTGAAGTTGGGCGTTTCCCGCAGGCAAGACGGCATCGCTCAGTTCAAACGTTGCGCCCTATTGAGCGAAGCTAACCGACGCCTAATGCAGTTCCGTATCGGCGATGTGATACTTCTCGAGCAGGCGATACAGTTTACGTCGGTCAATGTTCAATGCTTGCGCGGCGCGCGTTTTGTTGCCCGCTTCACGCCGCAGCACTTCCACAATTTTTGATCGAGCGATCAGCGAAAGATCGTCGGTTTCCATAGGGCCGGCGCCTTCCACCTCGGGCGAGTAATGCGTGATCTCACGCGGCAAGTCACGGACATGAATGGTGGGTCCGTCGGACATGATCTTGGCCCGCTCGAGCGCGTTCATCAATTGTCGTACATTTCCGGGCCACGGATACCGCTCAATGGCGTGCAACGCCTCGGGGTCAATCTCCCAACCGGGTTTAAGAAAGTGCTTCACCAACAGGGGAATGTCTCCGGTGCGCTCCCGCAACGAAGGCAACTCCAGCGACATCACATTGATGCGGTAATACAGATCTTCGCGAAATTGGCCGCTTTCGACTTCGTCGGCCAAGTTGCGGTTGGTCGCTGCCAGGAGGCGTACGTCGACGCGTCGCTCTTTGAGCGAGCCGATCCTCCGGAGCGAACCATCCTCCAACACGCGCAGTAGTTTCGCCTGAAGCGAACCAGGCAACTCGCCAATTTCGTCGATAAACAACGTGCCCCCATCGGCAACTTCGAACAAGCCAGGCTTAGCCGCCACAGCTCCCGTGAAAGCACCTTTTTCGTGACCGAACAATTCGCTCTCCAGCAAGGTTTCGGGAAGCGCGGCGCAGTTGATGACTACCATGGGCTTGTTGGCGCGGCGGCTTGCACGGTGTAGCGCGCGGGCTACCAACTCTTTGCCCGAACCGCTCTCGCCTTGAATGAGAATCGCCTTCTCACTAGGGCCCGCCCGATCGATAAGGCGAAAGATTTCCTGCATCGCGGGCGAGCGGCCGATCATCTCGGAGGCGGGCTCGGTGCGTTCCAGCAAAGTTTTGAGCTGTAGATTTTCCTTGCGTAGTTTGCGCCGTTCGTTGGCCTTTTCGATCAGCGTTTCCAAATCTTTCAGTGGAAACGGCTTAGTGATGAAGTCATAGGCGCCCAGTTTCATGGCTTGAACGGCGGTTTCGATGCTGCCTTGTCCTGTGAGGAGGATAACCTCACAGTCGCCATGTGTGGTTTTAAAATCTTTGAGTAGCTCCAGCCCCGACCGGCCCGGCATGACCATATCGAACACGGCCACGTCGAATTCTCGGCGTTGTGCTAAAGCTAACGCTTCGTCAGCGCTAGAGGCCTCATGCACGTGAAAGCCACGATGCGTAAATCGCCGCACCAGCGTGCTACGAAACTCATCGTCGTCATCCACGACAAGCAAATCGATCTGAACGTCAGACATGGATGGATGGCTAGAAGAAGATGCGAATTCGGGTGTGAAAGGAGAAAGCACGGCGCATCATCGGTTGGAGTTACGTTATTAGCCGCAAGGCTCAAAAGCAACTCACGCGCCAACTATTCAAACGCGACCTAATTGTACGCCCCTGGCGCCCGAGTTGCTGCTATAAATGTGGGGCGGTCTCGCTCGGGGCCGCGTAGTGTGCCATCCAACCCACCCTGTCCATGATGACCAATACCGCTATCGACCGGCTGCGTTCGTTACGAGTTGAGGACGCCATGAGTCCTCATGCAATTTCTGTGAACTTGGATCAAACGCTGGCCGAAGCGGCTGAAGTGTTCTCGCAGCATCATATTACGTGGGCGCCCGTCGTGGACAAGAATGGCGCCTGTGTTGGCGTGTTTAGTGTGGCAGACCTGCTAAAACCAAGAGAAAACGCCACAACTGTGACGTTTAACTCCCATGAACGAGTGCGCGAGTACGCGACGTTGCGCATTTTCACGACCACGTCCGACGCGCTTTTGCTGGCGGCAGCGGCGACAATGTCGAACAACCACATTCATCGCTTGCCAGTACTTGGGCCGAGCGGTCGCCTGCAAGGCGTGCTGAGCACGATGGACGTGGTTGCGGCGCTGTTGAATTCCGTTCAGGAGATGGACGTCGAATTGCTGACGCATCTTAAGCGTGAAAAAAATGCGTCAGGAGTCTAATTCGCAAGCGGGAAGCTGCCCAACTCCCGCACGACGCGCGCGCGGTGTGTGCGAATTCGCACGGCGCGCGGTCGCAAGAAGAAACTCTTGTGCACAGCCCAGGATGGTTCGGTTTAGGCGGTCTTCAAATCCGTCGCGCGCGGCGCAGCCCATTAATTAAACTGGGGTGACCGAAGCTCACTGGTGACACAGGTTATTTGAACCGCAAAAAGCCATGCGAATTTTTGGGGAAAGATCCGCATCTCTTGTCGTTTGTTTCCGTGCGTGGAATTAGCGCAATCTCTGGCTTGGACAGTGCGACTTTATCCGGCTAAGGCGAAAAGGTGCTTGCACTTGGCCGGAAAGATTCCACTTAGAAACCCTTGGAAACTCTGGCTTCAGCAATAAAGTGTTTGGCGTAAACACTTTGCGGTTCTACATGCGTTTCTGGGTCATAGATTTTCGCTACACTCCTGGGGGGCGGCACAGTGTTTGCGACGTAAGAATCCTGTTACGCGACGGATCGCACGTTTCATCAAAAACCCGAAAAACGCGCAGGGAGGCTCTATCACGAAATAGCAACTGGCGGTTAGCCTTTTCGTCGGAGGAGGTAAACGTGTTCCCATTTCAAGAAATACGCGGACTTTGGAAGCACGACACACAAAATGAGATTCGCCTGATACCTATTGATTGGTGGGCGGATCACGATGACACGCTTGCTTTTCACACTCCGGCCGTTCTCGGACGCAGTAGCCATGCTGACGTACGCTTGGCCGATCCTTGGGTGAGCCGCAATCATTGCGAATTCTACGAACGGGACGGCCACTTAATGATCCGCGACTTGGAATCGCGCCACGGCGTTTATGTTAATGAAGACCGCGTAGCTCAAGCTATGCTTCACTCGGGTGACGTAATCTTACTAGGGGTTTCCCGATTTCGCGTGGACGTTCGACCTGCCGATCCGAACTCAATTCCTGAAACCGAAAAGGAGCAGTCATGAGAAGGTTACTCACGCGGGGCGCCGTGATTGTGGCCTGCATGGCGGTGTTGGCGACCGTGATCGGTCAAGAACCGAAGGAAGAAGAGGGAACCAAAGACGTCAAAGCCTTCATGCGCACCAAGCTGGTACATTCGCAAAGAGTCCTGGAAGGGCTGACTCTTGAGGATTTCGACGCGATCGCGCGTCATGCACAACAAATGGCGCTCTTGAGCCAGGACGCTTCGTGGAACGTGTTAGAAACGCAAGAATACTATGAGCGAAGCGCCGATTTTCGCCGTAGCGTTCAAGAGCTAAAATTGGCGGCCCAGAAGAAAAACTTAGATGGGGCGGCTTTGGCGTACATGGGCGTGACGCTCAAGTGTATCGAATGTCACCGTTACCTTCGCCAAGTGCAACATGTTGAGGCCCCCGCCCCGTAATGCGGGGATTCTGATTGGCCGCAGTGATAACACCGAACGCCGTTTCCACGCCGCTGATTGCCACAACAGCGGCGTTCTTCATTAGTCGAGCCGCCACGATTGGCTTCTCACGGAGTGGCGGAAAGGGCGACTGCGGATTCGACCGTTGCTGGCGCTACGCAAGAAATTGCGGCACTGGCCGTGCTCGTGGCGAATGCAAACAAAAGTGCTCCAGCCAGAACCAGCAGCACAATCCAACGAGTCAACGCCCACTCCCATGTCGCATGGAAATATCGAGCGTTGGTCATTGTACGCCTCCTTTTCTCTTTGTGGAAAAAAGCTGGCGCTACGATTGGGTGCAATCGGCGGACCACCGGAAGCGAGATCCGACCAACGGTCGGCAATCCTACGATATCTGAAAGTTTTGAACGCTCGGCGAAAAAACTGCGCCCGAAAGGTTGGGCTACAGCGTGCTCGAACGCCCGCATTTGTGACGCGAACGTGCGATAACGCCCGTTCCAATAAAATCAGGGTTTTCGCAGTACCAACACAGGGCAGTGCGCCAGCCGAACCGTGCGTTCCGCAACCGAGCCGATCAGAACCCGCGCGATGCCGGCCCGGCCGTGTGACGGCATCACGACCAGGTCGGCCCCGACCTCCTCGGCATAGCGGGCGATTTCGTGCCCGGGGTCTCCGAACGCAATATCGATTTGCAAATCGGGATGATGAACTTTATCTAACCACTGCCGCAGCATGTCTTTGGCGTGTTGAGAACGCAAGTCGTCATCAACGGCCTCAACGATCATTATGGGCTCAACCGGCTCAATTCGGGGCAATACGTGAATCACGCGGACCCGCGCGGGATTGCCGGCGATAACCAGTGCGGCTTCCAGAGCCTCTTTGGATAGGTCCGAGAAGTCCACGGGGACGACGATCGCGTTTTCCGGCGGCCATTTCATAGGAATATCCTTGTGTCGGGTAAGCTCGGCGCACCGCCGAGCCACGAGGGAACGATCGCACGTGAGTTCCACCGTTCCGCGAGTGTAGGTTAATCTGCTCGCGACGACTTGGAAACCGGCACGGCGTCGGCGAAATCGAATCCAGGCATGACCGAAGCGGCCGCACCGTAGCGCCAAGCGAAACGTTCGCCAATCCTGCAAATCGTCGTTGCTCCCGCTTCGACGAAGCCGGGGCAGGGTGGTACGATAATTAGAAGAGGAGGAGACGACGGCGCATGACTAAAGAGCTAAACGAAAGCACGCCCCCCCATTTGACCGACTTAGAGGCGCTTTCCCAGGCGGCGGAGTGTCTGAAGACATTGGCGCACCCGCACCGCCTGCGCATTGTGCAAATGCTACTGCGGGGACGTTACACGGTTGGGGAGTTGGCCGAAGCATGCGGGGTGCCTTCCCATATGGCCTCCGAGCATCTCCGGCTGATGCAGCGGTGTGGTTTCCTCTTAAGCGAAAAGGAAGGGCGGCGCGTCTTTTACACGATCGCCGAACCGCATTTGGCGAATATCATGGCGTGCATCGAGGCGCGATTTGACCCCGCGGTTCAGGGGTAAGACATAGTTTTAGCAATTTCTCTCTTTTTTGCGTAAACTTCAGGCTGCCTTCACGCTTGGGCTTTTAGGAAAGCGTTCATGCCGCCGACCCCGCACGTGTTTGTGGAGAAATATCGCAGTTTTCTTGGGCTTATTGCCCGACTAGAACTGGATCCGCGACTGGCGGGCAAGGTGGACGTTTCGGGGGTGGTGCAGCAAACGCTGTTGGAAGCCCACCAGGCCGAAGCGGCTCCTGCCGACGAAGAAGCACGCATGCGCTGGTTACGCCGGATTTTGGCGAATAACCTTCGCGACGAGATCCGCAAGTATCGTTCGCAAGCGCGGGCGTTCGAGCGAGAGCGTTCGTTGGAGGCGGCGCTGGAAGCGTCGTCGATGCGGATCGACCAGTGGTTGGCGAACGAACAACCGACGCCCAGTCAACATGCAATGCAACGCGAAGGGGCGCTGCGTTTGGCCGATGCGCTCATGCAACTTCCGGAAGATCAGCGGCGCGCCGTCGAACTCCACCATCTGCAGGGATTAACGCTTTCTCAAACCGCCCAACTCTTGGATCGCTCAAAAGGGGCTGTTGCGCAACTCCTCTTTCGAGGATTACGGCATTTGAAGGCGTTGCTCGGCGAAAACCCGGCACCCTAGCGCGAAGGGGTTACGCGTCGCCACGCCAACAAGATCCAAAATTGCGGCTGGCGCCGCTTGATGACTGCCGCCGTTGGTTGATATTCATTTCGCGTCCTGTTCGTGTAGCGCATAGAGATCCTTCCGATGCATGAAAACCCGCGCGACCCCCGACTCCAAGAAATCCTGGTGGCCTATCTCGAAGCCGTCGAATCGGGATTGGCGCCGAATGAAGACGAGTGGGTCGAGCAGCATCCTGAATTCGCGTTTGAGTTGCGCGAGCTATTTGACGCTCAATCGGCGGTGCGGAAACTTGCCGGGCCACTGCATCCCGATCGAGTTATTTCCCTCGCGGCCGGCTCGGCGACACTCGCCTTACGCGATGAATGTTCAACGCACTCGTTTGAAAACCACGGCAAGACCCTCAGGGAAACGCCCGACAATCTAGGCAAAGTACGTTACTTTGGCGACTACGAACTTTTGCAGGAAGTCGCCCGGGGTGGAATGGGAGTCGTCTATCGAGCGCGTCAGTCGGGTCTAAGCCGAATCGTCGCCCTGAAGATGATTCTTGCCGGCCGACTGGCAGGTGATGAGGACGTGCGGCGTTTCCGCGCCGAGGCCGAGGCCGCAGCGAGCCTCGATCACCCCGGTATTGTTCCGGTGTTTGAAGTAGGCGAGCACGAGGGGCAACACTACTTCTCGATGGGATTTGTGGAAGGCGAAAGTCTGGGCGATCGGCTGCGCGATGGTCCGCTGCCGCCGCAAATCGCGGCGTCTTTGGCGCGACAAATGGCCGAGGCGATCGCCTATGCCCACAGCAAGGGGGTCATTCACCGGGATCTCAAGCCGGCGAACATCATGTTATCGCTCAGGCGTGACGAACACCGTTCGCAGGGCAACGCATCGAGATCGACCAACGAGCCAAGCATTCCTCGCCGTGACGGCGACGAAACATGCCCTTGGATTGCGAAGATCACCGACTTTGGTTTGGCGAAACGACTTACCGGCGATGAGGGGTTGACCGCGACGGGCCAAATCCTTGGCACGCCCAGCTTTATGCCGCCGGAACAAGCGTCGGGACGCATCGATCGTGTAACCGCGTCGTCCGATGTGTATTCGCTCGGGGCGATCTTATACGCCATGCTCACGGCTCGGCCGCCGTTTCAGGCCGATAACCCGCTTGATACGCTGACGCAAGTGATCGAGGCGGAACCCGTGGCGCCTCGCCACTTGAACCCGAAAATCCCGCCCGACTTGGAAACGATCTGTCTCAAGTGCCTCGAAAAAGAGCCATCGCGGCGTTATCTTGCCGCCTCGGCATTGGCGGACGATCTCAGCCGCTTTCTCCACGACGAGCCGATCCTGGCCCGGCCGCTTGGTCCAACGGAAAGGGCGTGGCGCTGGTTGCGCAAGCAAAGCCGCAGCGTCGCCTTGGCGACAGGCGCCACAGCGGCCACCTTGGCGGCGGCTTTGTTAAGCGTCGCCCTGTGGTACGGATACACGCAGTGGCGGTTGGCGTACCTGTCGCTCGGCACGGATCGCCCACCCCTGGTGGTGGAAATTCTCAACGACCAGGAAAAACGCGTTGCCCCGACGCGCACCCTACCTACGTCGGAGCCAATCGCGTTACCCGCGGGCGAGTACCAGATGCGGATTACCGGCGAAGCACGTCTTAGCCAAACTTACGGCGTGAGTGTTCCGCGTGGAATCGAAACGAACCTTGAACTCAACCTGGAAGATCAAACGCTTTTCCCAACGTTTGAACTGGAACGTAGCTATGATCTTGTTCCAGTCGCTGGCCAAACCCGAATCGTTTTGTTGACCGACGAAGGCGCTAGCTGCCGCGAGGCGACGACACTAAAGGAACTTTGGCTAACACCGCTGGGCGTATCAACAAAATCCGACGCATCAGCGAACTCCTCCAATACAGCGTTTCCTTCGGGCTTCCGTTGGCCATGGACGCGTGCAGATGGCAATAACAACCAGAACGATGGATACGACAAGTTCGACCTGCGTCCTCAATTCGTCGGTAGTCGGCGCGACGTGTTGCCACGCGTCTGGAATTCCTCTCCTGCACCTTCGATGTCGCTGGATTTGAATGGCGACGATTTCGACGATCTCGTACTGGCGGCGCATCATCAGGCATGGCTGTTAGCGATCGATGGAAAAACCGGGCGACAACTGTGGCTCGCGGTTCGCGGCAGTGATGTCGCCGGCGCACTCGACGTGAACCTTCCCGCGTTTCTCGACCCCGTACAAAGCGCCGTCGTGGGTTTGCCGCAAACGGTGGGCGATCTAAATGACGACGGCGCGACCGACTTCATTGCGACGTTCATCGAACGCACCAGCACCGGAGGCTTTCCGAGTACGGGCATGTCGGCGGCGACTCGCTGGGTCGAGGCGGTGTCCGGACGCGACGGGAGCACGATATGGCGATTTGATTTACCCGATGATGGATTTCAGTTGCCTTCACCACGTGAGCCACACTATCGTTTTCGCCTCTTCACGGCGACGATGGGTTGGAGCAGTTCCGGCAGTAACGGTCACGTGATGGATGGTGAAGCCGTTCGGCCGCTGCGTAATCGAGGCCGCTATATGCGCACGGGCGAGTATGTTTATCTGCCCGATGTGGCGCAATTCGTCCCCCCCGCGTTGCACAGCGAGCGTGGAACCGGAAAGAGTCAAAAGGCGTTTTCGGGCGTCGTGGTGCTGGCCGGGCGAAATCTAATTACCCTGGACTCGAAAACGGGCCGCCCGCTCGCTCCTTCGGCGGACACGGGACTTCATCCGTTACGTTCGCTCGTTCTGTGCGATTTGACAGGCGATGGCTCACCAGAAGCAATTGTGTTGGGAAAGAAGTCGGTTTCGACAGACAACAACCCTGGCGGCAGTGACTGTGAACTGGCCGTGTATGCTCTCAATCCTGTCAAAACGCTTTGGCAGCGCAGTCAGGCGGCGAACTACTGGGACGCGCCCTTTCCCCAAATTCCTGCGTTGGCGTGGCCCTTGTGCGCCGATCTTGACGCCGACGGCGCCCATGAGATTTTGCTTCCCTGCGACATGGCGACATCTCAAAACTATTCGGGTGAATCCGCTCCTACCGGCGCACTAGAAGTGGTTGACGGCGCGACCGGAAAGCGACGTTGGAGCCGCCGTTTACGGACGTTGGATGAACAGCTTGACCATTTCGCGGTAGGACCGGACGTGAATGGCGACGGACACCGTGAGGTTTACGTCGCCACGCTCCTGTACGGACACAGCGAACTTTTTGTTGATTGCTTATCTGGCGCCGAGGGGCGAACCCTCTGGTGGGCCAACCGCCCATTGGAGGACAAGACGCCTTACTCCATTGAGCACTGGCTGTCTGCGATGTCGTGGTGGGAAACCAGCGGCGACGGATGGCCGCAGCTTTTGGTTTCCCTCCAGCCTGAGCGCAATTCGAGTTCCACCGAACCAGCCGCCTATGTATTTTCCTCGGGAACGGGCCGGCTCCTCTCATTCGCGAGAAATCTGAATGACGTGCATCAGGCCGATGTGGACGGCGACGGGCACGATGAATTGATTACGTTTCGGCCGTGGCTCGGGCGTGACCGAGGCGGCCGACTCGACGTCCATCGGCATTCGCCAGAAACCTGGCGACGTTTGGGAGGTGAGGATTGGCGCGTCGTGGGTGATTTAGACCGAGATGGCACGGCCGACCTTGTACATATCGAGGGGGGCAGCTCGGTTGTCGCCGTCTCGGGACACTCCGGGCGAACACTCTGGCGACAGAACTCGCTTGCCCCGCGAAGTTCAATACAGGTCCTGGCGTTTCCTGAACTGGCCGACTTTAACCAAGACGGTGCGCCGGACCTCTTCGTAACGCCCAATGGTCAGATGAATTCATTTTCCAAAACACGGCCCTTTCACTTACTTTCGGGTCGTACGGGAGCACGGTTGTGGTCGGCCGAGATCGAAGTGAAGCATTTCATCGGGCCCATGCAACACATCGCCGCACGCGATTTGGATAACGACGGACGTCCGGAAGTCATGTTGATTGCCAAAATGGACTGGGACTGGGACCTTGTTAGCGCTAACTATTCAGGCGAGGGCAATTACTGGTTAGCGGCGATTTCGGGAAGCACAGGCGCCGTGCGTTGGAAAACGCCGTTAGAGGGAGTGGCCGTGGACGGAACATTGACATTGAAAACCGTGACGCCCGCTCGGACTGTTAACGCCAATGAAATTCGCGTGGCGTACGGCGACCTAAACCACGACGGCGTGCAAGACGTGCTCCTACCGGCCGAAATCCGCGGTGAAGTGCAGCAATTCGAAATTCGCGCCGTTAACGGAAAGACGGGCGACATGCTTTGGTCACGTCCTCTGAGTTCAGCAGGGGGAAATGCGAGCGAATGGATCGTCACGGCGCCTCGCATCGGCGATCTCGACGGCGATAACCGAAACGAAGCGATCGTATTAGAGTTCTCCGATCCAACCCCCACGGTCGTGGGAGATGGACTGGCGATTTTAACGACCCTGGAAGGCGTTAGCGGACAGCCACGTTGGCGATGGGAGCTACCACGGTACGTCAACACGTTCCAGCATTATGACGAGGCGTCGTTAACACGTCGCCCGACGCCGCACTTGTTGCGCGTTGCAGAACAATCGCAACCTGTCGTGTGCGTTAACTTCGGGGGCCTGCTCCAGACGCAACCGCTTGCGGAGGAAGGGCCGCTCGATGCTTCTGTCGCCAATGCGCCCTTGGTGGCTGTTTTGAATCATCGGGGGCAGCCGCTCTCGCGCATTCCCGTGAACGGAGCCAATCAGTTTTCAATGATCTCCCTAGATGCAGACGGCGATGGGTCCGATGAAATCGCCTTGCTTTCGAAACAGGAAGGTCTTCGCGTCATTCGCCCTGGCGCCAAAAACCACGAACTTTGGCGACGCGACACATCACGGGAAGAGACCAATGAAATCTTGGGCGTAGCACAGGCGGACGAATCGGAGCCGGCAACACTAATAGTGCGTGAGGCGGGCCAAATATCCGCTTACTCCACAAAAGACGGAGCCGGATGCTGGAATTCCAGGGCTCCACGTCCGCGGTTGGGGCGCACATCGCAAACCATCCAAGATTTACCCTTGGTGATTCCCGTTGGCGGTGCAGCGCGTGGTCAGCCGATTGCCCAGGGCGTCCCTATGGTAGCGTATCGTTACGGGCAGATAACCGTCGCTACTCGCGCATCTCGCGAAGACGCCGCCACGCCGGAAGTTTCGCCATCGGAAACGCCGAATCGCGTGCGCAGCGATCCACGCCTTACTCGCGCGTTGCCGTGGATGCGTGGTGAAAGCTTCCGTAGCTCCTCGGAGATAATCAAAATGGCGCACATGTACGCCATGATGACAGTTTATGGCGCAGCACTAGTATTTTTGCCAGTCATGTACCTGAACGGCCTGGTTCGTCGTCGCGCGTTGACTCTGCGCATGCTGTTGCTGGCGCCAGCGCTGGTCGGAATCGTCATAGTGGTGCTGAGCATGCCGACATCGACGGAGGTTTGGGGACCGCAGATGCGTTGGTGGACGAAAGTGGCGGCGGGCGTTCTTATGCTGCCCCCCATTTTGTTGGTTCATTCCACGATACGTTGGCTGAGTCGCGGCGAATGGCGTAAGCCGCTGTGGTGGCTCGCTGGCTCGGTAGCGGTCGCCTTGGTTCTAGCCGGTGTGATGATCGTGGCCAACTTGTTGCGCGCGCCAGTTCGCTTGCCTTACGCTTGGCGCGGATGGTACTGGATCTGGTTCACGGGCGCGTACTTGACGGGCTGGCTGCTTCTCCCGGCCTGGGGGAAGGACGCGCTCGCGTGGTTGTTTCGGCGTCGCAGGCAAGACGCTTCACTTGCCCAGTCGTGACCAATCCAGTTCAAAGCCTTGTTGTAAGAGCGAAGTTTGAAAGTCACGCAACATGCGTTGACGCACATGCCGCGGAGGTTCGCTACGCGCCAGACAGTAAGCCGCGAGCGCGCCGGCGGCCTCGCCAATGTTCCATTCCACGGGATGAAGCCGGTAACTGCCATTCGTGATGTGCGTTGTTCCGATGTTTTTGCAACCGGCTAAGAGGTTTTCTAACCGACGCGGCAACAAGGCTCCCAGCGGAATTTGAAACGGCAGGCATTCCATGTCGATGTAATTGTCGCCTCCCGTGCTGGGGTGGAGGTCCAGTCCGTAATGTCCAATGCCCACGGAATCATCAAAAGGTTGCGCCGCACCTTGGCGCGCGTGCGCCGCAATATGTTGTTCTAAAACCGTGAACTCCGCTTGAATACGTCGCGACTCTCGAACGTAGGGAAACTTCGCCAGTCCGTCGTCGGTTCCCACGATGTCTTTTCGGAGCCGAAGTCCAGGCCAGCCTTGTTTTCCATCGGGCCGAGGCGCTTCGGTCTGAAGCCAGTACAGCAAGGAGAGGCTGAGTTGTCGCGCGCCGTTCAAATGTCGCTCGCGTTCCTCCGCAGAGACATCGAAAATGCTTCCAAGCCGATAGTCATTTTGCGGCCAATTGACGATGGTCACATCCCCGTCGTAGTGATCGGGCTCGAAGTTTTTCACGTCAATGATACGCCGATATTTCCATAGATTTAGCGAAGGGGTCGGAGCATCGGCTTGACCTTTCGTCGTGGGAAGGAACGACAATTCACGCGGCTGGAGCGTTCGCGGATGAGAATACGTCAGCGACAACCAGCGCCCCGGCCACGGGGGCGTAAGCTCGGGCGCGTATTGACTCCAAAAATCGTACTCGGCGGGGCGTTCGATCGTATAGTCTTCGCCGGCCACGTGATCCACCGCAAAGCACCACGTAAACGCCTGGAGGTTAGACGGATTGGCTTTGCTGGGCGCATGGGCCTCGCCGGTATCGGCTTGGGATTCGGCGCCGGTCACATACTCGGTTCCGGTCAACGGAAGTAGATCGCCCAATTCGCTGGCGTCGACAAAGTAGCGGGCCGTGACAACCTGTTCCCGGCCATCCGTGTTTTTGAATGTCACGGCGCGAATGCGATCGTGATCGACATCGGCGCGTACCGGCTGTGTGTTGAATAACACCTTGAGTCGGCCGTTGCTGACCATTGGCGCCAGCATGGCGTGCAAGACGGCCAACGCGACACGGGGCTCATGGCAGAGTCGCGACACCGTTCCATTGCCTGGATTCAAGTTCGCGACCTCGCGCGCCGCCATGCTCAGAGGATAGTGGGTACGGTAATAATCGCGCACGGCATTTCGAAAACGGCGGTAGTTTTGCGTACAACCGAACGTCTCGATCCAGCGGTTCTCGTCAGGCGGAACGGCCTGCTGGGTCAATTGCCCCCCAATCCAGTCGGTCGGTTCCGTCATCATGACGCGCGCTCCGCCGCGCGTCGCGGCGAGGGCCGCTGCGCAACCGCCAAGTCCGCCGCCGACGATTACCACATCGACTGTCGCTTCCGCGGCCCAACTTGGCGCCGCGATCGCGAGCGCGCCGCAGCTGGCTAAAAATTCACGTCGTTGCATCAGTTACTCGGGGAAAATGAAATGCATCCCGTGTCATGGCCGTTTGAGACGGCGCTATTTTAGTTAAGGCGGGGCTCAACGCCCACGGCGCCTGCCGCATGACCGTCGTGTGGGCTGACGCATCCTACGATGGTTAGGTTTCGCTAATGTGAAAAAAGCGCGCAATCCGCAATAACCGGTAAAAACGAATCCTTTTCCTAGAACGTAGAGATTCTCACGGCGGCGCTCCGATGGATGTTAGTGTAGACGCCAGGGTCGCCCGGCGTCCGGCGGGCAGCATCCTCAACTTCCGGGAGAACAGTGACAGTGGCGAAGACCAAGAAACTCGCCACGGAGGTGCAAATCGACCGACGGAATGGAGGAAAAGATCGCCGGCACAAGAATGAGCCGGTTACGGTGGAGCGTCGCAAGGCGCCGCGACGCCGCCAGATCGATCCCACCACCTGCGAACGTGATTACTCGCAAGACGAGATCGAATTTATGCATGCCCTGGATGAGTATAAGCGCAAAAACGGCCGTATGTTTCCCACGTGCAGCGAGATCCTCGAAGTGATTCGCGCACTTGGGTACGTCAAACCAGAGTTGAGCGAAACGGCCAGCGGTGAAACATCCGCTACGGAGTCACTAGAAAACTCGGTTGCATCGTAAGTAAAGCAGTGAGCCGTAGAATCGTGGAGGACGGTTGTAACGAACGGTCCTCCACGATTGCTGCGCAAGCAGATGCGATTCCGCTTGTCTCAAACGACACGGCGATACGCATGGCTTTTCGAGCGATCCGCTTTCGCGTGCCCCAATCAGATTAGGTTCTGATTGTCTCGACGTGTGACACTTCTGCCTTCTCGCTGCATGGGGAGCCGCAATAATCGTCTCCTCTGCCTGCGATGCTTTGGCCGCTTTGCCGCAGAGCGTTTTTCGAACTTTGGCGTGGCGCTGAACGCAAGATCCGCGTCGTTGAATATGGCGTCCATCAATGAACGTGGAGCGCCCAGCCTGCGAATGGCGACGTTCGCGTGTCCTTCAATGCCATCTGAATTTCGGAAGTACCGTTGGTGATTTCCCGAAGCGTGACAGGCGGTGAATCATTCGAGACAAGGATGCTTGAGCGATTTTTTACCCTTGCTGGACCGTTGGGCGTTGATACAAAAATGTGGGGAATGAAGCCGAGGGGCGTAATGCCCCGCGAGATCATTCTCTGTGCCCGTCGATGAAGACGAACGCGATGCGCACGCGAAGTCCGGCGACTTGGGCAGGGGCCAAAATTTAACGACGCTGATGCTTGTGGTATATTCGCACTGGCAACCAGGAGCTAGCGCGATGACCGAGCCTGTCTTTTCATTCGATACCATTGATGAGGAGTGCTGCCGCCGGTTTGAGGACGCGTGGTTCGCCGGTCGACCACTCGCCATTGAGCAATGCTTGCCCGCGATGGAAGATTCGCGCTACCTGGGCACGCTGTTCGAGTTGGCCTTGGTCGAGATGGAGTTGCTTTGGAAGAGAAACCAAGAAGCGTCGCGTGGGACAACGCCCCTTGCGTACTCGCCTCCGCACGTTGAGTCTTACCTCCAGCGGTTTCCTGGGCTTGGCGAACCAGCCCTACTCCTATCCTTATTGAAGCAAGAGTATGCTTTGCGTCGACGCTGCGGCGAATCGCCGTTGCTTCGCGAGTACCGTGCGCGTTTTCCGCAGCTTTCACTCGAAGATGTCTTACAACTCGAATCATCGCAGTCGGTATCGATTCGAGAACGCGACCAACGCACGCAGGTTTACGACAATGTGCTGACCGCGGCGCGGAGTGATCAATTTCTCGCGGACGCTAACGTCACACCTGATGTCGCAGCGAATCGCGATGATCCTTCTGAACCGGTTCCGCAACAGATCGGGCGATATCGGGTGCTAAAAGTTTTAGGCGAGGGAGCCTTCGGATGCGTCTATCTGGCCCAGGACGCCGAGTTAGAGCGGTTGGTCGCCATTAAAACGCCTCATGCGCGCGGATTCGCGTCAACGGCCGATGTAGAAGCTTACCTTGACGAGGCTCGGAATGTTGCACGTCTTGATCACCCCGGTATTGTCCCCGTTTATGATGTTGGCCGCACCGCCGATGGAATGTGTTACGTCGTGTCCAAATACATTGAGGGAAACGACCTTGCAACTTGGCGCCAAGAGCATCGACCGACCTGCGCCGATTCGCTGAGAATGGTCATCTCGCTGGCCGACGCGCTCCACCATGCACATCGCCGAGGTTTGGTTCATCGCGACATCAAGCCAGGAAACATTCTGATCGACTCGGACAACCGTCCACATTTGGTCGATTTTGGACTAGCGCTGCGCGAAGACCGGTTTGGTCAAGGCCCGCGGTTCGCCGGCACGCCCGCATACATGAGCAGCGAGCAAGCCCGGGAGGAGTCGCATCTGGTCGACGCCAGGGCCGATATCTTCAGTTTGGGCGTGGTGCTTTACGAACTATTAACAGGTCAGCGGCCGTTTCGCGCCGACACTTTGGATGAATTACGCCAGCAAGTGATGCAAGTCGAAGCGCGTCCTCCGCGCCAGCTTATAGATTCGCTCCCGCGCGAGTTAGACCGTATATGTTTGCAGGCGTTAGCCAAGAACCCGGCCAACCGCTATAGCACCGCCCTGGACTTGGGTGACGATTTACGCGAGGTGTTGAACGGTTTGGCGACGAACGAACCGGGCGCGCCGTTTCGAGGCGGCGGAGATTCCACGTTGGGCTCGGCCGCAGTTTCATCGGTTCAAACGGCTTTGCGCGCGTTGGATTTTTCAGCCGAACTTACACGACTAAGGCAGAACTTCGTGGGGCGACGTTGGCTGCTGGCCGAATTCAACGCTTGGTTCGAGTCGGGTCACGAACGCGTCATGCTCGCGCTCGGCGACCCCGGCGCCGGGAAGTCGGCATGGCTGGCCCATATGATTGAGAATGATTCCCGCGCCGTCGCCCACCATTTCTGTGTGGCAAGCGTGGCCGAATCGCTTAAACCGGTGCGTTTTGTACAATCACTGGCCTCGCAATTATGCACAGAGATACCAGGGTTTTGCGCTGCGTTGGACGCCACCGCGGACGACGCCAGTGAGAGCGAAGATGCGGGTACGCTCTTCCGTCGGCTGGTGGCGGATCCGTTGCGCCAAGTCTCTTATCTGCCGCCTATCGTCCTTGTTGTGGACGCGCTGGATGAATCGCTGGGGTATGGCGAACGCCATATCGCGCGGCTTCTCTTCGAACGCATGCATGACTTGCCGCCATGCGTGCGACTCTTGCTGAGTTCTCGCAGAACGCCTGAAGTATGCGACCTTTTCAGTCGTAGTCGTCGCATTGAGTTGCGCAGTCAACAACAAGAAAACTTGGACGACGTTGCGGAGTTCATCGCTTCACGATTGTCGGATCCAAGTTGGATCGCGATGCGGAACGTCTCGGAAAGTGATCGAAGAAAGACGCTGCAGGTGATGACCGAGAAGGCGGCAGGCAACTTCCTTTACGCCACCCATATGTTAGACGCGCTTGCGGCGGGGAAGGTGGATCCACGTCGCCCCGAGTCATTTCCCGAGGGACTGGTCGGCATCTACCACGAGTTTTTCACCCAAAGATTTCCTTCGCGACAACAGTTTTTGCATTTCCGTTCCTTGTTGGATATCATCGTCGCGGCCCGCGAACCATTAACGGCCGACGAACTGGCGGAGTTTGTGGAGCGAAGCGCATTCGAGGTGGAAGAATCCTTGGAGCCGTTGGCGGCCTTTTTTCCGCAGCATGATGGTCGTTTCCGCGCGTTTCACCAATCGATCATCGATTGGCTCAGCGGGTTGGCCGGGCAAAGTCGAACGTTTCGAGTCGATGTGCGAGGCGGACATCGACGTATTGCCGAAAAGCTGCTCCAGCGGTTGAGGGCGGGGCGGATCGACCCTATGACGATTGCCCACCTTCCGGCGCACCTTGCCGCAGCGGGTGGCTTGGACGAGATGTTTGAAGTCCTCACAGATATCCGCTTTTTGGAAGCGAAAGCGAAGGCGGGTCAAGTATTCGAGCTATGGCGCACGGTTGCGGATACGTCGCACTTGTATTCCGAGGACGATCCGCGACGCCGCGTGCTGCATCTCTTGGCCGAAGCGTTGGGGGCCGACATGCACTTTGTCGCGAGTTTTCCCGCCATGCTCTTCGCTTCTTTGTGGAACCGAGCATGGTGGTACGACACTCCCCAGGCGGCGCTCCACTATGAGGATCCGCCAGAGGGCTGGAGTATGCCGCCCCCATGGAGTCAACCGCATCATCCTCTGTCCGACCTGTTGGAGAAAATGCGATTTGCGCGAAGTCGACGACCTTGGCTGCGATCGCTTCGCCCGCCAAAGATGCATTTGGGAGCCGCGCAGCAAGCCGTCTATCGGGGACACGCTGGCGAAGTTTGGTGCCTCGCCGTGTCGCCCAATGGCGCGAAACTCGCCACAGGCGGCAAGGATCGCACGGTGCGAATGTGGGACGCGGAAAAGGGCGCGATGCTTGACGTTTGGCAAGGACACACCGAGAGTGTGGCGTCCCTTGCGTTTTCACCGCGCGGCGACCTGTTGGCCAGTGCAGGATGTGACGGCGCCGTCTTATTGCGGAATGTTGAAACGGGTGAAATCATCGCTCGCCGTGATGAGGCCGCGGCCGTGCGATGTGTTGCATTCTCACCCGACGGGCATACCATTGCCTATGGCGGCGACGGCGGAAAACTTTGGCTATGGAATGTGCAGGAGACATTAGATGCACGAAGTGGGCCACGCGTTACCGCGCTCGGTAGGGAAGACGATGCAGGTCAAGGAAGTCCCACTCGCGTCAGTTCTATCGACGCCCACCGTCATTCGACGTGTTGTGTAGCGTTTTCTCGTGATGGTTTAAGACTTGTAACAGGAGGAGGCGACAGCCTGCTGCGCGTCTGGGATGTGGCCACCGGGCGATGCTTAGTGTTGGTTCGCAATGCACATCGGCGGTGCGTGTACACGGCGGCGTTTTCTTCCGATGATCAGCTGATCGTTTCTGGCGGACGAGACGGTGACGTGCGGGTGTGGAACGCCGCCTCAGGAGAAGCGGTGGCGACCTTTCAGGGGCACGAAGGCGAGGTCCGTCATGTTGCGATCTCGTCAGACGGGCGAAGCGCGGCGAGTGCTTCTTATGATCGCGTCGTGCGAGTTTGGGATATCGAACGACGTCGTCTTGTCAAATGTCTTCGTGGCCATGGTCATACGGTGTGGCAGACGGCGTTTTCAGCAGACGGCGCAAAAATCTTCTCTGTCAGCGGCGACCGAACGTTGCGTGTATGGAACGCTGCGCAGGGCGGATCGCTCGCGATTCTGCGTTCACATGGAGAGAAAATCTCGCATCTGGTCTTTTCTCCCCGCGGAAGCCAATTTGCGTCGGCCGACTTTAAAGGAGAAGTCCGGCTGTGGGACGCGCAGCGCGGAGTCGAAACGCGTCGCTTGAACGCGCATGGCGGCCGGCCCGTGAGTGGATTGGCCTTTTCGCCGGATGGCCGATGGATATTTTCCGCTGGCTACGACGGCGCCGTGGGAGTGTGGGCTGCCGATACCGGAGCCATGGTTACGCGGTTGCTTGGTCATGAGCGGGGTATCAATTGTTTGTCGATTTCGTATGACGGAAGCCGTTTGCTCACTACCAGCGGCGACGGTACTGCGCGATTATGGGACGCGGATTCCTGGCGCCTCGTAACCGTTCTAACAGGTCATGACAGTGGCGTATGGTGTGCCGCCTTTTCCCGCGACGGGCGGCAGTTCGCCACGGCGGGCCGCGATGGCGCGATATGTCTATACGAGGAAGGTACAACTCATCCGAATCTGGTGCTCGGGCCGCAAGCGTCAGGCGCTACGGCGCTCGCCTTCACACACGATGGGCTTTGGCTGGCGTCGGGGCACAAGGACGCATCCATTCGACTTTGGCGCCTGCCGGAAGGGATTCAACAATCCGTATTGGAGGGGCACCGGGAGCCAGTCCAGCGATTAATGTTCTCTCCCGACAACCGCCGGCTTGTCTCAAGTGAAGAGGAAGGATTGGTGCGCGAGTGGCGGGTTGATAGCGGCGAATGTCTCGATTTAATTCGCATGGCGGATATTTGCGCGGTTGCAGGAGGGCCTGAGCAGTATCCGCTGCGCGCGGTGCGCCGTGCTGCTTGCGCCGCAGGATTGACGATTGAAGACAGTCGCACGCGGAAACCCCTGGCTTGGTATCCACCGCGGCTTTGGAGGCTTGCAACACATCCCGACGGTCGACAATGGGTTGGCGCCGCGGGACAGCACGTCTACCTTTTCCGCTTGGAAGACGAATGATCCCTTTGACGCGGGGCTGAAGCCGGCGCGATGAGTAAATGGTTCTCTTGTTGTCAACGCATCGCGAGACGGAACACTACGCCGGTACGGCCGATCGATCGCGCACCATGGTTGGCGCGCAGATCTGCGTCAAATAGGCGTTGAGCGCTCCTTCACGAATGGGACGTTGAAACAAGCCGATGTGATCATCAGGACGAATAACGCAGAGAAACTCCTGCGACATGCCATACAGGCGCTGGAAGTCTCCGTGAGCGTCAATCAGACAATGAAGGCGTCGGCCTCCAAAGGCGTCCTCCGCCGGAACCAACATATAGGGTGAGAGTCCAAGTTGCGAAAGATGTGCGGTCAAGTCGTCGTACCGCGCGACGTCGGTGACGCCGCGGTTGGCGCCCAAGAGCACGACGGGCCGCATTGGTTGCAGCAGTTCAAATAGGGTGACGCGTTCCCCCGTGGTGGCGTTGCGAAACGCAACGTCCGGCGCACGGTCGCCGGCGCGAAGCCTGGTAGTTCGCCATGGGCCGGTTGTATCTTCGTGCCTCGATAAGCCGCTTGCGCGATAGTTCACGTGTAACTGCGCAAGTTTGGAGAACATTTTGCGTTGCGCCCAGCGGGAGCGCAGCACGGGCAGCACCACATAGTCGCGCAGCATACGCAGGCGCCAATTGGGAGCGAATAAGACGGTGGTTACGCGGTTGGTCTCATTCAGCACCTCTTGGGCGTGGGGACGACGCTCTTCCTCGTAACTGTCGAGCAGTGTCTCGGGAGCCCCGGCGCAAACACGTCCCAGTTTCCAAGCAAGATTCGACGCGTCTTGAATTCCCGTGGCAATGCCTTGGCCGCCGGTGGGACTGTGAATGTGCGCGGCGTCGCCCGCCACGAACACGCGTCCATGACGGTAACGATCAACCAGTCGACAATGGATACGAAATTCCGAGATCCACGTAGGATTGCTGAGCGTGGTGGTATGGTCTTCGATCCGTTGAGCCATGATCCCGCGAATGGACTCCAACGTGAGCTCTGTGGAACGCGTTGTTTCAAGTTCGCTCATCTCAACGAAGAGACGCCATGTTCGCGGCCGCGGCAAAGGGAGTGCGGCAAACGAACCGTCCGAGTGCATCCACACGTGGTTCTCATCGTGGTCTAAACGCCAGTCTGCCTCAACATCGGCCATGAAGAATAGGAGGGGATAGGTCTTTCCTGCAAACTCAAGCCCCGCTTGCTTGCGAATCAAGCTGTGCGCTCCCTCGCAACTAACCAAGTAGCTCGATTCAACGTGTTCGATTTCGCCATCGGCTCGACGAATGCGTGAGGTCACACGGTGGGCGTCTTGGGTGAAGTCAAGGAACTCGGTGTTCCACTCGATTTTACCGCCCTGTTCTTCGACCGCGTCGCCTAAAAGTCGTTCCGTTTCGCTTTGCGGAATCATAATGGGTCGCGGGGCGAAAGCGTCGCGGCCCGCCGTATCGCCAAAGCCTTGAAACTTCAAACGCACTAAGGGCTCACGCTTTACATACATGTTGACGACCGTGGGACTTCCGCCTTGCTCTAGAAAGCGGTCTACTACGCCCATGCAGGCCAACACTTCCGATACGCGGTACTGCAACCCGATCGCCTTCGAAGTCGTGGAAGGGCCTGGCTTTTTGTCAAGGATTCGCACGCGGAGTCCTTGTCGCAAGCATTGGCAGGCCAACGCGAGCCCCGTTGGACCCGACCCAACGATGAGGATTTGGACGTCGTTGCCGGCCATGGTCGCATCTCCGGTGGAAGATTGCTTTGCATACAGCTTAGCGCATTTCTTCCCACAATGTTACCGATATGACTTTCGGATCATGCGCGAGCAAGGGCGCGATCGATGCGGGTCAACACACGATCACGGCCGAGGATCTCGAGCGTCTCGAACATCCCGAAGCCGACGGCTTTTCCGGTGACGGCAACGCGCAGGGCATGAATCACATCGCCAATCTTAATTCCTTCCGACTCACAAAACTCTTTGAGCAGTTGCTCGGTCATTGCGACTTCAAACGAATCGGCGTCTGCGAGAACATTTCGGAATTTGGCCAGTAGTAGTTTGGCTTCCGGCGCCTTTTTCAATCGCTTCTCGAAAGCTTTCTCGTCATAGGAAAGTTGATCGTCAGCGGTGAAGAAATCACTGTAGTCCAGAACATCTCCGGCCGTCTTGATGCGGTCTCCTGCTGCTGCAACGATCTTGATAAGTACAGGACCAACATCGCAAGGGGGCGGTTCGGAAATGTAGCCCGCTTTTTGTAAATACGGCAAGGCCATTGCCGACTTTTGCTTAACGGGCATACGCTGCATATAGCGCTCTTGGAACGCAAACAGTTTTTGCGGATCGAAACTGGCGGGAGCCTTGTTGACTCGCTCCAGACTGAATGCTTCGATCATCTCGGAGCGAGTAAAGTCTTCTCGCGTATCATCGAACGCCCAACCCAAGAGCAAGAGGTAATTCACAATCGCATCAGGCAAGTAACCCACGTCGCGATAGAAATCGACGATCACGGGATTAAACGTGTCGGCCGAGACCGTGCGACCGACGGCTTGCGCGATTCGAACGCCATGTTCGTAGATCTTCTTGAATTCGGGGTTTTTCAGATACTCGTGGATCTTGCGTTTGCTTAACTTGTTCTTGCTACCCGGTTCGGCCACGTACGGCAAGTGTGCATACTGGGGCGGCGCATAACCCAAGCCCTGTGCAATAAAGATCTGCCGCGGCGTGTTCGGCAAATGCTCCTCGGCGCGGATCACATGGGTGATTTGAAAGTCAAAGTCATCCACCACATTGGCCAGGTTGTATAAAGCGGACCCGTCGGGTTTTTGAATGACGTGATCTTGCTCGTCCGACCATTGGAACTCGACGTCGCCACGCACGAGATCGCGAAACTGACAGGCGCCTTCGCGCGGCATGAGCAACCTTACAACGGCTTGCCGTCCTTCCGCCTCGAAGCGTGCGGCGTCCGCATCGGTTTCGGCGCGCCAGCGGCGACTGTATTGAAACGATCGTTTCTCCTGTTCTGCGGCGTCGCGCTCGGCTTTGATTTCCTCGGGGCGTGCGTAATCGCGATAGGCAAACCCATTGGTAAGCAGTTGTTGCACTGCCTCTTGATAACGATGTTTGCGCTGCGACTGATAGTACGGGCCGTGCGGTCCACCAACTTCGGGACCTTCGTCCCAATCCAGTCCAACCCAGCGAAAACCGTCTAGAATGGGTTGAAGTGCCGACTCGACGTTGCGTTCTTGATCGGTGTCGTCAATGCGCAGAATGAACTGGCCGCCATGTTTGCGCGCGAACAGCCAGTTAAATAATGCGGTGCGTACACCGCCAATGTGAAGATATCCGGTTGGACTGGGAGCAAATCGGGTACGAACCATAATGAACCAACCATTCGAGGGCGATCGCAAAAACTAGTACGGAGCCTTTCTATAGGCTCCTTGATGAATTGTGCGCATTCCTGGCCCGAGCGAAAGTCCCAAGGCGGTTTCGTTGTACTTACTCCTAGGCCAATGGATCAATCGCGCCAGAAGGCAGTGGTTCGGCTCAACCGGCGCTCTGGGACAGCACCATCCTCCGATGTAAAATCAAAGAGCGTTGATGATTGCAATTGCGCCATGTCTGCAATAAACTTGGGAAAGTGTTAACCGCCTGGTAACTTGATTCCGCTATCGCGGGATTCCACGTTTTTCGCCCGCTCGCGTCTTTCGCTTCTATCTCTCTCCTGGCAATCATCGCGCCGACCATCAAAAGCGAAAGCCTGTTAGGGCAGAACGACACCCCACCTTCAGCTTTCAGGTCTCCGCAATGAAGTTCATTGCTCGTGTTGTTCTTCCGGTTGTATGGGGACTCGCGGCGTGCGCCGCGTTTGCGGATGAATCGAAACCCCAGGGGCCGCCGCCTACCGGCGAGGTGAGTTATTATCGTGAGGTTCGACCAATTTTTCAGGAGAATTGCCAAGGTTGTCACCAACCTGCCAAACAGGGCGGTGAGTATGAGATGACCGATTTCGCCAATTTGCTTCAAGGAGGAGAAAGCGGTGAGGCGGCAATTACGCCAGGCAAGCCGGACGCGAGCTACCTTATCGCACAAATTACGCCCGAGGGAGGAGAAGCTGCTATGCCCAAGGGCAAGCCTCCTCTCAAGGAATCCGAGATCTCAATCATCCTGCAATGGATTGCTCAGGGCGCTAAGGATGACTCGCCAATGTCGACGCGCCCGCATTTTGACATGGCGCATCCTCCCACCTACGAAATGCCGCCATATATCACGGCGTTGGATTATTCTCCCGACGGCGCCTTGTTGGCCGCATCGGGGTATCATGAAGTGGTGTTGCATCGCGCCGACGGTTCTGGAATCGTCGCACGATTGGTTGGTATGTCGGAACGCATCGAATCGGTCGCATTCTCTCCCGAGGGAAAAAAATTACTCGTTACGGGCGGTTCGCCGGGACGCTTGGGCGAAGTGCAAATCTGGGATGTAGAAAAACATGAACTCCAATTGTCGATACCCGTGGGCTACGATACCTGCTACGGCGGGAGTTGGTCGCCCGATGGCAAGCTCATTGCCTTTGGTTGTCCCGATAAAACGCTTCGAGGATTTAGTGTAGAAACGGGCCAACAGGTTTTGTTTAATGGCGCGCACGAAGATTGGGTGCTCGACACGGTGTTCTCAGTTCAAGGCGACCATGTGGTCTCGGTGAGCCGCGACATGTCAATGAAACTAATCAATGTTCCAACCCAACGTTTCATTGACAACATCACGAGTATTACGCCTGGGGCTCTCAAGGGAGGATTACACGCTGTCGACCGACATCCCACGAAGGATGAACTGTTGATCGGCGGTGCAGACGGTACTCCCAAGATTTATCGCATGGTGCGCGAACAAGCGCGACAAATTGGCGACGATTTCAACAAGATTCGCGAATTCGGTTCGATGCCAGGACGATTGTTTGATGTAGCGTACAGCGTCGATGGTAATCGGATCGCCGCTGCAAGCAGTTACAATGGCGCCGGCGAAATTCGCGTGTACGATGCGAACGACGGAAAGCAAATCTCCCGTAACGAAGTCGAAGATGGCGGTGTGTTTTCGGTCGAGTTTCATCCCGATGGTCAAACACTCGCGGCGGGAGGGTTTGACGGCAAGGTACGGTTGATTGACGCCAGTTCCGGTGAAGTGAAAACTGAGTTTTACCCTGTGCCGCTGCAACCTAGCGGCGCGCAGTGATCCGCCGTTTTGCCCATACATCGATCGTGGAGTATCGTGGCAATGAGCGACTACCTCGTTAAGCACTGGATCGGACAGAATGTAACCGTAACGCTACGGTTGGAAGCTCCGACTAAAGTCCGAGGTGTGATTGCCCACGCGGACAACGATTTTATGGTTTTAGAGCAAGGCGGCCAGCCTCGCTTGTTGATTCCTTTTTCCTCGATCTTGTATGTCGAGGATTCTGGCTCGCAACCGTAGTCGCTCAATTATCCCGAACTTTGTCGAAAATCATCTTCCTCATCAAACATCATCGCGGCGTAATGGAGTCAAAGATGAAAGTGAGTCATCTGACGAGCTGGTTGACAAACGTCTTGATCCTACTCGTTGCGGGTACGGTTCAAGCGGAAGAGCTTCCAGCAGGACTGCACGTAACGTCTCTGGAGGCGGAACCGCAAACCATCGAATTGGCGCATAAGTTTGACTACCGTCAATTGCTCATTACCGGAGTTTTGGACACCGGCGAGCGCGTGGATCTGACTCGAATAGTCAAGCTAGCGCAACCAGCGCGCATTGTCACGGTGAATGATCACGGACTTGTGCGGCCGCAAGGTGATGGCCAGGAGCAACTCGTCTTTGCGTTCGGCGCGCACTCTATTCCGGTCACGGTGCATGTCAGCGGCTCCAGTGTGGCGCGTCCCACCAGCTTTGTGCAAGATGTGCAGCCTGCATTCTCGAAGATGGGTTGCAATGCCGGCACTTGCCATGGTTCGAAAGACGGAAAACGCGGCTTCAAGCTGTCACTGCGCGGATATGACTCGCTTTACGACCACCGCGCTTTTACCGACGACCACGGCGCTCGCCGCGTTAATCGTGTGGCCCCTGATCAGAGCCTGATGTTGCTTAAAGCCAGCGGCAGCATACCGCATGAAGGAGGTGTTCGTACGCGACCCGGCGAGCCGTTTTACGAGCTTGTCCGGCAATGGATCGCCTCAGGATCGAAGCTCGACTTGAATGCGCCTCGCGTCCAGTCGATTGAAGTATTTCCGAAGGATCCCATCATTGCTCGTCCCGGTATGAAGCAACAAATGCGCGTGATCGCCACCTATGCCGATGGAGCGACGCGGGACGTCACGAATGAAGCCTTTATCGAAAGCGGCGATATTGAACTGCTGGAAGCCGATGCTCAAGGATTGGTGACGACCCTGCGACGCGGCGAGGCCCCGGTGCTGGTTCGCTATGAAGGCGCCTACGCCGCAACGACGATCACTGTGATGGGTGATCGCAGTGGTTTCGCGTGGTCGAACCCGCCGATGTTTAACTACGTCGACGAGCACGTTTATGACAAACTTCAACGGGTCAAGATACTTCCAAGCGAACTTTGCACAGATGAAGAGTTTGTCCGAAGGGTTTACCTAGACCTGACCGGATTGCCTCCCACCGTGGAGCAGGTTCGGCAATTCCTAGCTGATCCGGTTCCTACCCGTGAAAAACGCGATGCGTTGGTGGATCGCCTGATAGGCAATCCGGAGTATGTTGAATACTGGACGAACAAATGGGCCGACATGCTCCAGGTCAATCGCAAGTTTCTTGGTGAGGAAGGCTCCATCACCCTGCGCAACTGGATCAAACAGCAAGTTGCGGCGAACACGCCATACGACGAATTTGCACGGCAAGTGCTGACGGCTAGCGGTTCGAATCTGGAGAATCCACCGGCGTCCTATTACAAGATTCTTCGGGACCCAGCAGCCACAATGGAGAACACCACGCACTTGTTTCTCGCCATTCGGTTTAACTGCAACAAGTGCCATGACCATCCGTTTGAACGATGGACGCAGGACCAGTATTACCATCTGGCGGCATACTTTGCGCAGGTTGGTTTGAAAGAGGATCAAACGTTCGCCGGACAAAAAATCGGCGGATCGGCAGTCGAGGGCGCCAAACCGCTTGTTGAAGTGATTTACGACACCGGCTCCGGCGACGTCACACATGAACGGACCGGCCAGGTGGCGCCGCCAGCGTTTCCCTATCAACATGCCGACGCGCCCCCTGCGGATGTCTCGCGCCGCGAACAGTTAGCGCATTGGATGACATCAGCGCAGAACCCTTACTTCGCCAAAAGTTACGTGAACAGACTTTGGGGCTATCTGTTTGGCCGCGGCATTATCGAACCGATTGACGATATTCGCGCTGGCAACCCCGCGACGAATCCTCAACTGCTTGACGCGCTAACGCAAGATTTTGTCGAGAGCGGTTTTGATATTCGCCACATCTTGCGCACGATCTGCAAGTCGCGAACTTACCAACACTCTTTGGTCACCAATGAGTGGAATGCGGATGATACCATCAATTACTCGCATTGCATTCCGCGCCGCTTGCCAGCCGAAACGCTCTTTGACGCGATCTTCGCCGCTGCAGGGGCAACGCCGAATCTACCAGGCGTTCCCGCAGGTTTTCGTGCAGCGCAAATTCCGGATGCTGGCGTGGCCTCTCCGTTCTTGGATGACTTCGGTCGACCCGTTCGTGAAAGCTCCTGCGAGTGCGAACGTTCCGGCGGCATCGTTCTAGGGCCCGTTATGAAGCTGATTAACGGACCCACGGTGGCCGAAGCGGTCCATAGTCCAGACGGCGCCCTAGCTCAACTTGTGGCCAACCAGTCCGATGACCGCAACGTCATTGAAGAAGTATTTTTGCGATTCCTGGCGCGAACTCCTACGGAAACCGAGTATCAACTAGGACTCGAAGCAATGCAGGCTGCGGGAGAAGGCCACGATCAACTCGTTGCGCTACTTAACGCCTATCAGGCGACAATTCCGGCGAAACAGGCCGAGTGGGAACAGTCTGCGTCGCGTGAAGTGCAATGGCTTCCGCTCGATGTAGCAGAGATGACTTCGCAGGTTGGCGCTCAATTCGCCAAGAAGGAAGACGGCTCGATTTTCGTCTCGGGTAGCAATGGCAGAGACGTATACACCCTCGTGGCGCACACAGATTTGAAAGGCGTGACGGGCATACGCTTAGAAGCGCTGGCCGATCCGTCGCTACCCGCCAGCGGACCAGGGCGTGCGCAGAACGGTAATTTTGTGCTTAGCGAGTTGAAGCTGACCGCGGCGCCTAAGTCTGACCCGCGCGGAGCCAGTCCGGTGGCGCTGCAAAACGCCACGGCTGACTTCAGCCAAACTGGCTGGGCTATTACGGGCGCGATTGATGGTAATGATGGGGCCGGTTGGGCTGTCTCTCCGGCCTTTGGTCAGAATCATACGGCGGTGTTTGAAACTCGCGATGATGTCGGCTTTGAGGGCGGCACAACGCTCACTTTTACTTTCAGCCAACAGTATCCTGATGGCATGCATACGCTTGGCCGGTTTCGATTGTCGGCGACGTCGTCGTCTCGACCGTTCACAATGAATCGCCTGCCGCCGGAGATTCTGGCCATAGTTCGTATCCCGGCTGAACAACGCAGCGAGGAGCAGGAACAGAAACTCGCAGCTCACTACCTTTCGCAAGACGCCGAATTTGCGAAGCTGCAAGCCGAAGTTGCTCAGAGTGAGTTAATGCTCAAGAACCGGCGGCTCGTGGGGGTGCAAGACCTTGCCTGGGCATTGATCAATAACCCCGCGTTTTTGTTTAACCGCTAGAGCGTGAATGTCATCAACGCCCTGGTCGGGTTTAGGTGAGTGAACGGCATGCCGAATACGATTCCGTCAAATATTTGGCAGTTGCGCCGGCAACGAAGTCTTGTTGGCGCCAAGGTCATCGATCCGACGCTCGTAATGCAGCGTTCGAGGTGCAGGCGATGCATTCGCGTGTTCCCGAAATCAAACGCCGTGGGGCGTCGCCCAGTGGTCGTCCCGATATGTGCGTCGAACGAACGCCGCCGCCTCCGCGTCGTTGGTGATCTGTTCCAATTGTGGGTCGAAGTGTAAGACACGTTCGACTCGCGCTGCAATGTTGGCCAAGTGCACACATGTAGCAGCCCGATGTCCCGCTATCGCCGGGGCGTTGGTTTCTTTTTGCCCGCTGCGAATGCAATCCAGAAAGTTTTGATGATGCGCGCCAAGATCGGCGCTGCCTGACTGCTCGGCAAGAAGTTTGTTTCGCGGGCCGTACATGCGCCATCCCACAGTATGACCAAGAATCATTACACCGTTTGTGCCGTAAAACGCCGCACCATTTTCGTAACCGTCTTGAACATAGGGCGACCAGATTCGCTGTTCGAAAATGAATTGCTTTTTTCGACCCCGAGGGACTCCTTCGACCGGATACTCAAATACAGCGTATTGAGTATCTGGGAATTGTTGATCGTCATCAAAAAAGTACTTGCCTCCCAGACAGCTTACGGTGCTGGGATGAGTGGTCACTCCTAAACCCCATAGGGCAACATCAATATCGTGGACGCCATCATTGCCAATGTCGCCGCAACCAAAGTCGCGCCACCAACGCCAAACGGCATGAAGCAAGTTCGAGCGGTACGGAGTTTTTGGCGCCGGACCTACCCATAGATCAAAATCCAGGTGGGCGGGAGGTTCGCTTGGCTGAGTTTTCCCAATGGTTCCTCGCCGTTGGCTGTTCCAGGCCTTAGCAACCAGAACTTCGCCAATCTCGCCTTCATGAATGCGTTGTATCGCTTCACGCACAAACTCGGTGCTGCGGCTTTGGGTGCCAACTTGCAGCACTTTGCCGGTTTGCTGAGCGGTGTCGGCCAAAAGTCGGCCTTCGCGAATGTTATGAGAGCACGGCTTTTCGACGTACACATGTTTACCAGCGTTTAACGCCAGAATTGCGGCCGGCGCGTGCCAGTGGTCGGGAGTCGCGATGAACACCGCATCCACATCGCGATCATCGAGCAATTGACGCAAATCCTTAACGGCTTTTGGCGCCCGGCCAGAGATCGATTGCGCCGCTTTGACCGCCGTCGCCAGTCGTTCCTCGTCAACGTCGCACACATACGCAATTTCCGTGTCTTCTCTACCTGCGAGCAAACGCAGATGCCCGCCACCCATCCCGCCGACTCCAATCACCCCCAATACGATCTTACTTTGCGTTTGACTGAAGGCGGCGCTTTGGGATAGCGATAGCGTTACGGCTCCAAGACCAGCTTGTTTCAGAAATGTTCGGCGCGGGCTCGCGTTCATCGCAATGTTACTCCTGGGTAGCAATCGAGAAGAACTTTGACGTCAGCATCATGGCAGCCGTGTATTCCCTTAGCAAGCAGTAACGACTGGTATGCGGCGCCGCTCGCGAACCGCGACATCTACCAGCAGATTCAAGACCTCCAACTCTAGGAACGTGAAGTTTCACGCGCGAGTAGAAAAGTTGCGTGAGAGAGTGCAGAACGAACTTTGTTCGGTATGAATTCACGTACTGCCTTACGACTTTGTACAAGTTTGTAAATTGGCGGTTTCGCAATTCGTGTGAAAAACTTGGCGTCGCTTTTGATCCGATCGATTTAGTGCGTCGTGGAAAGAATAAAAAAGTCGACCGTTTGGCAATAACGCGAGTCGGTTGATTCTGGCCGACGCCGTACGTTTCTGCGACGCGATATCTGCAAGCGGTAGTCGCGCGCAAACGAGCCGACACGATTCAACCGCGTTAGATAAAGCTATTCGATGACGTATTCTGATCCGAGTCGTCAACAGAAACCTCGATTCAAGCCCGAAGTTCGTTGGTCTTGTTCGTGACAAAGTCACCTGTGTCCGTATAACGCATTGACATAGGTTGATGCATTAGGGAGAGTAATTGAAAATCGTCCAGTAACCGTCGTCCCGGCATGAGATGTTCATGCAAATTTTTGCGAGGTGATCTATGACGTTGCCACGTCACGCTCGGGGCTCGATTGATCGGCGGGCGTTCCTCGTCGCTTCCGGATGTAGCTTGACCGGGTTGACGCTGGGTAAGCCAGCGCCAGCAGAGCCTCGGCCTAGGCCTTTACGGAGCTCGGCGACAGCGCGTTCGACGATTTTGTTTTTTCTTTGCGGCGGCGCATCCCACATTGATACCTGGGATATGAAACCCGCGGCGCCTTTAGAGTACCGAGGTCCGTTTCAACCCATTTCAACTTCTGCGCCGGGCGTCCAACTTTGCGAACACTTGCCCCTTTTGGCTCAACAGGCGCATCACCTAGCGGTCGTCAATTCCGTTGGCGCCACAGTGAATACGAACGACCATCATGCTGGGTATTATCACAATCTGACCGGCCATGTTCCCGATCCCACGTTCTTATCGCTTGGCAACAACCGTACACCGATGCCCGATGATTGGCCGTATATGGGCGCCGTGGTTGCGGCCAAACGTCCGCCGCATCCGTATTTACCCAATGCGATCACGCTGCCGCATATGCCAAGCAAAGCGCCTTATACGCGACCTGGGCAGTTTGCTGCTCGTTTAGGCGTTGAACACGACCCCCTGTACGTGCAGGGGAGTTTAGAAGAGCCGCTCAAGTTCCATGCTCCGGCTCTTTCGCTGGAAGGCGGTACGACGCCCGAACGATTTTTCCAACGTCGTGAACTCTTGAGGCACATGGACGCGGCCCGGCGTGACTTTGACCGGTATTCGCCAGCTTTTACCTGGAATCGCCACCAAGAGCGAGCAGCCGCCTTGTTAGTTTCGTCGCGCACGACAGAGGCTTTTGATCTGTCCCAGGAGCCGGTGAAGGTTCGTGAACGATACGGTCAGACGGTCAACGGCATGAGTTTACTTATTGCCCGGCGGCTCGTTGAAGCCGGCGTGCCCTTTGTGACCGTGTTTTGGAAAGAAAACGAGAAGATCGCTGGACAGTGCAAAAGCGCCGGCGGTTGGGACACCCACGGCGATAACTTTAACTGCCTCAAAAACTACCTCTTGCCTGAGTTTGATCGCGGGTTCTCTGCGTTGTTGGAAGATTTGACCGATCGCGAGTTGCTCGACGAAACTCTAGTTTTGGTGACGAGTGAAATGGGACGCACGCCCAAGATCGGAGATCCTCGCTCCGGTGGCGTTTCGGGTGCTGGTCGGGATCATTGGACGCATTGTTTAACCGACCTTATTGCGGGCGGCGGTGTTCGCGGCGGTCAAACTTTTGGGGCCAGCGATCGATATGGCGAATATCCTGCCGACCGCCCCGCGACTCCGGCCGACATTGCCAAGACCGTCTATCACGCTATGGGAGTACACGATCTCGAAGCGCATGATCGCGAAGGTCGGCCTTACAATCTGCTGGCGGAAGGGAAGCCGTTGCTAGAGTTGTTTTGAAACACAAAAGTTGTGTAGAAACGGATTTCAACGTAGAGGCGTCATCGCGCGGGCTCGATTCACTGTCCGACTTTCGTGGATGTCCTGGAGGTTTTCTCCGTTTCCGTACGCAGGGGCGCGCAGCTTGTTTGCCTTGGGTGAGGTAAATCTTTGGGGAAAAGTCTAAGGTAGACAACGATAAGGCGCTGCTTGGACCAGAACCTTAAATGCTCCGGACATCTACTCCGGAAGGTGAACGGACTTGGTAAACCAATGCACCGGCAATGATCGAAACCGCGAAGAAATACGACCCGTGCGTTCATCGTGAACGTAGTAGCTAAGCAACGCACGATCCTTGTGGAAGAGCATGCTTGTATAGGCGAATTCGAGATCAGGGGCGGTCTCTAACGGTTGCGTAATTCGCCAGGTCTTCCCCTCATCGCTTGATATCGCCGCCGAGAGTGGCGTGCGCTTGCCGCCGTGCCCCGCGTCGGCCCGATAAGTGTTGTTCCAAATCAAAACCAGGTCGCCTGTCGAGGGTATAGTGCGGATCGTAGCCGGGGCTTCCGGCGCCTGCAGCGGAAGTTGGCTGCTCGCCGACCAGTGATCGCCTCCGTCTTCTGAAATACTTGTGGCGATGTAGCCAAGCTGCGTACGCATGATCATGAGTAAACGACCGTCGGAAAGTTCGACCACTTCTGGCTCCATCGCTCCTCGCTTCGGTTGGTCGAGGCGGTCGGCGCTTGGTCGCCAGGTGTGGCCCCCGTCATTAGACAAATAGCACATGGCTACGAAATGCCCTCCCGCAACGACGTTTCCTGTCCAAGCAACGGGACAAACCAGGCGACCGTTGGACAGCATAGCCACGCGATCATTGTTTATTACATGGTATCCTGGAGCTGGCGTGACCACGATTGATTCGCCAAACGTTTCTCCCTCGTCCTGAGAGATCCTTACATAAACTTTGAGGTCGCTCGGACCATTCTTTACCAGGAAGAACATTCCTAGGGCCGCGTCATCATCGCCGGAGGGCATTCGCCGCAACGTTACCGACATGACGTTTTGCCGGGCAATGTTCTCTTGCAACCGACGTTGTTCGCCCCAACTATGTCCCCCGTCGGTCGAGTTGCGAGCAACGATCGACGCGGTCGAGTGATCCTCACTGTCGTTGGCGAACTCGGTTGTCGCATACAACAACGAGCCATCCCGCAACGCAAGTATTGAACCTTCGCTATAGCGGGGATTCTCTTCTGTGGCGGGATAAACGTCGACCTGAAAGTCTTCCGACGCATGAGCGATAGGCAGTCCCAACGCGCCGGGTGGTAACGATAACGCGATGAGTGATTGCGCCGCGCGCACACGTACATCCGGCAGTGGATCGTCCAGCAATTCGACCAGTCGAGAATGGAGCTCAACACACCGCGAGTATCCCGCAAACTCAGCGGCATAGGTACGAACTGCCGCGTCGGCCGACGAAAGGTTACGGCCCAACTCCGTGCGGCCTTCCTCATCACCGAGACAGGCCATTGCATGCACTAGAAACGCCCGTGTCGTTGGTTCAATCTCGTCGTGAAGGACATTCCGAATTAGTTCGATGTCCGATGTTTCCCCGATTAGTCCCAGAATCCAAACGGCGAGTTTGCGGCGCTCGGAGTCAGATGACGCGACGTGTTCACGCAGTTGTTTTATCGCATTGGTGTTGCCGGCGCGACCCAAAGCTGCTGCGCACATAATTTGAAGTCGCGGGTCGTTATTGTGTTTCCAAATCTTGCGCAGCAAACGTCCATCACCCACCTCGGCGATCTTGTACAGGCTTTCAGCGGCATGAACTCGCCCCTTGGAATGTTCATCCTCCAGAATTTCCCAAAGCACTTTGAGCGAATCGCGTTGGCCGGTTCGTGCGATTTCCCGAGCTAGCCCGCAGCGCTTTTGATGGTCGTTTTCGGTCATTAGGCGTGGAGGAAGCGTTGTCAGAACGGCTTTCTTATCACCCAGCAAGGTGAGGGCCTCCGCCGCGTGCATCGCAGGCCAGAACTGGTCTCCGTTGAGCACCCGCCGCAATTCGGTCCGACAGCGTTCGCGAAGCTCCGCGGTGAGCGGCACAGGCCCCATGTTCAAATCTTGCCCCAATGCCGAGTTCATAATAACTACAAACACGAGGATACTCGTCGCCGACGCTCTGAAGATCATGTGTGGTTGACTCCCGCGATGCAGGAAAGACATCATTTTAGGCATGTCACGATGACTCACACGCTATGGTCTTCCCCAGGGCCGAGGTGCGCTTGCTGCGTGTAAAGGTTGAATTTGACGGAAGTGACGACCTGCGTCGAGGCATTCGACGCGAAGAATTCAGAAATGCAGAATACATGGGCCAAGTGTCGTCGCGAACGATTGCACGAAAGTTGCATCGTTTGATGCCTATGCACCGTAGGCCATGTTCGCCAACTTCGCTTCCTAACAACGGCGACTTGGTTGTCCGTCAGACTGGCGGAGTCTCGCTGAACCGCTAACGTCGCTGACCTGGCCCAACATAGCTATGCACCGTCGTTGAACTGGGTTTCCGAGATGGCCTCGGCAACGGCTGACACGGGATAATCGAGTGTACCGACTTCGCGACTCGGATGATCCTTGGAATGCGAGAGAGTTTAGGCAAGGACATCTTGAACTACGTTGCCATGCACGTCCGTCAAACGGTAATCGCGGCCCCCGTGGCGGTACGTGAGCTTGGTGTGATCAAGTCCCAGCAAGTGGAGAATCGTGGCATGGAAGTCATGGGTATGAACAGGCTCTTGGACGGCCCGAATGCCGTATTCGTCGGTCGCTCCGTGGACGAATCCCCGTTTGACGCCCGCGCCAGCAAGCCAAGAACTGAATGCCCAATTGTGATGCTCGCGCCCTTTCGCGTCGGCAGTGTTGTTAAAAGGAGTGCGCCCAAATTCGGACGTCCACACGACCAGCGTTGAGTCAAACATTCCTCGGCGTTTCAGGTCGGTGAGAAGCCCCGCGATCGGCTGATCGACCTGCGGGGCTAATCGGCCGTGGTCCGCCATGTCGCCATGCGAGTCCCAATTTCCGCTCGAACCGGTATGGATCAACTCAACGAAACGCACGCCGCGTTCGACAAGACGACGCGCCGCAAGGCACTGCCATCCGAAGCCATCGACCTGGCCGCGTTGAAGTCCGTATAAGTTAAGTGTTTCCTCTGTTTCCTGAGATAAATCAAGAGCCGCGGGCATTTCTTCTTGCATGCCGAACGCCGTTTCGAAAGATTTGATTCGCGTAGCGAGTTGCATATCGTCGGCGCGTTCCGCCCGGTGCGCTTCATTGAACCTTTTCCAGGCCTCGAGTTCAAGTTCTTGTTGTCGCTGAGTTGCGACTCGCCGCGAAAGATTCGCCACTGGTTCACGGCCGGGAGTTACTCGCGTTCCTTGATGCGCTCCGGGCAGGAAATCAGACGCCCAAACTTGTGTTCCCGCATAGGGCATGGACGGCGCCAAAACGATGAATGACGGCAGGTTCCGATTGGGCGAACCTAGGCCATAACTCAGCCAAGAGCCGATGCTGGGTCTCGCAAATGCAAACGAGCCGGTGTGCATGCCAAGCGTCGCGTTGTAATGGTTCGAATGGCTCGTATGCATCGAACGAATCACGGTGATATCATCGATTTGTTCGCCGATACGGGGAAACAAGTCGCTTACTTCGATTCCGCTTTGGCCACGCTGGCGAAATTGCCAGTCTGGGCGCTTAAGGACCAACTTCTCATACCCTGCGCGTCCCTTGGTTTCGGGATGATCTTCGAGCGACACCGACTTGCCGTGATCCAAAAACAATTGGGGCTTCGGATCAAATGAATCAACGTGCGAAACGCCCCCGCTAAGGAATAGGAAAATCACCGAAGTCGCCTTCCCTGGAAAATGAGGCGATTTGGGAGCAAGCGGATCGGCTGTATCATCCGCGAGCAACTCGCTCAGTATTCCAGGCATCAATAGGGAACTGGCTAGTGCGGAGCTTACAAACCTGCGACGAGAAACATGGCCATGCGCCACACAACTGATAGGTGCAGGGGACATCAAACTACTCCAGATAAAGAAATTCGTTGCTGGCGAAGCATATGCGCGAAAGCGCGGCCCACGCGGTTCGGGCTGTATCCATCGACTCGGCCTGGTCTAGGCTCGATCGATACGTCTGGAGGAATACCTCCGCGGCATTCTGTTCTTGAGCGGTTGGAAGGCGTTGAAAGGCGAGGCGATAGAGCTGTTGCAATCGCGCAATATCGTTGGGGTTGTCTAAGAGGCGTATGGCGATTTGCTCTGTCTGGGCATGGTAAAACGGATCGTTCAAGAAGAATAAAGCCTGGGTAGGAACCGTGGTTACCTGCCGCTGCGGCGTTGTGGCGTTCGGATCCGCCCCGTCGAAGAGTGCGAAGAAGGGATGTCGACGATTGCGGAGCGTCAATAGATACACGCTCCGCTTATTCGTTTCGTCAATCATGTTAAACGGATTGTGTTGTGTAAAAGACCACGTTTCCTGCGCTGGTAAAGAGTGGGGGCCGCCATGGGTACGATCAAGCCGTCCGCTGGCGGCGAGCAAGCTGTCCCGCAACTCTTCGGCGCTTAGGCGACGGCGATCAAACCGCCAATACAAATCGTTATTCGGGTCGACTTGAATTGCTTGGGGGTTTCCCGCAACCGATTGTTGGTACGTGGCGGACAACATGATCTGGCGATGGAGTTTCTTGATTGACCAACCTTGTTGCACAAATTGCGAAGCCAGCCAATCGAGCAATTCGGGGTGCGTCGGTACTTCGCCGCGGGACCCAAAATCGTTGGGACTTTTCACCAGGCCTTTTCCGAAATGGTATTGCCAAATCCGATTCGCCATAACCCTGGCGGTAAGAGGGTTTTGCTCATCGCTAAGCCATTCGGCAAGTTGCTCTCGGCCGCTGCCGCCGTCGGGTGGGACAGGTGCGCCGCCGAAAATCTCGAGCCAACGCCTTGGCGTCTCAGGCCCGAGTTTCTCTGGGTCGCCACGTAGATGGAGCCTTGCATTCGAAGCCAGCCCCTCGCTTACGGCGTACGCTGTTTCTAGACGTTGTAATTCGGAACGCTGCCGCTCGATGTGCGCCGTGCGTACATCCAACGCCGCGCGTTTCGCGACATCGGACACCACATTGTTCGCATGGTGATCGAGCGTCCAACCTACGCCATCCGGACCTCCCGGATGAGCGTCTGCAATACGGCCCGTAATATGAACCTTGCCGGAAATTGGGCTGACCCAGGCCAAAACGACAGGTCCATCAGGAGCCGGGTGGGCGAAGAACGTACGCGGCGGAAGTTTGGTCCAAACCTGAATTGGCGACTCATTGGAATTGACAAATACCGAAGGTGTATCGGTCGCGCTTGCCCACCCATGCAGACCGACGTTCCCCTGTAGGTCGCGCTGTTGCGTGAGAAGTAATCGAAGATCAGCGCGCCCGTCCAAGAAGTACCATACCGCGTTGTGGCCGTAGCCATCCGGCTGCGGATTTCCCGTGGTAAAGCGATCAATCACATCGGTCGTCAAATTCCAGCGGAGAGCGCCATCTGCTTGCGTGATCTCCCATTCAATGAACGTGCTGTCGGCGCCGTAGTTCGAGAGGGGTGAGACTGAAAGACGGATCTCCTCGCCAACACGGACTTCAACCGCATTCAGCGATGCAATCTCTTGTGGCGTGAAGCTTCCACTTCCGCCGTCGGAGACTTCGCCTGCGGCTAATCGAATTGCCGAACCCGTTTGCAGGCGCGCAGCAATCGCGGCTTGAGCCTCTTCGATCTGTTTTGTTTCTAATTCGAGTGCCGCAATTTTCGCCGCAAGTTGTTCATTGCGGCGCGCTAGACCGGCTGGCGAAAGTAGTGAGCTTAAGTCGCGAGGTTGCTGCTTTGCTTCGCATCCAGGGAATGCAAAACGACTACTTTGCAGAATCCCGTACAACGCATAGTAATCTTTGGCCGTAATCGGGTCGTATTTGTGGTCATGGCAGCGCGCACAGCCAAGCGAGAGTCCCAAAAACGTCTTGCCGATTGTGTCGATCGCATCTTCGTAGGTCAAATGCATGTGTTTGTCGCTGTCGTGGTCGAATCGGCGTGCAATTGCAAGAAACCCGGTAGCGATCACGCGCGAAGCATAACGATCTTCCGGTCCTTTCAGAGCCAAAATGTCGCCAGCGATTTGTTCGCGGATAAACTCGTTGTATGGCAAATCTTGATTGAAAGATTCAATAACCCAATTGCGATAACGCCACGCGTCGGGAATGGGGTGATCGGTATTCTCTCCGGCCGTGTCAGCGTACCGCACAATATCCAACCAATGCCGGCCCCAACGTTCGCCATACGCAGGTGAGGCGAGCAGTCGGTCCACGACACGAGCGAACGCGCCGGGACGATCATCCTGCAAAAAGTCGTCGACTTCTTCTTGCGTTGGCGGCAATCCCGTGAGGTCATATGTGGCGCGGCGAATCAAAGTCCGTTTGTCAGCTAACGCTGCGGTTTTAAGCCCTTGCGCCTCTAATCGCGCCAAAACAAATCGATCAATGTCTGTCTTGAGCCACCCCTGATCTCGGACGTGCGGTCCTGCAACTCGGGCGATCGGTCGAAATGACCACCAATTTGATCGATCGTCGCTACTTGGCTTCTCCGCGAGTGGGACCTCAATCGGCCGAGCCGACGAAGGCCATGGCAGTCCTCGTTGGATCCACTCTTTTAACCGTGCAATATCGCGCTCTTCGAGCTTTCCGTCAGGAGGCATTCGGACATCGTCTTCATACATCACCGCTGTGGTAAGGAGACTTCCATCGGAATCACCGATGATTGCCGCGGGCCCGCTATCGCCGCCTTGCAGCAAGAACTCACGCGAGTCGAGTCGCAAACCGCCCGATTGTTTCGTCGGGCCGTGACACTTGACGCAGCGTTCGACGAGCAGTGGTCGTATGTGCTTCTCAAAGTCGTCATCAGTGAAAGCTAAGGTCGGAGTAACGGCAATTAGAATCAGCGATTGGAAGAACTTCATAGGGCCGCCTCCTTCATGGCGGGAAACACCTCAAGTTGCTCAAACTCGACAAGCCAACCGTTCACGTGCTGCCGGGCCAGCGCTTCGGCTCGCGCGCCGTCGCCGCTCTTTATCGCGTTGAACAATTCCGTGTGCGCATGATAGGTCCTATCTTGGGTTTGACCGCGTTGGCCCTCGATGGCGCCATGACAGCGCATCAGGACGAACAAAAACTGCGAAGCGAGCGCCTCCCACGCAGCAAGTAACCTGCGATGGCCGGCGTGGCGCATCACGAGACGGTGAAATTCGACGTCAAGCCTCGTCACATCAGAGAGTGATTTCGACCTGCGCAAGGCGCGCAGGTTGTCTTGAAACTCGCGCTCCACGCGATCACTACGCCGTTCACAAACCAGACGAGCAGCGACAGGCTCCAAAGCGCCCCGCATGAGTACGATTTCACGTAGGTCTTCGTGCGTGAACGTACAAACTTGCGCTGTCCCTCGGCGGTCGAATTTGATCAACCCTTCGCGCTCTAGCAACACTAAGGCTTCTCGAACGGGAGCACGACTAACGCCAAGCAATACACCGACTTTGGCTTCCGGAAGCAATTCACCCGATGGCAAACGGCCTGCTACGATTTCCTCACGCAGATGAATGACCGCGGCGTCGGTCACGGTCATGCGGGGCAACACCGTTGGTTTGGATGCAAGCATGCGGCCAATTCCAGGAGGAGCCAGCCGCGCTGCACGGCCGGATCAAACGCTCTGTTTGGTAGACGGTATACCGTTCATGAGCGGCGATCAAGTCCTCGCCGTTTGATTTGCACTTGGTGTTGACGGAAAAGCTGCAAAAACAACAGGTCTAGCGATGATCTCGGCGTACGTCTTGATGTTTTCACCGCTCCGAGATCGACATCGGTTCAAATATCCAACTTTCTAGCGTTCTAGAATGAATGGAGCATTTCCAAGGGTGGACAACATCGGGTGTTCGCCATCCCCGTTCCGCCTGCGCCAGGCGTCGCCTACAATTAGGCCCATGCGTACGCTTGAAGGAAAGACGTTGTTCATTACGGGCGCGAGCCGCGGCATCGGCAAGGCGATTGCGTTACGTGCAGCTCGTGACGGCGCTAACATTGTTGTGGTGGCCAAAACGGCGGAATTCCACCCCAAGTTACCTGGAACGGTTTATACTGCGACCGCAGAAATCGAGGAGGCTGGCGGACGCGGTCTGCCTTGTGTGGTCGATGTACGATTCGAGGATCAATTGCAGACCGCCGTGGAACGCACGGTTGAAGTATTCGGCGGCATTGACATTCTGATCAACAATGCCAGCGCCATTTTCCTGGCAGGTACCCAGGCGACTCCCATGAAGCGATTTGACCTGATGCATGGAGTTAACACACGCGCTACGTTTTTGGCATCGCAGTTATGTTTGCCGCATTTACTCCAGGCTGAAAACCCTCATATTCTCAATATCGCCCCTCCATTGAACCTTCAATCGAAGTGGTTTTCGCCACACCTGGCCTATACGCTTTCAAAGTATGGTATGAGTTTGTGTGTTCTGGGTATGGCGGAAGAGTTTCGGGAAGCCGGAGTCGCAGTCAACTCGCTGTGGCCGAAGACTGCAATTGCAACGGCCGCAATTCAAAACATTCTTGGCGGACCCGAGGCCGTGCGGCATTGCCGTAAACCGCAAAT
The DNA here is from genome assembly GCA_963204915.1 of Planctomycetota bacterium. GTDB lineage: Bacteria > Planctomycetota > Planctomycetia > Pirellulales > Pirellulaceae > JAHWKS01. The sequence goes on along the minus strand of CAUJHS010000022.1, from coordinate 37,050 downwards.
CATGGCCGATGCGGCGCACGTGATTCTAACCCGCGAAAGCCGCACCTGTACGGGCAACTTCTTTGTCGATGAGGACGTATTGGTCGCCGAAGGGATAACGGAGTTCAGTGACTACGCGATGGAGCCGGGCGTGGAGTTGTTACCCGATTTTTTTGTTTGAAGGGATTCAACTCAAGCTCATCCTGCGTTTGGCGATTCAGCCAAATTTTCGGTTTTTAAGGACGAACTGCGCAGAATCTTTGCCTGGGCGTCGACGTTCGGTTCAAGGAAAGGCGCTCGGTTGGTAACGTCGTCTGTTCTCGACGCGACGATTGACGTTTGGCGAGTCACCAAACACAACTCAAGGAGTTCCGCATACTCCTTTCGGTTGTCTTTTTCGACCATGAGGGTGGCGCGTTGACTCTATTGGCACTGCAATTGCTCTACCATACCCGGCACAAAGTAACGCAGGTTGTTAATCAGTTTGAAATGTCCCGGAAAGCCGAACTCAACGCTGGTCGAAGCACGCAGTTTCACGCCGGAGACAAAAGGTTTCGCAGCACTTTGGGATTAGAGGTCCTGCGGAGCTATCCTGTTTAAAGGACTTAAACAGGAAAGCCGTAGTCAATGTGGTTGTGAAAAACGCAACTGTTGACTTGGTGTGGCGTAACGGCAACTAAAACCCTCTCGGATTTGGGTCGCTTTTCGTAAATGGACTAGAAGGCCGAGCGGCCGACTTAGCTGGCGAGACGCACGATGACTAATTTCTTTACCACATATGATGAGACACATGACAGGAGCCGACGTTTGTTTCCTGGAGTGCAACTGAACTCACGTGTCGAGGAAGAATGGTGCGGCCAATGGCGCCCCGCCTTGGGCGCGTGGATCGAGCGCGATGGGGCGCGATTTCGGGTGTGGGCGCCCGAGACAAGTAAAGTTGAAGTTGTCTTGTTCGAATCGACGCCGCGCGTCATTCCGCTGGAACGGTTTCATGATGACACTTGGGGTGGTTACGTTGCGGGCGTCAGGGCTGGCGATCTTTATCGATATCGCATCGATCAGGGCGATTTTCCTGATCCTGCGTCACGCTTTCAGCCCGAAGGAGTTCATGGGCCGTCGCAGGTGGTCGATCCTTTCTCCTTCCCCTGGACTGATCAAAACTGGCGCGGGCGTCAACACAAAGATCTTGTACTTTATGAACTTCACGTGGGCGCCTTCAGCCCTGAGGGGACATTTCAAGGCGTCATGCGCCGATTATCGTACCTGCGTGAACTTGGCGTTACGGCAATTGAGCTGATGCCTGTTGCCGACTTCCCTGGTGAACGCAATTGGGGATATGACGGTGTTGACCTGTTTGCTCCAGCTCGCGTCTACGGCAAGCCAGATGACCTTCGACGGTTGGTCAACGAGGCCCACCGGTTGGGATTAGCCGTGTTTCTGGATGTGGTCTATAACCATTTGGGTCCGGAAGGGAACTATCTGCCAACGTTCAGCTCCCACTATTTATCCAAAGCACACAAAAATCCTTGGGGGGACGCGCTAAACTTCGACCGTGAATCGAGTTCCATGGTGCGGCGATTCTTTATCGAGAACGCCATGCATTGGATACACGAATACCACATGGACGGACTGCGCCTCGATGCCACTCATGCAATCATCGACGACAGTCGTGTTCAGTTCGTGGCTGACCTCGTGACTCGCGTTCGCGAGTCGGTTCATGGTCGGCGCACCTTCGTTATCGCAGAAGATCACCGCAACCTTAATTATATGGTGCGCCCTGAAGGCGAAGGCGGCTGGGGACTCGATGGCGTATGGGCGGACGATTTTCACCATGAGGTCCGTGTCGCTCTGACGGGAGATCGAGAAGGGTATTATCGAGATTTTGAAGGCTCGATGTCACGTCTGGCGGATACGTTGAATAAAGGGTGGCTCTATTGCGGACAGTTCTCAGACTATTTAAAAGAACATCGCGGCACGGATCCCACAGGAATTCCCCCACGCCGGTTTGTGTTTTGCCTGCAGAACCATGACCAGATTGGCAATCGTGCGTTCGGTGAGCGATTGCATCATCAGATCGACCATGCCGCGTTTCGCGCTGTTAGCGTGTTGATGCTTTGTGCGCCGGCCACGCCTTTGCTGTTTATGGGGCAAGAATGGTCCGCGGGTTCGCCGTTTCTCTACTTTACCGATCATCCTGAGGAACTGGGGCGATGCGTGACGGAAGGACGTCGTAGGGAATTCCGACACTTTCGCGCCTTTTCGGATGAGGCGGCTCGCCAAGAGATTCCTGATCCTCAAGCGGAATCAACATTTCGTCGGAGTCGACTGAACTGGGAGGAGACATGCCGTGAGCCGCATTTATCCATGTTTCGGCTTTACCAGGCCTTGCTTGCGGTTCGTTGCGCCGAACCTGCCATCCAGTACGCCGAAGCGGGAAGCTTTCGCGCTTTTGCACTATCAGAAAGTACGCTTTTGCTGCGCCAAGATGCAGAGGGGGGGCCAAGCGTCTTGGCAGTGATCCAGCGCGATGGATCGGCGGAGATCGACCTTGCAGGCCATCCCGGCCTGGAACGTCTCGTAAGCACGCGTTGTCAAGTAATTCTGACGACGGAAGATCCACCCTTTGCGCCTGATCCTTTACCTCCTCGAATCGAAGTCGCTAGAGTCGCGCCTCGGATCTTTTTTCAACGTCCCTCGGCAGTTCTGTTGCGAGCATGGACAGAGTCTCACGCCGCGCCAAGCGATCGATCATAGTCCCGAACCTTACTCGCCCTTGATGAAGTTGACTAGCGCCCGCGACCATTCGCGATCCCGTAATACAAACCACCCAAACTTACGCCGAGTTATCCGATGCGATCGATCAAAACAATGAGCCGAACTTTTGAAGAACGAGTTCAAGAAGAAAGATACTGCGATTTTTACCACCTGCGGCAAACTTCTTTGCCCGCCGCATATGCAGACGTCGAGACCGATGAGCCATTAGACCAAGACGAGTATGAGGCGTTTCGACGCGAGAATCCTGGTAAAGCGCATTTCACCCGGCAACAATGGCGAAAGACGTTGCGCCTGCCCGAACTCTATGAGTTTGACGTGTAGATGGAACGTCCTGCGGTCACGGCCAAGGCTCAAGCGCGTATGTCGTTGCGTTATCTTTGCGTTGGAATCGTCCTTACTGGTTTTGCTGCGAATTTGTTTTGCAATCAAGAAATAATTCGGAGGTCTAGCGCATCAGAAAATATGCGCGGGCAAGAAATCGGGGACTGCGGTTTTGCATGTCCGGTCTAAGGTGCAGAATCGGATTTCCAAAATACATATTTTCGTGAACCTTCATGCTGCTACCGAGTCTGTTTAAACAAAGACGTACATTAACAAGTTTGATGCGGCGAAAAGCAAACACCTTTTAGTTTAGTCGTTGCCATGATGAATTTTTACCTACAACCTCGAACACACGAGTATGGGCAAGGCGCCGATGCCTGGTTGGCGTTGGAATCGCAGCGTGGCCATTACCTTCGGTTGTGATACTTTGTGGACTTCAAGAAACGTCCCTTGAATACCCGGTGTCACAAATGGCGCCGGGTTTTTTGTTTATTGTGAAGTAAGCTAAAACGCCCCCACTACTAGTCGTTAGAACGGAGCCAAGCGACTATTGCGTCCAGACGCGGTCCGGGAACTCGCGTTTGAGTTTCGCCGTTCGTACTCGATGCGATGATTCGAGATGGGGCGTAGCAGCCAACCCGCGATTCCAGGTGCATGGAAGCGTCGATTCGAGTTTGGCCATGCCGACCTAGATATGTATAGGACTAAGGTGTTATGGCGGCATCCCCGGTTCTTACCCGGAGGGGTGAGGGTTCAAATCCCTCTGGTCCTACTGATCGATTTGACGTGCCGCGCGCGCCCGGGGACCAATGCAATTGGACAACTCGGAATGCACTTGCGGCGACACTTATGTGCCTTGCGCTGGTCATCTAGCGTCCAAGATACCGCACCCGTAATGCGGCGACGAGGGTTCGAGTCCCTCCCGGCGCTTTGAAGATCTTTGACAATTAATGACAGGCGATTAGCGCCCATGATGTAGCGGCAGCGTACTGCCTTGCCAGGGCGGAAGCGCGGGTTCAAGTCCCGCTGGGCGCTCTTTTGATGCGGGGTAGTTTCTGTCGGTAGAAATGCGTGGCTTTGAACCATGAGTCCGCAGGTTCGACTCCTGCCCCCGCAGCTTCGACGGTGCTTGCCAGAATTGAATTGTACGCCAGCTAGACTCCGAAGATCGTTTACGTTGACCACATTGCGGGGAGGTCGCTGTTGGTCGCGACGCCTGGCTCTGAACCAGGAGGTCGTTGGTTCGATTCCAACTCCCGCAGCTCAAGAGTACTTCCTACGCTCGGATTAAGAGCTTGCCCTGCAAACGGCCGCAAAGGGCTTTTTCGTTGGAGTCTTATGAATTTGACGTTGCGTAATCTACGTGTGTCTCTGGTGTAATCGGCAGCACGACTGGCTCCAACCCAGTTGGTCAGGGTTCAATTCCTTGGAGACATGCCTTCGCGGTCGCGCCATCGCAAGCCGCTGAAAAAACTTTCGGGCTCATGGTCCAAAAGGACGACGCCGGCTCCGCACGCCGGAAATCCGAGTGCAATTCTCGGTGGGTCCACTCAATGGTTGTCAGTCCTGTGGCCTAGCGGCGAAGGCGACTCCCTTACAAGGAGACAATCGGGGGTTCGAGTCCCTCCAGGATTACTCGCGTGAACGGCGCTACTCCGCTTGGTGCGGGACATGTCTGCAAAACATGGGTGGTTGAGTTCGAATCTCAAGGGCGTCTCTGTTGTTAACGGCCCATTGGTCCAGCCTGGAGTGGACGCTGCCCTGTCACGGCGGAGATCACCGGTTCAAATCCGGTATGGGTCGCTTGCATTGCATGGTGTGGTACGCCAACGGCTGAGCGGCTTGTCTTAGGAACAAGTGTTTGAGGGTTCGAATCCCTCCTGCACCACTTAGTTCATGTGTCTGTAAAGTGCCGTGGATTCGCACGCGACCCTGCGAAGGGCGAAGATCAGGTTCGATTCCCGACATGGGCCATTCAACTAAACATGGCTTGCGAGTGTGATGGATTCGCACGACAGTCTTCGAAACTGTTAGACAAGGTTCGATTCCTTGGCGAGCTACTTTTTAACAATGGCGTGTCATGGCGCGGTGCGCTAACGGGCATAGCGGCTGAGCTCAAACCTCAGTGTTTGTGGGTTCGAGTCCCGCCTGCGTTACTTTTGATTATATGGGTCGATTGGACTTGGGAGTCCAAGCTGTCTGTAAAACAGTCGCTTCTCGATGAGCAGTGGAGGTTCGATTCCTTCTCGGCCCACTGACGTGAACATGGCTCGGTGCGATGTTGGTATTTGCAGTCAGCCCCTCAAGCTGACGTTCGCCGGTTCAATTCCGGTCCGAGTCACTACTTAATCACGATGTGATGGAACTGGTAGACATGCGACGCTCAAAACGTCGTGCCGGCATGGCGTAGGAGTTCGACTCTCCTCATCGTGACTTACGCATTGCAGGCTAGTTGGTGCTGAGCTGACTTTCATAAGGTCGGCAACCCGGTTCGATTCCGGGGCTTGCAACTTGCGGGTGAGCCAGCGCTCGGCCGAGCCTCATAAGCTCGGACAGCTAGGTGCGACTCCTAGACCCGCCATTGATTCCGTCGGTCGAGGACGCAAGACCTTGTTATGGCATGACAAAGACCCGAGTCTGCATCTCGGCGAACCTGCATCACGCAAATCCTTCAGCCTGCGTTTCTGGAGCGGAGCGTGTCAGCGTTCGCCACAGAGCCGGGCACGCAACTCTCGAAAGGATCGTTGTAATTTCGGCGAGGCCCCCATGCGGATGTTGCGCCGCTGCCGGCGCTGCTCTTCCTCCGTTTAGTTCCCTTTTTGGAGAGCGTGGAGCAGTTCTTCGATCTCGCGGTGGGCGGCTTGGGACTGGGTGATAACGAGCATGCCGGGCAACACTTCGATCACGCCCGTGGGAGGATCGCCATGATGGATGATCTCCAGAGCCGCCACGACGGAATCCACCGCGGCGACAGCGCTTCCGGCCAGCAATTGCCCTGTCGCAGCGACGGTTTCTTCCGAGGCGATGGGAATCGGTGACGCGGGCTCGGTCTGGCCAGCGCTCTCGGACGACGCGAGTTTGACGCCTTCGGATACATTGAACTCGAACGTTGGCAGCGGCAGCGGCGTTTTCGGCCAGCGTGACGCCAGTTCATCGGCGATCTCGTGAACCTGACCTCGCCAACTCCAAGGTCGAACCGAATGCGTAATGACCCGCACCAGCGTTTCCGGGGGCATGTCGCCCAAAGCGTCCAGCTGGTAAACGCGAGTTTCTTTGGCGGCGTTCGCCCGCAATTGCGTCGTGATCAACACCGAGTTTTCATCGGCGAGCAACGTGAGATTCAGCGCGCGGGTGGTGATGGGAATTCCGACTTGAAGCGCCGCGGCCTCGCTCAAAGGAAGCGCGTCCAAAAACTGCTGCAAGCCTTCCCGCACGGTGGCCTCCTTCAGAGAGACGGCCGAGACGGCGATGGGGGCAGCCATGCAAAAGGCGATTTGTTCCGCGACGCCGCTCGCTTTGGCGCTTTCCGAGTCCGGTCCGGCAACCGCCGACACGGCCGCGTTTCCAGGTTTCGTGGCGGGCAGAACCGAGGGTGGAGCCACCGCCGTTTGGGGCGACGCCGCGGGAGATGGCGCGGCATCTTTCGGCGCTACATCATTCGGAGCTAACGGAGGCCATTGGTACGGGTCAGGAGATACCGGTGGTTTTGGTGCGCGCGTCGTCTCCGGACTCGTCGGTTGTGGCAGAGAGGGATACGGTGCCGCCGTCGGCGCAAGTGGCGGCGACGACGCATTCGAATTGGATCCGTAGGGGCTGGACGAGTATGCCGGTTGGGCGGGCGAGGTTGGGAATGCTCCTGCGAACGGCGCTTGCTCGCCGTGAAGTAACGCCAAGGATCGCGCGTCCCAACGGATTTTCAAGCCATGTTTCTCTTGCACGAACGCCAGCAGCTCCGCTAGTGTCGCGTGCTTACGGTCCGCCCAATCCCATTGAAGCGGCTGGTCAAGCTTCGCCTCAATCGCCGCCTGTCGCTGAGCTGGGCGAAGCGGCGCAGGCCCTTCGGCCGACACTTCGGCCATCCCCATCAAAACCCCGCCCAGTGTGACGACGAGCACCCAACGCATAATCGCCTCCCCGTAAGTAGTAATCTGGAAACGCCGTAGTATGGCGCGAATGCGCCATTCCGGAAATCCCAATTGCAGCGCCTTCTCGCCACAACTTCGATCCCATTGCGTCAAAGGGGACTTGAGGAAGTGCATTTTCGGACCACAATGGTTGGTCGGCCCAATCATGGATAGGCAGAATTTTCGATCGCGGCGCAAGATTCGTCCCACAGCACGCGGCGGATCAGGTGTTTAACTTCCTAAACAAAAGAAATCTATTCCATGGCCCCAGACTCTGCCGTGCAGAAGATCGAACGCCGCACGCGCGCGTGCCTGGTGGTGTTCGATGCGACCGAACGCCTGCTCTTGCTCCGGCATAGCGATGGGCATGGGCGAGAATTCTGGGCGACGCCCGGCGGTGGTGTGGAAGCGGGCGAGACACCGGAGCACGCGGCGCAACGGGAGGCGGCCGAAGAGTTGGGGGCCCCGCACGTTGTGTTAGAACGGCTGTGGAGCGGGCACTCCCGATTCCGGTTTGCCGATCGCGACGTCGCGCAGGACGAGGTGTTCTTCTTGATCGCGCAGCATGCCGGCGTCCTGGAGTCGGACTGCAGCGCGCTGCATCGGGTCGAAGGCATTGAAGAGGTGCGGTGGTGGTCGCTCGAAGAACTTCGGACCAGCGCTCATCAGACTTTCCCGACCGATCTCGCAGCAAGAATTGAAACGCACCTCCGAGCGGCGCGGGAGCCGTGATGGACGAACGCCCGTCGCCCGAGGCGCCGAAGCCCCGAGGCCGTTGTCTCGCGCTTCACCGACTCCCACCCGAGAGAAAGTCTGTGGATCTGTTTCGCATCGCCCTCGCCAATATCCGGTTTCCGGCGACTCCTGAGGAGTCGGTGACGCTCGCCGAACAGGCTATCGAACAAGCCGCCGCGCACGGAGCACGGATCGTCTGCTTTCCAGAATGCTTCATCCCCGGCTATCGCATCGGCAAACCGGTTCCGCCTCCCGACGCCGTGTTTCTTGAGCGGGCGTGGTCTCGCGTTGCCGCCGCCGCGGCGACAGGGAACATCACGGTTGTCCTAGGAACAGAACGCTTCGCCGAGGGCCAGCTCCGGATTTCCGCCCTGGTCATCAATTCGGACGGCTCCATCGCTGGCGTCCAGGACAAGGTCCAACTTGATCCGTCGGAGGATGCGACGTTTACGCCCGGCGTCGGGCGCCGACTCTTTCACGCCGGCCCGCTCACGTTCGGCATTGCGATTTGCCACGAAGGTTTTCGGTATCCCGAAACCGTTCGCTGGGCGGCGCAGCGCGGAGCCCATCTTGTGTTCCATCCACATTTCCATGAAGCCGAGCCCGGAGCCTTCCGGCCGACTAAGTTCGCCGATCCAGCGAACACTTTCCACGAAAAATCGGCGCTCTGTCGAGCCGCCGAGAACACACCTGCTACTTCGCCACAGTTAATTGCGCCAGCCCCGGCTCGCCGACCACCTCAGCGGTCATTCGCCCCGACGGTACGCTTCTCACCTATCAGCCCTACGGTGAAGAAGGTCTTCTGATTGCCGACATCGACATTTATGCCGCCACGGGCTTACTTGCATCGCGGTATAAAGGGGATGCGTGGAAGTCGGACCAATGACGCCTTGAAATTCAGAACTCAATCTGACATAGGGGAATAAGCGCACGCAGCCGTGCCCCCAATCTTGCGGCTCGCGTCGGGCTCTATCGCCCCCACGTGATCGTGGTTCACCCAGACGCGGAAGGGCACGTTCTTCGAATCAATAGCCGCGTCTAACGACCCAAGGATCGAGGAGGACGGCTTGCCCCTCGTCGATGCCGAGGTCTTGCCCATGGCCCCAGTAACGGTAATGGTCCTTCTTGACCATGGCTCGGAACGCTTCGCGCTGTTGCTTCGACACCGGCGTTTCCACCGGCGGATGGATAAAGTACGTGACTTCACGGCAGTGAGGATCCGGATGCGGCTGGTAACCGCGCTCGAGCATCGGCACGTCGAACGGCCGCTCGCCAATTCCGTTTCCCTGGTCATAATGTCCGTCATGTTCCGTGAATTCCCTCGGGCATTTCCAAAATCGCGGAATGACTGCTACGAAGCACGATGCGATTCCCCAAGAAGAGAGATTGTTCATACCGCAGGATGAATGCCCGCATCGGCGTCACGAACGACCAAACACGTGGCGAACGATCGCCTTCAACGCAATCATGCTTGCGACTGGATTTCGGCCTGTACACCCATCGGCGTGCCTGAAGGCAACTCGAAGCTTAATCCCGCGAGTGCGTGGCCAGCTTGCGGTAGATGTTGAGGGCCTGCTCGTATTCTGCAAGTTCCTCTGCCGCCAACACGCCGCGGTTGCGGACTAACTCTTGCTCCATGCGCCGAATGAAATAGTCCACTTCCCGCCGTTTTGGTTTCACCGGTCCGTCGATCTCGCAGTGGACGGGCGCCGAGTGGGCAAAACGAATACGGCCATCGGGCTGGCGTTCGAAACAGCGGACGATCATCCACGACGACTCGTTCAAGGTCAGCGTTTCGTCAAGGGCGGTCATGAAGGCGCCGGTTTTCGTCGCGGTATCCGCAGGCCGCACGGTGCGCACTACGTCGCCATTCACCACCATCTCGATCCGGTCGAGCGGCAAGCGGCTCTCGGCCGAGCCGGTGATGCGAACCTCGCGAGCATCGTTCCCTTGAAACACGGCGCCGGCGCTCTTGCCGTTGAACTCCACCAACAACATGGGACCGGTGGTAACAAAACTGCGGCCGGCGTCGAGGCCTTCGATCCAATTGTGGTAGGTCAACTCGCCCTCAACGTGCACATAGACGCGGCCGAAGCCAGCCGGCACGGGATGTACGCCCGCTGCCGTGCCGCCCGTGGGGCGCATGCGAAAGCCGCAATTCAAGAAGGCGTAGTAGGTCTTAAAGCCCCAGTCCATCCAACCCCACTCGGTGTAGGCATTGCCATCGGTCTCAATGTCCCAGTCCTGCGGGAGGACGTCGAGCGTCCAATTGTTGAACGCGAACTCGGTCCGCCAAAGATGATTGTTCGCCAGCTCGAACAGGTCCACTTGCATCACGGGCACGATCATCGCTGACCAGTTCCACGAGTGCTTGTCCAAATCGAGCAGCGCGCCCGACGCATGGGCCGCCTCGGCGACCGGCCGCACCGGCGGCGTGGCCAGGCCGAGCGAGCCGCGCTGGTTGAGCACGAACACTGCGCCCTGCGTGTGCGGCATGCCGCGCGTGGTGAACAATTCGTATTCGGTATTCACCGGCCAGAGAAACCGATTTTTGGCGACGGTAATCACTTCCGGCTTTACATCGCCAGCCAGCTTGCCGCGAATCGCGGGCTCATTGGCGTTGCGGACCCAGTACGTCAACGGCAGAGCAACGTGTAAATCTTCCGCCAGCATCACCTGCGGTACGTCTTCCAGTTTGCGGTGGATGTGCGTATCGCCCGAGTACCAGCCGTGGGCGGGCATAGTGATCCAGCGCGCCAGTGGCAACTTAATCTCCGGCGTACCTTCGTAAACCAAGACTGTTTTTGTGAGCGGGTGATACTCCTTTCCTAGCTCGACGGTGATGGTCGCCATGCCCGCGGGCGCTTCAACTTCAAAGGGATGCGCCGAGAGCGTCACATGCTTTTCAAAACTTTTCGGCCCGCGCTGGACATCGTACTTGATCGCCGTACCGGCGGCGTCGGCGGAACGCGCAAACCGCCACGCGCCGTCCGCCCCTTGAACATAGAGCCGGCAAGGAAGCGACGCCCCCGTTTCCGCATCGACGACCTTTCCCCGCAGCGTTTCCGCCAAGGCAACCGAGGACATGAGCCCCAGCAACAGCGTCAGGCAGCATCGACGAATCATAGGGAACCTCGTGTAATAACGGGAATGTACACATGGTATCTTAATTGCCAGTTATCCACACTTCTGGCGGACGGAGTTTCTGAGGATGTCCAATTTGCGAATGCGGTCCTACGAAGAGAATGACTCATCTATGCACAACACGGTTCGCTTCCTTCGCGAGCATGCGTATCTTACGCGAAGGCACTTTCTTCGTCTGGGTGTCGCCGGAACGGCGTTGGCTGCGTGGCAGCAATTCCCTGCGAGGGCCGAGGCGCGTCCGCCGGAGCTGGAACAAGCGCTGGCGTCGCTGGAGCCGTTCTTTACTCCACCGGCGGAGTTCCGCAATGTCTCACGCGGCAAGCCCCTGCCGCATTCGCTGTCGGAAGAGAAGAAGCGCGAAGTCGGACTGACACGTGAGACCTGGAAGCTGGAAGTCATTTCCGACCCCGACAACCCCGCCCGCTTGGGCCGACAGTTGACCAAGGCCGACCATACGGCGCTCGACTTTGCAGGTCTGTTGCAATTGGCCGAGACGCACGCCGTGCGGTTCGCCAAGGTAATGACGTGCCTGAACATCGGTTGTCCGCTGGGCATGGGGCTGTGGGAAGGCGTGCCCTTGCGCGAAGTGCTTTGGCAGACGCAGCCGCGCGAGGACCTGCGCCGCGTCTTCTACTACGGTTATCACAACGACGATCCTCAGCAGATGTTTCGCAGCTCGCTTCCGGTGGGCCGCGTGCTGGAAGACCCCTTCGACCTGCCGCCGGTGATCTTGTGCTATAAGCTCAATGGGCAATGGCTCGACAGCGAGCGCGGTGGGCCGGTGCGCGTGATTGTGCCTGAGGCGTATGGCTTCAAGTCAATCAAGTGGCTCTCGCATGTCGTGCTGACGAACCTAGCGTACGCCAACGACACCTACGCTGACGGCAACAACGATCTCGACAGCCCGCTCAAGACGTTTGCCGCCACACTCTCGGCGCCGCGCGAGGTTCCCGCAAATCAGCCGTTGCCGATCACAGGGTACGCTCAGGTCGGCATCTCGGGTCTCTCGAAAGTCCAGGTGTGGATCACGCCCAGCGATACCGACTTGCCAGCGGGCGACCGACATTTCACGCAGGCGCCATGGACCGACGCCGAGATTCTTGCGCCGCCGAGCGCTTGGGGCGGCGACTTGCCCGAGGGCAAAATCCCCGGCGACACGCTCGGTTTCGACAAGTCCGGTCAGCCGCGCTCATGGCCGATGCGACTGGCCAAAGTTCACTGGGCGGCGTTGCTGCCGGGTTTACCCGCGGGCGAGTACACCTTGCGGTGCCGTAGCGTCGATGAAAAAGGCATCGCCCAACCGTTGCCGCGTCCCTTTCGCAAGTCGGGTCACGCCGCCATCGAATTGATCAGCATCCAAGTCAGAGCGTAACGCCAGCTAGGCCGCGCGTGAATGTTTTTTGCCCACGTGGTCCTTTGCGCAATGATGCGCTCACGTCCCGTTCCATCCTCGACGAACGGCGATGCGATGCACTGCGACACGGAACACCGCACGGTGGAGCGTTTCAGTTCCCACAGCAAGCTGCATTGTGTTCTTTGCCTCCCTGTGCCATTACGACCACAGCCGCTTTGAGTTTGTCCCTGAGGCGCCTTACGATTTGCTCCTCCCTGCGATCCTTCGAGGATTCGTGGCATTCGTTGGATTTAGGAGACGGCCGGCGATCTCCGGCAGGGTTCGCCCGCTTCAGGATAAGCGCCGCAACCGCCCAATCCGCCAGCATTTCGCGGTGACTCCGTCACCGTCAACGCCCAGTTAATTGCCGACCTCCGATTCATCGCGGCGTTCTCGCGCGGCTGTTTCTGCGGGAACGGCGGCATTTGTGCTTGGCGACTTGGCCGAGGTAGCGCGAGATGATTTGTTTCTTGCCTCACCCCGTAGGACCAAAGGCCAATTATGACGCGCGCCTTCATTGGTTTATCATGATGTGCAGCTCGGTGAACGCATGGAGTTTCCTCATATGAAATCGCCTTCAATTGGGAACGTACTGCCGCCTCTTCACATGTCGCGGCGAAGCGTGTTGTTGGGGGCGGCGACGGCCGTCTCGTCGCTAGGAATTGCCGCTCGATCTTTATTGTCCCAGGAGGCGACGGGCTCAGAAACCGAGCGCGCCATCGCCTCGGCCTTGCAGCGCCTCAAGCAGGGAAACACGCGTTTTGTACAAGACGATTTGCAGCATCAGCACGCGAGTCGTGCGTGGCGGTCGCGTCTTACGGAAGCGCAACAACCCTTCGCTACGTTGCTTTGTTGTAGCGACTCGCGCGTTCCTCCTGAATTGGTATTCGACCAGGGATTCGGCGACCTGTTCATAATTCGCATTGCAGGCAACATCATTGCGAACGACGTGCTTGGTAGCATTCAGTATGCAGCGCATCACTTGCACACACCGTTGTTTATGGTGCTAGGACATGAAGGCTGCGGCGCCGTGACGGCGGCGGTCAATGCGCTGCGCGGCGCGGCGAATGAACCGGAACACATTGCGGAGCTGGTGAAAATGATCACGCCCGGCTTGAAGCAGCTCGACTTGAGCCAGCCGCGCCAAGCGTTGATTGACGCCGCCGTAGAAGCGAACGTGCGCTGGTCGATGCGGCAACTCCTGGCCATGCCCGAGGCGCAGCGGGCCTTGAAACAGAAGCGCGCCGCCTTGATTGGCGGCGTCTATTCGCTAAAGTCCGGACACGTACGCTTCTTGGAAAACTAGCGCGCCGGCGCCGCTTGCTAAAAGAACCCGTCGATAGCGAATAGGAGATAGAAAATCGGCAGGAGTAAGCTCGTTAGACTACGCACGGGGAGTTTCATCAATGGCAAAGAAGCATGCAGAGAACGTCACGCTACAAGAAATTGAGGACGCGATTCTTAAGGACGGCGTTTCCTTCTTCCGTGCTTTTCTGAAACGTCACTCCAACGAGACGATCTACTCCTTCATGTTTGAAGTGAGCGCGGCTGGGTACGCCATTGCGGCTGCGGTCGCTACCGAAGAGTCGCTGGCGCGGCATGCTGAAGAATGTTCCGATGACTTTGACGGCGATATCGAACGAGCTAGGAATGCATTGCGATGGGCTGGTCCAGAAGACGGATGGCGCCAGTCCGAAGACAAGCGTTTTCGTATCTCGAACAAACTGCTGGAACTGGTTGAGGAAGAAGAGCTTTACCCCGAATACGATGGAACGCTTGAGAGAATAGCGCTATCGGTCATCCATCGAATGGTAAAGGAAGGGATCTTCGGTTCGGCGGAAGAACTGGAAAAAGTCGTGCTGGGGATTTGTCACACGGGCGGCGACAATTCTGAGAAAGACTTCATTCGTTGGGCCTCCGCCGTCAACTCACCTACAGTCATAAAACGCCTCAAGGCTCAACTCAAGCAACGTGCATAACGTGCCCTTCGTGTACGTGTTCGTGTTGTCGCAAGGCAGAACGACCTGCTCCGTATTGGCATAACGCGCGTCGAGCAAGTGTGCGACTTCGCGGGCACTCGTGATCTTCGTCCGCTTTGAGCGGACATGCGCCAGTCCGCGAACCTTTTGCGGAAAATACCGAGGTTGGCCGCGCCAGCGTTGTGTTGAGGCGCGAAAGGGGGGCTTACGCTCCGTCGCAGGGCGGTAACACAACCACCAACCACAGGGGACCGGCGGGAGTGATGAGCACCAGAGCGGTGTCTTCAACCTGGGGCGCGTACGGTGCGCGCGACACCGCGGGGAGCGATAGGGCAAAATGGTACGGGGAGCCTTTGAGCACGGTTTTCGTCTGGCCGGCGATGACGTTAGCAAATTCGCCGACGACGTCGTCGACGATGTCGTGGGTCAGGTCCGCGCCTTCGGGCAAATAGCCTCGTGCAAGGTGGAAGGCGACTTCCGCCGGAACGATAAGCGTCAACGTTCCAGGAAGACGCCGCAGTAAACGCATGGCGGCGATCGTCGAATTGCCAGGAAAAGTAAGGGGGGGTGTCGCCAAGCCGCCGGGAACAGCCTCGCAGTGGGCCAGTTCTTGCACGGCGATAAGCGCGGACGAGATAAAAGCCTCGATGACTTCGGGCGGCAACCGGGTTTCAGGATGGAATTCGCTCATGGTGCTGACGTGAACTCCGAAGTCATCGCGACGACTTTCTTCGGTAAAACCCCGCCGGGAGACTTTCCACGCGGTAAAACGCGTCACTCAAATTGAGCGTAGTCTCGGCCCCGCCCAAGAGGAGATAGCCATCCGGGCGAAGCACTCGCTCGACACGCTCGAGAATTGAACGTTTAATTTCGTTGTCGAAGTAGATCATCACGTTACGCAGAAAGATGAGATCCCACATGGGCATCGATGGCCAGGGTCGCGTCAGGTTGATCGGCGCGAAGTCAACTGCTTTTCGCAAACGATCGTCGATGCACCAGAAGGCTCCTTCCTGTCGAAACCATTTCAGCAACAGCGGAGTCGGCAGCCCTCGATTGACTTCCAGTTGCGAGTAGCGACCGGCGCGAGCGCGCTCCAGCATGGCGTGCGAGAGGTCGGTCGCCGCCAGATTGACGCGCCACGTGCTCAGACCAGGAAAGTATTCGTGCAGCAGCATCGCAACGGAATACGGCTCTTGGCCGCTGGAGCTGGCCGCGCACCAGATGTTCAGTCGCCGCTCGGCGCCGCGGCGCTCAATCAACTCGGGAAGAACAAACTTCTTGAGCGTTTCAAAGGGATGCAGGTCGCGAAAAAACGACGTTTCGGTCGTCACCATGGCTTCGATAATTTCCGGCGCCATGTTGTTGACGCGACCGTCACGGACGCGTTCAATCCAAAGATCAACGCTGCCGGCCTGGTGTTTTTGAGCGAGTGGAGTCAGCCGGGAAGCAACGAGATACTCCTTGCCCGATTCGAGCACCAGGCCGCATTGCTCGTGGAGCAGCTTCGCCACGAACTGAAAGTTCTCTGGGGTGACGGACCAATTAGCCACGGTTATTACTCACTCGGCGCATGATTTCGCTGGCCAGCTTGGGAAGCGGTGTCACCTGGTCGGCGAAACCGGCGCGTGCGACGTTCCCCGGCATGCCCCACACAATGCTCGTGGCTTCATCTTGAACGACGATTTGTCCCCCTTTCGCTCGGATGGTTTCGCAGCCGCGCAGGCCGTCTTGCCCCATGCCGGTGAGGACGACGGCCAGGCAATGGTCGCCAAAAACGCGCGCAACCGAGCGAAACAACGGATCGACCGCCGGACGGCACGCATTTTCCGGCGGCGCTTGGTGAATCTGCGTACGCACACGATATCCCTCGCGAACGACTTCCAAATGAAAGTCGCCCGGAGCGATCCACGCCTTGCCTGGCGTCAACTCCATGCCCGATTGTGCTTCGACTGTCGCAATCTTCGAGTGCTTCGTGAGCCGCTCCGCGAGCATTTGAGTAAACATGGGCGGCATGTGCTGAACGACAAGCAGCGGCGCCGGGAAATCGGCAGGCAATCCCGAAAATAGCTCCATCAACGCGTTGGGGCCGCCCGTCGAAGCGCCAATCGCCACTACATCGATCCGACCGGCGGGCCGCGCGCGCATCGCGCCCGATGGGGGTTTATCCACTGTCTGCGGCGCATGGCGAGATCGCTTATCCGGGCGTTGACCGAGAGCGCGGATGGCGGGAATCAATTCGGCGCGAATCAACTGGCGCGACGCCTCTAACCCGCCGGCGCCCGACGGCTTGGGAAAGAAATCCGAGGCCCCGCGCGACAAGGCTTCTAACGTGGCTGCGGCGCCGAGCTCCGTTAGCGAGCTGAACATAATCACCTTGGTCCTGGGGTGACTGCGGCGCAGGTGACTCAAGGCCGTCAGCCCGTCCATTTCGGGCATTTCGATATCAAGAATCACCATGTCGGGATCGAGCTGCGCGGCTTTTTCGAGCGCGATGCGTCCCGTCGCCGCCGAGCCGGCGACCTCGATGTCGGGCTGCGCCATAAGTTCTTCCGTGACGACCCGCCGCACGACGAACGAATCGTCCACGACGAGGACGCGAATCCTGTCCATACGGTTATTCCTCGAAGGCTCCCAGCAAGGAAAGTTTGGCGATCAGCACCTCAGGCGTGAACGGCTTCATGACGTATTCGTTCGCTCCGGCCGCCATCGCCCGCTGTACCTGCTCGCTTTCTGTTTCCGTGGTGACCATGACAATTTGTACGGCGTCCCAGGCGCGCTCGCGCCGCACAGCTTGAATGAATTCGAGTCCATCCATCACGGGCATGTTCCAGTCGACCAGCACGAGACCGATGGCCGGATTGGCATGCAGTTTTTCCAAACCTTCGCGACCATGACCGGCGTCGCAAACATGAAACCCCTGACCGCGGAGGATATTCCCCACGAGCATGCGGACGGCCCGGGAGTCGTCGATCACCAATGCCTGCATGCGCGAAGCCTCCGATCCAACGCCATTTCGTCCCGATCTTTTCGCGTTATTCTTGGAGCTTGGTTACCAGCCGCTGCAATTCTACCGCCATGCGCGACAGTTCGTCAGCCGAGGCTTTGGTGTTCGCCGCGCCTTCGGTCGTGCTGCGGGCGGCCTGAGCGACGCCGGACACATTTTGGGCGATTTCGCGGGTGCCCAACGCGGCTTCGCCCACATTGCGAGCGATCTCAGCGGTGGTGGCCGTTTGCTCTTCCACGGCGCTGGCAATCGTGCTTTGAATGTCGTTGATATGGCCGATGATGGCGCCGATTTGCGCAATGGCGTCCACCGCGCCTTTGGTGTCCGTTTGGATCGCTTCGATTTTTCGGCCGATGTCTTCCGTGGCTTTCGCGGTCTGCTTGGCCAGCTCTTTGACTTCGTTGGCGACCACCGCGAAGCCCTTGCCCGCTTCGCCCGCCCGCGCTGCTTCGATCGTAGCGTTGAGCGCTAAAAGGTTCGTTTGCTGGGCGATCGAGGTAATGACCTTGATGACGTTGCCAATTTCGGCGCTGCTTTCTCCGAGCTTGGAAACCGTGGCGTTGGTCTTTTCCGCTACTTTGACAGCGGAGGTCGCCACGCGCGCGGCGTCGTTAGTGTTTTTGGCGATCTCGCGAATGCTGGCGCCCATTTCTTCCGCGGCGCTGGCGACCGTTTCCACGTTGCGGCTCACCTGCTCGGCAGCGGCTGAAACCACGTTGGCCTGCGCGGCGGTTTCCTCGGAGTTGGAAGCCATCTGCTGGCTGACCGAGGTCAACTCCTGAGCGGAACTGGCGAGCGTATGAATGGTGCTTTCCAGGGCGTTTTCAATTTGCATTAACTGCGTGATGTCGGTCGCATACTTCACTACTTTGAACGGTTTGCCAGCGTAGTCGAGGATCGGAAAGTACGAACCCTGGATCCACACTTCCTTTCCTCCTTTGCCAAGGCGCCGGAAACGACCTGTCTTTCGCCGACCCGCGGCCAGGTCGAGCCAGAATTGCCGATACTCGCCGCTGGCCGCGTAGCCGGGATCGACGAACATGCTGTGATGTTTGCCTTGAATTTCATCCAGGCGGTAACCCATCGCACTGAGAAAATTTTCATTGGCGGTGACAATTTCGCCATTGAGTTGAAACTCCACGACGGCCTGTACGCGGCGGATCGCGGCGACCTGTCCTTCGTAATCGGCATGGCACAGTTGCGACTGCGTCACATCGTTGGCGAACTTGACGATCTTGAATGGTTTGCCGGCTTGATCGAGGATCGGGCTGTACACCCCGTGAATATAAACTTCGCGCCCTCCCTTGCCGATACGGCGAAATTCGCCCGAGATGAACTCTCCGCGGTTCAACCGCTGCCAATGATCGCGATATTCCGAGCTAGTGCGCATCGCATCGTCGACGAACAGGCTATGGTGCTTGCCTTGGATTTCCTCCAAGCGGTAGCCCATCGCCTTGAGAAAAATCTCATTGGCGGAGATGATCGTGCCATCGAGTTCGAACTCGACCACGGCTTGCGAACGCTGGAGGGCGGCAATTTGGCCGGCGTAATCGAGTTCTAACCGCCGCCGATACGAGACATCTTCCCAACCCACGACATAACCCAGCGCTTCACCGCGCGGGCCGTGAATGCCGTTAATGCGAGCCTCCAACGTAACGTTGCCAAAGGTGAACGCGGTCTGATGCGGCAGCGCGCCCGGTGCGGTGAGGATCTTTTCGACGGCCCCGGCGTTTTTGTGAAAGTTGTGAATGGACGATCCGACGATGTCGTCCACGGCAACTCCAAAGGCAAGTTGGATCTGATCCGCAATATTTCGCAGCGTCTGGAGTGCGTAATCGTTCATGTAAACGATCTCGAAGTCGAGATTGCCCACGATGACGTTGGCCTGAACGCAGTCAAGGGCCGCCGCGGCGACTTTGAGCGAATGGCTGGCCGAAGGGTGAGCGACGACGCGCGCCGCACGGGTAGGACGTTTCTTTGCCATAAAGTTTGTGGTGTTTCACCCGGTGCAAATTTCAAGTTGGGTCATGATCAGGCAGGCGAATTCGCGGTCTCAGTTACCGAAACGATCTTTTCCAAGTCAAGAATCACCAACAGCCGGTCGGGCAGTTTATAGGCGCCTCGAATCAGTTCACGCGCGACGCCGCGCAACGTCTCGGGCGGTCGCTCGAACTGCTGATGCGTCACGCCAAGTACGTCGCCAATTTCGTCCACAAGCAGGCTGACGGCGCCATCGTCGGTCTGCACGACCACATTGACCGACTCGCCGCCTTCGCTTCGCTCCGGCAACCCCAAGCGGCGCCGCAGGTCGATCGCGGTCACAATTTGCCCCCGCAAGTTGATCAAGCCAAGCACCATAGGAGGCGCCAAGGGCACGCGCGTGGGTGGTTGGCTGCGGACAATCTCCTGCACCTGGAGCACGTCGAGCCCGTAGCACTGCTCGCCCAGGTAAAAGGTGCAAAATTGTTGCGGGGTCGCCATGATGGTTGCGGACGGTCGGGAGGCTCAGTTGGTAGAGGGTTCAGCGCCACGCTGCGCTTGGCGAACGAGCGCCGCAACATCGACGAACTCGGTGACTTTGTCTTGAACGATCGATGTAAACAACGCTCCGGGGCGGTTAGCGCGCGCCTGGACCGTAACCGGTTCGTTGACGATGTCGAGAATTCTGCCGACGATCAAACCGACGCGTTCCTCGTTGCTGCCGTAAACCACCACCGGAATTGTCTCGGTCGACTGGTCGGGCGCGGCAGACGCCGCGGGCGTAGCGGCGCCACGACCCGCGAGGTGCTGCATTCCCTCGGCCACGTCAATGAGCAGCAAGATGTCGCCGCGATACTGCACGACCTGATTCTCTCCTAGCCATTCCAAATTGGAGCGTGGAAATTCTTCGAGCCGGGCCACTTGGGAAAGGGGAATCGCCATTTGTCCGCCGCCTCGCGTCGCGAACAACAAGAGCGGTTGCGTTTCCTCGGCGGCAGGTGACGAATCTGGTTCTTCCGTCAGCGTGCGGTTCTTGGCGCCCGCGATTACGCTGGCCTGCTGCGCTAAGCCGGCAATATCCAGCACCAGCGCGATCCGACCATCGCCCATGATCGCCGCGCCGGCAAACACGGCAATTCCCTTCAGTTGTTTTTGTAGTGGCTTCACAACAATTTCTTCCGTGTCGCGGATTGCATCGACCACCAATCCAAACGGCCGATCATCGGCTTGCAACACGACAATATTGATATCCACGCCCTCGGGTCGCGCCGCGGAAAGTTGCAATTGCTCATCCAGGAAGACAAGCGGCAATAGAGCTCCGCGCAGCCGGTAGACGGGCGCTCCATGCAACCATTCAATTCCGCGCTGCGCCTGCTCTGGGTCGAGCCACACCAACTCCAACAGGCTGGCCTGCGGAATCGCGAAGCGTTCGCCGCCGCTCGAAACGATCAGCGCCGGAATGATGGCCAACGTAAGCGGGATCTTGGTCCGGACGGTTGTGCCTTCGCCAAGCGTGCTTTCGATCTCGACGGCGCCTCCGATCTTTTCCATGTTCGTGCGGACGACATCCATCCCGACGCCGCGTCCGGAAAACTGCGTTACGCGGTCGGTGGTTGAGAAACCCGGCAAAAATACGAGCCGCAACAGTTCCTGACGCGACATACGAGCGGCGGCTTCGGCAGTGATGAGTTTGGCCGCGATGGCCTTGTCCCGCACTTTCATAACGTCGATGCCGGCGCCGTCGTCGCTAACTTCGATGATCACCTTGCCCCCCTCGTGAAAGGCCAGCATGCGCAGCCGCCCCTCATCGGGTTTGCCGTTGGCGCGTCGGACCTCAGGCGGTTCAATGCCATGATCAACCGCATTGCGGATCATATGCGTGAGGGGATCGCGAATGGCCTCGATCAACGATTTGTCCAGTTCCGTATCGCGGCCTTCCATGTCAAAGCGAACTTTTTTCCCGCACGCTAGCGATAAATCCCGCACGATGCGCGGAAACTTGTTTAGCACGTTGCCAATCGGCTGCATCCGTGTTTTCATGACGCTGGCTTGCAGCTCAGTGGTCAGCAGATTGAGTCGTTGGACGGCGCCCAGAAGTCCGCTGTCCTCGTAGGTGTCGCTGTGCTGCAGAATCTGATTCCGTGCGAGCACCAACTCTCCCACCAACGTCATCAATTTGTCGAGCAATCCTACATCCACGCGAATCGCGGCGTCTGTCACGCCGCCAAGCCGGGTTTCGGGCGTTTCGCCAGCGACCGGCAGAGCAGCGGCGACCGGCAGAGCGTCGGCAACCGGCAGAGCAGCGGCAACCGGCAGAGCAGCGGCAACTGGCGCCGAACGATCTGGCGCCGGCGCCGCCAGGGCGGCGAAATCCCGGGGAGCAGGGACGGAATCCGCTGCAGCGGCGACGTCGGGCGTCTCCAACACGAGCGCCGCCGCCGGCGCTAATTCGGTCGTGCCTTCGGACCGCGGCGCCTGCGGTTCGGGCGGGGGCGCGATGAGGGACTTGCTCACGAAGAGTGTGCGATCGTCGTCGGCCGCCTGCAGCGCCGCACGCGCCGACGGCATACCGTCGTTGATGACGTTCGCAATCGGCGTTTGTAGCACGACGGACGGCTTGCTATCGGCGGCGCCCGTTTCGCGCAGGCGATCGACCTCCGCCGCCAGCGCGGTGTAGTCGCCCGTTCCCTCGCCTCCTGTCGCCTCGACGTTCGAGAGAATCTCGCGAATGGCGTCCACGACGCGCAAGAGCGCCGTTGCAATAGGAGGGGTAAAACAAATCTCTTCCGCGCGGAGCCGGCTAAGGAGGTTTTCGGCCGAGTGGGCGACGGTCTGGAGCTTGACCAGCCCCATGAATCCTGCGGTGCCTTTGACGCTATGAAAGGTGCGAAAGATTTCGGCAAGGGTGCTTTTCTCGCCGGGATTCACCTCCAGCTTCACCAGATCCGAATCGAGCAGCCCCAGGTTTTCGTGCGTTTCCAGGAGGAACTCGCGGAGGATTTCGTTGTTCGACATAGCCGCTCAGTTCGCCCCACGACATTTCCACTCCCAGGGCCTCCTGCAACGATGACCAGCCGCCACCCGACATTGGCGTTGGAATTCGCCTTTCCCAGCGAACTAAAACAGCGAGTCCACGAGCGGCCCAACCACACTTGCCGGGAACGACTTTTCAACAACGGCCATGACCCCGAGCCGTCGCACCGGATCAAGCACGCGCGGCTCGGTTTCCGTGGTGAACATGATGATCGGAATCGTTGCCGTGGGTGGATTCTGCCTCAAGTAGCTCACCAACGCGCGGCCGTCCATCAGTGGCATATTGTAATCGGTGATAATCAGATGGCAAATTTCGCGGGCCGCCAACGCCACGGCCTGCGCTCCGTCCGCCACTTCCAAGAATTGCGAGAACCCAAGTCCTTGCAGGACCGTACGCACATGAATCCGGGCCGTGGCGCTATCGTCCACGATCAGGACACGGGCTTGGGAGCGAGGCAACTTCCCGGTGGCGAGACCGCTTTTGCCGGCGCTTGGCAACGAAAGCGACGCGCCCGTCACGCGGTTCAGCGCTTCGGCCAGTTGTTCGGGCGTGAACGGCTTATGGAGCGACTCCACACGCGAGAGATCGATCGCGCTGGCCGCGGGACTTTCACTGTCGGCGCTGGTGACCAGTACAAAACCGGGCGCGTCGTTTGGGAATTCGGCGCGAATCTGCGCGGCCAACTGCAAGCCGGTTATATCCGATAAGTGCATGGCGGATATCACGGCTCGGGGATGCAATTGGCGGACCGCCTCGATCGCATCGCGGCCACACGTGACGGTTCCCACCACAGTCAGCGATTGGTCCTGGATGTAACCTTTGATGATAGCCGCCTGAACACGCGAGGGCTCAACGATCAGAACGGTCGCCGGTTCGGGGCGCGGCGCTACAACGACCGTAGCGCCGGAAAGTTCGATCGTCGAGTTCGCCAACCCAGGCGCCGCATCCCCGCCGTGCGCAACATCTGGGTTAGCGCCCCTTAACGCGCTTTCGTGCGGCAGCGCCGCGGCAATGGTTTCCAACTCGGCAACCACCTCGGCCATGGTTTGAATTCGAAGGCTCGGTTGCTTGGCGAGCATTTTTCGAAATAACGCATCGAGACGGGGCGGCGTATCTGCGTGCGCCGCGGCTAACGACGGAATCGGCGCATCCCGATGCTTGAGCAATATCGCCATGAGTGTCCCACCGGCGTACGGCGGGACGCCGGTCAATAGGTAGTACAGCGTGCAGCCCAGGCTATAAATATCGGCGCGGTGATCGATGGTCGTCGAATCCACGGCCTGTTCCGGCGGCATATAGTCGACCGTGCCGATGACGCCGCCCGCCATGGTCACCTCGGCGCCAGTCGCCGGTCCGCCCACGCCGTGGTTGAGCCGCGCCAGTCCCAAGTCGGTCACCTTAATCGTACCGCTGGCGTCGAGCAACAAATTGTGCGGTTTAACATCGCGATGTACGATTCCTTGCGCATGGGCATAGGCCAGCCCTCGTGCCGCCTGCAGTATGCAATTCGCGGCGCGCGAAAGCGGAAACGGCCCGTCCTGCTCAACGTAATTGGCCAAGTCGCGCCCTTGCACAAACTCCATTACGAGAAAATGTCCGGCTTCCGCTTCGTCGGCGTCGTACGCCATCACGATGTTGGGATGCCCGAGGGCGGCGATGGTCTCCACTTCCCGCTGAAATCGCTTCACAAAGATCGGATCGTTGCACAGACTGGCCAAAAGCATTTTTAAGGCCACGACGCGCTTCATGCGGCGATGCCGAGCCTTGAACACCGTGCCCATGCCTCCGGCGCCCAACCGGTCGAGCAGGTCGTAGTTCCCCACGCGCAGCGCCGCTCCCTGCCCTTTGCTTATCACGGTAAGCTGAAACGGCGTGAGCAGTTCTTTTGTCGTCAACAAATTGGCAAGCGCCGCCGAACTGCCTTGCGCCGCTTGTCGCAAATTCGCCAGTTCGTCCTCCGCGACGAGGCCACTGGCGACAAGGGACTCGCTCAAGAGATCGAACGACACATTCTCGAGATTGACATTCGCATCCATAGGATCACAAACGGAGACCTAGGATCTTGCGCGCAGCGCAACCTAGCTCAAGCCATTCTATTTGCTCATTACCGGATGGCAAAGCGCCCGTGGGGTTGTGAGGCGATTGCGATGGGGTCAATGTGTTGCGGTCGGGCGAGTTGGTAACAAGGTCGAAATTGTTGATCTTCCGTCCATAACACTCGAAAAATCTTGGCCCGGCGCAATCGAGTGAATCTTGTCACTCGAAGGGCTTGACGATCTCGCGGTAAACCTCGGGTCGCCGCTGTTGTCGATTGCGGCTGTTCCTGCGAGCTTGCCGCACCTGGTCCAAGTTGATCGTAGCGGTGAGGTAGCACTCTTTGGCTTCCGGGCAGTGGGCCAGAATGTTGGCGGGCCACTGCCCGATCATCGTCCCGGCGCCATAGGCCTGGTTCGTGCAAATCATCGCCGTTTCGTTTTGAAACATCGCCGTCTTGACAATGAAGTCCTCGACGGCGCCGCGTCGACCGTTGATCCACACGAGAATTTCGGCCCCTCTGAGCGACAGAACCCGAAAGCTCTCCGGGAACCAACCGTCGTAACAAGTGAGGATGCCGATGCGTCCAAAGTCGAGATCAAAAACGGGAAAGTCATCGCCGCGGTTCATGGCCCATTCGGGATCGTTTCGCACGAACCAATCGGCGTCCTTGCCTTGGGGCGGCTTTGACCAGGGAGGCTCGCCCTCGAATTGATCGACCGCCGCATGCACCTTGCGGTACTTGCCGATGATCTGGCCCGCGCGGTCGAACAAGAGCGCCGTGTTGGCGAACGATTCGTCCTGATCCACTTCCCAACAGCCGACGATGACGTAGATCTTGCCCGCCGCCGCAGCCCGCGCGATCGCTTCGGTTTGTGGTCCCGGTACGGCGATGCGCCCCAGAAGGTACTCCGGGAACACGACGAGTTGCGCCCCGTCCTGCGCGGCTTTCGCAATGTAGCGGACCACCGCTTCGCTCGGATCAAAACCCGGTCGCGGCACATCGGTCTTGTCGTAACCGAGGATCTGAACCGCCGCCACTTTCACTTGGCTCGATTGCCTGCCGACGGGGCGGACCGTTGGTTCGGCCATCGCCGATCGCGCGGGCAGGAGGAGCAAGAGCGACAACAAGCATCGAGCCATAAACGTGGTTCCTTAGTTTCAAAGCGTCGCTGGCCGCCGCGCAGGAGACGACCCGCCGCACGTCACACGCTCACGTCGTGGACGACCGTGCCATTCATCCGCCAGTTCCCTGTGCGGCAAAGCGGTAACGAGATCGTGTGGGGCGCGCCGCCGAATTCTCAAGGAATGTGACCAAGTTGCGGTTCCGTCGGGTTTTCATTTCTTCGCATGGTAACTCGTGATCAAATTACGATACGCAGGTAAGTAATTCGAGAACAGCGTTCCCAGACCTTCAATGTCGTTGCGCCAATCACGGTGGAGTTCGCACGCCACACCAAACCATGTCATCAACTGTACGCCGGCCTGCACCATGCGAGCCCATGCGGCGTCCCGCGTCGTCTTATTAAATGTGCCGGAGGCGTCGGTCACCACGAAAACTTCATAACCCGCCTCTATGGCCGACAAAGCCGGAAACGCCACGCACACCTCGGTGACCACGCCCGCGATGAGCAATTGCTTCTTGCCCGTGGCCTTTACCGCATGGACAAAGTCTTCGTTGTCCCAGGCGTTGATCTGTCCGGGGCGGGCGATGTATGGCGCATCGGGAAACAGCTCTCGAAGCTCGGGAACCAACGGCCCGTTGGGTCCGTTTTCGAAGCTGGTGGTGAGGATGGTAGGCAATTTGAAATACTTCGCCGAATCGGCCAGCGCCAACACGTTGTTCTTGAAGTCGTCAGGCGAGAAGTCGCCCACGATGTTGCACAGTCCCGATTGATGGTCAACAAGCAAGACGGCCACATCATTTTTATCAAGCCGGCGGTAGTGAAAAGTCGTGGACATTACCCATTCTCCGTGAGGGATCGACGTGACTGAATTGACACCAGAAGTTCGTGATCAAGAAGACGCGGGATTCCGAGCTTGCCAAAGGCGTTTGCGGCGATCGTAACTTGGCGCCTCCTCCAACGTGCGGGACCAAGGCGGTTGCGAAGTACCTTACCGCCGCCGGAGGGCGCGGCCGGGCTTGGCGCCGGTGTGCTGGCCGCGGTCGAGCACCACTTGGCCGTTGACGATCACGTACTCGATGCCTTCGTTGTAGGCGAACGGTTCGGTGAAGGTGGCGCGGTCGATTATGTGATCGGCGTCGAAAATGGTTACATCCGCGAACATGCCAGGGCGCAGCAACCCGCGGTCGCGCAAGCCGGCTTTGGCGGCGTTCAGCGAAGTCATCTTGCGCACCGCATCTTCTAGCCGCAACAGGCCTTGCTCGCGAACATAGACGCCCAGCACCCGCGGGAACGTCCCAAAGTTCCGCGGATGCGGGTTGCCTCGACGAAGCGGGCCTTCAATCGCGTAAGCCGAGCCGTCGGAGCCGATCGAGCACCACGGCTGCGCAAGAGCGAAGTTCATGTCCTCCTCGGTGTGGTGCGCGTAAACCGTGCTCACCGAACCATCTTCCTCGATCAACAAATCGAACAACTCGTCGAGCGGATCGCGGTCGTTCCGGCCTTGCGAGCGCAGTGATAAAACGCGGTCCATGGTCAATCCCTGGAACTGCCCGGCGCCGCTAATGAGCATTCGGCTCCAGTCGCCGCCGACCGCCGTGTAATGGTTGTACCAACTGTCGATGCCGGTGGTGATGTCCTTCTTCATCCGCTCGCGATCGGCCGGGTCGCGAAGCCTGGCCAGCATCTTTTCGCGGCCACCTTCATGGGCCCACGGTGGGATGATGCTCGAAAGATTGTTGTTCCCGCGCGTGTAGGGATAGATATTCGCCTGCACGTTCACTCCGCGACGGCGGGCGTCTTCGATCAACGCGACGACCTCCTCCATGCGGCCCCAATACTTCTGGTCGGCGATTTTCAGATGAATGACATCCACCGGCACGCCCGCGCGTTCGCCAATGGCGATGGCCTCCTTGACCGAATCGAACACGCCTAGCCCCTCGTTGCGGATGTGCGTCGAATAGATCCCGCCGTACGGCGCCGCCGCTTTGCACAGTTCGACAATCTCGTCGGTCGCGGCGAGCGAACCCGGCGGCATCATTACTTGGCTGGAGAGTCCGAGCGCGCCGTCCTGCATCGCCTGCTCGACCAGGGCTTTCATTTCGTCGAGTTGTTCGGACGTGGGCCGGTCGAACGACGTCCCCATCACGCATTGCCAGACGTTGTTCAAGCCGACGTACGAAGCTACATTGAGCGACACGCCCGTCCGATCGAGCAGATCGAAGTATTCACCCAAGCGCGTCCAGCGAACGTCTTGGCCAGCGACCGTCACAACTCGCGGAGGCAGCTTGCCCTGGTAAGGGCCGGCGGAGTCGCCTTCGCCCAGGATTTCGGTGGTCACGCCCTGCCGGATCTTGCTTTGCCCATTGCCGTCTTCCAAAAGCAGGAAGTCGGAGTGCGAGTGCATATCGATGAAACCGGGCGCGACCACAAGCCCCGCCGCATCGATCTCCTGCCGCGCCTTGCCCGGTGGAATCCGTCCCAGCGCCTCAATCCGGTCGCCGCGCACCGCTACGTCGCCATAAAACCAGGGATTGCCCGAACCATCGACAATGCGCCCGTGGCGGATCACGAGATCGAACGCCGCCTCTTGCCCCTCGGCAACCGCGACCAGGAACGCAGTGACGGCAAGCGTCCCCCAACGCAACATAACACAGCGAGATTTCGACATAACACAACCACCGGCAAGTTGTTCCCAGAACGAACGCGGCGAAAGATTCTACACCGCTTCGCCATCATAGCAGCCCAACGGGGTTGGTGGCCCGCATACTCTTCTCGTAAAATCTTTTCATGGGCAAGTTCACCTTCCGCAACCTGTTTGCCGCTGTGACCTTTGTAGCCTTGGCGTTGGGTTGGTGATCGGATCGGTCGCGGTTGGCCGTTCACTTGGGCGAAGCCACGGCGGAGTTGGGCGACACAACATGGACTGAAATTGGCGACAAGCCGGGCTCTGCCGCTGGAGCCCGTGTTCGAAGCGTTGTGCAACGGCGGCGTCACGGTGTACGACCATGTTGCAATCGAAATTACCTCAAGCCCCTTGCAACCGCTCGACCAATCCCGCTCGACTCCCGGCGTTTCTTTCGGGAGGAATTGGTTCGCAAGTTCTCCGCGCGTTTACGACGTGTTGATTGCGGTGGCTGATGAGGGTTAACCTAAGAACCTGGCGCCTGCCTCGATGAACCGTTCTGCGCTCGCGTGCCCTTCGATGTGGGTTAACAATTTGGCGCGAGTTTGAGGGGGGTTAAAACCGGTGAGGGTAAAGAGATCGATGGCGACTCGCGCGAAGCAACCGGAGAAAGAATCCCGTGAGTAAGCGACTTGTTGCGTTGCTGGTTGGTTTGGCGCCCTTTTTTGCAGGAAATGCGATGGCTCAATTGCCGCCCGTGGCCCCGGTGAAGGTCGTGACCGACACGTATCATGGCGTTTCGATCGCCGATCCCTACCGGTACATGGAGGATTTCGAAAGTGATGAGGTGCGAGCCTGGGTCAAAGGTCAAGCCGATTTCGCCGATCAGACGCTGCGCTCCATACCAGGCCGGGACGATCTCCTTGCGCGGATTGCCGAGTTAGACGCCGGCGCTCCTTTTACGTTGTTTGGCGTTACGCGGCATCCTTGCGGGGATCTGTTTTACTTCAAACAACTGGCTGGCGAGAACGTGGCGAAGGTTTATCGCCGCGATGACCCGTCGGGCGAGGAGCGGCTGCTGATCGATCCTGAGACTTTCCCAAAGAGCGAAGCGGACCAACACTTCACGATCAGCTTTTACCGCGTTTCGCCCGACGCCTCGAAGGTGCTTTACGGCTTTGCGGCTTCTGGTTCGGAGAAAACTTCACTGAAAGTTTTCGATCTTGCGACGGGTCAAGACCTCCCGGATGTGATCGATCGGCTTGAGGCGGATTACGCCGCGCCCTGCTGGTTGCCCGACAGCGAATCGTTCGTCTACGGTCGTCGGCGCCGCATACCGGCCGACGCACCGCCGACAGAAGGTTACAAGTTCACGCAAGCCTTTCTGCACACGATAGGCGAAGATCCTGAGCAGGCGGAGCCCATCTTCGCGCACGGCGCGGCAGGCTCGCCGCCCATGGCCGAGATGGATTTCCCGGCCGTCATCATCACGCCAGGCTCTGCATGGGCCGTGGGGCAAATTAAACATGGCGATGAAACCGACATTTCGATCTACGCCATGCCCTGCAAGTCGCTTGGCTCGCCGCTCGCGAAGTGGATCCCCGTGTGCAATCGGGTCGATCTGGTGACCGACTTCGACGTTCGCGGCGACGAGATTTACCTGCTCACGGCGCGCGACGCACCGCGATTTCAGATCGTCCGCACGTCATTGCGCGAGCCGAACCTCGCGACGGCGGCCGTGGTCGTTCCCCGCGGCGATTACGTCGTGCATTCGCTGGCCGTCGCAAAAGACGCGCTATACGCCGGAGTGATGGACGGCGTTCCTAGTAAAATTCTGCGCGTCGGCTTCGAGCCAAACGCCACACCGACACCGATTGCGTTGCCCGGAAATGAGCCTTCAGGATCGGTCGCAGCGGCGCGGCCCGACATGCCTGGCGCGTTCATTCGCACGAGTTCCTGGACGCGCGCCGGGCGCCTCTATCGCTATGACGCCGACACGCGTGAGCTAATCGATACCGCGCTGTTGCCCCAGGGAAAGTACGATGCACCCGACTGGCTGACTTCCACGGAATTGATGGCGACGAGCCACGATGGCGTCCAAGTTCCGCTATCGGTAATCCATCGCCGAGATCTTCCGTTGAACGGCGACAACCCGGCGCTGCTTTCCGGTTACGGCGCGTATGGGTTCACCACCTCGCCTTACTATGATCCGGTGCAACTCGCGTGGCTGGAGCGCGGCGGCATTTTGGCCGTCGCCCATGTGCGCGGCGGGGGCGCCTTTGGCAAGCCGTGGCATCATGAAGGCCGCAAGCTCACCAAGCCCAACACGTGGAAAGATTTTATCGCCTGCGCCGAGCACCTGGTGAAAGCCGGCTATACCGCGCCGCACAAACTCGCCGGCAAAGGCGGCAGCGCAGGCGGAATCCTGATTGGCCGAGCGATCACCGAGCGTCCCGACCTGTTCGCCGCGGCGCAAATTTCCGTCGGCTGTACCGACATGCTCCGCTTTGAAACCACCATGAACGGCCCGCCGAACGTCCCCGAATTCGGCACGGTGACTCGCGAGGACGAGTTTCGCGGGCTGTTGGCGATGAGCACGTTCCATCACATCCAGGACGGCGTCAGGTATCCAGCGGTGCTCCTCACCCACGGTATCAACGACCCGCGCGTCGAGCCGTGGGAGTCGGCCAAAACCACCGCCCGGCTGCAAGCGGCCACCGGCAGCGGCAAGCCGGTCCTGTTCCGAGTCGATTATCACTCCGGTCACGGCATCGGCTCCACGCGCCGGCAACGCCAGGAGGAGTTGGCCGACGTGTGGTCGTTCCTGCTCTGGCAGTTAAACGATACGACTCATCCGGCTCGTTAACCCTTCGTTCCGCGATTCGAGCGTTCGCTCGCAAAAGAGGGGCCATGATCGACGTTTCTTTCCACGGGGCCCGGCGTGTCGTTGCGCAACAGCAGATCCCCGATCAACGGTTACCGCGTGTGGAGTACCTCTCCCATTTCCCGCATGCTCGGTGCGGCCCCTGCTGGCAGGTCCCACATAATCCCCCCACCGCTTCCATCCATGTCTGCCGCCAACCACATGGCCCCTTGGAGCGAAGCGATTTCGTTTAACAACAAACGACGTTACACGGCCCGGAACCAGCAGCAACCAAACCATTCGCGCGCAATGAGGCGTGTCAACATGATCGCCGTGGTGGGGCGCCGGCTCTAGCCGGTCCATTCTTCGGCCGTCAGTGCGTATCGCTCGTGATCGCACCAGGCGTCGCCAACCTTAAGGTATCGTGGAGAAAAACCCTCTCGCCGGAAACCAAGGGACCGGACTAATCCGAGGGATCGCTCATTGGCGGGCTGGATGTTCGCCTCCAAGCGATGTAGGCCGAGCGGACCAAAGGCTTCAGAAATAACCAGCTTCATCGCTTGCTTCATGAGCCCCTTGCCGTCAAACGGCGCAAATACATAGTAACCAAGGTATGCCGACTGAAACGAACCTCGAACAATTTCCGTGACGTTGATACAAGCGACCAAGTCGCCTGATGGCGCAAGGGCCAGATAGCTCACGTTCCAGCGGCCATCGTACTTCGAGAGACGATCTTGAAACGCCGCCGACGTTGCCGGTGGTGAAACCCAAGGTTGATGCAGAGCAACACTCCGAGCGACCGCCTCCAGAAAGGGCGCCTCGTCGTCAAGCTGCATGCGGCGAAGGGAAAGCATCGACGGTTGCCTCTTACCGCCCAGCGGTTTCAAAGGTGAAAGAACCGAACGAAACGGGGCAGGAACATTTCTTCGTCATCTTTTCAGCACATTCCCAGGCATGAATAAAATCTATTTTCAATGCAATTCTCAACAAAACATTGTTTACCCCAATCAAAGATGCGGCAAAATACAAACTCCTGACCCCCTTTAATTTCACGCTTCGTCGAACCGCAAGAATAGCTTGAGAAGCAAACACACAAAGAGTTGATGCTACGTAAATTCTTGGGGACTGGGACTATAGCGATGAAGATGGGGGGCGGGCCAATACTGACCAATTAAGCATCGCAAGGCCAATCTCGTAGCCATAAGTCCATGTTCATCGTCGCGTCTCGGCGTTGACGGCCCTCGATGGAATGGCGGGGTAGGTCTTCCGGAACGTCGATTGTTGTGCGTTGAGCAACTCTCCGTCCTGGCTGAATTGTTCCCAGTGACGTAGATAATTGCGCTGAGATTGCCGCGGGCGTCATCGTGGTACTCTGTGGAGTTTCCTCTCGCGTCGCTGGCCGAAGTCATCCGGTCGAAAGGCCCGCGATTGTGATGCCGCAACGGTTGTTGAAAGCCGCGCTGCGGTCCCGACTCCCTGCTGTTGTCGACGTGGACCGCACTTTGGGTTATCGCCATGATCGGAATTTCAAGTCCAAACCAAACGCTTGTCCGCGTGGGAAGTGAGTCGGAAGTTCTTTACAGGTTTACTGGAAGGGAATTCATCATTGGGCGTGAATGGCCTGCGGGCCTGGCGGTCGTGTGTCATCGTGCCGCCAACGAGCGATTCGGTGACGCGATGCCTTTGCAATGTTTCTGCGAGCGAGCTTTACACAACGATTGCCAATACGACATCCGTTCCTTACTATCGTCCTTGACGTTCTCCGTTCGGGTTTTACGCCGGTCGTAGCAACTGCATGATTTCCCGATAGCCCCGAAAGGGGCGTCGTTTCAAACGCCACAACTCCTGCAAACGACTTTTTAAGGGTAAGTACGATGGCGCGAAAGTCAAAGCTCGCCTTGCAATTGATTCCTGGGGCTGTGTGGCTAGTCATGGGGCCAGCACTGGCCGATGACGGGATTGCAAAAAAATATCCAGCCGACAAAGGAATCGAACGCGATCCGGCTGTCGTTTTCGTGGAGAATTTTGACGCCGATTCGATCGACATCATCACGGCGCGCTGGGACAGCGTTGAGAATCCACAAATACTCTCCGTTTCAAGCGATACACCGCCAGAAAACGGCGGCGGAAAGTCGCTGCTGATGACGCATGTCGGCGGTCAGGGGACAGGCGCGCATCTTTATCGCCGATTGCCGCCCGGCTACGAGAAGCTTTATTATCGGTTCTACGTCAAATTTGATCCTGAATGCGCGCCAATTCATCATTTCTTTCACGTCGGCGGCTATCATCCTTTGACTTCGTGGCCGCAAGGAGGCGCCGGAACAAGGCCGCGCGGCAATGAGCGATTGAGCACGGGCGTGGAGCCTTTTGGCGACGAATGGCGTTGGGATTTCTACAGCTACTGGATGGAAATGCGAGGAAGCCCACCGCAGGGCCAAACGTGGGGCAACAGCTTCGTTCACCAACCGGTGGTCAAGGTTGAACGCGGCCGTTGGATTTGCGCGGAGCTCATGATGCAAATGAACGATGTGGGCGATTCCAATGGCGAAATGAGCTTGTGGATCGACGGTGAACTCGTCCAACATCTTGGCAAAGGTTTCCCCAAGGGAAAGTGGGTCTTCGATAAGTTTCTGACGGACCAGGGAGGCGATTCGGTCCGCTGGAGCCAGGAAAAATCGGCGCCCGAGTACTTCCGGACGCCGCAGGGCGGTTCGCCCTTTGAAGGATTTCGTTGGAGAAGCGACGCCCAACTGAAGCTAAATTTCTTGTGGGTGTTATTGTTCATCACCAAAGCTCCGCAAGGCCACGTTAGTAAGGTCTGGTTCGACAACATTGTCGTCGCCAGAGAATACATCGGTCCGCTCCATGTCCAAGCGCCTTAAATTGGCGGCTAGCGTGCGTAGATTGTTGATGCGCCTCTTGACGCGCGACGCACATGGGCATACTTTGTAATGCAAAGCTTGTTGCCGTTCGTTCAAGGCGGCGTACGTTGTGGTGCGATGGAGGCCGTTTTGATGCGACTTGAAGAAGCCCTCTCGCAAATCACGGAAATTCGCGCTCACCTCGATCGTGCGGAGGTCTTTCGTGGTTATCGTGCGGCGACCGTCGCATTCTCCGGAGGTTTGGGAATCGGTACCGCCGTCGTGCAGATGGTCTTAATTTCCGATCCGACGCGGCAGCTGGCGGCTTATCTGACGTTATGGATTACCGCCGCCGTGTTGAGTTTGAGCGTCGTGGCATGCGAGCTGGCGTGGCGGTATCGCAATGCCGATTCGCCCAGAACAACTCGGCATATCCGCATGGCGGTCGAACAGTTCTCCCCGTCCCTGGTGGCCGGGACGCTCGTGACTTTCGGAGTCGTGTATCCGACGCCGGAGAATGCTTGGATGTTGCCGGGATTATGGGCGATTATATTCAGCTTGGGCGTGTTCGCATCGTTCCGCTTGCTTCCGCCCGTTACCTTTTACATCGGCGTGTACTACCTAGCGGCAGGCGGAATTTGTTTGGGAATAGGAAGCAACGCCTATGCGCTCTCACCCTGGATTATGGGTGGCGTGTTCGGCGTAGGGCAGTTGCTCTCGGCGGCGATCTTGTACTGGACGTTGGAGCGAAATCATGAAACGAGCGAAGCGACGTGAAACCCCATCTGGGCGGTTTGCTTTTGAAGGATTGGATCGGGTGCTCCATGAAAAGGCGCGCCTGGGGATTTTGAGTTCGCTCGCGGCGAACCCCGAGGGCTTGGTGTTCAATGAAATTAAAGACCTATGCCGCCTGACCGACGGGAATCTCAACAGGCACATGCAGGTGCTCCAAGAGGCCGGCATGGTGGAAATCTGGAAAGGCCATCGCGGCAAGCGACCACAAACTTTGGTTCGCTTGACCGAGGAGGGTCGCGCGCGGTTCATGGCGTACATCAACGTGTTGGAATCGATCGTCGCCCAGAACCTTGACGCCGTCCAGGATGATCGTTCGCCCGATGTGGCAGGACGCTACGGCGGTTGGTCACCTGCATAGCGTGAGAAGCCTCTTTTTTTGAGAATTTACTTTGCATTGCAAAGTAATTGAGGCCCTGGTTTTGAACTGAATAAGGGAGCGGCATACGATGTTTAAATCTTCGCGAGTACCGCGACCAATGCGAATTCCGCCGGCGCTCGATCCTCGCGCCGCGCCCACGGAGGTGGCGCCAAAGCATGCCTTGCTCATTAATCCGTTTTATCCCAAAGACCCGCACGCCAGCTTTGGCAAGCACGTTTTGACGCCAAGTCTAGCGCTCACGAGCATCGCCGCGAGTACGCCCGCCGATTGGAGCGTACGCTACTGGGACGAGAATCTCTTGCATGGACCGCCGCCGTGGCGGCCGTTTCCTCAAGTGGTCGGCATTACCGTGCACCTGACCTTCGCCGAACGCGCCTACGAACTGGCCCGCTGGTATCGGCAGCGCGGCGCCACGGTCATCCTCGGAGGACTTCACGTCGTATCGTGCCCGGAGGAAGCGGCGATTCATGCCGACGCCTTGGCCATCGGCGAGGGCGTTCAAGTCTGGCCGCAAATTCTCCGCGATGTCGAGTCCGACTGCCTGCAAGCGATCTATCGGGGCGACTATCGTCGACCCTATCGGGAAGCGCCGGCGCCGCGGCGCGATCTCTTGCCTCGCGATAGTTTTCTGACCACGACAAGCCTGATCGCTACACGCGGTTGTCACAATCGTTGCGGATTCTGCTACCTCGCCACCGACGGACTACACATGCCGTATTTGATGCGCGATGTGGAACAGATCGTGGCCGAGTTCCAGTCGGATGGGCAGGCCTACGGCGTATTTGTCGACAACAACCTGGGCTCCAGGCCGGATTACTTACGGCGGCTATGCCGTGCTTTGCGCCCGTTAGAGAAAATTTGGAGTGCGGCGGTTTCGATTGACGTGACCGACGATCCGATGCTGATCCGCGAGATGGCGTTGGCAGGATGCACAGGCGTGTTCGTGGGGTTTGAGTCGCTCCAGGGAGAGAACCTCGCCGCAGCGGGCAAAAAAAGCCCACGGCCCGATGACTACGCGCGTCGCGTGCGCATCTTTCACGATTTTGGCATTCAGGTAAACGGCAGCTTCGTGCTCGGATTCGATCACGATGGTCCGGAGGTGTTTTCTGACACGGTATCTTGGATCGAACAGAATCGTTTGGAATGCGCCACCTTTCACATCTTGACGCCCTATCCTGGCACTCCCTTATTCCGGCAGATGGAATCCGAAAAGCGATTGCTACACCGCGACTGGAGCCTTTACGACACCGCCCATGTGGTTTTCCGCCCGCGACGCATGGCGCCGGAGCAACTCCAAGACGGGTACGCCTGGTGCTATCAGCGGTTGTTTTCGCATCGCTCCATTTGGCGGCGGCGTCCGTTGGACGGTCGCGCGGTGATGCCGTACCTCGCGATGTCCTACCTTTACAAACGCTCCAACTTCCTATGGCAGTTTTTGATCCGTCATCGGTTAACGGCTTCGGTTTGGCGACCACTAGTCGAAGTGACGCGCCGCAGGCACCTTCGGTATCGTCAGCAACTTGAAACGGCCGCCCCGTCGCGCTACGGCGCCGCCGGATCGGTTATCTCGCCTGGCGTGTGATCGCATTTAAGCGATGGCCGGCATTTTCCCAGCGGAAGATCGATAAGTCGAAAATGCTTGCCGCGGGTAGTTCTCGCGTCATGCGGATTGCAACCTTCAATAAAGAGCGGCCGTTGGAGTGCGCGTTCCGGAAGGATACGGTGAAGCGATGACGGTGTGGTCTGGCTTAATTTTCGGGTGTGTGGCAATTTTCTCTGGCGCTGGGGCTAGGTAGGTTATATAACGTAGGCAATTCACGTTGGAGGTTCCTTTCTTCAGGAGTTCGTGATGAGCGAGTTGCCGGCGTTGGATCGGGAGGCGTACCGCCAGCAGATGCAG
>CAUJHS010000021.1 GCA_963204915.1 Planctomycetota bacterium | reverse complement strand
ACGATGTACGTGGCGATCGGCGTGAATTTCCAAGGAAAAAAGGAGCTTTTGGGCCTGTGGTTGGAGGAGACCGAAGGCGCCAAGTTCTGGTTGTCGTGTTTGACCGACCTGAAGAACCGCGGACTGAACGACATCTTCCTAGTGTGCGTGGACGGCTTGACCGGATTTCCGCAAGCGATCCAGACGGCGTACCCGCAGGCCAAAGTGCAGCTCTGCATCGTGCACCTGGTGCGGGCGGCGTTGAAGTACGTCAGCGACGCCGACAGCAGCGCAGTGATTGCCGACTTGAAGAAGATCTATCAAGCTGCGACCGTGCTCGAAGCTGAACAAGAATTACAAAACTTTTCAGAAAAATGGGACGACAAGTATCCCACGATCTCGAAGCAGTGGCGCCTGAAATGGCCGCACATCATTTCGATGTTCGAACTTCCTGCGCCCATTCGGAAGGCGACGTACACCACGAATGTGATCGAATCGGTGAACAGCGTGATCCGCAAGTTCACTCGCAACCGCAAGCAGTACCCCAACCGCGACTCGGCGCTGAAGCTGATCTACCTGGCGATTCATGAAGCCTCGAAGAAATGGACGATGCCTATACCGAAGTGGAAAGAAGCCCTCAATCACTTCGCCATCCTGTTCGCCGACCGCATGCCCAAAAACCTCAACTAACTCAGCCGAAAAACCGACTGACACAAACTTCACGACAAGCCCAAGCGAACAGGGTGGATTACGTGTTCGGCCTGGCGAAAAACGAGCGGCTGAAGCGGGAAATCGCCAAGGAGCTGGCCGCAGCCCAGCGGCGGCACGAGGCCGATCCCGAGCGGCTCCCGGCGCGGCTCTACAAGGACTTCACCTATCAGACGCTCAAGAGCTGGAGCCAAGCGCGGCGGGTGGTCGGCAAAGCCGAGCACTTGCCCCGGGGCGCCAATCCGCGGTTCGTGGTGACCTCGCTTTCGGCTCAGGCGTATCCCGCGGCAGCGCTCTACGAGCGGGAGTATTGCCCGCGGGGCGACATGGAGAACCGCATCAAGGAGCAGCAGTTGTATCTGTTCGCGGACCGCACCAGCGCGGCCACGATGCGGGCCAACCAACTGCGGCTGTGGTTCTCCAGCGTGGCCTACGTCCTGCTGCACGCCTTGCGGACGCAGGCGCTCTCGGGCACGGAGTTGGCGGCCGCACAGTGCGACACGCTGCGCCACAAGCTCTTGAAGATCGGAGCCGTGGTGCGCGTCACCGTGCGCAAGGTCTGGATCGCCTTCTCCGAGAGCTGCCCCTACCAGGAACTCTTCGCTCACGCCTACCAGCAGCTCGTCGGCTTGGCGCCGCTGCCGCGAGCTTCCCCCGGCTGACGATCACGGCCGCTGGGATTCACCCTCCTTCTCCGCCGACGCTTCCATCAAGCGGCGCTGGGCTTCTGCGCCAATCCCGAAGAAACGCTCCTCCCGCACGACTTTCACGCGCCAGATTCGCGTCGCGACGAATTCCGCGCCACTCGGACCCGACAACCGAGGCTCCCTGCGCCTCGCTCCACACCACCAATCAACCGAAACTCCGCCTGGTGAGAAATGCGGGCTAGAACGCTGCGCCATTGTGAGGGGAATCCATACATTGATTTGTGAGATGAGTTTTGCAGATCGGTTTCCGCGATTCCAGTGAACTTCGCGCAATCCGGGCTGTAAGCGGCGCTTTACGGCAAGCGGCGGACGCCGGCCGGGAGAAACTCGGACATGAAGTCGCTGGCGGCGCTGGCCTGGTCGAGGTCGTCCAGGCCGGCGATATGGCCCCAATCTTGCATGAGGGAAGTGCGCAGATCGATCTGTCCGGCGGCGGGACCCACGCCGAGGGCCGTGAACACGCGATCCACGGCGGTAGGGGAGAACTCCTCGTCCTTCCGCGGCGTGGGATCGAAGAACCTGCTTAGGCCGGCGGCGATCGTGATGGCACTACCGTCTGCCACGCCAAATTCAGCGTTTCCGAGGCCCGCCGCCATCCAGCGAGCATGGGCAGGGTGCGAAAGCGCCGCCAGGGCCTGTGGCGCAGGCAATGCGCCGCGATCCTCCCGAGAACTGTCGGGCGTTGCTGCGGCTAGCAGGGCGTTGGTGACGGTCAAGGTCAGACCCGCGGCGCCATAGATGGGAACGAGCGCGATGTTCGCCGGAAGGTTCTGCGCGGCGATAGAGTCGAAGTTCCCGGTGTGCGAGGCGTAGGTCAGAATTGGAAACGCGTCGCCCACATTGGGGACGTAGCCGTTTACAAAGGCGACCGTCAGCAGTCCCCGAAGCATCGCCGTCCCGCCGACCGTGACCTGACCGAACTCGGCGCTGGTTGGCCCCGCGATATCCACGGCCACCGTTCCGGCGACGTCTTGCGGCAGGTCGCCGGCAGTGCTCACAACGCTCCCCGTACGAGCGGCGATCACGCCGCGGTTAGTCACCAGGTTGTTGACGGTCAGCAAGCCGCCGCCGGTGGCTTCGAGCAGCCCTTCATTGGTGAGGAATGATTTGGTGAAGGTAAACGCGTTCGTGTCGTCGCCAGGAAAGGCGGGCGTAAAATCGGCGATGATTTTCCCTTGATTCAACAAGGGGTTAGGGAAGGGGGCCACGACGTTTTGGCCACGCAGCTCAACGTCGGGTCCAAGCGTGACAGAAACAACATCGCCTGTAAACGGGGCGAAGCCTTCGATCGTTTTCGGCTGGCGGCCGCCGAAATCGAACATTCCGTCGCGGAGCGTCAAGGGAAGAGTTTTGAACAAATGGGAATCGCCCAGTCGCAAAGAGTTGAAGCCCGATCGCATGTTGACGGCGCCGTCGATGGTGATGTCTCCTACCAGTCGCAGGCTGAGCGCGGCGAAGTCGCCTTGGACCGTCACGTCCTTGAGTTCGCCGCCCAATCCGGTCAAGCTGCCACCGGGCAAGATTCGAACCACGCCGCCGCTAAGTAGGCTTGCGGTCACATCGGTGGAATTGTCCAACTCCCAGCGGCCCGTCGCACCGTCGATAATTAACGTGCTCCCCGAGTTGTCGAGCATGCCTTGCAGCGAGGTTTGACCTGTGGGGTTGCGGTAGTCGCCGAGATCGGCAGTCGTGAACACGCCGTCGAGGATCACTTTCGAGTCGGTTACGTCGATGACGCCCCGGTTGTGCCAGGTTCCACCCTGCCGGCCCAACCGAAATTCAAGAGCGTCGTCAACGATCATCGTACCCTCGTTGGTGAACACGGAGGCGCTTATGGCGGCTCCGGTATGCACGCGCACAGTCCCGCGGTTGACGAACTCGTAGACGGGATCAATCCCCGTGCCTGAGATAAACAGACTCGCGTCCGGCTCGACCGTAATGGCGGCGTCGCTGATGAAGCGGCCGATCAGCACGCCGCTGTCGATACTCTGGATCGACACGCTGGCGTCCAGCGTGACCGGCCCGCCTTGGAAGGCCTTGAGTCCGTGGTCTCCTCCATTCCTGCCGAGCAAGGGGTCGGGAATCAAGCGGAAGGCGCCGCCGGAAACGGTCTGCGCATTCCCTTCGAAAAAGATAATGTTGTTCGCCGAGGTATTCACGCTCACATTGCCGTTGAGCGTCAGCCCGTTGGCGACCCGCACCTGGGCCGTGGGATAACCGAGGGCGCCGTTCCCTAATAAGTCCCTCACCCCTCCCAATTCGATGTCGCCATCAATGGTTACGCCGTCCAGAAGGCCGCCGCCGGAGTTGCCGAGAAACTCGAGCCGGGCGTCGGGACCGGACATCCGAAGCGTGCCGCCGACAATCTTGCCTCCCGTCAAGTAATACGAGCCGGTCTCAGTCGTAAAATTGAACGTGCGGCCCACGTTATCCATCGTGCCGTCAAGGCGAATAAGACCTTTGCTGCGGCGGACGTTCTGAACGTCGGCGCTGGTAAACTGTCCCCGGAAGACGACTTGTGAGTCCTGGCTGAGGATCGTTCCGGTATTCGACCAGACGTCGTTCGGCCCACTACCCGAGATGAACGCCGCCAGGGTGTCGTTCAAATCAATGACGCCGGCATTGGACCAGGATGTCGTGGTGCTCGTTCCCAGGGCGAGCTGTAAGAAATTCGGTTGCGCATCGGCGGCCGAAATGCGGCCGGTCGCCGAGTTGCTCCAGGTCGCGGCGCCGACGCTCAGGACGGCGCGGTCTTTCACCTCGATCGCGCCCTGGTTTTGCAGCGCCGTGTTACGAATTTGGAGGAATTGGTCCGGCCCGGCCACCGAAAATGTTCCGCGGTTGACAAGTGTCAATTCCCCGACGTAGGAGCCGCCCAGGGAGCCATTCCCGATGATCCCGTTTCCGCCGCGAATGACAACGGCGGGACCAAGCGTGACGACCACGTCATCCTGGAACGCCTCGATGAGGCCGGATGCGACGAAACTTGAAGCAAAGATGAACGTCCCGGCATCAATTGTTTGGGAATCCTCAAAGGCTATTACAGCGGCCGGATCGATCATGGCGTCGCCCTGAAGTGTCAGGCCGCCGGCCACGTGCAAACGCGTTCCTGGACCTTGAATCGCAAGATCCGTCTTGATCGTGGCGCCGTCCAGCCGTCCGCAGCCGGCAACCGTAATTCCCTGACCGCTGGCGCCGCGGAGCACGAATGCTTCGAGGGTCGGCATCGCCGCAAAGTCGCCGTTTAAGGAGCCGCACCCATGCCGGCCTTGCAACGTGAATGTGTTATTCACCCGGGCGGTTTCTGCGGTCCGCAGAAGACCACCCATTCCGATCGTAAACGC
This sequence comes from Planctomycetota bacterium, assembly GCA_963204915.1. Classification (GTDB taxonomy): domain Bacteria; phylum Planctomycetota; class Planctomycetia; order Pirellulales; family Pirellulaceae; genus JAHWKS01. Next base: position 10,127 of record CAUJHS010000021.1, on the reverse strand, counting down.
CTCGGCCGACACGAGGGTGCGGACTTCGCGCTCGCTAGTCAGTGTGATCGTGGCGTCGCCGGGTACATCAATCTGCACATCGTCGGTCGCGATGGGAACCCGCGCGACTTGCGAGCTCACATCGAGCCAATTGGAAGGCTCTTCCCACATTCCACCGGCGGGATTGACCCACACAACCGTCGGTTCGCGAGTGGCAAAGCCGACTCGGAAGCGCGAAACCATGTCGGCTGCCCCTAAGGCGTTGCCAACGCGGTCGGTTACTGCCGCGGCATGCACCACGAACTCATAGGATGCTTCTTCCAGAGGCGGATAGAGAAGTTGCACCGCCGCGCCGCGCTGGCTCAGCCTCAATGACAACGGAGCAACGACGCCTCCGGGGCCGATCAATTGGAAATTCGCGGCGGTGGCGGTGGCGGCCGCGAGCGGCTCAGAGAAGTTCACCGTGACCGTGCGTCGCGAGACGGGCTGAACGCTGCCGTCGGGCGGATCAAGGCCGACCAGGATCGGAGGCGCCGTGTCGGGCAGCAGTTCAATCACCACGGGATCAGAAAGCCGTACATTGCCGCCCGTGTCGATGGCGCGGACCTGCAGGACCGCCTGATTGTCGCCTTGGCCGATCGTGGGCAGCGTTGTGGAAAGATCGTAAGGATAAGCGATCTCATTACGGGCGCGGTCGCCGTTCAGCAGCAGCTCGACGCTCCTTACCTGGACATCGTCGGTAATCTGGGCCAGGAGCGTCACCGTCGAGGCTTCCAGCATTTGAATTCCCGGCCGGCCGGGATCAAGATCGGTGTCGAGTACGCCCAGCGTCACGTCGGGAGGATTTATCCCTTGATCGAATGCGAGGAAATTAACCACTTGTAGCCCGGCGCCTCGCGTCACGATATACGCCAGCCCCGACGACAGCGCTACCGCCTCACCAAGATGCGGCAAGCGGAATTGGGTAAACGTGGGGCCGGTTGTGGTAGGGTCACCTGCTGCGGCGACAATCGCCGTGCCCACGATTCCGCCCAAGTTGCCGGCGAACACACCAAGCCCGGAGCCATTCAGCGCGACGTCTCGAACGGATCGGATATTTCGGTCGGTGTCGTTGAGCAGGCTGAGAATATCGGGCTGAGAAACATCGACCGTCATCAGACCGTCGTCGGCGGCCACCGTGGTGACGACAGCGATCCAGGCGACACCCTCGGCCACGAACATCTTGCCGCCCCGGCGCGGAAGCGTGAGCGATCCGCGCAAGACCATTCCGACGCCGGAAAGGTCGATCGCGTGAATTTTTCCCTGTTCGCCAAACACGTTCGTCGCAAAGAGCATGGTCCCTTCTCGATGCAGCCCGAGGATCTCGCCGTCGCCTAACGACAAAGTTTCGACAACTTCCCCGGAGCGCGTGTCAAAGCTCTGGATTTCATTGGCCGCGGCCGCGTAGGCCAAGCCGTCATAAAGCACAACTTGGTTCACATCAACGGGAACGGACTGGAGCAAGACCGGCCGCGCGGGATCCGACACGTCGATCAAATGTAAGCCGCCCGAGCCGCTTGCCACGGCCGCAAGGCTCCGCTGCGGGTCAACGGCAACATCCACGCCGTCGCCAAGCAACGGCAATTCGGTCAGCAGCACGGGTCGATCGAACTGCGTCACATCGGCGACCACGAGTCCTGTACTGTTGGCGAGATAGGCCGTCCGCCGATTGGCGTCCTGCGTGTCGGCGACCACCGCAACATCGAAGGTAGCGCCCTCCACGCCCAGAGCTGCGATTACGCCCGTGACCGTCGGCCGGTCGTCAAGCGGATTGAGTCCCTGATTGATTTCGGCGAAGTCGCTGGCGCCGTCGCCGTCGCTATCGGTGTTGTCGGCCGCGGTCCCGATGGCGAATTCGATATCGTCAGGCAGGCCGTCTCCGTCGCTGTCTCGATCGATGCTTGGCTCAAAGGCGCCAATGTTGAAGGCGGTCCGCTGGCCGGAAGGGTTCGTGCGGGCATAGCCATGCGCGACCAAACCGCTGGCCGGGTCGAACGTGGCGAGGTGGAACAGCGCATCCGGCCCCAAAAAGAACTCCCAGTTTCCACCCGCATCGCTCCGAGTGCGCAGCACGGGCGTGTTGTCGGTCTCGCGAAAATACGACTCCACAGCCACGAAGTCGTGGCCCAGATCCGAGCCGTCTTCCACAAAGCCCGTGCCAACCACGGGCTGGCGGAAGACCGGTGTTTGGGGATCGTCAGAAACGATCTCGATCACCCCGGGCCGAAGCCCCGGCCCGCCCGGCCGAAACACGGGATCGAACGTGAACTCCTCGCCGGGTTGCAGCACAACGGGCAGCGTCCGACTGACCGAGTATTCGTTCTGTCCCTGTCCGGCGGCCATGCGGATCTCGGAAACGGTCAGGGGCCAGTCTCCAGTATTCTGAACCGTCGGCACAAACGGGTATCCGCGAAGGAAATTGATTTCCCCGAGCGGCTTCGCCTCTCCGACCGGAAGCCCGCCAAAGTTGTTGTTTCCGAAGATCACTTGGAGTTGGGGAGCTGGGGCGGGAAGCAAGCCAATCCCTTGCAAGTCGAATTGGTTCGAGAAGCCCAGGGCATTGGAATCCACCTGGAGAATCCCCGACGAGAGTCCCGTGAACCGCGGATCGAAAGTGACATCGACGACCAGCGACTCTCCGGGAGCGAGCGTCGTTACAGGCAAGGGAACGACGGAAAACTGATCGTACCCTTGGGCCACCTGGACGCTGCGGACGACGACATTTTGAGAGCCGAAGTTAAGTAGCGTCAATTGTTGCATGCCCGTTTGACCGCCCGATCCGTCCGCTTCGACTTCGCCGAACTCCACCGCCTCGGGACCGACTCCGGTGTCGCTTTGGAAAACCGCCAGCCGGGGGCCGGGATCGAGCGTGAGAAAATCTCTCTCCAGGACGTCGCTTTCGCGGTCGGGACTAAGTGCAAAGCGGTCTCCCGGGATCGCCGCGGAGAAGCGAAGTAGATCGACGTAATCTCGGAAACGGAGCGAATCGGACGAGTAGTCGTAGGTCTGACCCTGAATCGCCGTTTCCGAGAACCGTGGCAGAAAACTCCGCTCTCCCGTCAGTTCGGGCCAGCCACCGCCGACCATAAAGTCATTTCGCCCATTGTTGGCGCCCAGTTGGCGATTCGTTCCTTTCAACACGCGCAGCTCGCTCCTGCCTTCCTTGACGGGTAGCGGCGTAATCACGATCTCTCCCGTGAGTTCGACGTCGATCATCGGCACATCCGTCCCTGCAAACCTTGCATGGGCGGCCTTGGGCGTTCCGGGTCGCACAAAGTGCACGGTCCAGGGCCCCCCCCTTGGTCCCTCAACCGACACATTGTTGGGCGCCGCGGCTATCGTCTCCAGTTCCAATAACGCTGCCAGCACGTCGTCACTCTCGGAATTCGCGAACAGGTGGTAAGTTCCCGGCTCTCCCGCGAAGCTCAGGGTGAAAAAGTCGCCGGGAAGACCGCGATTGGAAACTTGCAGCTTCTGGACTTCGTGGTCCAACTCGACCCGCTCCAGAAAAGAGGTGTGTTGCAGCCCGAAAAAGTGACCGGCCTCATGGATGGCCACACTTACCAGGGCGCTGGAGAACTGGTCCCGGTTCAACACGTAGGGAACGACGCCGCCATCTTCCAAGATGTTGTCAACATTCACCACGGCCCGGCCGAACTTTTGACGGGTCAACGGCTGACTGAGCCGATAGGCCAGCGACTGCAGGTTGTACAAGCCGCTATCGAAAACGACATCCAAAAGCGACTCGGTTTGTTTTCGAATGTCATCGCCGACGATCTCGCCCAAACCAACGTCGTCGGAGGTGGTCCACTCCAATTCAAGGTTCGCCTGTTGAGGATCGGACGTAATCTCAATGCCGTTCGTGGCGCTTTCCAGGGCGACTCGGATTAGTCGTATCACTTCTTCGACCAATTCATCCCGCGCGTCCCGGCCTCGGAACAACTCCAGTTCGCTGGGTGTGATTCGTCCAAACCGAGCGCGCGGTCTTGCCGAGGACGAGACCAGATTGGAGCCCGAGGCCTCAACTTCGAGGAGCGGTTGCGGCGTGTCTGCTGTGGCGTTCGGGAACGCTACGGTGATGCGAATCTCGTTGGGCAACGAGCCTGTATCCGTATCGACGGAAACCGAGAAATCGTTGGTTTGCAACAACTCTTCCAAAGCGGCCTGCAAATCCGATTGGTTGACATTCGCCGCGTCCAGCATGAAAGCCGGCGTCGGTGGCCGATCCTTAACTTTGAGCCGGAACGTGCCGGCGCCCTGCGCTCCGGGAGGATTCATTTTCAGGATGATGTCTTGGGGCGTCGAACCAACCGCAAGCTCCTCGAGCTGTTTTTTCAGGGCGGCTTCGTTAAGAAAAACCCGGTATTTGTCCCGGCCTTCGCCCACGAGAGTTAGTTTGCCGGCGACACGACGATTCAGCCCCGGCGTTTTGACCGACAACGGAACATGGAGGTTCGGTCCAATCTCCTGAGGGTCAAAGAGCCAAGTCGGTCGAGTGACGCTTTGAACTTGAGGCTCGCGAAAGTGCGCGGTCGTATCAACACTAAAGGGTTGGCTGTTGACTATCGCTGCGTCCCCGAGGATCTGAATCCGGCGGACACTGGAGGACCCGCCAGGCCCGTCGGCAAGCGTGGGCAAAAAGTGGAGCACATCGTCGCTTTGGTCGTCGCCGGCGTCCACATAGCGATAGACGTAAAACGGCGGCAGTTGATCGGGCAGAAGCTCTCCGCTGCGCGCCCGCCGGACTTCGACTGTGACCTTGGCGCCGTAGAGCAGATCGGTGTGCAGATTGCGGAGATTGAATTTGGGATCCTTCGCACCCAACTCAAATTTTTTCGGGACGAACTCGATCAGATGGGACTTGTTCGCTTTTAAGTAGAACGTCGTGGTGTTGAGGCCCGTCAGGAATTGGCGCGTGACGCCATTGTCAACCGTGACATCGACGAGCAATTCGGTGTCCCGGGCGTTGCAAGAGTCGAAGGGCTGCAAGTTCTTGAACCACAGGAGTCCCCTTTCCTCATTGGAAGTGAGCAAGAAGTCTTCTACCCTGCCGGCGTTCGACGTGACGAAGATGCGATCCAACTCGAGTGCATTCCCGAGTTCGCCCTCGGCTCCCGGGCTGGCGTTCGGCGGCGCCGGGCACACCTCCGGCTTCTCCGGCCCGCCGGGGCCGCCGGGAGGCGTTAGGCCGTGCCAGCCGGGATGGGTAATGCCCGTCCCGGGGTCGGTGCGGACGGAAAGGCCGTCGGCCGAGACAGTGGCCGTGCCTTCGATGACCAGCCGCCCCGTGGTGTGGTCGAACGAGAGGAAGTTCGATTGCGAGCCGGGCGGGGCGTTGAAGATGTTGGGGAAGGTCATTGGCGCCGGGGCCGAGAAGGCGGTGACGCCCGGCGCCTGCACCGTAATGTCGAACGTGTGCTGGAGCACGCCCGGCGGGAGCATTTCGCGCACCAGTTCCGGCGGGACCGTGCTGATGCCCACCTGGCCCCCGGTCACGGGATTGCCCTGCTCATCGAACAGCGTGCCGGGTTGCACTTCGATCGTCAGTAAAGCCCTCTCCTCGGCCGTGAGATTGGGGGTTGCGGCGGCTGCGGCGCCAATTGTCGTCGGAACGGCTGCATTTACGTTCTGGAGGATCGACGTGGGCAGGCGCGGGAGGTAGGCCTCCTGACGGTCGCGGTTGGCGGCCCGCTCCTCGGCCGTGCCCATCGTGCCCATCACCGTGTTGGCGCGGCCCGCTTCGAGATTCAGGTCCATCACCATCTCGGGAAAGTAGAAGCCCGCGGGAGCGCCCGTCGCCGTGCGGCCGTCGATCGCCAGCTTCACATTCCCGGCCGGCGCCGTGTCGAAGCGGAACTTGCCGGCGGCGTCGGTGATTACCACCTGGTCCTCCAAGCCGACGATGAACACCTTGACCCCGGCGAGCGGCAATAGGAAGACGTCGTCGGGCGTGTGCAAGATCTGGTCGACGCCGGCGCGGATGTCGTCAAAGGTCATCGGTTTCAAGTCCGGCCCCGGATCGACCACCTTGCCCGAGAGCGTCGTACCCACCAGCGGCGTGAGGCTGACTGTGGTGAAGAAAACTTCAAGCGCACCCCCGGGAACGCCGTCGGCGTCAGCGTCGAGCAGACTGCCATCGCCGGCCAGAATGGTGGAGCCATCCACATGCAGCGCGATGCGCGAGCCGCCCGGCATCGGGTCGGCAAAGAACAACCACGCGAACCTGCCGTCGGCCGCGGGGACGATGTTGGCCGGGAGTTTGGCGCCGTTGGGGCCGGTCGCAAAGAAGTTGTCGGCGTTAAGCGACGCCGGATCGACGGGACGGGAAAAAACCACCTGGGGGCGGAAGGTTGAGCCGACGTCTTCGGCCCCGTCGAGAGGCGTGAACGACGCCACCGTGAATGGCACAGCCGACGTCAGGTTCACGGCAAGGTTGGTGGAGGCCTCGAGACCGGCGGCGTCGCGAGCCGTGATCGTCAGCGTATGCGGGCCCGCGGCTAGCCGCGACAGGTCAAGGGGCTGGCTGAACTCTCCGGTCGGCCGGTCGAACGCCAACGGAAAAACCGGACCGGTTTCAAATTCGTAAGTGAGACGGGTCAGCGCCGAACCGGTCGCATCCGCCAGACCAGCGATTTGCGTGTTGACATGCAACTGGCCATCTCCAGCAGGGCTGTCCAACGTGATTCGCGGCGCCTGGGTGTCCAGGAGGAACGGCAGTTCCCTGGCTGGAGACACGTTGCCGGCCGCATCGATCGCGCGGAGCCTCAGCACATGCGAGCCGTCCGCGGAGCCGTCCAGGGCGAAGGCCGTGGGATACGTGAAGTTTCCCTGCGCGTCAAACGGCAGATCGGCGAACGCGTCTTCGTCGAGTTGGACTTCGAGCCGGGCCGCGCCGGAAAGGTTGTCCAGTACGTGACCTTCCAAGTTGAAGTTGGAGGACGCCACGTGACCTGCCGCGGGCGACGTGATAAGCACCCTCGGCGGCTGCACGTCGGTCTCGCTGGAAAAACGGTCGAGCACCCATTGCGCCACGCTGCGGCCCGCGGCTTGCCCGTCCTGATTGGCGAACTCGAAGTGAATGCCGCCGTAAATGCGGCTGCGGCCCGCCTCCTCGGCGGCTTGCCGGAAGCTGGTAAACGACCGCTCCACTCCCGGCAGACCGGGCGAGTTCACGGTAAAGGCGGTGTCTTCGCCAAAGGCGTGGGTCAGAACTTCCGCCGCCGCCGCACTGAAGGTGCTGTGACCCGAGACGTATTCCGGGAACGGCGGGGTGATCAACAGCGGCGACCAGGCGGCGTCGCTGGCCGTATCCGGGTTGTCGTCGAGATCGGCCTCGCGAATGGCGGTTACCGGCCGCCAGAAATTGGCGGCGTACTTGGCGTCCCAGGCCACAATCGCGGCGTCGGCGAGCGCTAGGTTCAACTCCCCCAACAATCGCGCATTGGCCGAGAGGCCGTTGCGCCGCTTCAGCGCGACGCTGGCGGCAATTTGATTCCAATGGCCCACGGGTGTGACCGTCCCCGGCCCATCGGCCCAGAAGCGGGCGATCTGGGTCTGCTCGGCGGTGCGGCTGCCGCCGGTCGCTTGGCCGAGTTGTTGCACCTCGTGCAAGGCGTCGGCGTACTCAAGGCTGCTTAGCGCCGGCGGACCGGCCGGCCGAAACTGGTCCGGCGCCGTCATCGCAAACGGCTCCAGTTCGGCCCACTGTGGCAAGAGCGCCACGTCGAACATGGGCGTCGTCGGGCGCCACTGTCCGAGCGAGTTGCTGGACGCGTGGTCGATAAACTTGTCCCAACCGTCCCCCGCGCGCAGGGCGATGATCGATTCGCCCACCGCGCGACCGAGCGCCGCGCCCTGGTCCGCGCCCGGCCCCTCGACCACATGGCTCAACGACTCGGCGAGCCGCGCGTCCAAGGCTGGCTGTTGGGCCGGAAACAAGTAGGAGAGCACTCCGTGCGCCGCCCCGGCGACGGCGGCGATGCGCGAAGTCGTTGCGGGCGCCGTCGCCGCGACGCCATAGGCCGGCGTACCCTCTAGCGCCGCTAGAGCGTCCAGCACGGCCAGGCTCGTCATCGCCAACGCGCGTGAGGCGATCGGCGGGGACGAGGCGTCGATGCGAATCGCCTCTAGCGCCATCTGGCTCCAGACGAGCGCCACGTCCGGCTCGTCCGCCCAGGCATAGGTCAAACGCACTTCCGCCTGTCCGACGTGGCCCCCCAAGTTTTGAGCGAATAAACGAACCGTGTGCTCCCCCAGCGACAAGCCGGCTCCCAGGTCGCTCGGATCGAATGAAAAACGGCCCGCCGAATCAAGCCCCAAAGGTACGTTGGCGCCGCTCCCGGTTCGGGCCGTCAACCGCGTGGCGGCGGTCAGCCCGGCGGTGATCTGGCCTGAAATCGTCGCATTAGAAGTGACGCCGTCGTCCGGCTCGCCCGTGTCGTCGGCAAGAAAGGCCGTCACGGTGGGCAACGGCAAGTCCAACCCCGACCGCAAGGGGGTGACGATCGCCAACACGTCCGAGATCGTCACGTGGTCATCGCCATTTACATCCACGTACGGCGGCGGCCCAATCGCTGGCTGCACGGTCAGGTTGTGCGGAATTCCGTTGGTCCGCAGGTCCTCAAGCACTGGCAAAAGATCGGCCACCGTGACAAAGCCCGAGTTATCAACATCTTCGGCGATGACGAGGTTAAGCCACTCCGCGGCCAAGAGCCGCCGCGCCTCAAAAATCTCCAAGACCACCTTGCGTCGCCGTGGAGACGGACGACGCCCGCGGGGGAAAGAAGTGCGGAGCCAAGCCAACATCGTAAAACCGCCTCTGCCAAGGGGAACCAAGGTAAACTTTGAAGGCCATCTGCAAAGCGGCCGACGCCGAACGTGTCGATCCCGCTGCGCCTCGGGCGCCGTTAGATTGGAAAATCCCGGATGTCCAAAATCCGCCGCGTTGCCCCGGGCTGCTCGCCGCAAAGGCTCAGGATCTTCATTTGCCCCACGTGGATGGAGGCGCCTGGGATTTCAATGGGTCCCGTATCGATCGTCATGGGTAAAGTCAGGCGGAGCGTCTCGCCATCTGGACGAAAACCCAATACGAGCAGCGCAAAGTTCAGAGGGTTTCCCGGAATGCTCGTGGCGCCTCCCATGCTGCCCAAGGGTCCAAACCGGATGATCTGAACGTCTTTGCTCGTGGTGAAGTGCTTTTTACCGCCAAAACCCGACCCGCCGACGGACGGGCCAAAGCCTAAGCCGCCTACCCTGAGGACATACGCCGCCGACAATCCACTGCTTGTATCTCGAATGGCGAAAAAGAATTTGCCGGCCTCCACAATCTCGCCTGCCGATCCGCCAGCCACCAGGGTCACGTCGAATTCGCTGGAGGTTGGACAATCGGAGTCCGGCACACAGTTGGGAAGCGCTCGGGGGACTTCGCCGGGCGTCTTGGGTTTCGGAGTCGGAGTCGGATTTACTTTCGGCGGACCGCTTTTGCTATCCCGGTCGAGGCTGCGAATCGTGTTGACGCCGACGACGTTATCGATCTTGCTCGCGAAGTTTCGGATGTCTCGCTTCGCTCTGTAGACCCGGATCGCCTCGGCGAATGTCTGATCGTAAACTCCATTGACCGAAATCGCCGGTATTCCGATGCCGGGATTTGCTTCTTGAACCGATTTGCGCGCCTCTTGGACTTTCGTGATATGGTCGCCGGTCTGATTAAGCGTGAAGTGGCTCTGAACCTCGCTCGGTTTTCCGGTTGCACAATCCTCAAGCTTTTTCACCGTCGACGCGTCACCGCTTGTAAATAAGTTGGACGTCAAGACTCCCATGATTTATCTCGTTCCTTGGTGATCTGCCTTAGAATGCAGAGACGTCGTTCCCAGCGCGCAGACCGAGCGCCGGGGTAATGCCGGGCCGGTGAGGGTCTTGCTTGGCGGTAAGCCTCACCGGCCGCTTTTGTTTCCTACTCAACCGGACGGTCTAGGCGGCCCTGACATTCAAGCTGGCGATTCTGATGGTCATTCTGGAGAATGAATTGATCTCAAGGAGGATGTCCGATGAAGCGGCGGCGGCACGAACTGACGGATGGGCAGTGGGCGTTGATCGAGAACCTCCTGCCC
>CAUJHS010000020.1 GCA_963204915.1 Planctomycetota bacterium | reverse complement strand
GAGCTGGAGGTCCATTTGGGACGCGGCTCCAGCGCCGCGGCGGCCGCGACGAACGGTTCAACGGAGGGCGCATCGTCCGAGAACCCCAGTGAGACGCGAACGCCGCGCAATCGCAAAAACGGGTTCAGCGAGAAGACGATTCAAGGCGACTTGGGGAAGCTCCCGATTGAGATGCCGCGCGATCGGCAGGGAACCTTCGAGCCGCAGTTGATCGGCAAGCATCAGCGGCGCCTGGCGGGCTTCGATGAAAAGATCCTGGCGCTCTACGCCCAGGGCCTGACCACGCGCGACATTCAGGAGATCGTGAAGGAGCTCTATGGGATGGAAGTCTCGGCCTCGTTGGTCTCGGAGATTACGCAGGACTTGGACGCGGAGGTGAAAGCTTGGCAGACGCGGCGGCTGGAGGCCGTCGTGCCGATCGTGTTTCTGGACGGCATCGTGGTCCACATTCGCGGCGAGTCCGGGCGTGTCAGTGAGCACACGATGTACGTGGCGATCGGCGTGAATTTCCAAGGAAAAAAGGAGCTGTTGGGTCTCTGGCTGGAGGAGACCAAAGGGGCCAAGTTCTGGCTATCGTGCTTGACCGATCTGAAGAACCGTGGTTTGAACGACATCTTCCTGGTGTGCGTGGATGGCTTGACCGGATTTCCGCAAGCGATCCAGACGGCGTACCCGCAGGCCAAGGTGCAGCTGTGCATCGTGCACCTGGTGCGGGCGGCGTTGAAGTACGTCAGCGACGCCGACAGCAGCGAAGTGATTGCCGACTTGAAGAAGATCTATCAAGCCGCGACCGCACTCGAAGCGGAACAAGAATTGCAAAACTTTTCAGAAAAATGGGACGACAAGTATCCCACGATCTCGAAGCAATGGCGACTGAAATGGCCGCACATCATTTCGATGTTCGAACTTCCTGCGCCCATTCGGAAGGCGACGTACACCACGAACGTGATCGAGTCGGTGAACAGCGTGATCCGCAAGTTCACCCGCGACCGCAAGCAGTATCCCAACCGCGACTCGGCGCTGAAGCTGATCTACATGGCGATTCATGAAGCGTCCAAGAAATGGACGATGCCTAAACCGAAGTGGAAAGAAGCCCTCAATCACTTCGCCATCCTGTTCGCCGACCGCATGCCCAAAAACCTCAACTAACTCAGCCGAAAAACCGACGGTCACAAAATCCCGCACAAGCCACCGCTGCCATATTATTGAAACGTTCGCTTGTGGGCGACTGTTTGATATCGCATCCGGCACGACGATCGGCTCCTTCGAGGAGACGATCTCTTCGCCAGGCTCAAAGTAGCCCGGATCGCCCAGCGTATGCCGGCGAGGGACCGACGTGCATCGAGTCCCTTGCCGGCTTGTGGATTGCTTAGCAACCGACCCAGGTCGCCGTCGCAGACGCCATCGGGGACGGGAGACCGGACTTGCTGTTCACCGGTGCGGGGACGGCTCTCGCCAACAGCGGGGAGGAGTTTTATGGCATTGGCTACACCGCTGTGGTCCTGGGCGACGGAACCGGTCGGTTCGTGTCGTCCTTCAACGAGGCCGTTGCATCCGGGTTCGGCAAGATTGTGGGAGCAGATCTAAATGCCGATGGCAAGGTGGATATGGTCGATGCTAATGGCGTTCGCTACGGGCGTGGCGACGGTACGCTCGGGGACTGGCAGGCCTTCTCGACCGGCCCGCTGGGACACAAGGTCGCCGTGTATGACTTCAACGGTGACGGCAGGCTCGATATCGCCGCCACAAATAACTCTCTCGACGGCATTAGCGGCTTCATCAGGCTGAACAACGGCAACGGGACCTTCCAACCGGCCCAGAGTTACGTCTCGGGGCCGAACCCGGAAGAGTTGGCCGTCGCGGACTTCAACGGCGACGGCAAGATCGACCTCGTGACTGTGAACGCCGGCAGCGCTTCATCTCTGACAGTTTGCCTTGGCAACGGGAATGGCACGTTCCAAGGCCCCCTTTCATTCGCGACCTCGCCAGGCGACGGGAAGGCGGGTGGGATGGCGCTGGCAGATTTCAACGGCGACGGATGGATGGACGTCACGGTCCGGGCTTGGAATTACCCTGCCTACGGTCACAATCTTCGCGTGTTGCTCAACGATGGAAACTGGTCCGCGCCTCTCCCCAACATCACCATCGGCGACGTAGCAGTTACCGAGGGCAATACCGGAACGCGGGCGGCCCAAATCACGGTGACCCTGTCCGCCGCCTCGAATCAGATGGTCACTCTCGCGTATGCCACGGCAAGCGGCACGGCCACCGCCGGCAGCGACTTTCGAGCTGCTTCGGGCATCTTAACGATTCCTGCGGGGCAGATCAGCGGAACCATTACCGTCATGGTTCTCGGCGACCGACTTGGCGAGCAAAAGGAGACTTTCTTTGTCAACCTCACCAATGCAACCAACGCGACTATCGCCGATGGCCAAGGCGCAGGCGAGATCGTGGACGACGAGCCGCGGATCAGCATCAGCGATGTAACCAAGGCCGAGGGCAAGAAAGGCCAAACAACCTCGTTCATCTTCACCGTCACGCTCTCGGCCGCCTACGACCAGGCGGTGACGATGTCGTTCCGCACTGCGGACGGCGCCGCCAAGACCAGCGACAGCGATTATGTGGCGAAAACCGGCACGTTGACCCTTGCCCCCGGCGAAATAACGAAGACAATCACGATCGTGGTCAAGGGAGACAGCAAGAAGGAGAGTGAGGAAACGTTCTACCTCGACCTATTCGGCAACAGTAGCAACTCGCTGGTCGCGAAAAAACGTGGCCTTGGCAAGATTCTGAACGACGATTGAATCGAAACAGGTCACCCGATGGTGACGGTATGCACATGGACGCCGGACTTCACGAGCCATGGTCAGGACCGGTTCAAGCTTTTCGCCGACGAAAGTTAGAATCGTGACTGCGGCAGGGAGTAGGCGCTAGCGACGACGGTGCGGCAACCAACGCGATTCGTCTTATCCCAATCCGACGGACAGGAACTGCGTTTAGCCTGGAGATAATGCAATGGCCCCGCCGACACCCGCGTCGAGCTCCACCTTGCCCCCCGGGCCATCGTATCCCGCCTGGTGGCAGTTGGTTCGTTTCGCAGGGGACCCCCTGGTACTGCTCGATGAGTGCCACCGGCGTTACGGCGACAAATTCACGCTGCGCATCGCCGGCAACGGCCGGTTCGTGATGCTGTCCAACCCGCAGGTGGTCCGCGAAGTTTTTCAGGGTGACCCGGACGTGCTGCACTCCGGCGAGGCCAACAGCCTGTTCACTGCCACGGTCGGCCGACACTCGGTCCTGGTGCTCGACGGGGCCCCGCACATGCGGCAGCGGCGAGTCTTAGTCCCGCCCTTAAAGGGCGAACGGATGCGGCTATTCTTTGATGCGATGAGGCTGGAGACGCTGGAGACAGTGCGGGCGTGGCCGATCGGGACGCCGTTCCCCACGCTTCCTTCGATGCGAAGGGTCACCTTGCGCGTCATCCTTCGCTCGGGACTGGGTTTGGCGACCGGCCCCGAGCTGGATCGCTTCGAGCGAAAAATGGAGACGTTCTTGTCCAACGGCAGGCAGCGGTATGCCCTGGTGCTCATGACGATTGTGCCGATCGAGCGACTGACCGGGTCGCGGTGGGTGCCGTTGTTCCGGCAGTTACGCGACCTGGACGACGATCTCTTTGCCTTCATCGCGGCCCGGCGGAAGGGCCAACATACCGTGGCGGGGCCGAATGTGTTGGACGACCTCCTTGGCGCGCAACACGAGGACGGAACACCGCTCGGGGATCGCGAAGTACGAGACGCCCTCATCACTATTCTCATCGCCGGACACGAAACGACCGCCCTTGCACTCTCGTGGGCGTTGGCTGATATCGCGCAACATCCAGAGGTCGTGAACCGTCTTGGGGAAGAGTTGGCGCAGGTCACCGGCGGCGGGCCGCCCTCCGCCGAGCATCTTCCTGCCTTGGAATACCTTGACGGTGCTATCCGCGAGAGCTTGCGGCTCCATCCCGTTGCGCCGTTCGTCGTGAGGAAGACCATGCAGCCGTTCTCGGTGGACGACCGAGAGTATCCGGCTGGAGTCGTACTCTGTCCCTGCTCGTACCTGGTTCATCAGCGGGAGGAACTCTATCCGGCCCCTGGCCGATTTCGACCTGAGCGATTTCTGGAGCGAAAGTTCGGCCCACATGAATGGTTTCCGTTTGGTGGCGGCAACCGGATCTGCCTTGGGATGCCATTTGCGCTGTACGAGATGAAAGTCCTGATAGCGACGCTACTGAGCCAGGTGCGTCCGACTCGCCCGGCGGGCGCTTGCTCCCATGCGCGGCGATACGGGATCGTCCTCGGACCGGACGACGGCGGGCGTATCATCGTGCAGCCGTTAAGGTCTCATGATTAGCTCTCAGCGCACGTGTCGCGTTTACTCAACGGCCCATGCCGTTTGTGGAGTCCGATTCGACTGTCGCCTCTGGACTGTTGCCTGTTGAGTGCCGGGTGATTGGTTAATGCCGGAGATTTCGGATAGACTCGCCTCCGTTCGATACTCGGTCGGGACCGCACCGGAAGCGTCTCGGAATCGGTAAGCCATTGCGGAGAAATGTGTTACGTCACGAGAAAAAGAGAGAATTGTTACGAAGCGGGCTCCGTTCGGGGAGGTGAGGATTTCGAGGACAGGTTCGAGCGCGAGCCACTGACCAGGAAACTCCCGAGCTTTTATTCGCACGGAATCGGGCGTAATCCTTATTGCAGCATGTGCATATGCGTCTCGCCGATGATTATCGCCGGGCCGGTAAAGAGGAGCGGCTTGAGTTGCTGGAGCGCTGCCTGACCCAGCAGCACGCTTCGCCGCCGGCCTGAGATCAGCCGTCAGTTGAAAACCAGCCCCCCGCGGTGGCCATGTCGATCCTCCGCATGCGCCGCCGCTTTGGCGAAATCCTGCGGCAAGAAGTGGCCGCCACCGTCGCAGATCCCGCCGATGTGGAGGATGAACTGCGGGCTCTCATGGCAGTCGTAACCCGTATTCAAAAGCGGGCATATCTCGTTCGGCGGTAGGACTTTGCGGCGTGGCTGGAGCATCGCAGCATGTCGGCCTGAAATTTTTTTCTGTTATGGCCGGACAGAAACCGTGTTTCCTTTGATGACAGGGACTATCGCAATTTAGCGGTGGTTCTCGCGTCCTCCAAGGGACCACCATGACGAGCATTGATACTGAAACCGAGTGAACAGCGGCCTCGCTGTCTGCATCCCATTCGCCGGGCTTGGCGGAATCACTCGACCGAACGGCGGCATCGCTCCTTATAACGACGTATCAAGCTGGCAAACTGGTGACGATTCGCCAGAAGCAGGGGGGCGTTAACACACATTTCCGTGATTTTCCGGTTCCGATGGGGCTGGCGCTGGGGGCGTCGGCGCAACGCCTGGCAATTGGCACGTCGTTTCAGATCTGGGAATTTCGCAACACTCCGGAACTCGCTCCGCGGCTCCAGCCGCCGGGACAATACGACGCCTGCTTCCTCCCCAGGGGTAGCCATGTCACCGGGAACGTGCAGATGCACGAAATGGCTTATGGAGACCGCGGAGAGTTGTGGTTCGTAAACACGCGCTTCTCCTGCCTTTGCACGCTGGACCCCGATGCCAGTTTTGTTCCTCGCTGGAGGCCCAATTTCATCTCAAAGCTGGAGCCCTCGGATCGGTGCCATCTGAATGGCCTGGCGATGGACGAGGGGCAGCCTCGGTACGTGTCGGCGCTTGGTATTGCGGACGTACCTGGAGGCTGGCGTCCAGAAAAAACACACGGGGGCGTAATCATTGATATTGCTTCCGGCGAGATCGTTTGCCGTGGTCTCGCGATGCCGCACTCCCCGCGAGTCTATCAGGGACAACTCTGGGTCTGTGAATCAGGCTCGGGAACCGTGGGGATCGTCGATGTTGCCCGCGGACACTATGAACCTGTGGCGGCGGCGCCCGGATTCACGCGTGGACTGGACTTCGCCGGACAGTATGCATTTGTGGGGCTTTCTCAGGTGAGGGATAGCGCGGTCTTTAGCGGGCTGCCTCTCACGGAGCGGCTCTCGCCTCAGGAGCGAATGTGCGGCGTTGGTGTCGTGGACCTGCCGACGGGCCGGATCATTGAACTCCTGCGGTTCGATTCTGGCGTGGAAGAAATATTCGCCGTCGCTTTGGCGCCCTATCGCTTTCCTGAACTGATCAACGATGACAAGACGCTGTTAGAAG
Organism: Planctomycetota bacterium; assembly: GCA_963204915.1. Taxonomy (GTDB): domain Bacteria; phylum Planctomycetota; class Planctomycetia; order Pirellulales; family Pirellulaceae; genus JAHWKS01. Next base: position 3,000 of record CAUJHS010000020.1, on the reverse strand, counting down.
ATTCCTTTGTGCTCCCTGCTCACCTGTTAGACGAAGTCGCCGACACCGTTCGCCTCTCGTCTTGAGTTTACGCCAACCCAGCATACCTCACTTACATAGGCAACCCGATCATGAAACGCATGCTCTCTGCCGTTCGTCGTAAGAAGTTGTCGCGTCCGTTCCGGTCGCATCTTCCCCGGCTGGAGTTGTTGGAAGATCGCCGGCTCATGGCCACCTTCCTGGTCTCCAACACCGCCGATGCAGGCGCCGGTTCGCTGCGAGCGGCGATCATTCTGGCGAACACCACCAACGGCGATGACGTGATCCAGTTCGATTCCAGCTTTAACGTGCAACGCACGATTACGCTGACATCGGGGCAACTGAATCTCGAAAACGCCTCGGGCGTTACAGGTTCGCTCACCATCCAGGGGCCAGGGGCCAACCTGCTCACCATCAGCGGCAACAACAGCCAGCGTGTGATGAGGATCGCTGGCCAGCCAACGGCGCTATCGGGGATGACGATTGCCGGCGGCAGGCCCTCGGACGCTAATGCTGTCGGTGGAGGAATTTATAACTCAGCGCCTCTGACAATGACCAACTGTGTCGTGAGCGGCAACTACGCCGGCTACTCGGGGGGCGGGATTATTAATTACGGTTCGCTCACCATGAACAATTGCACGGTGAGCGGGAATCAGACAGACACGAACAATAACCAGCGCGGCTACGGTGGCGGAATCATGAACTGGAACACCGTGAGCCTCTTCAACACCACCCTGGCGAACAATGCGAGTTACTATGGTGGTGGGTTATTTAACGACAATCACTTGTTAACGCTTAGAAACTCAACGATCAGCGGCAATTCTGCGAGCGTCGGTAGCGGCGTTCTAACCATTGGGCAGAATGGATTGATCAACGCCACCAACACCATCATCGCTGGAAACATCGGGTCTTTTGAAATAGCGGATTATACTGGAGCACCCATAACCGGTTCCAACAACATCATTGGCGGAAACCCGCTCCTGTCACCCTTGGGAAATTATGGAGGGCCTACGCCCACCATGGCGCCGCTGCCGGGGAGTCCGGCGATCAATGCGGGAACAACGGGGGCCAGTGTGCCTGCCACCGATCAGCGCGGATTTGGGCGCGTCGGCGCTGTGGATATTGGCGCTGCAGAAAGCCAAGGCTTTAGCCTGAGCGTCGCCGGAGGCAATTCCCAGGTCGCCCTCACGGGCCAGGCATTTGCCTCGCCGCTGTTCGTCAGCGTGTCGGCCAATAACCCCGCCGAGCCAGTCAACGGCGGCGTGGTGAGTTTCTCCGCCCCCGGATCGGGTCCCTCGGCCAACCTGTCGACGACGCAGGCCACGATCTCCGGCGGAAGCGCTTCCGTGAACGCAACGGCCAACGGTGTCCGTGGCGCCTACAACGTGAGCGCTACGGCGGCCAACGCTACTAGCGCGTCCTTCTCGCTGACCAATCAGATGCAGCCGGTGTTTTCCGGGATCTCCTCGAACACGATTACCTATGGGCATTCCTCGCTCATTTTCAGCGGAACACTTGCCGCTGGCTCGACCGCCGCCACTGGTGGCGTCACCGTGACGATTTCGGGCAATGGTATTGCGCCGCTCACTTCATTCGCGCCAATTGCGGGCAACGGAACGTTCTCGACAATTTTTGTGACCTCGGCCTTGCCTGCTTTCCCCGCCAGCCCCTACACGGTGACTTACACCTACAGTTCCCAGGACTTCTTCCGCTCGGCCACGAACTCTACGACGTCGCTCACGGTCCAGCAAAAGCAGGCGACGGTCACCGCCGGCAGTCGAAGCAAGACCTATGGAGAGACCGTCGCGTTTGCAGGCACGGAGTTTTCGACCGGCGGCCTGATCAACGGCCACACGATCAGCAGTGTTACTCTCGTCAGCGCGGGCGCGGCAGCGAACGCCAATGTAGCGGGAGCACCCTATGCCATCGTGCCTAGTGCAGCGGTCGGGACGGGGCTGAGTAACTACGCCATCACGTACATCAACGGGAACTTAGATGTCCAGCAAGCCGCGCTCACCGTTTCGGCCAATAGCCGCACCAAGGTCTACGGTCAAACCCTCACCAGCGCCGACTACACTGGCACGCTCGGCGGTGTCGTCGCTGGCGACAACATCACGGCCAGCTACGATAGCCCGACGGGGAATTCGCCCAGCGCGACCGTAGCGGGCGGACCCTATGCCATCGTGGCCACGCTGAACGATCCCAATGGACGGCTGGCGAACTACACCGTCAGCAACACCAGCGGCCAATTGACGGTTCAGCAAGCCGCGCTCTCCGTGGCGGCTGATAGCCGCAGCAAGGTGTACGGTGAAACTCTCACCAGCGCCGACTACTCCGGCACGCTCACCGGCGTGGTGGCTGGCGACGCCATCACGGCCAGCTACGACAGCCCGACAGGCAATCCGGCCAACGCCACGGTAGCGGGCGGACCCTATGCCATCGTGGCCACACTGAACGATCCCGATGGTCGGCTGGCCAATTACACCGTCAGCAACACCAGCGGCGCGCTGACAGTCCAGCAAGCCGCGCTCACCGTTTCGGCCGATAGCCGCAGTAAGGTCTACGGCCAAACCCTCACCAGCGCCGATTACTCCGGTACGCTCGGCGGGGTTGTCGCTGGCGACAACATCACGGCCAGCTACGACAGCCCGACGGGGAATTCGCCCAACGCGACCGTAGCGGGCGGACCCTATGCCATCGTGGCCACGCTGAACGACCCCAATGGACGGCTGGCGAACTACACCGTCAGCAACACCAGCGGCCAATTGACCGTCCAGCAGGCCGCGCTCACGATTTCGGCCGATAGCCGCAGCAAGATCTACGGCCAAACCCTCACCAGTGCCGACTACACCGGCACGCTCACCGGCGTGGTGGCTGGCGACGCCATCACAGCCAGCTACGATAGCCCGACAGGCAATCCGGCCAACGCCACGGTAGCGGGCGGACCCTATGCCATCGTGGCCACACTGAACGATCCCGATG
>CAUJHS010000019.1 GCA_963204915.1 Planctomycetota bacterium | reverse complement strand
GCTGCTCGAAGCGTTGATCGGCCACACGGTCGACCTCGGTTTCGACGGCGCGAATCCGGCGGCATCCGACATTCCCGCGGTCCTACACCACCTGCTGGCGAAAGCCGACACCGGGGGCTGAGCGACCGAACACAGCCTGTCCTGGAAAGGCTTCGTCCTGCATCGCGAAAGCATGGACGCGGCCACCGGCACGGATGCCGAAATCTTGCAGGCTCTCGACGACCTCCGCGACCACCCCGCGGGCGAGGAGGGATTCCAACAGGCGGTGGACGCGCTGCGCAAAAAACTGGTCGGCACCGCCGACGAACGCGAAGCCATCAAGGTCCCAATCGACGACCAGCAGTGGCTCCCGCGGCCGACCGATGCCGACCTCCGCGAGCACTTCCCGGAGTTGGCCAAGCATCTTATGGTGCGCTCGGGCCTGCTTTCGTTCGCGGGCGTCATGACGCAAGCGGAAGCCAAGACGCTCTTCGGCCACTTTACGCCCGTGGCGGCGGACCTGGGGCTGGCCACCGCCCCCGACCAGCGCGCCTGCGAGGAATTGTTTGGCGACGCCTTCAATTCGGGACTGGACGGCGCCAGGATCGAAGTCCGCACGCGCCGCGGGTCGGCGCGCATGATCAGCCGCGAAGTCGAAGCCATGATCGATCGCGGCGCCCCAGCCCCTGCATCCTGACCGACCGGACCAACACGCATCACCCAGCCAGAGCGACGGATATGAATCGAGAGCGCCTCGTTTGGTCACCGCCACGCGACCGGGAAGTCCTCGGAACTCGCGTCTCCCCCATCGACTTGAACATTCTCGGCCCCAGGCAAATCGACGGCGCGACTGCCGGAGCTCCGCTGTGGAAGGCCACGGGGAACCTGGTGTTTACCAGGCCGATACCTTCGCACGTCACGCCCATCCGGTTTCAGCCGTCAGCGGCACAGAGCTACGACCCCGCGCCGGCAGACCCTAACGATGGCGATTTCGGCACGGCGCACGTCCTGGATGACGGCGCCACGCTGGAGCTTCGGGGTAACGCCTGGAAAGCCGTGCAGGTCAACTACCAGGTGACCGCCAATACCTATTTGGAGTTTGACTTTACCGTCGACAGCATCGGCGAGATTCAAGGCTTCGGGCTTGACGTGAATTTGCACGCCACTCAGGTTCCGCCGCCGATCCGCAAGTTGTTTGGCGCCCAAGCGAACTGGCTGGGAATACCGCTCAGCACGATCGACGGATATCCCGGCAGCGGCGCCTTTCATTTTGAGATTCACCTTGGGTCCGAAGCAAATTTCGATCCGGGTTTGTGGCGCTATCTTTTGTTCGTCAACGACGACGATCAAGACGCCAGCGGGGTTTGCCGCTTCTCCAACGTCCGATTCGTGGAGCGGCCTAGCGCGGCGACGGAGATCTCCACGCGCAGCTACTTCCTTTCAGAGCAAGCGCGGGCGGGCACGGAGGAGCAGTACCCCGGCGTCGTTTCGGCGCGGGTGCGGTTGGACTCGGTGGACGTCAACTTCGAGCTGCTGAACCAATCGTTCCGTTGGCGCCGCCAGAACGCGCTGGAGGTTGACTTGCTCTTGGCGGTCGATCCGCAAAACTGGCATCGCGATACGTCCCACGGCCACATCCACGCGCATTTTCACGAAGCCGTGTGCATCGGCGGGCAGATCGATTTGGACCAGCTTGGCTTTCAGCAGTCCGGCAGCGCGACGAACGATCACGTGATCCGGTGGCAGGGCGTATTCGAGGGGTTTGGTCCGGCGTTGTCGGCGGACGGACAAAGCCCCCGTTCGGTGTCGGTGACGCCGTCGGGGCTTTCGCTCTTGGCGCGTCCTGTGCTGTCGTGGACGGATGCGGAGCTCGCGCACGACCTGCCGCTCCTGCTGTCGCTGCCGCTCGACGCACGAGCGGAAGTGGTCCCCGGTTATCTGCACGTCCGTGTGGACGAGGAACGCCTGCAAGCCCAACGGTTCGCAGCGGCGCGCGCCGAACTGGTTCGCCAGTTCGACGAACTGGACGCCACGACCCGCGTGCCGGCGCCGGCGGACCCGGACGCTCCGCGCTGGCTTTCTCTACGGCTCAACCGCACGGCGGGGCTGCCCGTGTTTCATTGGGAGCGCACGGCGGACGATCTCGAGTTCATCTTCCAACCCGGCACCTGGGAACTGGGGTTTTCCAACGACGCATCCAGTCCGCGCGCCAATCTTCGCTGTTTCCCGCACGTCAAGATTACCGACCAAGGGGAAGGGGAAAACAAAGTCCTCACCCTGAAGGTGGAGCGTCACAGGGCGGATGCCGCTACCGATCTCGCGCAGTTTCGTGTGAAGGTGATGTTTCATGAAAGCGGAACCACTCCCACCGACGTGCCCGACTCGCTGCAAGGCGTCATTCGGCTGAGTGCCGACGCGATTGAGATCGACGATCCGCGGCTGTTGGCGGCCAAAAGCGGCGCCCACGTGGCGCAGGCGATCGACGACCTGGAAAGCCTGCCCAGTGACGACACGCCGTCGTTTCGGCTCGCGGTGGCCCGCGTGAGCGGGGCGCTGCGCAGGTACACGAGCCGATTGAGTTACCGCTACGACGCGAACCACGCGTTACCCGAGGAGCTGCAATGTGAACGCGCCCCTCTGGGCTATCAACCCACGGAAACCGCCGAGTTCCTGCGCCAACTGCACGGCCTGCCTTCTCCCACGCGCAACGATTTCGAAGTCACGGCGGAAGATTGGGTCGATCCGCCGGTGCTGTGGGGATTTTTGAAACTCGAAGACGGCTGGGTGGAGCTGCCATTTCTGAACGTGACCGACCAGGTCTATACCGATCTATTCCTATCGCCCGGATCGCCTTCCCTCCCGTTTGTCAGCGGAGCGGCGGTCTTCTCCAACGGTTCCCCAAGCGGTCCTCCGCCGGACCGGGAGCACCTGTGGAGCCTTTCTTTGACCGACGTCGCCGGCGTCACGGGAGCCTTGGCCTTCCGTCCGTTGGCCCCGCCCGGCGTCGCGCGTTTGAAGTCGGTTGAGATCCAATGGCTGCGTCCCACGATGACCGTCGAGGGACTCGCGTGGCTGGGAACGGCTCCGCCGCGACGCGAGGACGGACTGCCCGACCTGGACAATTGGATGGCGGGGCTTCAGCCGCTGGTGCTCCGCACGTTGGACGAGCAAACCAATACGCCCTCGCCGTTGCAGTTGGAGCTGAACGACTTGTCGGTCATGCCTCGCCCGCAGTCGGGCGAGCTGCTGGGCGGGTGGTCGTTGACGGTCGGTATCAACGACGACCCCACCTTGATTCCCCAAGCCAGACTCAAGCCCAAAAAGGTTCTCCGCATCAGCCCGAAGGGCCGTGCGGGCGTGCTGTCCTGGTTGCTGGCCGGCGGCCCCTATCCCGAATCGTTCCTGGCCGGCGCCGATGCGACGCTCGATGCGGTGCTGGAGTCGCCGTTTCAGCGCGACGACTTGCCGCCCCTGATCTGGCGGCGGCACCCCACGCTGCCCGTCGTGCAGTCCTTGCCGCTGACGCAAGGCAACGACTCGCGGTCGTACCCTGCCGGCAGCCGTGAGTTGATGCCGCTGCAAGTCGAGCTGGGCGCGTTTTCCCTGCTCCGGGACACTCCGTCAAACGGTGGCGCCGGCGGCGCGCAACCCCACGACGCGCGTCCTCTTTGGCTGCCGAATGCCTTTCGGCTGGGAGTGCCCAAGAAGGCGGACGATGCCGCTTGGGCCGCCGCGACGAGTTACCCCACGTTGCAGGTCAAGGAGTCCGAGTCCGCGCGATTCCGAGAGGCGCTCGGCGCGTATTCCTCGCTGTCGGGCGTTTTCCTCAGTCTGCCCGGTTGGACGTGGCAGCCCCAGGAAGCCTTAGGCGTGTTGTGGCAGGATCTCTGGCCGAACCAGGCGCGCTTGCCGGAGGCGGGTTTGCGCGTCCAACTGCGCGCGGGCGTCCCGGTGCTGGACCAAACGGTGGCGCTCGCCAGCCACGATGCGACGAACGCTTCCGGCGATTCGCAAGAGGTGGACGGTCTCGCCTCGGCCACGCCACAGCGGCGACGCGACGAGATTCCCGGCCGCGAACGATACCCGGCGCTGTGGCGCGACTTGAACGAGAAGAGCCGGTTTGCCGAGTGCGCCGCCGAGTACCTGGTGCGCGCGGATTTCCCCGCCGGCGCGAACCAGCTCCACATTCGGCATGTGGCGGAGCCGCTCGTCTGGGAAACGACCGGCGCCGGCGCCGCCGGCTATCCCGGTCGCGTTGAGCTGCGTAATTCGAGCGACGCCGCGTCGCTGTTGCTCGAAGGAATCGACGCCTTGCGGGGAATCGAGGGCGCCTTCGAGCCACGGGACGGTTCGCGCATGCTGCTTGCCGGCGGCGGGCCGTGGCAAGTGACTGCCGGCAGCTTGCAGTCTCCGTTGGCGACGCGAACGATCGACGGATCGGAAACTCCGTTGCTGAGAGACCAACGCGGTTGGTCGCGGGGATTCGCCGAACAACCTGGCTCGGCTTCCCTTCTCGTCTCCCGGCCGGCGGTCTTCCATCGCGAGGCTGCGGACCAGCTCTACCAACTCCGCTCGTCGCTCCAGCCTCTGAAGCTGTACGCCGGACGATCCGAGCCAAACCACGATGCTGTCTGGTGCCTGTCGTTCACCGACTTGCCGTTCGACGAAACCGGCGCGTTCGACTTGACCAATGTGCGGTCCCAACTGGCGGAGGACGTGAACGATCCGGCCTTGTCCGCCGCCGATCGGGCAGTGCTGACCGGGTATCGATGGTCGCTGACCGCCGAAGCGGCCGGCTCCAACCGTGCGCTCCTCCTGGCCGGAGTGTTTCCGTTTTTTCCCTTGCGGTTGCAAGCGGCAAAAATCGTGGATAACGAGGTCGCGGAAATCCGCGTCATCGGACGTTTGCAACTGCCGATGCTGGCGGAGCAACTCGACCAGGCCTTGGGTGAAATGGAGCGCTGGTCCAACGCCGTGAGCGTGACGTTCTCCCGAGACCACGCCCGAGAACCCTTGCGCCTCCGCTCTCTCGATGTCGTTCCGGGCGAGCGGCTCGACGACGACCCGCTCGAACGAGTCTCGATGCCCGCCGAAATCCAGTGGCCGCTCGTCTACGACAGCGGGGCGCCCGCGCAGCAGAGGCAACCCAAGCCAATGCTGGTGGTCATGCCGCCCGGATACCAAACGTCGCTTTCGACGCACCTGGCCGAGGGTTTGCCCACGGAGCCTGGCAACTCCCAAACCATGCCGCGCCCGTTGCAGCTTGAGCTTGCGGCCAGAAAGATCCATGTCCCGGACGGAATTCAGGTGACGCTCGACCGGCACAAAGGCTGGGTCTTCCCTCTTGCGGCGCACGAGTTCCAAATGCGGTTGGACTCGGTCGGGTTGTCGGTGTTCGCCGATCCCGACCTTGCCGAACGCTCCCTCGAATACGACGAAACGGACGCGGGCGCCAGCGTCATCCTGGTGCGAAACCTCCTGGTGACGTTTTCCTTTCAGAACGTGGTTTGGACTCGGCTGCTCAACGTCGCAGGCGGCGTGGTCAGGCTGGATGCTTCCGAGGCGGAAGTGTCGATCGAGCCGATCCCGACGCCGATGGCGCCAGCCGACGCGCTGGCCGGGCACGTGGCACAGGTCCGCTTGCGGCTCAGGCCCAATGAATACCGCAATGGCGCTGTCAAACAAAAGTTCTCCCACCAGGTCTTCCTGCGATTCGAAAGCTTGTGGGGCGAGGCCGCGCGCCCGCAGGTCCGGTTCGTCGCGACCTGCCCGCTCCTCGACGGCGTCATGGCTCCGAAATTGGTCAACGGTGCGGTAATCGATGTTGGGGACGCGGTGGAAGTCAAGTCTTCCCTGAGAAACCGTTCGGACGACGGGCAAGCGCAATGGGAGTTCGTTGTCGTCGATCATGGCCAATTCAAGGCGGACCTGGCGCGCGGCGTGATCGAGTACCAGTGGGAGAACCTGAAGCCTGTTGCGGGCGACGGAGGAGCGCTGCCCCCAGCGCCTGAGGTGCTGCCGGGGTTTCACGTATTGATTGCGCCCGCTCCCCCCACGGCCGAATCCGAGTCGCCCAGCGGCTTTGCGGTGATGGTTTTCGACGTGAGCGGACGGCCGGGCCTGGAGCCGGGCTTCTCTCCCAACGCTGCCTTCGTCGAAGCGTTGCTGCCGTGCCAGTGGGGACGAGAAATGCCGGGCCACGGGCGCGACGGCGTCCTCGTGGAGCCGGAAACGCTCTACAAGTCGTCGTCGGGCTACGTCTACGCCAACGTCACCTGGACCTATGCCGCCGGGCAAGTCGGTCAATCCGCAGCGTGGAAAGTCGCGGTGCTCTTGAACGGGCTACTCGAGATCGCCAACCTGGTTTCCTGGCCGGTGCTGGCGATTGACGACGACGAGTTGGAATACACGCTGCCGACCGCGGCCGCCGAAACCGAGAGATACCATCACATCTTGCGCATCTTGTTGGACCAGCACGTGTTGCCCGAGGCGCTGATCGCGGGCGGGCAAGGCAGCGTCTTATTCGGCCTGGTTGACGACCAGGTCTGGCGACCGGTCGCGGTCGTCGAGCACCGCGTCAGCCGCGTGCGGAAAGTTGACGGCCAACTGCAACTCGTCGATGCGCGCTGTTTCTGCATGTCTCAGGAAATCCGCCTCGGCACGGCGGCGGCCTTTCGAGCGTATTTGAACGACTTGGCCCGTCATTCCACGGTCGATCCGCGACGCGACCACCAGGTCGTCCCCATCCCGAACGCGGCGTTCGGTTACCACACGCGCAGCATGGTGGACGATCTGCTGGCGGACCCCTTGATCGCCGGCGTGGAAAAAACATCGGTCCTGATCGTCGAAGGGAGCGTGCACGGACTGATCGGCAAGGAGCTGAGAACGGCAGGGACGACGGCAACCTACGGCGTCGTCCAGGTGTTGCCGCGCGCGTCGCAGCAAGTGCAGCTCCTGGGCGCGGCCGATTATCAAAGCGACTTCGAAGGCGGCGACGACGCGTTGGAGGAGTCGCCGTGGACGTTGCTGTCCCTGCCGTTCCTCGGCCGCCTTCAGAACCGGCGGTACGATGCGCCGGGCCACGGCGCCCAATCGCGGATTCATGTGGACCCGGTCGTGCAACTCGATTCGGGAGCCGCGGCCAACCGCCGCTTGCTGCTGCACTTCACTTCGCGCGGGGCGGACCGTCCCATCGCGGTGCGGACCTCGGTCCTGGAGCGGTCCAAGCACCGCGATTGGCTGCGCTTGGATCCGAACACCATTCTCGAGGGATTCGTCCGCTTGCAAACCACGCATCGCGTGAGCGCCGGACAAGCGCTCGGCGGGGCGATGGTTTCCGGACTCAACAACGGTCTGGACCGCGTCTTTCGAGAACCAACGCTCACCGCCGCGCTCGAGCCGGCCCGTTCGCATTTCCCGCCGCGGCGAGTCGAAGGCAGCGACGCGCCCTTGCACCATCTTGCTCCTTCGTTTTCCTGGTATCCCGAGGCGCGCTGGCTGATGCAAGGCGCCGCGGTCTTCGGGTCGGGAGACCCGGCGGACTACCGCGCCTATGGAGTCAACGCCATTCATTTGTCGTTGGCGATGGAAGCGCTGCGTGACGCCACGGAACAAATCGCGACCGCCACGCTGCCGGAGGACCAACGCAACTTTACCTACCATCCGGCCGTCACCTTGTTGCCGGTGATCCCGACGGCGCAGGTGCCGGTCCGTTTGCAGCCGGTGGCGTTCGGCGTCGCTCCGTGCATCGCGTTGCGGCAGGAACGGCTCTCGCCCAAGCCGGACGGCGCCGCGTCCGCCATCCACATGACGTTCGCGGAGCTTCTGTGTCTCAGTGCGGATGGTTCTCGATTGGAGGCTGTCCTCACGCGCACCTGGAAAGCCAAAGACACGCCGGACGATGAAAAACTGGCGGCGTGGGGCATGGCGAGCCACGCGCGCCTGGCGATGGATTCCGCAGTCGCCATCGTGCGGATTCGGCAGCTCGTCGAATCTTCTTCCCCCGGTCAAGTCATCTTGAATTTTCGATTCTTGCCGCTGCCGGGGATCGCGCAGCCGCCGCAGCTCGCGGGACAGAGCACGGCGCAAAGCTCGCCGCCCGCATTGCGGCGGGCGCCGGAGCCGCAACTGCGCGAATCGACTTCGCTCGTGCAACACGTCGTCGAGCGCATCGGCCCTCAGCCGGGGATGGTGCAACCGCTTTATCTTCGCACCCGGCCCGCCGTTTTCCCGGATGCGGCCCTCTCGCCCGACGATCCTTCTCAAGCTCCCGACGACGCCGTGTGGTCCCATGGGCTATCGGCGTTGCACGTGGATGTGAGGACGACCCGGGGAGGAGTGAATCCCGTGGGTTCGCTGGTGCGCGCCGGACGGCACGAGCCGGTCGCCGCCCGCGTTTGGTGGAACAGCGACCGCATGGATATCCAGTATCGCGTGAACGAAGACACCGCCGCGCGCAGGCTGCCCAAGTTGTTCCGCACCAGCCCCGTCGGCGGCTTCCTGCCCTGGATGCCCCAGCCGGTGTTGCCGGCCATCGCCGGCGGCGAGTTGCTCGCGGACGAACGCGGTTACCCGGCGCTGAATGCCTCTTGGCAGTCGTGGTTGAGCGGCCGCTATCGCTTCCTGGTTCAAGGCGCACGCCCCGGCGCGCCGTTGCTGTTTCACCACCGGCTCCTCGCGCGCGAAGCGGATCGCCTCGCCGAGTCGGGCGCCATTGCGGTGCAGTATCGCATGACGCGGCCGATGCACCTGCCGCCCAACCTGCCCGGCGATGCGCGATCCGCGCTCCAAACCGTAGGCACGTCGTTTGCGCTTCACGATCCTCCCCGCCGCTTGCTGCATGTGCCCGATTGGCCCGCCGTATTCGCCGCCGCCGTCTTGGATCCTCACACGCAGATATTTGCCGTGTTGCCCGAACCCGAACGGATATCGTCATTGGCCGTCGAGACGATCGATGCCGTGACGTGGAGGCTGGACGTGACGATGCACTCGCCGGACGCAACCGCGACCTACCTGGTCGAGCACGATCCGAGCGCGGGCGAAGTTGTTCTAACGAGCAACGGAGCGCCCGATTCTCCGATCAAGTTGGCGGATTGGCCGAGCCGACTGAAGAAAGAGAAGCTGCAATCGCTTTCCCTTCCCGACTTGCTCGACGAATTGGACGCCGTACACGACGACAGCGAAAGATACTCCTATGCGGCGTCGATCGCCCAAACGACTGCGGCGTTGCAAGGGCTGCTGAGCCACATCGCCGCGACGACCGCCAGCGTGCCTTTGCGCGACCAGATCCACGCGTTGCTCCCCAAGATCGTCGCCGCACTGGCAAGTCCCAGTACGGAAGAAGTTCGCCGCGCGCTGCTCGCCCTGATGACCGAGATTCATGCGGTGCGCGTGCTGGCGGCCAGCGAACCGCTATCCGAACAAGTCGCGCGATTCGAGGCGCTCGTGCAAACCGCGCCGGCGCCCGAGTTCGGAACTTCAAAACCCTGGCGGGAGCCTGCCAATCCTGTGGTCTCCGTCCAACGGTCCGCGCCCACATGGCTGGCCAATGTGGAGCTTGCGAATCAACAACTCGTCTTCTTTACCTCCAGCCAGGAGCGCGCGGTGGTGGCTGCCCAAGGGCCGCCGCTGCTCGAGGTAACCGCGGCGAGTAAAGATTCATTCTTCGTAGATACTCAACCGCCGGCCGGTCTTGAAATTGAGCTTCTTTCTCCCGTATTCCGCGAGCCGGCCGCGGGAGCGGCGCTTCCGGTTCTCGAGGCGCAGGTCCGATACCATCGGTTGACCCTTTCGGACCTGGAGCTTCAAAACGTGCGGCTGGTTTCGCTGACCGACGGCCTGACGTTCCAAGCGGAGACAGCAACCGATGGCGGCCTTCCGAATCGGCTCACGTTTACTATTAAGGACGGGAGTGAAAACTCCGAGGCGTCCAGGCTCATCGCGTGGATGAAGCGCGCGCCGGCGGGAGCGCCGCTGGCTTTGCAAATGGTCGCCGGATTGACCATCGAGGCCCAAGCGGAACTTGGGCTGGAGATCCGAGGCTTCCGCCAGCAGTTGAATTTGCCCCTGCGCTTGGAACGGTCGGGGACCCGGCACAGTCCGCACGAGCCGCGCTTCCAGCTCTTCGAAGATCCCGAGTACAACCGCAGCCTCGCCACCAAGCCCGCACGGGCGGTCGCGCCGGCTTCGTTCGAATTGGTCGCGGGCGGGGAGCGCCAATTGTTCGGGCTGACGATCGTGGCCGACCGCGCCGAATACACGAACGCCGAACGCATTCTGCTCAGTTGGTACGTGGACACCGCTTTGTTCCGCCTGGACGTGGCGCCGGATCAGTTTCCAAAGGATCCAAGCGAACAACAGGTGAGAGACCTCTTTGCCGCGGTGGAATATCCCAACGCCGATTCGCTGCACGATCTGCAACCGGTTCCTCGATCGCGACGTTGGACCGTGGTGGACGCAACGAACAATCACAAGTTTGAGATTCGCGTGGGACAGGCCGCCGTTGTCGTCCACGCCAGTCTCGTCATGCCGCTAAAGGGCCGAATGAAGATTCAGATCTTGCGGCCGAGCGGCGCGAGCGTCGATGTGTTCGAAGACGCCGGCGCCGATTGGGCCGCCGACCAAATTCGTGAGGTCGATTTGGCCGACCGGGTCATCTTCGAAAACGGCAATCCCTTGCCAAGGCCAATGAAGGGTGAACCGATCGGCCCCGGCGACGCCTTGAACGTCACGGTCACGATCGATTCCGGCGGCCAGCAACCGTTCACGACCGTCCGGTTGAATGTCGTTCGGGACAGCACGCTGCCGCCTCCCGACGCCGCCTACGCGTTGCTGCACGCACGGGAAAATCCTACAGACGACATCCTGCCCGGAAAGGACGGCGTGAGCGCTCCGCGGTTTGCCTGGTCGCCGCATCCCCTGCGCGTGGAAATCGTCAATCCCGATGACCTCAAGGCGTCGATCGTGCGCCGCCGAGCCGTCTTTCAATGGATGCACACCATCCGCAAGGACGAACCCGCCCGCTACGCCATTCAGAAAACGACGGCTGCGGGCGAAACCCACGTCCCCTTCGTCGATGTCGGCCTTCCCCCTCGTCCATCGCCCTAGAGCGCTTTTTACGAAGGTGTGCATGATTCTTCAAAGTAGGTCACTCGCGGAGCGAGTGACCTACTTTGGGGCCGCTTCACCAGCGTGAAAAGCGATCTACGTAGCTGACAACAGCAGCCGGTCGAGGGTCGTGAGACCGGGGAACAAAAAGTAGGCCGTTCCTCGCGAACGCACGAACGGCTTGTCGGGGAGGGGGATGTCGATCGCTTGACCGTTCGGAAGCGGGATGCGGAACGGAGGCCTTTGAGGTTCGCTGCCGCGGGCGCCAAAGAGCGGGTCCTGCGGTACGGGGGACTGGCCGTTGAACACGTCGCTGAAATCGTTCTTGTTCATCCACCGGATGATCTGTTGAAACTGGCGTTCGAGGCTGGCGCAGACGAACATGCCGAACAGCCCGCGGTCTTCGTCGTCGTTGACGCCAGGCCGCCACTCGGACCCGTACACCGCGCCTCGGCGGATCAGGCGCGGAACCTCCGGATTGCTGAGGCGCACCAGGTCCGAAAGCGGCTGGTCGCGCGGATTCGACGCTCGGATGTGCGACGAGAACGGGCACAGCAGCCCTTGCGCGTCGGCGCCTTGGTAACGGAAGGCGTCGAACGACGCCAAGGATGGATCGTCGTTGAGCGGGGCTGCGACCAGCGGGGCGCCGCTTCGCCAGCGTCCCACGAGCTTGGCCGCCAGCAGCTCGCGCGGGTCGGCGGCCGCAGGATAAGCGGCGGCCAGCAGCGGCGCGCTGTCGGTCAGGAACTTTTCGAAAGCCGGCACGTCCTGGCTCATCCAGCGGAACGCCACATACGCGCTGTTGCGGAAAAGCTCTTTCGTCCGCGCGAAACTTGGCGACGAGGGGATGGAAGTCGGCCCCGTGTAACCCAGCAGGAAGTGCCGCCGGTCCACCTTGCGAGGACCGGGGACTTCGTTCTCCCAGTCCACGTCGGGCTGCGCAACGCCGTCGACGTAGCCGAAATGCACTTTCCTTTGGTCGGCCAGCATGCAGCCTTCCAGGGGCGGCTGACCGTCGCCCCGCGGGTTCCGCTCCAGGACGCCGCATGACGCGGCTCGCGACCGCACGTCTTTCAGCGCCTGTGCGAAGACTGGCTCGGAGTGCGCGTAGATGTGCACCGCGGCATGAATGTCCTCGGTCTTGAACTTGCCGTTCCACCAGGTGCTCGGCACGTCGCCCGGCGCGAAGTCGCCCAACGACCGGACTTCAGGTTCAACGATGAACTCCGAAGGGAAGGGGTTGTGGATCGAGACGCCCGCGAGCGAGAACGCGGGATTGACCTTCTTGAGCAAGGCCTCGGTTCCCAAAGCCCGCAAGCCGTTATGCGTCAGGCCGAGGTAAGTCAGCGGCTCCGGCTTCTCGTCCGGAGGAAACGCCGTGGCGGAGGAGAGTCGGGGCCGAAGCCAAGTGAGGAATTCCTTTCCCGCGGCTTCGCTGGGAAAGGAGAAGAACATGTGCCAGGAGCGCGGGTAATTGTTTCCGCGAACGACAATGCCTTGCACATCTGCCCAATCGAACGGCATGCTCCGTTCTCCTCCGTGGAAACGCTTACTTCGGGGCTTTATCGCCCAACGCGTTCAGGATCTCTCGGACCGTCAAGTTGCCGTAGGCGGAGAACACGAAGTGGTCCTCGGGGTCGCCGGAGACCGAATTGCCCAGCGGCCTGATGTCCTTGTCGCGCGAGAAGTTGAAAAACAAATCCGGGTCGTCCAGGTCTTCCAGCGCCGGCGCCCCTTCCGCCAGGCTAAAGACCAGCTTGAAGACGTCGGTCAACTCCCTGCGGAAGAACTCGGTATAAGCTTTCCGGTCGCCGTCGTACTCGGTGAGCACTTGCAGCAGTTTGTATTGTTTGTTTCCTTGGTCGTCTTTGTCTTCAATGAGGACCACGCGGGCAAAGTGAAGGATTTGCGATTTCTTCATGACCTCAGCGATCTTTCCCTGAAGATTGGGAAAGTCCTTTTTGAAACGCTCCACCTGGGCCTGGGTTTCGGGATCTTGCTTGATCTTCAGCGTGAGATTGAGTGAGTGGGCCATAAGCGCCTTTCTGGAACGGAGGGAAATAAAAGACTCATTTCAAGGTCTCAAAGAATTTCAGAGCGTCCAAAATCCCGTAGCCAAACCCTTCATGGTGCAGAAAGGAGAAGTTTTTGACTGTGCGGATCAAGGCGGACTGCAACTGGCGGGCGTTGTGCTGCGGTTGTCCCGTTTGCTTGTGACGGTGCGACAAGGCCAGCGCCAGCACGCCCGTCACGTGCGGCGCCGCCATGCTCGTGCCGGTCAGCGGAATCACATCCTGCGGGCCGGCATTCGCCTTCGCCGCGTTGATCTGAAAGCCGGGAGCGCACAGGTCGGGCTTGGGACGCTGGTCCCAGGTCCGTCCGAACGAGGACGAGTCGGTCAATTGCAACGGGGCGGCCGCATGGCAGGCGCCGACGGTCACCACGGTGGCCGCGGTGCCCGGAATGCTCAGCGTCATCTCGGATACCTCTCTCTCAAACCGGACGGGGCGGCTATCGTCGCGCTCCACCCACATATCGACCTCTCCCACGCCGCTGCGGACGTTCACGCCGACCACGAGCAGTTTCCAGATTCCGGTCTGGATGGCGGCCGCTTGAGGAACGATGGTGAGCACCAGGCGGTTGGCGCCGTTGTCGGGGTGCCGCTCCGTCAACTTCAGATGACAGAAGTTGCCGCCCAAGGTTTGCCTGACCTCGGGGGCGGCGGCGGAAACCGGAGCCGACCTGTTGCCGGCGGGATCGACGAGCACGAACTCCAGCTCGTCGAACAAGCTGTACCACGCTTCCATGTAATCCTGAAAACGGAAGGTCCCGTCGGAGTCCCAGGAAATGTCGACCACGCCGCCGTTGATGGCCCGCACCCGCGCATGCCCGCCAAAGCCGCGCTCGTTCCCGGCCGATTTCACAATCACGAAACCGGGGTCGCGTCCGAGGCCGGAGATCGCATCGAACGCGGCTTCGAGCGTCGACGTCCCATCGTGGGCGCCGGCGTTCATACCCAGGCTGACGTTGATGGCGATCGGCAGCCCCTTGGCCAGCAGCGCGTTTCCGCCCTTGGCGGCGGACTTGAGAAAGTGCAGCGCATCGACATGGCTGTTGGAGTATCCCAGGCTCGGCGGATTGCCGGGGGAAGTCTTCATGTTCGGCATGACCACGATGATCTTGGCTTCCGGGGCCATGCCGCTGGCGAGCGTTCCGACCGCGCGGCCGGCGGCGATGCTGGCCACGTGCGTTCCGTGCAGTTGCGGATCGCGCAGGGCGCCGGGGGTGGGGTTGCCGCCGATAAACTGGTCGATGTCGGCTTGTAAATAGAGCGTTCCGTAATCCTGCGTGAACGCCGCCGCATCGACGGCCTTGGGACTGGGCCCGGTATTATCGCGCTGATTCCAGACCGCCAGGATGCGCGTCTTTCCCGCCGCGTCGCGAAACGCTTCGTGCCGAACGTCGATCCCCGTATCGATCACGCCCACGATCGCCGAGTCCCCTAGCTCCGCCAACGGCGGACGGTGGATCGCGTCGCCGCCGACAAACGGCAGCGAATTGACCAGCTCGAGCTTGCCGGCATCCCGGCTGGCCTCGATGGAAACGACGCTCGGGTCTTGCTCCAAGAGCATGAGATCGTCGACCGGACATTGAGCCGAGATAATGGCCCCGAACTGCGAGTTGATCTTAAGCCCGGCCGGGGCTTGCCAGTTCGCATCGGCCACGCGGAGGAGCACGGGGACCAGGTCCGATACGGGCCGTTGCGGGGAAACCGATTCCAGCCCCTCGGCGGCTTCGAGTCCCGCCCGCGCTACCCGCTGGAATTCGAGCGCCGCATCCACGCCGCCGTGACCCGCAAAGCGGCGGATGGCGGCGATGTAGTGATCGAGATTGTGGTCGCTCACGCTGGGAAACAAGCCCTCGACGCTGGCGTCCACGGCGGCTTCAGGCGCCCCGGCGACGCGCGTCGCGATCTGGACCTCTTTGATTTCCCGCTGCATCTCCAGGAATTCGACTTCGTCCAGCGGCGGCGGTTCGATGGCTTGGGCGTCGGCCTCCGTGGCGGCTTGCTGCAAGTTGCCCTGCACGTCGAAATGAATGAGTTGCCCCACATGCCGAAATCCCGGCGGAACGCGGGTGACCAAGTCGTCGTCGTTCACAAAACGAAAGAAACGGCCGGGGTATTTGTCGGCGAAAAATTGCTCAACCGCGGCATCTCCCAAGCGGGGTTGCCCAAAGGTGTGAATCCCTTTGATGGCGACTGCGTCCTTCAGTTCCGCGGCCATGACCGTCGCCAGCGCGCCGCCCAAGCTATGGCCCGTCAGCCAAATCTTTTTGTTCGCGGCGCCGGCCAACGCGGCGAGGATCTGCGCTTGAACGATCAGGTAACCGCCCAGGAAGCCGCCATGCACGCTTCCATAGAACCGCTTCGTGCGCACCAAGCGTAAATTGCTCAGCCAGTCGCCAAGGCTTTCCGTGCCGCGAAACGCCACGAGCACGACCTCGTCCGTTTGCGCTACGAAACCCTGCGTCTCGTTCAGGTCGAAGAAATTGACGTCGGAAAACCCCCAGGCGTTCGTCGCCACGTTGGTGACGACCGATTCGTTCTCGTAACTGATTTTGCTGGCGAAGGCGAGCGAAAGCGCGCACTGCCACGAAAACCCATCCACCTTGAGCGAATCGAGAGAAAACATGGAAGGAGGTTTACCAGTGAAAAGAGAACCTCGCCGCAAACGGGCGAAATGGTTTTGAGAAGAGCAGGAATACTATCTTTATATGACGGAAACGGCGAAAAATGCGTCACGAGGATGGATGATATTTATCAAAAATAGCGACCATGCGGCGCTTCCTTGCAAGCTGTGATATTAGAGAAGCGAGTATTGCGCACAACCGCCAGGGGCGATCGGGGGCGATTGGACATTTTTTTCGAAAAAGGAGCGAGTCCTGAATGGCATGAACTTAAGCCGTAAGTTGTTTGTGGAAGAACTCTTGCTGTAATTGTTGTCGGGGTTTTTTCATCAGCGGGAACTGCTTGGGGCGCCGCTTGCGGACGCGCGGCTCGTAGCGTCCGGGACGTTCGGGGTTCACCTTCAAGTTCGCCAGGCTCTTGGCGGAGTTCTCCGCGCACAGCCAGCGCAGCGCATCAAGGAAGCTGATCCGCTCCGGCGCCACGCCTTGCAGCCACGCCGACACGTGCATCGCCAGCCGCACCAGGTTGTAGGCCATGGCGAACATCGTCAGCTCCTTCAGCACGCCCGCCACGGTCTGGCAGCGCAGCGCGTCCATCTGGAGTGACTGCTTCAAGTGCTTCAGATTGGTCTCGATCTACCAGTCACGATGCACTCCTTGGCAACAGGTTGTAACAGGTGAACAGAGTAATGTACGACCGGCGGAGCCAGGTTCAGCCTTTATCGGTCTTCCGAAGTCGGCGTCGTCAGTTCTTGAGGGATTCGGGTTTCACCCCAGCCGCGGCGGTACGCGCGCAGCTGGCGTAGGCGAGCCAGCTCTTGGGGGTCCGCGTACAACGCCCACAGCCCTCCCGTCTCAGCGACTTTCCGCGCGCGCACCCAGCCCACGCGCCGCCAGCGATGCAGCGTCGCCACCGGCATCTGCAGATGCAGCGCCAAGTCAGCCAGCCACCATTCGTCGCGACCCAACCAGGAGCGATCCCGCGCACAGGAAGCTTGCGTTCCCGAGCGCTCGCGTTCGCGACGCAAGAGGCGCGTGATCATGGCGCGGCTGAACTGCTTGGCGCGCTTGGGCGGATGATAGCCTTCGCGAGCCAGGTCCTCGCCGATCTGCGCATGCGTTCGCCCAGCCGACTTCAACTCCTTCACACGCGCCAGCAAGGCGGCATAGCTGCTGAGGCGGTCGTAGGTCTGCACCGGACGCGCCACGACCAGACGGCTGACGAAGCCGCCCGACCAGCGAACTTCGACCTCCACCCGCTCGCTGTCGCCTTCGACGTTCACCACCAAACGATCCAAGAGCGCCCGCGCGATCACTTGCCGATCCTCGGGTGTGGTGTTCGCGTCGCGCCAGAGCGCCTCCAGGCGGCCCGAGAGCGACTCGATCTGCCCGCGATCCTCGGACGTCAGCTCGCGCGGCTGGGCTTGCTCGAAGACGCGATGCTCGCGCCGCAGGCGCGCTTGCTCCCGCAGCCTCTCTTCCCAGCGACGCTCCAACTCTTGAGCCACCAGGCGGTGGTCCGGATCGACGGCGGCATACTGGCGACGCGCCAGCTCCACGTCGTATTCCATGCGCTCCAGACGGCGACGCCACTGCAAGTGCGCTTCGCACCGCTGACGCGCGAGGTCCTCCGCCGCGGCCAGACTTAATTCCAACGAAGCCGGCTGCAGCGCCTTGAGCAACAACTGGCCCACGGCCTGATCCAGCTCGCTTCCGGATAGGCTCTGGCAGATCGGCTCGGCGTAGTCGACTGCGCCGCGCTGGCAGACGTAACGCAGGCGCCGGCAGCTGTACGCCACCATCATGCTCCGACCGCAGCGGCCACATTGGAGGAGGCCCGCCAGCAGGCTGGCGCCGCGGCCGGGAGCCGCGTGAAACTTCCCTTTCTGGCTGTTTTCCCGCAGCGTTTGCTGGTTCTGCTCGAACTGTTCCCAGGTGAGGTAGCCTTCGAAGCGATCGGGGATCAGCACGCGGCACTGGTCGTGCGAGCGCAGCGTGCGTCCGCTTCCCGGCCGGCCGGCGACCTTCTTTCGGGGATCCACATCCCGATGGCCCCAGCGATAGGCCCCAGCATAGATCGGATGATGGATCATGTTCAGCAGCGTGACGCGGTTGGGCCGGCGCCACTGGAGTTCTCCGCGCTGCGGGCCGCCATGCGGACGCACCGGAATCAGCACTTGATCGTGAACGAGCGACTTGAGCAGTCCGCTGATGCTGCCCCAGCGGGCGAAGCGCTCGAAGACGCTGCGAACCACCGCTTGCACTTGAGCATCCGGATCCAGGACATAGTCTCCCGCGGCTGAGCGTACGTAACCGATCGGCGGATGGTTGAGCGCTTCGCCGCGCTCCGCCTTGTGACACAGGCCGCGATACATGCGGCTCTTCAAGACGTGCAGTTCCGCTTCGCTCATGGTTCCCTTGTAACATGCGACAAAAAGCACTTGCTTTACTTTCGGATTCTCCGTATTTAGGTCGCCCTATCAAGATCGTCAAGCAGCGCCGCCGGGTTGGGGGCTCGCTGGTGACTTTGTGCGACTGTTTTTGGCGGGAGGAGGAGCCGTGGGGAATCGTGCAATGGCCGTCGGGGAAGCGGGTGGCCGTGCCGCTCGCTTGGACCGACATGCCTCCGGAAGCGTATCCGACCCGGAGCTGCGCGCCGCCGCTCGGCGCTCTGCGTCTACTGGAGATGGCGAAGTTCTGTCGGCAACTCGGCGCGAGCAAGAAGCGTCCGCGACGCGGCTCGTCGAAGGCGAAGTAGCGTTGCACGAATTGTGGTTCGCCCTGCCGCCGCAGCAACGCCTGCGGTTCGGCGAACATTTCTCCGAAATGTTGCTGCGGGCCGTGCACCGTCAGAACGATTCCACCTCTTCCTCTTGATTTGTAGCGGAACCGCATTCATGCAGGCCAACAGCAAGATCAGCCGCACGCACTTGGGACGCGATGCGATCGTTTACATTCGTCAATCGAGCCCGCAGCAGGTGCGAAAGAACCACGAGAGCCGGCAGCGTCAGTACGCGTTGGTCGAGCGCGCCAAGGCGCTGGGATGGCCGCAACGGGCGGTGAAGACGGTCGACGAAGATCAAGGACGCACGGGCGCCAGCAGTGCTCATCGTGAGGGTTTCAAGAAGCTAATCGCCGAGATCGGCGCGGGTCAGGTGGGAATGGTGCTGGCCCTGGAAGCGTCGCGGCTAACCAGGTCTAACGCCGATTGGCATCGGCTGGTTGAAATCTGCGTGGTGACCGGCACGCTGCTCGGCGACGAAGGCGCAGTTTACGATCCGCGCGATCCCAACGACAGATTATTGCTCGGCGTGAAGGGAACAATTTCGGAAGCCGAGTTGTTTACGCTCAAGCAGCGCCTGCACGAAGGCCGTTGGAATAAGGCTCGCCGCGGCGAGTTAGCGCGATCGTTGCCGGTCGGATACCGGCGCCAGGAAGACGCCACGGTCGTGAAAGATCCCGACCTGCAAGTGCAGGCCCGCGTGCAGTACGTCTTCGAGTTGTTCGATCGTTGCCGCGTCGCCCGGCAGGTGCTGGTTCAGCTGCTCGAACAAAAACTGAAGCTGCCGGCGATCGTTTGGGGCGGACCGAGCCACGGCGAGTTGATCTGGAAAGACCCTGATTTGAGCGCGATCATCCGCCTGCTTCATAACCCGACGTACGCCGGAACCTATGTCTATGGGCAAGCGGAATACGACTCGTTCCACCGCTCGCCGACCAACGGCAAGGCGGCCGTGCATCCTCGTCCGGTGGAAGACTGGCCGGTCTGCATTCACGACGCCTATCCGGCCTACCTTTCGTGGGAAAAGTTTTTGGAGAACCAACTGACGCTGCGCAATAACTGGTTCCGCGGCGACCGCCCGGGAGCGCCACGCAAAGGACGGGCCTTGCTGCAGGGCATTGTGCTCTGCGGCCACTGCGGCGAGCGGATGAGCGTCAATTCTTATTCCGCCAAAGAGCAGCGAGTTCCTTCCTACACCTGCGCCCGCGCCTATCAGCAGCGCGGCGCAGCCGTGTGTCAGTCCATGACCTCGCGCGTGGTCGATCCGGCCGTCGAGCAGTTGTTCCTGGACGCCGTCAGCCCGGCTCAAGTTGAGATCGCGGTGCAGGCGGTGGGAGAGCTTCAAGCGCGGCGTCAAGAGTCGCTTCGCCAATGGGACGCCGAACTCCAGCAGGCCGAATACCACGTGCAGTTGGCTCGCCGCCGCTACGAAGCGGCCGACCCCGATAACCGTTTGGTGGCGGGCGAACTGGAATCGCGCTGGGAGCAAGCCCTGCGCAACCTCGAGCAACGACGACGAGAGCGGCAAGAGTTTATCCACCAGCAGGACGCGCCGCTTTCGGCTCGCGACGAACGCCTGGTGCAAGATCTCTCGGGCGATCTGGCGGCCGTCTGGCATGCGGAGAGCACCACGATGGAAGATCGCAAGAAGCTGCTCCGCTTTCTCATCCGCCGCGTGCATCTGGACGGCGTCGGTCAGGAAGGCGCCATTCGCCTGGAAGTCGAATGGCATACCGGAGCGCACAGTTCGCTGATCATTGATCGCCCGCCCGTCGGCGTCTGGGCGCCAAGAACACCGCCCGCCGTCGAGCAACGGATCCAGGAACTTCTGCCACAGCACGATCAGGCGACGATCGCGGAGATGCTCAATCAAGAAGGCTTTCTCAGCGCTAAAGGGTTGCCGTTCACACGTTTCACCGTCGGCTACCTTGTGCGCACCCGCAACTGGGGAAACAAGCCCCGCTGAGATCAAACGGAGGCGGGCCGCTCGCTTCCGGTCTCCTGGCAAGACTACTTCAAGTGTCTCATATCGGCATGTCGATACGAGGTGCGCGAAACTGAAATCCGTCCCGCGCTCCTCCTGCGCGCATCGTCGACGGATATCGCAACTCTCTCGCGTGTACTTGCTCCGGCGCCGCCCGCCGCGTAACCGATTGAGCTTCCTTCCAACGCGCGAGCGGCGAGTTCGTTCCCTCATCGCCAGCGGGCGAGTCAGCCCCATCGGCATCTTCGCAACACGCCCGGTTCGATTCACGTCGAAACACTGCGTTCTTCGTACAGATCGTCGCCACACAAGTCGAAAAAACGGAGTGCCCTTGCTTTCGATGATGATCGAAGTGCAACTCGTGCCTTATCGAGGAGGTTACTTCAGGCCCAGGAGCAAGCGGTCGTTGTAATCGCTGGGGTCATAGACTCCGTCGGCGTCGCCCAGCAGCGTGCGGTAAATGGCGCACAGCTCCAAGAGCGCGTGCCAATCCTTGCCGCTGCGCGCCAGGCGGCTCATCTCCAATCCCAGCACGATGCCGACCGCGTCGTCGCTCACCTCCGAGAGTAAGCGCTGAAAGCCGTGACGTGCGGCGCTGGAGGCGCCGCTTTGACCTTGGTCTTCGTCGATCACCTCCACGCGCTCGCGCGACCATCCGAGCGTCACAGCCCGCTGCGCCAGCGCGTACTGCCGCGCCGTCGACTCGCGATGCTCGAGGACTTGCTGCGGCGTGGACTGCCGCACATAGACGATCGCCAACCGCCGCAGGTGATCGGCGGCGACCTTCGTCGGCAAGCTGCCTGTGCCTGAGGAA
>CAUJHS010000018.1 GCA_963204915.1 Planctomycetota bacterium | reverse complement strand
TGCATCTGCTGGCGGTACGCCTCCCGATCCAACGCCGGCAACTCGCTCATCACGGACTCCTGAAGAAAGGAACCTCCAACGTGAATTGCCTACGTTATATAACCTACCTAGCCCCAGCGCCAGAGAAAATTGCCACACACGCGGTCGAAGTTGATCCGTAAATTGCAGTGTTTTCCCGTTACTACGGTTGGCTTCGGCAGTGGTCAAAACTTGCGCAGGGGATAGAATTCAGTGACGTCGTCGGTTGGCGCGGCGGCGATTGGTCCGCCGTTTGCGTTACATGGCCGGTCAAACGGCGATTCCTGCCGTTTTGGGCGCCTGCCAAACTTGCGCCGCTTGTCGAGAACCAACGCCTTGGAAGGAATAAACGAATATGCCCATCATGGACTTTCGCTTGCTGCTGTTCATCGCTCCGGCGATGATCCTTGCGTTTCTGGCGCAGTTGTGGGTGAAGTCGGCTTATTCACGCGGACGTCAGATTCCGGCCCGCATGAGCGGTTACGCCGCGGCGCGGCGTATGCTGGACGCCGCCGGGCTGCATCAAGTGGGCATCGAGGAAACGCCGGGCCACTTGAGCGATCACTACGACCCGCGCGATAAGGTGCTGCGGCTTAGCTCCGAGGTGTACCATAACAACACGTTATCGTCCGTGGGCATTGCCGCACACGAAGCAGGCCACGCCCTGCAAGACGCCCGTGGGTATTTGCCGCTCGTCGTGCGCAACCTGGCCGTTCCGGCGGCGAGTTTTGGCAGCGGTTTGGGAATGATGCTTTTGGTGCTGGGGGTAATCTTTAGCATCAAGCCGATCATGTTCTTGGGGATTTTGCTGTTCTCGGCCGTGGTGTTCTTCCAGGTGGTCAACCTGCCGGTGGAGTTCAACGCCAGCAGCCGGGCCAAAGCGCAGTTGGTAAGCCTGGGCATTGTCGAGCCGCAAGAGATGTCCTACGTGCGAAGCGTGCTGAACGCCGCCGCGCTGACCTATGTGGCCGCCACACTCCAAGCGATTCTCACGCTGCTCTATTACGTGCTGCATTTCTCGAACAATCGAGAGTAACACGCGGCATTGCTTCCCTCGCAAGACGAACAGGCGCCTCGTAGGGCGGACCATGATGTCCGTCCTACGTTCGTTTTGGAAGTCGCGCCTGGGTCGAGTTCGGGCGAGGACCCAAGCGCCGCTTGCCACAAGGAGCGTGCTCTCGGCGATAGATTCGATTTATCCCATCTGCCGCATTTTGCCGATACAGCCGACAGGGTGGGCGCGCCGCGCGCTCAGGATGGATGGATCTGTCCTTGTTCGGCGCCGAGCTTCTCCCGCAGACAGCATTTCCCGCAGACCAGGATGAGTCATGGCGGCGAGCTTATTTCGATCACGCATGGCGTGCGCTCTGCGCTTCCTGGCGTCTGGCGCCATGCTCTGCGCAGCGACTTGGGTCGCAGCGCAAGAGCCATGGCCTGTGTACGTTGCCCAGGAGACGACGGAGCAACCTTCGCCGTCAGACCAACCAATACCGCCGGATCAAACAGTACCGCCGAAAGAAGCCGCGCGACCACTACAATCGGAGCAAGGTGCGACAAGGGAGACCACCTCTCCGCCTCCTCCGCGTCGGCGTACGCCTCGACCTAGCCGCGCCGCGTTGTGGAACTTGCCACCACGCCAGGCGAGTTATCGGATGGCCAGCGTGCCGAACATGTTTGGCGATTTCTTCGGCGGCGGCGCCATGACGGCGACGCTGCAAGGGCCGCCGGTGGTCATTCCGCAGATTTTCAACGACGGCGCGCCGCTCGATTTCCAGGTATTCAATGGCGAGGGTCAACCCGGTCCTGGCGACGCGCCCGGCACGCTGATTAACGTGTTGAACGGACCGACCATCATCACGCAAAGCATCGGCTTGGGGCAAGACCTCAGCGGCGACGGCCAATTGGACACCTATGCGATCGCTGAACCGGTGACACTCGCGCCCGGCATGCCCGGCGCCGCTCCGCTGCCGGGCCCCGGCACGGTGGTTTACAACAACGACGGTGTGGCGGTATTCACCGCAGGTACGCAAGTTCCCGTAGGCGCGGATCCTCGCACGTTTGTCGCCGATCAATCGACCCGCATGGCCGACGGTTGGACGCTGGGCTTCAGTCACACCTTCACGCCCGATCCGGTGCGCGTGATGATGCCCGCCTCGGGCGCTGGCGTGCGTCGCGTGAAGCTCTCGGAGAACGGCAGCCCGATTCCTCGTTCGCGCGTGTTGTTCAATTACAACTTTTTTAATGACGTGTACGGCGGCATCGGCGATGTGAACCGCTACGTGGTGGGCTGGGAGCACGCCATGTTCGACGGTTGGTCGTCCGTCGAAGTGCGTTTTCCCTTGGCTGCAACGCTCGCCGCCGATCAGGTGGCGGGCGGCGCCGCGCTGCATGATACACAGTTTGGCGACATGACGGTCACGTGGAAGCAAGTGTTGTATCAGGGCGACCGGGGATTGCTCTCGGCCGGCTTGGGCGTGGCGGCGCCCACCGCCGAAGACGCGCGGTTGTTTCTCCCCGGCGGACAGTTAGCGGTGCAAGTCGAGAACGAAAGCGTGCATTTGATGCCCTTTGTGGCCGTCGTGTCGAACGCTACCGATCGGATCTTCTGGCAATTGTTCCTGCAGTTCGATATCGACGCGAACGGCAGCCCGGTCCGGGCCGACGTGACCGGAGCGAACGTCGCTCCCATCGGCGTGATGCAGGATCAAACGCTGGTGTTCGTCGATCTGGGGCTGGGCTATCGACTGTACGAAGACCCGCAGGCCGCGATTACGCAAGTGGCCGCCATGGCCGAGTTTCATTACGCCTCGCCGCTGCAAAACTTTGACAATCAAACCGGCAACGGCGTGGCGCTCCAGGGGATCACCAACTGGTACACCGTAACCAACGCCACACTCGGCGCGAACATCGCCCTGCAAGGCCCGGTGAACATCCGCCCCGCGATGGTCATTCCCCTGACCAACGGCGACGACGAACACTTCGACTACGAAGCCGCCGTGCAAATGAGCGTGGGGTATTAACCCGGCGCCACATCAATCGCTCAAGTTCAAGCTTCCGCTTGGGTGGCGATTTGTCGTCCGACCTCGCCCCGCTTCACCGCGGGAATCGCGTATGGATTTCCATCGCAGGATGATTTACGCAACGCAGTGCCCGCTGGGGCGCGGTAAATCATTCGTCGCAGGTGAAGGCGCACCTTCCCGCTCTGGGGTTCGGGTGTGGCGGGGTTTTGTGATATAATCACAGGCGTCGGATCTCCCTCCTGGCGAGACAGATCGCCAATCAACTTCTGAAACCCTCCCGCCTTCCATCATGATTGCTTGCCTATTTGGTCGCCGGTTGACGGCTGCGCTGCTTGGCGGCGTGTGGCTCGTTGTTTCCTTCTCGTCAGGCTTGGTGCTGGCGGCGCCGCCGGAGAACCTCTCGCCGGAGCAAGAGAAGTTCTTTGAAGAGAAAGTCCGGCCGGTCTTGGCGACTCGGTGCTTCGCTTGCCACGGCCCGAAGAAGCAAGAGAGCGGGTTGCGGTTGGACCATCGGGAGGGGGTGATGCAGGGAGGCGACGGCGCCGGGCCTGCCGCGATCGCGGGCAAACCCGACGAAAGCGTACTCATTGCCGCCGTGCGCCGCACCGGCGATTACGAAATGCCCCCCGACGAGAACCTTCCGGCGGAAGAAATCGATGCGCTGGTGAAGTGGGTTGAAATGGGCTTGCCGTGGCCGGCGTCCGACGGCGCTCCGGTGGTTCTTTCCCTTGACGAACAAATGCAGCAGGTGCGCAGCACGCATTGGTCGCTGCAGCCCATTCAGCGCCCTGCGGCGCCCACGGTCAAGAACCGCGACTGGCCGCGCGATCCGCTGGATGAATACATTCTGGCCAAGTTGGAAGAGTCTGGCCTGGCGCCATCGCCCGAGGCGGACCGCCGCACGCTGATTCGCCGTTTGGCGTTTGATCTGACCGGATTACCGCCTACGCCAGAACAAGTGGAAACATTCCTGGCAGATGAGTCGCCCGACGCCTACGAGCAGTTGGTGGACCGGTTGTTGGCTTCGCCGGGCTATGGCGAACGTTGGGGTCGGCATTGGTTGGATGTGGCTCGCTACGCCGACACGCGCGGTTACGCCTTCGCCCGCGAGCGGCGCTATCCTTATTCCTACACGTATCGCGATTATGTGATCGAGTCGCTCAACGCCGACTTGCCGTATAACCAGTTCGTGCGGGAGCAACTCGCCGGCGACTTGCTGCCGCCGGAAGAAGGCAACCGGCCGCTCGCGGCGCTCGGCTTCCTGACGGTAGGGCGCAAGTTCAATAATCGTCATGCGGATTTGGACGATCAAATCGACGTGGTCGGCCGCGGCCTGCTCGGTTTGACCGTGGCGTGCGCGCGCTGCCACGACCACAAGTACGATCCGATTCCGACCGAGGACTACTACTCGTTGTATGGCGTATTCGCCAGTTCGAATGAGCCCGAGGATTTGCCGCTGTTGGGCGACCCCGCCCAAGCCGCCGGATACGACGCCTTCATGGCGGAGTTGAAAAAGCATCAGCAAAAGGTCGAGGATTATCAGAACGAACTCTTCGCCCAATGGCAGGAAAGCGCCCGCGCCCACACCGCCGACTATTTGGCGCGTGTCGTGGCTGGACCGTCCGAATCGATCCTGGACAAACTGCCGTTTTTGAAGCTTGGGCGCGATGACCTGAAACCGCGGTTGGTGGAGCGTTGGCGCGGCTTCCTAAAGTCGCGTTCTGCCGAGGACGACCCCCTGTTTGGCGCGTGGAATACCTTGTTGCAATTGCCAGACGAGAAGTTCGCCGAGCTCGCCTCGGAATCGATTGCGAAGCTCGCTGCGGCGCCAGAAGGGCTCGAGCCAGGCCAAATCAATCCGCTGGTCAAAGCGGCCATTCAAGCCGAACCGTTGCTGGCCAAGACCGATGTCGCCCGCGTCTACGGCGCGCTCTTTACCGAGGCGCACCAGCAATGGAAACAAGCCGGCGGAGACGAGGCGGCCAAGGAGAAGCTTACCCCGCCCGCACGGCAGCTTGTCGAGGTGCTGCTAGGCGAGAACTCGCCCACAGCCATACCCCGCGATGCGTTCCGCGAGTTCGCCAACCGCGCCGAACGCGACCGACTGCGCAACCTGGAGCGTGAAGTTCAAACGTTTCAAGCCAATTCGCCGAATGCTCCGCCGCGCGCCATGGTTGTGGCGGAAAGCAAAAACCCGCACAACCCGCGCGTGTTCATTCGCGGCCAGGAAGGGCGACCGGGCGACCCTGTGCCGCGGCAGTTTTTAGCGGTGCTGGAAGGCGAGCAGCGTAAGCCGTTTGCGCAGGGAAGCGGGCGTTTCGAGCTGGCGCAAAAGATTGCATCGGACGAGAACCCGCTGACGGCCCGCGTTGTGGTGAATCGCCTATGGATGCACCACTTTGGCGAACCGATCGTTTCGACTCCCAGCGACTTTGGCGTGCGCACCGAAAAGCCGCTCCAAGCCGATGTTTTGGACTACCTTGCCGCGACCTTGCGGGATAGCGGTTGGTCGCTTAAGTCGCTGCACCGTACGATTGTGTGCTCCAGCACCTATCGGCAAGCTTCTAGCGTGGCGAACCTCGCGGCGACGGACCCCGCGGCCAAGAGCCCCGAATCGGTCGATCCGGAAAATCGCCTTTTGTGGCGCATGAACCGCAAGCGGTTAGAGTTTGAGCCGATGCGCGACGCGCTGCTGATGGTCGCGGGCGGTTTGGATCGTGCGATGGGCGGCCGTCCCGTTAACATGATCGACGCCCCCTTCACGCGGCGCCGCTCCGTCTATGGCTTTATCGACCGCCAGGACTTGCCCAACTTGTTGCGCGTATTCGACTTCGCCAGCCCCGATCAAAGCGCCTCCGACCGGCCGTTGACCACCGTGCCCCAACAAGCGTTGTTCCTGATGAACTCGCCCTTTGTGGTCGAGCAGGCCAAGGGAGTGCTGGCGCGCCCTGAGGTTGCTTCGGCGGCCAGTGAGACGGAGAAGATCGCCGCGCTGTACCGCGTGTTGTTCACACGCGGTCCCAGCGACGCCGAAAGGCAAGTCGGCCTTGATTTTCTGCAAGCCGCGACTACGGCCGAAGCGAAACTTTCGCCTTGGGAGCAATACGCGCAATTGCTCCTGCTGACCAACGAGTTCATGCACGTGGATTAAGCGGCCGAGGCGTTTTGCTCCGCCGAGAACGATGCATCGGCGGAGCGGCTGCCGGGAGTTAATACGCGCAGATGCGCCGGACGGTCGACGCTGTCCATTCGCGCACCGTGTCGCCGCTGCGGTCGACTTCCCGCAAGCCGCGACGAAAACCGATCAGCACGTTGCCATTGGGCAACTCCAAAGCGTCGTACGCCATCGGAATGTTCTTGTTGTACGACCAGACCTCTTCGCCGCCGGGGTTGTATTCGACCACCTTCATCGTGCTTGAAACGAGCGTGTTGCCGTTAGCCAGGCGACGCGCGCTTTCCGGCGGCGGCACGTTGTCGATCTTCCACACCACGGCGCCGGTGTTGTCGATCTCGATCACTTGCTTCGTCGAGTAAAGACACGCCAGCACGCGGTCCTCGGAAAGATAGCGCACATCGTTGGGGTTGCCCGCAAGTTTCACTTCGCGCAGCACTTCGCCTGTCGCAGACATTTCGCGCAGCAGCGAGTCATCGAACAGTCCCACCAGGTACGTTCCTTGCGGCGTGCGATCGACCGCGGCGGGCGTTTCGGGAATGGCGAAGCGCCAGGCTTCGGCGCTGTTTTCGCGATTGGAAAACGCCACCACATAGCCGAACCCCGCCAGCACCCGATGGCCTTCCGGCGAGACGGCGCATCCGCAATACGCTTCATCCTCGGGCACGACGCTTTGCCGGCGGAACCAAAGTCGACCCGTCTCATCCAATTCCGATGCCGAATAAGGATCGAAGTGGCACAACAGGAATCGTCCGCGCGGCAGCGGCCCTTCAGCCAGGGGTTGCCGTAGCGGCGTCGCCTCATCTTGTTGCGCCAGCCAGGTTTGTACGCGCGTAATCGCTTCGCCGCGGCGAGCAGGCGTGTCGTAGGCCACAAAACCCAGCGATTGACCCGTCAGGTGGTGAAATACTCGCCCCGCCGCCATGCGCTCCGGCAGCGCCTCAGACTGCATGCCTTGCAGCAAGGTTTCAAACGCCGCTTCTCGGGCGAGCGGCGCTACGGCTTGCGCCGCGGCGTATCGCAGGAGCAGGTCATCATGCGTCAAAAGGGGCAGCAGCGCCTGGCGGGCTTCCTCGCCTAGCGCGGCAGGCAAGGCGAGCGCCGCGGCGCGGCGCACCGCGGGAGTTCCTTCGGTCAGCGCTTGCCGCAGCAGGTCGGCGTCCTGCGGTTGCGCCGAGACCCACAGCGCGCGTTGCAGGCATTGCTCGGCGGCGTCGGTTGGCAAACGGCGCGCGGCATGCAGCAGCTCGGGGGCGAGTCCCTTCATCTCTTGCCGCACGATGGTGCGCAAGACCGCCGGCAGCGCTGCGTCGCGCTTCTCGCGCAGCCGGTTGAGCCGCAAGAGAATTCCCCGGGCGCGGACGCGAGTTTCCGCGTCTTGGCTTTTCGAGGCTTGCTCGACCGCGGCCAGCGCATCGAGCCCCATGGCGAGCAGTTTTTGCGAAGCGGCTTCGCGCTCCGAGAACTTGTTGCTTCCCAGTTGCGCCGCCCACAGCCGCGCGAGCTTGACGTCTTCTTCACCGGGCCCCGGCGGAACGAGGAACAGCCGCACTCCTTCCAGATCGGGGGCGATTTCATGTTCTTCCAGCTGCGCCAGGTCTTCCTCGCGTCCCAGATTCAAATCTTGTGCTCGCGCCTCAGGAACCATGAGAACTCCGACCAGCGCCAGCCACAGCCACGGTGTACGCGACATTCCAGAAGTCTCGCAACGAAGGGGAGCCTCACAACACACGGCAAAGGCCATTGCCTCGATTGTGGCTGCTTCTGCGGCGATTCGCAATCGAGCCGGACGGCGCGGCAGCGGCAAACGCGATCAGAACGCGGCATTCGAGGATTGCAGACCCACGTCGAGCACCGGCGACGCCTGCCGGGTGTCGGGTCTCGCTTCCGGCGGTTCGACTTCACTCAAAACGGCAGGAGGCGCGTGGGAGACCAACGACGCAAGCGGT
The DNA here is from genome assembly GCA_963204915.1 of Planctomycetota bacterium. Taxonomy (GTDB): domain Bacteria; phylum Planctomycetota; class Planctomycetia; order Pirellulales; family Pirellulaceae; genus JAHWKS01. The sequence continues at coordinate 136,833 of CAUJHS010000018.1, read as the reverse complement.
CAAGTACGCGAGGCTTCTCCATCGGCAGCAGAGGCGTTACGGCGGGCGCTTCCGAGGCCGAGCGCACCGGCGGCGGCTCCACGAACTGCCGCAAAAACTGCGGCCAATAGCCTTCCAGGAATCGCAAGCAGTCGGCAATGCGGCCTTGGCTCAGGTCGTGTTCGGCCCCGCCGTAGATTTTTTTCAGTTCTTCTTTCTCGGTGTTCTCGAATCGGGCGTCGTACAAGCGGATGTTGTCGATCCAAACTTCGCCAGGGCCGTACAGATCAATTCCAATGCGCAACTGGCTGACCTCGGCCGGAGGCAGCGGCACGGGATAAACGTACTCGCGCCATTCCGTGGTTAAAGGAAATGGCGAACCCCGACCGAAGAACGCTGGCCGATAATCGGAAACTTCGTCGCGAACCCATTGAGCCGACAGCCGTAACTCCGGCTGGTTTTGTGCGTCGGCGGCGCGCACCCAGACCGAAAGCGTGAGTTTGCCCGTGCGAGGCGGTTCGATCACGTCGCTGCGAATCCATGTGGGCGCGTCGTCGCCAGGGCTGGTCAGCCGCAACGACTGCCGGCCGTCTTGAGCGACCGTCGTATCGGGCGACACGCTGCTCCAGGCGCCGCGATGCTCCCAACCGGGAATGCGCCCTTCCGTGGCCGGTTGTTCAAAGTCGGCGTTCGTCAGCGCCGGGTAAACCTGCGCCTGCGGGTCGCGCAGTTGATAGGCGCGGGCTCCGATCTCGCGAATACTTTGGCGCAACTGGTCGAGCGTTTGCGGCGGCAACGTGGCCAGATAGTCGACGACCTTGACGTCGGGCGACGAAAGCACGCCGGCCGTGACCTCGTACGGGCCTAGCTCGACCTTCCACCAGGTGCGGCCGCCGCGCTGTTCGAGCGGCGTCTGTTCTCCATCGCTTAAGCGCGTCAGCGTGCAGTTCGCCGGCGCTTCGAGTTCGAGTTCGACGGTCGTTGGCCAGGGCGAATCGTTCACCGCGTACACCCAGGCTCGGCCGGCGTGCAGTGCTTGTCGAACCACGACCGGCTGCGCCGCGGCGCCCATGGTGGGTGCGACGTCGTCAAAGGGGACGTTGGGCAACCGGCGATAGACATCCAAAAGCGGCTGGACGCTCTCTTCCTGCCCCAACGGCAACATCCAACCTCCTTCCAGCAAGGTGCGGATGTCGTGTTGGGCCCACAAGTGCGCAAACCGGCGCCGGTTTTCGACCCCGTGCAGCGCCAAGTGCGGCGCCAGCCAGGTGTAGGTGTTCTCGGAACCAAACGGACTGACCGCGTCGAACGCTTCCAGACGTTGCGGACGAGTGGCGTGATAGAACAGTCCAGCGGGTTCGCCCACCGTTTCGAAGAACTCGCTCACATCGTCCGCCGCACTCAGCTCCACCGCGACCGCTTGTTCGTGCAGACCAGACAAAGGCGCAATGCGCCGGGGCCGCGGCAACACGATGTTCGTTTGATCTTTCCACAAGGCCGGATCCAAACCCAGGTGCAGCATGGCCTCGGCGAATTGCGTTTGCCGGGGGAGCGCGGGGCGCATCATCCATTCCACGGGCTCGCACTGGTGGAGTTCGACTCCCACCAGGTAAAGCCGGGCATGTGGCCCGGCGCGGCCCACCGTGGCGCCCAGGTTCCGGTACAACGCGGCTAAACGTTGCGCGCGCCAGCCGAGCCACGCTTCGCGCGCGTTGCGACGCAGGAACTGGTCGCGTTGTTCAAACCGCAAGTCCCCCTCGCCGGGCGCTTGAATGCCGGTATCTTGTGTGAAGCGCTGGAGGGTGCGATCGTCGTAACCCCAGAACTGCCCCGGAAGCTGCGCGTAACTGTGAGGACCAAGCGCCAGCGCAACGCCGCCAAACGACGGATGCCGCCCGTAGCGACCCACCAGTTCGTGCACCACGTCGAGCATGGCTGCTTGCACGCGGTCGTCGAGCGGGTTGTAGTACGGCGCCAACCCGCGCGGCGCGCCACGATCTTGCAGCCAGGTGCGGCCGCGCCAGTTGGTCCATTCCAACCCTGCACGCTCGGCGGGTTCGCCGCGCAAAAGCGTCTCGACTGCCGGGAGCGGCGTTGAGAAATGCAGCGCAGGAATGAGACGAATTCCTTCGCGATCACACAACCGCAGGAGCATTTCCAGCACGTCTTTGCGGCGCGCATCCTGGGCTGAGACGAACAAGGCGCCGGTGTCGTACTTGGGCGTCGGCTCCAACAAGCGGCTGGGGTACAACGCGCTGCCTTCGCACCAGACCGCCAGCGAAACCGCGTTATAACCGCGGCTTTTCAAGTGTTCGATCATGCGCACGGCCCCCAAGTAGAACGTTTGCCAATCGTCCAAACTTCGGCCGGTCTCCTCGTCGAGTCCCTCGGGGGCGGAAAAGTTCTCGGGGAATAACGGTTTGTCGAACCACGCCGCGAGCATGCGTTGATCTTGAAGCAGCGGCGGCGCGGCGCCCAACGGCAGGTTCGTGCGGCTCGAGGCTAACGACGCTACGGGCGCTCCGTCGGGCGCGAAATCTTCGGCCGGGGCGAGGCGTTCCGGCCCACGGTACACTCGAATGCGCCCCACGAGGGCGGAGCCGTCGCGACTTTGATTGGTCAACAGCACCACCGGGGCCGCGGTGCGCGGCCAAAAGACGACGCGATGCACCCCCACCGCCGACTCGTTTTCCGACGGCGCAAGGTCGGCTTCGCGCGGGACGACCACAACGCCCGAGTCCAACCCTGGCGGAGAAACGGCGCCTCCGGCGTTTGGCTCCAGAATGCTTACCCCCAGAGCTTGCGGCTCGGCCGTCGGGTAGGTCACTTCCAGAATGAGCGGACCCGTCGAAGGCCCCAGCGGCAGCGGGAAGGCCCGCCAACCTTCGGCTTCGAGTACGACAAAGCGACGATCTCCCAGACGTTGCGTTTTGAGCGGTCCGCTGGCCAGTTCCTTCTCATCGAAGCCGGGAATCCATTTGGGGAGTTGCGGCCAGCGCGTAAGCCGCTCCCACCATTTCGGGTTCGCCGGGTCGATTTCCAAAACAGGGCGCCACGGTTCGGGTTCATCGTTCCGTGAGTCGACCGAGACGCTCGGCCGCGTGTCGATCACAATGAGTTGCACGCGACGCTCCAACGGCGTGTTCCCGGCCGACGCGGAATTTTTGAGATCTTTGGGCGTGAGCCGCAAGACGACGTTGTAAACGCCTTCGGTTTGCGGCAAGGGTATCGAGAGCGGTCCGAGAGGCGGCGTCGAACCATCCTCTTCGACGGTTAGTTCCTGCGTTTGCGACCACAACGAGGCCGTTCCCTCCACCGGCGTCAAGGTTGCGGTTCCGGTCAAAGCGGTCTTCGGAGCGAATCCGGTCGCATGCGGAATCGCGTCCAGCTCGAATCGCTCACCGGGCGAGAAGACCAGCGAATCGCGGTTAAACCGCACGCGGATGCGATCTCCGGGAGCGCGGCGCACCAACAACCGATTCTGCCGATCGTCGAGCGGAACGTTTTGGAAGTTCGACAACAAGTCGCTGAGCGGTATTTCTCGCCGAACTTCCCCGCGCGGATCATCGCGTGGAAAAAGCCGTACCGTAAGCACCGCGTTTCGCGGGGCAACCAGCGAAAAATCGACGCCGTCATACGCGCTGGGGCTACGTTCCCACAGCCGTAAACGACGTTCGCCTTCCGCCGACATCGCTCCTGGCGCATCGGGCTCCATGCTTAAACGCGATGGCTGCGAAAGCGAACCAGCCGAGAGTTCGATGTCCGCGTCCCAAGGACGGGCGGCGCCGCCCCCCCAGGCGATGCGTAGGCGAAGATCCACCGCGTCGCCCGAGGGCGTAACCGTCGGAAGTCTTGACACTGCGGCAGAGTCCTGCACATCGGCAGGAACGACCGCACCGCCAGGGCTTGGCATCGCTGTAGATTCTGGAGTAGCTGGGGAATCAGGGAGCGCTGCAGAGTCTAGCGTATCAACAATTACCGCGGCAGGCTTTGGGTCGGCTCCTGGCGGCGTAACCGGCACGATGGAGACGGGTTCGGCGTTGAGCGCGGCGCAAATCATCAGCGCAAAGGCCATGGAGCGCCACAAAGAGCGCCACGCCTCCCTGCTATGACGACCGCCCAAGGGTCGATTCTTCGGACTTCCGTGTCCGATCATCACCGCCCCGCGATGGAGAAACTCGCGACTTGAACTTAGGACCGCGGATTATACGCAGACTCTGCCTGAAGGTTGAAGAGCGAATCGAGAATGATCCGAAACTGTGTTGTGGGTTACACTTAGCGACAGAGCCGGCGTAACGATGGGAGCACCGCGCCGCGCAAGATGCGGCGACCCGCAAAAAAGTGTTTAGCGGTACTTTTCGAGATATCATGTCCCGGAAAAGGGCGCCGTTTCTTGTGACCTTCGGTCATGGCGCCTTATACTAGGGCTGCGTTGACGTCCGTTGCATGGGCTTTGGGCGCTGTCTTCTCGTCTTCCACGCGCCCGCTCCTATGCTAGGAATCGCGGGCGCGCGCCACCGAGTTGAGCCATGAGTACGCCGCACCCGGCTCCTGAGGATCCTTACGCGACTCGCTATTCCGAGCCGAAGAAGGAATGGCGTCCTGCCGACCAGGACGACTCGCCCGCGACGAACGGAAACGTACCGCCTTCCGACTCGCCTCCCGAGCCGCTAACGTCGCCTCCCTCCGACACTTCGCCATGTTCTTATGAAACACAGGCCGGCGAAGCGGCGTCGGCGCCGCGCCAAGCACCCGCGAACGAGGCCTCGTCCGGAAGTCCCGGCCCGCGAAGGTCCCGCACGTTCGGCGACTATGAATTATTGGAAGAGATCGCGCGCGGCGGCATGGGCGTGATCTTTCGCGCGCGGCAGCGGCGGCTAAATCGGATCGTGGCGATCAAGATGATTCTAGACGGCCAGTTGGCCTCGCCCGATCTGGTGCAACGGTTTTACGCCGAAGCAGAAGCCGCCGCCAACTTGGATCATCCCGGAATCGTACCCATTTACGAAGTGGGCGAGTGTGACGGTCGGCACTACTTCTCGATGGCCTACGTCGAGGGCGAAAGTCTTGCCACGCGAATCGCTCGGTCTCCGCTCCCACCGGCGGAAGCTGCGGCAGTGCTGCAAAGTGTGGCCGAAGCGTTGCATTTCGCCCATCAGCATGGCGTGCTGCATCGCGACTTAAAGCCGGCGAACATTCTGTTGGACAAACAGGGCCAGCCCAAAGTAACCGACTTTGGCCTGGCCAAGCGGTTTGAGAACGATCAACACTTGACGCCGTCGGGCCAGGTCTTGGGCACGCCGAACTACATGCCGCCTGAACAAGCCTTGGGAAAGATCGAGCAGGCGGGACCAACCGCCGACGTATACTCCTTGGGCGCTTTGTTATACGCCACGCTCACGGGACGGCCGCCCTTTCAAGCGGCCAGCATGATCGAGACGCTCAAACAAGTGTTGCATCGTGATCCCGTTGCGCCACGGCAACTGAACCCGGCGATCGATCGCGACTTGGAAACGATTTGCCTGAAGTGCTTGGAAAAACTTCCCGAACGGCGTTACGCCTCGGCCGCCGCATTGGCGGAAGATCTAGGACGGTATTTACGAAATGAGCCCATTTTCGCGCGTCGGACCGGCCTGGTGGAGCGGGCGTTACGCTGGACCTACCGCGAACCTGCCTGGGCCGCGTTGGCGCTGCTGAGCGTCATTACCTTCAGCCTGTTGCCGATTTTGTTCTCGATTGGGATGAGCTTAAACGCTGCTCGTGAGAAGGGAAAAACGCAGCGGCTGCAATTAGAAGCAATGCGCGCGGCGTCGCGCGCCAAAGATCTGGAGTTGCAATCCTCGCAACAAGCGGCAAAAGCAAAAGAAGCCGAACTAAAGGCGTCGCAGTCGTTAGCCGCCACACACGAATATTATCGCTACCTGAACCGCGTACGGGAACGCAGCGCAACGAAAACGTTGGGCTGGACTTGGAATTCGCTGGCCGACCTGGAGCGCGCCGCGCGCCTGCCGGCGGCGTCCCGTGAGCCGGGTTTGCTGCGCACGCTTGCCGCGGCGTGTCTGGGGGCGGTCGATCTCCGGGAGCAGCATCGCGTGGCGAAAAACGTTTACGCCGAGGCGATCGCCTTCAGCCCCGATGGAAAAACGCTTGCCGTGTGTCAGGCCAAGGCCCAGTTGTGGATGAAGTGCAATATCTACCTGTATGATGCTCAAACCGGCGAGAAGTTGCGCACCTTGTCGTTCTTGACCCTCCGTTTCGCCGCAGGAAAAGACGGCGCGCCTGCGCAAGAATGCATCTATGCCGTCGCCTTCAGCCCCGACGGACAATGGCTCGCCGCCGGTACGCGCACGGGAATGATTTATCGCTGGGATTTGCACCATCCTGATCAGGCGCCCGTTGAATGGCAGGCGCATGAGCATTCCGTGCGAGGGCTTTATTGGCTGCCGGATAGCGCTTCGCTGATTTCCTACTCTTGCGAAGGGCAAGAGATAGCACGTTGGGACGCCGCGCAAGGCGCTCAGTTGGCAAGCCATTCGACTCAGGGCCGGATTGGAGACCGTAGCGGCGTAGCCCTTAGCGCGGACGGCCAGCGATTGGTCTGCTCCTATGATGACGGCGTACACATCCTTGCGACGCAAGATTTGCACGAGACCGAGCCCGCCTGGAAGCCGAACGGGGCGCCGCTTTGCGTGAGCCCGCAGGACTCACTTATCGCGGTCACGGTGGACGAGGGAATTCAACTGGTCGACTTATCCACCCGGCGGATTTTTCGCACACTGCGCGATCCTGAACTTGGCGTTGCGGCGGAAGATCGCATGCGGCATATCACGTTCAGTCCCGATGGTTCGCTGCTGGCGGCGGGCTCGCGCGGAAAGTTGCGCCTTTGGGAAACCGCAAGCGGTCGGATGCTGGCCGTGAAGTCGCTTCCGGGCGCCGATGCGCCCTTCCCTGTGTTCAACGCAACGGGCAGCCTGCTAGCGACTCCCGTGGGACGTGAGACTTTGGTTTGCGAGGTGCGCAACGGCGAGACGCAAAAGTTTGTCGGCCTGGCGTCCTCGTTGGCGACGGACGTTCGTTGGACAACCACGGCGGAGTCCGAGTCGTCTCACGTTGCGGACGACGCGCCGTCGGTCCACCTCACCTCGATCCATGCCGAGCAAGATCAGCCCCCGCTGTTTCTGGCGACGGCGCACGCGGCCGAGCGCCAAGCGTATCTCTCGCCCAACGCCAGCCGGCTTTGTTGGCCGCAAGGCGGGGCGCTTTTGGTGAATGATCGGAACAACGCCGCGGCGTCTGTGACATTACCCGACGTGGGAGACGCGTCGTACGTTTCGTTCGCGCCGCACGGCGACTACGTTTGGACCGTCGCTGACAACGAGGTGCGGTCGTGGAATCTTCCAAGCGGCGACCCTGCGACACGCTGGAAGCCGACCGGACAGATGGTGCTTGCCGGCGCGCGGGGATTCGCCAGTTTGACCGCGGGCAATCAATGGGTTTTGGCGGGGGGAGACGAAGGTTTGCTTTATGTGTTGCGCGCCCAAGATGGCGCCATGCACGACGCGATTCCGCTACAAGACGGACGAGTCACCAGCGTGGCGATGAACCTCCAGGAAACGCGTGCGCTGTGCGGCACAGAAACCGGACTCCTCCAAGAGGTCGAGCTGCCGACAGGAAAAATGCTCAGCCGTATTCGTGAACATCAAGACCGTGTGCTGTGCGTTGCGCTCGATCCGAACGGCGCGCTGGCGGCCAGTGGTTCGGAAGATCGAACCGTTTGCCTCTGGAAAACCGAACACGGCCAGCTTACGCTGCTGTTGAAGTTGACTTTTCCTGCGCCGGCAAAGAAGCTGCAATTCTGCCCGGAAGGTAAGGCTCTGGCCGTATTGCTGGAGAACGAAACCGCGACGCGCGTCTGGCGGATCGATCAGTTGTCCGCCGCCTTCGCCGAGCTTGGTCTGCCCGAGATCACGGCCCCGTGAGGCTCATTCCTGCGCGGTGAATCCCATCAATCGATATGGCGCCACGTCAACGGCGTGTGCGGTTCCTTTTGTGTGGTGTTCTTGCCTGTGAGCCATGTATGATTCGAGTCTCTGACACGTGGCGAAGGTCGCTTCGCCTTGCCTGGTCGGTCTTCGTTGGTTTTGCAGTCGTTGGCGGAGTGCTAGGCCCGCAGGTTCTGCACGCCGAGCCGCGGTTGAAAATCAGCGAGAATCGTCGCTTTTTAGTGCGCGAGGACGGCTCCCCCTTTTTCTACCTGGGAGACACAGCCTGGGAGCTGTTCCATCGGCTGAATCGAGAAGAGGCCAATCACTACCTTGAAGATCGAGCCAAGAAGGGGTTCACCGTGATTCAAGCGGTGGCGCTGGCCGAATTGGATGGGCTGAACACGCCCAACGCGCACGGCCATCGGCCGCTCCTCGAGAACGACCCCGCGCGGCCCGATGTCAAAGACGGCCCGCAGAACGACTACTGGGACCATGTCGACCACATTGTGAACAAGGCGCAGTCGTTGGGGTTGTTCGTTGGCTTACTGCCTACCTGGGGCGACAAATGGAATAAGAAATGGGGCGTGGGTCCTGAAGTGTTCACTCCCGCCAACGCCGCGGTTTACGGCGAGTGGTTGGGGGCAAGGTACCGAGACAAGCCCATCATTTGGATTCTTGGGGGCGACCGGCCTGTGGAAAACGACGCGCACCGAGCGATCATCACTGCCATGGCCGAAGGACTACGCCGCGGCGACGGAGGTCGCCACCTCATCACGTTCCATCCTCCCGGCGGGGCGGGCTCGTCGCAGTGGTTTCACAACGAACCGTGGCTCGACTTCAACATGCGGCAGAACGGCCATGTGGTGAACTTTGAAGGTCGGCACGACCAGACCCGCGCCGATTATGACCGCCAGCCGGTCAAGCCGCTGATCGACGGCGAGCCGATCTACGAAGATCACCCCATTGCCTTCCAAGCGCAGGAGAACGGCCATTCGCTGGCGGCCGACGTGCGCCGCCCCCTGTATTGGGATCTCTTGAGCGGCGCCTTCGGGCACACCTACGGGCATCATTCGGTGTGGCAAATGTGGGCGCCTGGCCGGCCGCCGGTGAATGGCCCCTTGCTCCCTTGGCATGAGGCCCTTCAACAGCCAGGCGCGGGACAAATGCAACATGGGCGACGGCTCATCGAGTCGCGCCCGATGTTGTCGCGCGTGCCCGATGACTCGCTGATCGTGGGTCATGAGGTTCCCACCGCCGTGCCCGGCGCCGGCCGATTACGCATGGTCGCCACGCGCGACTGCGACGGCCGTTACGCGATGGTGTACTCCCCGGCCGGTCGCCCGTTTGCGGTGCATCTCGATAAGATTCAAGGTCCGCAAGTCGTGGCGTGGTGGTTCAACCCGCGCACGGGCGAGGCGACCCGGATTAATGACTTTTCCAACCAGGGCCAGCAGCGCTTCACCCCGCCCGACCCCGGCGAGTATCTGGATTGGGTGCTCGTGCTGGACAGCGCCGCCGCCAGGTTCCCGCCCCCAGGGCAGACCAGCCAAAGCCGCTGAAGGCGCTGCAGCGGAGCCCCTCCGAAGGTTCGGATCGACCCTCTTATCGCCAAAGTTCATTCGGATTCGTCGCTCTCGCCCCAGCGGAACCCTTGCCAGACCACGCCAATGTGGTCGCGGTAGCCGCCCGTGTCCGACTCGATGCTTTCCACTTCCGGGTGCGTGCGGTAACAACGCGATTGCCACGGCAGAACCAGCTCGGCCGCTTCCTCTTCATTGCGAGCAAGCACGCCCCATTGGGCATGATAGCTTTGCCAACTTTCTTGCCCCGCCAAACAACCCGCGAAATTGGGCCAGTTGGAATCCAGAGGTTGCAGCAACGTACAACGATAAAAGTTGACCTCGTCGTGCAGGGGGTTCTCGGTTCGCCGTAGTTCGAAGAAATCGTCCGGCTCCAGTCCCGCACACAGCAAACGATCATCGAGCCGCACGCGGAGGTCGTCTTCCTCAGGCAGCACGCGTGCGGAGCGCCACAACTTTTCGAATAGCCGACTCAGGCCGGTGAACGTCAGGTAGTCGATCGTGCGAAGCGGCGTATCCAGCACCGCGCTCAGCAAGGCGCGAAACGCGTCCCGGTCGTTCGCCGCCGCCGCCACGCAAGCTCGGAGAATATCGAGATGTAAGCGTTGTTCGGGGCTTCGGCGCGCCTCCTCATCCAGCGCGGCGATCGCATCCTCGAGCTCGCCCAACTCTAACAAGGCCGAGGCGCGGTAGTATTGCGTCCAGGGTTGGCCCGGCTCCATCTCTTCGAAACGATTGCTGTACGTAAGCAGCGAATCGAACTGGTCCAGGTTCAACGCGGTCATCATGGCGTCCCAGGCCACGCCGGGGTCTTCGCAACCTTCGCGCAGCGCCATATCGAGCACGGCCAGCGCATCGCGCGGGCGATCGGTGCGGCGGTAAACTTCGGCCAAGCGCAGCGCCAAGAAACTACTGCCGCGCGCCAAGCGAAAACCGCGGGAGAAACATCGTTCGGCTTCGCCCAGTTCTTCGATGTCGAGGTAGTACGCCCCCGCCCGAGCGAAATTGCCCGGGTTCTGCGGGTCTAGCCGCAGCGACTGCCGGAACAGTTGATCGATGCGCGAGGAATCGGGAAACGCTTCTTCTTCCGACGGAGCCGTGCTGCGGATCATATCGCCAAGCACCGCCAAGAGGTTGAGGATCGACGCCTGGTCCGGATGCGCCGAGGCGACTTGCTCGGCCCACGCCCACACGTTGCGATTTTCCTCGGAGTCGCCCAACATGAACCGCACGAAATGCAACAACCGCGCGGCGTCCAGGGGAGCGGTAAGCGAGGCCGGATCCTTGGCGATGACTTCCTGACGCAGGGCGACCAAGGCCGCTTCGTCGTCGCCCGCTTGATCGAGACGTTCGGCCAGAGCGTCAATCCAGTCGCCCAGCGGCGTCGCGGCGGAAGCCTCGTCTTCGTCGGCCAACGGCGCCTGCGCAGCGGCCGTCGCTTCGCCAGCGGTCGACTGCTGAGCCAGATCGTGCGGTTCGGCGCCGCTTGCAGAGGGCAAGGCCCCATGCTGCGTTGCGGCCCCATGCTGCCTTGCGAAAGGTCCGCTCGTGAGCGCCGCGGCGGCGGCCCAGGGCGAGACCGGCTCGTCCGGATCGAGCAGCCGCGAAAGCCGCCGCAGCGCGAGCCAGTCGTTCGCCGCTTTGGCCTTGCTTTCCAGTTGCCTCGCCAACGGCTCTACGGCGTTGTGGTTGCCGGCCAGGCGCTGCGCCGCAATCAAACGCAGCCGTACTTCGAACCATTCGTCAAGACATTTCTGCGTCGTGAGCCAGCGATCCCAGTGGGTGAGAATGCGAATGGCCTCGTCGTATTTTCCCTCGCAACATGCGGCGAGCGCGTCGCGCAAGTCCCAACCCAGATCATGCGAGATCGATTCGCCTTGCGGAATCTCGCGTTTGGCGGTCGGTTCGCCAATGTACTTCGACAGTTCCTCGTGTTTCCCGGAGAGCAACAGCATGTTCTCCAGCAGCACATGGGCGTCGAGCCGAGCGTCCATGGGGCGGAAGTATGTTTTGCTTAGCGCGAGCGCTCGGTGTGCGGCGGCTTCCGCTTCCTCGACACGACCCAAGATGGCGTACGCGCGGCAAAGGTTCTTGGCCGCCACCCAGCGCCGTTCAGAGCCGGGGGCGTCTTCGGGCATGCCGGCGGTAAGCCGCGCGAAGTGCGTCGCCATGTCCAAGTCGTCGGCCGCCAGGTAAACGTCGAACGCGTACTCGCGAAAGCAGGTGATGCAGCGCAATTTGCCCGTGCGACGGCAAACCTGAATTCCGTCGGCAATGCAGCTATGCATCCCCTCGGAGTTGTAACCGTGCATCATGGCCGTGTGCTTGGCCAGGTTGTCGTACCCGCAGGCCGACATCCACGCGACGGTTTGCGCGTATTCTTCTTCAGGAAAGTCGGGTTGGACGCGCCGCGCCAGGTCTTCGCTTTCCAGCAGCGCGATCACTTCGATCGCGGCGTCGCGGCCTTTCTCGGGTTCGAGCAGGCTTTGAGCGCCGTTCATGATTTTGAACCCGGCGTTGAGATACGGAATGATCCGCCCGCCGCTTTTCGCCGTGCGGTAAATTTCGTTCGCCGTACGGAAGCTCGAACGGAACAAGCAGCGTTCATCGAACTCGTCAAACGCTTGTTCAAGCTCGGCGAGCCGTTGATCGACACTTTCAGAATCGTGGTCAGACATAGGAAAGACTTGCCGCGAGGAGACGAAAAGATCAAACCTTGCCGCCCTTCATTAGGCGGGGCGCATGGAGAATTGAGCGGCCTAACAAGGAACTCGTGCGTTATAGCGTATTTCAGCGAGGTGTGATGACTTCTTCCGTGTGGTCCACTCGCTCCGCGAGTGCGCCACATTGGGGGCGTCACACCTGCGTGAAACGTGCGTTAGTATACCGGAGCCCATGCCACGCCGCCAACTTCATTCCCTCCGCATGAGCCGTGCAAACGGTTGCCTCGCGGGAAGCGACTCAATCGGCCATCTTCACTCGCTCAGCGATCGGCGGGTGATCGTGGAAGAACACCACTTCCCAGCGCGGCGGGTCGGGGTCGGCCTTGTTCTGCTGCGCCAGCTTGTGGAATGCCGAGCGGTACGAAGTCCGGTCGCGCGTGCGTTCTAAAGCGTAGCGGTCGCATTGACGCTCGAACCGCCGGCTCAACGCGTTTTGTAGCGGTCCCAACAGCAAGGAAAAGAGCGACAGCGCCAACAACAACAGCGGCAGCGCGGAGACGGGCAGTTCGGCGTAGTTGATCTCGCCCACGCGCCAACGCAAGGCGGCGTTAGCCAGATAGAAACCCGCGGCGCTGTAGATCAGCCCCAGGGCCAGCATTTTCGGGAGATGATGGAACACATGGTGCCCCACTTCATGGGCGAAGATCACATCCAGTTCATTCCGTGAAAAGTTCTCAAGCAGCGTATCGCCCAGAATCACACGGCGCGTGCGTCCGAGCCCGGCCAGCATGGCGTTCGCTTTGACGGTTTCTTCGCTCATCGCCATGCGATAAACGCCTTCCACGTTCAGGCTGGTGCCCTCGGCAAGCTTCGCGAAACCTTGGGTTAGCTCCTCGTTTTGCACGCGCTCGACTTTGTAGAACAGCGGCAGCACAATCACCGGCGCGAGTTGTCCCAGCACGACCGTCACTAAAAAGAACGCCAGAGCCGCAGCCAGCCACCACCACGGGCCAGTCAACGCGATGACCAGGTACAAGCCTTCCATCAATAGCGCGCCAAGCACCAGAGCAAGCAGGCCCTGCTTCGCCCACCGCCATAACCAGGCGGCAAAAGATTGATTGCTAAGTCCGTAACGATGCTCCAACACGTGCCCGGTGTAGTATTCGAGGGGCCAGGAAAGCACCGCTCCGCCGAGCGAAAGCAAAGCAAAGAACGCCGCGAGCCGTAGCCAGCGATTTTCCAGCACAGGAAAGGTCGCCAGCCAGTCGTCGACGGGCCGCGCCAGGACAAACGCCGCCATGGTCAGATACGCCAGCGAGATCGCCAAATCGACCAGGCTCCAGCCCAGTTTCTGGCGGTTGTACTGTTTGGCTTCCGCCAGTTGCTCGGCCGACATGGCCGTATCGCGTAATCCGTCCACGGCGTCGGATGAATCTTGCGGCGCGCTCTCGACAGACATGAGGCCCTCTTTCTCTTCCTGCAACAAACGGCGAACCTTACTCCTGGCGTACGGGTCTCCTGGTGCACGGGCAGTTAGGACGGCGCTTCCCGTTCGATCTCGGGCAGGATTTCGTCCGAAGCGTACAACCGCTGGCGCGCTTCTTCGGCCCAGGGGCTATCGGGGGCGAGTTCGAGAAACTGCTCCCAGTGCCGGCGAGCGAGGTCGACGTCGCCGCGTTCGTCCAGAAGCACGCCTAAGTGGTAATGCGCATCGGGAAAGTCGTTGTGATAAGTCAGCGCGCCTTGGAGCGCGGCGATCGCCAACTCGTTCTGCCCCATCTCGGCCAGCACGCAACCGAGGTTGGCCCGAGCTTCGACGTAATCTTCATCCAGTTCAATCGCCATGTAGTAGCGTTCGCGGGCGGCGGAAAGGTCGCCCAAACGATACAACAATTCCGCGAGTTGAAAGCACACATCGGCCCGCGGACCTTGCGCCGCCAGTGCCGCCCGGTACATTTCCGCCGCCTCGTCAAGTCGTTCTTCGTCTTCCAGCGTCATCGCCAGATCGAGCAACTGCTCGGGCGTGACGGGCTCATCGGTCGAGTTGGCAGGCTCCGCTTCTTTCTCCTCGACAGCGCTTACGGGCGCTCCTGTCGCGTCGAAATCAAACCGCAATTGGCCGCCTGGTTCGATAAGCCCTTCACCGCGCCGCAGGAGTAATTCGCGACCTTCCACGATTACTTGCAGTTGCGCTAAGGAGCGCTCGGCGCCTGGAGTGAACCGAGCCAACTCAGACAACTTCTTCTCCAAAGCCGCAGGCGAAACCCCTTCGGCCAAGACCTGCGCTAACCGTCGGGCCGTGGCGACTTCCTGGAAGTCAAAATAGGGCAGGCGTTTTACTTCGCGCGCCGGCGTAATCAAGCCGCGTCGGCGCCAGCGGCGGATGATGGCCACCGGCACATCCAGCAAATCGGCCAGCATGGCCGGAGTGTAAAGGCGGCGCACATGTTGTTCGTTCTCCATCAGGCCGAGGCGTTGCCACAGTTCGGTCTCGGTGATGATTTCAACGCGCCCTTCCGCCGCCGCGGTGCGCAGGTTCGGCTCCAACAGCGCATCGAGCGCTGCGACGGGGAACTCCTCGGCGCCAATCACCACGAGGTCCAGGCTTTCGTCGGTCTGGTCCACGACCACGCCGCCTTCGCGCCGCACAAGTTGTTGCGCTTCGCGGCGTGTGACGCCTCCTAGCTTCCCGACGAACGCCACGCGCTTGCCGGTCAATGGGCCATTCTCTTCGACAAGCGGTTCTTCCAGCAGAGGGTCGTCATCCATGCATGCATCTTACAAAAAAAGAACCCCAGGCGACGACCTGGGGTTATGGGTAAAGTTCAACGCAAATCCGCAAAGGCGCATCAGGCCGACAACTGAGTGCGTTGTCCCTCGCGAGCCGTGGGGCCAGGAGCGGCCGGGGCCGGCGCTGCGGGCGCAGGAGCCTCGGGCGCGGGTGCGTCAGCGGCGGGATCTGGCGTCGGTTCGACGTCGGGCGTTACCGGTTTGTTGAGCGACGGCGTACCCGTAGGATCCGCGTCGGACGGTTGTCCGCCTTGCGCAGGCGCCGGAGCAGGCGTGGGTTGTTGCGAACCCGTGCTGCCGGCCGAACCTGTGCTGCTGGCCGGACCCGGATAGGTGGCGGCCGGCGGAGCGTAGTAGGTCGTCGCCGGAGCGGGCAAGACCGTCGCCGCCGTCGTAGGACAGGAAACGACCGGCGAATACGTAACCACGGGCACGCGCATCGTCACCGTGCGGGGAACCATCCGCGTGATCGTGTAGGGCACGCACTTTTGCACCGTACGCGGGGTTTGCACCTTGCGCACCTCCGTCACCATGCGGCAGGTTTGCACGGGAATTTGCTCAACGCGCTCCTCGTACACCATGCGGCAGGTGGTCACAGGAATTTGCTGCACCACTTCCTGCTCAACCCAGCGGCAGGTTTGCACCGGCACGCGATTGGTCACGCGCTCGGTCACGGGCTTGCGCACGGTGATAGGCACTTGCCGCACTTCTTCGCTCGTCTCGATCCGACACACCTGGCGCGGAATCTGTTGGGTAACGACTTCATCGCAGTACTTCGTCACTTGGACGGGCACTTTTTGCATCACCGTTTGCGCCTGCATGGTCGTCACCGGTTGCTGGCACACTACGGGGGTGTTGACCAGCACTCGCTGCACCTGTTGCGTGGCGGGGGCGGCTTGATTCGTCCAATACAACCCGCGACGGTGGAACTGCGTTTGACCGCTGGTTGGGTCCACGTGGAATCCCGGACGCAGCCATTCCAGACCGTATCGAGACTCGCCGGGAACGCACACCACTTGATCGACCGCCTGAACCTGGTTGACCACCACGTTCTGCATGGTCGTCACCGGTTGAAGCGTGGTGACGCATTGATCCTGCATGACGGTTTCGGTCACGGGCCGGCGGACCGTCTGTTGGATTTGCTGCATTTGCGTCTCCCACACGGGACGCTGCACGGTGAAACGTTGCTCCTGCATCTGGGTTTCTTCAACCCAGCGGACCACATCATACGATTGGTCCTGAAAGCTCGTTTCAAACACCGGGCGACGCACCGTGTAACGCTGCTCGCGGGTGCTGGTCTCGGTGACGGGGCGCGCCACCGTGTACCGGCGTTCTTGCATGGAGGTTTCCATGACCGGACGCTGCACCGTGATTTGCCGCTCTTCCAGCACCGTTTCGTATTCAATACGGTACGCGGTGACGGCTTGTTGTTCAAAGATCGTCTTGCAGACCATCCGATACGCCGTCGAGCAACCGCAACTTTGGGCCTTGACCCCGGCGGGCAGGAGCGCGACCGCCAGGGCCGCCACTACTCCACCGCCTTGCCCCCACATAAAGACCTTTCTCATCCCCTGGACCTCGTTGTCATACTGTCTGCCTTCCCAAGCCTAATGCACAAGCGACCGGCCATCCGGGCCGAGAAGCTACGGGCGCGTACGAGTAGGCGCGCGTCGGCATACTCCTACATCACGAGTCTGCGGGATAAACGGCACTTTGGCAAATGAGTGAAGTCGCGTTTATCGCCGCGAAGCATCAGCAACATCAAAGACGGAGCCAACTTGCGCGCGTGAAAAAAATTTTCAAGTTCCGTCGGACATCTGCCGAACCGGAAAAACCTGCAAAATCCGCAAGTTGCGTCCGAGCAACATGTTGCATGACGGCAACACCCCAGTCGCTAAATCTTGCCCAAATACAACGCTCTCGTTGCCCCCGTACAACACGTAATGGCAAACGGGGCGCCAAAGCGGTGGCGACAGAAGCGGCCGACCGATTCCGGGCGTTCAACAACCGCCGGATCTCATAACTTGGCGAAGGCGTCCAAGGCGCGCTCCAAGTGTTCCCGCTCCAAAGCGGCCGATACTTGCACGCGCAGCCGAGCTTGCCCCTTGGGCACTACCGGGTAGCCAAAACCAATAACCATCACGCCAAGCTCCAGCAGGCGATTGCTCTTGGCGATAGCGTCGGCTTCGTCGCCAATCATGATGGGAATGATCGCTGTCGGCGAAGGATGACAATCGAAGCCAAGCCGCGTCAGGCCGTCACGAATGATGCGTACGTTCTCGTGCAATTTCGCGACGCGCTGCGGCTCGCTGCCGGCAATTTCAATAGCCCGACGCGCGCTGCACGCCACGGTGGCGGGAAGCGCATTGGAAAACAGGCTGGGACGCGCCCGCTGCTCCAGGACTTCGATCACATGGCGCGAGGCCGCGACGTATCCGCCCGCGGCGCCCCCCAGCGCTTTGCCCAAGGTGCCCGTCAGAATGTCGATGTCGCCAAAACAGCCGAAATGTTCGGGGGTTCCGCGACCTCCGGATCCCAAGACGCCGACGCCGTGCGAATCGTCCACCACGAGCATAGCTTCATACCGGCGGCACAAGTCGATCAATTCGGGGAGGCGGCACACGTCGCCTTCCATGCTGAACACGCCATCGGTCACGACCCACCGGCATTCGTTATCGACATGCTCCTTCAGTTGCCGCTCCAGGTCGTCCAGATCGCTATGCTTATACACGCTGCGGGGCGTAATGCGGCCGGCGAGTCGGCAACTGTCGATGATGCTGGCGTGATTCAGTTCGTCGGAGAGGATTACATCGTCCGGGCCGCACAACGTGGGGAAGACCGCTTCGTTGGCGTTCCAACAACTGACATAGCTGAGCGAGTTTTCCGTTCCTACGAACCAGGCGATGGTTTCTTCCAACTCGCGATGACAGACGAGCGAGCCGCAGATGAAGCGAACCGACGCCGTGCCCGCCCCGTAGCGCTCCAATCCTTCGATTCCGGCGCGAATCACCTCGGGATGATCAGCCAGCCCCAAATAGTTGTTGGAGCACAGCACGATCACCTCGCCCACTCCCCGCACAAATACGGTCGGCCCCATGGGGCCGGCGACGTGCAAGAACCGCTTCTTCTGCCGCGTTTCTTCTAAAGTAGTGAGCAACTCACGGCAGCGATCGTCGAAGCGGGCGTTGGGCATGGGATGGGATTCTCTTGCGGAACCGCCAGGACGACTTTAATTGCATCGCCTGACTGCATCAAATGAAAGCCCTGCTCAAACTCGTCGAGCGGGAGTTGGTGGGTAATGATGGGCCCTAAGTCAATTCGTCCCGAGAGTACAAAATCTTCCACCTGATACCAGGTGTCAAACATGCGCCGCCCGTTGATTCCCAGGACCGTAGCGCCCTTGAAGATTATATCGTTCGCCAGGTCCAGTGAAACACGGTCCGAGGGCAATCCCAGCAGCGCCGCCACGCCGCCGCCCGCCAGCGCGGCAAAACCTTGCTGAATGGCCCGAGGATTTCCGCTCATTTCGAGCAGCACGTCGGCGCCGCGGTGGTGTGTGGCCCGGCGAACTCGGTCCGTCCAATCTTCCTCGCTGGCGTGGTACGCTTCGTCGGCGCCGAGGCGACGCGCGATGTCCAAGCGTCGACGATCAACATCCGACACAAAGATCCGCGCCGCGCCGGCCGCTCGGGCGATGGTCACCGCCATCAGGCCGATAATGCCAACCCCGGTAATGAGGACGCTCTTGCCGCTGACGCCGGCCGCCATCACGGTGTGCATGGCGTTGCCGAGCGGATCGAACACCGCGGCGACATGATCCGGAATGCGCGCGTCGATCGGCCAAATGTTTTCTTCCGGTACAGCCACGTACTGGGCGAAACAGCCGTCGCGATCAATGCCGAGAATCTTCACGTCTTGGCAGATATGACCGTTTCCGGTGCGACAAGGCCGGCATTGACCGCACCCCACGTGCCCCTCGGCACTGACGCGCTGACCCACGCGAACGCGCGAAACTGCATCGCCAGTTTGCACCACACGTCCGACAAACTCGTGTCCCGTGGTTACTCCGACGCGAACGCGGCTACGGCTCCAGGCGTCCCACTCATAAATGTGGCGATCGGTCCCGCAAATGCCCGCATGGGTCACGGCCACTAAGACTTCACGCGCACCAATCACCGGAATTGGCGTATCGTTCGTCCACCACAAACCCGGTCGATCGTACAGCTTTTTAAGTGCAAGCATGGTTCGTCTCCGCAAAAGACTGAGAGCGAATCGCTCGCCAAGTCTGTGCGTTTCTGTTATTCTGGAAGTGATTTCCACTATGATACACAAGCAATTTCCAATTTACAAGATTGTTGTTCAATATTTCGGAAAATCGGTCGGCTAAACCTGATTGAAACTTATGAGCCAACTCGAAGGCGAAAATGGGACGGTCGAACCATTGCATCAGTATGTGTGCGAGCGTGTCCGCGAGATGCGAAAGAAGAAAGACTGGACGCTGCAACAACTTGCGTCGATTAGCGGCGTTAGTCGCTCGATGTTGAGCCAGATCGAACGAGGCGAGGCGAACCCCACTTTGGCCGTTGCGTATCGCATTGCGCAAGCGTTTGGAATGACTCTCGGCGAACTGACGGACTTTCCCACGCCTCAGCCCAAGATCGACGTAGTGCGCCACGATGACAGCGCTTACCTGTTCCGCGATGACGACGTGTGCCGCATTCGCACCCTTTCACCGCTGCATTTGGAGAAAGATGTTGAGGTGTATGAACTTACGCTTCATGGGCAAGGCACGCTTTCCAGCGCTCCCCACTATCGGGGAGCCCGTGAGGTGTTGACGGTTCGCCGGGGCGCCGTGCGTGTAAATTCCGGTGGCGAAAAGTGTGAACTCCGTGAGGGGGACTCCGCCCATTACCCGGCCGACGTGGCTCACTCCATCGAGAACTTAGGCCCCGAAGACGCTATAGCGTTTCTGGTGGTCATTTATCACGAAGGCGCTGGAAGGTAAAAGTAGTACATTCGCCCGCGCCATCTAATGAATGGGAATCCTGATGTCCGAAACTGGTTTGAATATTCTCCGGATCGATGCGCGACGCGATGACGTGCGCCCCCTGCTGGACAATTTGCGAGCGCGGCTGAGCCCGCGAGGCGACATCGTGAGCGAAGCGGGCCGACGCCGCACCGTCGAGGTGTTTGGCGAACCGCTTTCCCCTCAACAGGTGGTGGCCAAAATTTGCGCCGACGTGCAAACGCGCGGCATCAACGCGGTGTTGGAATACTCGCGGAAACTGGACAAGGCCGAACTGACCCCCCAGACACTCCGCGTACCCTTGGCCGACATGGAGAAGGCGCACCGGGCGGCCGATCCGAATTTTCTGGCCACCATCCGTCAGGTGCGCGACAACATTCTGGAGTTTCAGCGCGCGATTCTCCATCAGAACGTCAAAGTGCAACGGCCCGGCGTTGTTTTGCGACAGCGTTACGTTCCCCTCGAACGGGCGGGCCTGTGCGTTCCTGGCGGTGCCGCGGCCTATCCTTCCACGGTTTTGATGACCGCCGTTCCTGCGCAAGCGGCCGGAGTGAAGGAACTGGCGGTGGTCGCCCCTCCTACGGCGTTTGGCGCTAACAATCCTGACATGCTCGCCACCTGTTTTGAGCTTGGCGTACATGAGGTGTACCGCGTGGGCGGCGCGCAAGGCGTGGCGGCGCTAGCCTATGGAGTTGAGGGTTTGCCCAAGGTCGACAAGATTGTCGGCCCTGGCAACTTGTTTGTGGCGCTCGCCAAAAAGCATGTGTACGGAGAGGTCGATATCGATTCGATCGCCGGGCCCAGCGAAGTCGTGGTCATTGCCAACGAGACGACCCGCGCCGACTTCACCGCAGCCGATCTTCTGGCCCAAGCCGAACACGCCCCGGGGGCAAGCATTTTGGTCACGTGGAGCGAGGCCACGCTGGAAGCAACCGCGCAAGAGTTGCAGCGTCAGGCGGCGGCGCTTTCCCGAAGCGAGTTGACGTTGCAAAGCCTCGCGTCGTTTGGGGCGTTAATTCTGGTGCGGGACGAGCGCCAAGCCTGCGAGGTGACGAACTTGATCGCCCCTGAGCATCTCCACGTCGCGATCGACGGCGCTGAACGATTGTTGGACAGTTTGCCTCACGCCGGCGCCATCTTTTTGGGCAACTATTCGCCTGTGGCGCTGGGCGATTACGTGGCGGGACCTTCGCATGTGCTGCCCACGGGCGGAACGGCGCGCTGGGCGGCAGGCTTAAGTGCAAACGATTTCCTCCGTGCCGGCAGCGTGATTGCGTATGACGAAGCCGCGCTTCGTCGTGACGCCGTTCACGTGCAACGTCTGGCTGATAAAGAAGGTCTGACGGCGCATCGGGCGAGTGTCGAGGTGCGGCTTAAATAGCACGCCGGATGAACCGCCGCACATCACGCGAAAACATGCGGCGCCATCAGTTGGACCTGTTTGATCACGGGGCGAAAGTCCATTTGCGCCAGCACATCGCGCTCCAGGTTCACGCCGGGGGCGATCTCGATTAACTCCAAACCTTCCGCCGAGGCTTGGAACACGGCTCGTTCGGTCACGTAAAGCACATGCTGACCATGCCGCCGGGCGCGCGCCGCATTGAAACAAAGTTGTTCGATCTCCGCCACGAACTTGCGCACCTGGCCTTCGCGCACGATTCGTAAGGCGCCGTTCTCGAGAGATACTTCCAAATCGCCGGAGGTGAAGGAGCCGCAAAACACCAACCGGCGGGCGCTTTGCGAAATGTTCACAAATCCGCCCACACCGGCCAGACGGGCGCCAAACTTTGAAACATTCACATTGCCGGCCGCGTCGATCTGCGCGGCCCCCAGCGCTGCAAAGTCGAGCCCGCCGCCATCGTAAAAGTCGAACTGCGACGGCTGATCGACGATCGCCTGCGGATGCACCGCCGCGCCGAAACTGAGCCCTCCCGCTGGCATTCCGCCAATAGGCCCGCTTTCGACCGTGAGCGTCACTTGTTGAAGCAATCCGCGTTCGGCGGCAATGCGGGCGACACCTTCCGGCATGCCAATGCCCAAGTTGACGATAGCGCCCGGTCGTAGTTCATCACACGCACGGGAGGCAATGATGCGTCGTACGCCCGGCGGCATCGGCGGCGGCAATGCGGGTTGTTCGGTCAGCGCCGGTTCACAGTACGCCGGATTGAACGATTCGAGAAACGTTTGCTCATGCAAATGGGGTTCGGCCACCACAATGCGATCGATCAAGATTCCTGGCACACGAACCTGTTGCGGAGGAAGCGGCGCGTCGAGCAACCGTTTCACTTGAGCAATCACCAATCCTCCGCCGTTCTTGGCGGCTTGCGCTAGCGGCAAAATTTCGCCGATGAACGCCTCTTCATCCATGGTCAGATTGCCCCAGGGATCGGCGGCGGTGCCGCGAATCAGGCTCACGTCCACCGGCAGGGCTTTGTACCAAAGCCATTCGCGCCCGCCGAGCGAAATGCGTTCGACCAAACCTGGCGGAGTGCGCGCATTGAGTCGGCCTCCGCCATACAACGGATCGACGTACGTTTCCAAACCGACATGCGTAATGCACCCCGGTCGACCGGCGGCGATGTCGCGCAGGAGTTGACAGATGACCCCTTGGGGAAAGTTGTACGCTTCGATGCGTCCTTCGATGGCCAGCCGACCGAGCCCCGGGGCCAGTCCCCAATGTCCGCCCACGACGCGCCGCACAAGTCCTTCGTGCGCCAGGTGGTTCAGTCCGCGATGTCGGCCGTCGCCCTGTCCGGCCGCATACAGCAGCGTCAAGTCGCGCGGGTGGTTCGTTTCGATAAAGCGTTGCTCGAGCGCCGCTGTCAGCGCTTCGGGATGCGCCGCGCCGACGAACCCGCCCACGGCGACCGTGCTGCCGTCCTCAATCAAGGCGACCGCTTCGGCGGGGCTGCACACTTTGCTCAATGCGCGCGACATGCTGTGATTCCGAGAGAAAATTTCATTGGGCGTTCGTCGATTCTGTTCATGGCGCGGCTGCCGGGGCAAGCCATCCAGTTCTACTTGAGCTGAGCGTTGCTCGCGAGAGCGCGAAGGAACTTCGCATCTCCCTAGGTAGAGCATTTTTGGGGCGAGTGCTAGAATCGGCTCACTCCTGCCCGCTGGAATAGCGTTATTCCAAGCCACGGGCCAACCTCCTTTTGTCCCGCCTGATGCCATGCCGCGCGTGCTTGTGACTCCGACGGTGATTCGTAACGTGCCGGGGCCGTACTCAGAGCAACTTCACCAACATGGATTCGAGGTGAAATATCCGCCCAAGGACGCCGACACGTTCCAGTCCGCGGTCATGATCGAACAACTGCAAGGCTGCCAGGCGATGCTGGCCAGCACCGAGCGCATGACGCGCGAGGTTCTGGCTCAATCGGAACTGCGCGTCATCGCGCGTATGGGCGTCGGTTTCGATGCGATTGATATTCCCGCGGCGACCGACCTGGGCATTGCCGTCACGATCACGCCCGGCGTGCTGGAAGAGTCGGTCGCAGAACATACGATTGCGATGATGTTGGGCGTTTCTCGCGGCATCGTGCAGCGCGATCGTGAGGTGCGCCAAGGCGTCTGGACACGACAACCCCTGCCGCGCCTGGCCGGCAAAACGCTGGGTTTGCTGGGACTGGGACGCATCGGCCGGGCGGTGGTTCCGCGCGCTCGCGGGCTGGGCATGCATGTGATCGCACACGATCCGCTTGCCGACGCTGACTATTGTGCGAAGAATGACGTAAGGCTGGTAACGTTGGAAGAGTTGCTCTCCGCCGCCGACGTGGTGAGCTTGCATCTTCCCTGCACGCCTGAGACCGAAAATTTAATGAACGCCCAGACTTTCGCCCAAATGAAACCAGGGGCGATTTTCCTGAACACCTCGCGGGGCGGGCTGGTCGACGAAGACGCGCTCAGCGCCGTGCTGGCTTCAGGGCGGTTGCTGGGGGCGGGGCTCGATGTATTCCGCACCGAACCGTTGCCGCGAAACCATCCGTTAATGGCGTTTGACAACGTGCTGCTTTGCACGCACATGGGCGGGCTCGATCATGAGTCGCTCGACGGCATGGGTTTGTTGGCCGCCCAGTGCGTGGTCGATTTGTATGAAGGCCGGTGGCCGGAGCGTTGCGTGGTGAATCCCGCCGTTCGTGAGAAATGGCGTTGGTAACGACACGAAAACGTCGACGTTGGTTCACCGTCGCAACGTGGGGAGCGCGCGTCGCTGGCGTACCGTGGGAGTTTGTTTGTTGATGGATCCAAAGCTTCGCGATTTTTTTGACGCCCACTTAGAAGCGGTGCTTGCCGAGTTGCCTCCCATGGTGCATCAGCTCTTGGAGGAAACGCCGCTGATTGTGGAAGATTATCCTTCGATGCAAATCATGCGACAGATGGGCATTCGCCATCGGGGCGATTTGTGCGGCCTGTATACCGGCATTCCTCTCACGCAACGCAGCATCGAGCATTCCGGTACGCTGTCCGACGTGATTCACGTCTTTCGTGAAGGAGTGCTGAATCTCGCCTCGCATCGTCGAGGCGTGGTTGATGAAAAAGAGTTGCGGCGGCAGATCCGCATTACCATCCTGCATGAGTTAGGCCACTTGCACGGCTTCGATGAAGAGGAGTTGGAAGAGCTGGGTTATTAGCACGCTCGGTTACGGCGCGTTTCTCTGCGGCAACCGCCTGGCTTGGCCCCATCACGCAAACGGCGCGACGCGCGAGGGAAGAAGGACAAACTCGTTCTAACGACCCCGCGCATGAAAAACGGCAGCATTCCTTACCGGGAAGCCGCCGTGATGCGAAGCACGAAGCCTCGCAGCAAGCATCCCAAGTACGTCCGTCCGTTCGACCTGGCGTAACGCCAAGCTGTCGAGCGTGCGGGTTGGACATGTCTCAGCTGCGATTGCTTGACATGGACCACCCAACCCCAGGCATGCATCGTGGAACGATCAAAGCCTTCAGGTTGCTTGCATGTGTTTAGAATACTTGCGATTCGTTTTTTTTCAAGGCTACTTTAGCGCCGCGCGGCGCGACGGAAAGTGATCGAGATGCGTGATCGTGTCGATGCGCTCTTGCGCGAGATGCCTAGCGCCGCGCTTGCAGGCCCACGTGAAGCGGCAAGTTGTTTGCGTCGCCATGCATGGTTAAAGGAAGCAACGCGTCAGGAGTTGGAGTGGTTGCTCATCGCCTGGCTCGAACAACCAACGCCAGCGCCGCATTCTACGGCTGAGGCGCTGCAAGCCGCCGTTCTAGCGCAGTTGTCGCACGGGTTTCGCCGACAAATGCAACGCGACGGCGCTGCGTTGTCCTCAACCTTGCGCGATCGCATGGTGACGTTGTACCGGCAATGGGGGCCCGGTAGCCATGCTCGGCATGAACTGCTTACCTTGCTTGCCGTGGCGCACGGCGCGGAAGACTTGCAAGCCTTGGCCGAGCTGGCCGCCAGCGATCCCCCGGCGGCGCCGCAAATGTTCCTGACGCCGTTATTCCAATTCCGCGACTACGCGCCCGAAGCGCTTTTTCCACGCCTATTAGACGCCCTGGCGCATTTGCCGCTTGCGGCCCCCATTCTCGATTTAACGAACTTTCTGACGCGCGAACGACGCGTTGCGGCGCATCCGGCGACCGCGCAAAGCGGTCGCTTGGCGCAGTTGCTGGGCGATTTGTCGCAGTCGCTTGGTCGCATCGAAGAACAACCTCCGGAGCCTGCGGAGGTTGAGGCGACGCACCGCCGCGTGAATGAAGGCGTTTCGCTGGCGGTGTCGTTATGCGATGCGCTGGCCCTGATTGGCGATCCGTCGCATGTGGGCAAGTTGTACCAGGCGATGGAGTTGCCTCATCGGAGAATTCGCACCGAGGCCGCCTACGCTCTTGCCAAGTTAGGAGAGAAAGCCGGGCAAGAAGCGCTGTTGGCGTTGGCGGCGGAGCCCGTGGCCAGGCTGCGCGTCTTAGCTTACGCCGAAGAACTCGGGGTGCTCGATCAGGTGGAGGAACGCTTTCGCAACGCGCCAGCGCGGGCCGAGGCCGAGTTGGTTTCCTGGTTAAGCGATCCAACCCAGATGGGTTTGCCGCCCGGCCAATGTGAATTGATCGACCAGCGTACGCAGTATTGGCCAGGGTATGACGACCCCGTCGCGTGTTTTCTGTTTCACTTTGAATACCGCTTGGGCGAAGCAGCGTACGCCAATGTGGGAATTGTCGGTCCTATGGTCCATGCGATGACCGCCGATCTGGGCGACTTGCCGCCGGATGACATTTATGCCGCGTACGCCGGTTGGCAGGCCGAGCATGAAGACATTTACGAAGTGGAAGCGCGAGATCTGACCGGCTCCGCGCAATTCGAGGCGGAACGGCTCGTGCGCCGCCTGCGCGACGCGGGCTATACCAACGTCGAACCGCTCCGGCTGGGGTTCTTCTTTGAAGATCGAGTCTTAATCGCCCACGCCACGCGCGACGGCGTGCCCGGTTACGCAGTGACCGATGCTCAAACGTTGGACTGGCGTCCTGCGGCGCCACGTCCTCGACCGCTGGGCCCGGTCGAAATGTACTGCATCTATAAAGGCCGCAAGCTGCTCAAAGCGTTCAACGAGGAAACTGGCCAAGAATAGAGGCGGCGGAGCGCGATCGCACCAAGCGCATCATGCGTTCCCCAGTTCATCCAGTTTACGAATGCGGCGTTCGTGGCGGCCGCCTTCAAAGGGCGCCGTGAGCCAGGTTTCGACAATCGCGAGCGCGGTGGCTTCGTCCATCATGCGCTGCCCCAGCGAGATCATATTCGCATCATTGTGTAGTCGCGCCAGACGCGCCGTTTCAACATTCCAACACAATGCGCAGCGGACCCCGCGATAGCGGTTGGCGGCAATCGCCTCGCCATTTCCGGAACCGCCCAGCACGATACCGCGCTCGCATTGTCCGCGGGCCACGGCAGCGGCGGCAGGGCCAATAAAGTCGGGGTAATCGACCTGAACCTCCGAGTCGGTCCCGAAATCCTCGACCACGTGGCCCAACTCTTCCAAGCGGCGTCGAATTGCTTCCTTGTACCGATACCCTGCGTGATCTGAGCCAAGAGCGATCTTCATGCGGCAATCAACCAGCGGAAGAAGGAAACGAGACCGACGGCGCACGCCAGTTCGGTGGCTTCTCTTGTCCCTGTTCAGCGGTCCAAGAGTTCAAGAAGCGGCAACCAACAACAGTCGCCCAACGCGCCCAGCATGGGCCGAAGGGCGCCAAGCGCAACGCCTGGGACCGCAAGACACTATTATGCGCAAATTAAGACGCCGCATGTAGGACAGAAGGCAGAATCGTCGCGCCATCGCAACGATCGGGGAAGGGGGCGAGCATCAATCGACCACGCCGCGATCGCGATGAAACGCCTCCAGATACCACGTGCTGATGGCGGACTCTTGCTTGCGAATTTCGATGATCAGTTGCAAGCCTTGATCGACCAGGGCCTGGTTCAAGTCCTCGGCCGGCGCTTCATCGGGCTCAAGCCGTTCGGAGTTCGCCCGCAACACATCGGCAATGCGGCGAACTTCCACCAACTGTTCGACCAGCGCCACGTCGGCCTCCTGGAGTTGTTCAACGCGCGCGGCGAGACCCTTATCTTGCACCAAGATTTCGTTGAGTTGCTTAGGATGATTCTCGGTGATGTGCCGCTTCAGCAACTGGCTGACTTCGTCCAAGGCCGACACGGCCTGGTCGACCCACGAAGACAATTCTCCCGGCACAATGGGCGTTTCCAGCCGTTTCTCCAGGCTTTCCAGGGCCGTGGTCAACTGAGGATTCGAGTCAGCCATTTCCGAAACTCCTCTCCGCTTCGCTTTCGATTCATCGCGAAGCGGTCAAAATGCCGAAGTAGTCAAGCTTACGCGAGTTCCCCACGGTCATCGACTTCCGTGCCTTCATCAGCCGCCGCCGCATGCAAAATGACCTGCTTGGCCTGCGCGCGTTGCAAAATGCGTTCAGCTTCCGCCGTTTGAAGCGGATCACCGTGGAACACGATCAAGGTTTTGCCCTGGCGAACCATTTCTTCATACTCGGCGATGTGGTCCTTATGAACGCCCCAACCCGACATCGCTCCGAGAAACGCTCCGGCAATGGCGCCCGTGAGCGCGGTGGCGATGGCGCCCGCAGCGAAAATCGGTCCAAGGCCGCTCACGGTCAGCGCAACGCCGCCAGCCACGAGCCCTACTAAACCGCCCACGCCGGCGCCTTTCGCAGCGCTGGCGGTCGTTTCATCGCCGTATTGAATAAGTTCCTGAACGTCGGGCCGTTCATGCACGTCGGCCGCGACGAGTGATATTCGATTCTGAGGAAATCCGCTTTGGTTCAAAGCAAGCAGGGCGTCGCGCGCATGGGTAAAGTCGTCAAACACGCCCACCACACACTCTTCACCGTGTTGAAATTGGAGTTCGTTCACGACCATGGTGGGAAACCTTTCGGAAAAATCATATCGGGGCACGTTCATCGTCTTCGCCTCATTATGAAACATATTTCCACGCCGAGAAAGCAAACGGCGCTCGCAACGTGGAAGGGGAGTTCACTCTACGTCCGCAGCGCACGCTGGGCGAGAATCGCAACTACTGGCGCATGGCCACGAGCGCTTCGTAAAGAATTGATTTTTGGGGATCAGCCATTGGACGCCAGCCGCGGTTCCTCAGCGAAAACAGCACGCCAGCACTTGGGAGTTATTGTCCTGATCCCCAACTCTTCATCTTGACGAAGCACTAGTTCACATGCCGCTAGTTCACGCGGCAAATGAAACATTTGAGATAGTCGGTCTCGCGGCAGGTCGCACCGACCGGGTGGTCGGGCGCTGCGCCACGCTGCTCGAGTATCTGCACATCGCGCGCCGTTTTCTGGGCAACGCCGGAAAGCATTTCCAAAAAATCTTCCCGGAGCACCCCTCCCGAGCAACTACACGTAACTAAAACGCCGCCGGGCGCCAGCAACTCCACGGCATGACGATTGAGGCGATGATACGCCTGCAGCGCCGCAACCACCCCCTTGCGCGTGCGCGTGAACTTGGGAGGATCCAGCACGATGGCGTCAAAACGCTCGCCTTGGGCTTGGAGCGAACCCAAAACTTCGAAGGCGTCGTGCGCTTCAAACCGCACGTTCGAGAGCCCATTGAGCGCCGCATTCGCCTGCGCCGCAGCCACGGCCTTCTTGCTGGAGTCAATGGCCAGCACCTCGCGCGCGCTTCCATGATGCGCGGCTGACAGGGCGAACCCGCCCGTATAGCAGAACAGGTCCAACACGCGGCGGTCGTGCATGTACCGCGCAGCGGCCAGTCGATTCTCGCGCTGGTCGAGGTAAAAGCCGGTTTTCTGACCGCTTAACAGATCCACATAGTACCGCAAACCGTGTTCTTCGATCACGATCGGCTCGGCGGGCGTTTGTCCATACGCCGGCGCATGCTGCGGCTCGATGCCTTCTTCCTTCGCGATCGTCTTATCAATTCGGTACGTGACGCTAAGGGGTTGAAGCAACTCCACCAGCAGCGAGAGAATCACGGGCCATCGAACGGCCATCGCCCGAGAGTTGAGTTGCACCACCACGTGGCCGGCAAACCAGTCGACCACGAGTCCGCTCAAACCGTCGGCCTCGCTGTAAACCAGTCGCGCGCCGGTCGTGGGCGAGAGCAGCCCCAATTGGCGCCGCAAGACCAGAGCGCGCTCCAAGCGGCGGCGCCAGAACGCCGTATCCAGCGGTTGAGACTCCTCCCACGTATACAGCCGAACCTGGAGCAGGCTGGCCCGGTTCAAGACTCCGCGGGCCAAGAACCTGCCGCGGTCGGCGACGAGATCGACCACGTCGCCGTCGCGCGGTTCGCCTTCAATCCGGTCAATCGCCGATCGAAACACCCAAGGGTGTCGCCCTACAAAAGGCTGCGCCTTGCGGGCCCGCAACACCACGCGGCCGGTCGACATGCCGGAGTCATCCGGCGCGGCGTTCATCGATTGAGAAGGTAGTTCATGCATGAGGTCATTGTACACATCAACAAGCACTGGAGACGTAGACGCCGGGTTGCGTCCTGTTGGCGAGTTGATTCCATGTGGCTCTCGTTGTATTCCCACGCGACACGAGGTTGTCCTCGCCTGGGCGCCATCTTCTACGAAAGGAAGCGTCCTGCCTCACCCGGCCTCAAGACGCTTCGGCCTTCGCTTGGGTCATGCCGCGATGCAAATTGACGCGGAACACGACGATGGCGCCGGCCACGATGAACACCAAGAGACTCAAAATCGCCGCGTTCGCGCTGCCGGTGTGCGAAAGGACTTCGGCAAATAGGATGGGTCCGACCATGCTGGTCGCTCGGGCGGAGAGGTTGAAGAAGCCAAAGAACTCGGCGGTCTTGGAAACGGGCGTCATCAGGCCCATCATGCCGCGAGCCACCGACTGGGTGCCTCCCATCACCATCGCCAGGATCGCGCCGAGAATCCAAAACTGCCGGGTCGTGGTGATGAAGTACGCCCCCACGAGTAAACCGCACCACACGCCCAAACAAGCGAGCAACGTCGGCTTAGAGCCAAACCGATCGGAAACCCAGCCAACCGCAAGGGCTGCGGGCGTGGCGAGGAACTGAATCATCAGCACGACCATGGCCAGTTCGGCCGGCTGCATTGCTAACACTTCGCGAGCAAATACCGAGGCCTGGCTCATCACGGTCTGAATGCCCTCGTTAAAGAGCAAAAAGCCGAGCAAAAAGAGCGCAAGCATGCTATAAGCGCGGACGTGGTTCAGGGTGCGCCCGACTTCGGCAAACGCCCCCTTCGCCGTCGCGGCTAAACCTTTGGCATGCCGCGGCGCGGCGTGGTCGTACAGGAAGAACGCGGCGGGAAGCATGAACAACCCCCACCATACGCCCATCAACACCAGGCACGCTCGCAAGAGCGTTGACAGCGCGATCTCTTGTCCTTGTCCGAGCTTCAGCACCACGATCGCGGCCAGCAGCGCCATGCCGCCGCCAAAGTATCCCGCGGCAAAGCCGTAGCCGGACACTCGATTCATCGAAGCTTCGTCCGAAATTTCCGGCAGGAAGCTGTTATAGAAGCCAAAGGTCAGCTCGAAGCATAAACTCGTGACGAAGAACAACCCCACAAACACCCACGGCCAGGATGTGGGGATCAGCCCCATGAGCACGCTGCCCGTGGCGCCAAGAAACGAGGTGGTGAGCAGCCACGTGCGCTTGTTCGCCCGAGCGTCGGCCATCGCCCCCAGCACCGGTGAACACAAGGCCGAGAGAAACATCGACACGCCCAGCCCCCAGCCATACGCGCGAATACCCGCCGGGCCGGTAAGCACGAACCCCTGCAAGTACGAAACGAGAATGGTGATGAGCAGCGTCGAGTAAGCGCTGTTCGCCCAATCGCAAAATGCCCACGCCACAACTTCCCGACGACGGATAGGCTCACGGCGACGGACAGGCTCGGGCGGTTTCGTCGCCAAGAACGCACCTCAAAACGAGAAGTACAACCCCAAGAAGCCGGAGACGAACCGCCTCCGGAAAGACGCCAACCCAAGCCCTAAGCAACCTCGTATGATCTTCGCAGCTTCCCGGGCGCGTGATCGAAGGTTCGCCGCGCGTGATCCTCGTTTCAGTCGCCGCCGGCTTCAATCTCGACGAGACTGCCTTCCTGCGCCATCTTACGAATGTCTTCGGTAATCTTCATCGAGCAATACTTCGGGCCGCACATGCTGCAAAAGTGCGCGCTCTTGAAGGTGTCTTGCGGCAGCGTTTCATCGTGATAGGCGCGGGCCGTGTCTGGATCGAGCGCCAGGCGGAACTGCTCGTTCCAGTCGAAGGCGAAGCGAGCGCGGCTGAGCGCGTTGTCGCGGTCTTGCGCGCCAGGACGACGACGCGCAATATCGGCCGCATGGGCCGCAATTTTGTACGCGATCACGCCTTGCTTCACATCTTCCTTATTGGGCAAGCCAAGATGCTCCTTCGGCGTGACGTAACACAACATAGCCGCGCCAGCCCAACCCGCCAGAGCGGCGCCAATCGCACTGGTGATGTGGTCGTACCCCGGCGCCACGTCGGTCACAAGCGGTCCCAGTACATAGAACGGGGCGCCGTGGCACACTTCGATTTCCTTCTGAACGTTCATTTGCACTTCATGCATGGGGATATGGCCGGGGCCTTCCACCATCGCTTGCGTGCCGTACTCCCAACTCTTCTTGACGAGTTCGCCTAAGACTTCCAGCTCGGCGAACTGCGCAGCGTCGCTGGCGTCGGCAATCGAGCCGGGCCGCAAACCATCGCCCAGGCTCCAGGTCACGTCGTACTCGCGCATGATTTCGCACAATTCGCCGAAGTGCGTGTACAGCGGGTTCTGCTGCCGGTGCGCCATCATCCACTTGGCGATGAGCGACCCGCCCCGGCTGACGATGCCAGTGACGCGGTTCATCGTCAGCGGCAGGTGCTCCATCATCACGCCGGCATGGACCGTCATGTAATCGACCCCCTGCTTGGCCTGATGCTCGACCATATCCAGGAAGTGTTGGGGCCGCATATCTTCAATGTTGCCGCCCAGCTCCTCCAGCATTTGATAGATGGGCACCGTGCCAATGGGCACCGGCGAGGCGTCGATAATCGCCTGGCGGATGCGGTCGATGTCTTTGCCCGTGGACAGGTCCATGACCGTATCGGCCCCATAATGGACCGAGGTATGCAGCTTTTCGAGTTCCGCCTCGACGTCGCCCGTGACGGCTGAATTGCCGATGTTGGCGTTGATCTTGCAGGTCGCGGCAATGCCAATAGCCATCGGTTCGAGCCGCTTGGAAAGGTGGACGCGATTGGCGGGAATCACCATCCGGCCAGCGGCCACTTCTTCGCGAATCGTTTCGGGAGCAAGATTCTCGCGCTTCGCCACGTACTCCATTTCCGGCGTAATCTCACCGGCGCGCGCGGCCTGATATTGGGTCATGACTTCCTGACGGTTGAGGGGGAACGGACGCAATCGGTTTCCTTGGTCATCGTACCGTAGGGGGTGGCTTTGTCAATTCCGGGCCACCACACCGAACGCAAGGTCACGTCAGTCTTAACGTTCCGTTACTTTCTCCGCTTTTCGTCTGTTCCTTAACCGGAGTCTAACCGTCTCCAATGGCGCAACGAAAGATTACCGGAGGCTCCTTGCTTACGACTAGGATGTTATGGGAGATGTTGTAAGCTGTTGGTTATGGCGATTGTTCAACCACTTGCGGAACGATTTCCCCGGCGCGCGGCGGTTTGGACGCTGCGTTCGCGGGCGTTGCCGTTTGGCGACCGGCCTTTGCTGATGGGCATTGTGAACGTCACGCCCGATAGCTTCTCGGATGGGGGACGGTTCTTCGATCCGCAAGCGGCGATTGATCATGGTTTGCGGCTCGCCGCCGAGGGGGCCGATCTGCTCGATATTGGCGGCGAAAGCACGCGGCCTTATTCATCGCCGGTGGACGAAGCCGAGGAGCTGCGCCGTATCACCCCGGTCGTCGCGGCGCTGTGCGAACAAACGAAGGTTCCGGTGTCGATCGACACGAGCAAGGCCGCCATCGCGCGCGAAGCGCTCGCGGCGGGGGCGGAAATCATCAACGACGTGACCGGTTTGGAAGGCGATCCGGCGATGCTGGCCGTCGCGCACGAGTCGGGCGCCGGCGTCTGCGCTATGCACATGCAAGGCACGCCGCAAACCATGCAGGACAACCCGTTTTATGACGACGTGGTTGAGGACATCTATTGCTATCTCACGCAACGACGCGATGCGCTGCTGGCCGCAGGAATCGAACGCGACCGAGTTTGTCTTGATCCGGGCGTGGGGTTTGGCAAGACCCATCAGCACAACTTGACGCTTCTGGCCGGCTGCGGCCGCTTTCATGAACTGGGGCAGCCGCTGCTGGTCGGACATTCGCGCAAGGGTTTTATCGGCAAGGTGCTGGGCGACAAAGCCGCCGACCGCACGTTCGGTTCGGTCGGCGTGGCGTTGTCGCTCGCGCGGCACGGCGTCCAAGTGCTGCGCGTGCACGATGTCGCCGCGACGCGCCAAGCGTTGCTCTTGTTTCAAGCGTCGGGAGGGATCGACGGCCGCGAAGGCGCGGTCGATTGACGCGCGGCAGCGCTGGGTCGCCAAACGTCTTGCCGTCGCCTATCAATAGGGAATGCAACTTGAGGTCATTCGTCGTACGCCCGCGGCGCCTTCCACTCGGCCGCCGCTGCTGTTTATTCATGGCGCCTACCACGGCGCCTGGTGCTGGGAGGAGCATTTCTTGGCGTACTTCGCCGAGCGCGGATACGACGCCGTCGCTTTCAGTCTGCGCGGTCACGGTCAAAGCGCAGGACGCGAACGCATCGCCCATTGGGGTTTGAACGACTACTTGGAGGATGTGCGGCAAGTGGCCGGCGAACTCGACCAGCCGCCGGTTGTGGTCGGACATTCTCTGGGTGGAGTGCTGGCGCTGTTGTGTTTGGCCGAGCAGGAGGCCGCGGCTGCGGTGTTGTTGGCGCCGGCGGCGGTCGGCGCGATGCGGCGCGACGCGCTGCGGTGGCTGGTGCGGCATCCATGGGCCTCTGTCACGTCGTTCCTGACGCGCGATATGCGACGGTTGCTGCCCACCTTTCGCCGCCATTTCTTCGCCCCCCACACGCCGCAGGAAGTTGCGGACCGTTACCTAGCGCGAATGCAGGAAGAATCGTTTCGTGTGATTTCAGACCAAACGCGGCTGGCGCCGCCCGTGCTGAAGAACGCAAACACGCCCATGCTGCTGCTCAGTTCCGCATATGATTCGATTCCGCCCCACCGGCACAAGGCGATGGCTCGGCGGTATGGCGCCACGTTGCGAACTTTCGATCTGGGGCATGAACTGATGCTGGAGCCGGAGTGGCGCATCGTGGCCGAGTGTATGGATGCATGGTTAACTGCGATTGAGGTGGAAAACAGGAAGTCGAAACATTGAACAGGAAAACTCGCCGAACGACCGAGAGAAGCGGAGAATATGCGAAGAAGAAATAGGCGATGCGTGCGCTGACTGTTCGCGGAGACGCCATGCCTTGGCATAGCGTTTGCACCACTGGTGACGCTTGCAGCTTGGCGCAAGAGCGATGGAATACGTACGCCTCGAACCAAGTAGCTCAGAACCATGAAGATCAGGGAGTAACTGGGATGGACTCGCAATTTCGGAAGCTTTTGGCGGTCGGCGGTCTGGGCGCCGCAGCATTTTTGGCGGGCAAAGCGCTGGTGCGCATGTCGCGCTGGTTTGAGTTCGCCGGAAAGTCGGTCATCGTAACGGGCGGTTCGCGCGGGTTGGGGCTTGTGCTGGCGCGGGAGTTGTTAGATCAGGGCGCGCGAGTCGCCATTTGCGCTCGAACTGCCGATGACCTGCGCGTGGCCGAGCAAGAGCTACTCAAACATGGCGAAGTGGTGGCGATTCCCTGCGACGTGCGCGACCAGGATCAGGTCAACGCCATGGTCCGCGAGGCGATAAACCACTTGGGCACGGTGGATGTGCTGTTTAATGTGGCCGGAATCATTGAAGTCGGACCGCTCGATGCGATGACCGAGGCCGATTTCGAAGACGCCATGAAAACGCACTTCTGGGGTCCGTTGTACACCGTGCGGGCCGTGTTGCCCGAGATGCGCCGCCGCGGCTGGGGACGCATTGTGAACGTCTCATCAATTGGAGGAAAGCAGGCCGTGCCGCACTTGCTGCCGTATGTAGCGAGCAAGTTCGCCCTCGTCGGACTGTCCAACGGCTTGCGCACCGAGTTAGCTCAAGAGAATATTCTGGTCACGACCGTTTGCCCCGGTTTGTTACGCACCGGCAGTCCGCGCAACGCCTTGTTTAAGGGACAGCACCGCAAGGAGTACGCCTGGTTCAGCATTGGCGATGGAATGCCGTGGGTTTCGATGGACGCCACAAAAGCAGCGCGGCAAATCATCCGAGCCTGCCAGAACGGGGATCCTGAGGTCATTCTATCGAACTACACCAACCTGACGTATCACCTTCATCAATTGGCGCCGAGTCTTGTGCAGGAAGCGGCCGCCTTGGTCAATCGCCTGCTGCCGGAACTGGGCGGCATCGGTCGGCAAGCCGCGCGGGGTTACGAGAGCTTTTCGGGTTGGTCCCCCTCGTGGATGACGCAACTCAACGAACAAGCCGCACTTCAGAACAACGAAATGCGCCCGCGCTGGGTGGAATAGCGGCCTGCGTCGTTTGCGGACAGGGTTCGTTTGCAGACAGGGTTTGACTCGCGCCTGGCGCTGTGGCTAATTCGGGCCGAGTCGCAACTCGACGAGAAACTCGTTCACCGCTTCGCGGTCGCGCGTCTCGGGCAATGCGCTTTGGGCGAACGCATCGTCAAGCTTGGTTTCGAGGCGACCCAGTTCCTTTTGATGAAATTCCCAATCCAACGCATGGGGCGCGGCTTTCTCCGCGACTTTCTGGGCGATCAGATCGTCGATGAACGGCAGGCGGAACGATTCGTTCAAGCGGACGATGTGCGCCTCGACCTCGCCGGTGCGCAAAAGATGGATGCCGGTCATCAACACGCGATACGCGTACAACAGCGCTTTCGCGGTTTTCGGCTCTTGTTTGTCCAAGAGTTTGAACTGCGTGCCGTAGAACCCGCGATAGTGATGGTAATGAAACCGCGTAACGCACCGCTGTGCGAGCGGCCGGAGCCGTGCGAGAAAATCTTCGCCCGACACCACCAGAGGTGAAAAAATCTGCTCAAGGACGTAACCGTTGTTCTTCACCAGCAGATTGAAGTATTTGCGCACTTCATGGCAGACGAGGTCGATTTGGAGGTCGCCATCGTAGAAAGTGCGGTCGATCGTCTCGTCCGGCGCGTTCAGCCCAACGCACCGTCGCAGCGGCCATTGATGGCAGCCGCGCAAGTCGACATCGCTGTCGGGCGAAGGGAAGCCGTACAAGTGCGCCCCGCTCACGGTGACGAACAACGTCGCGACCTTGGCCTCATCGACCACGCGCCGCAACCGAGGATAATCTAACTCGACCATGACTCAACTCGAACAAGACCAGGACCGCTTACTCCCCGGGGTACGACACGACTCCCAGCAGCGCATCGACAAACTCTCCAACAAGTAGAGTTGCAGCGCGGGCGTCAGGTTCGCCCTAGTTCGCGGACCTGACGTTGTCGTGTTTCTCTTTACTGCCGGTTCACCCAGCAGCGTAAGGGTTTGCCTTGCAAGCCGAGGAGGAGATTGTCGGCGGCGATTTCCGCCATGCCGTTGCGGCTCGAGACCGTAGCGCTGCCAATGTGCGGCGCAATGACGCAGTTCGGCAGCGTGAGCAAGGGGTCGTCCTGCGCCGGCGGCTCAGGGTCGGTCACATCGAGACCGGCGGCGAAAATATCGCCATTCTTGAGCGCTGTGTATAAGTCGGATTGAACGTGCAGCGGGCCGCGCGCGGTGTTCACGAAAACGGCGGTCTTCTTCATCTTGCGGAACGCGGCGGCGTTGAACATGCCGCGGGTCGTGTCGTTCAAGTCGGCATGGACGGAAACAAAGTCGGACTCGGCCAGCAACTCGTCCAGTTCGACGCGACGGGCGCCCAGCTCTTGCTCGGCCTGTTCCTTGCGGCTGCGGTTGTGGTACAGCACGCGCATGTTCCAACCGCCGCGGCAGCGCCGCGCCATAGCCATGCCAATGCGCCCCATGCCGACAATGCCCAGGGTGCGCTCGCACAGGTCTTGCCCAATGTGTCCGAGCGGCTCCCACGTTTTCCACTTGCCGGCGCGAATGTAATCTTGCCCCTCGACCACACGGCGCGCCGCGGAGATGAGCAGTGAGAACGCCATGTCAGCCGTGGCGTCGGTCAACACGTCGGGCGTATTGCCCACGCGAATGCCACGCTTCGTGGCTTCGGGAATGTCGATGTTGTTGTAACCCACGGCGAAGTTGCTGATCACCTTGAGTTGCGGGCCGGCGGCGTCCATTAACTCGGCGTCGACTTTGTCCGTGAGCAAAGCAAGCACGCCATCGCAGCCGCGCACCTTTTGCAACAACACCTCTCGCGGCGGAGGGAGCGGTTCGCTCCACACCTCGGCATGGCACTCCTGGCGCACGCGGTCCAAACCCGCGGCAGGAATTTCCCGAGTTACAAAGACGCGCGGCTTGCCGTCGGCCATTGCTGCTCCTTACGATCTGGGTCGAGACTTCAGACCGTCGCAGAATAGTAATGCGCTGCGTGCTTTGCAATGGGCGAGAACGAAGGACGGCGCCACACGCCGTTCATTCACGTATGGCTCGGTTGCGCATCGTCGCCCCACCGGAAAGATTCTTCACGTCGCCAAACCCGTGCTGACGTAGAATGCGTGCTGCCGCGTGACCGCGCATGCCCACGCCACACGAGACCACCGTGGCCGCCGCGGGGTCCAGCTCCTCTAAGCGACTGCGCAGTTCATCCAAAGGAATGTTAACGGCATGCGGCGCGCCGGCCAGCGGAGCTTTTTTCACTTCGGCCGGCGTGCGCACATCGACGACTTGCTTTTCCGACAGGTCAGCGCCGGCCTCCAACAAATCTTCGTTGCCATCCCTTTGATTGCACGCCACAAAGCCGGCGATATGCACGATGTCTTTGGCCGAGCCAAAGGGCGGCGCATACGCCAGGTCCAGACCTGTCAGATCGCGCACGGTGGCGTTGAACGCCATGGCGGTGGCTAACACGTCGATGCGCTTATCGACCCCTTCGCGCCCAATCGCCTGTGCGCCAAGTACACGGCCGGAATCGGGATCGTACAGCAGTTTCAGAGTAATTGGCTCGGCGCCGGGGTAATAACCCGCGTGATGATTGGCGATCACCGTCACCGAGCGATGGGGTGTTTTAAGGCGTTCGGCCAGCTTTGTGGTCAAACCCGTCAGGGCGGCGGTTTGATCGAACACGCGCACGATCGACGTGCCAAACACAGGAGCCATCGGCGCGGCCTGACCTGTCGCGGCGTGTTCGCCGACCAGTCGCCCTGAGCGATTGGCGGGGCCTGCCAGGGCGATTCGCTGCGGTTTCCCCGTGGGGCCGTAGGTGTATTCGGCGGCGTCTCCCACGGCGTAAATGTCGGGGTCATTGGTTTGCATGAACTCATTGGCGCCAAGGCCGCCGCTGGGGCCAATCGCAATCTCGGCGGCCTGCGCCAACTGGATGTTGGGCCGCACGCCGATGCCGAGGATCACAAGCCCCGCTTCGACCGTCTTGCCGCTGGTCAACTCCACGGCGCGGGCCGCGCCTTGATCGTCCAACAGGATGCGGCTCAGACCATCGCCCAAGTACAGTTCGACGTGATGCGCCCGCAGCGCGTCTTCAATCGGCCGCGCCATTTCGGGATCGAGCAACGGCAAGACCTGCGGCAGCAATTCCACCAAGGCGAGCGAATAGCCGCGCTCGGCCAGTTGCTCGACCATTTCCAAGCCAATGAAGCCCGACCCCACGACGACCGCCTTCTTCGGTGAAACTTCGTGAATCGCCTCGAAGATGCGGTCGGTATCGGCCAGGTTCCGCAAGGTGAACACGTTCCGGCCTTTCACGCCGTCAATCGGCGGGGTGATAGGCGAGGCGCCGGGCGAGAGAATCAACTTGTCGTAGCGCTGTTCATACGTTTCGCCCTTTGCGTGATTGCGCACCGTCACCGTTTTGTTCTGCCGGTTAATGCTTTGCACCTCTTGCCGGGTGCGCACGTCGAGCCGGAAGCGGCGCGTCAGGAATTCCGGCGTAGCGACGACGAGTTTGTCGCGCTCGGCGATTTCGCCCCCCAGGTAGTAAGGCAACCCGCAGTTGGCGAACGAAACATGCTCATCTTTTTCAAACAAGATGATTTCGGCTTGCTCGTTCATCCGGCGAGCGCGGGTGGCGGCCGATGCTCCGCCGGCGACGCCGCCCACAATCACAATCGTTAACGCCTCACTCATAGCGCCCTCCGGAGCAAGTCAAGGGTTAAAGCGACGGCTGCACGTCGCCGCACAGCGACCATCTTATCCGATCAACTCAAGCTCCCGCATGACCTGATCCATGCTGGGGCGCCTAGCGGGCTCGCGTGCTAACAGCGCCGCCAGCAACTCCCGGTAAGGCGGGGCCACTTTCGGCGCCAGTTCGCAGGCCAGGTCGGCGGTTGGCAGACGCAGCAAGTGTTGCACTATTCCCCGGTTTTCATACGCGGCGTGGCCCGTCAGCATTTCGTACAGCGTCAGCCCGAAGGAGAACACGTCGCTGGCCAGCGTCGGATCGCTCCCTTGGGCCTGTTCTGGAGACATATACGCGGGCGTCCCGCGCAACGAGTCGCTGTGATGATCCACCGTGGCCAGCAGCGCTTCCTCGGCGTGGCCAAGATCAACCAGCCGCTGGACAGCAAAGGTTCGCTGGGCCAG
Organism: Planctomycetota bacterium; assembly: GCA_963204915.1. Classification (GTDB taxonomy): domain Bacteria; phylum Planctomycetota; class Planctomycetia; order Pirellulales; family Pirellulaceae; genus JAHWKS01. Next base: position 96,471 of record CAUJHS010000018.1, on the reverse strand, counting down.
TTCGGCCTCGGCGTCGCGCGACTTTTGCACTTTCAAAAAGCGCGATAAGCCGAAATCCAGAATCTTGGGCGAACCATTGGGAGAAACGATCACATTGGCGGGTTTGAAATCACCATGCACCACCTGGTTCTGGTGCGCGACCGACAATCCTGCCGCAATTTGCGCCGCCAGGTGAAGGGCGGTCGGGGCGTCCAGACCATCGCGAATCACTTGCGTCAAAGCGCGGCCTTCGATGTGCTCCATCACGATCACGGGCAGGCCTTCTTCTTCCTCGACTGCGTAAATGGTGCAAACATTCGGATGGTTCAACCGGGCGGCGGCGCGGGCTTCGGTCAACACCGCCTCGCGCGATTCAACCAGGCTGCGCTTGAGCACCTTGATGGCCACGGGCCGCTCCAGCCGCAAATCCCACGCGGCGAACACCGCCCCGAAGGCCCCGCTGCCCAGTTGTTTGCGAATGCGGTAATGCCCCAACACCTTGCCGGGCTGCAGCGCTCCTTCGGGGTCGATCACGCCGTCGGCCGTCGTCCAGTTGGCGGGGCACAAGCCGCCGGTTTGCAACGCATCGAGCACGCGCAGCACTTCGTCCGGACTGCGGCCCACGTTCAGGTTATGAATCACCGAGTATTGCAGCACACCCGTGGGGTCGATGATAAACAAACCCCGCAAGCAAACCATTTTCTCAGGGACCCATACGCCAAACCCCTGAGCCAAACGGCCCTCCGGATCCGAAGCCAGGGGAAACTGCAGGGGCCCCAGCCCGCCTTTGTCCGGCGGCGCCGCCAGCCACTCCTGATGGATTTCCAAGGAATCGACACTGATGCCCAACATGGCGCAGTGCCGGTTCTGAAAGTCCGCCGTGCGCGCGCTAAAGGCGGTGAGTTCCGTGGGACAGACGAAGGAAAAGTCTCGCGGGTAGAAGATCAAGGCGAGCCATTGCCCGTGATAGTCGGCCAGCGTGATGTGGCGCGGCGGTTGTTCCGGGCCGTCGACACACCACAAGTCAAGCGGCGGCGAGCGACGTCCCACGGCGGCGCAAATCACTTCGTCAGCAGGCTTCTCGTTCATCCGCTCGACTTGTAGCGACATAGCCACGAAAACAGGAAGAAAAACGCGCCAAGGAACCCGTCAGTTTTCCCTACTTTCCCTCGCCCTTCGATTGTACCGCCTGGGGCAAATGCTCGGGCAGGCGGCTGTCCCCCGGCGAGGGGAAAAACCGCAGTTGCTGGAAGCGTGCTTGCCCGAAGACTGGCTGATATGGTATACATATTATCAGCATCGCGCCCTTCGTAGGGCGCTGTCCGCTTTTCTTCACAAGGAAAACTTTTTTTCTTTTCTTCTTCCCCGTGACCAGACGTGTCTCCGCTTCGGCGAAGAATAGGGTAGCTAAGGAAAACGCCATCAACTTTTTCAAATTCTCCCCTGTTTCTTCCTGAAGGAGCAACGTATGGTCGCCGCCACGAGCAACAATCGTATGGCTAAACGAGAAGCGAAAACCACCGAAACCAAGTCCTCCAACGGTAAGGCGGCCAAGAAGTCTGACTCCGCCGCCAAGTTGGAAATGCTTAAAGATAATCCTCAACTGAAGACGGTTCTCCAGCAGATCGAGAAAGCCTACGGCGAAGGCTCGATCATGCCGCTGGGCGATAAGCATGTCGTGCCCATTCAAGGCATTTCCACAGGCAGCCTCGCGCTCGATGTGGCGCTGGGAGGCCAAGGTTTACCGCGCGGCCGTGTGATTGAAATCTTCGGCCCGGAATCAAGCGGTAAAACCACCCTCGCTTTGCATGCCGTGGCCGAAGCACAAAAGAACGACGGCATCGCCGCGTTTATCGACGCCGAACACGCCTTCGACCCCACCTGGGCGCGAAAGCTGGGCGTGCAGCTCGATACGCTTCTGGTCAGCCAACCGACCAGCGGCGAAGAAGCGATGCAGATCACGGAAATGCTCGTCAAGTCGAACGCGGTTGATATTATCGTCGTCGATTCGGTGGCGGCCTTGGTGCCCAAGGCGGAATTGGAAGGCGAGATCGGCGACTCGCACGTCGGTCTTCAGGCTCGCTTGATGAGCCAGTCGTTGCGTAAGCTGACGGGCGCCATCAGCAAGAGCAAAACGGTCGTCGTGTTCATCAACCAAATTCGCGAAAAGATCGGTGTGATGTACGGCAGCCCGGAAACCACGCCCGGCGGCCGCGCCCTCAAGTTCTATTGCTCATGCCGCATCGATGTTCGTCGCGTCTCGCAGCTCAAAGAGGGCGAAGAGGTGATTGGCCAACGTGTGCGGGCCAAGGTGGTCAAAAACAAAGTGGCGCCTCCCTTCCGCCAGGCGGAATTTGATATGATGCATACCAACGGCATCAGTTACGAAGGCGACATTCTGGATATGGCCGTGGCTCAAAAGATTGTGGCCCGCAGCGGCGCCTGGTTCCGCTACGGCGACATTCAATTGGGGCAAGGCAAAGAAAAATCGCGCACGTATTTGATTGAGAACCCGGCCTTGACCGAGGAACTTAAGCAAAAGGTGCTGGCCGCCACCATGGCCGCTCCGCCGGTCGCCGCCACTTCGGAAAATGACGAAGACGGCGAAGCGGAGCCGTTGGACGGCGAAGAATAATCCGGGAGCGCGGCCTCCGCAGGGCGGGTCACTCGCTCCGCCCGTGAATGCACCGGCGGGCAGGTCCTTCCCAAATTGGTTATGCTAACAAGGCGGCTGCTCCCGCGAACCGGAGGGATCAGCCGCTTATGTTTTGCGCCCATCGCCCATTTAGGTTCCCCTTGCCGCCCCTTCCTCGACTCTCGGGAGTTCGCGCCGTGCGCATCCGTTCGACGTTACCCGCGCTCTTGGCGCTGCTCTTGCTGGCGGCGCCCCTGCGGGGGCAGGACGATGTGTCGGAAGACGATGTGAACGCCGTTCTCGCCGTCGAACGCGTTTTGACGCAAGCCGTGGCGCGAGCCGAGAAATCGGTTGTCGCCATCGCGCGGGTGCGCCGCGGCCAACAAGGGGGTCGCGCCGTGCGCGACGCGGAAGGCCGCCTCCTGGCGCCCACTTTCCCCAGCGATCCGACCGAACCCGATTTCATTCCAAGCGAATACGCCACGGGCGTGATCGTGGGCGCGAATGGCCTGATCTTGACGAACTACCACGTACTCAATGACCCCGCGCAATGTGAGTATTACGTGTGGATCGACCGGCGGCCGTATCCGGCCCGTGTTAAGGCCGAAGACCCTTGGATGGATCTCGCCGTTTTGGAAATTGAAGCGCAAGGTCTGACCCCCATCACCTTTGGCGACACCACGAACCTGAAAAAGGGGCAACTGGTGCTGGTGTTGGGCAATCCTTACGCCATTGCGAAAGACGGCCAGGTCAGCGCCGCCCGAGGGATCATCGCTAACTTGCATCGTCCTGCTCCACCGCTTTCGGCGGCCCCCGAAGTAGCGCCTAGCAAGCCCACACTGCACCATTACGGCACCCTCATCCAAACCGATGTGAAACTTCTGAAGGGCACGAGCGGCGGCGCCTTGGTGAACTGGAAGGGAGAAATGATCGGGCTGACCACCGCCTTGGCCACTCCTCCGGGTTATGAAGAAGCCGCGGGTTATGCCCTCCCTGCCAATGAGGCGTTTTTGCGCTCGTTGGAGAACTTGCGGCAAGGCCGCAAAGCCGATTACGGTTTCCTAGGTGTGGAGCCAACGCACTTGACGCCGTTTGAACGACGGCAAGGACGCTTTGGCGCCCGCGTGCAAGCGGTTGTGTCGGGAACTCCCGCGGCGCGAACCGAATTGCGCGAAGGCGACGTCATTACGCATGTGAACGATGTCGCGGTGCGCGACGCGAACGAGTTGATTCGCGAACTTAGCCAGGCGCCCGCCGCAGCCGACATGAAACTTGCCGTCGAGCGGCCGTTTGGCGCGAGCCGGCCGCACCCTTACACGGCGCAAGTCAGGCTCTCGAAAAAGTTCATTGTGGCCTCGCGGCCGATTGTGGCCGATGCCGACGACCCCAGTTGGCGCGGCGTACGGGTCGACTATGCGACCGCGATTCCCCAGTTTGACGAACGCATTCCCGCGATTGATCCTGAGGGCTGCGTGGCCGTAATCGAGGTGGCGCCCGAATCTCCCGCCTGGAAGGCGAAACTTCGCCCGCGACTGTTTATTACCCACATCGAGAATCAGCGCGTCTCGACTCCTCAAGAGTTTTTCGAAATCGCCGCCGCCCTGGAAGGCCCCGCCCAAGTACGATTAACCGAGAAAGTGGGCGACAGCTTCACCTGCACCATCGAACCGTGAAAGGCCATCCCGGCGCGGAGCACTCGGCGGCCGTACGCGGTTAATGGGTCAATGCCGGCTGCGTGGGCTTCTCTTGAGGCCGTTTGCCTTCTGGCCAGATGCTGCCGCGGGGGCGACGGGCGATGTAGGCCCACAGGCAGGCGGCGCCAAGGAGAATCGCAACGCTGATGAGTTGCGAAATACTCAGCCCCGTGCCAAATTGCGCCGGCTCGTCGATGCGAATGATCTCTTCAAAGATTCGCACCACCGGATAGATCGTGATCATCCAGGCGAACACTTCGCCGTCGCGCGTGCGGAACGGGTAGTACACCCACAAGAACAGGAAGATCAAGAACGCGCCAATCGTGCTATAAAGCTGCGTCGGGTGAATGGGTAAACTGCGGTGCGGCAAGCCATCTTGCGTCCATGAGTGTACGCCGCGCTCCGTTTCCACGCGTACCTGCGCTCCGGCCCATTGCATCACTTGCTGGGCGACATCGGCGGAAGGAATCGGCGGCAAACGGACCGCGACCAGCCGATCATTCATGGTCAGGCCGGCCTGCTCGGCAGGGCCATCGACCGTCAAATGCGACACAATCGCCGGTCCCTTCGGCAAGTCCATCACTTGCAAACCCAGCCGACGGGACGGCAAGTTCGATCCCTCTCCTTCCCAGGCGGGTACGGTTAAGCGCCGCTCTTCGCCCGAGGCAAGCTGTAGGGTCACTTCCTGGCCGGCGAATTCCGGCACAGTTGCCGCCGCTTGCAATGCGGCTTCCGGCGAAAGCTGAATGGCGGTAATCCGATCGCCTGCGCGCAGCCCCGCTTGCGCCGCGGGGCTATCGGCCGCTACGAAATCGACCTGGGGTCGGCCCGATGCGTCTTGCCCGATGCGGAATCCGTGTAATTGCCCCAACTGATGTTGCCGAAAATACGGCGGACTTTGCTCGGGGAATTGCACCGCCCAGGGCAAGTCGCACACGCCGCCAAAGCAGCAACCGTTGAGAAAACATCCCACGCGGCCAATCGCCAGGCCGAGCACCATGCTGGGCGCGATCAAATCGGCGGTGGGCAAAATCGGTACGCCGCGCCGCCACAAGTACACCATGCCGGCCGCCACGCCGCCGATCACCGAGCCGTACACTACCAGCCCGCCTTGCGTCACATTCACCACAGCGACCAACGTATCTTGCAGCGTGGAGCGTAAGAATTGATCGCGGTACTCAATCACGTAAAACAGTCGGGCGCCAAGGATGCCAAACACGAACATCCAGAACGCCAGCGAGTAGATGATCTCGGGGTCAACCCCCATGCGCTGGGCGCGCCACGCCGCCAGACCGACTCCCGAACCCACGGCCAACAGCAGCATCACGCCGTAGCCGCGAATGGGCAAGCCTTGATTCTCTGGCCCCGCTTGCGCGCGTTCAATTATGGGCAGGCCGAACGCGATGACCGCCGCCACGGCCAGCACGAAACCCAAGAAGCTGCGCGTTTCCGCGTTCCAGCCTTGCTTGCGGATCAACCACGCCATGAAGCCCAGGCCGAACAAAGCCCAGACGATGAGCACCCAGCCCAAGCCGAATACCGGCAGGCCGTACGCCTCATGCGGAATGGTAAAGAGAGTCTGTCGCACCGCGACGGCGAACTTAGCAAAAACCAGGGAGAAACATTCCAACCCACCTTGCGTCTTACACGCTGGCTGGCTTGCCAGCGAAGTTTCCCTTCACCAAGGCGCCGCTGGCGAACCAGCCGTGGCGCCGGGAAGGCGATGGCGACGGGAAGGCCGTGGCGACGAAGGTTTCCTCGCAGAACTTCAACCTACGGGTTCGACGGCTGCGACGCGAGGGGGTATTACTTCTTCTCGGCGGTTTCTTCGATCTCTTTCAACGAACGTCCCAGACGCTTGCGTCCGCCAACCGACGTGGAAGCTCGGGCGCCAATCGCCGCGGGAGTTTTGCCGTCGTTCTTAATCACTTCGAGCAATCGGTGGCTCATGTCCTCTTCGTTTTCCGGCGTGCCAATTTCTTGCACCGCGTCGGAAACGCCCAGCAGCACGGCCTGCTTCACGCCTTCACGAATCCAAGTGAAGAAGTTCACATTGCTATTGGCCATCGATCGCAATCCTTCGCAACAAGTAGGTGTCGTCCCTGCGGTTCTGGCGCATGGGTCGCCGCATCACTGCGAGCGGCAGGGAACATTACTCCAGCCGCCGCGGCGTGTCCAGACCGATCCTGACCCCATCGCAATGGCCCTTGTCCAAAAGGCGGGCGAAGGCAAAGATGCAAGAGAGGCCCTGCTCGCCATTCGCCGGCCGGCCATGCCATGGGGCATGGGAATCAGCCGACCTGCAGGAGCGTGCGGTTCTCACGAGCAACCGTGAGCGAGCCCGCAGCGGCTGATGGCAATTGTTGGCGCAAGCCCTCACAACCCCTGGCGACGTTTTTCAATTTATTGGTGTGTTGACCCCTATGTCCTCGATATTGCGGTTTGGCGTAGACCGGCAAGTGGAGTTCGATTTGCCGCCCGAGACCATGGTGGCCGATTGGTCGACGGTCGGCCTCGACGTGCTGGACGACCCAGCCCGAGCGACCGCCGCGGCGTTGCGGTCGCCGCTGGATCTGCCGCCGGTGGCCCAAGCCCTCACGCCCGACGACCACGTCGTGCTGGCCGTCGATTCGGAAACGCCCCAAGCGCCGCTTATCGCGGCCGGCGCGATCCACGCGCTTCAGGAAGGAGGCGTTACGCCCGAACGCATCGCCGTGGTGTTATCTCACGCGCGCGACGGGTCGAACGAATTCGAATCGCCCTTTTTAACAGATCACGCTTTGGCCGACGTCGCGGTCGAAATTCACGATCCGGGCGACACCGACGGTCTGTGCTACCTGGCCACGACCGACGAACAACACCCAATCTACTTGAATCGGCGCCTTGTCGAAGCCGACTTCGTGTTGCCGATCGGTCCGCTGCGGCTGCCCTCGTCGTTCGGGTACTTTGGCGCCTGGGGAGGCTTGTTTCCCGCCTTTGCCGACGTGGCCACGCACAAACGCTACCAATCGCCGCTCGCGCTGCGCCGCGCACACAGTGGGTCGCTCGCGCATGAAGCTCAGGAAGCCGCCTGGTTGCTTGGCGTGCAGTTTGTCGTGCAAGTGGCGCCTGGAACGGATGATCGCGTGAGCGAGGTGTTTGCCGGATCCAGCGGCGCGGTTCTCGAACGCGGACAACGCCTGTGCGACCGCTTGTGGCGCCGGCCGTTGCCGCGCCGCGCCGGGTTGGTCGTGGCGGCCATTTCGGGCGGTCCCGAGCAACAAACGTGGGAGAATTTCGGCCGGGCGCTCTACGCCGCTTCGCAAGCCGTGGCGGAAGACGGCGCCATCGCGCTGTGCACGCAACTCAGCCGCGCCCCCGGACCGGCCTTGCGCCGACTCTCGGGCTTGGAAGATCTTTCCGTCAAGCAGCACGCCGTGGAAAAGCAAACGACGTTCGACGCGCAATCGGCGGCGCTCTTGGCCGAACTCCTGGAAAAGAAACGCATTTACCTGCTCAGCGAGTTGGACGCCGAAACCGTCGAGGACCTGGGCGTGGCGCATGTAGAATGCGAGGACGAAATCGCCCGCCTTTCCCGGCATCACGAGTCGTGCATTCTTCTGGCCGATGCGCAATACGCCATGCCGGTAGAGTGATTCATTCCTGCCGCACGGGGCATGAAAATTTCCTTGCGTGTTCGCTCTTACCGCGTGCGGTTCCACGCCAGGGCGAGCGGAGTGGTGGCCGCCGGCGCCACACTCAGTGCGGCGACTCCCATGAGCAGGGCCAGGGTCGGCGCATCTACCGAAGTCAGCGTTCCGCAGAGCAGCGTCAACACGGCGAGTGCGAACCACACGCATGCCGCCAGCCCGACCGTCGGCCAGCCAATCAACCTGCGACGCCGAGCCTCCCACAGCGCCCAAGCGGTTCCCGTGATAAACGCCGCGCCAAGCGCAAAGAACGCAAGGCGCCACGCCTGCCGGCTTTCTTCCTGCGAAAGCACGTGTTCCGCAAGGAGGATCGAGCCAATCCACAGCGAGATGCTCGCAATGACCAGGGCCACGAACAACCGCGGGCGACCGCACAACAAGGCCGAGGCGACGATCGTGGCCAAGATCCACGGCCCCAAGAGCGTCAAAGGCGAGTACCAATACCAAAATCCCCGTTGTGTGGCGCCCAAGTTTTGCGGCGCGGCGTGAAAGGCCAAGAGCAGCAAGTGAACGGCAAGAAACGCCGTCGCCCAAAGCGCCCAGGCCGTCAGCACGCTTACCGCCGCCGTTTGCAGTACGGCGCGTGACATCGCGGCGACCGTCAGGGGGCGAGTCGCCAGGAACTGCCCCATTTCGCCTTCCTTGTCGTGCGAGCCCGCTTGCCCCAGGACAACTCCGCCCAGAAACCCCGCCAGCGAGAGCAACCCGCCGCCAGCCACGAACCCTTGCCAAAATTCCGTCGGGTCGCGTTCTGAAACGAGCCAAATACTCACGGCTAACAACATGCCAAAGGCTACGGCGGTGGGCATGACCCAACCTTTTTGTCGCCATTCGTACCAGAACTGCGCATGCGCCGAACTGCGGAACGCGGGATTCGTAGGAGCGACTTCCTTGGAAAACTGCTCGAACCAGCTCAGAACTCCCAAAGTAAACGGTTGATCGCCGCGCCGGTTCCGTGCAATGGCGGCCGCACCAACGGCGTACGTCGCCAGGGCGACAACGAGCAAAAACGCAACTTCTCCCGGCGTCACGTGGCGCCAGTAATGCGTGGGGGTCGCCAGCATGGGGCCATAGCGCGACTTGAACCACAAGCCCAACACCACGCCAACAATCGCTACCGCCCACGGCAACCATGCAGATCGGTCCATCAGCCAGATCGTCGCTTGGATCGCGGCAAAGCCAACCCCCAAAGCCAGGGCGGGCCCCCATACCGGCCACGTCAACCCGAACGCCGCATTCAGCGCCGCGCTGCTGAGCGCCGCCTCGGCCATGACCAGCACCACCGTTGGCGACAAACGCCCTGCGGCAATCGTCGCGGCCGACACCGGATACGTGTACAGCCGAGAGGGCGACTCCTGCACCGCCAGCAAGGCCGCGCCGAAAATGAACATGTTGATTTGCACCAACACCACATGCATGATCAGCATGGCCGGGTCGTGGGGCGGAACTCCTCCGGAGGCCTTTAGGGCCGGAAAAAGAAACAACGGCAGGAAGTTCGCTGCGAGCGCTCCGGCCAGCAGGCTCCATCGACCGCGCCATAGCACTTCCCAAGTCATCGCTAGTGGAACGGATCGCATCGGAAGGGACCTTTCGTGATGGCGAATAACTCAAGGAGGCGACCGCGACTAGCGGAGAACCCGGGATACAAAAATCTCGTCCAAGGTCAGTGCGTCGTCGCCCAGAACCGTGGCGCCCAGCGCCTGCGCGGCTTGCTGCAATTGCCGGCTGTCGCCGGCGCACACGTAGGTCCACTCGGCGCCGTGTCCTTCAAACGACAGCGCGCCCACCAGCGCCGGCGGATGCTCCACCGGTTCGCGGAACCGCAACGTGACGCGGCGGTGACGGTCTTTGATTTCATCCATCGCGGCGGTCAGCATCATGCGGCCCTGATGAAGAATGGCCACGTAGTCCGCTACGCGTTCGACTTCATCCAGCAGGTGCGAGGAAAACAACACTGTGCGGCCTTCATCGGCAATCGTGCGAATGATCGCTCCGAGAATGTCGCGCCGCACCACGGGATCCAACCCCGACGAGGGTTCGTCCAGGATCAGCAATTCCGGACGATGCGCCAGGGCCGCCAGCAGCCCCATGCGGGCGCGTTGCCCGCGCGAGAGCGTTTTGATTTTCGCTTTGGCGTCCAGGTCGAATGCTTGTCGCAATTCTTCCGCGTACGCTTCATCCCAGTGAGGAAAGAACGCTTGCGTGTAACGCATGAACTGGCCCACGCGCATCCAGTTCGGGAGGTCGCGGTCTTCCGAGAGATAGCCGATGCGTCCCAACACGCCCACGGGGTTTTGCACCGGATCCAGTCCGAACACGCGCACCGCGCCCGACTCGGCCTTGAGCAGCCCCAGCACGTGCTTGATGAGCGTCGTCTTGCCGGCGCCGTTGCCGCCGATCAAGCCGAACACGCCGCCGCGCGGCACGACCAGCGAAACTTCGTTCAGCGCGGTCTTGGCGCCAAACCGCCGCGTGACGCGGCTCAACTCAATCACCGGGGGGGCGGAAGAAGGAACGGGCGAAAGCATGGCGTTACTCCTGGCGTTGAGGGGGCTTACTCGCGCACGGCCTGCGCGCGGGCGGTTTGCAGCGCGGCGTGCCGTTGTTGAACCAGTGCAAGAACGTCTTCCAGGGCGAAATCCATTTGCCCCGCTTCCGCCACCAGGGCGTCGACGCGCTCCGTCAAAATCTTCAGCCGCTCGCGCCGGGCCAGCGGCGAACCTTGCTCCGAAACATACGTCCCCGCCGTGCGACGTTTCTCCACCAAGCCCGCTACTTCCAGTTCACGATACGCGCGGGCCACCGTATTGGGGTTGATCAGCAATTGCTCGGCCAGCACGCGAATGGCGGGCAACTCTTCGCCCGGCGCCAACCGACCGGAAGCGACCTGATACTTGATTTGATTGACGAGCTGCAAATAAATCGGCACGCCGTCATTCGGAGAGATGTGAATTTGCATGACGAGCGCTCGCGAAAAGGACAGGTCCGCACAACGCACAGGACCCGCATCGGCTGTCATCTTGTATTAACTCAATAATACAAATTGCGATGAGCCTGTCAAGCGGCTTCTCCGAGAAAAACGGAGCCGTCGTTCCGCCGCGCACGCAAACGCGAGGCGGCGCAGTACAATGCGAGCAGCCCGCGCCGCAATGAAGCGGGCTGCGATCGACTTCCTTCGCCGAATCATGAGTGCTGGAATGATGCAAACTGCCGAACGCGACTATCGCGCGTTGACCGAAGACGCCGGCGCGGTCGACGCCTCGGGCCGCGCCTTCCTCGAAATGACCGGCGCCGACCGGGCGAAGTTTCTCCACAACCTCAGCTCAAACGACATTTTGCGCCTGACGCCCGGCGACGGTTGCGAAGCCTTGCTGCTCAACGCCAAAGGCCGGATCGTCGGGCATGTGTTTGTTTACTGTACGGAAGACTCCCTAATTCTCGACGCCTCGCCGGGGCAAAACCAAAAGCTGCTGGCGCACCTGGACCGCTACATCATTCGCGAGAAAGTCACGCTGCACGACCGTACCGCAGACATGGGGCAATGGCTGCTCGCCGGCCCACGCGCCCAAGCCGTGCTGGAGTCGCTCGGCCTGGAAGCGCCGCAAGCTGTGCTGGGCCACGTGCGAACGAAGTTGAACAGGCCGGATCTGGCCGACGTTCTCCTCTTCCTGCGCCGTAGCGGTTTGTTAGGCGCGGCGACTTGGACCCTCTTGGCGCCCCGCGACAAACATCAAGCCCTTGCCGAATCGCTCCAGAATGCGGGCGTCGTCTTATGCGGTCCTGAAGCGGCGGAAGCGGTTCGCATTGAAGCCGGCGTTCCGCAGTATGACCGCGACATCAGCGAAGACAACTTACCGCAGGAATTGAACCGCACCGACCGTGCAATCAGCTTCACGAAAGGTTGCTACCTGGGGCAAGAAACGGTGGCCCGCATCGATGCGCTCGGCCATGTGAACCGCACGCTGGCGGGACTTCGCTTCGCAGGGTCGGTTATTCCTGAAGCGGGTTGCGAACTAAGCGGGGCGAGCGACGCCGTGATGGGACGCGTCACATCCGCCGCGTTTTCTCCCCGTGTTGGCGGCGCCGTCGCTTTGGGATATGTCCGGCAGGGGCACAATCTCCCCGGTTCGAAACTGTCTTCCTCCGCGGGAGACGCCGAGGTCGTGCCGCTTCCCATGATCTGACGTTCTGCCGACGCCTGGTTTTTCGTCGCACCGCCTTCTTGGCGTTGACCGAACGCGTGTGGTTCGCCTGCATGCAGCGGCGGGCGCAACTTGCCGTACTGCTACTGCGTGAACTGCGCCAAACGGCGTTCGAATTCGCGCGGCTCCAGGTAGCCCGGAATGGCGCCCAGTACACGATTGTTCCGGTCCACGACCACGGTGGTCGGATACGCCCGAACTTGCAAGTGCCGAGCCAACTCGGGTTGCTGGCTCGCGTCGACCCGCGCGGCCACAAACGAGGCGCGCATCCGCGCGACCACGCCTTGGTCGGCAAACGTGTTGCGATCCATCAAATGACAATACGGGCAGTTGTCCGAAGTGATGAACAGCAGCAACGGCCGGCCCGTTTCTTGCGAGGCTTTCCAAGCCCCCAGGGCGTCGGCGCGCCACAGCGCGGCCATTTCTTCGGCCCTCGCCGCATTCTTTTCACTCCAACTTGTTCCCAAGCCTAAACCGCACGCCAGAACAATCGCCGCCGCAGTCCGCATGAGCCACGCCCTCGCCTTAAACCCCACATTTAAAAAAATAGCCGCATGGGCTTTATCGACGCCGCCGGAGCGCACATTGCGAAGAAAGCGTCGTACCTTGGCGAGATGTCGACGTGCCGTTCGGTTTATTCCGACGACTCCGGTCATCGCGAGCCGCAACGCGCGATCATTGACCCGTGGACGGATCGCCGCGCGCCGCCAAGCAGGCAGCGCTTAGCGATCTTTCAGCGCCGCCTCAAGTCGCGCGTGCAGCTCGTCTTTCGACACGCCCTGAATGAGAAACCGTTTCTGCGGCGACGTCTCGCCCGAGAGCAGCGTCACTTGCAATTTGCGCAAACCGAGTCGCTCGGCCAACAGGTCGGCGATTGCGCGGTTCGCCTTGCCGCGCTCCGGGGCTTGCGTGACCATCACTTTGAGAGCGCCGGCATGAACGCCTTGCAGTCCATTGGCGCGGCCTCCGGCCTTCGCCTTGACGGGCAGCACGACGCCGTCGGCGGTGTCTTCCAGCGCGATCATGCTTCGACTCCTTCGAACAAGTCGGAGCCGACGCGCACCATCGTGGCGCCTTCCTCGATGGCAAGATCGAAATCGTCGCTCATGCCCATCGAAAGCTCCGTCAGCGAAATCTCCGCCGGGCACGACCGAGCCAGCCGATCGCGCAGTTCGCGCAGGCGGGCGAAATCCTTCTTGGCTTGCGTTCGGCCTCCTTCGAGCGATCCCATGCCCATCAGCCCGCGCACCTGAACGTGCGACAGCCGGGCGATGTCGGGCAACAAGGGTTCGATTTGCTCCGGTGCGAAGCCGTGCTTGGCCGCATCGCCCGAGATGTTGATTTCCAACAACACCGGGGCGGCGCGCTCGCGCTGCTGGGCCTCGCGGTCCAGGTCTTGCAGCAGTCGCAGGCTATCGGCCGAGTGAATCAACCACGCCAGCGGCAAGGTGCGCCGCACTTTGTTGCGTTGCAAATGGCCGATCAAATGCCACCGCACCGGCTGATTGGCCAAGGCCTCGGCCTTGCGCCACAGTTCCTGAGGTCGGCTTTCGCCCAAGTCGTGCAAACCGGCGGCCACGAGCGCGGCGGCGGTTTCCGCGTTAACGTACTTGGTCACGCCCACTAGACGCACCTCCTCGGCGGAGCGGCCGGCGCGCAGCGCGGCCTGCGCGATCCGTTCACGCACGCCCGCCAGGTTTTCGGCTATCCGAGAAGGCAAGTCCGCCATACGATTCCCGTTAATTGTACGCGCTGCGCGGCGCCGCATGCGGCCGATTCGGCGCTACCCCTCGCTGGACACCGAGATCAACTCGTCCAGGTAGCCGGTGGGCAGGAACCGCGCGGCCACGAATTCGCTATTCAAGTTTTGTCCGAGTACCGTGCGGTTGGCGGCCTTAGTGAGCGAGCGATAAAACATCCATTGTTGGCGGTCCACCTGGACGCGAAAACCGACGGCGACCTCCGACGGCTGAATGACCAGGCGCTCGGCCACGGTCAGTCGCCGCCAGGTGCGTTCTTTCTTCATGCGCGGCCGGCTCAAATCGAAGAACCAAGGAGCGTAAAGCGCGGCGCCTTCGCTTTGCAGGGTGAGTTCGAGACCTTCCGCGTTCGCCTCCAGCGCGCCGCTCCGCCGATCGCTGCGCCATTCCGGCAGCGCCAACGGTAGCACGACAGCGAGTTTCTTCCGACCTTGGATCATCCCGTCGCGAGTTTCCCCTTCGGGCGCAAACGATACTCCCGGCGCCAACGGCGTGACGCACCGATACTGCACTTGTCCCGGCGCGGCGCCAAGCACCGCATCGGCGACGAACAGAAAATCTTCTTTTCGCGCGAGCAACATTTGCCGTTGCACGCGCCACCCGGCCGAGAGCGACATTTCAACTTCGAGGTAATCCACGTCGGCGTCGGAAACCCAGCAAACTTCCTCCCAGTCGCCTTCGGGCGCAAGACGCTGGCCATTCACGTCGATTTGCGGGTCCCACACGCCTGAAAAGACGACCTGGCTGCGGTTGGTCAACTCGGCGCGAAATTGCCGCTGGCCATACGTGGCGAACAACCGCGGGGCCTCGCGCGTGGCGGCGGTGCGCAACAAGCCGGCCTCGGCCCACTCGGAATGAAACGCATACTGCGGCGCCGGGCCACGCGGCGCGGCCCCGCGCTTCTTGGCCGGCAAAGGCAACACCTCATGGGCCAGATGCTCGTCGTCCGGATCGTCGGCCACCGCCAAAGCTGCGGTGAACAAGCCCGGTCGCCAACGGCCTTCGACGCCGGGCGAAAGCAACTGCCCGCCATCGGGCCGAGATAGCAGAATAGCCCGTTGCACCAGCCAGGCGTATTGAATGCGAGCTTCCCGCGTGTAGCAGTCCTGGTTGGCCGCTTGCGACAACAGTCCGCAGCGCGTCCACAGGGCGAGCAAAGGCCGCAACAGCGGCACATACTGCGAGGCGATCAAACCTTCGCCATCGAGCAAATCTTCCAAACCTTTCGACAACGTGGCGCCCGCCAAAGCCGCTCCCCGGCGGCACGACTCCAACTCGGGAAACCAGTACGCCAAGGTCCAAGGCAACTCGCCGCGCAACAGTTGCCAGGCGAGCGTGTCTTGTTCGGGCGAGAGCGCGGCGCCGTCGTCGACGGCAGCTTGCAGGTTCTCCAAAACTTTCCGCCAGGCGGCCGGCGCCATGACGCGCGCCAGAAACGGTAAGGCGTGCGCCCAGGCCAACCGCGTCAGGGCGAAACGCGCGGCGTCCTCGCCGGTTTGCGGCGCGGCCAGCTCTTGTTCGATGGCGGCGGCATACGCACGAGCCGCGCGATCGGCGGCGCGGGGCAGTCGGCTCGCCTCCTCTAGCCAGCGCACCACCGCTTCGCCGCAACGCTCGGGAACCGACCAACTCAAAGGCGAAACAGCGTCCTCGGCGGCCAGGTCGCGCAAGGGGCGCGGCGTACGCCGGTTCGCCAAATGGGCGCGCCAACGCTCCCAACCTTCGCTGGCGCCGGGACCGGCGTCGGCCAGGGTGTTGTCCCAGGAAGCCGCCGCGCGCGCAGCCGATAAAGGAGCGACTCGGGAAGCGGGATGCGCCAAAGGCGTGGGCGCGCCGGGGGAACTAGAACGAGTCCGAGACGACATCAACGTGCAGCCTGCAAAACGGATATAATGACCGCGGAACGAAAGAGGTATCGTACCAATAAACTCGCACGCTCGATAAGGTTGCTTCGTTATGAAACTTTGGTCAAGGATCGTTGCGGCCAGTGTAATGGTGGTGTGCCTGGCGGCGTCCGCCCTTCGGGGGCAGGAGCCTGCCCCCGATGCGAGCACGGCTAAACCGGCGCCCGGCGCCATCACGCAAGAATCAACGGCTTTGCCCGATGAGGCCGGTTTAGTGCGGATAAGCAAGACCGATTCTGTGTGGATTCATCCGCAGCGCAAGCTCGTGGTGGTCGATGGCGAGATCGCCTTTCGCGACGGGTTCTTGGAATTGTTCGCCTGTCCTAAGGGCACCAAAGAGCATGAGTCGCTGATTGCCGTGGACAGTAAGGCGTACGTGGTGCACGCGGCGTTGCTGGCGGTCGGCGCCGTGCCGGGACGCCCCGTGCAGTTCGCCCCCGAGTACCGCGCCGCCGAAGGGCCGGTTGTCGATGTGCATATTTTATGGCGCGATGACAAGGGAGAAAAACACACGGCGCGGGCGCAAACGTGGATCCGCAATACCAAGTCGCAAAAGGAAATGGAGCAAGACTGGGTCTTCGCCGGCAGCGATTTTTGGGTCGATGAGGAAACCGGCAAAAAACACTATTACGCCGAAGAAGGCGACTTGATCTGCCTGTCGAACTTCGCCACCGCCATGATGGACCTGCCGATCGAAAGCACGCAATCGAACGATCAATTGCTGTTCGAGTCGTTCACGGAGCGCGTGCCCCCCAAGGGGACGAAGGTGCGATTAGTCCTGATTCCTCGTCCCGCGAAAAAACCGCAAGCTCAACCGGCCGAGAAACCCGCGGCCGAAAAACCAGCCGCCGAGAAACCCGCGCCTGCCGCGAAAGACGCCGCTCCCTCCGCCTCGTAAGTCGCGGTCTCACGGCGGAACGGCGCTATTCGTTCTGAGGATCCTTCACGCGCACGACCACACGGCCGCGAATGTCGCCCGCCAACAGACGATGGCTGATGTTGACCACGTCGTTCAGGCCGACGGTGCGGAACATGGGTTCGATGCATTCCCAGGGCGTTTGTTGCGCGAGGCGATTCCATGCGACCTCACGCTTGGCGGCGGGACAGCGCACCGAGTCGATGCCCGCGAGCGTGACGCCCCGAATGATGAAGGGATAAATGGTGGTGTGGAGTTCGCCTCCTCCGGCCATGCCGCACGCGGCGATCACCCCTCCTTCAGCCATGGTGGCGAGCAACCCCGACAACATCCGATTGCCGACGGTGTCGATAGCCGCTTGCCAGCGCGTGGCGGCCAAGGGCCGATCGGCGTCTTTCTCAATTTCACTGCGCGGCACGACGGCTGCGGCGCCGAGCGATTGAAAATAGTCGCTTTCGGCGGAACGCCCCGTCACCGCAACGGGGCGATACCCCAACGAAGCCAATAGCGCCACGCTAATGCCTCCCACGCCGCCTCCGGCGCCGGTGACGACGACCTCGGCGCTGGGCGACAAACCGTGCATCTCCAAAGCCAGCAGGCACAACATGGCCGTAAAACCTGCCGTGCCCAACCGCATCGCCTGAGCCGTCGTCATGCCCGCGGGAAGCCGCGTCAAGTAGGACGCCGGAACGCGGGCCAATTCGGCAAAGCCGCCCCAGTGATCTTCGCCCAACCCGCAGCCCGTGACGATGACGTGGTCTCCGGGCGCGAACTGCGGCGAGGCGGACTCCAGCACCGTTCCGGCGAGGTCGATGCCGGCGATCATGGGAAACCGCCGAATCACCCGCGCTCGCCCAGTCACGGCGAGCGCATCTTTATAGTTCAGGCTCGAAAACTCAACGGCGACGAGAACTTCGCCCTCGGGCAAGGCGTCGCGTTCGATCCTCTCGACGGCGGTGCGCGTGCCGCCTTCGGTCTTTCGGACGAGGAGGGCTTGAAAGCTACTCATGGGCGCAAGTCCTTTGCGGAGAATTGAATACTGCGGCCCCCGGCATTGGCTGGCAGTATACCACAGAACCCATCGCCGACAGGTCCTGCGCCGTACTTCGCCGCGGCGACGAGCGCACGCAAGGGTCATTGTTCCGCCGAAGCACAAAACATTTCGGCGGCGCGGCGCTCCATTTCCTCGGGCGAAACATCCTCTTGATGTGTGGCGATGCTCCAGAGATGTCCGTACGGGTCACGCACTTTGCCGTAGCGGTCGCCCCAGAACATATTTTGCGGCGGCATCACTTCGGCGCAACCGGCTTTCAGGGCTTGTTGATACACCGCGTCGGCGTCTTCCACGTACAAGTGCAGCCCGACCGGCGAGCCGCCCAAGGTTTTCGGGCTTTTCGAGTCCCATTGCGGGTTCTCATCGGAAAGCATGATGAACGAGTCGCCGACGCGAATTTCGGCATGCATGGTGCTTTGGCCGTCGGGCCCTGGCATGCGCATGACTTCTTCGGCCCCGAAGGCTTGACGATACAGCGCCATCGCTTCGACCGAATTGGGAACGATCAAATAGCACGTGACCGAGTGATAACCTTGCGGAATCGCTTGAACCATCGACGGGCTCCTGAAAAAAGGGAAACATGGGACGCTTAACAAGTGTACAAAAGTACACATCGGCGATTGTAGCCACAACCCATGAGCACGAAAAGCTCCTTTTTGAAAAGATTTTTTCCCTGCCAAATTTCCTTAGCGCAGGCGGGAAACGGGGGAATTGAGCGGAGGGAAACGCATCGCACCCCGAAGGGTGTGAAGGCTCGCGCCAGGACGCTGCACGTCATGAGGCCGTATCGGAGCCGCGCCTTCCCACCGTGGCGCCCACATCGGGGGCACGTCTTTATTATACCGAACAAATGTACAGTTCAAGAGAAAACGCGCGGATCTTGCGCCTTCCGTGCCGGCATCGGAACGACTTACGTCAATTCCTCGTGGAATAAAAATTCACAATTCATCGTCAATCGACGCGTTCTTTGCGAATCAGGAGTCACGGGCTTTCGACGTAAGTTTTTTTTGAAAAAATTTTATTCGCCCCCCGCCGGGCGCGTGGCCGGAACGACGTCGCCGCGGTTTGACGGCCTTTGCTCTCGCGGGCATACTAGGTCGCAACTTGGTTCTTGACCACGCAAGGGGTGCATCATGGTGAGGCGATCCTGGCGAATTGTCTTCCTCAACGTTCTGGCGGGTTTGGCAGTCTTGGCGCAAGGCGCCGGTTCGGCGCATTCGGCCGAAGACCGGCCGCCGAATTTTGTGATCGTCTTCGCCGATGATTTGGGCTACGGCGACCTGGGTTGCTACGGCGCCAAGAACATCGTCACGCCGAACCTGGATCGCATGGCGCGGGAAGGAAACCGGCTGACGAGTTTTTATGTGGCTCAGGCGGTGTGCGGCGCTTCCCGGGCGGCACTGCTGACGGGGTGTTATCCGAATCGGATTGGCATGCTCGGAGCGCCGGGACCGCAAGCCAGGCACGGAATTCATCCCGACGAAATGACCCTCGCCGAAGTGCTCCAGCAGCGCGGCTACGCCACGGCCATGTATGGCAAGTGGCACATGGGACATCAGCATGAATTCCTGCCGCTGCAACACGGCTTTGACGATTACTTCGGCTTGCCCTACTCGAACGACATGTGGCCGAACCACCCCACGAATGGCCGCGACTATCCGCCGCTTCCGCTCATCGCCGGCAACGACGTGATCGAATTGAACCCCGACCAAACGCAACTGACCACCTGGTACGCCGAGCGGGCCGTCAACTTCATTGAAGCGAACCGCGACACGCCGTTCTTTTTGTATGTGGCGCACGCCATGCCGCATGTGCCGTTGTTCGTTTCCGAAAATTTTCAAGGCAAGTCGAAACAGGGGCGGTATGGCGACGTGATTCAAGAGATCGACTGGAGCGTGGGGCAAATTCTCGACGCGCTCCAGCGCACCGGGTTGGACGAAAACACGCTCGTGCTGTTCACCTCGGACAATGGCCCGTGGCTTTCTTACGGCAATCACGCGGGGTCGGCCGGTCCGCTGCGGGAAGGAAAGGGAACCGCCTGGGAAGGGGGCGTGCGCGTGCCTTGCATCGTACGGTGGCCCGGCCACGTTCGGGCCGGAAGCGAAAGTGCGGAAGTGGCCGCCACGATTGACCTTCTGCCCACCTTCGCCCATTTGGCCGGAGAACCCTTGCTGACCGGAGAGCCCTTGCCCGAGCGAAAGATCGACGGCGCCAACGCCTGGCCGGTGTTGTCGGGCCAGCCGGATGCGCGTTCCCCCCACGAGGCGTACTATTACTACTGGGGCAACGAACTGCAAGCGGTGCGCAGCGGCCGGTGGAAGCTGCACTTTCCCCATGATTATCGCAGCCTGACCGGCCCAGCCGGACAAGACGGCCGTCCTGGCGGCTACACCAACCAGCGGTGCGGCCTGGAGTTGTACGATTTGGAAAGCGACGTGGGCGAGCGGAATAACGTCGCCGCCCAGAATCCCGAAGTCGTGCAGCGTTTACAAAACCTGGCCAACGCCATGCGTGAAGAACTAGGCGACTCGCGCACCAGCCAAAAAGGCCAAGGCGTGCGACCGCCGGGCAGTATTTGACGCCGTAGGACAACCACGGCCTCAAGGCAGGACTCCCACGTTTGGCGTCCAAATTTGAGCCGGTCTTTTTGGTATTACGTAAGGTGAACTCGTTTCCTAGCGCTGAGTGCGCGCCGGCGGCAGGTTGGGTGATCGACTTTCGCCCCCGTTTAACCGCTCCCCAGCGGGGAGCGCGTCGGCGCTATGTCTCGCGCGGTCGGCAGCAACGCGCTTCCCGGTGGGAAGCGGTTAAACGGAAGAGCTAGCCACGGAAGACGTAGTTACGGAAAACCTGGAAACGAAAATCTGCCAAGGCGCAAACCGTAGGCGAGAGTTGCCGCAGCGCGCTTGGCCTGCCTGGCTGCCAATAGGAGCACTTGTAGCGGTTTTTCTGCCGCACGCGCCATGCGAGAGCTACGCCCACACCCCCAAGGCGTAACCTAAAGTTGAGAAACATCCACTTTACAGAGTCACGCAGATTGGGGCTTCGGCGATGTCTGCCTTACATTACGCGGTTCGTCCTTCGGGCTCTCTGTTGGACATGTGGCGGCGCGTGGCCGACGCCGGTTGCATTGCGCTGGCGCTGTTGGCGGTCACGCCGCTCTTGCCAATTGACACGGTCCTGCTCGCGGCCGCAGGAATGACGGCTGTTTTGGCTTTCTACGCGCTGGGCGCGATCACCAGCCTGTACCGCAGTTGGCGCGGCGTGGAAGGTATACGCGAAGCCGCTTGTATGGCCGCCACCTGGTCGGCGACGGTCTTGGTCTTGTTGCTGTTCGCCTTCCTGACACGCTACACAGAGCTGGCCGGCCGCATGGGTTTTTGCGTGTGGTTCGTTCTGGCCCCCACGTTCATGGCGGTGCATCGTTTCGTGTTGCGCCGCATCGTGGCTGTGATGCGCGCGCAAGGCTGGAATCTTCGCCGCTACGCCATTGTCGGCGTGAATGACTTGGGCGTACAACTGGCCCGGAACATTGAACAAACTCCCGGTTTGGGGCTGCGGCTGGTTGGCTTCTTTGACGACCGCAATGAAGACCGCACCCGGCCCGTGCCAGCGGACGTTGGCGCCCGACTGGGTACGATCGACGAACTGGTGGCCCAGGCCCGGGCCGGCGCGGTCGACCGTATTTACGTGGTCTTTCCGCTGCGGGCCGAAGAGCGCATTCGCGGCGTGCTGCAAGCCCTGGGCGATACCACCGCTTCGGTTTATCTGGTGCCCGATTTCTTTGTGTTCCAGTTGCTGCATTCGCGCTGGACCAGCATCGGCGGGCTTCCGGCCGTCAGCGTTTATGAAACTCCGCTCTACGGCGCCGATGGCTTGCTCAAACGGTCGTTTGATTTGCTCGTTGGTTGGGCGCTGCTGGCGATCTTGGCCCTCCCCATCGCCGTGATCGCCTTGCTGATCAAGGCGACTTCGCGCGGCCCGGCGTTTTTCCGGCAGCGTCGCTACGGCATGAACGGCGAGGAGTTCCGCGTGTGGAAATTCCGCACCATGACCGTGTGCGAGGACGGACCGCAAGTCACGCAAGCCACCAAGAACGACCAGCGCATTACGCCGATTGGCGCCTTCCTGCGAAAGACGTCGCTCGATGAGTTGCCCCAGTTGTTCAACGTGCTGGCGGGCACCATGTCGCTGGTTGGTCCGCGGCCGCACGCTTCGGCCCACAACGAACAGTACCGCAAGTTGATCTCGGGCTACATGTTGCGGCACAAGGTCAAACCCGGCATGACCGGCCTGGCAGCGGTGCGGGGCTGGCGCGGCGAAACCGACACCCTGGAAAAAATGCAACGCCGCATCGAGTGCGACCACGAATACATTCGCGAATGGTCGCTCTGGCTCGACATCAAAATCCTCCTGCAAACCCCGCTCGTCGTCCTCCGCGGCCACAACGCCTATTAACAAAAACGTCCTACGCCCCGGCCCGGCAAGCCAAGCGGAGCGTCGGGCGTCGAACGTCGTGTTAGATGTAAGGCGGGCTGTGCGCACCATAACTGCATGTGGGCTGGTGGGCACAGCCCGCCTTACATTTCTGTAAAATCGAAGATCCCTGATACTCGGATTCTGGGGGCTGGACTATTCTATCGGCACGATGCGTATTGCCGTGGCCTGTTGCACGATGTGCGGGTTGTGGCGCGGTCGATGCGCGGCGAGAAGTTCCGCTCGCTGCGGAATCCGAGATCACCGGAAGCCAGGGAGAACTCGATGGAAACCTCGGATTGGGCGCCCGCGCGAACCTGGACATTCTACGCCTGCTGTTGCCTTGGCCTGCTTGTCGGCAAAGCGCAATCCAGCGAACCGCCTCCCGTTTTGCTCATCGGCTACACGGAAGGCCGCAATGATCTCAAGGGCGGGCAATTCTTGAATTGGAAGACACAGCGAGCCTGCGTGGTCCAGGCCGACGGCGCCGGGCGCAAGGTGCTGGCGGAGGAATTGACGAAGCAAGAACACGCGTGGACGCAATTTGCCGGGTGGTCGCCCGACGGTACGCAGGCCGTCATCCTGAGTCTGTGGGAAAGCCCTGAAAACGCCGCGTGGGAGCGGGAACACAAAACCTTCCGCATGACGGAGGGCTGGCTGGTCGACACTTGCCTTTTCGATCACGCCACGGGGGCCGTCGCCAATCTGACCGCGGTCGAGCGCGTCAGCATCTACAATACGGGCCTGTTCTTCCTGCCGGACGGAAGCGGCTACGGCTTCACTCCGCTGATCCACGGAGTCTCGAAGCCCTATTTGATGGACCGCGACGGCCGCAACAAGCGCGATGTCTCTGGGTCAGGCGGCGGCTTTGCTTACGGCTACTCGGCATCGCCCGACGGCAAACAAATCTGCTACCACGAGAATTACCAGATCTATGTTTCGAACACCGAGGGCCGCGACAAACGGCGGATCGAAACCGGCAACGCGTTCAATTTCGGCCCCCGCTGGTCACCCGACGGCGAGTGGATCCTCTTTGTCTCCGGCGAACACTACAACTGCCACCCGCACATCGTGAAAAAGGACGGCAGCGGTCTGAAGCAACTCGCCGACCGAGGCGGATACTCCGGCGTTGTGGAAGTCTTGGCGCATCCCGACTTTCATAGCGCAAGCAGCGATCTTCCGGTCTGGTCCGTGGATGGCCGCCATCTGTTTTACACCGCGCAGGTGGAGGAGAGCATTGAGCTGATGCGCGTCGACCTGGACGGCGAGGTAACCCAACTGACGAAGTCGAAGCCGGGAACACGTCACTACCACCCGGCCGTTGCGCCCGATGGGAAGCGGATTCTGTTCGGCTCGGACCGCACCGGTACGATGCAACTCTATGTGGCCACGACCGACGGTCAGGAGACTCGACCGATCACCAACGTCCCCGCCGGCCACTGCGCGATGCACGGTCACTGGCAGCCCGTCGCGGGTGCGAGCCTGCGCGAGGCGAAGGAATAGCGATCATCGTCTTCCAAGGAGAACGACCCATTCGTCGCAGAGCGAGGATTGAACGCGAGGCGACGATGCTTCTCACAAACGGAATTCGCTCGCTTCCTTTTTGCGAAGGCGACGGGAGGGTGCGCCTGATGTCCGACGACGCGGCTATCGACGACAATCACCTGGATTCGTTGGCCGTCTTTCGGAAACCGCCGCGCACCGTCATTGTGGTGCAGACGACACCATTGGCCTGAGACGTTCGGAGTCCCTTCGATGAATTCATTTTCACCCGATCCGCGCGGCGGTATGAGTCGACGGCTCCATCGGCGCGCTTTCCTGTCGGACCTTGGCATGGGTATGACCGGCATGACGCTGGGGGCGATGCTGGCGAAGGATGGAATGGTGCGCGCGGCCGAGACAACGCCGGCGGGTTCCGCCGCCGTGACGCACTTCACGCCAAGGGCCAAGTCGGTGATCTGGATCTTCCTGTCGGGCGGCTACAGCCACATGGAGACGTTCGACCCCAAGCCGGCGCTCAACCAGTACGCCGGGATGACGTTCGACAAGACACCGTTCGAGAACCCGGTCAATTCCCCGCTGCACAAGAAGCGGTTCCGGTCGGTCCCGTCGGAGGAGATCAACATCCGCGATGTCTACCCGACCATTTTCCCCATGCAGGTCGGCTATCAACCGCACGGCCAAAGCGGGATTGAGGTTACCGACTGGTGGCCGCACCTGGCGAAGCAGGTCGACGACCTCTGCTTCATTCGCAATATGTGGACGACAGACAACGACCACGCCGCCGAGAACCAGTTCCACACCGGACGGCACAAGCTCGACGAGACCCAGCCGAGCATTGGCGCCTGGGCCAGTTACGGGCTGGGAACGCTGAACGACAACTTGCCGGAGTTCGTCGTCTTGGGCGGACCGACGCGGTCGGACACGCGCGATTCGATTGACGCTTTCTACCTGGGACCGCAGTACACGGGCATTCCGCTGTCTCTCGATCCGGCGAACCCCTTGCCATTCGCGCAACGACACGCCGGTCAAACGCTCCCGCAGCAACAGCAGGAGTATGAGACGATTGGCCGACTGAACGAACTGGCGGCAGTGGAGTACCCCGAAGATCAAGCGCTGCGGGCGCGCATCCGGTCTTACGAACTGGCCTTTCGCATGCAGGCCGCCGTGCCCGAGGCGATCGACCTCGCCCAGGAGACCGGGGCCACGAAGAATCTGTACGGGCTCGACAACGACGCCACGAAGGTTGCAGGTCAGCATCTGCTGGCCGCACGGCGGCTGGTCGAGCGCGGCGTCCGGTTTGTGCAGGTCTTTCCTTCTCCGTACGGTTCCTGGGACTCGCACCAGCAGCTCAAGGACAATCACACCCGGCTGTGCGCGTCGGTAGATCGACCCGTCGCCGGTCTGATTCAGGACTTGAAGCAGCGTGGGCTCCTCGACGATGTCGTCGTTGTCTTCGGCACGGAGTTCGGCCGCACCCCCGGTTTAGAGCTTCGGGGCGGCGGCAATACCGGTCGCGATCATCACCCGAACGGGTTCACGGTCTGGATGGCGGGCGCGGGCCTGAAACGGGGTCACGTCCACGGCGCTACCGATGAACTCGGTTACCACGCCCTGGGCGAGGGCCACTACGTCACCGACCTGCACGCCACGGTCTTGTATCTGCTCGGTCTGGACAATCGCCGCTTGGAAGTTCCTGGCCGCAAACGTCTCGACATCGATCACGGCCATGTGATTAAGGAAATTCTGGCATGACGATGACGGCTCGATCGCTTGACTCGGTGAAACCGGCGCGTCCGCTGCTCCTACCGGCAGGATCGGAACCAAAGCGTCTCTTCCGCGTGCGGGTCGTGTTGACAACCGCCTGCTCTTGGGCGACGCATGGCGAACGACGGATCTGGGCCTTCGCCTTGATCGTGCTCTGTCTCCCAAGGATCGCGCAGGCCGACGCGGTCGACTACGAACGTGACATCAAACCAGTGCTCAACGCGCGGTGCTATGCGTGTCATGGCGCGCTCAAGCAGGCCGGGAGTCTAAGGCTCGATACGGGAAGTTCGATCCGCCGGGGCGGCGACAGCGGCGCCGCGGTCATGGCCGGAGAACCCGCTCAAAGCCTGTTGCTTGAAAGAGTGTCGGCCAGCGAGGCCAGCGAACGGATGCCGCCGGAAGGGGAATCCCTGTCGGCGGCGCAAATCGAACTGCTGCGGGCGTGGATTCGCGACGGAGCGAAATCCCCCGAATCCGAACAGGCGGAAACCGACCCGCGCGAACACTGGGCGTTTCAGGCGCCGCGACGACCGGTCGTGCCCGCGCCGGAAGACCAAAGCGGCAGCACGAATCCGATCGATGCGTTTCTGGAGTCCGAACTGGCGCGTCACAATCTGACGCCGCGTCCGGCCGCTCCGAAACAGGTGCAGTTGCGGCGCGTCTATCTCGATCTGATCGGACTGCCGCCGACGCGCGAGGAACTCCAGGCGTTTCTCGCCGATGATTCGCCGGAAGCCTACGAGAACGTCGTCGACCGCCTGCTGTGCGACGAGCGCCATGGCGAACGCTGGGGGCGGCACTGGATGGATGTCTGGCGTTACAGCGACTGGTACGGCCGCCGCGACGTGAGCGACGTACGGAACAGCGCCTCGCAGATCTTTCGCTGGCGGGACTGGATCGTCCGGTCGCTCAATCAGGGCAAGGGATACGACCGGATGTTGCAGGAAATGCTCGCCGCGGACGAATTATTTCCCGAGGACTACGAAGCCGGCGTGGCCACCGGATACCTGATCCGGAACTACTATTCGCTCAACGCGAACGACTGGATGCGAAGCGCCGTCGAGCATACCGGCAAGGCGTTTCTGGGTCTGACGTTCAATTGCGCGCACTGCCACGATCACAAATACGACCCCATCGAACACGTCGATTACTTTCGCATGCGGGCGTTCTTCGAGCCGGTCTACATTCGGCAGGACCGTGTCGCGGGCGAGGCCGATCCGGGAATGTTTCAGGACTACACCTATGCGGGATCGCGGAGCGTGCAGCGACTGGGCGCGGTGCGCGTGTACGACCGACAGCCCGACGCACCGACCTGGTTCTACACCGGCGGCGACGAACGAAATCGGGTCAAGGAACGGGGCTCGATTCCCCCGGGAGTCCCCGCGATCCTGCAACCCGAGGCCTTGATGATCGAGCCGGTCTCTTTGCCCCCCTTGGCCTGGTATCCGGGCCTGCGTCCGGAGATTCAGGAGACGATGCTCGCCGACGCCCGGCGCGCTGTGGCGGCCGCCGAAGAGTCGCTGCAAAGCACCCCGGCTGCCGACGCCGTTCTCTCCGAGGAACTCCGGCAGGCAGAAGCCGCGCATGCCGAGGCGCTCGAAAAGGCGAAAGCGGCGGGTCGTCCTGCGGCGCTGGCGGGCGAACAGTCGCTGCTGCTCGACGCCACGCGGGGCCGGGCCATCATGCAGAACGGTTTGAAATCGCTCACGGTGCTCGAAGAGGGTCTCACCCTTGCGTTCGACCTTCTGATCCTGAAAGACGCTCACGTCAACTTCCAGTTGATCAAGGAGAACAAACAAGGACTGACGGCGGACTACGTGGGCTGGGAGAACGGGAGCATTCAGGCCTACAAGACCGGCGCGGCCTCGGCCGTGGAAGTCGGGAAGTACGACTTCGCGGCGGGCCAGAACCGTTTTCACGTGGTTCTCGTGCTGCGACCCTCCGCCGACGAAGCCCTGTTGACGGTTCGTTCGCTGGCCGATGGGGCTCTCTTGGTTGAGAACGTCTCCACCAAAATGAACGGCTGGTCGCCAATTGGCAACGATGTTCAAACGATGGGCTTCGACGCCCGGCCAGGGACTGTCGCCGTGATTGACGAGGTGCTTGTTTCCGCCCCAGCCGCGGAGGGCGAACCTGTGGCGCGGCTGTTCGAGTGCGACTTTGAAGCACCGACGTACGCCGATGGCTCCACGCCAGCGGGAATCGCTGGCTGGCTGCCCTCGACCTTTTCCGAGAATGGCGGCGTGGCCGTCGTTTCGCGAACGGCCGGCAACAACGACCTGCGCGAATCGTCCGAAAAGCTGCGGCTCGCACGGCGAATGGCCAACGGTCCTGTGTTGCGCCATCAGTCTGCCGAGGCGCGCCTCGCAGCCGCGAAGGCGGAACTCGCCAGCCTCGAAGGGCGCATCGCGGCGGAACGGGCAAGGTATCTCGATTCCGCTTCTCCGGATGCGTTGGCGAACGTGACGCGGGCCGCCAGCAGCGCAGAGCGGCAGGCGAAGTTCTTGCGGGCCGAGAGCGATCTGCTGGGGCATGACGTGGCGCTCCTGGACGCCGAATCAAAACCCGCCGACGACAGCAAACGCACTCAGGAGATTGAGGCGGCGAACCAGGGGCTGGCATCGGCGCGAACGGCAGTCGACACGGCGCGGGCCGCACTGGCCGACGAGAAACTCGCCGAGACGTACGCGCCGCTGTCCGCCCAGTTTCCTCAGCAGAGCACCGGTCGGCGTCGGGCGCTCGCTCTGTGGATCACGCGCCGCGACCATCCCCTCACCGCCCGCGTCGCCGTGAACCACGTCTGGATGCGGCACTTCCGCTCGCCGCTGGTGACGAGCGTCTACGATTTCGGCCGCAACGGGGCGAGACCCACTCACCCGGAACTACTCGACTGGCTCGCCGTCGAGTTCATGGAGTCGAATTGGGATATGAAGCACCTGCACCGGCTGATTGTCACCAGTGCGGCGTATCGTCGGCTCTCGTCGGTTGGCGACGCTCATCAAGGCATGGCTGTCGATCCCGAGAACAAACTCCTCTGGCGCATGAACTCGTGGCGGATGGAGTCCGAGGTCGTGCGTGATAGCCTGCTCTACGTGGCGGGGCGTCTCGATCTGACGCAAGGAGGCGTCGAACTGGAAAACAAGGACGCCCTGACCACCAACCGGCGCACGTTGTACTACAGCAGCTATCCGGAATTGGGAGGCAAGAGCGCGCTCGGTGCGCTGTTCGACGCCCCCGACCCGCTCGACTGCTATCGCCGCGCCAGCAGCATTGTTCCGCAACAGGCTCTGGTGATGACCAACAGCGATCTCGTCCATCAGTCGAGCGCGGCGATTGTCCAGGCGTGGCGCGAGTCGTCGGGGGCGGACGCCGGTATCGACGCATCGGACCGGTTCATCGCCGATCTCTTCGCCCAAATTCTCTCCCGTTCGCCCAGCGAAGAAGAACGACGCATTTGCCGAGAAACCTTGGACCGGCAACGCCAACTGGCGGCCGACCCTGATTCGGCTGCGGCGCTGACCCAGGCCCGTGAAAGTCTCGCACGCATCCTGCTCAACCACAACGACTTCGTGACCGTAAGATAGCCCGTCCAGAAAGTCGACCCTTCCACGACCCGCATTCCCCAAGATCGAATCCCCACCCTCGTCAAGAACGCCTCCACTGGCCGGCCGCGGCCATCGCTCGGCAGGCGCTCGCCGACGGGAGCCTGACCCTGGCGAATCTCTCGCTGGGAAACTTGCGTTTTGACATTTTGGTGTTTCGCGCCCGCGGCGCGCTGATCGGCGCACAGCTTGGCGCGTGGCTCTCTCTGGATGTTCCCGACCGCCTCCGGAAGACGATCTTTGCTCGGTGCATGCTCGGCATTGGCGCGACGTCCGTCGTCACCTCGGTGGATGCTTTGGGCTGCCCCTTCCAGGCCAGGTGAGCGCGCCAGCTGAGCGTTTGACGGAGTCGCGAGTTGGCGTGAAGGCGCGGGCGACATGCTTGCCTTTGTCCGTCGCGCCTGCTAGATTCCTGTTTCAAGTGAACTTATCCGCTTCATTCGCTTCTTCCCGCGGCCGTGTCTCTGGTATCACCTTCGCCAATCTTTCCACCCCCGTGCAGGCTTGCAGCATTGTCGCTGTGCCTTGCCCTTGGCTGGCTAGGGTTGTCGCCGTCGCGCGCAGACGCAACCTGCGGAGATTACCTCGTTGCTGGGCATGGGCTCCACAACTCTCTCGATTTGGATTCGAGGGATCCGCAATTCGCGGAGCGCGTGGAACAAGGATCGCCTGGGGGGCCAGTTCGGATTCCATGCCACGGGCCGCAATGCTCCCAGCGCAAACACCTGCCGCCCCCGCCGGTGAACTCGTCTCTTACACTTCAGGATAACTGGATCTGGCTTTCCGGCGGCGAGATCGCCAATGCTCGCGTCATGTACTTCGCTGCCGGTTGCGAAACCTCTCTGCATCCTCAAGACTTCTCGTCTCTCCTCTTTCGTCCGCCACGATAGGCCAGGCTTCTAGGCTCGGGAGACACGGCGCGCTCGGAGCGCCTCGAAACGGCGTCACGCGGCGTAGGGAGTTACTCCGTGGAAAGCCGCGGGGCGCCAAGTGCTCGCCGTCCAAGATGGTTCTGCTTTCGAACCGCGAGGACGCATGGTAAATCGTCCCAGCGCTTGAGGCCCGTTCTTCGCGGAGGGAAACGCTTTTCGCCGTACCCCGGTACGCGACGAACCGCCCACGACAATCTTTCGCAACATATCCGCAAGAACTCTTGACTTTTGAAAGCAAGAGTTCCTAGTCGGAATGTAATTTGATTAGCCGAATCTTTTCTCCACTTTCTCACGAAGGAACGACGACCATGGCAGCCGACGACGTCATTTCCAATCAGCACACCATTCTCAGCAACCAGGAGCGCGTTCTGGCCAATCAAGCTCGCATCGAGGCCAATCAGGCGAAGCTCGACAAAGTGGTCGCCAATCAAGCCGCGATCATGACGAACCAGGAGTCGCTGTTGAACAACCAGGCCGCCATCCTGGCCAATCAAGCCAAGCTCGACAAGGTCCTGGCCCACCAGGCCAGCATCATGGCCAATCAGGAAGGAATCATGGCCAATCAGGGTAAAATCTTGGAAAACCAAGCGGGCATCATCGCCAACCAAGAACAACGAATTATGGCGAATCAGGAGAAGATCCTTTCCAATCAACAGCAGATCATGGCTAAGTAGTTTGAGTCGTCGCGTCAAACACGATCCTACGGACTGGCGACGAGTGCGTCGTCAAAGCCAAGAATTGGGATGCCACGGCTGGCTTGCCCAGCCGTGCTGCGTTGAAATCCATCACTGCTGGGCAAGCCAGCCGTGGCACACGACGCCCAGTCCAAGGTTTGACAAAGTACGAGCCGGAAATTACGGACGGGTCACAGACCCGTCCCGCCGGCGCGCGTGCGCCTCCGCATGACGGTCGCCTGGCGGTTCGTCGAAATTTCGCGGGCCCGGTTCAATTTCGTTTTTAGGTCATTCCGCAAACTTAAAGGCCCATCATGATTGAGACTTGTGCTCCAGCGCCACACCATCGGCCGTTCGCACTATCGATTCGCGTATCCCGATTGCACGTGACGCTGTGCTGCATGGCGGTCCTGACGTTGGGATGCCGCTCCAGCTCGAACCCGTCCGGTTCGGGTTCCGATGGCGCCGCAGATTCGAAGGCCACGAAGGTCAAAGTCGCCTACATCGGCCTGACGTGCGAAGCGGCCATGTTCGTGGCGAAAGAGAAAGGCTTCTTCGAAGAAGAAGGACTCGACGTCGAGTTCGTCAAAACGGACTGGGACGGCCTTCGCGATGGACTTGGCTTGGGAAGGTTCGACGCCAACTACACGCTGATCATGTACCTCTTGAAGCCGATCGAGCAAGGCTTGGACGTCAAGATGACCGGGGGCATTCATGCGGGCTGCCTCCGAGTGCAGACCCCGGTTGACTCGGAGATCAAAACGGCGGCCGATCTCAAAGGCAAGAGAATTGGCATTCCCACGATGGGCAGCCCTCCGTTTCTCTTTACGTGCCGCGTGTTGAAAGCGGCCGGCATGGACCCCACGACCGACGTGGAGTGGATCACCGTCGGCGCCGAGGTGATGGGGCTGGCGCTGGAGAATGGACAAGTCGACGCCATCGCCAATTCGGAGCCGATCGGCTCGATCCTGGCGGCGCAAGGCAAGATCAAGACGATCGCCGATCAAGCCGTCGATGCTCCGTACCGCGACGAGTATTGCTGTGCGGCGGTCGTCAGCGGCAAGTTCGCCCAGCGCGACCCAGCCGGCGCCGCCAAGGTGACGCGAGCCTTCATGAAAGGCGCCCGCTGGGTTCACGAGAACCCGGCCGCAGCGGCTCGGCTCTCCGTCGAGTCGAAATACATCGCTTCCTCGGTCGAACTAAATGCGGTGGCGATCTCCAAGCTCCATTACATGCCGGGGGTGGATCGCTGCCGGGAGAGCATCGGCTTGGCCGCCGCCGAAATGAAAACCGCCGGGCTGTTGAACCCCTCCACGAACCCCGCCGAATTGGCGGAGCGCGCCTGGTTGAGCCTGGACGGCGTCTCCGATCAGTGGATCGAGGAACTGAAAGTTGAGCAGGTTGCGGAAAGTCTCTGGGAGCCGCGTGGCGATGAGAAACTGCACGCCAGGTTGTTAGCCGCCTTATCGGCGGGGAAGATCGATACGTGCTGCGACGACTTCTGTCTTAGCCCGTAAATACTCCCCTCCGTCGCCGCATTGGACCTTACACTTGGCTTTCGCCGTACTGGCTTTCCTGTTTTTGCTCGGCTCGTATGCTTCTGAGATCTGAGGATGACTTAGATTTGGACGACTCGCGCGGTCGAAGGTCGCGTGTCGTGTTGGCTGCGATCGCTCCTCTCGCCACGGTGGGAATCTGGTTGCCGGCGCACCTGCTGCTTCCTTCCTTGCAAAGTCCTTTACCCACGCGACTGTACCCCGGCTTGCTAATCGTTATCCTGCTGGTTTGGTCCTTCGTGGCGGCAATCTCGTGGGCGTCGCGCCGAGTGCGGGCGTGGGTGAATCACTATGGTCCACTCCTGGCGGGCGCCATTTGCGTAATGGGCGTGTGGGACCTGGTCACGCTGAAACTCAACCTGGCGCCATTGCCGTTTTTTCCCGGCCCCGACGCGGTCTTTCGCGGGATGTGGGACGATCGAACGATGCTCCTGCAAAGCGCCTATCGTTCTCTGCTGCTGCAGATGAGCGGATTTCTCACCGGCGCCGCAGCCGGGATCATCAGCGGCGTCTTGATTGGATGGTCTCGAAGACTACGCTACTGGGGCATGCCGGTGCTCAAGTTGATTGGGCCAATTCCGGCGACCGCCTACGTGCCGCTGGTGATGGTGCTGTTCAGCAATGCGTTTGTTTCCGGGAGCGCGCTCATCGCGCTAACGGTCTGGTTTCCGGTAACGATGCTAACAACTTCGGGGATCGCCAATGTACCCGTGACGCTCTTAGACGTCGCCCGCACCTTAGGCGCCGGAAGAAGTTACCTGATTTTCCGCGTCGCCATCCCCTCGGCCATGCCGCATATCTTTCTGGGCCTGTTCATGGGCCTGGGCGCTTCCTTCCTCACGCTCGTGGTGGCCGAAACCGTTGGCGTGAAGTCGGGGCTCGGCTGGTACGTCAAGTGGCAGCAAGGCTATGTGGAGTACGCCAAGGTCTATGGCGCGCTGATTATTATGGCGGTCTTCTTTTCCAGCCTGATGACTTTGCTGTTCAAAGTGCGCGACCGGGTCATG
The DNA here is from genome assembly GCA_963204915.1 of Planctomycetota bacterium. Classification (GTDB taxonomy): domain Bacteria; phylum Planctomycetota; class Planctomycetia; order Pirellulales; family Pirellulaceae; genus JAHWKS01. The sequence goes on along the minus strand of CAUJHS010000018.1, from coordinate 63,124 downwards.
GGATGGCAACAAGGTTTGATCCGGTGGTGATCCCTTTCGCGAAGTTAAAAAACGATAACCCATGGCGAACGATAACCACGGCCCGCACGGCCGTTTGCCTGAAGCCTTCGCTTCGGATGTGCAGATCGAAAACGTGAGCAAGTCCTATCGGCTGCCGAATGGAACGGACATGCTCGCGCTGGACCGCTTTTCTCTCTCGGTCAAGGCCGGTGAGATCGTGTCGTTGATTGGGCCGAGCGGATGCGGCAAATCGACGTTGCTGCGCACGATCGCCGGACTGGAGCGGCCGACGACCGGCAAGGTGTCGGTTGCGGGCAAGCCCATCGACGGCCCCAGCGCAGCACGCGGCTTCATGTTTCAGGATCCCAGTTTGTTCCCTTGGCTCAACGTTCGCCACAACATCCAGGCGGGGCTCGTGGCCCGCGGCGTGCTTCACGGCCGCCGAGCCGAAGTGGAGGAGTTCCTCAACGTGGTCGGCCTCGCGCCGTTCGCCGAGCTCCATCCCCATCAGCTTTCAGGAGGCATGGCTCAACGCGCGGCGTTAGCAAGGGCGCTAATTAACGACCCCCAGGTGTTGCTGCTCGATGAACCGCTTGGCGCCCTCGACATGTTCACGCGCATGCGGATGCAAGACGAAGTGCTGCGACTGTGGCGCCTTCGCCATGTGACGATGTTGCTGGTGACCCATGACATCGACGAAGCCATCTACATGAGCGATCGCATTGTCGTCATGTCGCCCGCTCCCGGCCGGGTCGAGCGAATCATCACGGTCCCGCTGGATCGTCCCCGCCACCGCAACGACGCTCGCTTCTTCGATCTGCGCGCCGAGATTCTGGAAGAACTCCATTTCGCCGGCGACTGACCCGTCGCGGTTTCATCCAGGTGGGGTGACTTCTTCCGTGTGGTCCACTCGCGGAGCGAGTGCATTACATTTGGGGGCGTCACACCGGCGCGAAACGCGCTCTCGCGTCGGGCCATTCTCAGCTCATGCCCGGCCGATGAGCGCCGAAGGTGCGAAAGTTCTTGTTTAATAGGTCAGTCGGACGATCGACGAGTCGGTGACGACCGCCAGCGGTTTGATGCGCAGTTGCCGGGTGTCAAGGTTGTGGTGGAAGCGGGCGACTAGCGTTTGCTTGGCGAAGAGCGCCTTGGGCAGCAAGTGAAACAAGCCGCAACTGGGCGGCTCCTCGGCCTGGCCGATCTCGGTCATGACCAATCGTTCTCCCTTGACGTCCTCCACGAGGAGTTCGTCGCCAAGGCGCCCGATCTTGGCGAAGTTCAGCGCATAGACGGGTCGTTTGTCGGCCAACGGCGCCTTCAGCTGGCTCTTGACTTCTTTCACCAGCGCGGCGAAGTCGCTGTGGGCGTGCTTGCGAAGGCGCTGAAAGTCTTTCTTCTCCAACGGCCGTTGCGTCATGGCTTCCCAGCGAATGCGCGGGTTGACGTCGCCGGGGTAAACGCATAGTTCTTTCACTTGAGCCACTTGGAAGAAACTATCTTCGCTCTTGATGTACTTCGCGGCCTTGTAGGGACGAAAAGTTTGTGTGAGTTGAATACGGCCGGTGTTCAGGTTCATCCATATGCCGGTGTCTACGTATTCGCGGCGTGCGGCGTCGTCGTACGCGTTGAAGGCGAGCTGCACCAGTTCGACATCGTTCTCTACTTGCCCGGCGGCGCGCAACTCGCTGAGTTGCCAGGCATGGCCCAGCCACGCGGCGATCGCGCTTTCGGTCTCGGGCGCAAGCTCCGGATCTTCCAGCCGTTTGCTCAAGTAGGCGCGGCCTTGTTTGACCAGGGCGTGCAGCCGCGTGAGCTGATCGAGCGCTTCGCTGTAAATCGCTTCACGCTTCTTCGAGGGCATGTCTGCGTCGAAACCGCCTTCTTCATCCGAGAACAACCCCGTGTAGCGCGCCAACGCCGCCTGGGCGCCAGGCAAGAATGCATTGCCCAGTTGCTTGGCTTGTTCGTCAATTTGCCGAGCGGTCTTGGCGCTGGTGTTGCCCATGCCCATCCGCACCAGGTCATGCGTCAAAGTTTCCAACAAGTCAAGCCCGGCCAACTGCGCCTTGATCTTCTTGGCCAGCGCGTTCTTATCGACCTTTTTGGGTTTGGCTTGCTCTTCCGTCTTTTTCTCGGCGCGGGCTTGCAGCTTCTCGCGCTTTTGGGCCAGATCTTCCGGAACGTCGGTCGTGGCGAACTTTTTGCCTTGTACGTAGGCGTACATCAGCCCCAGGCAGTGCTTGCAAGGGAACTGCCGGCTGGGGCAACTGCAGCGATGCGTGGGCTGTTCCGGACGAATGAAATCGCACGAACACGTGTACGGTTTGGCGCCGCTTCCTTGGCATTCGCCAAACAGCAGAGTTTCATCCGCCGAGATGCACAGCTTCTTGAACTTCCCCTTGATCACCAGGCCGCGTCCGTTCTTGGCCGCGTCGGCGTTGGGGGCGGCCGCATCGACATACGAGGCGTCAATCGAGATCATAACCTTGCCGCGTCGAGAAGAAGGAAGAACGCAACCACGCGGCGGCAATTATCGGACTGCCGCCAGGCGATTGCAAGACGTTGCTTTCGCCGCGGCGCCGCTTCCGTTATTCTGACCTCCAGCCGTGCGTGCGCCGTTTTCTTCGCATTCGCCATCTTTTCGCCAGGAGCCAATCATGGTCACTCATCGTGTGGGGGTCTCGCTTGGGGTCGTTGTGTTGTTGAGCGCTGCGTCCGCATCGGCGCAAGTTAGTTCGGGACCGCAAGCGGGCGCTGCGATCGAAGCGCTGCCCGTGTACGCGGTGACGGGCGATCACGGCGGCGGCGAAGTGAATTACGCCATGGAGCGAAAAGACAAACCGACGCTGTATGTGTTCATTCAGGCCGAGTACTGGGACCGCCCCGTGGCGCGGTTCCTCAAAACGCTCGACCAAAAACTGGCCGACGACCACACGGAGGTGCAACTCATTGCGGTGTGGCTGACCGACGATGTGGAAAAATCGAAGCAGTACCTGCCAATCGCGCAGAACTCGCTGCAATTGCGGCAGACAGCGCTGACGGTCTACACGGGCGACAAGAGCGGCCCCGAGGGTTGGGCCATTAACACCGATGCCTACGTGACCGCCGTCGTGGCGAAGGACGGCAAAGTGGACGCTAGTTTCGGGCATCGCTCGGTTAACGAAACGGTGGTTCCGGAAGTGCTCCAGCGCTTCGCACCCAAGTAAGCCGCGCCGCACACCGGCCTGCGCGCCGGGTCGTTTGTGTGGCCGAGTGATTTGTGTAGCCGGGCGGTTCGCGGTTCGCTCGGCTTCCGGTCAATCGTTTAGCGCTGCGTGAGTTTTTCAAACGCCGCTTTGGATCGTCGCAGCAAGTCGTTGTAGTCGGCGGCCTCGATTTCTTCGCCCATCAGTTCGACTTCAAAGAAACCGCGATAGCCGGCCGAGATGAGCGACTTCACGATTTCGCGCAGGGGAATCATGCCTTCCCCCAGGCAGCAGCGGTGAGGCTCCTCCTGCGGCGGAGACTTGGTATCGCCCAGTTGCACCAAGGCGATGCGCGATGCGATTTCGGGAATGCGCCGCAGGACATCCTCTTCCTGCCCCAGGTGGTAGGTGTCGAAACAGATTTTCACCAGCGGACTGCCGATCTCATCAATCGTGGCCAGCGTTTCATCCAGGCTGGTCAAAAAGGTCCAGTCGGCGGCCACGGCGGCGTGCATCGGTTCGATCGCCAGGGTCACATGCAGCTCATGCGCCAGACCGGCCAGTTCCGAAAGCGCGCTCTTGAGAATGCGCCGGGCATGGTTGTGCGTATGTCCAGCCCGGGCGCCGCTGTAAACGACCAGGCAACCGGCTTTCATTTCTGCGGCCAACCGCACCGCTTCGCGGGCGTCGTCCAGACTCTCACGAAAGGTGCGTCCATCACTGCCGGTAAACCCGCCAGCCCAAAGGAGTGAGGACGCCTGCAAGCCGCTATCGCGAAGAAGTTCGACGGCTTTGTCTTCGCCGAAGTCAGAAATTTTGTGGCGCCACACGCCCAAGGCGGGAATTCCGGCGGCCAGGTATTGGTGAACGTCCTGCTCAAACGACCACCGAAAGGTGGTCATTTCGTTCATGGCAAGCTGCGCCATCCGTGCAGTCTCCTACAAAATTTGGCGAGATCCGTCGCCCTGGCAATAAGGGCGCACGGCCTTTCCAGGCGATGCGCCTGAGGGACGGCCGACTTGATGCTGCGCCCAAGTCGCCGCGCCTCCTATAACGACGTCACGCGCCGGCGGCGCGTGTGGGTGTAGTATGCAGAACCGCGCCACGTCTGTAAAGCGTTCCCCTTGAAAGCGGCGCAGGGGGGTGCTAGGATCGAGAAAACGGCGTCGGCTTGCGTGGCGTGGGGCCGTCATGAAGGGGGTTCAACCCGCTTCCTGATTGCCCGGTGTCTTGCACGAGCCGTTTCTCACCGCTGGTGCGGCAGCTTCCTTCCGTACGCTCCTCGCCTGGCTCTTCGGGCGCATTGCTGTTCCCCTGCGCGATTGCGAAGTTCCGCTTCGTTGTCGCCCCCGCCTTCGTTATCCCAATCAGGAGCGAGACCATGGCTCGGCAACCGCAAGAAGATCTCTTTGAAGGCACGAAGATGACCTTCGGAGAGCATATTGAAGAATTGCGCGTCGCGCTGTTTCAAGGGCTGATCGGCTTGGCCATCGGCGTGGCGCTCGGCTTTTACATTGCCAACGATGTCGTCAAGTGGATCCAAACGCCGCTTAAGGCCGCGCTGGACGAATACTACCTGGGCAAAGCCGTGGACGATTTGACCGCCCAGTACCAAGGCAAAATTCCCTTTGAAATGATCACCATCGTGCGCGAAGAACGCCTCGCCCCCGCCACGATGAAAGTGAACCCTGAAAGTTTGATCGAGGCCCTGAACAACACCGAGACCGGCGAGTTTACCGGCCTGGAGTTTCAACCGCATCGCTTCGCGTCGTCCGATGTGATCATCGAACAACTGGGGGCGTTTCTTTCCGCCTGGTCGGCCGCGGGCCGCAACGAACCGGAATCTCCCGCTGGCGTGCTGTGGAAACGTCTCTCGAATGAGCAACAGCAAACGTTGACCGAGTTGGCCAAGAAGGAGCAACCTGCCGCGGACGACGCCCGCACCGTGGCGGGCGTTCTGAACGAGTTGGTCAACCAGCCCGACATGCACGAGGCTCCGGAACTGCAAACCGTGGAAAGCGGCGACAAATACATGGACAACGCGCTGGCCGAACTTCGCATGCAGACCGAGTCGGGCGAGCTTTCCGACGCGAACGCTCGCCGCCTGAATCGCCTCTTGCTTGCGGCGGTGTTTCCGGACTACCTGGCCAGGCCGCGCGTCCGCCTCGTCGATCTTCCGTTTTGGAAGCCCGTCGATATCAAAGTGCAAGCCCTCGGCGCCAGCGAAGCATTCATGATCTGGATGAAAGCGGCGTTCATCGCCGGTTTGGTCATTTCTGCTCCGTGGGTGTTCTGGAAAATCTGGCAGTTCGTGGCCGCGGGGCTGTATCCTCACGAAAGACACTACGTGTTTATCTATCTGCCGTTTAGTCTGATTCTGTTTTTCGCGGGCGCCGCCATGGCGTTCTTCTTTGTGTTTCAGCCGGTGTTGAGCTTCTTATTCTCATTCAACAAGTCGATGAACATCGACCCCGACCCGCGTATTAGCGAGTGGCTCAGTTTTGTGTTGTTCTTACCGCTGGGGTTCGGCATTAGCTTTCAGCTTCCTTTGGTGATGCTGTTCTTGCAGCGCATTGGCATTTTGTCCGTCGAGCTGTACGTGTCCAAGTGGCGCATCGCCATTCTCGCGATTTTCGTGATCGCGATGGTGCTGACGCCGGCCGACCCGATCAGCATGTTGATGATGGCGCTCCCGCTGAGCGTGCTGTACTTCGGCGGCATCGCCCTATGCATGTGGATGCCCCGCGGCCGAAACCCCTTCAGCGAACTGCAAACCTACGAACCCTAATCCCTGCGACAGGCGGCATACCTAGCATGCGACCACCACCGAGGCGTGGCAGTCGGCGGAGTCTTCGACGCCCCAGCAAATCTTCCCTTCGAATGCGCCGTAACCACCCAAGCCGACCCCGCTCACGGCGTCGCGTGCCGCTCCGCCGCCAGCCACACCCTTTCGCCATAAACGCAACGCACCTCCGCCACCCCGCCGTAACGGATGCCGTTTGCGAACCCGCGCCGTCCGGATCAGGCGCGGTATCTTCGATCACGCGACCCAGGCCGTCATATTCATACGTGGTCGTGTTACCCAGCGGATCGGTTTCCGTGAGACGCTTGCCGGATGTCGAAGGTGAGCCATGATTCAGATCAGAAAGTCCTGACTCCTGTCTTTCTTTTTCTTTCCTCTGTCTTTGACTACTTATCCGCGTCGCCAAAGGCTTAGAAGGTCTACATCGACTTCTACCTTTTCACTCCATAATTCGCAGTCGGATCTCGCTGATTTGAATTGGCAAATGCCGTCAACAACTGGCCCGCACCTGCCAAAACATGGGATTTTCTTATGTGATCCGCATCACGCCGGACGTGTGGGTGGAGGCGGAGGGCTACCGCGGCAATCTGCGGGATTACCCGGTGAAGCAAGGCGTCTGTCGCGTGCTCAAGCACGTGAACTACCGGAAGAAAGACCCCGTGCGGCAGCAGGTGGTCGTGCATTGGAGGAAGCGGCTGCCCAAGGGGGATGAAAAGGATGAAAAGGGGACATTCTACTTTTTAAAAAGTAGAACGTCCTGCTGTGTAGAAAACCTGCATGAACACGAGAATCATGAGGTTGTGGGTGAGGACGATCAAGCGGAGTTCGCGGCATTGGTTATGGTAGGTGCGGGCGTGAAAGTGGGCGCCTTGGCGGCGTTTGATCATCGAGATGACGGTTTCCACCTGCGAGCGGCGGCGGTACGGCGGTAGGCGATGCGGTCGAAGCGGGATTTCATCAGTCGGCGGTAGCGGTCGGTGGGGGCTTGGCGGGGATGATCGTGCGAACGCCATGCTGGTCGCGCGCGAACGTGTGGTTGTCTTCCGAGTCGTAGCCTGCGTCGGCCGTCAGTTGCGTCAATCGCACGAGGCGCATTGCTTCGGCCAGCAGCGGCCGAAACTCATCGACGTCGGGACCCACGCATGTTGGGAGGGGCCCGCGTCCAACATGCAGTGCGAAGACGAAATGATCGTCGGTGCTGGCCACCACGCCCAGCTTCGGAAAGCGATGATAGACCACGGTTTTCCAAGGGTTTTCCACACGGCTGCGCCGGCGGACGAAGTACCCGCTGGCCGAGGTGCATTCCAGCCCGGTCGAGTCAATCGCCGCGCGCTTCACGCGTCGCTTCCGGCCCAAGTGCAAGCGCACGGTGGATTCCAGAAGACGTCGCGCCGGCGCCGCGAGCTACCGCTGCGAGGCTTTTTGAAAGGTGGTGAAGTGCGGAACATGCGTCAGGCCGAGTGTTTCCCGCAGCGAAGGATGGTCGGCCAAATGCGCCGCCGGGCCGCAGTAGTCGGTGCGCAGGAATTGCTTGGCGCCAAACAAGCCAAGAGTTGATGCTGCGTGAACTTCTTGGGGCTGTACCGATGCGCGTGCTCCGGCAAGGCCCTCCGCGCGGTGGCCAACGCCGCAAACACCACGGCCCGAGGAGATTTACTCGTCCGCGCCATGCATGCATGACGCAACAACCCCACCCCATGGTTTAGCTACCACCCGTGGTTTTCTACACAGCCGTTCTCCCGCGATTTTGGTGACTGCAGTTTGATGTCGTCGCCGCATCTCAAGTCTAGCAAACAACTTGCGCAACTTATTGTACGGTGAAGATGGACCTATGGCTATTGCGCGCAAACTGCGAACCTCAGACAACGTGCGCATCTCCAATCACCAAAATTGCGGGAGAAACTATTCAACCCGCAAACTGACAAAATTCTCCTTTGTCGCCACTCATGGCCATGATGCAAATAATACCCAGCCAAGACCAACGTGATCCTGACCCACAAGTCGGCCTGCGCGCAAAAACGGTCGAGCGCGGCCCGGGCGACCTCGATCTCCGCTCTCTGACGCTCCCGGCGCTGCCGGTGGACGTCGCGTTCGATGCGCGTCTCGATTTGGGCGCGTTCCGCCGCTTCGGCCTGGGGACCACAGCCGACATACTCCGTCACCGGCCGACCCTCCACCCAGCGCGAACGGTACGCGCGTCAAACGCTCGCGGAGTGTCGCGTGCGGCAATGCCGCGATCCGCGGGCTCTCGGGAGGTCGGCAAATTCCAGCAGGTCTGTCGCTGCCCGAAATGATATGCACGAGCACCCCGCCGCGGTGAAAAATTGCGCCGTCATAGGCTAGCGCGGCGACGGCCCGGTCGTTGACTTCGTGTTCGCAGAGGCTGATCAGAATCGTGGGGAGTTTGCGTTGTTCGTCCAGGCGGCCAAACCGACGTTCGAGCCGTAGTAGCAGGTCCTCGAGTTGCGCGGCAGAACAACAATCTGGCTGTTTGTCAGCGGCGAGCAGATCATCGATTCCCTTGCCATCGTCGGACCACCATGTCTCGACGGATACCGCGTAATCCTGCGAGTAAAATCTCACTGCGTTCACGAGAGCGTGAGCCACATTGCGGTTGGTCCGAAAGTCACTGTCGAAGGCGATGATGACATGCTCAGGCTTCCACTTGTCTAGCTCCTTCTTCGCCAATCGATAGTTGCTGACGCCCGGGAGTCCGACCGTTAGCTGATGCGTAATGGCAGTGGCGATATCCGCTTTGATGACGCCTTCGGTGATTCGGATCACGCTCTGATCCGTGCCGTCGTGAAGCGGGACGTGGACGGGAGCAAAGCAACAGACCTGCCTTGCAAACGCTCGTGCATGCGACGCGCATTCGGGTATCGAGATTGACGCTGGAGTTATCTTGAATCGCGACCTTGTGTTGGCTTCAAGTCGCTCGCCGGTTCATGGACTGCAGCGTCGGCGGGGAAGGTCAACTAACCACTCCGCGATAAGACGGTGGTACTTCTCCCAGCTTTCGGGTGAATTGTACAAGCCGAGATAATGATCTCGCCCCTCAATCCGAACAACCCCGAGATTCTTGGGCTTGTACACGCGGTATCGTGGCGCGAAGGAACGTGTCATGGCGGTGCGCTCAGGTCCTTGGGGTGAAAAGTAGTACCGGTACTACTTAAAACAGGACTTTGAGGCCGCACCACCCAACTAAGGCGGGTACGCTAAAGTGTGCGTTCGGCAGGACTTACAACAAGTGGGCGCTACAGGTCTCGAACCTGTGACCTTCTGCTTGTAAGGCAGACGCTCTGACCAACTGAGCTAAGCGCCCCGGGGTTTGTGGGTGGGGAGACGTAATGGCATGGTACGGGGAGGGCTGTTTTGTGTCAATCGTGCGGCTTGGCCGAAAGGCAAGCGCCCGAGCAGAGAGGGGGTTAACCTTGCCTTCCGATTTATGCTGCTTCTGGTACGTTGGTCGATTCGCCGCGCGGCTTGCTTTGGAACTCGCTTGCCTTCTAGATTTTCATGCCTTTGCACTTGTTATTCCCGCTCGCCTCCAGTTTCGTGTTCGTGTTTGGGATGATGTTCGCCAAGAAGGCGATCTCCGGCGGTGCGAGCCCTTGGACCAATACCTTCTTGGCCAACCTCTGGCTGGCCGTCGCGTGGGTCGTCATCGGCGCGGTGCAAGGCGAACTCTTGCCGCGGGCGATGTGGTGGCAGGCGGCGCTGGTGGGCCTGGCGTTTGTCGCCGGTCAACTGTTCACGTACCTCGCCTTTCAGTATGGCGATGTCTCGGTGGCGACGCCGATTTTCGGCGTCAAGGTGGTCATCGTCGCGATGATGCTCTCGCTGCTGGCGAACGAGTCGGTGGGGTTGCGCGTGTGGATCGGCGCCATTCTCGCGACCTTGGGCATTGCGGTGGTTCAAGCCGGCGCCGGCTCCTCGGCCAAAGGACATCTCACGCCAAAACACGCCAGCCTGACGGTTTTGCTCGCGCTCCTTTCGGCCGTGGCGTTATCACTATTTGATATCGGACTGCAAACCTGGAGCCGACAAGCCGGAGCTGCCCGATTTCTTCCTGCGGTGTTCTTGTTCACCGGACTTTTCTCGTGCGGTTTTCTGCCTTGGATCGACCGTCCGGCGCACCTGAGGCGACTCCACGTTCTCTCGCCTTTATTGCTGGGCAGCCTGTTGATGGCGGTGCAGGCGATGAGCATGTCGTATTCACTGGGGCAGTTTGGCGACGCGGCGCGAATCAACATCGTTTACGCCCTGCGGGGCTTGTGGGCCGTGGCGCTCGCCTGGCTTCTTGCTCGTGCGTTCGGCGGCGCCGAAGCCCAGCACTCCTTCGCCATCATGTTGCTCCGGTTCGCCGGAGCGGTGTTGCTGACGGTTTCGGTCATCGTGGCGCTCAGCCAGCCTTCTTAAAGAAACTTCGGGCTCGTCGGCCCGTGCGACTCGTTGAGCCCAGCGCCCTCCACGCCGATATGAATCCGACTCGCGGCGTTGCGTCTTCGCGAAAGTTTCTTCCCAAGAGGCCGCGTGAAGAGGGTGTCGTCGCAGCTTTTCCGTGACACCTTTGGTCATTCTGAAAAAATTCGCGCTGGCGCCACGCGGCGAACGCCTTGCGACCGAGAGAAACTGCTTTCTGCTAGCACGGGCGCGGCTTGAATTGCCTTTCGAGCCTGCTATTCTGAAAGAAGACAAGTGTAAATTAGTACACTAACCCACAGGCCCGAAAAGTATGTACATCACGCCGAAGTTTCCCTCGTCGTATCACGGTTATCTGATGACCCCGGCGACGTTGAAGTTGCCCTTCTCGACGGAGCCGATCGGCGACGTCATGCCAGGTCGGGCGGTCATGCGGCTGGCCGAGCTGCTGCGCGATGTGGCCCGAAGCGGCCGTCCCCGTGCGGAAAGTTTCGTGATTGACGGCAGCATTTGGACGGTCGACGCCAAGCCGACCAAAAGCCGCGTCGCGTGCGAAACCACCTGGATCCGCGCCGGTGCGGCGCGAACGCCGCGTGATGCGGCGCGAGCGGCGGCGACGCGCCACCAGCGTGTGATCACGCTGCGGCTCACGGCCGACGAGCACGCCCAACTTCGTCGCGAAGCGTGGGAGCGCGGGGTCTCGTTGCAGCGTTACCTGCACGCTCTCATTTTCGGTCAAGCGCCCGGCCGCCCGGCGTCGCTTCGTCCCAGCAACTCTTAACCTGACCAACCATCCATGCTGAAGCCCTCCAACTTAACGCGCTACGCCGTGCGTGAAATCGAAACCGGCGAACTGCTTGAGGTCGGCTTGAATGAACGGGAAGCCTGCGAGTACGCCGCTTCCTACAACCGGCTGATGAAGCGCGCGGGACTTTCCGTCGAAGTGATCGAGATCACCTGGCGCTTGAAACCGACGGCGTCGCCCGCGACCCCCTAGCCTGGCCGATTCGGCAACCTTGGCCGACTCGATCGAAAACGTCGCAAGCGCCAGGAATCCGGTCGATGAGAGTCCGGTCTATGGGAAGTGAGCGCGTTTGCAACCTGCGGGAATCAGCCGAAGGGCGATAGCCCACAGTTGGCGGTTGGCGGCCGTTGATCCTTGGAGCGAGAATCGCACGCTGGTGCGAGTCGGCCGATTCCCGTGGACCGACTACGACCCTCCGGCGGGCTAGTCGTGAGCGCGTCCCACGTCCTCGAACTGCAACGCCGCCGAGTTAATGCAGTACCGCAGGCCGGTCGGTTCAGGACCATCTTCAAACACATGGCCCAAGTGAGCGTCGCACCGGCTGCACAACACTTCGGTGCGCGTGAACACCCAGCCGCGATCCTCCTTGGTCGCCACATTCTTCCGATGGATGGGTTGCCAAAAACTGGGCCAACCCGTGCCCGAGTCGTACTTCGAGGCCGAGTGGAACAACGACTGCCCGCAACACACGCAGCGATACACTCCTTCTTTCTTGCTGTCCCAGAAGTCGTTCTCAAAGGGCCGTTCGGTTCCTTTTTGACGTGTGACGTAGTATTGCTCCTCGGTGAGCCGCTGGCGCCATTCGTCTTCGGTTTTGGGAAGCTCATCGAGGCTCAATTCACGAATGCTCGACGTGCTAGCTCCACGGTCATCGCCGCCGGAAGAGCCCGTCGAGGCGTTCGCGGCGCCTGGCGGTTCGGCAGCGCAGCCCGTCAAGGCGGCAGTGAGCAATAAGGCCCCCAGGGCGTACCATTTCATCTCGGTTCTCCTTTCGCAAACACACCACCCGGCGGCAGTGTTCCGCGAAACCAACAAATCACGCGCTCCTTTCGAAGGGAGCAGCCAAACGGTTACGAGCTATGGCATTATAGGAGTTTGGGTAGTTTGCGGCTGCGCCGATTCGTGTGAAGCGCTCTTTGCAGAATGCGCCATTCGACGTACTCTGCCTGACGGTATGAATTTCGTCTCAGGAAATGACAAGCCATGAAGGCGTGGCGGCTCGGTATTGCAGTGCTAACGGGAGTGGCCGTGGGCCAGCTGACTCCGACCGCCTGGGCTCAGACCGAGCGCGCGGCTAACGCGGCGCCTGCCGTCGAGACCGTGATCGACGAAGCCGCCGCCAGCCAATGGATTACCGACCTCGTGCGCACCCACTTGCCGCACGAATATGAAGACACGCGCGACTGGGGCAGTACCAAGCGCGTGCTGGACGGTTGGGACATTCGCCGCGAAGGGCTGCAACTAAAAACCAAGCGGCGCTGGAAGCAAGTTCCGCACGGCACGTGGAAGAAGTACCGCGTGCAACTCCTCAACCCGCAGGAGCATTTCCACCTTACCGTGGCGAACCTCCGCCGTTTGGAAAATGAAAACGTCGCGTTCGACTTGCACGCCGACGCATGGCTGGGCGTTTCCGGCCGCGTCACCGAATACGCGTACGACGTGCAGCTTTACAGTTTCAGCGCGGAAGGGGTCGGTCAAGTCCGAATATCGCTCCAATGCGAAGTGGCGATGCGGCTCGACCCGCGCAAACTTCCTCCCGACCTGGTGTTGGCGCCCAAAGTCAACGCGGCCGAGGCGCGGCTGGAAACGTTTCGTCTCGACCGCATAAGCAAGGTCGATGGCTCGCTTGCGGAAGAGATCGGCCGCAGCATGCGGCGCGTCGTGCAAGACAAACTGGCCGACGACAACCCCAAGCTGGCCGACAAGCTCAACCGGCAAATCGCCAAGAACCAAGATAAGCTGCGCCTCTCGCTGCATGATGCGCTTCGCTCTAAGTGGGGCGCCTGGGTTGACGACAAGGCGCTCGAAGAGTCGCCGCCTTCGGCCAGTGAACCCCTCGCGCCGTAACCGCCCGCTAGCAACCCTCTTGCCCGAGCGCCGAGTTTCTCGCGCCGCAGCATTTTCGCCACAACATTTTCTTTGTTGCGCTTGGCAAAAACTGTGTAACGCCGGCCTCGCAGAACCGGCATGGTTGTTGCACTTCATTTCTCGCTGTCAGGCTTAAGCTGTCAGGCCTAAGAGGAACGCCGCTGATGCTTCGCGTGGTGCTGATTGCGGGAATGGTGCTGATCGCCGGTTGCGACATGCCGCGCGACCCCGAGGGGACGTTTCGTCGCGTGCAAGGCGGCACGCTGCGCGTCGGCGTGACGGAGCACGAACCTTGGACGCGATGGGAAGGCGGCCGCCCCTCGGGCATCGAAGTCGAGTTGCTCGAATCGTTCGCGCAGCATCTTGGCGCGCAAATCGACTGGACGCATGACGCCGAAGGCCGACTGCTCGAAACACTCCAAGGGGGCAGCCTGGATGTGGTCATTGCGGGGATAAAAGACTCCACGCCGTGGTCAAGCGAAGTCGCCTTGACCCAGCCTTACCTCGAACTCCAGGGCGACCGTTATGTGATGGCCGTTCAACAAGGCGAGAACCGCTGGCTGCTGGAGCTTGATCGGTTCCTGCAGTCACACCGCGGCCAGGCGTTGGAGCGATACCGCCAAGAGTGGACGCCGTGAGAACATCGCCGCAGTTCGAGTTTCCGCCGGAACAACAAGTCGCGCTGCGCCAAGCGCGTCGGTGGGCCTGGATCACCCTTGGTTATCTGGCCTCGGTCATCGTGGTCATGTATCTGGCGATGGGATCATCGCAGGCGATGAAGACGGCCTGGCTGGAAGACGTGCTCAGCCTGGCGCCGTCGATTGTATTCTTGATCGCCACGCACATTGCCGTTTGGCCGCCAAGCAAACGGTTTCCTTACGGCTTTCATCGCGTCGTGTCGATTGCGTTCCTTGTGGCGTCGCTGGCGTTGTTTGGCATGGGCGCGTGGCTGCTTATCGAGTCGATCACTAAGCTGGTGCAGGCTGAGCATCCCACGATCGGCGGCGTGACGCTCTTCGGCCATACCTTTTGGCTGGGCTGGCTGATGTTGCCGGCCTTAGTGTGGAGCGCCGTGCCGTCGATCGTGCTGGGGCGCAAAAAGCTGCCGCTGGCGAACACCTTGCACGATAAGGTGCTCCACACCGACGCCAACATGAACAAAGCCGACTGGATGACCGCCGCGGCAGCCATGGTTGGCGTGATCGGGGTGGGCTTGGGCTATTGGTGGACCGACGCGGCAGCCGCGGCGATCATCTCGCTGGATATCCTTTACGATGGCGGGAAGAACTTGCGGCAAGTGGTGTTCGACCTGATGGACGAACGCCCAACGACCGTCGATCGCGCCACGCCGGATGAATTGCCCGAGAAGATTCGTCGCCGCTTGAAGTTGCTCCCCTGGGTCAAAGACGCTGCCGTCCGCATGCGCGAGGAAGGGCACGTGTACTTCGGCGAGGCGTTTGTCGTTCCTCGCGATGAAACGAATCTGGCCGCGAAACTTCAACACGCATCCCAAGTGTGCCGCGACCTGAACTGGCGCGTGCATGAATTAGTCATTATGCCCACGCCCGCGCTGGAAGCAGCACTCGAAGGCGGCGACGCGACGAATGACCAAGCGACGAATGACCAAGCGGAAAACGTCGATTCGTCGACGGTCGAAACATCAAAACCGTCAGCCGAATAGCTCGATCAGGTGATCTCGCCTGCCTCGGTCTTCCATTGCACTGCTTCCCAAGCGCACACGGCAAGCGGGTCGGGAAGCGCGTCAGCGAGGGGGGAGCGCGTCGGTTGGCGGCGTCTCCCCACGCAGCAATCGCCCCCCTTGGCGGACAAGCCAGAGGTAATGATCGCTCGGCAGGCCCTCGTAGGTGACAAACGGACTTTCGCCCACGGGCGGCGTGTTGGTGCATTTGAAGATCGCGGTGCCTTCGTCCATTTCGTCGAACATGGCCTGATAGATCATGGTCGCCCCCGCCCGCTGGGCCTGCACGTATTGCGTCCACAGGAACTGCCCCTTGAGACGCGGAATTTGATCCAGCGGCGAGCCGGGCTTGAGGTTGCGCCAGCTGAAGCCCGGAAACACCACCGGCAGATAGTCTTTGCCTTCCTCGCGGCACCACGCGAGATCCGGCGCCCAACACTGCCGGGCATGCCGAACGGCGGTTTGCGGTGAAACATACCGCCCCACGGTCCAAGGGCTGACGATGTCGGCCCGCCGGATCACCTCATGCAGTTTGGGGTCCGGCACGCTGTCGCGGTCGAGCGTGCGCCAGCCGGTCGGCACGCCGAGCATGATCGTGGCTCCGCCGTACTCCGGGTCTTCTTTCAGAAAGCGCAACAGTTCGGCGCACTCAGCGAGCGTGTATTGGCGGCCATCGTTAAAGCCGACGCCCCACACCGCCACCACCGGTTTGCCGTTGTGGTGCAAATACGCGTGATCTTGCGCATCGCGGCCGAGGCGCATCCGGTCGACCAGCCGCCGCCAGTCGTCCATCACGCGCGGCATTTGCCCGGCTTGGAGTCCCGATAGGTCATACATCACGGCGTAGGCCCGTCCGTGACGGTTCGCCCCTTCGCGGGCGTGGGCCAGTACCGTGTTGCAGTGATTCAAATTTTTGGGATGAAAAGTTTCGACGGCGAACCGTTGGACAAAGGCGCCGTCGATGCCGTACTCCTGCATCCAGCGGAAGTGCCGCAACACTGTTTCGCGGCGGTGCGAGCTGAATACGTGCGCCACGGCTCCGTCGGCATGACGGAACGGCGTGGCGAACTTCTCGTCGTCGGATAACTCGCTCACGTCCGGCCACAGGTCGATCGTGCAACGGCCCGGTTCAAAGCGTTCTCCGCGTCCGTAGTGCGCCCAACCGCGGTCGGCGCCGTCCCCCTCGGCGGTGAACCATCCCTGGTAGCCGCACATCACTTTGCCCGTGAGGGTCGCAGGATCGACCTCGCGAACCGATTCGCCCTCATACGGCCTTAGCACCGCCAGCGCGGTCTCCTGCGTGATCGGCGCGTTCTGGGATAAAGCCGGCGTCGCGACAATCAACGTCGCCACGAAAAGAGCGCCCAGAAAGAAGGAGTTTCGAGAATGCATCATTTAAGCCATGCGTCCCGCGCGACCTCGGCAGAGAGGGCGACGCGATGAACTTTTCTGCAAAGGTGGGAAAGGTTAGAACAAAGTCCGTGGCGCCGTGCGCCATCCGCGCCATGTGAACAACGCGCAAGCGCCACGGCTTGGTTCACGCACGGAGACTCTCGCACATTATTGTAACGTCGGATGGCAGGCCGCCGTCATCGGCCAAGGCGCGCGATTGACCACACGAGATTTTCCATGAGGGTTTTTCCTTCGCTCTTTTTGCACTTTCTCAACAGCCGGGCCAGCCGGCGCAACCTTAAGACGTTGCGCCAGTTGATCTACGCGCTCACGGGCATGGTGGCGGCGTATAGTATTGCGTTTCACTTTCTCATGGCCTGGGAGGGCCGCACGTTTAGCTGGATCACGGGCGTGTACTGGACGTTGACGGTCATGTCGACTCTCGGGTTTGGCGACATTACCTTCCATTCGGACATCGGCCGGCTGTTTTCGATCGTCGTGCTGCTGAGCGGCACGGTGTTTATGCTCATCTTGTTGCCGTTCACCCTGGTGCAGTTCTTTTACGCCCCCTGGATGGAGGCTCAAGCGGCCGCTCGGGCGC
Source organism: Planctomycetota bacterium (assembly GCA_963204915.1). GTDB lineage: Bacteria > Planctomycetota > Planctomycetia > Pirellulales > Pirellulaceae > JAHWKS01. The sequence goes on along the minus strand of CAUJHS010000018.1, from coordinate 46,129 downwards.
CGCGCCGCGTGCCCAAAGAAGTGACCGGTCACGTCGTGCTCACGCGCTATGGACCCGTCGACGCCGCGCTCGTGCGCAAGCTGACGCAATATCACTACCCCTATGTGGTCCTCGCGCCCGATGTGGCCGAGGCCCTCCGGTTGCACGATCAAGACCTGCAAGTGATGGTGGGCGAAGTCGACGACCCCGACACCTACCGCAAAGTGGGCGTCGAGCGGGCCGCGCTCGTCGTCACCACGCATAGCGATACGGTCAACACGAACGTCGCCTTCACGGTGCGGGAGATCGCCGAAACTCCCGTGGTGGCGACGGCCTTGGAGGCGCCCTCGGTTGATATTCTCGAACTGGCCGGCTGTAACCGCGTGTTGCAACTGGCCGAGATGCTCGGCCATTCGCTGGCCTGGCGCATCATCGGCCGAGACGCCAAAACGCATGTCATCGGCCAGTTTGACGATCTGCTCATCGCCGAGGCCAGCGCCGCCAACACTCCCCTGGTGGGCCGCACGCTACAAGAAATCCGTTTGCCAGACCATGTGAAGGTGAACGTGGTGGGCATTTGGGAGCGAGGCCGGTTTGAAACCGCCCGAGCCAGTACGTGCATCTCCCAGCATGACGTACTTGTGCTGGCTGGTACGCGCACCCAGTTAGACGAATACGACGCGCTGTTTTGCATTTATCACGCCAGCGACGACCCGGTGGTGATTCTCGGCGGCGGCCGGGTGGGCCGAGCATGCGCTCGCGCGCTAAAGGAGCAAAACATTGCGTACCGCATCGTTGAAAAGCATCCCGATCGGGTGCATGACGACGGCCATTACATTCGCGGCGACGCCGCCGACCTGGAGATTCTGAAACAAGCCGGCATCGACAAAGCCCCCGCCGTGGCCATCACCACGCACGACGATGACATGAATGTCTATCTGACGCTCTACTGCCGACGCCTGCGTCCCGATGTGCAGATCATCAGCCGCGCCACCCTGGAGCGCAACATCAACACGCTGCACCGTGCAGGAGCCGATTTTGTCATGTCGTACGCGTCGATGGGGGCCAACGCGATCTTTAATTTGCTGCAACGAGGCGACGTGCTGCTGCTGGCCGAAGGCGTCGACGTGTTCCAAGTGGACGTGCCGCCCGCGCTGGCGGGCAAAACCTTGGCTTCCAGCGCTATTCGCCAAGAGACCGGTTGCAGCGTCATCGCCATTGACCACGGCGACGGCATGCAAGTGAACCCTGACCCCACGGCCGTCTTGCCCGCCCAAGCCGAGTTGCTGCTTATTGGCGACGCCGAAGCCGAGTCGCGCTTTCACCAACGCTACGCCCGGCGGTAACACGCGCCAATGCGCTTGGCCCCCCAAGCCCAACAGCCCTCTAGGTTCGCATTGCGGGCTGGGGGTTGGGTGTTCTAGACTAGGCTTCTCGTTGGGCGTCGTTCCTTCTTGCAAATGCGTTCCGCGCCGACTCAGCCGGCCCGCACGCCTCGTTTCCGGTAAGATCGTAAGGTTTCTGGCATGGCGAAGTTCGGGCGAAATCAACGTCGTGGGTTCGCGCCCATCAGGCACAGCCGCCTGAACGCGGTCGTCGTGATGACGCTTGGCGCCGTGCTCGTTACAGGTGCGGGTTGCTGGTCGTCCGACCCAAAGCCGAATCCGCGTGCTTTCGTCGGCGCCGGGAACTCGACCACGGCAACGACTTCCGAAAAATCCGCGACACCGCCCTTGCGCGTCGACCCGGCGGAGTTTGTGGGAAGCCAGGTATGCGCCGAATGCCATCGACCGCAGTTCGAGTCCTACCTGCAAACGGCCCATAGTCAGGCGTTCATGCCGATCGATCTGGCCGTCGAACCGCCCGACGGCCAGTTTCATCACGACGCTTCTGGCCGCGATTACGAAATTGTCCGGCGCGACGGACAACTGTTGCACCGCGAGCTGCTGCGTGATGACCACGGCAACGCGGCGGCGCAGGATGAGCGCGTCCTGAAGTGGCTGGTCGGCTCGGGTCGGCACTCGCGCACGTACCTGGTCGAGGCCGACGGCTTTTTGTCTGAGTCGCCCGTCACATGGTACGCGTCGCGGCAGGCGTGGAGCATGTCGCCCGGTTACGAACACGCCCGGGGAGGCGGCTTTGAGCGGCCCGCCGACGCCGGCTGTTTATATTGCCATGTGGGCCGCATCGAAGCCGTGGACGGCGCCTTGCATCGCTTGCAGTTTCACGAAGCGGCCATCGGCTGCGAACGTTGCCACGGACCGGGCGCCGGGCACACAGCGCGCCATCGCGGCGCTCCCCTCAAGGGCGAGACGCTGGCCGATCGGATCGTCCAGCCGGCCTCGCTCACGCGCGAACAGCAAGACGACGTGTGCGCTCAGTGCCACTTGCGCGGCGACGCGACCGTGCCGCTTTCGGGCCGAACGCTGGAGAGCTTTCAACCGGGCATGCGGCTCACGCATGCGCGGATCGACTATCACATCGAAACGCCCGGCGCGCCGATGAAGGTGGTGGGGCACGTCGAACAAATGCGCCTCAGCGCGTGCTATCAGAACTCGGACACGATGACGTGCATCACGTGCCATGCGCCGCACACGCCGGTTCCGCCGAGCGAACACGTATCGTACTACCGGCAGCGCTGTGTCAGCTGTCACGCCGAGCAAAGCTGCGCCGTAGATGAGACCGAGCGACTTGCCCACAACGAGAATCACTGCGCCGGGTGCCACATGCCGCAAGTCGAAACCGACATTCCGCATATCGCCTTTACGCATCATCGCATTGGAGTTCACGGCCAGGAGCCTGCCGCGCCAACGCCCAAAGACGCGATCACGCGGCTGGCGGCGCACGGCGATCTTTCGCATCTTTCCGAGCGGGAGCGCGATCGTGGCCTCGGGTTGGCGTATCTGGAGGCGGCCGACAAGCAGCCCAGCGCCGCAGCGCGCGAAGCCTACCAGCGGCGCGCCCAAGAGTTGCTGGAGACGACCCTGGCCCGAGGCGGCGACGACGGCGAAGTGAACGCCGCCTTGGCAAGGCTCTACTGGCTCGAACACCCGCAACAAGCCGTGACGTACGCCGAAGCCGCACTGCGCGACGAACGGCTTTCGGCCGGCGCTCGCGCCAATGCGCTGGTCATCGTGGGCGATTTACTCTGGCGCGACAATCAACCGCAAGCCGCGGTGCGCGCGCTGGAGCAACTTGTGGGCGTGCGCCGCATCGCGCACGATTACCTGCTGTTGGCCGAGTGCCGATCCGAATTGGACCAGCTCGACGCCGCCTGGGAAGCCGCGCAAACCGCCTTAGCCATCGACCCCTTCCGCGCCGAAACCCACACCCTGCTAGCCACCCTCGCCCGCCAACGCGGCGACGCGACGCAGGCAGAGCAACACCGGCAAAAGGCCGCCGAGTTAGAAAAACTCCAGCCCTAAGCGCAATCCCCCATGTTCTCCTACAACATCGCTTCGTGGCGCACTTACAACTCGCTAAGCATTTTCAGCGCCGTGGCTTCGTACAAGGCTTGCCACTCGGGGGCGAGGATGCAGTCGGTGTCTTCTTGCGCGGCGCCGGCGTTTTGCAGTTGCTCGGCCGTGGGGGCGTAGTAGATGTAGCCGTTGGTGTAGCCGGCCACGAAGGTCAGCTCGTGCGGCGACGCCTGCTTGAGGTTCAATCCGATACGGATCGTCAGTTCGCCAGGGAAGGTGGTTAGCACAAACTCGCCCACACGCAGGCCGACCAACTCTACGTCAATCATGCGCTGCCCGCCGGCCACGAGGTCGGCCTGATGCTTTTTGAGCAACGCCAGGTTCGTGTTGATGCGGGTGAGTTGCTCCATCGTGTGAATGTTGCGAATGTACTGCTCCATGTTGCGGCGGTTCTCGGCGTCCAGGCGAGCTAGGTCGTTCCGGCCGTGCGCCGCTTCGTGCAAGTAGCCATGGGAGTAGTACGAAGGAAACTCCTTCGACAACCCATACTTCACCGCCAAGGGCAGGAAGGTTTTCAAGCTCAGACTGGTTCCTTGCAACGACCGGACGAGCCGCTGTTGCTCGGTTTCCAGCGCGACGATGCGCTGCGCCACATCGGCCCGCGGCAGCGCCAGCGTGTGGTTCGCCACGCGGAGCCGGTCGTCGGGCTTGCATGTAATTTGGCGCAAGCCCTTCAAGGCGCTCAGGCCGAGCAGGTTACCCAGCGCTTCGGCGTCGCGCGGGTGGTCCACGTCTTTGTAGAACACGGGGTTGATGTCGCCGCCGCAGCCTTGCACAAACAGGGCGATCGCGCCTTCGCTGAGATTGTCTTCGATCACCTGCGAGGCGAAGCCCGTCAGGTCGGCGGTGTTGGCCCCGCTCGGCACGCCTTGAATGGGGTGACAGGCGAAGTTGTACACCACGGCCACGGTCCGGCCGCCTTCGGCGTCGAGGCGCAACAGGCCGATCTCGGGGTCAACCGGGCCGATCTCGGCCACTTCTTCATCGGGCGGCAGGGAATAAGCGTGGCGCACATCCACTTCCTGGCCGCTTTTGAGCTTTAAGCGGCGATTCTCCATGATGCGGTCTTCGTGGCCCACGCCGGCACCCACGCTCACGGGGACCAGCCGCGCTGCGGCTTCCTTGATGGCTTGCACGGTACGCGGGCCCACGTCTTCACACACGATGCCGTGGCAATGACTGGCGTTGATCATCACATGAGCCGGCGGAATGTGCAGTTCTTGTTCGACCGCCGAGCGGACTTCGCCCAGGTACTCGTTGCCGATGTACCCGATCTCGCCAATCGCCACGGCGTCGACGGTGACGATCACGGCCGTGGTCGCTTCGTGCTTAAGCACCAGCGCTCGCGCGTACATCCGGCCATGCACGGGTCCCGCTTCGACGCGCGTTATGTCCACCTTGGCGGCGCCCGCCAGAAGCTGCCCCGCATGCGCCTCAGCCGAGAACGGCGCCACGGCGACGAAAGCGACGATCACACCGGAAACGAGCCAAGCCAGACCACGCATGATGGCAAAACCTCGAAAGAAGTCGGACAATTGTAAGACGCCGTCGTTCCAACGGCGCGTTGCGATTGTACCAGCGCGAAAGCTTCGGCGCCGGCATCCGCCGCAAACGATGCATCAAGGCTCGTCGTAAGCGGCGTCAAAGGGGGCCTTCCAAAGCACCACGGCGCCATCGTGCAGCGCTGCCGCAAGCACCTGGTCATCGGCCGAGAACGCCAGACTGTTCACCTGCGCCGAAACGCCGGGCAGATTGAACAGCTGCTGGGCCGTGGGAAGATGCCACAGCGTGACCGCGCCGTTCTCGCCGCCCGAGGCGAGGATGCGGCCATCGCCCGAGAACGCCAAAGCGCGGGCTCCGCCTTGCCCCGCTTCGAGGGTCGCTACCACTTCCCTTTGCGGCAGCGCGTACAGCCGTATCACGCCTTCGTAGCTTCCAGCCGCCAGGCGTGCGCCGTCGCGCGTGATGGCGAGCGAATGGAGTTCGTTGGCCTCGTGCGAGCTTTGCACCGGTGTGCTTCGGCGGATGTCCCAAAAGTTCATCACACCGCTATTATCGGCCGAGATAAGCAAGTCGTGTTCAGAAGCAAAGATTGTCGCGCGAATCTTCGCTTTGTGGCCATGCAGTGATTTCACCAATTGGCCGTCTTGCGTATCCCAGATGTGGATGATCTGATCGTCGCCCACGCTCGCCAAGACCTTGCCGTTGTCATGAAACGTGAGGCTGCGAATCGGCCCTGTATGTCCCTTGAGCGTGTGCCGTATTTGGCGGGTGTCGATGTCCCAGAGCTTGACCGTGTGGTCAAAACTGCCGGTCGCCAGGGTGCGCCCATCGGGCGAGAAGGCCGCCGCAGCCACGAGCGCCGCGTGTCCTTCGAGCGTCGCATGCTCGTCTTGGGTTTTCCTATTCCATAGCTTTACCGTGTGGTCGTCGGCGCCCGAGGCCAGCCATTCGCCGTGAGGCGAAAAGGCCACGCACCACGCTTCCAGCTTGTGCCCCGGCAACGATTCCACCTCGGCTTGTTGCCGCATGCGCCAAAGCCGCACCGGGTTGCGTTCGCTACAGTAAGCCAGGATTTCTCCGTCCGGCGAAAAGGCAACCCGCGACACATTCACCCGCGGGATAGGAACGATCTGGTGGTCTTCGCTGAAGTCTCCTTGCCAAAATATGAGGTCCCGATCGGGAGTCCGATCGGAGCGGTCATACAACCCCGCCGCGGTAACGCCCTGCGATGAGACATCGACATGAACGTCGGTATTAAATGAAGCCAACCGATACGAACTGACGACGTTGTTTTTCCGATTCCATGTGGAGAGAAATCCAAAGGGTGTACCGACCGTTAACGTTTCCTGATCCGGCGAAAAGGCCATGGTGGTTATACAACCATCCAACAGCCCGGGAGACGTCTTGAGCAGCCTCCCCCTGGCGGCGTCAAAAACCTGGACTACGTTTTTCTTCGAGTCGCGCGTGCTCGAGCCAATGGCAAGCAAAGCGCCATCGGGCGAGAACTCGGCTGATTTGCAAATAGGCGCCGCCAGCGCCGGCAACGCGCGGGACTTCCCTGTTTCCAGGCTCCAACAATGCGCGAGACTCTTCTGCTCGCCGTCCTTGGAGCGCTGAACCGTGGTGTAAGCAAACTGGTCGCCGGTAGGCGACATTGCAACAATCGAATACAGATCTTGGGTGTTGGGATCCAAACGCGGTCCAATGATCGATAGAAGCTCCTTGCCCGAGCGAACATCCCACACGCGAATGGTTTCCCGGCCCGTAACCACCCGCAACTGGGCGCCGTCGACCGTAAAACCAACGCCATACGGGGTGGCTCCGGCCTTGAAGCGCCACCGCAAGCTCCGCGTGGGAACGTGCCAAACGTAGAGCGTGTCGTCCAAGGGCTGAACCGTCGAGGTTGCCTGATCGTCGACGGGAGATGTCGCGAGTGTCACCGAGTTCCATGCCGCGACGTACTCGCCCTGAGGAGAAAACGCCAACCGGTTGACGAAATTGAGTGGCCCGCGAAGCAGCGTTTGGTTGCAGCCCAGCGACCAAAGATAGCGCCACGCGAAGTCACGCACATCGTCTTGACCCGCTGCGGGTCGATGGTGATTGAGCACTTCGCTCAGAGCAGCGCCGTCGCCGCTTTGCCACATGCGCCACCCGCGTCCAATTTCGCTGGCGTACGCCTGCTCGCGCGCCGCCCGTTCGCGGTCTTCGGCCAAACGCCGCAAACGGTTCGCTTCGCGTGTTTGGAACTCTTCGCGATGGAGCGCATACTTCAAGGCAGTCGCGTAAGCGCCCACGCGCACCGAGTGGGTCATCAGTCCGACCATCAGCACGACCACCGACAGCAGCAGCGCCGCCGCCGAAGCCGCCACCGCCGGATGACGCCGGATCCAGCGTAGCGACTGGCGCCACGCCGTCAGCGGCCGCGCGACGGTTGGCCGGCCTTGCAGAAATCGCCCCAAGTCCTCGGCCAGATCGCTCGCGCTCGCGTAACGCTTGTCCGGGCGCTTTTCCAGACATTTCAGGCAGATCGCTTCCAGATCAAGCGGCGTACGGCGTCCTAATCGGTGCGGCGGTAAGGGATCCTCCTTTAACACCTGACGCAGCAATTCCAGCTTGCCGGGACCGGAAAACGGCGGTTGTCCGGTAAGCATTTGATACAAGATGGCTCCCAGGCCGTACACGTCGGTCGCCGGGCCAATACGGTCGGGGCGGCCTTCCACTTGCTCCGGCGCCATATAGGCCGGCGTGCCAAACACACCCGCGGTTTGCGTGGCGTACGAAGGCGGCGCTATTTGCTTGTCGCGCCGATCGCTGTCCGATTCGGGCTCAGGCTCAATGAACTGGGCTAAGCCAAAGTCGGCAATGTAAGGCCGGATGCCCAGGTCGTCCGTCCCCGACGGCGCCACATTCTTGATCAGAACGTTGCCTGGTTTGAGATCGCGATGCAAGACGCCGCGCGTGTGCGCGTAATGCGTCGCTTCGGCCAGAGTCTGCGTCAGCCGCGCCGCTTGCCGCGCCGAGAGCGGCTCCTCGCGATTCGCTAAAAACTGAGCCAAGGTTCCGCCCCGGCAATAGGGCGAAACCATGTAACAGATGCTGCCCATCTCGCCGATTTCATAAACCGGCAAGATGTGGGGATGATCCAGCGCGGCGGTCGCCCGAGCTTCGCGCACGAAGCGCTTTCGCTGCTGATGGGTGACCAGCATATGCGGCTGGGGCAGTTTGAGCGCGACGCGGCGTTTGAGCTTAGGATCGCGCGCCAAGTAAACCACGCCGAAACCGCCGCGGCCCAGTTCGCGCACGATGCGAAATCGACCGATCCGCCCGCTTGTGACTTTCAAAGAAGTCATGAGGTCGGACGCGGAAGCGGCATTCGTTGGCGATTTGGTGGTAGAACCGCGCGACGCATTCCGCGGCCAGACCGCTTCCAACAAATCCAGCACCTCGCGGAATTCTTGCAACTTCGGCGTCGCGGGCGCCACCTCTGTCGAGGCGTCGCGAGCCGTCTCCGGAGGATGACCCGCGGCTAACGCTTGATCGTACGCCAACAGCGCCGCGCGCAAGGGTTCGTCATCGGCAGGATGTAACTCGTTCTCAGGCATGCCCATCTATTCGCGCGGAAGTTGACGACGGAGGTGCTCCAAAGCGCGCATCCACAGTTTCTGCACGGCCCCGACCGAGCGGTCCATTTCTCGAGCGATTTCGGCCCACGCGCACTGGCGACGTTGTCGTAGCAGGATCACTTGGCGACACTCCTCGGGAAGCCGCTCCAGAGCTCGCCGCAACACCTGTTCTTGTTCGCTCGCGGCGGCGTTCTCGGAAGGAGAAAATGCGTCGTCCGGCGAGTGAGCTTCCCCGGCTTGCTGGATCTCCCCATCCTGGGACTGTTCGCGACCGACATGGCGCATGAATTCCGCCACGTTATCTCGTAAGAGGCTTCTTAGCCAGCGCCCCAGTTCCTGAGGATCATCGCCTTGGAACTGATGGAAGTTGTGCTGGGCGTCAAGGAATGTTTCTTGAACCAGGTCGGAAGGGCCGCCGTGGGCCAGCAGACTTGGATCCAGGGCCGAATGCGCAATCAGCAGGAGGTAATCCCGGTAGCGCTCAAACAACCGGATTTTAGCTTCCTGCGAACCCTCGCGCGCTTGGCGCAACAAAACAGTAATTGAGTCAGGGTCCTCGCGTCCTTCAGAATGCACGGACGCCACGCTTCGATTCCTCAGAGCATTCAACCGCAGTCACACTCACGCCTGAAAAGACAATTAAACGGGTATGAATTTCTGGGAGTTCGGTATCAGTCCATGCTGGCACGCCATTAACTACTTTACCTATAGCCCTTGTCCCCCGACAAGTGGCAAAGCGATTCGGCCTACCTCGAAACCGCAACGCGGTGATCTTCAATCTTGCGCCGATTTCCGCGCAAGTACAAGTCAGTACCTGGATTAATGCGCAAACGCCCAAACGGTCAATTGGCCGTTAGCGGACCTGCGTTCGACGTTTCCTAACCCTAGCACGTGGGGAATGAGGATTGCAGCGCCTAACGCCAGAATTTCCACCAGGAGCGGTGTTGGCGGTTGTGGGCGGCTAGCCACCAGGGTTCTTCGTCGAACGTAGGGCGGGAGGCGAGCGGATCGCACAGTTCGTCCGGTCCGTTCAAGATCGGCGGGCCGGCGTCGAGGTTCTTGGCGTGGCTGCCGTTGGCCAGGGCTTGCTGGACCGTTTGATGCTCGACGCTAATGGCGGCAATGGCCGACGCCGCTTGCGGTTCGGCGGCGCGCAACTCTGGCGCCAGGGCCACACAGTCGCGATAGATCGGCTCATCGTCCAAACGCCGATAGGTCCGCAGCCGGCCTTGCGAATCCACGCGCGCGTAATGGTCGCTGAGCTGGACTCCCTTCGCTTCGAGTTCAGGTCGGGCCAGCGCCAGGGGCAGGAAGTCGGCAATCTCCCACGCCAGTCGCTCCGAGGCGGCGTCGGCGCTGGGCAAGTGCGATTTCGCGGCGCCGTACATCAAGGCGCGTTCTTCCCCCGGCACAGACACATTGAACTGCACCAGCGCTGCATACGCCGTGACGGCGCCGCGAATGGCTTCGTGTCGATCCATAGGGTTCTTTGCTGAACTCCCGCGTGTTGATCCCGCCCGATGAGGAGCGGTAATCAGTCTAAACGTCGATGACTTTTCTCGCAACAAACGCCGTTAACCCGCGCGGCAACGGCATGGAGCCATAGTTGGACCGCGTCGCGACGGAGAAACCGAGCCGCCGCAATTCCTGGCTTACTCCGTCCGGATCGACCAATTGCAGCTGATGCTGTTCGAAGTCCCGGCGATACCAGGCGCCCTGCTGGCGAAATGTGGTCATTCGCCGCGTGAGCGTACGATGTTGCGGGTCGGCCTCGGCTTCGCACAGCACGGCCCAGTCGGCGCCCTCGGCGTAACTGCGCAGCGGATTGGGCGACGGAGCGCGCTCAGGCCCCGCTAAATCAAACAGGAACAGCCCGTTGAACTCCAGCGCCGCGTAAATTCGCTGGAACACGTTGCTCCGCGCCGCGGGGCTATTCGCAGGATCAAATGTGTAGTTGAAGATTTCGCCAATCGCTGTTACCGCCACACAAGGAGGGATGTTGGCGTCGACCCACGAACCCCGCTGGAACACCGCTTCGGGAACGCGTTGCCTGGCTTGGCGTAAGAGCGACTCCGAAAGGTCGATTCCCACGACGTGGTAACCCGCAGCGCACAACCGGCGCGAACTGATTCCGCTGCCGCAACCGAGTTCAACCACCGTACCGCGGCGAATGCCGGAGCGTTGCAGTTCGTCCATCAGTACGCCCGCGGCGCTCTCGGCAAGGCGGCCGAAGCCGGCGTCGTGAATGTAAGCCAGATCGTCGCGATAGGCGTCTTGCATGCAACTTCTTTCAACACGCAGCGGGGGTTGAACTTGCGATGACCTTCCGCAACGAACCGCTTCCCGCAACCGACGAGAACCGGCGGCGAACCCATTCATTCGGAAAAGATGCTTTCACTACGACCGGCAAACTTGTTTCAACTGCTGCCACCGCCTGCCTGGCGGACAAACTGCGCCACGTTCGAGGGAGACTGTATCGCTCTGGCAAAATTTGTTGCCTAAAATACCCTCAATGTGTCGTAGTCGTGTTCGCCGGAAGGAAGGACGCCGCCAGCATTCTACCTGCCGATCGGGCCATGGCAGTCATGAAACCGCATTCCGAACCTTCAGGTGATGAATCGGGCGATTCGCCCGCACTCCTGCAAACCGTCGACGCATCGGACCCCCGCACGGGCGAAACTCTCGCCTTGGATGCAGCTCCGGCGCCATCGACGGTAGCCGCCACGGGCCACGAGCCGCGCGCTTCGGTCGATCGCGCCTTGACGGCCGAGCCGGGCGACTTCATCGCACGGTACCGCATTTGTCGCGTGCTCGGTCGCGGCGGAATGGGAGCGGTTTATCTCGCGCACGACATGCAGCTGGACCGGCAGGTGGCGCTCAAGATCCCCAAACTGGATGATGACGCCTCGCCGCGCGCCGCCCAACGGTTTTATCGCGAGGCCCGCGCCGCGGCGGCCTTGAATCACCCGCATATTTGCCCCATTTTCGATATTGGCGAAGACGCGGGACGGCCGTACATCGCGATGGCGTACATCGAGGGACGGCCGCTCACGGCGTACATCGGCCCCACGCGCCGGCAGAACGAGCGGCAGGCGGCCATGGTGATTCGCAAAGTCGCCTTAGCGCTGCACGAGGCCCACTCGCAGGGCATCATTCATCGTGACTTAAAGCCCGCCAACATTATGATCAACCGGCGCGGCGAGCCGGTGGTGATGGACTTCGGGCTAGCGCGGGATCTGAACGATGAGTCGAATACGCAACTGACGCAGGAAGGCGCGCTGGTGGGCACGCCGGCGTACATGGCGCCGGAACAAATCGACCATCGTGCGCCCATTGGTCCGGCCTCCGACGTTTACAGTCTGGGAATTGCACTCTACGAGTTGCTCACCGGCCAGCGCCCGTTTAACGGCAGCGTCGTCAGCGTCATCGGGCAAATCTTGCACAAGGCGCCCAAACAAGTCCAGGAGCATCGGCCCGACGTTTCTCCGGCTCTGGCCGACATTTGCCATCGGGCGATGGCGAAGAATCCGGCCGATCGCTTTCCTTCGATGAAAGAGCTGGCACGCGCCTTGACGGTGTTTCTGAAAGGAGATCCGGGGGTCGACACCGTGTCGGCTTTGGCGCCGGTTTTCTGTGTCGAACCGCCGCCGCTCGAACCGCTGGCCGAATCGGCATGCCTTGCGCCGCCCATCGCCGACACCACGCTCACGGCCATCTTTCCGCCGCAGCCCGCCAAGTTCCCGGCAAAACCCAGCTTTCCGGCAAAGCGTTGGCCAACCCTGTGGCTGGCCGGCGCCGCCACGGGCTTCCTGGCCACGGCGGCCCTCGCGGGGCTAGCGGTTGTCGGCAGCATGGATCAAGGCCAGGCCGAAGGGCCATTGACGGCGCCCGAAACCACTTCGTGGGTGTTCACCCCACAACAACTGGCCGACCGCGGGGCGGCGGTGCGGTTGCTTCAGAAGCGGTTTCAACAAGCCGACCGCAATCAAAGCGGCAAACTCGAACCCGACGAGATACCGGCGCGCCTCATTACGCGGGCCGATGTGAGTGGAGATCGCGCCTTGGAGTTCTATGAACTTCGCTGCGCTTTCGAAGAACGGGGCGCCGAATTGTTCAAGCCGTAGCAGGCCGTTCAAGCCGTAGCAGGCCAAGTCACCTTCCACCGAACACGAAGTTCCCAGCACGTTGCGCCGAGGTTGCGTAGAGCCCCAAAGTGTGGGAGCCGTCGTGAGGGCGCGCTGCCGCGTTTCCCGCCCGGTCTGGCGTATGATGGATTCTAATAGCTCGTTCGAGAGCCAAAGCCGCGCATGCAAAGGAAGCCAATCAGCACAAGCAGGCCAAACGCCACAAACCAATGGTTGCGATCCATCTGCATAATCAACTCCATCGTTTCACGGTGCAGACGATCAAAATAGGTGGACATGGCTGACCTCGTGTCGAGGGCGATAGAAGAAAACGGCTCACCAAGTATAGGATTCAATGCGCGACGCACGTAAAAAATTCTCCTGCCCCGGTCGCCCCGCAAGCGGCTCCTTGCCAGCCGTTTCCGCACCGCAAAGCCAACGCATAAGGTCTTGTCGGTAAAGTCGTTACGTTTCAAGATTCTTTCGTACAAAACACCCAAATCGCCTCGCTTAGCCCGATCCTTTCGGATATAATTGAAAGTGTTGAAAACCGGGGGCATGGCGTTATTTCCTGGGTTGTTTTGTGAACGACCACGTGTTTTCCATTTCCCTTCCCACCTTGCAAAACGGCGCGGAAGCTTCGGCTGGCGGCGGGCCGCTGCGCGATTTTCTGGGTGATGAAGGCAACGCCTTGGTTCCCCTCGCTGCGGAACGCGTGTTTGAACCCACGCCGTGCCAAAACCCGCTGGTGTTTTGCGGTCCTACCGGCGTGGGCAAGTCGCACCTGGTGTTAGGACTTGCGCAACGCTGGCGCGAGATCCATCCGCAAGCCAAAGTGGTCGTGCTCACCGGCGCCGACTTTGCGCGAAGTTACGCCTTCGCCGTTCAAACCGACACCACCGCGGACCATCGCCAACGCATCGTTGAGTCGTCGCTGTTTGTGCTCGATGGGCTCGAAGAGTTGATCAAGAAGCTGCCCGCCCAGCAGGAATTGCTGCACACGCTCGACCATGCGATTCCCGAAGGGGTCCAAGTGATCGTCACCAGCCGAGAGCCGCTTTCGGTTGACGCCCCCTTCCTGCCTGGTCTGGTCAGTCGTTTATCGGCGGGACTGGTGGTTCCGCTGGCGGCGCCTGGGCCTGCGGCCCGCCGGGCGATTGTTCGCCAACTGGCCGAAGCGTGCAAGGCGCCCATGACCGACGACGCCATGGAGTTGCTGGCCGACGAACTGCCCGCCACCGTGAACGAATTGCGGCACGCGATTTTGCAGCTCGCTTCCGCGACTCAAGCCGAAACGCCAGTGAAGTCACAGGCGGCGCAGAACTCCCCCACCGCCGGCGCAAGCGAGGTGTCGCCCATCGACGTCTCCGCCGTGCGGCATTACCTGGATCAACACGCCGCCGAGCGTCGTCCTACGGTGCATCAAATCACGGTGCAGGTGGCGCGTCGCTTTCGGCTCAAAACGGCCGAGTTGCAAGGCAAGACCCGTCGGCGCGAAGTTGTGCAAGCGCGTGGCGTGGCCATGTTGCTGGCCCGCCGCTTGACCGGCGCCAGCTATGCCTCGGTAGGACGGCACTTTGGCGGTCGCGACCATTCGACCGTCATGCACGCCTGTGACCGGATTACCGAACAGCTCAAGTCGAACGCCTCCTTGCGCCGCGTGGTCGAGGAATTGACCGGCGCCTGGGTCGACGTGAACCACGAGGTTCAAACAACGTAGCCGGTAGTGGAAAACATGTGAGTCGCCTGTCGAGCCCTGTCGGTCCTCAGGCGGTTTATCGACAGCGGCCGGCCTGCCCCGCGGCGCCTTCGACGGCCACCAACACAGGACGACACCCATTCGACGGAAACATAACAGGTTTTCCCCAGCCTTTTTGAGCGCGTCAACGGAATGCAAACTCTCGTCTGCTCTTGGTTTACCGCGGGCGTGCGAGCATGGATCGACACTCCACGGCGCCGTATTCTTACTACTGCTATATTTCAAGAAACTTAATAAGAGGAAGGACCGCTCTTTCGCCTGGCGTCCCGACGCGGTTGGCAAGTCGCCCGAATTCCTGGCCCCAAGCCTGTAACCGCCAACCCGGAGAACGCGCGAACAGGGCCATGTCGCTATAAGGAACCCCGCATGAAAATTACGTTCGATCGCGAGCAGTTTATGTCGGCCTTTCAAACGGCCGCCGCCGTGGCGCCGCGCAACACCCCCAAGCCGATTCTTTCCAACGTGAAGCTGGAAGTCAGCGAGCAAGGGGCCGTGCTGCTGGGGACCGACCTGGAAGTGGCCGTGCGAATGAACGTCGAGGGAATCGAAATCCAGCGACCTGGCGCCGCCGTGCTGCCGGTGGCCCGGTTTGGGTCGATCTTGCGGGAAAGCAGCGATGAGCGGCTCAGCCTGGAAGCCGACAACCAAGGCGCTTTGGTCAAAGGCGCTCGCAGCGAATTTCAGCTACCCGGCGCCGACCCGGCCGAGTTTCCCGCGTTCGCCTCCTTTTCCGAGGAGAAGTACCACGAAGTTCCGGCGCGGCTGCTGCGCGAGTTGATCCGTCGTACCGTGTTTGCCGCCGACGTCGACACGGGCCGGTTTGCGCTTCAGGGCGTTCTGGTCGAGTTGGAGGAAAACAGCATCATCACCGTCGCGACCGACAGCCGCCGCCTGGCGAAGATGGAAGGCCCCGCGGTAAGCGTCAAGGGCCACAGCAACAAAGGCATGATGACCATCGTTCCCGCGCGGGCCATGCAGTTGATCGAACGCGCCTTGGCCGATGGCGACGCCGAAGTGCAAATCGCCGCCCGCTCGAACGACATCATGGTGCGCAGCCCCCGCGCCACGATCACCTCGCGCCTGGTGGAAGGCCGTTTTCCCAAATGGCGCGATGTATTCCCCGTGCGGCCTAAAGCGGTCAAGATCGAACTCACGGTGGGGCCGATTTTCGCCGCAGTGCGGCAAGCGGCCATCATTACCGATCAGGAAAGCCAGGGCATCGACTTCACCTTTGCCGACGGCACGCTCGTCCTCTCGGGCCGGGCGGCCGAAGTGGGCCGCTCGCGCATTGAAACCCCCATCCCGTACGATGGCCCGAAAGTCGACTTGACGCTCAATCACAAGTACGTGGCCGACTTCTTCAAAGTGCTGGATCCCGAAAAGAACTTCACCTTGGAAGTGGTCGACGCCGACTCGGCCGCCTTGTTCACCACGGACGACGGCTACGGCTACGTGGTCATGCCTCTCTCGCGCGAAGGCCGCTAGGCGGCCTCCACGGTGAACCGCTTCCCCGCGGGAAGCGCGGGGCATTAGGAGTCTGCGGCGCCACAGCGTTTCTCCGAGCTGCCTACGGATGTGCCCGATCGCGGTGAGACAAGCCTTGCTTAACCAGGCGTCGCCTGGAGAACCGATAAGAGCCACGCTGCATGAACCACTACTCGCGTCAGTCGCCCGAAGGTCGAGGGCCGAAAAAGATCGGCGACATCGTGGCGGGCCTGCTGGCGCGCAAAGGCTACGCGCGGGTGCAATCGGCCAACGCCACCGAAGACGCATGGAAGGAGGCGGCGGGGAAACTCGCCGCGCACAGCCGGCCCGGCAATGTGAACCGCGGCGTGCTGGAAGTGATCGTGCGGAACTCCAGCGCCCTGCAAGAGCTGACCTTTCAAAAAAAGAAACTACTAACTCGGCTGCAAGAGCAACTTCCCGACGCAAAAATCACGGACTTGCGCTTTCGCGTCGGCAGCTTGGATTGACCTATCCCCTGGCGATCAGCAGTCTCCTTGTTTCACCGCTTCCCCACGGGAAGCGCGTGAGCGACGGCCGCCAGCGACGATTGGCCCTTCCCCCGAGGAAGCCGCGCAACGCGCGCAATGCGGCCTACGCCCATCGCACATTCACCACGGACAGTTCTCTTACTTCAACGGATGACTCAACATGAACGACGAAACCGCCCCGCAAAACCCTTCGGAAGATAAGCCCAAGGTCTTTACCGTTCGCCCGCGCGAAGAATACACCTCGGTCGACTTGGAGCACCTTTCCGACCTGGAGCACGTCCGCAAGCGGCCCAGCATGTACATCGGCGACACCAGCACGCGCGGCTTGCATCACCTGGTGTATGAAGTGGTCGATAACTCGATCGACGAAGCGATGGCGGGCTTCGCCAAGAACGTGTGGGTCATCGTGCGCGGCGACAACTCCGTCACGGTGGAAGACGACGGCCGCGGCATTCCGGTCGATCGGCACGAAGGGCTCACCAAAGAAATGGGCCACGAAGTCTCCACGCTCGAAGGCGTGATGACCGTGCTCAAGTTCGGCGGCAAGTTCAACAAGGGCGTCTATCAAACCTCCGGCGGTTTGCACGGCGTGGGCGTCACGGTGGTGAACTTCTTGTCGGAATGGTGCGAAGTCCAAGTCAGCCGCGAAGGCCACGTGTGGCAGCAAGAGTATGAACGCGGCATGCCGCTCGGTCCGGTGCAGCGCATTGGCGCCACCCCCAAGCGCGGCACGCAAACCACCTTCAAGCCCGACGCTCAGATCTTCTCGGTCACCAAGTTCGCTTACGACACCCTCCACCGACGCCTGCAAGAACTGGCGTTCCTCAACCGCGGCGTGCGCATTCACTTTGAAGACGAACGTACCAATCAAAAAGAGACGTTCTACTACGAACGCGGCATCGTCGAGTTTGTCGAACATTTGAATCGCGCCAGCGACGCTCTGCACAACGATGTGATTTACATCTCCGGCGAAGAAGAAGGCGTGGGTTACGAGATCGCCGTGCAATACGCCGCCGAGTACACCGAGAACCTGCACTCCTATGTGAACAACATCTCGACCACGGAAGGCGGTACGCACGTTTCAGGCTTCCGCGCCGGGTTGACGCGCACCCTGAACAACTACGGCAAGAAGGAGGGCATGTTCAAAGAGAAAGGCCCCACGCCTACCGGCGAAGACTTCCGCGAGGGGCTCACCGCGGTGATCTCGGTGCGCGTCCCCGAGCCGAAGTTCGAGGGCCAAACCAAAACCAAGCTGGGCAACGGCGAAGTGGAAGGCATCATCCAGTCGGCCATGAACGCCGGTCTGGCCCAACACCTGGAGGAGAACCCCAAGACCGGCAAAGCCATCGTGCAGGCCGCCATCACCGCCGCCGAAGCGCGGGAAGCCGCCCGCAAAGCCCGCGAACTGGTGCGTGAAAAGAAAGGCGCCATGGGCGGAGGCGGACTCCCCGGCAAACTGCGCGACTGCACCAGCAAAGACGTCACCAAGTGCGAACTATACCTGGTCGAAGGTGATTCGGCCGGCGGCAGCGCCGAAGGCGGCCGACTGCGCGAAACGCAAGCCATCCTTCCGCTCCGCGGCAAGATCATCAACGCCTACAAGTCGCGCGAAGATAAAGTCTTGGCCAATGAGGAAGTGCGGGCCATGATCCAAGCCATTGGCATTGGCATTGGCGAGGAGCAAGACCTCTCGAAGCTGCGCTACCACAAAATCGTGGTGATGAGCGACGCCGACGTCGACGGCAGCCACATTCGCACGCTGCTCTTGTGCTTCTTCTATCGGCAAATGTACGAACTCATCGCCAAGGGGCACGTCTACATCGCGCAGCCGCCGTTGTTCCGCGTGCGGCATAAGAAGGACGTGTACTACGTCCAGACCGAGGAGGAAATGCGGCAACAGCTCATGGACCGCGGTTTGGAAGACGCCGCCCTGACCACCGACCACGGCGAACGCGTAGAAAAAGAGCGCATGGCCCGCTTGTGCCGCACGCTGGCGTCGATGGAGGATTCGCTGGTCGCCCTGGAGCGCCGCGGCATCAGCCTGCGCATTCATGCCGAACGTATGGACCTGGAGACCGGCCGCCTGCCGGTGTACCACGTGTTCCACGGCCGCGAGGAGCGGTGGTTCACCACGCGGCAGCAACTCGACGAATACCTCAAGACGCACGAAGCCCAGGAAGGCGAAGCCAAAGTGGCCGACCCGCCCGGCGCCGGCGAGACAGTCAAGCCGGAAGAAGCGGCCCCGCCCGTCAACGGCGCCAAGGCCGTGCAAGTGCTGGTCACGGAACTGCACGAAGTGCGCTCGATCAACACCGGCCTCAAGGAGCTGCAAGAGTTGGGCTTCGACATTCAGTCGCTCATCCCGCAGGAGCGCACGGGCGAACAGACCCCGCGCTACGTGCTGGTGCGCGGCGAAAGCGAAACCCCGCTGGAAGACCTCCGCAGCCTCGTGGCCGCCGTGCGGGCCGCCGGCGAAAAGGGCCTGCAAGTGACTCGCTTCAAAGGGCTGGGCGAAATGAACGCCGACGAGCTGCGCGACACCACCCTCGACCCCGAGCGCCGCACCCTCCTAAAAGTCAGCATGTGCGACGTAGCCGCCGCCGACGAAATGTTCCGAGTCCTCATGGGCGACAAAGTAGAACCAAGACGCGAGTTCATAGAAAAGCACGCCCTGGAAGTAAAGAATTTGGATGTGTAGCACGGTAGAATGAGAAGATTGACGCGTCGCCTTTCGCGGCGCGTCGATGAGCCTGGGAGCAAGCCCCCATGATTCACGCAACCTGGCAAAACGGACGAGTCGTCCTTGACGAGCCGGTCGACTGGCCGGAAGGCGCTCGGCTTGTGATTGCGCCAGAGCAAGATCAAGACGCGGCGGTTCGGTTGGCCGTCGAGCAAGAGATCAAGACGCCTGAGGCAATTGCCGCGTGGCTGAAGTGGTACGACTCGCTAGAGCCGCTGATCTTTACGCCCGAGGAAGAAGCGGACCTTGCCGCTTGGCGGAAAAAGGTGAAGGAGTACAGCATTGCGCGCATGGACCAGGACACCCAAGGGTTGTTCAAATGACCCGCTATTTGCTCGACACGGGCATCATGGGCGACCTGATTAACCGCCGCCGGAGCGTCGATGTGCAAGCCCGGCAGGCCCAATTGCGAGGCGACATTCTCGGGACGTGCGAGCCTGTAGTGGCGGAGTTGTTCTTTGGCGTGGAATACAGCAAGACGCGCGACATCAACTTGAAACGGCTACAACGCGCCCTGAACGGGGTTCGCTGCTGGCCGTTCGACCGTCGGGCCGCACAAGAGTATGGCCGATTGGCCGCAGAGCTAAAACACATCGGCCGGCCCATGCAACAAATCGATGTCATGGTTGCGGCCGTGGCGCTTTCCCTCGGCAACTGCATCGTCGTCACCGCCGATTCCGACCTGGCCGCGGTTCCCGGCTTGAAAGTCGAGGATTGGAGGAGCTAACCGCCGGGTGCAGTGTTCGGCTCCAACGTCGCACTGCTGGGCAAGCCAGCAGTGGCACCCGGCGCCCCAAGCAGTTCCCGCTGATGACCAAACCCCGACAACAACTACAGCAAGAGTTCTTCCACAAACAACTTACGGCTTAAGTTCATGCCATTCTAGAATGTCCCCTTTGTTGGGCCCAATCGCTGGCACGTGCCCAATCGGCAATGATAGCGGCTCTCCAATCAACGAATTTGAGCCAGATGAACCTTAACCCATACGAAAGCCCGTCGTTTTCCGAGGAGAAAACGACTCCCCCTAATAACAGTGAAAAAAAGAGTAAATCTCTGCTCGCTGGATCCCTGCCTTTGCTTATCTTGAATCTTTTGTCTCTTTTAGGGAGTGCCTTTTGCGTCGCGTCATTCAACGCTTACTACGTTCTTCCTTTTGCAAATATTTTTTTCAATGTCTTGCCGTGGCTTTTAGGGCGAAGTCGGAGAACTCGCGTCTTCAGTTGGATTTTATATTGCGTTTTTTCGACTATTTTAACTTTGATTCCGGTAACCATGTCGTTGTTCAATTATGAACCGACGATCTATGCACAGTGGTTTAGGTTTTTGAAGTAGCGATGTGGGTTGTTGCAGGAGAACTTGTCGTGGCCAACTCACACGCCCCGTATTAGTTCCACGAATTAGCGAAAAATTTCGGGAACTGCAATCAATGATCACACATGGCCTCGTCTGGCTGTAATGGACCACAACGAGTTGATCGTTGGATACGCTTTGTCTGAAGATACTTCGCAAAAGATTCCGTCACTGCACGGCCAAGTGAAGGACGAGTTCGGGCCAGCACAGAGCACAACTACGCGATGTCACGCAGAACACGTGATTTGGACAAAGCCAAAGGGGACATTCTACTTTTAAAAAGTAGAATGTCCCCTTTTCCATTCCGTCAATTCAACGCCTGGTGGTACCGGCTTCAAAAATGCTTGGAGTAACAAACTGATGAACGAGCAATTGCAAACTCTCACGAGAAGCCTGACAAAACAGCCGGGAGCGGCTCCAACGATGATCGAAAAGGTGATGGCAGCATTGGGAGTTAAGCCACCTGCTGACTACATCGCATTTTTGCGAGCGTCAAACGGGGCAGAAGGATTCATGCCAAATGGGCGTTATTTGATGCTCGAACCTGTTGAGCAACTCGTTCCTTGCAATGAACCATATGGATTAGGATCGTCCAGCCCCGGTCTGGTAACTTTTGGTTCTGACGGAGGGATGACACTTTTTGCATTTGATATTCGCCGATCCCCAATAGCTATCGTCGCAGTCGATGCCACTTGCATGGAAAATGGTCCCGTCACTCAATGCGGTGACACATTTGTTGAGTTTCTGGAATACCTCGAGTCGCATACAGAATAAGCGTGCGGCGGGGTGGCTGGGGCGGAGTCTTCGACGCCCCAGTTGGGTTGGTTGGCGTTTCCGCTGGGGCGTCGCGATCGCTCCGCCGCCAGCCACCCCTTTGCGTCGTCAACGCAAGGCGCCTCAGCGACCTGCCCGCGTACTCATGTGGGAAACCGATAGCGAGCCACGGTCACGGTGATGTTGTCAAAGCCGCCGGCGTCGAGCGCCGCGGCAACGAGTTCTTCGCACAACGATTGGGCCTTGATGTCGGCGGCAAGAATCGCGGCAATTCGCTCGTCGGCGACCATGTCGGTTAAGCCGTCGCTGCACAAGAGCAGACAATCGCCGTCGATCAGGGCGACCTTCTGCACGTCGGGAGGTCCGTAGCCTTCCACATCGCCCAGCGCCTGGGTCAATACATGCCGTAATCGATGACTTGCGGCCTGATCAGAATTCAAGACTCCCTGTTCCAACAGCGCCTGGGCCAAGGTGTGATCGCGCGTCAGCCGATGTAATGTTCGCCGCCGGAACAGATAGGCGCGTGAGTCGCCCACATGGGCCAGGAGCAGGTCCTTCCCCAACGACCAGCCAACGGTCAGCGTGGCGCCCAAACCTTTGAGATTCGGATCTTCGTAAGCCCGCGCCGCGACACGCGAACTCACCTCCGCAAACCGCTGCTTGGTGCGGCGGATAATCTCTTCCAGAAGCTGGTCATCGTCGGTGCGAAAAATCCAGTCGGGTGTGGTAAGCACCAAGTCGAGCAACTCGGTGATGGCGAGTTCGCTAGCTTGTTCTCCCGCCGCGTGCCCGCCGATGCCATCGGACACCAACATGCCGTAGCCAATTTCTTGGACATACCGGCGCGAAACGCCGCCAACCAAGTTGGTGTCCAACGTTTCCAGGAAGCGGCCGAAGCGCGCCACCAGAAAATGGTCTTCGTTATTCGCTCGCCGTTTGCCCGGGTGCGACAGCCCGGCCAGGTCCACCTCGGCCGTAACCGTCAACGTCGGTTCGGAGCCCTGCGCGGTTTGAGGCGAAAGCGTGATTTCGACCGTATCGGATTCGTGAGGAGATTTCATGGAACTGCGGCGGGGCGCCGGGGTTTATCGTACCAATGAGAAGGGGCGCCTGGGGCGGCGTCTTCAACGCCCCAGCGGTTCGGGTTCCTTCGCGGTGATGGCGTTCGCTCGCGTATCCGCTGGGGCGTCGCGATCGCTCCGCCGCCAGCCACCCCTTTTCGTCGTCAACGCAAGGCGCCTCAGCCACCCGCCCGCAGCTTGCGAATGATCTGCTCCGGATTGTGCCGTGTTCGCTTCTTCTTCATTGAGAGTCCTCCCGGCCATTTCGGCCTCTATGACTCTCATAGCTCATGGTTTAGGTTTTGGGAGGCAGGCCAGTTTGTCGCTCAAGAGTCGACAAAATACGCGGAAAAAGGCAAACCAACAAACGAAGACAAAATTATAAACTGTGAACAACGCGAATTCTTGGAGAGTGAAAACAATATCGTGGAACTGCGAAGACGCATTGTGAGATTGTAGCGCAAAGAATGTACAAAGAGCACTAATAATAGCCAACATGAACGATGTTTTGATAAACCGCGTTTGAGGGAGTTCGCGAAACAAGGATTCTATGGCGATTGAGCTAGCAAAAAACAGTAGAGTTAAAAGAGTAGCATTAAAGAAAAGGGGATCGGTTTCTATTTCTTTGATTATTAGATGTCGGTCCTCAACAACGACGTAATACCAGCGTCTCGGCCAACCATCCCACATGCCTGATGAGCCGGTGTTCGCAGCATATGCCCACGAGTAAAGCGGCAGGTTAAGCGTCAGCGATGCGAAAACCAGCAATGCTAAAGCGAGATATGAAAAACGATGTAGCCGCCAGAACGAATACCGCTTACTCTGGCCTGACGAGGGGTCGTGCATTGGTATCTTTTCCAGGCGGCGGGGTGGCCGGGGTTCATCGTGCCAATGAAAAGGTGTGGCTGGGGCGGAGTCTTCGACGCCCCAGTTGGGTTGGTTGGCGTTTCCGCTGGGGCGTCGCGATCGCTCCGCCGCCAGCCACCCCTTTTCGTCGTCAACGCAAGGCGCCTCAGCCACCCGCCGCTTTTTTTCCGCGCTTCAATGCGAGGACAATGAATGTCGCGCCTATCGTTTTCAATCGATCATCTAGTTGAAGTCGAAGAGTTCTGGTCCAAACACGATTCCAATCTATTATACAAGGCCTGGCCAAATGATAGCCATCGAAGCAAGGGCATCATTCGACAGTACTTGCTGCCTGATAAACTCATGCAAAGTAGAGGCACGAGTCTGCCAGTTGCTCAATTTCGGGATACCAAATTCACAATCCCTCGACGATCCGCCTCCTACAACGCAACCGAATCTCGCACCCGGCGTCCCTGGTATCATCGCAAAGCACTGTGGACCTTGGCAGAAATGACTCTTATGAAGCATGCTCGCTTTTCAATGTTCAGTCTGGTTGTGTTGCTTCCGGTTATTGTCGCTACCTTGTTTCAGATTCTTTCCAATTGTTGGCATACCTTGCCTCGAGTCCAATGGGAACCTGCCAGCGAGATGCTAGAAAACGAGGAAAAGAATGATGGCATCCTGTTGGTCTCTTATTATTCAAGCGCTGATGTGACAAGCTACTACCCACATGAATGGATGACCGAGCACGGAGGGAGTGTGATTCGTCGCTATAGGATTCAGCCGTATGCGCTTGATCAAGTGGCGGCATCTTCAAAACAAGAAGCACTGATCGCTAGAATGTTTAAGAGATCAACAGCGTCCACAGGTATAGGCGTAGTTGATCTCCGAGGCGAGGAGCCACGATCCAAGTGGTGTGATGGAGCTTTTGCGACCGAAGACGGCTTTGAACAATGGGTCGTCGAGTTCATTGATCGCCAGGGTTCATAACCAATCCGATCAGTAGTATTAAAGGGGACATTCTAGAATGGCATGAACTTAGTCGTAAGTGGAAGCATGCCAGACGCATCATGATGCTAGCATGTGAGTCGGGTTGCGGCGCGAAAAGACCTCCGGAAAGAATGAAGGTTGTCACACACGACACCCTTCCCGGAGGTCGAACATGCTTCCTTGTATTGTGAACTTACTGGAGCGCTTTCGGCGGGGTGGCCGGGGTTTATCGTGCCATTGAAAAGGGGTGGCTGGGGCGGAGTCTTCGACGCCCCAGTTAGTTGGCGTTTCTGCTGGGCGTTGCTGCGCTCCGCCGGCAGCCATCCCACTTCGTCGTCAACGCAAGGCATCTCAGCCACCCCGCCGCGTGTCGCGTCGATGGGCACGAGTAGGTGTCAAACGGCGTCTGGCGAGTTCTGCTGGCGATCTGGCGTTGAATGGCTGTAAATTTTATGGGCGGAAGGATCAATTTTCGTCGCGAACTCTTGATTTTGAACATATGTTCAGTATAATCAGGGCGGGCCTGAAGTGCGTACCTGCGTGCGTTGCTCTCGGAAAAGCGCGACCTCGCTCTCAGCCACCCCGCGGGAGGATAGCGCAGGATTGCGCTATCCTCCGGCAGCGGTAGTTGGCCGCGAGATGGGGCTGGATGCCATGACCCTTTTTCCCGCGAGCCACGCAGTTGTTCCCACAACTTGGATTGCGTTCGTGCCACGCGAAACGGCGCCAACGGAAACCGCCACGGAGAAATAGGGTTCACCGGTTCGTTGGCATTACGGCGGGGACGTCGCGTGCCGCTCCTCCGTCAGCGTGGCGCCATCGTCAAACGCACTTGGCTCCGTGGTGGACGCGGCCGGGTTGGGGGAATGGGCCTTGACGGCGGTCGGCGTGCCGGGTTGATTGGTGCATGATCTTCGGCGGCCGGAGTCGACGGCTGCGAATCGCTCAGAAAGGAAACCGAGATGCCCAGCACCGTTCGATTTCACCGAATCCTGAAAGCACCGCCCGAGCGCGTGTACAAGGCGTTTCTCGACCCGGATGCGATGGCGAAGTGGTTGCCGCCCCACGGGTTCACGGGCAAGGTTCACCACATGGACGCGCAGGTCGGCGGCACGTACAAGATGTCGTTCACCAACTTCTCCACCGGCAACGCGCACTCCTTCGGCGGAACTTACTTGGAGTTGGTCCCCGGGGAACGTCTCCGCTATACCGATGTGTTCGATGACCCGAACTTGCCCGGCGAAATGCAAACGACGGTCGCCTTACGAAAGGTCTTCTGCGGAACCGAGATGAACATCGTGCAGGAGGGGATTCCCGACCTGATCCCCGCCGAAGCCTGCTACCTGGGCTGGCAGGAGTCGCTCACGCTCCTGGCGCAACTGGTCGAGGCCGAGATTCCCGAGTGATGGCCCGCGAGCCGCGGGTTCGGCGGCTTGGGGCGCGGGATCGTCGCTTGTTTTACTTTGCGATGCAAAGTAAAATGCCGCGACGCTTCATTCAAGCACTCAGGAAGAACCATGAATACGGCCCATACGACGAGCAAGAAGCTCAAGCGGCTCGCCCGGTTCTCGCTGTTCATCCTGGCGATCGGGATCATGCTGATGATCCGACAGATGTACGCCGATAGCGAACCCGGCGCCATTCCTTTGCTGCTGGTTGTGTGCGGCCTGGGAGGGTACGGTATGGCGCGGGCCCGGCTGCGAGCAAAACGCGAACGGCTGGCTTGAGCATCCTTGCCTGCCGGAATGCACTACTTTCCAGCGGCGGTGTGGCAAGGGCGGAGTCGTTGGCGCTGCAGTGAGTTGGCGATACTGCGGGGGCGTCGCATTTGCTGTGCCGCCAGCCGCTCTGGCGCCCGGCGCCGGATCGTGACGTATCGCTAATTGGCCGAGCAAAGAGGGGAGTTGTCGTGGAGATGGAAACATCCGATGCGGCGGAAGCATCACTGTTGAGCGTGTTGCAGGCGTTGGCGTTGCCAGCCGACGGGCAAATCGCGCTTTATCCGGAAGGTCGCTGCGTTCCTTGCTCGTTGTCGCTGATGTGGGGCTGGTGGTCGCGCGAGTTCCAAGCGGCGTGGCTTTCGCAGGATCGCTCCGCCGAGCAACGGCAGGCCTTGCAGCAGTTGGAGCAGGTGTCGGAAGAAGCGGCCCGCAGCCACCGGTGCCACGACAACGACGCCGTGCGCCAAGGGGCCGAGTTCGCGGCTTTGCGGCAAGTCGCCGCCGAGGCGCTATCGGTGTTAGGCGGAACGACCGGATCGCCGGACTTGCAGTATCTTCCCGGAACCCCGCAGCACGCCGCACGCTGCGAGCAGGTCGAACGAGAACGCAAACAACGCCAGCGCGCCGCCCGACGGCCGGGCAAAGCGAAGCTCCGTTACCATCGGGCGTTGTTCGAGGCGCTTCAGGAGACTCCCGTGGTTTCTCGACGCCAAGAGGAACTGCTGCGCGAGCGCGAGCAGGCGCTGGGCATCCGCCTGCCGGAAGCGGTCTTCGAGTTGCTCTCGCTCGACGGTATCGCCGAGTTGTTTCGCGAGCACAGCAACGCCGACGAGCTGATCACCAATGACGAATTCGACGCCTGGCGCAAGCTGGAGCAGCTAGGCATTCCTGCGGAAGTGCAGCAAGGTTACTTGCGCGTGGCCGTGGAGAACCAAGGCGTGGT
The DNA here is from genome assembly GCA_963204915.1 of Planctomycetota bacterium. Taxonomy (GTDB): domain Bacteria; phylum Planctomycetota; class Planctomycetia; order Pirellulales; family Pirellulaceae; genus JAHWKS01. The sequence continues at coordinate 19,243 of CAUJHS010000018.1, read as the reverse complement.
GGCGTTTTACGTGCCGCTGGAGGGATCGGCCGACCCGCCGGTGTTCCACAACAACGATCAATGGCCGGAGGACCTGTCGCAGGTCGACTGGGTCCACTGCGCGCAGCGCTTCTCCGAGTTTGTGAGAATGATGATGGTCCCAGCGGACGACGCCGATCCTCGTTCGCCTTGAACCGCGGTCTGGTAAATTGCTACCCGACGCCCCTGCAGAAGTGGCGAACCCCTGACGCGTCAGAGACTCTGCCCCAGCCAGCTATGCAATAGGTACCTTGAACACCTCTAACCCGCGGCGGATTGGGCAGGAAGGTAACAAGAAGAACTCACATGCAATATCGTCGAGCTACCGTTGAAGAGGCTGTTGTCCTGGCGGAGATGAATTCGCGATTGATTCGGGATGAAGGGCACCGGAATGCGATGACGGTGAAGGAGTTAGCGGAGCGAATGGCCGATTGGCTGGCGGGCGAGTATGCGGCGGTATTGTTTGAGGAGGAAGGGTGGATTGTTGGATATGCGCTTTGGCGGCGCGATCCGGAGTATGTGTATTTGCGGCAGTTCTATGTACGCCCGGAACGGCGCCGGCAGGGCGTGGGGCGGGCCGCGATCGAATGGCTGTGGCGGCACGCGTGGAATCGCAGCCGGGTGCGAGTGGAAGTGCTCGTCGGCAACCCGGCGGGGCTGGCCTTCTGGCGCTCGGTTGGGTTCGCCGATTACTGCCTGACGTTAGAACGGGAAAGCGCCGCAGAAGATTTCTGAAGGGCCATTTCGGCGCGACCGGGCCACGAGGATCGTCAACAACCTTTAGCAAGCACCAACCCGATGCGCAAGAGAGGCTTTGACTCGGTTTTCCTCTCGTGCGCGTCGGGTTAGTCGAAGATTAATCTGGGCTTCTGAGTCGCTTTAGAATAATAGTTGGTAGGATGCTTGGTCAGAGACATCGACGCACGAGTGGGTTGTGCTTCTTCCGAGGCGTTGCACGGCAGTCCCGTTTCAGGTGTTCGACGTATCGCGCCGATACGTCCGCTGGTGATGGGCGGTCCCGGGCGGTGCGGCGCTCCGGATGCGCATGCGCCGACGTGACTGGCGTGGCGAGGGTTATTCGACGGGGGCGCCGTAGGTGGACCAGCCCCGTTCGCCGGTGGGCGTGGCGGAGCTGACTTCCGTAGAACGTTGCGAGGCGAGGGCTTTTTCCGCCTTCTTGGTCGCTTTCGGGTCGCGCTGGTGTCCTTCGACGGTTTTCTCGGCCTGGCCTTGCGTTTCCTCGACCTGCGCAACCGGGTCCTCGACGTATTCCCACTGCTCGCCAGCAGCCCAGGGGCCTTTGCCCTTGTTCCAGGGACCGCGCGCGTCCTCGCCGGGCGACATGTTGTAATACGTATGCGTGAACCGCAAGTCGCCTTGCATGATGCCCGGCGGGAAGTTGGGTTCGATGGTGGTCAGGGCGGCGGCGAATTGCTGGAAGTGAGCAATCTCGCGCGTCATCAAAAAGCGCAGCGTGTCTTGCACGTGCGGGTCGTCGGTAAACTGCAACAGACGCTCATAAACGATCTTCGCGCGCGATTCGGCTCCGATGTTCGATCGCAAGTCCACGGTCAAGTCGCCGTTGGCGTTCACAAACGCGCCGGTCCACGGCTCGCCGTTGGAGTCGGTCACCATCGGTCCGCCGCCCGACTCGATGAGGAACCGGGGGTTGCTCATCGCCATGCCCACCACGTCGTTCTTTTTGGCCGAGCCATTGCCAAGTTGGGCGACCAGGTTGCCCTCGGCGGCGTTTTTCAATTCGCCGTTCACGCCTTCCAGGAGCATGGTGATCGTGGCGCCGACGATCTCCAAGTGACTGAACTCCTCCGTGGCCACGTCCATGAGCAAGTCGTACTTATCGGGATAAGCGCGCCGGCAGCCAAACGCCTGCACAAAGTACTGCATCGCCGCTTTGAGTTCGCCGTTGCCGCCGCCGAATTGATCGAGCAGAATGCGGGCAAACCGGGGATCGGGACGAGACACTCGGGCGTCGAACTGAAGGTCTTTAATATGTTGAAACATAACAGGCATCCTGGCGAAGGAGGGAACGAAAGCATTTTGGCAACCCAAGCGCAGCATCACGAAAAGCGCCTTGCGCCTAGTAGTCACGGTAAGTGCAAACGCTATGCCATCATCCGCATCGCCAATGAGAGCCCTCGTCACCAGCGACGGTGTTCCTCAGCATGAGCATTCCTGCGTAATTGTACACCTTGACGTATACGTTTAAGGTGCTACGATCAAAGTGCGTTTTCGTTGCGTGATCGAGGCGGGCGCCGAATGCTGGAAAGAAGGCAGGATGGTTCGACTCGAAAGGCAGACGCGTATTGGTTCCCGAATCGCGCCGTATCGACGACGGTCGCGGCGTGCGAAATCGCTTCTCGGCGACGACGGCTGCGGCCGCGCACCATCCCACGTTAGTCACCCTCGCCGGGCCTTTGAGGCGGTCCTTTGTCTTCGGCGTCAAACCAGCACGGCGGACGACTCGCCTGCATGCGGCCCTCGCTTCGAATTTGCCGCCAGGCGTGTCCGGCGCGCTTTGGCGAAGTTTTGGCGACGGCTCCCCCTCCCTCTTTTCCCCCAGATCAGCCATGACGGGAAAATCCTCCCTCCGAGTTCCGCGTTGCCTTCCCATTGAGCCCACAAGTCGTGTTGAAGCGCTGACGGTGCATCGTCGCGACTTCCTAGCCGGCGCGGCCACGCTCCTGGTGATGAGTTCCTCGCGGGCGCTCGGTTCGCAAGCCAACGCGGCTTTGTCGGTGGGGGTCATCGGGTGCGGCGACCGCGGCTCGTACTTGATGGGCCAGATCCTGGGGTTGAGCCAAGCCCACAATGTGCACGTCACCGCGGTGTGCGACGTATGGCAGCCGAACCTCTCGCGCGCGGTGGAGCGCGTTTCGAACGCGGGCGGCCGCTCGCCGCGAACGTTCACCCGGTTCGAGGAGTTGCTCGCCTTGCCGGATGTCGATGCGTTGGTGATCGCCACACCCGACTTTAGTCACGCGCCCATCTTGGTCGCGGCGCTGGCGGCTGGAAAAGACGTGTACGTGGAAAAGCCGATGTCGATTGATTTGTCGCTTGCCAACGAAGCGCTCGACCTGGCTCGAGCGGAAAACCGGATCGTGCAAGTGGGCACGCAGTATCGCAGCCACGGCGGCTACACGGCGGCCGCGCGCGAGTTGGCCACCGGCGTACTCGGAAAGATTCATCGCGTTCACGCTTCCGCCAACTTCCGCGAGGCCCGCTGGCTGCGTTCGATTGACGACTGCAAAGAAGCCGACGTCGACTGGAAAGCGTACTTGTTGAACCGTCCCCCGCGGCCGTTCGATCCCAAGCTGCTGCGGCGCTGGCAGCTGTACCGCGAGTTCACCAATGGTTTGCCCGGACTGTGGATGAGCCATTACGTCGACGCCGTGCATTTGCTCACCGGCGCCAAGTATCCCAGCAGTGCCGTGGCGCTGGGCGGCGTGTACGTGTGGCAAGATGGCCGCGAGCATTGCGACACCTTCCATACGTTGTTGGAATACCCGGAAGGCTTTTTGTTCGATTGGTCGATGTGCCTGGCGAACTCCAGCGGCACCGAGTTTCAGGTGTTCGGCACGCAAGGCAAGCTCGACCTGGGGCCCGAGTATGCGACTCCGACGCAAGTCACGCTTTCCGGTGAAGGCGCGGTGGCGGGCTCGACGCTCACCACGCGCACGGTGGCGCACGATCCCGGCGAGGACCACATGGCCAATTGGCTGAAGTGCCTGCGTACGCGCGAACGACCCAATGCCGACATCCAGTTCGGACATCAACACGCCGTGGCGGGGATCATGGCCGCCGCTGCGCTGGAAACCGGACGACGGCAAAAGTACGATCCTCAAAAACGGGAGGTGTACGCCGGATGAACGCCTCGCGCCGACAGTTCCTCGCAAGCTCGGCGGCATGGCTCGGGGCCGGCTGCCTGACGTCCTGGGTTCAGGGAGCCGCGTCCATGTCCGCCAAAATCGCCCGAGTCGAGGCGTGGCCCATCAACTACCCGGTGGCGGGACACTTCAAGTTCTTTGAAGCGTCGAAAGGTCGTCCGGCGGGCCGGCCGGCGGTTGTGGTGAAGATCACCACTGAAGACGGCGCCGTGGGCTGGGGCGAAAGCGTGCCGACCCAGCGCTGGAGCTACGAAACGCTGGAGTCGGTGCACACCACGATTACCAACTACCTGGCGCCTGTGCTTGTTGGCCTGGATGCGCTGGACCGGGACGCCATTCACGCCGCGATGCATCGCACCATTGCTCCGTCGTTCTCCACGGGCCAGCCGATTTGCAAGGCGGGAATCGACCTCGCGTTGTGGGATCTGGCCGGCAAGCTTTCTGGAAAAACCCTGGCCGAACTGTGGGGCCGCCGGGGAAAAGATCGCATCACGCTCAGTTGGACGCTCAACCCGCGAACGCTGGATGAGATTGAACCGCTCATGGCGGAAGGACACCGCCGCGGGTTCGAGAACTTCAATGTCAAAGTGGCGCCTGACCCGAAGTTCGATCTGGCGATGTGCCGCCTGGTGAAACAACTGGCGCCCGATGGCTTCCTGTGGGCCGATGCGAACGGCGGCTATGATGTGGACACGGCGTTGGCGGTTGCTCCGCAACTGGCCGATGTAGGTGTGGCGGTGCTGGAACAGCCCGTGCCTGCGAATCGGCTGAGTGGTTTTCGACGACTCAAGCAGCAAGGAGCCTTGCCCATCATCCTGGATGAAGGCGTGGTCTCGTGCGTCGACCTGGAGGAGTTCATTCAACTGGACTTGCTGGACGGTGTGGCGATGAAGCATGCCCGCTGCGGCGGACTGACTGAAGCGCGGCGGATGATCGAAATGCTCCAGCAACGCGGGCTGATGTTCCTTGGCAGTGGTTTGACCGATCCGGATCTCTCGCTGGCCGCGGCGCTGGCGTTGTACGGGGCCTACGAGCTGAACTACCCCGCCGCGCTGAACGGACCGCAGTTTCTCACGTCGAGCATTTTGCGGCAGCCGCTGGACGTGGTCGACGGCGAACTTGCCGTCCCTACCGGGCCAGGGCTGGGTGGGGAAGTGGATGAAGCAAAGCTGCAATCGCACGTGCTGAAGGATCTGTATTGACGCCCGAGGATCGCCAGCCAGGCGCCTTTCGAGGAATCGCACCATGGTATTCGCTTGTACGCGCGGCGCGCTGTGTTCGCATGCGCCGAGTCGCAGGATCGTCTTGATGGGACTGGCGCTGGGCCTCGCGGGGCTTGTGGCGTTTGGACCGTATCAGGTTCAGGCGGACGACGCCAACAACGGCGGCTTTCGCTTCACGGACGCGGAAGGCCGGCTCAGCGTGTTCGAGGGGAAGCGACCCGTGCTCGTCTATAATTACGGTGTGCAGCACAAGGCGGGCGTGCCGGAAGATCGCGCTCGGGCCTGCTATGTGCATCCGTTGTATGGCCTGGAGGGCGAAGTTCTGACCGACGATTTCCCGGAAGACCATTACCATCATCGCGGCTTGTTCTGGGCCTGGCCGCACGTGCGCATCGCCGGGCAAGAGTACGACCTATGGATGCTGCACGGAATCCGCCAGCAGTTCGAGCGCTGGACCGAACAAACCGCCGCGCCTGCGGCCGCGGTGTTGGCCTTTGAAAATGGATGGTACGTGGAGGATCGGCGGGTGCTTCGCGAACAGGTTCGCTTGCACATCCTCCCGGCAAGCGACAACGAGCGCCCGATCGACATTGAGCTGAAGCTCACCGCCGAAGTTGAACCGGTCGTGTTGTGGGGCGCTCAAGATAAGAGCTACGGCGGCTTGAGCCTGCGTTTTGCGCCGCGTGAGGAAACGATCATTGTGACCGAAGCCGGGCGGCAAACGGAAGACCTCAACTTGGCGCGGCTGGCGTGGGCCGAACTTTCGGGGAAGTTCGCCGGCGCGTCGCACGCGAGCGGCGTGGCGATCTTCACGACGCCCGAACATCCCGGCTTTCCGCCGACCTGGATCACGCGGCACTACGGTTTTCTGGGCGTCGGCTGGCCGGGCGTGGAACCGGTCACGCTAGCGCCCCAGGAAACGACCGTGTTGAAGTACCGTCTGCTGGTTCATCGCGGCGCCCGAGACACGGCGGAGCCGCCCCGCGGCGCGCCGCGCCCGCCGGATGAGGGTTCAACCCATTAGCCCTACTGCCCCGCGGCAAGAGGCGTTAGAACCAGACGGCCCTGATCAAGCGTCGTGCAGGCGAGCCAGGCGCCGTCGGACGAGATGCACATTTGGTAAAGACCTTCAGAGTGCTTCAGCAGGTCGAAGAGTTCTTCGCGCGTGGCGACATTCCAGACTTTCACCACGCCCCCCAGGTCGGCCGAGAACAGCGAGCGGCCGTCGGGCGAGAAGACCACGGCGTTGACCGCATCGCGATGACCGGACAACGTGGCCAACAGCACGCCTCGTCGGGCATCCCAAAGCTTGACGAGACGATCGGCGCCGCACGTGGCCAACAGCGCGCCGTCCGAGTTATAGGCCAGGCCGGAGAGCATGTCGGAATGGGCGTGGTCGGCCTGCACCCGAAACGCCGCTTCGCGCTCGTAATTCCACAACATCAGGTTGGAATCGACTTGATACGCCAATTGCTTTCCGTTGGGGGAAAAACGGAGCCGGCCTACGGCGCCTTGCGGTTCGGCTTGCGTCGCGACCAGGGCGCCGTCGTTTGTGCGGAAGATGCGAACTTCACGCGCAGGTTCGTTCACATAAACGGCAAGTCGCGTTCCCTCGAGCGATAAGCACAGGTCGCTGCCATGCTTGACCTTTCCGACCTGCCAGCGTCGCTCCACTTCGCCCGAACGCAAACTCCACAGGGCGATTTGGCCTTCGCTGTTATACGAGACAGCCCGCTTTCCGCGTGCGTCGCCGACCAAAAACTCTCCCTCAAACGAATACGGAGTGTACTGAGCCAGGCAAGGATTACGGCTCAAGTCCCAACGGACCACGACGTCGTGCATGACGGCGAACAATTGACCCTGCGCCGTAAAGAACGGATGGTAGACCTCGGTTTCGTCCGTGGTTTCCGTAGGCGGGTTCAACAGGTTCGACAGGCGCCAAATGCGAATCGCGCCATCGGCGCCGGCGGTCAGGAGTCGGCCTTCCGGCGCAAACTGGACGGCGTAAACGCGCTTCTGGTGCCCAGGCCATTGCCGCAGGCGGACCAATTCAACGGGCTTCTCGAGTTCGGCGCCGAGGCTTGCGCGAACGGGTTCTAAATCCCACACGCACAACGTTCCGGCGGCGTCGCCGGAAGCAAGATAACGCCCTTCCTCGGAAAAGGCGATGGAATGGGCGTCGTCGAGATGCCGCGCCGTGGCCGCCGCCGCGCCGGTGTGCGCGTTCCACAGGGTAATCAGTCCCGTGAAATCCGCCGCCGCGATCCATTGTCCGTCAGGAGAAACCGCCACGGCTCGGTGTTGAATGCTCGGATCCTCGCTAAGAAGTTGGAAGCGCGGACGCTGCTCGCCAAGGTCCCAGACGATGGTTCCACCAAACCCCGTGGAAACGAGCCATTGCCCCTCGGGCGAAAGGGCGAACGCTTCCAAGGTGCGTTCATGTCCTGACAACTTGCCCAAATCCTCGCCGGTTTGCGAATCCCAGAGCCGTAGGGTTGGGTCGTTGCCGCACGAAATCAACATGGCGTCGTCGGCCGTAAACTGCACCTGAAACGCCAAGCCTTCGTGCGCGGGTATCGACAAGAGTTCGCGCTGGTCGGCCAGGCTCCAGACGCGCACCGTTCCGTCGTCGCCGGCCGAGGCGAGACGTAAACCATCGCGCGAATACGCCACGCCATTCACCTCGCCTTGCCCCGTGACGATCTCAGCGTCCAGGGCGCCCGTGGCAAGATTGAACAACCGCACCACGGCGTCTTTGCCAGCGGCGGCCAATTGGCGGCGGTCCGGCGAAAGTTGCAGATGATATAGGTCGCTCGGCAGCGCGGCCAGCGTTTCGGAAGGCAAGTCGGCCTGATTCCAAAGGAACCGCCACTCCAAGCCGCGCCGATCGGGCTGCTCGGCGTGAGGAATGTTCCGGTTGAGAAGCTCCCGCATTCCCGGCACGTCGCCGTCGCTCCAGGCTTTCGCGGCCAAGCGCATGTTCGAAACATACAACAGCTGTTGCGTGCGGTCGTCGCTGGCGAGGGCGTTGGCCTTAGCGCGGTTTGCGTCGATGAGGGCCTTTTGCAGGCGATCGTTCGCTTTCTCCAGGTTGGCGTTGAACTCGGCCAGCCGGGCGTTGTAAAACAGCAGTCCGCTGACGACAAGCGCCACCCCGGCCAGACTGGCGGCGACGAGGCTCGCTGTCGCGGGACGGCGGCGAATCCAACGAACCGCGCTCTCGCCAAGACCCAGCGGACGCGCCAAGGTCGCCTCGCGCCGCAGAAAGCGGTCCAGGTCTTCGGCCAGTTCCTGCGCGCTGGCGTAACGGTGGTGCGGTGTTTTCTCCAAACAACGCAGGCAGATTGCTTCCAAGTCCCGCGGTAAATCCGTCACATATTTGCGCGGCGCGAGCGGTTCATCTTGCAGCACGCGGCGGAGCGTGTCGGCGTTGTCGTTTCCACGAATGGGAGGTCTTCCCGTGATTAACTCGTAAAGCACGACGCCCAGGGCGTACACGTCGCACGTGGGTCCAAGCAAGTCGTGCCGTCCGCTGGCTTGCTCCGGAGCCATGTACCGCGGCGTACCCACCAGCACGTTCGTGGCGGTCGCATCGCCTTCGGCCTCCAACAACTTGGCCACGCTGAAGTCGGTCAGCTTTGGACAGAAAGACAAATCGCGAAAACGCACCGTCGGGTCGAGCAACACGTTCTGAGGCTTGATATCGCGATGGAGGACGCCGTGTTCGTGCGCATGCTGCGCCGCTTCGGCCAACGCCAGAACAATGGCGGCGGCCGTGTCGGGCGTCGCGCGGCCGCCTTGCCTTTCGAGCCACTGCCGCAAGGTGTCGCCCGGGCAATAGGCCGAGGCGAGAAAGTAGGCGCCGTCGTGTTCCCCAGCGTCATACACCGCGACGATTTGCGGATGGTGTAACGCGGCGGCGGCCCGCACTTCGCGCAGGAAACGGTCTCGGGCTTCGGAGTCGGCTAGTGTACCGGCGCGCGGAATCTTGAGCGCTACTTGACGGTTCAATTGCGTATCTTCGGCAAGATAGACGACTCCAAAACCGCCAGCCCCCAGATGCTTCAACAGATGAAACCGCCCAAGCGAACCCAGACTGGGCGACGCGCGCCCGTTAGCGCACGGCGTCGTGGCGTGAGGATCATTCACGTCCTCAAGACCGCGCTCGGACCCCGGCGAACCGCGAGCCGCCGAGAAATCTTCGCCAGTTGCGTCCGACGCGGGCCGACGTTCTCCGTCGGAGAACGTGTGAACGTGAGCTTCTTCCGCCAGGAGATCGAGTTCGTGCTGACAGGTGGAGCATTCCGAAAGATGGCGACTCACGGCCGTGCAATCCTCGTCGTCGAGACGCCCTGCCGCAAACTCGGCTAACCGATGGCGCGAGACACAACCGCTCATGGACCCGCCTAGAGTGAAGCGCCTGAATACGATCTCATGACCAAAGGATAAAGGCTGGCGTCATGGGAGCCTCTCGCCATGGGCATCCTACGAAGAAGAATCTTGGCTCTAGCGCCGTTGAAGTGGCGCCGAGCGCGAAGATCCGATCCTTGGGTCCCCTGAGCCGTGCGGGATGATTCTAACTTGGCGCGCCGCCGTACGCCAGCAAATCGCTTTCCGAGGTACGGCAGGAATCTCTAGAGGCGTCAAACCAACGGGGGCGGGAACGTCGTGGCCATTGGCGAACGAACGTCCAACGTGTGGCGGCATGGACCGCGCCGCGCGGGCTTATTCGCTGTGCGATTCTTCCGGCGTAAAGAGGCGTTGAATCGCTTCGAGCGAAGCGCGCCGCTCGTCGGAAGGTTCTGAAGACATCTCGCCGTAGTACTGGGGATCCAACAACGCTTTAATTTCCATCGCGTGGTATTGCGCCACCGCGCGGCCTTCCGGCATGGTTTGCAGCAGCGCGGCGTAACGCGCAAGCTGGGCGTCGTTCAGGTCGTACAACCGAATGGCGTGCGAGGAATAGTCCCAAGGTTGGGCGTCGGCTTGAATGGCGAGTTTCTCAAGAAACAACGTTTGCACCCAGGGCGCCGTTCCCGGTTGGTCGAATTGCAGCAGCACCTCGACAAGCGGCGGCCGCCGTTCGCCATAGCCCACGCGCGGCGGCGGGTCCCAGTGCGGCGGAAAGTCGCTTTGCTCGTACTGCGACATCAAGCGCAGCGCTTCGGCGATGCGCCCGTTGCGCAAGTCGCGCTCCGCGCGGCGGCGGCGGAGTTGTTCCGGTTGCGTGAACGGCAAGAACGCCGCCCAAACCAGAATCGACAAAGCCCCTACCGTCCACAACCCGCGTGAGACCGGCGTCGGCTGCCGGTTGGACGCAAGGGCCACGGGACGCGGCTCGCGAATGCGTCGCCGTCGTCGCCAGGCGATGACCAACGTTCCGATCAGCCACAACGGCCACGTGACCGTTCCCACCAGGCGAACGAAAAAGCCCGTGGTTTGGATGATCTGCTCGCTTTCGCTGAGACGAATCCCGCCCATGATGCTGAAAATCGGCAGCGGCGTGAGCCAGACCACAATCATGGCGACCGTGTCGGCGAACAACATGACGACCAGGAAAGCAGCGACTGCGGTGCGGGCATACAGAACCGCCGCGACGCGCGTCATCAGCACGACGCGCCACAACGACACCACGCCCAACAACGCCAGGTTCACGCGCACCGCGCCCGGCGCGTCCAGGAATCGCTCGACCGGAATGGCGTACAACCACGCCAGTGGCGCCGTCAGCCAGTACAAACCCAGAAAGGCGACATAGCGAGACCGAAACGTGGCGGAATCGTCGCGCGGCGCCTCGTGGTTCGGGAACACCGCTTCGAGCAGCACGAACAGCAAAAACGAAGTGAGCAGCGATGCTCCCAACGGCAACAGCACGTGCCACGGTTCGTGCAACAAGTCCTCGCCGTCGTACTCGCGGGCGAAGCCTGCCGAGAGCACGAATACGAAACCCAAGGTCACGGCGCTCCGACAATTCGACAGCTCGACAATCGCCTGCCGATCGCCCACCCAATAACGGAGCAAGGTCGAGATTCGCATGCCGGGTTGGTCCATCACGAAGTTGGCGCCGCGGAGGTTGCGGGTTCCCTGCCCCAGCGGCGCCGCGCCGCCGACCAAGGTTCGCGTCCCCTTAAGTGTACCCTCTCCGAGTCCGCCAAATGAACGGGCCGCGGTTGCCGCCGCCGCGGCCGAACGCAGCAACCTGGGGCGTTTTTGGCGCGGCGGGCAGTATGACCTACGCCCATGACGTAGAGTCAAGTACAATCGTTTATTAACATCCCGTTTTCTCATGGACGCAGGCTCTCATGGACGCGCGCTCTCCTTCGAGCCTCCGAAACTCGTCTGCGTGGATCGTCTCGGCTCCGTGGGATCTGGCGTTCCTGATCGCCACGCCCTTAGCGATTCTTCCGGTTGTGACGTTGCTGGCGCGCTGGATCTGGACCCCGGAACAAATCGCGCTGGTGGTCGTGGCGTTCGCGTCAATCGGCCATCACTTGCCGGGGTTTATGCGCACCTATGGGGAGCGCGAACTGTTCTTGCGGTATCGCTGGCGGTTTCTTCTGGCGCCCCCGTTGGCGTTGGCGCTGACCTGGACATTCCTGTCGCGCGGGTTGCACGGCCTGGAAGTGATGCTGCTGTTCTGGGCGACCTGGCACGCCCTGATGCAGACGTACGGGTTCATGCGCATTTATGATCTGAAGCGCGGCGTGCACGACCGCCTCGCAGCGCAACTCGATTGGGCGTTGTGCCTGATGATCTTTACCGCCGGAATCGTGTTTAGCGACTCCCGCATGTTTGGCCTGATTGAAGTGATCTGGATGACCGGCGTCCCGCTGTTAAGCTCGGCCTGGTTGAACGGACTGCGCTGGATTGTAGGCGGCGTTACGGTGTTGGTGGGCGTGGCGTATGTCGTGCATCTGGCGGTGCTCAGCCGTCGGCCGGCCGGCGTCACGTGGGCGAAAGTGCTTCTCGCCTTGACCACCGGTTTTCTCTATTGGATGAGTGGTACGCTCTCAACCAACGTGTTGATTGGCGTGGCCATGTTCGAGATCTTCCACGCGGTGCAGTATTACGCCATCGTGTGGGCGTACAATCGTCGCCTGGCCGACCGGCTGGGGGCACAATCGGGCGTCTTGCATCTCCTGTTTCGTAATCGCTGGAGGTTTGTGGCGCTGTACCTGGCGGCGATTGCGGCCTTTGGCTCGCTTCGCTTGTTGAGCGAGTCGGTCCACTCGTCGGGGCTGCAAAAGGTATTGCTTGCGGTCTTGACCACGTCGGCCATGCTCCACTTTTACTACGACGGTTTCATCTGGAAGGTCCGCGAGCGCGACACCCGAGCCAACTTGGGCGGTTCGGGCGGTGTGCCCCGGCATTCCGTTTCGGGGCTGGTGCATCTGGGTAAATGGGCGGCGTTCGGCGTCATCGCGGGCGGTCTGTACTGGCTTGAGGCGACGCGCGCTCCGATCACGGATGTGCAAAAAGGCCAACTGTTGGAGCATCTCGTGGCTTGGACGCCCGACGTGCCAGAACTGCAATTCCGCGTTACGCAACAAGCGCTCGACCGGGGCGACGTACAGAAAGCGCTCGACACTGCGAAAAGGGCGGCGACGCTTCGACCCCGCTCGCCCGAGGCGCACGCCGGTTTGGGCGCCGCGTTGTACCGGGCCGAGGAGTTCCAAGCCGCGGCCGAGGAATACCAGCAGGCGATTCGGCTCGATCCGGGGCAATGGCGCTACCATTACGAGTTGGCGCTGGCGTATGACAAGCTGCATAAACCCGCTTTGGCCGACAACGCCTTCAGCGCGGCAGCACGTTTGCAGCCCGACGACGCCTCGATCGAACACGCCTGGGGCGCCATGTACGCGCGCCAAGGCGACTGGACGAACGCCCTGCCTCATCTGCAAACGGCGCAGGCGCGGTCGCCCGACTCGCTGGAAATCGGCGCGGCGCTGGCCGAGGTTCTCTCCCGCTTGGGCCGGCATGCCGAAGCGCAAGCCTTGGCGCAGGAGGCCGCTCGGCTTCATGCCCATTCGTCCGAAGCGCAGGTGCAACTGGGCGTCGTGCTGCTCGCGGCCAATGACCACGAAGCGGCGTTGCAAGCGTTTCAAACGGCGCTTGACTTATCACCCGATTCGGCCGAGGCGCGCTACCAACTCGGACTGGCGCTGGTGCAGTTAGGTCGCTATGAGGACGCGCAGCAGGCGCTGAACGAGGCGCTGCAACTTGCCCCGGACGATGGCCGCGTTCATTTTCAACTTGGCAATGTGGCGTATGGAACCGGCGACACGGCTCGCGCCGTGCAGTGTTACCGCGATTGTCTTCGCGTCATGCCCGAGTTCCCCGACGCGTACAACAACTTGGGCGCCGCGTTGTTTGAGCTAGACCGCTTGGAAGAGGCGGCCGAGGTTTATCATCGTGCGTTGACCCTTCAGCCGACGAACGCCGCAGCCCATTACAACCTGGGTTTGTTGTACTTGAACGAGAACAACTTGCCCGAAGCTCGGCGTCATTTCCGCCAGGCCGCTCAGTTGGGCCGCGCCCCCACGCCCGAGGTTGCGGAATTCCTGGGTTGGTAATCGCAAGCCGCGTCGCCCGCCGTTCACCGCGACCGTCTCCCGATGGCGCGATGGCCCAAATGGCGGACAGGCGTCGTTGCGGTTTCTCAGCAACACCGCTACGTTTGAGATGTGGCGAAACCGCCGAAACAAATCCTTATCACGGTTACCCCATGACTCCCGCGAACTACCAGGAAACGTTGGAGGCCATGGAATCCCTCGAACGGGCCGTCGCCGTCAAAACGCTGCGGGGACCGCTACGCGAAGAAATCCTCAAATCAACCCGCGACCTCGTCCATTGCGGATACGCCGACATCGAACAGCGCGCCAAACGGTTGATCCGCCGCATGAACCCCTGGTGGCGCTTCTGGTGAAAATGCCCTAAGCATCGTCCCAAAACTAGCCTCACAAGGTCACGCCGTGGCGCAAGCCAGCCATGGCGCAAAATGCGCTGGCTGGCTATTTAAAACGCGGTGCGATCAAGCGCGGGGTCGGGCGCGCCCACGCGGAGCCAGCGGTAGCCGTAACCTTCAAGATCGAAATGGTGCACGCCTGCATCATCGGCCTGGCTCGCTTCGTCCGTAAAAATGTTGAACAACCGTTTTGCTTGCGGATCATCGAAGTACAGCCGCACCGGGCGCCGCTCGGCGCTGAAGTTGTGCAAGGTCACCAGGGCCGTGCCGCGCCAGTCGTAGCGCAGGCCGAGCACTTCGGGCGCATGGGTGCGCAGGATCGTGTAGTCGCCCCAACTGAACTCGGGGCACTCGCGCCGGGTGCGCAGAATGCGCTCGTTCCAGCTTAACAGCGAGTTCGGATCGCGCTGCTGCGCCGCCACGTTAAGCCGCGGATAACCGAACTCGCCCTCGGCGATGACCGGCTTCACCGTCTCCTCGGCGCGCGAGAACCCGCCGTGCGGCTCGGCGGTCCATTGCATGGGCGTGCGGGCGCATTCCCGCTCGGGAAGCGAAAGATCATCGCCAATGCCAATCTCGTCGCCGTACTGCATCATGGGCGTACCCGGCAACGAGAACAGCAAGCTGAACGCCAGTTCCAGCCGGCGCCGGTCGTTGCCCAGCATGGGCGCCAGCCGACGCCGGATGCCGCGCTGATACAACTGCATGTTCTCTTCCGGCCCGAACGCCTGAAACACGCGCTCCCGTTGTTCTTCAGTCAGCCGGCCCAGGTCAAGCTCGTCATGGCTGCGGAGGAACTGCACCCACTGCGCCGCACGAGGACGTTCGCGGGTTTGCTCCAAGGCTTCGATCAGCGGCTTCAAATCGGCCGTGGCCATTGCGTAAAACAGCCGCTGGTTCACGGGGAAGTTCAGCATCATTTGCAGCCGATCTCCCTGGTCGCCAAAGTAGTTCAGACTTTCTTCAGGCGGCACATTGGCTTCGGCCAGCAGGATCGCGTCGCGGCAGCGCCATTGCAGGAAGTCGCGCAGCTCGTGCAAGAGTTCATAGTCTTTGACAGGATCCACGTTGGCGCCTTTGCGCTCGATGAGGAACGGAACGGCATCCATCCGAAACCCGGAGACGCCCAGCTCCAGCCAAAAGCCCATGACCTTGCGCATCTCGTTGCGCACCGCGGGGTAATGCGTGTCGAGATCGGGCTGGAACTCGTAGAACCGGTGAAAGTAGTATTGCTTGGCCGCTTTGTCCCAGGTCCAGTTGGTGGTTTGCACGCCGGGAAACACCACGCCCGAGTCGTGATCCTCAGGGCGTTCGTCGGCCCACACGTACCAGGGCCGCAGGGGCGACTGGCGATCTTCCCGCGCGGCTTGAAACCAAGCATGCTCGCGCGAGGAATGGCTCACCACCAGATCGACAATCACGCGCATGCCCAGCGCTCGCGCCTGGTTCATGAACTCGACAAAGTCGCCCAGCGAGCCATGCTTGGGATGCACGTTGTAATAGTCGCTCACATCGTAGCCGTTGTCGCGGTTGGGCGACGGATAAAACGGTTGAAGCCACAAGCAGGTGACTCCCAGCCCCGCCAGGTAATCCAGGCGCCGGCTTAGCCCTTCGAAGTCTCCCACGCCGTCGCCGTTGGCGTCGAGGTACTTTTCCACATCCAGGCAGTAAATGACGGCGTGCTTGTACCAGAGGTCTTCAATCGACATGAAACACCTTGACGGGCAATTTCCGACCGTTCGGTTAAGGCTTACGAAGAATCACCAAACGGTATCATTGCCTGCAAGTCGTGTTCCAAGCCTTGTCGCTTTGTAGGAATAAGATTCGCAGATAACCACGCCAACGGTGGTGCCTTTCGTCCTTCCAAGGCTTTGCCCCCAAAAGTGTAGGGTGGGCTGTGCCCACCGCGACCGCTGGACTGAGATCAGCCGCTACGAGGACTTACTGGCAGCCGACCTCGTCGCGGTGAGTTCGTATGTGTATGACGGCATGGGAAGGTTGACCGCGTTGACGCACGCGCAAGCCCTAACCACGCTGGCCGATTACGACTGGGCCTACGACGCCGCCAGCCGAGTTACGCAGTTCGATTCGTTGACAGATGGGACGGCGACGTATAGCTCCGACAACGCGAACCAATTGACCAGCGCGGACTACGACTATCAGACGGACGAGAGCTTTGCCTACGACGTCAACGGCAACCGCACGATGACCGGTTACGACACCGGCGACAACAATCAGCTTCTCTCGGACGGCGTTTACGATTACACGTATGACAACGAAGGCAACCGCCTCACGCGCACGAAAATCGCCACGGGCATCGTCGATGAATACGAGTGGGACTATCACAACCGCCTGGTAAACAGCACCACTCGCTCCAGCGCAACCGGCCCCGCCACGCAGATCGTCGATTACATCTACGATCTCTGCGGCCGCCGCCTAGCCAAGCTGATCGACACCGACGGCGACACCGACTACGACGAAGAAACCCATTACATTCTCGACGGCGAACGCCACGAACGCGGCCACGCCGGCGACCACATCGTCCTGACCTTCAACGCCAACGGCGACCTAACCAACCGCTACCTCCACGGTCCCGCCGTCGATCAGGTTCTGGCCGATGAACAAATCGACGACGTGCTGGGAACAACCGTTGCTGGCGAAGTCCTTTGGCCACTTACCGACAACCTTAGCACGGTGCGCGATATCGCTGACTTCGACTCAATGACAGATACAACCACCGTCGTCAACCACATCACCTATGGCGTCTACGGCGTCATCACCGCCGAAACCAACTCTACAATTAAGCACCTCCCCGAAAGGAACCCTCTTCGTAACAATACTCTCTTTTTCTCGCGACGTAACACATTTCTCCGCAATGGCTTACCGATTCCGAGACCCTCTTGGTCCCCCGCCGTCGAAAGGAACCCTCTTCGAACTTCCGCCGTCAGCTCATAATCGCCCTGGGCCAGAATGCGTTCGACGATCCGCGTTGACGACTGGCGTACGGCCCAGTTGGGAATCACCATTCGCCCGCCGTAGGACACGACGAGCGTCGCACCGCGCTGGACCAACCGCTCCGACGGCCGTCGCAATTAAAGGCCGTCAGCAGCGTCCCCACGATGCCGCCGGCAGCAACATGGAAAGCGCCGAGTCGCCTGCGTAGGTCGCGCCTCAGGCTCGAATCGACAATGCGGAAGTCAAGGCCGAACTTATTCCGCATCTGGTCGCGCTACTGGATTTGCAGCGCGGACGGGCAGATCGCCAGAATCTTTTTGGCCCGGTGTCGGACGAAGAGCTGCAGCGCCGCCATCCCTGCTTCGATGGTCTTACCGAGGCCCACATCGTCGGCGATCATGAGGTTGACCCACGGCATTTGGATTGGCCCGCACCACGGGGTCGAGCTGGTGCGTTTGGCACGGTTCCCCTCATCGTCATACTCGTAATCAAAAACCCCGTTCGACTCCAGCAAGTTGCCGTCGCCCGTCGCATACCCCGTGTTCGTGCGATTGCCATTGGCGTCATAGCAATACGACTCGTCGCTCGATGAACCGGATGCGTCTCCAAGATTAACCTCGCGATCACCTCAACTGGGGCGTCGAAGACTCCGCCCCAGCCACCCGCCCGAGATACGCAAGCGTGCTGCGTTCGACGCAGTAGAGAACAATGGCTTGCGGCCCGACGCATATTTTCAAGAATGCAAGCCGGGTGACGCACAACTTGGAGCAATGACAGCACTTGCCACTACCAACATTCAATTCATGGCGGCTGCGCCTGGCTTGGCGAGTAGCGCGGGCAGCCTCGGTGACGACGCTCTCAGCACTTTTGGTGACGACGCTGCACGTGTTGCCGGAGCCGAAGCTGCCGCGCCGATAGGAGATGATGCGTTCGACTTTGCGATAGGACTCGCGAGGCACCAGACAACGAAATCCCCCACTTTATTGGAGAACTTTACGAAGCATGTTGGCGCAAAGCATTATGGGGATATTTACCGACATTGGTGGCCAGGATCGTACGAGAAGCTTGCACGAAACGTGACTACCGCACTCAATGACGCAAAGCACATTCACGTGAATCTTGACGGAGTTGTTAAATGTGTCGATGACCTGCCAAATATTATTCAGCGCGGCGCAAAGGGCATTGACTACCAGGAATGGGCAGAGAATGGAATGATTAGCAATATAACTAACTGGGAGATTTCTACAATTATGGCTAACCCAGCACTCAAGAGTAAGGCAACTTTTTATCTCGGCGGCAAAGAAGTTTCCATTCCGTAAAGCCTAAAGTTATGAAAACTTGTATATTTGAATTGCCATATGACGTAAACTTTGAGGTTCCGCGTCCGTTCGCGAGCTACTGCCAAGGAACCATAGTTCAAATTGGCGCTAGCACGGTCAGCGAAGGGATTCTCAAAGTTTCATGGGACGATAAGTCCGTCTTATTTGAAAGCAACGGAGAATGCGTTCTTTTTGTGCGGAAAAGCTTTATTGGTCTGGTCGTCAACGCGTCAGAGGAAGTAATGGGGCAATCAATCGGCACGTTGCGAGTGATTTTTTGTGAACCAGACGGTACGAAAGGTTTGCTTCCTGTGCTTTCTACGACGAAGAACGTAGCGTGGTTGGAATCTGTGTTGGGGAAACTACGGGATTGTGGGGTCCCAGGCGGGTAGTAGGGAACAAGCAGGGAAAAGGGGACATTCTGGATTGTGGTAATGATCTCGTAATGATCTAGACGAATGGCGTTGGATCGCTTCACGAGCGAGACCGACGCGAACAACCAGGCGCGCGAGGTGCATGTCGAGAAGCAGCGCACCAAAGTGGACTGGGCGCGGCAGGTGGCGGAATTGTTGCACACGTGCTACGCCCGCGCGGAGAAGGTGATTTTAGTCTGCGACAATTTGAACACGCATACCAAAGGCGCGTTCTACGAGGCCTTCGAACCGGAGCAGGCGCGCGCTGCTGCGGCGTTTGGTATTTTGCTACACGCCCAAACACGGCCGTTGGTTGAACATCGCCGAAAACGAACTGAGTTCGCTCACGCGCCAGTGTCTGAAAGGCCGCCGTCTGGGAGACATCAACTTGCTGCGAGCCGAAACCACTGCCTGGCGCCAGGCCAGCAACAACAAGCAGCGCGGCGTC